>JOAZ01000008.1 GCA_000720535.1 Streptomyces halstedii
ACGTCCAGTACGAGGGCGATCCTCCGCCTTGCGATCGCACGCACCGGACGCCGCGGGCCCCGCCCTCCGGGCGGACGGCGCTACTTTCGAAACACGCCCAGGGCCTGTATCGAAAGTAGATCTTGGGCTGTGAATGATCACAGTTCATGGGGCGGGGAGATCTCACGGACGAGCAGTGGGCGGTGCCGGAGCCGTTGTTCCGAAGGGCACAAGGGCGGGTCGGCCGCCCGTCCGGCCCCGGCGGCAGCTCATCGACGGCATACGGTTCCGGATCCGAACTGGTGTTCCGTGGCGGGACGTTCCCGCCGAGTACGGGCCCTGGATTCGGGTCCACGACCTCGTCCGTCGATGGCAGCGGAACGGCACCTGGCACCGCATCCTCACCCGCCTTCAGTCCCTGGCCGACGCGGACGGTGCGATCACGTGGAACGTGGACGTCGACTCCACGGTCTGCGGCGCTCATCAGCATGCGGCCGGAGCCCGCAAGCAGGGTGTCCGCTTCGAGGCCACCGTCCTCATCGCCGTAATCAACGCATGGCTATGACATCTGTATGGCCTCCTGGGCAGACGAGCCTCCGCGCCCTCTCAGCCGGCGCGCAGGATCCGAAAGCGATCGGGCTCCGCGGGGTCCCGGTCAACGACTTGGATCGGTGTCCAAGCCCATTGCCAAACGCTGATGCCCGTGGTGCGGGAGAACCGGATCGGCCCGCGGGTGCCGTCGACCACCACGCGCGGCCATGACTCGGCGACGGCTGCCCGGTCCGTGCCGTGGGAACGGAACACCTCGGCGAGGACGGTGACGGTGTCCCAGCCCTCGAAGGCGACGAAGGAAGGCGCCTCGCCCAGACGCTCGCGGAGCTCCTTCTCGACGCGTTCGCCGAGCGGGCCGAGGACCTCAGGCAGGTAACGCAGAAACGGGATCTCGGCGCCGTCCTCGCCCAGAAGCGCGGCCCATTCGGCAAACTCCGGTTGTCCGGCCGGAGCGCCGATCAGGATCTCCGCGAGCCGCACGTCATCCCGTACGGCCCTGACGATCGGCACCGCCGGCTCCGGGTGGCCGACCAGCAGGAGCAGCGCCGACGCGCTGTGGTCCACGAGCGCATCGCACAGGGCCTCGGGGGTGAGCGCGCTCGTGTCGAGTTCGACGACAGTGCCGCCGTGTGGAGCCAGGTGCTCCCGCAGGACGCGGATCCCGGACGCCCAGTAGACGCTCGGCTGGGTCGCCACGGCGATCCGGCGTCGTCCCTCACCGAGGAGGAAGTCCGCGTAGATCCGCCAGCCACGAGACTGCGCCGGGGCAAGGCGCGCGACCCACTTCGTCGGCTCCTCGGTGAGCTCGTCAAGCACTGCGGACGAGCAGAGGAACGGCACGCCCAGGGCGTCGGCCCGGCCGGCGGCGGCGCGGGCGACGACGCTGTGATACTCGCCCGCCACAACAGCCACGCCCAGGGAGGCCAGTTCGTCCATGGCCGCCAAGGCCCGCTCCGGATCGGCCGCGGTGTCCCGGACCACCAGCTCCAGTGGTCTGCCGTCAATCCCGCCTGTGTCATTGACCTTGTCAACGGCCAGCTCGAACCCTGCGAGCAGGTGTCGCCCCGCCTCGGCCCAGCCCGGCCGCGTCAAAGGGACGAGTACGCCCACACGGACAGACGACCCCTCTGCGTGCTCCGCTCCGGACGGCGATGGTGGTGTGGTCATCGGTTGACGTCTCCCTTGGGCTGTGCGGTCACGGTCTGCCCGAATCGCACCTGGTCAGGGCCGCCGGTCCGCATTCATCACGTCTCGCCGCAGCAGGAGCGCCCGGGTGATCACGCTGGTCATTGGATCCGCCACCAGAGCGAATAGTCAACCGACTGTCCGCTCGCCGAGCTGCCGAGCCCAGCACACATCAGCACCACCAAGCACCTGCACCTCAGCAAGCCACTGCCGGGACAGCCCTTGGCCCGCATGAGCCAACCGCGCCCCCGTCGTGGAGCGGACGGGGGCGCGGACCTCGGGGCGGACGGTCAGGCGGGCGAGCCGAGCAGGCCGGGCACCTCCGGAAGGCCGGGCAGCGAGGGCGGGGCGACACGCAGTGTCATGACCGGCAGCAGAGCGGCGACCGGGTGCGGGCGGTGTGCGGTGATCCCGGTGGGCGCGGGTGCCAGCGGCACGAGTACGTCGGACGGCGCGAGGCTGCCGCCCGCCGCGTCGTCCCCGGTGTCCTCGTGCAGCCACAGGGTGAGCATGTAGAGCTCGGGCACCGACAGCAGACGCGCCTGGTAGGGAGTGGTGCTCGACTCCGCCTGCCGGAGGGCGAGTTCCGTCGACGCGAGGTAGGGACCCTCGAAGAAGTGCGAGAAGGTCCAGCCGTCGGCGGTCAGGACGGTGTCCGCGGCGGCGACGGTGCGCTCACCGCCGCGGATCAGGAACCGCCAGCCGGCGAGGCGGGTGGACGGTGCCGCGCCGACCGCCGCGATCCGGTCGAGAACATGGACGGGAAGCGGGAGTTCGGGGCTCAGCGGTCCCTGGACGGACCGGAGGGCGGGTGTGTGTGCTTCGCGGACTGCGGTGGGAGAACCGAGTGCCGCGAGAACGCTGCGCAGTGCGGGCGCGGGGGCCGGGGAGACAAGCAGCGGCATGGTGGGTCGCCTCTCACTTTCGGAGACACGTTGGTACATGGGCGGGTGCAGACGGCGGTGTCGGCGTGGCGGGGCCAGAGGAAGGCCGGTGACGGGCGGCCGGGCCGGTGCGTCAACTCTCTGCCCCGTGCGCAGAGTTTATACGACAAATGTTCACACGGTGTTTCGGCTACCCACCCCGGGCATTGCCCGCAAGGTGGTTTCGAGCCTTGGAATTGCGGTGTTTCTACGGGTTCGGGACGGCTGCCGGTGCGTTCGCCAGGTATCTTCTCCATGCGGCGGTAGGCTGAAAACCGCCGGTGATTCTCTCGCGTGTGCCGAACCCGGGACCGCATATGCTGCATGCCGCTGGAATGTGCCTGAGGCTTCCCCCACCAGACTACTGGGTATCTGGGAGCCGTGGAGGCGTTACGGATCACTTCCTCGGGGCATTATCGATCGTGATAAGAGCGGCCTGTGCCGCGGGCCGCCCACTGGAGGAGGGACCCTTCGATGGGTGAGAAGGTCGTGGCGGACACCTATGACCTGTCCGATCGGCATGAGTTCCGCCGGAAGCTCACCCGGTGCCTGGAGGGCCTGGAGCGGCTCCTGGAGGACCGGAGGTTCGACCGGCCCAGAAATCTCATGGGCCTGGAGATCGAGCTGAATCTCGCGGGCTCGGACGGCATGCCGAGGATGCGGAATGCGGAGGTGCTCCAGCGTATCGCCAGCCGGGATTTCCAGACGGAACTGGGGATGTTCAATCTGGAGGTGAATATTCTTCCGCACCGGCTGAGCGGCCGGGTATTCGATCAGCTCGCCGAGGAGTTGCGGACCGGTCTCGCATATGCCGACCGCAAAGCCGCCGAGGTGGACGCCGGGATCATGATGATCGGCATCCTGCCGACGCTCGGCCGCCATGACGTCGTCTCGGCGAACCTGTCGAACGTGGACCGGTACACCCTTCTCAACGACCAAATGGCGGCGGCTCGCGGCGAGGATTTCCTCCTGGATATCGAGGGCGTCGAGCGGCTGGTCTCCACCTCCGCATCCATCGCCCCCGAATCGGCCTGCACCTCCGTCCAGTTGCACCTCCAGGTGACCCCGGACCGCTTCGCCGACGTGTGGAACGCCGCCCAGGCCGTCGCCGCGGTGCAGATCGCCCTCGGCGCCAACTCGCCCTTCCTGTTCGGCAAGGAGCTGTGGAGGGAGTCCAGGCCGCCGCTGTTCCAGCAGGCCACGGACGTACGGCCGCCGGAGATCAGGAACCAGGGGGTGCGCCCCCGTACCTGGTTCGGGGAGCGGTGGGTCGGTTCGGCGTACGAGCTCTTCGAGGAGAACGTGCGCTACTACCCGCCGCTGCTGCCGATCTGCGACGAGGAGGACCCGCTCCAGGTGCTGGCCGAGGGAGGGGTGCCCACCCTGGCCGAACTCGTCCTGCACAACGGCACCATCTACCGGTGGAACCGCCCGGTGTACGGCCTCGCCGACGGCGTCCCCCATCTGCGGGTGGAGAACAGGGTGCTGCCCGCCGGGCCCACGGTCGTCGACGTGATCGCCAACGCCGCCTTCTACTACGGGCTGGTACGGGCGCTGGCCGACGAGTCGCGGCCGGTATGGACCAGGCTGCCCTTCGAGGCCGCCGCCGAGAACTTCGACACCGCGTGCCGCCACGGCATCGACGCCGAGCTGCTGTGGCCGCGGCCCGGACGTTCGGGCACCGTGGCCACGGTGCCGGCCGTCAAGCTGGTGCGTGACGAACTGCTCCCGCTCGCCGCCGCCGGGCTGGACGCCTGGAACATCGAACCGGCGGACCGGGACCTCTATCTGGGGGTGATCGAGCAGCGCTGCCGGAGCCGGGTCAACGGCGCCTCCTGGCAGGCCGGCACCTACCACCGGGCCCGGGAGGCGGGGCTCGACCGGAAGGGCGCGCTCGCGGCCACCACCCGGCGCTACGGCGACCTGATGCAGACGGGGGAGCCGGTGCACACCTGGCCGGTCGGCTTCCCGGCCCGGTGACGGCCTCCGGGGGCTGATTCCGGTGTCCCCGGTGGCGGGGCGGACCACGGGCGTCGGGCAAGCTAGGGGCTGCCCCGCAGGGGCTACGGGACAGCCCTCGGGGCCGGGTGAGGCATCCGGACGCAACTCTGACGGCGGGTGTACGGGTGGAGGCAAAGCGCGTGGCGGGAACCATTGCTCACGAGGGGGTTTCGCGGCGGACACTGGGGTCGGAGACCGTGCTGGTGCTGGCCCTCTCGCTCGGGGCCAGCGGGGTGTCCGCGCTCATCAGCTTCATCGGCTCGCTGACGAAACCGGGCGGCCTGAAGGACCAGGCCGCGACGCTGAACGGTTCGTACGCCCCCGGGCGGCCCTGGCTGGACCTCGCCTGGCAGCTGTTCGGCATCACCACGGCGCTGGTTCCGGTGGCACTCGTCGCCCACCTGCTGATGCGGGAGGGAGCCGGACTGCGGGCGCTCGGCTTCGACCTGAGCCGCCCCCGGCCGGACCTCGTGCGCGGGACACTGGTCGCGGCGGGGATCGGGAGTGCCGGGCTGGCCTTCTACCTGGCGGCGCGGGCAGGCGGGTTCAACCTGACGGTGGTGCCGGAGTCGCTGCCCGAGGTGTGGTGGAAGTTCCCCGTGCTGATCCTCTCGGCGGTGCAGAACTCCGTCCTGGAGGAAGTCATCGTCGTCGGCTACCTGTTGCGGCGCCTGGGGCAGCTGGGATGGACGCCGATGGCCGCGCTGGTGGCCAGCTCCGTCCTGCGCGGCTCCTACCACCTCTACCAGGGGATCGGCGGCTTCATCGGCAACATGGTGATGGGCGTGGTCTTCGTACTGCTGTACCGGCGCTGGGGACGCGTCGGCCCGCTGGTCGTCGCCCACGCCCTGCTCGACATCGGGGCGTTCGTCGGGTACGCGCTGCTCGCCGGGAAGGTGGGCTGGCTGCCCACCCCGTGAACGGCCCGGCCGACGCCTCAGAGCCCGGCCAGCAGTTCACCCTCGACGACCGTGACCGCGTTCCCGGTCAGCCAGGTGCGCTCGCCCCGCAGCGAGGTGCGCACCAGCCCGGAACGGGCCGACGCCTGAAGGCCGGTGAGGTCCGCACGGCCGAGCCGCGCCGACCAGAACGGGGCCAGCGCCGTGTGCGCGCTGCCGGTCACCGGGTCCTCGTCGATGCCGACGCGCGGGAAGAAGCCGCGCGACACGAAGTCGTAGCCGGCGGCCGGATCGGCGGCCACGGCCGTGGCGATGACGCCGCGCCGGGAACAGGAGGCGAGCGCGGGGAAGTCCGGCCGGAGGGCGCGTACGGCCGCCTCGTCGGCCAGCTCCACCAGGAGGTCGCCGACGTTCTCCCCGGTGTCGTGGACGGAGAGCGGTGACGCGCCGAGCGCCTCCACGAGACCGGGCGGCACGGCGACGGGGGTCAGCGGCGCCGTCGGGAAGTCCAGGGTGAGGGTGCCGTCCGGCCGGGCGGTGGTACGCAGGACGCCGGACCGGCTCGCGAACCGCACCGTGCCGTCCGCGGTCCCCCTGGTGCGCAGCACGTGGGCGGTGGCCAGCGTGGCGTGCCCGCAGAGATCCACCTCGGTGGTGGGCGTGAACCAGCGCAGCGCCCAGTCGGCCTCACCGCCCGGCGGCAGCGGGTGGGCGAAGGCCGTCTCCGACAGATTGAGCTCGGCGGCGACGCGCTGGAGGCGGTCGGGGGCGGGGAAGGGGCCGGAGCCCAGGAGCAGGACCCCGGCGGGGTTGCCGGCGAAGGGCCTGTCGGTGAACGCGTCGACGATGCGGATCTTCATGGGGCCGACCGTAGGCGGGACGCCGGTGCCGGTCCAAGGCCAATCCCGGATGGTTGGCCTGGAGGGACCTGACCCGGATCCCCCTCGGGCCGCCGCGCGGTACCGGCGCCGTGCGGTACCGCCGCCGGGGACCGTGGGGGCGGTGCGGCCTCCGCCCCTTCTCGCCCGTACCCCGCCCGCGTCGCGTACCTCCGGTGGTCCGGCCGGTCGTCACAGCGTCCGTACCTCGGCGTCGGGGAGTTCTCCCTGCCCTTGCCAGACGATAGCTTCCGATATATCGTTGAGGCATCGCGACAGATCAACGATGAACAGATCGACGACAGGAGTCGCGACACGACAACGAAGAGAGGAGCGCAGTCATGCGTTCACATGGACACGACCACGGACATGACCACGGTTACGGCCCCGGACCCGGGCGCCGAGGCCCCGGCAGGGGCGAGTTCGAGGGCGGGCGCCCCGCGTTCGGGCCGTTCGGGCCGCCCTTCGGCGGCGGCGGGCCCTTCGGGGGCGGCGGGCGCGGCCGAGGAGGAGGCCGGGGGAGGGCAAGGCGCGGCGATGTGCGCGCCTCCATCCTCGCGCTGCTCAAGGACCGCTCGATGCACGGCTACGAGATGATCCAGGAGATCGGTGACCGCAGCGGCGGGGCGTGGCGGCCCAGCCCGGGTTCCGTCTATCCCACCCTCCAACTGCTGGAGGACGAGGGGCTCATCGTCAGCGTCAGCGAGGGCGGCAAGAAGCTGTTCACGCTCACCGACGCGGGCCGCACGGAGGCCGAGTCCGGTCCCGAGGCGCCCTGGGAGGACGCGGGACGCGGTGTCGACTGGGAGAGCATGAACGAGATCCGGCAGGCCGGCTTCGGTCTGATGGAGGCGTTCGGCCAGGTCTGGAAGACCGGCTCGGCGGAGCAGCGTCAGAAGGCGCTCGCCGTGATCAACGAGTCCCGCAAGAAGCTGTACCTGATCCTGGCCGACGAGAACTGACCCGTGGGCCGGGGGAGCGGGCGGGCAGGGCCCGCGGCAGCGTGCCGCGGGCCCTGCCCGTGTGTGAGGGTGCGATCTCATCCCGGAGGATGAGGAACCGCCGGTCCCGCCCACCTTTCGCGGGATGCGCGGATGGGCCGTGCTGGGGACGATTTCGTCTTTCGGCGCTGATGGACTGGAAGGGTGCACAACCGGACGCCATGGACACCCGAACAGGCCCCGCCGAACCCCGCCGATGACGCGGCCCCGCTCACCGACGAGCTGGCCGCGGTGGCGACGGGCGCCCGCAGACGGGCGGTCCGCGACGGCGACCGGCACACCGACACGGCTCATCTCCTGCACTCCCTCGTGGAGTCCGACCCCGAGGTCCGGGAGGTGTTCGACGGCGGCCACCAACTGGCCAGGGTCCTCGGCTACCTCGTGCAGCGCAGCATCGGTTACGGCCTGCGCTGGCAGGGAACCCGGGAGGACTCGGGCGCCTTCCCCGCGCTCCGGAAGCCGGGCACGGGCACCGGGGCCTGGTCGCCCTCGGCCGCGGCCGCGATCGGCCGCGCCGTCCGCACCGCCGCCCAGCGCGGGCGGGCGCGCGCGGGCGGCCTGGATCTGCTCGCCGCGCTGATGGCCGATCCCCGGTGCCGCGCCGTCGAGGTGCTGGAGCGGGCGGGCGCCGACCCGGCACGGCTCGCCGCGCGCGCGGCCCACCGGCTGACCGGCGCCGACCGGACCGGGTGATCCCGGACCGCCTGGTCGCGCGGACCGTACGATCACAGACCGCGTGATCCCGGATCGCCTGGTCCCGGACCGTGTGATCCCGGACCGCGCTGGGTCGCGGACCGCGCTGGGTCGCGGACCGCCCGGCCGGGGGCGCCGTGGTCACGGACGTCGCGGCGACAGGCGTGACAGGGGTGACGCTGCTGACGTCAGCTGCCATGATGTGCCGATGCACGCGACTCAGGGGAGAAGCGCGGGACTGGGCCTCGCCCTGGTCTCGGCGTTCGCATTCGGCGGCTCGGGGGTCGCGGCCAAACCGCTGATCGAGGCCGGCCTCGATCCGCTGCACGTGGTGTGGCTCCGGGTGGCCGGTGCCGCCCTGGTCATGCTGCCGGTCGCCTGGCGGCACCGGAACCTGGTACGCGAACGGCCCGCGCTGCTCGCCGGATTCGGGCTGTTCGCCGTCGCGGGGGTGCAGGCCTGCTACTTCGCCGCGATCTCCCGTATCCCCGTCGGGGTCGCCCTCCTCGTCGAGTACCTCGCGCCCGCCCTGGTGCTCGGCTGGGTGCGCTTCGTGCAGCGGCGGCCCGTCACCCGGGCCGCCGCCGTCGGCGTGGTCCTGGCGGTGGGCGGCCTCGCCTGTGTCGTCGAGGTGTGGGCGGGGCTGGGCTTCGACGCCTTCGGGCTCCTGCTCGCCCTGGGCGCGGCCTGCTGCCAGGTCGGCTACTTCGTCCTGTCGGACCATGGAGGCCAGGGATCCGGCCAGGGAAGCCAAGGATCCGGCCAGGGGAGCCAGGGAGCGGGCGGCCCCGGTGCCGAGCGGGCCGAACCGCCCCACCCCGTCGGCGTGATCGCGTACGGGCTGCTGGGCGGCGCGGTCGTCCTGACCGTCGTCGCCAGGCCGTGGGGCATGGACTGGGGGGTCCTCGGCGCGAGCGCCGCCATGAACGGCCACCCCGTGCCGGCCTGGCTGCTGCTCGGCTGGATCGTCCTGCTCGCGACCGTCCTCGCCTACCTCACCGGTGTGGTCTCCGTACGGCTGCTGTCGCCGCAGGTGGCGGGGGTCGTCGCCTGCCTGGAGGCGGTCATCGCCACCGTGCTCGCCTGGGTGCTGCTCGGTGAACACCTCTCCGCGCCCCAACTCGTGGGCGGCACGGTGGTCCTGGCGGGAGCCTTCATCGCGCAGTCGTCGGCGCCCCGGCCGCCGTCCGGTCCGGTGGCGTCCGGACCCGGCGCGCCCGGCCTCCCCGACGGGGAGTGCGCGGACGGGGACGTGTCCACAGGGGCCGGCGGCGGGTTCTCCGGGCGACCGGCCGCACCCTAGGGTGGCGATCACGCGGCGCACCGTCCTTCCGCCGCCCCCTCAGGGCTGTCCTGGCGAAGGCCGGGCCCGGATTCTCCCTGCCGGTCCGTCGCTGCCCGTACACGGATCCGAGCGGCCACCACCCCCCTCTTCGTGCGGAGAACTCCCGTGTCCCACCCTGTTTCCGGCCTGCCCGTCGGGCGGAGCCTGTTCTATCTCGTCGTCGCCGGTGTCGCCTGGGGTACGGCGGGCGCCGCCGCCTCGCTGCTCTACCGGGTCAGTGACCTCGGCCCGCTGGCCCTGTCCTTCTGGCGGTGCGCGGGCGGACTGGTCCTGCTGGCCGGGGCGCTCGCGCTGCGGCCCCGCCGTCCCCGTGTCCCCGAGTCCGGCCGCCGCCGGCTGCTGCGCGTCCTGGGCACCGGCCTCGGTCTCACCGTGTTCCAGAGCGCGTACTTCGCGGCGGTCGAGGCGACCGGGCTGGCCGTGGGAACCGTCGTCACCCTGGGGGCCGGGCCCGTCCTCATCGCGGTGGGCGCCCGGCTGACCATGGGGGAGCGCCTGGGGGCGGGCGGGGTGGCCGCCGTGGCCGGCGCGCTCGCCGGGCTCGGCGTGCTGGTGCTGGGCGGCGGGACGGCCGAGGTGCGGCCGGCCGGTGTGCTGCTGGCCCTGCTCGCCGCCTCCGGCTACGCGGCGATCACCCTGCTCACCCGGTGGCTGGGCCGCGACGGCACGTCCGGTGACGCCCTCGCCACCAGCGCCTGGGCCTTCGGGATCGGCGCCGTGGGCCTGCTGCCCCTGGCGCTGGCCGAAGGCCTCGTGCCGCACACCGACGCGCCCGGTCAGGTGGGATGGCTGATGGTCTACGTGGCCGCGGTGCCGACCGCCCTCGCCTACGCCCTCTACTTCGCGGGGGCCGCGGTCGTCCGGTCCGCCACCGTCTCCGTGATCATGCTGCTGGAGCCGGTGAGCGCGGCGGTCATCGCGGTGACCGTCCTGGGGGAGCGGCTCACGGCGGCCATGGCCATCGGCACGCTGGTGCTGCTCGCCGCGGTGGCGGGACTGGCCTTCGCCGAGACGCGCGAGGCGGCCGCCGCGCGCCGGGAGCGGGCGGCCGTGCCGGTCTGATCCCTCAGCGCGGGGCCAGGTAGCCGGGGACGGGGACGGCCGGGTCCAGGTCGTCGGAGGGGACCGGCGCGCCGTATCCACGGGTCAGCGGCAGCACCCCCGCCCAGTACGGCAGCGACAGGTCCGACGGCTCGTCGCCGGGTCCCCCGGTGCGTACCTTCGCGGAGACCTCGTCCAGGTCGAGCCGGACGACCGCGGTCGCGGCCAGTTCCTTCGCGTCGGCCGGGCGGGAGTCCCGGGACCTGCCGGGGACCGCCTGGTCGACGATCGCGTCGAGCGCGACGCGCCGCTCCTCGGGGTCGGTCACCGGGAGCGCGGTGCCGTGGACCACCACGCAGCGGTAGTTGACCGAGTGGTGGAAGGCGGAGCGGGCCAGCACCAGGCCGTCGACATGGGTGACCGTCAGGCACACCGGCAGGCCCGGGGTGTCCGCCCCCGCCTCGCGCAGCGGCCGGGAACCGGTGGAGCCGTGTACGTACAACCGCTCGCCGATCCTGCCGAAGAGCGTGGGGAGGACCACCGGGGCGCCGTCGCGTACGAAGCCCAGATGGCAGACGCAGGCCTCGTCCAGTACCGAGTGGACCAGCTCCCTGTCGTACGACGCGCGTGCCCGGCCCCGGGTCGGGACGGTGCGCGCGGTCGGGGTGTAGGAGGCGGTGGTCTCCTGGCCGTCTCCGGTGGGCGGCGCGGTCTCCGGCATTGCGTACCCCCATTGCACTAGTGCATAATGTCGTTTGTGCTAGGAGAGTACCGGATCAGTGGGCGGCGCGCATCCGAGATCGCCGCGAGCGTGGAGGACGGGGTCGGCTCAGGAGAGCTGGCGCCGGGTCAGATCTTGCCCCCGATGCGGGAGTTGGCCGTCCGACTGGGCGTCAATCCGAACACCGTGGCCGCCGCGTACCGCACGCTCCGGGAGCGCGGGGTCATCGAGACGGCGGGGCGCAGGGGGAGTCGGGTGCGCGCGCGGCCCGCGAGCACGGCGCGCGGTTCGCTGCGGGTCGAGGCGCCGCCCGGCGTACGCGACCTCGGCGACGGCAACCCCGACCCGGCGCTGCTGCCCCCTCTGGGTGAGGCGCTGGCCGCGGCGGCGCGGGAGCACGGGCTCCGGCCCGCCCTGTACGGGGAGGAGGCGGTCCTGCCCGAGCTGGCCCGGTTCGCCCGCGCGGAGCTGGACGCGGACGGCGTCCCCGCCGGGCCGGTCGCCGTGACCTCCGGCTCCCTCGACGCGATCGAGCGGGTGCTGTCGGCCCACCTCAGGCCGGGTGACACGGTCGCCGTGGAGGACCCCGGCTGGGGTGCCCTGCTGGACCTCGTCCCCGCCCTCGGGCTGCGCACCGCGCCCGTCGCGCTGGACGAGGACGGCCCGCTGCCCGCCGAGGTGGAGCGCGTCCTGGCGGCCGGGGCCAGGGCGCTCGTGGTCACCGGCCGGGCGCAGAACCCGACGGGAGCGGCCGTGGGGGCGGAGCGGGCCGCGGAGCTGCGGTCGGTGCTCGCCCGGCACCCCGGCGTCCTCCTGATCGAGGACGACCACGGCCACGCCATCGTCGACACCCCGCCGCACCCCCTCGCGGGCGTCACCGCGCACTGGGCCCTCGTCCGGTCCGTGGCCAAGGGCTACGGCCCGGACCTGCGGCTCGCCGTGCTCACCGGGGACACGCTCACCGTGGACCGGGTGACGGGGCGTCAGCGGCTCGGGCCCGGATGGGTCAGCCGACTGCTCCAGCGGACCGTGACGCACCTGTGGACCTCGGGTGCCGTGGACGCGGCCGTCGTCGCGCGGGCCTACGCCGAGCGCCGGGACGCGCTGGTGGCGGCTCTGGCCGAGCGGGGCGTGGCGGCGTACGGCAGGACCGGGATGAACGTCTGGGTGCCCGTCAGCGACGAGACCGGGGCCGTGACCCGGCTGCTGCGCGCGGGGTGGGCGGTGGCCCCCGGTGCGCGCTTCCGGCTGGCCTCGCCGCCGGGGGTACGGCTGACAGTCTCATCGCTGACCGCCGCCGACATCGGGCCGCTGGCCGACGCGGTGGCGGACGCGGCGGGGCCGGCCCGTCCCGTCAGCCACGGCTGACCGGGCGGGGTGTCCGCACCGCCTTCTGGGTGAGGGCGGCGCCCGCGAGGACCACCAGGGCGCCGACCGGGGTGTTCCAGCTCAGCCGCTCGCCGAGCAGGACCACTCCGGCGGCGGTGGCGATGACGGGGATGAGGTAGGTCACCATCTGCGCCGTGGTGGGGCCGACCTCCTGGACCAGGCCGTACTGGAGCAGGACGGCGAGCCCGGTCCCCAGTGCGCCCAGCGCCACGACCGCGAGCGTCGGCATCAGCGGGAAGCGGGTCGGGAATGAAGTGAACAGCGGTGTGACCAGCGCCAGTTGCACCGTCCCCAGAAATAGCTGACTGCCCGTCAGCGCGAGGGTGGAGGAGCCGGTGCCCGCCAGGGTGCGACGGACGTAGATCCAGCCGACCGGGTAACTCAGGGAGGCCAGCAGGGCCATCGCCGTACCGCCGAGGTCCAGGCCCGAGAAGCCCTGCCAGGCGCCGAGCACCGTGAGGACCCCCAGGAAACCGAGCCCGAGCCCGGCGACCCGGCGCCGGGTCGGCCGGTCCTCGGAGAGCGCGACCAGCGAGAGCGCCATGCCCCAGAGCGGAGACGTCGCGTTGCAGATCCCGGCGAGGGTGGACGGAATGGTCAGCTCGGCGTACGCGAACAGGGAGAACGGCAGGGCGTTGAGGAGGAACGCGGCGACCAGGAGATGGCCCCAGGTCCGGGCGGAACGCGGCAGCCGCTCACGGCGCACCGCCATCACGGCGCCGAGCACCGCCGTCCCGAACAGCAGCCGGCCGAGGGTGACCTGGAACGGCGCGTACCCGTCGGTGCCGACCTTGATGAGCAGGAAGCTGAATCCCCAGATGAGCGACAGTGCCACGAACCGCAGGCGCCAGTCCGTGAACCGGCCGGGCGCCGGTGGGGGCGCGGGGACCACGGGCGGGTGGGAGACCGGGGCGACGCGCGGACCGGCCGGGGCAGGGGCCGGGGGCGGTGGAGGGAGGCTCATGGGTCAACGATGACGGCCGCCTTTTCTTAGCACAAGTGAGACTTCGTTGCGCCGAGTGTGTAGCATCGCTTACATGTTGAACCTGGAGCGCCTGCGCACGCTGGACGCACTCGCCCGGCACGGCTCGGTGAGCGGTGCCGCCGACGGGCTGCACGTCACCACCTCCGCGGTCTCCCAGCAGATGTCCAAACTGGAGCGCGAGGTGGGCCAGCAGCTCCTCGCGAGGAACGGCCGGGGCGTCCGCCTCACCGACGCCGGCCGGCTGCTCGCCGGCCATGCCGCCACGATCCTCTCGCAGGTGGCCCTGGCCCAGTCCGACATCGAGGCGCAGCGCGGCGAGGTCGTGGGCGAGGTCCGGCTCGCGGCCTTCCCGACCGCGGCCCGCGGGCTGTTCCCCGCCGTCCTCACCGCCCTGCGCGCCGACCACCCCGAGCTCAGACCGCGCACGGCCGAGCTGGAGCCGGAGGCCGGGATCCGGGCGGTGCTCAGGGGGGACGTCGACCTCGCCGTGGTGCTCGACTGGAGCAACAAGCGCCTGCCGGTGCCCGGTGGCCTGGCCACGGCGCGGCTGCTGGACGACGCGCCGGACATCGCCATGCCCGCCGGTCATCCGCTCGCGGACCGCGCGGAGGTCGGGCTGGAGGACTTCGCCGACGACGACTGGGTGTCCTGGCCGGAGGGGGAGTTCTGTCACGAGTGGCTGATGTTCACCCTGCGGTCGAAGGGCATCGAGCCGCGTATCGCCCATCTCGCGGGCGAGCACCACACCCAACTCGCCCTCATCGCAGCCGGTTTCGGGGTCTGTGTCGCACCCCGGCTGGGGCGCGGGCCGGTGCCGGACGGGGTGAGCCTGGTGCCCGTGCGGGAGACGATGCGCCGCCATGTCCACGCGGTCTGGCGTACGGACGCGGATCGGCGTCCTTCGGTCAGGGCGGCGGTCGACGCCCTGCGCGCCGCCGGCCGTGCCGTGCCCGGACCGGCCGGAGCCGGTCCCGGAGCGCCCGCACCGCGCTCGTGACACGCGCGGACCGCCGGGTCCGCCGTGGCCTCCGGGATCGCCGTGGCCGCCGGGACCGTCGGGGCCCCCGGTCGTGGCCGCCCCGCACCGGCACGGCACGGCCGTGACCCCGGAGCGGGGTCACGCCGGGTGGGACGGCCTCAGATGGGTGATCGCGAGAATGCCCTGATCGTCCCTGGGGCGCCCGTGGCTGTGCCGCTCCACGTCCTCGGCCAGGACCCGCAACAGCTGGCGGGGTTCCAAAAGGCGGTGGGTGAGGTGCGCGAGCCGCTGCTCGGGCTGGTAGAAGCGGCCCGCGGGGTCCCGTGCCTCGGTGACGCCATCGGTGATGCACAGCAGTGTCGAGCCGGGCGGGAAGCGGAACCGGTCGATGGGGGCCGGTACGACGCCGAGGGTGGTCATCCCCAGCGGAGGGGCCTCCTGCGACGGACCGAGCGGCTGGACCCGCCCCCGGTGGTCCAGGAGCAAGGGGGGCGGGTGCCCCCGGTTGAGCAGGGACACGGTCTGCGACACGGGGTCGAACTCCGCGAAGAGCGCGGTGGTGAATCCCTCGGCCTGTTCCAGACCCGCCCGGCGCTCGCCCTCGCGCTCCAGATGGCGGTCGAGCCAGCCGGCCAGCTCGGTCATGTCATGGGCGTAGTCCGCGTAGGACTGGAACGCGCCGACCATCACGGAGGCGGCCTGGACGGCCGCCATCCCCTTGCCCCGCACATCCCCGATCATCGCGCGCGTGCCGTGGCCGGTCTCCCGTACCGCGTAGAAGTCTCCCCCGATGAGGGCTTCGTCCTCGGCGGCGATGTACGACGCGGCGATCTCCAGCCTGCCGATGCGGGCGGGCGGGGTCGGCAGTACGGCCTTCTGGGCGACTTCCGCGACGCGCTGGGCCCGTAGGGCACCCTCCTCGCGGCGCCGCATCATCCGGTGGAGGGCTACGGCCAGCACGGTGACGGCGGCGAGCGTCACCTGGTTCCCGATCCCGAGCCGCCATCCGAACGTGTGGTCGACGACGGCCAGGAAGGCGTGGACGATCATCGCTACCACACCGACCCCGATGATGGTCCGGGTCCGGGTGAGGGGCGCAGCCGAAACCGGCGCCGCCGCCAGCAGGGGGGCGCTGCTGACGTCCGTCGGCGTCACGAGATCCGCGACCACGGCAATCACGATGACTGCCCACGGGATGATCTCTACGCCGCGCCGCCAAGACATAATGGACATGATGCCCGCATGTCACCAACGGTGACACTCGGCTCCTCCGGTGTCCCCCGGCCCGCCCTCCTCCGCTTCCGGCCGTCCGGCGACCCACCGGCGGCTCCCACAGCGCCCCCGGCGCGCCGTGCGCCGCCGGGCGCGCCGCCGCGCGACCCCCGCGGCGGGGGACACGGCGTCACGGCCGGCGCGCCGGCGCCCGGTCCGTCAGGAGGGTTCCGGGACCGGCGGGGCGCTGGGGTGCGGGACGCCGGCGCGGGGCCCGGCCGCGTACTGGGCGGCCTGGGTCTCGAACATCGCGGCGTACCGCCCCCGCGCGGCCATCAGGGTGTCGTGGCTGCCGTGCTCCGCGAGCCGGCCGCCCGCGAGGACGTAGATGGTGTCGGCGTGGCGGACCCCGGACATACGGTGGGTGACCAGGACCACCGCCCGGTGCGGCCCGGCGAGCCGGCGGATGGCGTCGAACGCGGCGATCTCGGCCTCCGGGTCGAGGGCCGAGGTCGGCTCGTCGACGATCAGCACACTGTCCGCGGCGCAGGTCTCGGTACGCCAGTGGGTACGGGCCAGGCCGATCTTCTGCCATTCGCCGCCGGAGAGTTCACTGGCTCCCCGGAACATGCGTGCCAGCAGGCTCCGCAGCCCGTGCGGCAGTTTCGCCACGACCGGGGCGGCCCCGGCGTACTCGACCGAGGGCCGGAGCTCCGTTGGCCCCGCCTCCCGCGCCGGGCGGCCGATGCGGATGTTGAGGGCGGCGGTCACCGGCCAGCGCTGGAAGTCCTGGGTCAGCAGGGACACCCGGTCGAAGACCTGCGAGCGGTCGAGACCGGCCAGATCGGCACCGCCCCACCGCACGGTGCCGCTCTGCGGGAGCAGCAGACCGGCGAGGACCTTCATCAGGGTGCTCTTGCCCGAACCGTTCTCCCCCACCACGGCGGTCACCGACCCCATGGGCAGCTCGACCGACACCCCGTCCAGGGCGGCCTCGTCCCGGTCCGGGTAGCGATAGGTGACCTGGTCGAGGACCACCCGGTCCACCCGTTCCGGCAGGGGGCGGCCGCCCGCCGGGATCGCCCGTCGCGCGGCCTCCGCCAGGAACCGGTCGTGGTCCTGCACGTAGAGGCTCTCCTCGTGCAGCTGGTTGACGTTCATGACCAGGGCGCCGAGACTCGCCGAACCCGCCCGCACGGCGATCACCGCCGTACCGGCCACGGCCAGGCCCATGTGCCCGGACAGGATCAGCCAGAGCATCACCCCGTACGTCCCGGCCATCGCCAGCCCGGACAGCGCGGCGGCCACCAGTTCCGTGAGCGCCTTGCCGTCGGCGAGCCGCTTCTGCTCGCCCTCCGCGCTCTCGGCCATGGCGCGGTACTTCGCCAGCAGGAACGCGCCCACGCCGTGGATCCGCACCTCCTGGGCCGCGTCGCGCTCGGTCAGCAGATGGCCGATCAGACGGCTGGCCCGTACGTGTTCGATCCAGTTCATCACCGACACGTACCGCTCCTGCGCCACCCGCATCGCGCCCCAGCCGCGCGGGGCCGCGATCAGCAGCAGCATCGGGAGCAGCGCCGGGTGCAGGACGGTCAGGATGCTCGCGGTGGCGAGCAGGGAGATCGTGCCGTTCAGCGCGGCCACGCAGGCACCGATCATGCGCCGGGCGGAGGCCGCGCCGTACTGGGCCACATCGATCAGACGGCGGAACTCCGGATCCTCGATCGCCTCCAGTTCGACGGCGGTGGCGGCCTCCAGGTACTCGGTCGTCGCGATCCGCTCGACCAGGGGCTCCAGGCGTCCGGCGCGGGACGTGGACAGACCGGCGAGCCCGGCGTTCACCACCGCGACCAGGGCGCCCGCGACCAGCGCGGGCAGCGCGTCGTGCAGCCGGTCCGCGGCCGCGCCGGTTCCTAGCAGGGCGTGCATCACGGCGTTGACGGCCAGCAGACCGACGGCCGCCGCGATCCCCTGGCCGACCTCACCGGCCGCCACGGCCAGCAGGGCCGGGCGGTCGGCCGTCCACGCCCGGCGCAGCGTCCCGCCGACCAGCCGGGGCATGGACCGGATCGCCGAGAGCATCGTCAGGTCCAGCGGGGCACGCTCGTGTTCGGCCCAGCCCATGTCGTAGCGCAACGGCCCGCCGAACAGCTCCCGCTCGGCGGCGGAGACCACCGGTTCGACCATCCGGACCCGTCGTAAGTATCTCTTCACTCACTTGCCTCCTCGCGCGGTCCGCCTCACGGTGTGCCCGCCCGCCCGGTCGCCGGTCATGTCAATCCCGTTACGCGGAAGGGCACTTGGCACGTCACGAAGACCAACGACGGGCCGGGTCCTTCGAACGCGGGGTGTTTCGGACGGAGCGGAATCCGTGGGGCCGCGCGAGGAGCGGCGTATGCGGGATGCACCGACCCTTGCGGGGTACGGGGGCGGGTCGCGGCGGCGATGGCCGAAACGCGGAGGATGTCCCGATGACACCCCACGGCGAGCCGTGGCCACGGGTGCGGCTCCGGTGCCCGGGGCACCGCCGGCTCCCATGATCCGAGGACGCCCGTGGGGCCGCGGTGTCAGGTCCGCGCCCCACGGGCTGCTGGAGGGCCGCGCTCAGGCGGTGGTGGTGATGCGGGTGACCGCTTGCCGGGTCAGAGCGCGGTGGTGCGGTGCGCCGTTGTCCAGGGCCCGGTGCAGTGTGAGTCCCTCGATGAGCGCGTCGAGCTGGCGGGCGGTGCCGGGGTCGAAGTGCCGTTCCAGCAGGTGCCTGCTGCGGCGCATCCACGCCTGGGTGAGCTCCTGGTACTCGGGCCGCCGGGCGGCGAGGGTGTACAGCTCCTGGGTGAGGACGAGGTCCCGCCGGGGCCCCTCGGAGAGCGTGTGCACCAGGTCGGTGACGGCCTCGCGCGCCTGCTCGGGGCTCTCGGCCCCGAGCAGGTGTTCCTCGAACACGGCCACGATGTGGTCCGCGAACCGCGTGAAGGCCTCACGGAGCAGTGCGTCGATGCCGGTGAAGTGGTACGTCATCGAGCCGAGCGGGACGGCCGCCCGCGCGGCGATCTTGCGGTGGGAGACTCCCGCGACGCCCTCCTCGACGATGTGGTCGAGGGTGGCGGCGAGGATGCGCTCGCGCCGCTGCGGATCGGTGCGTCCGGTGGCCATCGCCGGTCCGTCTCAGAGCGTGCGGATCGGCCGGGCGGGGTTGCCGACGGCGACGACGTTCGCTGGCACGTCCCTGGTGACCACCGAACCGGCGCCGATCACACTGTTGTCGCCGATGGTCACGCCCGGGCAGACGATGACCCCGCCGCCGAGCCAGACGTTGTCCCCGAGGGTGATGGGGCGGGCCGCCTCCAGCTTGTCGCGCCGGGGCTGCGGCTCCAAGGGATGGGTGGGCGTGAGGAGTTGGACGTTCGGCCCGATCTGGCAGTCCTCGCCGACGGTGATCGCCGCGACGTCCAGCGCCGTGAGGTTGAAGTTGACGAAGGTGCGCGCGCCGATCGTGATGTTGTCGCCGAGGTCGACCTGGAGCGGCGGCCGCACCTCGGCGCCCTCGCCGAGGGACCCCAGCAACTCCGCGAGGACCGGCCTGGCGGCGACGGGGTCCTCAAGGTAGGCGGCCTGGTAGCGGGCCGCGAGGCGCACCGCCTGGTGATGGCGGTCGGCGATCTCCGGGTCCGCGATGTAGAGATCGCCGGCCAGCATCCGTTCGAGGTTGGAGCGCGGGTCCTGCGCGAAGTGTTCCGTCGTCATGCCGGCCACCCTACCGCGAGAGCGTACGAACGTACGCTCGATGGTCCCCGGCTGACGCCGGAGCCGCCGGACGCCGCGCGGGGGAGGACGTCACGTCACCCGGAGGCGAGCGCCGCCAGGCGTTCCGAGAGGACCGCGGCGAGCACCTTGGGCTGGTGCGTGACGAAGTAGTGCCCGCCCCCGGGTATCTCCGCCAGCTCGACGCTCTCCGCGAAGCGCTGCCAGGCGACGTAGTCCCGTTCGTACCCCTCGGTGGCGCTGTCCGCGTCACCGAGTACGGCGACGAGCGGGGTGGTCAGGCGCTTGTGGCTTCCCTTCTTCCCCTCGACGTGGAAGAGGAGGCCCTGCTCCATGTCGTGCCGGATCACCTCCAGGACGGACTGGAGGTGGGACGCGTCCAGCGCTCCCTCGAAGCCCCCGAGGGAGCGTATGTAGGCGTGCAGGGACTCGGTGCTCCATCCGGTGGCGCGTGCGAGCTGTTCCTCGGGGGCGGCCTCGGGCAGCGCGGCACCGATGTACAGGACCCCTGGCGTCAGGCCCGCCCGCTCCAGCCGTTGGGCGACCGCCACCGCGAGAGCGGATCCGGCGCAGTGGCCGTACAGCCCGAACGGCCCGGTGACAGAACGGCTGATCTCGTCGGCGATCGCGTCGGCACTGTCCTCCAGGCTCAGCAGGGTTTCCCCGGGCTGGGTCGGGTCGTGTCCGGGCAGGGCGGCCGCCCAGACCTCCGCCACGGGGGCCAGTTCGGCGGCGAGCCCCTGGTAGACGGCGGCGGTGCCTCCCCCGTGGGGTATGCAGACCAGGGTGGCGCCGGCGCCCTCCTCGCGGGTCAGCCGCCGCAGGACGGGCTGCCGCCCCTCCGTCCGCCCCAGCTCCTGGACGCGGAGGGCGAGCTTTCCCGGTGTCGGGTTCTGGAACACGTCCAGGACGGACACCCCGTGACCCAGTCCGCGCGCGAGGCGTACGGCCTTGAAGGAGTCCCCGCCCACGTCGAAGAAGTCCGTCTCGGTGGAGATGCCGGTCACCCCCAGCGCGTCGGTGAACGCGTCCACGACGTCCTGTTCGAGAGGGGTCGCCGCGGCCGCGCCGTCCGACGCGGCGGCGTACACCGGCTCGGGCAGAGCGCGGTGGTCGAGCTTCCCGTTGGCGGTGAGGGGGATCCGGTCGACCGCCATGACCGCCGCCGGGACCATGTGGGCCGGCAGACGCCGTGCGAGGCGCGCGCGGAGGCCGGCGGGGTCCGTGGCGGCCGGATCCTCCAGCACCGCGTAGGCGATCAGCGAACGGTCGCCCACACGGTCCCCTCGGACCACCACACGACCGGCGGCCACCCCCGGGCAGGCGCGCAACGCCGCCTCCACCTCGCCCAGTTCGATCCGGTAGCCACGGATCTTCACCTGGTCGTCGGCGCGTCCCGCGTACCGGAGCCGCCCGTCCGGCTGCCTGCGGCCGAGGTCCCCGGACCTGTACATCCGGGATCCGGGCGGTCCGAAGGGGTCGGCGACGAACCGGGAGGAGGTGAGGCCCGCCCGGCCCGTGTACCCGCGGGCCAGTTGCTCACCGGCCACATAGATCTCCGCCGTGACACCGGGCGGAACCGGCCGCAGGTCCTCGTCCAGCAGATACAGGGCCAGCCCCGGCAGGCTCCGGCCGATCAGCTGCGGTGCCCGGGACGCGATGACGGAACGGTCCAGCGCCACATGGCTCGCGTGGACCGTGGTCTCCGTGATCCCGTACATGTTCACCAGGACGGGAGCGTCGTCGGCGTGCCTCCCGTACCACTCGTCCAGCCGGTCGAGATCGAGCGCCTCGCCGCCGAAGACCACGTAGCGCAGGGCGAGTCGGCGCCCGGTCGGGACGTCTTCCGCGTCCGAGCGCAGCAGTTGGTAGAACGCCGAGGGGGTCTGACTGAGGACGGTGACGCCCTCCGCCGCCAGGAGCCGCAGGAGTTCGTCCGGCGAACGCCTCGTGGCGGCGGGGACCATGAGGAGGCGGCCCCCGTGCAGGAGAGGCCCCCACAGCTCCCACACCGAGAAGTCGAACGAGTACGAGTGGGCCATCGACCACACGTCGTCCGCCCGGAAACCGAAGAGCTCCCGGCAGGCCGCGAAGAGGGACAGGACGTTCCCGTGCGGGACGGCCACACCCTTGGGCCGCCCCGTGGACCCCGACGTGTAGATCACATAGGCGGCGTTGTCCCGGAGCAACGGACGCACCCGCTCGGCGGGCCGTATGTCGTCCGGCGAGTACGCGGCCGAGGACTCCGCGGTGGACCCGGCGTCGACGAGGACCGAGCGGATTCCCGTCGGGGGGAGCCGGGTCGCCACCGCCGCCCCGGTGAGCACCAGCAGGGGCTCCGCGTCCCGGAGCAGGAAACCGATCCGGTCCTCGGGGTAGTCGGGATCGACGGGCAGGTAGGCGGCACCCGACTTGAGGACCGCCAGGAGAGCCACCACGAGGGTGATCTCCTGGGGCAGCGCGACCGCGACCAGCCGCTCGGGCCCCGCGCCCTCGGCGATGAGCAGCCGCGCCAGCCGGTTCGCCCGCGCGTTCAGCTCTCCGTAGGACAGGCTCGACGTTCCGCACGTCACGGCCGTGGAATCCGGGCTCCGGGCGGCCCGCTCCTCGAACGCCTCTACGAGCGTGCGTGGCGTCCCGTCCTCCGCCACCGGCCGGCGCGGACGGATCCCCAGGAATTCATGGCGCTCCGCGGCACTGAGTAACCCGATTCGGCCGAGGGGTTGCTCGGGCCTCTTCAACGCCTGGCGCAGGAACGCGTCGAACCTCTCCCGGTGCCCCTTCAGATCCTCTGCGCCGTAGAGGGCCGCGTTCGCGTCGAGGGTGAAGGTGAGGCTTTCCGGCCTCTCGTAGACACCCAGCATCATGTCTTCGATCGGACCGGGCGTGAGATTGTGATGCTCGGCCGGGCACCCGTCGAAGGTCACTCCGGAGGCGAACGAAAGGGTGTTGGCGAGGGGACCGAAGACGCGCGCGTTTCCGTTCTTCTCCCGCATCTCGCGACGTAATTCCTCGAAGCGGTACCGCCGGTGGGGGCGGTTCTCCCTGACCTTCTCGCCGGCCTGCTCCGACAACGCGCCGAAACTCGTGGAACGGGACGTACGCAGACGGAGCGGCAGCACGTTGGAGACCATGCCGGGTGTGGTCGCGGCGGCGGGTGTGTGACGGTTGGAGACCGGCAGCCCGAGCACGGTGTCCGCCGAGCCGGTGAGCCGGCCGACGTACGCGCCGAACGCGGCGATCACCGCGCGCGACCAGTGCACGCCCTGGCGCCGGGCGAACGTGCGGAGCCCCTGTGCCAGTTCCGCGTCGGCGCGCCAGGACTCCCTGACGGGAAGACCGGCCGGAAGCGCCGACTCGTCGGTGAGGCTGGAGACGTGGTCGATGCCGTCGAACTGCCCCAGCCAGTACCGGCGGTCCTCGGCGTACCGCGCCGACGCGCGGTAGTCCCGCTCCTCCTCGACGAGGGGGAGCAGCCCGCCGAACGGGGTGGCGGGTACCGGCCGACCGGTGGCCAGAGCGGTGTAGACGTCGGCCGCGCGGCGGACGAGGAGCTGTGAGCTGACTCCGTCGGCCACCAGGTGGTGGATCTGCCAGAACCACAGGTGACGTTCCGGGGAGAGGCGGAGGACGGTATGGCGCTGGATGTCCCCCAGGGCCGGGTCCAGCGGGGCGGTGCTTCTCTTTCGCATCCAGCGGTGTGCCGCCGTCCAGGGTTCGGGCTCGCCGTCGAGGGCGACCACGGGCACGTCCAGGGCGGTACGGGTGTCCACGCGCTGCCACGGTCCGTCCGCGTCCTCACCGCAGGACACGGACAGCGCCTCCGCCTCCCGCACCGTGCGGCGAATCGCCTCTCCCAGTAACTCGGGGACGATCGGGCCGGTGATGTCCAGGAATTCCGTGAAGGAGTGGGCGACCTTGGAATGATCCAGCTGCTGGCCGTACCAGATTCCGGCCTGTCCTTCGGTCAGGGGAATCCTGGATGTGAACCGGTGCGCCATGATGAGAAACTCCAGATTTCGCGGACGGGCCGACTGCGGAAGGCTTCGGCGAGCCGGTCGGTGCGGCGGTCTTCGTCCGACGGGATCGGTCGGCACAGACAGCAGGAGATTATCAACGGAATCTTGCGCGCTACAACGTTCGATGTGCCCCTGTGTATGTGAAGAACGCATGCGAAATAAAGGGCTGATAAGGACCGAGGGCGGTGCGGAATTCGATTGTGTCGCCCGCATCGCGGGGGTGCAGGGGGATGGCCGCCGTCGAGGCAGCGAATATGCGCCATTCCGGTTGTAAAAGACCGCCATGGAAGCGAAGCCGGTGGTCCGCCGTGGCGTCAGGCCCGGAGGCGGGCGACCGGGCAGCCTGTGTTCCGGGCGGCCCCGGTGGCAAGCCCGCCGCCGAGGGGGAGTTCCGGCCCCGAAGCTGGTCGTCAGTCCCGTACGAGACAGAACGGATGTCCCGCCGGATCAGCGAAGACGCGCCAACTCCGCTTCCCGTCACCCGCGTCGAGCACGGTCGCCCCCTGCCTGAGGACGTCCTCCTGGGCGCGCTCCAGGTCCGCGACCCCCAGGTCCAGGTGGAACTGCTGGGGGCGGGCCGGGTCCGGCCACCGGGGCGGTCGATGGTCATCCACGCGCTGGAAGGCCAGCACGAGTCCACCCTCGACATGGAGCGTCGTCCAGTCCTCGTCCAGCGACCACCGTGGATCCGGCCGGTTGACCACGCCGCCGAGGAGCGACCGGTAGAACCGGGACAGCTCCACGGGGTCGGAACAGTCCAGCACCACACACTGCAGCTTGGCGATCATGCCTCTCCTGGGGGGACGCGGACGGGCCCGCCGCCGGGCCCCGTCACGACCGGGCGGCGCGGTGCCGGATCGCGTCGCACAGTACCGGCCGGGGGTGGGGCCGCCCAGCGGATTACGGTGGGTGGGCGGTCCTCAGACCGTGACCAGGGGCTCGGCCGGGCCGAGGTGGTCCACGGCGGTCTGTTCGCAGTGGGGGGCGAGCAGACCCCGCAGCTCCTCCGCCGCGGCCTTGAGGAGGTGGCCGTCACGGGGGGCGTGGAGCGTTTCGAGGACGAAGACCACATGCCCGGAGTCCTCGGTGACACGGGTGCGGTGGGCGTCGCGGTGGTTCCAGTGGCGGGTCAGGACGCCCGTCGTGTCCGCGTAGACGATCTCGCCGGGCCTGGGGTTCTCGACCGTGCCGGGCTCCCCGAGCGGGGTGAAGGTCTCGGTGCCGTCCGCGCGGCGGATCGCGACGCCGCCCGTGACGTGGTCCAGGTCGAAGGCACCGGCGGGCAGGCCGTACCGCACGGAGACGGCGTTGTACGCGTCGACGGCCGGGTTGACGCGCGGCAGTGTCCCCTTCTTCGCGAAACGGCGGCCGAGCGCGTCGACGCTGGGGCGGACGCGGCGGGGATTGGTCCCGAAGGAGCGGTAGGCGGTGTGCCACGCCTCGATGAGGGGGTCGGTCTCGTCGGCGGGCTGCCAGGTCCCGTCCGCGAGCCGCCGCTCCAGGTCTTCCAGGGCGGCGACGGTCCGGGGCCAGGGTTCACGGCAGCGCAGGCCGTCGGCGGTGACCAGGGCGACGAGGGTGTCGGGGAAGGCGTCCGCGACGGCGGGGGTGAGGCGGAAGTCGGTCATGGGCGAAGGCTCCGTTTCGTGGATGTGTACCGGGAGAGGGGTGGGTTCGGGGGAGAGGCGTGGGTCCGGGGGCGGGCTCGGTCAGGTGACGGCGAGGAGGCCGACCGCGACGGCGGCGGTGCCCAGGCCGACGATCTGGCCGCGATGGACGCGTTCGGCGAGCACGCCACGGGCCAGCAGGACCGTACCGGCCGGGTAGAGGGCGGTGATCACGGCGACGACGGCCAGGTCCCCGCTGCGCGCGGCGAGCAGGAACAGCAGGTTCGCCAGGGAATCCAGCACGCCCGCCGCCCCCGACACCGCGTAGGCGGGACGTTCGGGTCCGAGTCGGCGGCGCAGCAGCACCGCCGCGGTCAGGGTGAGGGCCGAGGAGACCGCCCGGCCCGCGATCAGCGGGGCCACACCGCTGTCGGACGGCGCCTGGTGCAGAAGGATGAGCTGGAGGGCGATGGCGCCGCCCGCACCTGAAGCCAGCAGCAGCGCGGTACGGGAAGGGCGCACCGAACCGGCGCCGTGCCCCGCGCTGACCAGGACCACCGCCACCAGCGCGAGCGGCAGGCCCACCAGCCCGGCGGCGCCCAGGCGCTCGCCTTGCAGCAGCCCCGCGGCGACGGGCAGCGCGGCGGACACCATGGCGGTCACGGGTGAGAGCACGTTCATCGGGCCGATCGCCAGCGTGCGGTAGAGCAGCGCGAACGCGGCGGCCGAGGCGACCCCGGACGCGGCGCCCCAGCCGACGGCGCCGGCGTCGTACGAGGCGCCGAGCAACGGCCAGAGCAGCAGCTCGACCGCGAGACCGGCCGGGGCCGCGATCATCACCGTGCGCAGCACATGAGCCTTGCGGGCGCCGAGTCCGCCGAGGAAGTCGGCGCATCCGTAGGCGAACGAGCTGCCCAGGGCCAGCAGCAGAGCGAGCACGGGACATCCATCCCCTAGTATCTCGGTGAAACGACTGAACCGTACAACGGATCGACCGCTTCCTGTCAACCAAACGACCGCATGGTGCATTCCAGTGGTCCATTCGCGAAGATGGTGATCGGATGGCCGAGACGGCCTCAGCCCTGCGGACGCTTGCCCACAACGTCAGGGCGGCCCGCACCCGGGCCGGCTTGTCCCTGGACGAGCTCGGACGACGTGCCCAGGTCAGCAAGGGCGCGCTGGTGGGACTGGAGAAAGCCCAGGGCAACCCCAACTTCG
The DNA here is from genome assembly GCA_000720535.1 of Streptomyces halstedii. Taxonomy (GTDB): domain Bacteria; phylum Actinomycetota; class Actinomycetes; order Streptomycetales; family Streptomycetaceae; genus Streptomyces; species Streptomyces halstedii. The sequence continues at coordinate 26,390 of JOAZ01000008.1, forward strand.
CCACCCTCGTCCGGCTGGCCGACACGCTCGGCGTCTCGGTGTCCGCGCTGCTGGAAGGACCGGCCGAGGGCCGCGTCCGCGTCGTGGCCGCCGACGCGGTGCCTCCTCTGTGGACGGGGGAGCGGGGGAGCGAGGCGCGGCTCATGCTGACGACCTCGGGCCCGGCTCCGGTCGAGGTCTGGCGCTGGCGCCTGGAACCCGGCGAGGAGTACCCCAGCCACCCCCACCAGGCAGGGGTCGTGGAAACCGTCAGCGTCACCGCCGGCCGGATGACCCTGGTCGTCGACGGCACCGAGCACCCCGTCGAAGCCGGGCAGACCGCCGCCTTCGACGGCGATGTACCGCACGCCTACCGTGGCTCCGGCGCCGAGAGCTGCCACCTGGTCATGACGGTGCACCTGCCGCCCGGACCCGCCTCCACCGCCTGACCGCCCTCCACCGTCTGATCCACCTCGGCGCTCCCGCCCGCGCCCGCCTCCGTGGCCTCGGCCCGGGGCAGGACACCCGGGAACCCGGTCAGATCCAGCGGAACAGGCCGACGGCGGCGTGTACGTCGGTGAAGTCCTCGACGGAGCGGAGGTTGTCGGACAGCGCCTCCAGGACCGAGCCGGCTCCGGCGGCGAGCGGGGCACCGACGGCCACGCCGAAGACCCGGAACCGGTGACCCGGTCGATGGCGGAGGTGGAGCGGCCGGCGCCCGCGGGCGACCCGCGTGGACGCGGCCCGCGCGGCGCCTCCCGCCACCCGCGTACGGCCCGTGCGGCGCGGGGTGCGCCCCACGGGCCGTACGGCCGTGCGGTGGTTCAGGCGGACGGGGCGCGGAAGTAGTGGCCCTCGTCGAGGTCGGCGACGAGCCCCGCCCTGGTGGGACGCCACCCCGTCAGCTCGCGGGTCAGCGCGCTGGAGGCGGGCTGGTCGGTGGAGAGCACCCTGGCCAGCCAGCCGAAGTGCCCGCCCGCGTCCTCCGGCCGTACGGAGACCACCGGCACGTCCAGGTGGCGGCCGATGACCTCGGCGATCTCCCGCAGGCGCACCCCCTCGTCGGCGACGGCGTGCAGCGTCGTACCCGCCGGGGCGTCCTCCAGCGCGACCCGGAACAGGTGCGCCGAGTCCAGGCGGTGAACAGCCGGCCAGCGGTTGGACCCGTCGCCGTAGTGACCCGCCGCGCGCTTGTCCCGGGCGAGCTGGACCAGGGTCGCGACGAACCCCTTGTCGCCTTCTCCGTGGTTGGTCCGCGGCAGACGTACGACGGCCGCGCGCACACCACGGGAGGCGAGGGAGAGAGTCCACTCGGCGGTGGCCATCCGGGTCGCCGGGCCGGCGACCGCCGGATCGCCCGCGGTGCCCGGCGGGATGTCGTGCCCGTCGCGCTCGGTCGCCGTCCTCCCCGGCACCACGGGGGTGCCCGACGCGATGACGAAGGGCTTCCCGGAACCGCCCAGCGCCTCTCCCATCGCCTCGACGGCGCGCCGGTCCGCGTCGGCGGCGCCCTTGAAATCCCCACCCTCGAAAGCGAGTTCGTGGTTGAACGCCAGGTGGATCACGCCGTCCGCCGCGGCGGACGCGGCTCGCAGGGCACCGAGGTCGTCGAGGCTGCCGCGGGTCACCTCGGCCCCGGCCGCGGTGAGGGCGTCGGCGGAGGCGTCCGAACGGGCGAGACCGACGACCTGATGGCCCGCGCCGACGAGATCGGGGACGACGGCCGAGCCGATCCAGCCGGACCCGCCGGTGACGAATACACGCATGGGCATGACCTCCTCGTACCACTGTCCGCGCCACCGGACGGAGCGACAACTCGGACGGCCGCCGCCGCCCTCCCGACGCCGCTTCGGGCACCCCGGGCCCCGGACGGCGCCCTGGTGTGCCCGAACGGGCGGCGGCCGGATCCGGCCCGGGAGCGCTGTCGCGTCCCCCCGAGGCACCGCTGAACGCGCTGGTCGGCGCGTGTGCGGCGGGCGCGGGCGGTGCGGCGGGGAGCGGCCGGTGCCGCCGGCGCGGGCCGCCCGTATGGAGAAAGACTGGACGCGCGCTAGAGCCCTTCTGGAGTAAACAGGGAAGCCGGTTTCTTTACGCCTATGGTCCAGCCGTGAACCCCGGACAGGAGATACCTGAGGAGGCGCTGATGCTCGACGCGTTGACGGCGGACAGGCCCACATTGTCGACGCCCGGCGTCTCTCGGCGACCGGACACCGAGCGGGTTCCCCTCGCGTTACTGGTGGCGTCGGATTCCCCGCGTACCGCGGGGGAGGACGCCGAGCACATCGAGACCCTCGCCGAGACGCAGACCCCGCTGCCGCCCATCGTGGTGCACCGGCCGACGATGCGGATCGTCGACGGCCTGCACCGGACGCAGGCGGCCGCGCTGCGGGGCGAGGAGACCATCGAGGTCCGGTACGTGGACGGCTCGGTCGAGGACGCCTTCGTCCTGGCCGTCCGGCTCAACGCCGAACACGGGATGCCGCTGTCCCGCCGGGACCGGACGGCGGCGGCCGAACGCATCATCGGCAGCCACCCCGACTGGTCGGACCGCCGGATCGCCGAGGTGACGGGCCTGGCGCCGGGCACGGTGGCGGCGCTGCGCAAGCGGTCAACCGTTCGGATCGAGCAGTTGAACACCCGGACCGGACGCGACGGACGGTCCCGGCCGGTCAACAGTGCCGCGGGCCGGCGCCGTGCGAGCCAGGTGATCGCGGAACGCCCGGGTGCCTCGTTGCGCGAGATCGCCCAGGAGGCGGGCATCGCGCTGGCGACGGCCCGCGACGTCCGCCTGCGCGTCCGCGCGGGCGAGGACCCGGTACCGGCCAGACTGCGGGAGGCGCCGGAGGGCGACGGCGCCTCGCCGGGCGGGAGTCCGGTACGCAGACCGACCCCGGTGGACGGCGGGGGCCGGGGTGGCAGGACACGGCCGGAGCCCTCGGCGATCACGGGCGCCGGACAGTTCGTGAACCTGCGCAAGGATCCCTCGCTGCGCTTCTCCGAGGCGGGCCGGATGCTCCTGCAACTCCTGTCCACGGGCGGGTTCGACGAGGAGCGGTGGAGCTGGCTGATGGACGCGGTACCCGCGCACCGCTACACGGACGTCGCACGGGTCGCCAGGCAGTGCGGCGAGCAATGGCTGGCCTTCGCCGAGGAGTTGGAAGGGGGCGGTGGCGTCCGCGCGAGCCGGGCCGTCTGACCGGCGGGCCCGGGGCGCGACGGAGTCCGGCGGGCGCGCCGCGCGCTCGCGTGCCCGCCGGTGCTGTCCTCAGGCGACCTCTGCGGGGGCCCTGCGGGCGTCACGCGGCAGGTCGTGGGAGGAGTCGGACGAGGCGCGGATCGAACGCTGGAGCCGTTGCAGCGCGGCGCCGGGCTCTATCCCCAGGTCCCGGACGAGGGCGCACCGCAGCCGCTGGTAGACCCGCAGCGCCTCGCCGGGGCGTCCGGACCGGTACAGCGCGCGCATGAACTGGCCGTGCAGGCTCTCGTGCAGGTGGTACCGCTCGACGAGCACGGTGAGCTCCGGCAGCAACTCCAGGTGGCGGCCCAGGAAGAGGTCCGCCTCGATCCGCTGGTCGAGCGCGCAGCGCCGGGACTCCTCCAGCCGCCGGACCTGCACGTCCAGATGACGGCCGGGCCGCACGTCGGCGAGCGCGGGCCCGGTCCACAGGTCGAGGGCCGAGTGGAGCAGGCGCGCCGCGCTCGGCCGGTCCTTGGCCGCCATGGCCCGGTACCCCTCGTTGGTCATGCGCTCGAACTCACGGAAGTCGAGCGTGCCGCCCCCGGCGTCGAGCAGATACCCGCCGGGCATCGTGACCAGGACCTGCTTGGCCGTACGTCCGGGCGGGCCCGTGCCGGCCGGTGCCGAGTCGATCAGCTCCCGCAGCCGGAGGACGTACGTCTGGAGCGTGGCACGGGCGCTCTGCGGCGGCCGCGCGCCCCACAACTCCTCCAGCAGGGTGGCGGTCGGGACCGGCCGGCCCTCGTTGAGGGCGAGCAGGGCGAGAACCTGGCGCGGCTTGGGAGCGGTCGGAGCTACGCGCGTTGATCCGAACCGTGCGGTGAAGCCGCCGAGTACCTGGATGTCCATGTCTCTCCCCGAATCCGTACGTACGCGGTCCCCCCGTGGCCCCTGGGTGCGGCGTGGCTCCAGGAGGCTGCGGCTTGCTCACGTAGGGCTACGCAAACAGCGTAGTCGGTTCTTTCTTGAGATCCAGAGGGTTCGTCAAGTCCGTGCACATCTCACCACGGAGCCAGGCTGGCCGGGTGCTGACGGGGCGTCGGGTGGGCTGCCGTCCCGCCGTGGAGGGTTTCGTGGGCCGGGCAGGCTTTTATCGGCCGTGTGCGCATCATCCAATAGCAAACCATATCTGCGGTTTATTATGCTGAATGGGAGTTGACGGGTGAGTCCCGCATTTCTCGCGGGGCCGCTGACGGGGGTGTCATCTCCATGTTCCCGACGTGGGAGCAGGGAGCCGGCTCGGGAGCTATGGAGAGCACCTACATGGTCAAGCAGGAACGTGCCGCACGGACCCGCAGCGCACTGATCGCGGCGGCGGCCGAAGTCTTCAGCCGGGAGGGATACTGCAACGCCTCGCTCGTGGCCATCAGCGGTCAGGCAGGGGTGACCAACGGCGCGCTGCACTTCCACTTCCCGACCAAGTCCGCCCTGGCCGCCGCGGTGACGACCGCGGCGGCCAGGCGTTTCGAGGGGGTCGTGGCGCAGGGCGAACGGCGGATGGGCCAGGGCGGGGCACTGCAACTGCTCATCGACACGAGCCACGTCCTGGTGTGCCGGTTACGGGAGGACACCGTGCTGCGGGCGGGGTTCGACCTGGGAGGGGATCCCGGGAGCCCTCAGGGCCTGGACGAGGTGAGCGGCCTGTGGCAGCGGTGGGTCGAGTCGACCCTGGAACGCGCGGACACGGCGGGGGAGTTGCTGGAGGGGGTGTCGGCCGAACACGTGGCGATCGCGGTGGTCGCGGGCACCGTGGGGTTCCAGGTGCTGGCCAAGCGGGACCCTCGGTGGGCCTCGCACCGCGTGCTGACCCGGTTCTGGTGTCTGCTGCTGCCGCGTGTCTCGGCCGTTCCGGCCGAGTTGAGGGGCGGCGGGTCCGGCTGAGACCGCGGGCCGCGCCGGAGCGCCCCATGGGCCGCCGCGCGGAACGTCCCGCCGCGGCACCGCGCCCGGTGTGCGCGCGGCACCGTCCGCCGCCGTGAGAACACCCGCGCAACAGTAAAATCTTTCTCTCGGTTTCCCGGAGAAAGCCGATGAATTCTTACTCACTGTGTGAGCATTTCGATTCAAGTCCCGCGCCCCCGTGAATCGGCGAGAAAAGGCTGTCGCTCCCCGTTCGCCATGAAGTTCACCGGCCGGTGGGAAAGCCGCCCGTACCCCGCCGGGCCGACCCGCGTCCGGGGGCCGGAAACGAGGGCGGCGGCCCTCGCCGGGCCCGCGCTCCACGACGGAGACGGGGCCGGCGAAGGCCGCCGGAACGGGGCCCTCCTGGGGGCGCGGGTCAGTCCACCGGCCCGCGGACCAGGCTCAGCAGCACCAGGGAGCACAGACTCGCCCCCACGGCGACCCCCACGAGCACCGTGCCCACCGCGAACTGCTCGAACAGCACGCCCGCCACCGCGTAGGCGACCGGGCTCGCGGTGAACACGAGGGCGCCGAACACCGGGACCACGTGCGGACGCAGATGTTCCGGCGGCCGCAACGTCATCAGCGCGACGGCCGGCGCGGTCACCGCCGGCAGGAACATGCAGCCGGCCGCCACCGTCAGCGCCGTCGTGACGGCCGGCTGGTCCCACGGCAGGAACCACAGCACGACCGCCGCGCCCACGCCTCCCCACGCCGCCAGGTGGGTCGGGGACATCCGCCGCGCGAGCCGGGCGACCACCAGGGTGCCGAGCGCGGTGCCGCCGCCCCACGCGGACAGCAGCCAGCCGGCCACGTGCGGGTCCGAGCCGTAGCGGGTCCGGGCCATCACCGGCAGGGCGAGCAGTACGACGGGCATGAGCGCGCCGTATCCGAGCGCGGCCAGCGACATCGTCCGCAGCACCGGGTCCCGCAGCAGATAGCGCACGCCCTCCGTCATGTTGTGCGCCGCCGCGGCCTCCGGCCGGGGTACGCGGCGCGGCAGCCCGGTCAGCAGCGCGGCGGACAGCGCGAACGAGGCCGCGTCGATCCACAGCACGTTGAGCGCGCCGAACTGGGCGATCAGGAAGCCGGCGCCCGCGGGCCCGATGAGCCGTGCCGTCGACGTCGCCGTCTCGAACAGGGCGTTGCCCGCGGTGACGGCGCCCTCGTCCGGACCGATGGCCTCGGCCAGCAGCACGCGTTGCGCGGAGAGGTAGCCCGACGCCACGCAGCCGATGAGGGCCACGATCACCAGCAGCGCCCAGAACGGGAGCATGTCCGCGAGGTAGAGCGCGGGCACGCTCGCCACCAGCACCGCGTTGGCGAGGTCACCGACGATCGTGACCCGGCGGGGACCCCACCGGGCCACCAGCAGCCCCGCCCACATGCTCAGCAGCGGCACCGGGAGGATCTGGATGAGGAACACCAGCCCCATCCGCGCCGGTGACCCGCTGGTCGTGAGGACGAACCAGGGCAGGGCCAGCGTCGTCATCTGGGTGCCGAGCGAGGTGATGAACTCGGCGGTGAGGACTTTGCGGAACTGCCAGGAACGCAGGGGCGAACTCGCCGTCGCGGTCTTCTCCGAGCCGTCCGGCGCGGTCTTCACCGAGCCGTCCGTACCGAGGCCGGGCGCAGGTCGCTCCACCAGGTGTCGACGTAACCGGCGCAGGCGTCCCGGCCGGCCGGGCCGAAGGCCGTGGACCAGCCGGCGGGCACCGGGACGTCGTCGGGCCAGAGGCTGTGCTGCCCCTCCTCGTTGACCAGGACCAGGAACACGCCGTCGGGGTCGTCGAACGGGTTCACGGCCGTCTCCTCTCCGTGTCCGGGCGGTCGGTCACCACGCCACCGGCAGGGTGTGCACGCCGTAGACGGTCATGTCGGAGCGCATCGGGATGTCCTCCGGGGCGGCCGCGAGCCGCAGGTCCGGGAAGCGCCGCAGCAGGGTGGTGTAGCCGATCCGCAGCTCCAGGCGCGCCAACTGCTGCCCCAGGCACTGGTGGATGCCGTGGCTGAAGGTCAGATGGCTGACCCCGCCGCGGGTGACGTCGAGACGGTCCGGGCCGGTGAACTGGTGCGGGTCGCGGTTGGCGGTGGGGAGGTGGATCAGCACCGTCTCGCCCTCGCGCAGCGTCACCCCGTCGATCTCGACGTCCTCGGTAGCGGTCCGCTGCACCCCCACGTGCACGACGGTGAGGTAGCGCAGCAGCTCCTCCACGGCGTTCTCGACGAGCGACTCGTCCGCGCGCAGCAGGGCCGTCTGCTCCGGGTTGTCCAGGAGCGCGTACGTGCCGAGCGAGAGCATGTTCGCCGTCGTCTCGTGCCCGGCGACCAGCAGGAGCAGGGTGGCGCCGACCGACTCCTCGATGGTGATGTCGTCCCCGGCCACCAGGACGCTCAGCACGTCGTCGGCCGGTTCGGCCTTCTTGCGCATGAGCAGCTCGGCGGTGAGGTCGACGAGGTCCTTGAGCGAGGCCTGTGCCTCCTGCGGATCGACGTCGAGGCGCAGCAGCTTCTCGGAGTTGCCCTCGAACCGCTCGCGGTCGGTGACCGGCACCCCGAGCAGCTCGCAGATCACCTGGGAGGACACCGGCACGGCGAAGTCGGAGACCAGGTCCGCGGGCGGGCCCTTGCGCAGCATCGCGTCGGCGTACTCCGTGGTGATCTCCTCGATCCGCGACGCCAGCAGGCGCATCCGGCGCAAGGTGAACTGGCCGGCCAGCCGCCGCCGGAACCGGGTGTGGTCCGGCGGGTCCATGTGCTCGAACAGGCCGGGGATGTCGGCCTCCAGGTCCGACGGCCGGTCGGACGGGAACGCCAGGTGCTTGTGGTGGGCGGCCGAGCTGAACCGGCTGTCCGACAGGATGCGCCGGCCCAGCTGGTACCCGGTGACGAGCAGGCCCTCGTGGCCGTCGGGGAAGGTCATCCGGTGGATCGGGCCGTCGGCGCGCATCACCTGAGGCGGGTCGAACGGCTTCTCCCTGAGCGTCGGGAGCCCGTGGGTGAGGAGATGGGCTGTCTCAGTCATGTTCCCTGCGTTCCGCCGTCGACCGGGCGACGGCTGTGGTGATGGATGCGGGCCGGCCGGAGAGCGGCGCCGCGAAGGGACCCGGCGGGCCGGTACGCCACCGGGTGGCGGTCGTACCGGCCAGCCGGGCGGAGCTCATCGGCCGTGCTTCTCGCCGCCGCCCTCGGCCCGTACGCGCTCGCGCAACTGCGAGACGGTGAGCTCCGGGTGGCGCGCGACGAGTTCGAGGACCACGGGCCACTGGCGTACCAGCGCGCCCATGACCGGCGGCGCGATGTAGTCAGGCGAGTACACCCACAGACCGTGCAGCTCGCCCTCGACCTCGCGTGCCACCAGATACAGATCGAGGTTGTGCGGCTCGATGGCGGTGATCAGTTCCGGGAGGGGCGTGTCGTCCCCGATCCGCACGTCCAGCGGCGCCGTCTCCAGCCCTTCGAGGGCCAGGGTCCTGCTCGGCACGCCGAGCAGGTTGAGCATGATCCGCAGGGGCAGCATGTTGCCGTCCCCGACGACGCCGTCGTGCACCAGCGCACGCACCGGCACGTTCTGGTGCGAGTACGCGTCCAGCTCGCCCTGGAGCACCCGTTGGACCAGCTCGTGGAAGGTCGGGTCGTCCGCCATCCTGGAGCGGTTCAGGATGATGTTGATGAACGGGCCGACCATCGACTGCGTCTCCGGCCGTTCACGTCCGGCGAGCGGGTGGCTCACCGCGATGTCGGTCGCGCCCGAGTAGCTGTGCAACAGCACGTGGAACGCCGACATGAGCATCATGAACAGCGTGACGCCCTCGCGGCGGGCGGCCTCCCGCACGGCCGCCATCACCTCGGCGCCGACCACGACGCTGTGGCTGAAGCCCTCCAGGAAGTCGTCCGCCTGGTGCTCCGGCGCCTCGAAGCCGAGCGTCCGCGCGGCACCGTCCAGCTCCCCGCGCCAGTGCTCGACGTGCGCGTCGAGCGCTCCGCCGGCCAGCAGCCCCTGCTCCCACGCCGCGTAGTCCAGGTGCTGGACCATGACGTCGGGCAGCTTCGGTTCCCGTCCCGCCGCGTGGGCCGCGTACAGCTCCTCCAGTTCGTTCAGGACCACGAGGAAACCCCAGTGGTCCACGAGTATGTGATGGGCCACCAGAACCAGCGCGTGCTCCTGGTCGGAGAGCTGGACGAGCAGGCCGCGGAGCAGGTTCCCGTCCTCGATGCGGAACGGACGCCTGGTCTGCGCGGTGAGCAGCTCGTGCAGCTCCTCGCGCTGGGCCCCCTCGTCGTACGCGCGCAGGTCGACGGTCTCGATCGGCCATACGGGCCTGCCGTCGGCGAACTGAAGGGTCGCCGAACCCCGGTGGACGTAGCGGGTACGCAGGATGTCGTGCCGGCCCACCAGGTCGTCCAGGCCCCGGCGCAGCGCGGCGGCGTCGAGCCCGCCGCGTACCCGCCACGCGGTGATCACGGCGTGGTGGGCGTGGTCCGGGCCGACCGGCTGGAGCAGGAACTCCAGCTGGCCGAAGGACAGTCCGGTGCCGTCACCGCGGTCCGCCGTGGGGATCGGCGCGTGCAGCAGATCGACCGCGTCCGCGGCCGCCGCCCGCTCGTCCTCGTGGACCAGCTCGACCGCGCCGCTCTCCACCGCGCGGGCGCACCGGGTGACGGCGCGCAGCGCGTCGAACCAGTACTCCGCGAGTTCGCCGACCTCGTCCTCGGTGAGCAGGGAGCTTGCCCAGCTCCAGTTGGCCACAAGCCGGGGGCCGTCCGGCCCGTCCTGGGTGACGGCGTTGACCTCGACGGGGTACGGCAACGGCCGGGCCCCGGTGGTGCCGGGCGCGGTGTCGTCCCGCAGCGGCAGCCACGGCGTCTCCGCGTCGGTGACGGGCACGCGCCCCAGGTAGTTGAACAGCGCCCCCGGCTGGGGCAGGGCGGCGAGCACCGGCGCGGTCCGCGGGTCGAGGTGGCGCAGCAGCCCGTAGCCGAGGCCGCGCTCGGGCAGGGCCCGCACCTGCCGCCCGGTGTGGGTGACGGCGGCCGCCAACCGGTCTCCGGCCTCGGCCACTTCGTCCCACGGCAGGGCGGCGCAGTCGAGGCGGACCGGGTGGACGCCGGTGAACCAGCCCACGGTGCGCGACAGATCGGCGCCGTCCACCAGGTGCTCGTGGCGGCCGTGGCTCTCCACGTCCAGCACCACCGGACCGTTGTCGCCGGACCGCCCGGCGCGCCACCGGCCGACGGCGAGACCGAAGGCGGTCAGCAGGACGTCCTGGATGCCGCAGCGGAACACCGAGGGCACCCCGCCGACCAGCGGCCGGCTGTCCTCGGGCGGCAGGGCCGTCGACAGGCGCCCCTCGCGGCCGGAGACGTCGCGGACCGGGTCCAGCTCACCGGCCACCAGCGGTGCGGCGTCCCGCAGGACCTCCTGCCACACCGGCAGTTCGGGGCGGTGCCGGGCGACGGCCTCCGCTGAGGTCGTCCGGGCCGCCCAGCCGCGCAGTGACGTCGCCACCGGCGCGAGGACCGGGGTGCGGCCCGCCGCCACCGCGTCCCAGGCGGTGGCGAGGTCGGTCAGCAGGATCCGCCACGACACACCGTCCACGGCGAAGTGGTGCACGGCCAGCAGCAGTCTGCCCGCGCGCCCCGGCCCGGCGTCGAACCACACCGGCTGGAGCATCGCGTTCCGGGTCGGGTCGAGCCGCTCCTTGGCCGCGGCCGTCTCCTCGGCGATCAGCGCCCGTACGTCCGGATCGTCCGGCGCGCCGATGGCCACCCGGCGCAGGATCCGGGCCACCTGGACCGTCCCGGGCTCGTCCGCGCGCAGCGACCAGGTCCCGTCGGGCCGGACCACCAGCCGGGTGCGCAGCGCGTCGTGCCGGTCGACCACCGCCTGGAGGGCAGCGGTGAGCCGCTCCTCGTCCACGCCGGACGGGAGGCCGACGGTCGTGGACAGGTCGAAGCCGGTGACCGGTCCGCCCAGCCGGCGCTGCCGTTCCATGACGGGCAGCAGCGGGATCTCGCCGGTTCCGTCCTCCGTGACGGCCGCCACGGTGTCCTCGTCGGCCCCTCGTGCCACCCGGGCGATGGCGGCCGCCGTCTGATGGGTGAACACGTCCCGCACGGTGAAGACGAGACCGGCGGTGCGGGACCGGGCGACCAGCTGGGTCGCCTGGATGCTGTCCCCGCCCAGGTCGAAGAAGCCGGCCTCGGCACCGACCTCGGGCACCCCCAGCACCTCGGCGAACACGGCGCACAGCGTGCGTTCCACCGGGGTCTCGGGCGCCCGGGACGCGGTGTCCGCGCCGAGATCGGGCGCGGGCAGGGCGCGGCGGTCCAGCTTGCCGTTGCCGGTCATCGGGAAGGCGTCGAGCACCGTCACCACCACCGGCACCATGTACTGCGGCAGCCGCTCGGCCACGTACGACCTCAGCTCGGCGGGCTCGGCGTGCGCGCCCTCGGCGAGCACCGCGTAGCCGACGAGATCCTTGCCGCCGGAGGGCCGCTCCCGGACGAGCACCGCGGCGTCCGCCACGGCCGGGTGGGTGCCGAGCGCGTTCTCGATCTCTCCGGGCTCGATGCGGAAGCCGCGGATCTTGACCTGGTCGTCGGTCCGGCCGAGGTATTCGACGCGCCCGTCCGCCCGGCGGCGGGCCAGGTCGCCGGTCCGGTACATCCGCTCGCCCGGGGCACCGAACGGGCAGGCCACGAACCGCTGGGCGGTCAGCCCCGGCCGGCCGACGTAGCCGCGGGCCAGCCCCCCTCCGGCGAGGTACAGCTCGCCGGGCACACCGACCGGCACCGGCCGCATCCGCCCGTCGAGCACATAGGCGCGGGAGTCGTCCATCGGCATGCCGATCGGCACGGTGCCGTCCGCCACCTCGCGGGTGCGGTGCAGCACGGCGAACGTCGTGGTCTCCGTGGGCCCGTACCCGTTGGTGAGCACGGTGTCCGGCCAGGCGGCCAGCGCCTTGGCGACCACGGCGGGCGACAGGGCCTCGCCACCGGCCAGCACCTCGCGCATCCCGGCGAGCGCCGCCGGGTCGCGCTCGACCAGCAGGTTGAACAGGGCCGCCGTGAAGAAGGCGGAGGTGACGCCGTGTTCGCGGACGGTGCGTACCAGCGCCTCCGGGTCCAGCTCACCGGCCGGGGCGACGACCACCTGGCCGCCGGACAGCAGCGGCACCCACATCTCGTACGTGGACGCGTCGAACGCGGTCGGGGAGTGCATCAGGACGCGGGTGTGGTTGCCGCCGCGCCACACGTGGTCGGCGGCGAGGCTCGCCACGTTCCCGTGGGTGACCGCGACGCCCTTGGGCCGGCCCGTGGAGCCGGAGGTGTACATGATGTACGCGGCCCGGTCGGGACCGCCCGCGTGCGTGAGCTCCAGGGCGCCTTCCGGCACCCCGTCGGCGGCGAGCTCACCGGCCACGTCGAGGACACGCATCTGGTCGGTGACCGGGTGGTCCAGGCCCTCCCCGTCCACCAGGAGCACACCCGCCCCGGTGTCCTCCATGATCAGGCGCATCCGGGAGACGGGGTAGCGGGGATCGAGCGGTACGTACACGCCGCCCGCCTTTACCACGGCGAGCAGCGCCACGGGCAGCCGCACCGAGCGCTCCATGAGCAGGCACACCGCGTCCTCGCGGCCCTCCGCGCCGACGCCCAGCCCGCGCAGCCGCGTGGCGAGCCGGTCGGAGGCCGCCGAGAGCTCCGCGTAGGTCAGCCGCTCGGCGCCGCCGACCACCGCGACGGCGTCCGGGGTGCGGGCCGCCCGCGCCTCGAACAGCTCGGCCAGTCCGGCCTCAGGGGCCCGGCCGCCCGTGCCGTTCCACTCCACCAGGACGCGGTGGCGCTCGGCCGGGGTGAGCAGGTCCACGTCGCCGATCGGCCGGTCCGGGTCGGCGATCATCGCCAGCAGCACCTGCCGCAGCCTGCGCTGCATCGTGCGTACCGTCCCGGGGTCGAAGACGTCGGCGTTGTACTCGATGCCGCCCTCGATACCGGCCGGCGTGCCGTCGTCGGCGAGGCGCTCGTGCAGCAGGAAGACCAGGTCCATCCTGGCCGTGCCGGTGCCCGTCACCACGGTCTCCGCCTCGACCCCCGGCAGACCGACCGTCTCGTCCGTCACGGTCTGCCAGGACAGCATGACCTGGACGAGCGGGTGGTGGGACATCGACCGGGCCGGCCGCAGGCTCTCCACGAGGGACTCGAACGGGATGTCCCGGTGCGCGAGCGCGTCGAGGGTGCGCTCCCGCACCGCGCCGAGCAGCTCCCGGAAGGTCTGGCGCTCCGAGGTACGGGTGCGCAGCACCAGGGTGTTGGCGAAGAAGCCGATGAGGTTCTCGGTGGCCTGGTCGTCGCGGCCGGCGGTCGCCACCCCGATGGGGACGTCCTCGCCCGCGCCGAGCCGGCCGAGGAGCACCGCGATCGCCGCGTCGAGCAGCATGAACATGCTGACGTCGCAGCCACGGGCCAGCCGGGCCAGCCCTTCGTGCAGGTCCTCGTCCCAGCGGAAGGTGAGCGTGTCCCCGTCGTGGGACGCCTCGGCCGGGTAGGGCCGGTCGACCGGGAGGGCGATCCGCTCCGGCAGGCCCTCCAGCGTCTCGCGCCAGTGGTCCAGCTGGAGCGACCAGGTGCTCGCGGGGTCGTCCGGCGAGCCCAGGTACGCGCGCTGCCACAGGGCGTAGTCGGCGTACTGGACCGGAAGCGGTTCCCAGCCGGGAGCCCGCCCGGCGAGGCGCGCCCGGTAGGCGAGCGCCAGGTCGTGCCGGAGCGGCGCCAGCGACCAGCCGTCCGCCGCGATGTGGTGGACGACGACGGCCAGGACATGGGTGTCCCCGCCGGCCGCGAACAGCTCGGCGTGCAGCGGGATCTCGGTGGAGAGGTCGAAGGTGTACCGGACCGCCGCGGCCACGGCCTCGTCGAGTTCCGCCCCGGACACCTCCCGCACGGGCAGCGCGGGCCGCGCCCGCCCGGGGTCGAGGACGTGCTGGTGGGCCATCGTGCCGCCGTCCGGGAAGACGGTCCGCAGTGACTCGTGGCGGGCGACGACGTCGGCCAGGGCGTCCCGCAGCGCCGCCACGTCCAGCGCGCCCGTCAGACGCAGCACCACCGGCAGGTTGTAGGTGGGGGAGGGGCCCTCCATCTGGTGCAGGAACCACAGCCGCCGCTGGGCGAACGACAGCGGCAGCGGATCCGGCCGGACCGCCGGGCCCAGCGCGGGCCGGGCGTCGCCGTCGCCCCGCCGCAGCGACTCGGCCAGCTCGGCCACGGTCTGCTTCTCGAACAGCGCGCGCACCGGCACCTCGACGCCGAGCGTGCCGCGGATCCTCGCCACCAGCCGGGTGGCCAGGAGCGAGTGCCCGCCGAGGGCGAAGAAGCCGTCGTCGATGCCCACCCGGGGGACGTTCAGCACCTGCGCGAACACCTCGCACAGGGCCTTCTCCTCCGCGTCGCGCGGGGGGACGTACGCCGTGGCCGCGCGACCGGGCCGCGCCTCGGGGGCGGGCAGCGCGCCGCGGTCCGTCTTGCCGCTCGGGGTCCTCGGCAGCGCGTCCATGAACACGAAGGCCGACGGGACCATGTAGTCGGGCAGCTTCTCGGCCAGCGCGGTACGCAGCAGGCGGCGGAGCTCGTCGGGCGTACCGGCCGCCGGGCCCGGCACCGCGTACGCGACGAGCCGCTGGTCGCCGGGCTGGTCCTCGCGGACCACGACGACCGTGTCCTTCACCCGCTCCTGGCGCAGCAGCACCGACTCGATCTCGGCCAGCTCGATCCGGTAGCCGCGCAGCTTGACCTGGTGGTCGAGCCTGCCGAGGTAGTCGATGGTGCCGTCCACCCTCCGGCGCACCAGGTCGCCGGTGCGGTACAGGCGGTCGGCGAGGCCGGACTCGAAGGGGTGGGCGATGAACTGCTGGGCCGTCAGCTCCGGCCGGTTGATGTAGCCGCGCGCCAGGCCGTCGCCGCCGACGCACAGTTCGCCCGGGACGCCCGGCGGCACCGGACGGCCCCGCGGGTCGAGGATGTGCGCCTCGGTGTTGGCGATCGGCCCGCCGATGGTGATGGTGTCGTCCACGATCCGGGTGCCCAGGGAGTAGATCGTGGTCTCGCTCGGGCCGTACATGTTCCACAGGTCCACGCCCTTGGCGCGCAGCCGCCGGGCGAGGTCGGGCGGCAGGGCCTCGCCGCAGATCAGCCCGCGCAGCCCGGGGCGGCCGGACCAGCCGGCGTCGAGCATCATCCGCCAGGTGGACGGGGTCGCCTGCATCATGGTCGCGCCGGTGGTGGCCATCTCCTCGGCCAGCAGCGCGCCGTCGGTGGCCACCTCGCGGGTGGCGAGCACCACACGGGCACCCTCGACCAGCGGCAGCAGCAGCTCCAGGGTCGCGATGTCGAACGACAGGGTGGTGACCGCGAGCAGGCTGTCACCGGAGTCGATGCCCGGCCACTGCTTCATCGCCCAGAAGAGGTTGCGCAGCGCGCGGTGGGGCAGCTGGACCCCCTTGGGGCGCCCGGTCGAACCCGACGTGTAGATCACATAGGCGAGGTCCGCGCCCTCGACCGGCTCGTCCAGGGGCCCGGCGGACTCGGCCGCGATCTCCGCGCGCAGCTCGTCCACCCGGAGCATCGTCGCCGTGGACTCCGGCAGGCCCGGCGCCACCGAACTCTGGGTGATCAGCACGGGCAGCCCTGAGTCCTCGATCATGAACGCCGTACGGTCCGCGGGCAGCTTCGGGTCGATCGGCACATAGGCGCCGCCCGCCTTCAGCACGGCCAGCACCGCCACGACCATGTCCGGCGAGCGTTCGAGGCAGACCCCGACGAGCACGTCGCGGCCCACGCCGTGGCTCTTCAGTGTGCGCGCCAACCGGTTGGCGGACGCGTCGAGTTCGGCGTACATGAGGCTCTCGCCCTGGCAGTGGACCGCCTCGGCGTCCGGGCGCAGCGCGGCCTGCCGCTCGACGCGCTGATGGGTGAGCAACTGGTCCGGCCACGTGTGGCGGGTGGACTCCCGCTCCCGGCGCTGCTCGCGCTCCTCGGCCTCGGTGAGCAGCGCGGCGTCCAGGACCCGCTGGTCCGGGTCGGCGAGCAGGTTCTCCAGGAGCACCTTCAGATGGCCGCCCATGCGGTCGATCGTGGCCGCGTCGAACAGCTCGGTGTTGTACTCGAACCAGCCCGTGAGCTCGTCCCCCTGCTCGAACACCTGGAGTTCGAGGTCGAACCGCGCGGTGGTGCTCGGCACCTCCATCAGCTCCAGGCGCAGCCCGCCGGCGCCGAACTCGGGCACGGGTATGTTCTGGTACACGAACGACACCTGGAAGACCGGCGACCGCGACAGGTCGCGTTCCGGGCAGAGCTCCTCCACCAGCCGCTCGAAGGGCAGTTCCTGGTGGGCGAAGGCGTCGAGGGCGGCACCGCGCACCCGGCCGAGCAGCTCGGTGAACGTGGGGTCGCCGGAGGCGTCGTTGCGGATCGCGAGGGTGTTCACGAAGTAGCCGATGAGCCGCTCGACCTCGGCCTGCCCCCGGTTGGCCACCGGCACGCCGACGACGATGTCCTCCTGCCCGCTGTACCGGTGCAGCAGGGCGACATAGGCGGCGAGCAGGGTCATGAACGGGGTGGCGCCCGTGCGCCGGCTCAGCTCGCGTACGCCGTCCATCACCGAGGCGGGCAGATGGAAGGGCCGCGAGTCACCGGCCGTGCCGAGCACGGCGGGACGGGCCCGGTCGGTGGGGAGTTCGAGGACGGGGGCGGCACCGTCGAGGGTCTTCTTCCAGTGCTCCAGAGTGGCCGCCGTGCCCGGTCCCGCCAGCTTCTTGCGCTGCCAGGCCGCGTAGTCGGCGTACTGGACGGTCAGCTCGGGCAACGCGGCCTCGGTGCCCGTGAGGTAGCTCTGGTACAGCGCGACCAGCTCACCGAAGAGCACCGACGTCGACCACAGGTCGGCGACGATGTGGTGCATGGTGAGCAGCAGGACGTGCTCGTCCGTCGCCAGGCGCAGGAACCGCATCCGCATGAGCGGCCCGGTGGTCAGGTCGAAGGGCCGTGCGGCCTCCTGGCGGGCCAGGTCCAGGATGCCCGTCTCGCCCCCGGGCCCGCGCAGGTGCCCGCACTCCTCGACCGTCAGCTCCAGCTCGCCGGACGGGTGCACGACCTGCACGGGCTCGCCGTCGACCTCGTCGAAGGTGGTGCGCAGCGACTCGTGTCTGCGGACGATCTCGGCGAGGGCGCGGCGCCACAGCTCCACGTCGAGCGGACCCCGCATGCGCACCGCCGCCGGGATGTTGTACGCGGCGGTGCCCGGGTTGAGCTGGTCCAGGAACCACATCCGCTGCTGCGGGAACGACGCGGGGAACTGCCGCTCGCGCGGCGCCGGCCGGTTCCGGCCCTTGCGCCGCAGCCGCTCCGCCAGCAGCGCGCGCTTCTGCTCCGTGGTGAGGCTGGTCAGGTCGATGTCGGTCATGCGCCAATCTCCTGATCGTTGGTCTCTGCGGCGGACGGCGCGGTGCGAGGTCTGCGCGGCGCCGCCCGCGGCTGTGCGGGGGACGGGATCGCCGGTTCCGGTCGCTCGGCGACCCGCCGCGACCGGCCACGGGACATGGCTGCGGCCACGGTGGGGCTTCGTGGGCCACGGCGACGGCCTGGGCCGGCCGTCCGCGCTCTGCGAGAAACCGCACTGCGGCCAGGTGGTTCCGGCCACGGCGCGGGGTGCTGCAACTCGACTGCTGAACCGACCAGTTGGAGGAGGAAGTGCCTGGCAGGAGACGAAGCCCCCGGGGTGCGGACCACGATCGACTGTTCGCCCGGAGCTCCAGGGCTTGTCTACCTATTCGGGGATCGATCTGTCCAGCGAAGCCGTGCGGGCCCGGACCGGTCCGCCGGCCTGGCAATCGGCACACAAACGGACAAGACGCAGACACCGAGGGGTGTCTGCGTCTTGTCGTCCTCGCGGGTCCCGCCGCGCCGGCGGGGTCAGGCCGCGCGTCCTCGTGCCCGGCGGACCGGGCGCACCAGCAGGTACATGATCGACGCGACCAGCACGATCAGCCCGACGACCAGCAGGGCGGCGCCGACCCAGGCCAGCCCCGCGATCTTCGCCGCGACCGTCACGTGTCCGGCGAGCCCGCTCGATCCGTCGGCCTTCATGGCGACCGCGGTGACCTCACCCGGCTCCACCGACCAGTTGACCGTCTGCGCGCCCTCGCCGCTGGCCTTGGCCGCCCAGACGTCACTCTCGCCCGGAGGAGTCTTGGGGGTGCCGCCGGGGTGTTCGCTCTGGTCGTCGCCCTTGGAGTCGGAGTCGTGGATGGTGACGTGCTGCACGCCGTCGAGGTACTGCTGTGCCTTGTCCTTGTCGGCGATGCCGACGAACACCGGGTCGGAGCCCTTGTCCGGTGTGAAGGTGATCCGGAGGTCCTTGTACAGACCGCCCATCTGCTTGTCCGCATGCCAACTGTCGGTTGTCATGGCATAGGTGTCGGTGCTGTGGCTGTACTCGTCGGTGCCCAGATCGATGTAGCCGTCGTCGTTTAAGCCCATCGCCAGAGCGGTGCCGCCCAGGCCGATGAGTGTCAGAGCCACAAGTGAAAGGAACCCGCCGAACACGACAGCGACGATCCGGCCGGTGGTCCAACCGGAGGAGGTGGTTCGCATGTTCGCCCCCTTTGCGAAAAATATCGGCACCCGTGTCGGTCACGGGCGCGTCTTCGGTGTGCGGCGCCCGGGAGGTGGCCTCCGGGCGCACGGTGTCTTCAGCTGTGCGAACGACGGTCGTGTCGGTTCACCTGGCTCACGGTAGCCGGAAGGGGACGCTCCGGCATCGGGGACATCCCCTACACGGAGTCCGGGTGACCCTGACGAACGCCTGCGCGGCCCTGCGTTCAACTGGCCGGACACCACAGTTGAACGGCCCGCACTGGACGCGTCGGAAGGCCGGTGCCAGCATGCGGGGCGCACTTGCCTCCGCAATTCGGCAGAGTGATCGCGTGCCAGGTTTCACGGGGGCGATTCGAGCGCGCTTCTCTCATGGCAGACCAAGTTTCTCGGCGTCCCGCTGTTTCGCGGACCGAGTCGGAAAGAAGGCCGGAGACATATGCAGAAGATCCTGGACGCGATTCTCGCGGGCGAGTTCGGCGAGGTGGGCGAACTTCCGGTGCCCGACTTCTACCGGGGGGTGACCACGCACGCCGACGAGACGGCGATGTTCGACGGGATGGAGGGCCGGGACAAGGACCCCCGCGCGTCGCTGCATCTGGACGAGGTCGCCACCCCTCAGCCCGCCGCCGGCGAGGTGCTGGTGGCGGTGATGGCGAGCGGGATCAACCACAACACGGTGTGGTCGTCCATCTTCGAGCCGATGCCGACGTTCGGCTTCCTCTCCCGCTACGGCCGGATCTCGCCACAGGCGGCCCGGCACGACCTGCCGTACCACGTGCTGGGCTCGGACCTGTCCGGGGTGGTGCTGCGGTGCGGTGAGGGCGTGTCGGCGTGGAGCCCCGGCGACCAGGTGGTCGCGCACTGCCTCTCGGTGGAGCTGGACCACCCCGACGGGCACGCCGACACCATGCTCGACCCGGAGCAGCGGATCTGGGGCTTCGAGACGAACTTCGGCGGCCTCGCCGAGCTGGCGCTGGTCAAGGCCAACCAGCTGATGCCGAAGCCCCGCCACCTCAGCTGGGAGGAGGCCGCCGCGTCGGGCCTGGTGAACTCCACCGCGTACCGGCAGCTGGTCTCCGACAAGGGGGCCCGCCTCAAGCAGGGTGACACCGTGCTGATCTGGGGCGCCTCCGGCGGCCTGGGCTCGTACGCCACCCAACTGGCCCTCAACGGAGGGGCGATACCGGTGTGCGTGGTCTCCAGTCCGCGGAAGGCGGAGGCCTGCCGGCGGATGGGGGCGGAGCTGGTCATCGACCGGAGCGCGGAGGGTTACGCGTTCTGGAAGGACGAGCACACCCAGGACCCGCGTGAGTGGCGGCGGTTCGGCGCCCGGATCAGGGAGCTGACCGGCGGCGACGACCCGGACATCGTCTTCGAGCACCCGGGCCGCGAGACCTTCGGCGCCAGCGTGTACGTGGCACGCCGCGGCGGCACCATCGTGAGCTGCGCGTCCACCTCCGGCTACCAGCACACCTACGACAACCGCTACCTGTGGATGAACCTCAAGCGCATCATCGGCACGCACTTCGCCAACTACCGCGAGGCGTGGGAGGCCAACCGCCTCATCGCCAAGGGACACGTGCATCCCACCCTGTCCGAGGTGGTCCCGCTGGAGCACACCGCGCGGGCCGTCCACGACGTCCACCACAACCGGCACCAGGGCAAGGTCGGCGTGCTCTGCCTGGCGCCGGAGGAGGGGCTGGGCGTCAGCGACCCGGAGAAGCGGGCCCGGCACGAGACGGCGATCAACAGGTTCCGCACCGCCGCCCCGGCCGGCGTCTGACGCCTCGGACCCGGCCGGCCACGGGGGTGTGGCGGCGGGTCGTGCCGCCGTGTGTGCCGGGCGGCCCGCTGTTCGGACGGAAGGCCGGACGGCGCGTCAGAAGGCTGTGTGGCCGGCCGGAAAGCGGGCCCGCGGTGTCGCGCTCAAGGGCGATATTCGGACACCGGCGTGGAGCCGTCCTCCGCGAACCGTGCGGCACGGATGTTTCTTGACGGGATCGCGGGGCCTGTTGGATGCTGACGCTCGAATACCGGGAATCAATAGAGCTGTTCGGCCGGCGCATCGGCCTCTCGCTTCCCCACCGCTTCTCCGAATCGCCTCCTCGCGATTCCTCCGGCCGCGATCCGGCCTATCCGCTGAATGAAACACGCATGAAGTACGGGTGACAGCCGGACGGCTTCCCGCTGCGAGCGGCCTGATGCCGCCTTCCGTCTGTGCGACGGAATTACGTGGAGAGATCCATGTAATGACGTAAGGGTTCACGCAAGGTGTCGAGCATGGAGAGGACGGTCGGATGTCGGGCCGGGACGCACAATCGCTGGTCGACCATTTCCGTAGGGTTCTGGGCGAACATTCGCAAGAGCACATCTTCCGGTTCCTCGTGGACGGCGAGGGCGGCCCCCAGGCCCTCGGCAACGCCGAGTTGGACCTCCGGGCCCGTACCGCCGCCGCGATGCTGCGGGAACGTTTCCCCGCAGGAGCGCGCGCCCTGATCATGTGCCCGGCCGGGCTGGACTACGTCACCTCGTTCTTCGCCTGCCTGTACGCCGACGTCGTCGCCGTACCCGTCTACCCGCCGGACCCCGCGTTCCCGATGCGCACCCTGCCGAGGCTGGTCGGCATCGTCGAGGACGCCGAGCCCGCGGTGGTCCTGGCCCCCGCCGAGACGGTCGCGCTGGTCGACCGCTTCGCCGAACACGCCCCGGCGCTCAGGGACATCCACTGGCTCGCCGTCGACGACCTGGACACGGCCGCCGCGGACGGCTGGCGCGAACCGGGCACCCGCCGCGACGACCTCGCCTTCCTCCAGTACACCTCCGGCTCCACCAACCGCCCCAAGGGCGTGATGGTCAGCCACGGCAACCTGATGGCCAACATCGAGGGCATCCACCGGCAGTTCTTCCTGGACGACCCCCGCCAGCACATGGTCAGCTGGCTGCCGCCCTTCCACGACATGGGCCTGATCATGGGCCTGCTCACACCCGCCTACGCCGGGTTCCCCGTCACGTTCATGTCGCCGTACTCGTTCCTCAAGCGGCCGCTGCGCTGGCTGCGCGCGATCTCCGACGCCGGCGGCACCGCGAGCGCCGCCCCGAACTTCGCGTACGACCTCGCGGTCGCCAAGGTCACCGAGAAGGACCGCCGGACGCTGGACCTGAGCACCTGGAAGGTCGCCATCAACGGCGCCGAGCCGGTCCGGGGGCAGACCCTGGAGCGCTTCACCGAGGCCTTCGCCCCGTGCGGCTTCCGGCACAGCACCCACGCACCGTCCTACGGCCTCGCCGAGGCCACGCTGGCGGTGTCCACCGGGGACCCCACCGCGGACCCCGTCCACCGCGACCTGCGGGCGGAATCCCTCCTCGCGGGCGTCGCCGAGGAGGCCGGCCCCGGTGAGGCGGTGCGCCCACTGCCCAGCTGCGGCACCACCCAGGACGGCCAGCGGGTCCTCGCCGTGGACCCCCGGACCCACGCGGCCCTCCCGGACAACCGGGTCGGTGAGCTGTGGATGGCGGGCCCGAGCGTGGCGCACGGCTACTGGCAGCGCGCCGACATGACCGAGGAGACCTTCGGGGCCCGCCTCGACACCGGCGAGGGGCCGTTCCTGCGCACCGGCGACCTCGGCTTCCTGGACGGCGGCCAGATCTACGTCACCGGCCGCATCAAGGACGTCGTCATCGTCGCCGGGCGCAACCACTACCCCCAGGACATCGAACGCACCGTCGAGAGCGCCGCCCCGGGCCTGCGCCAGGGCTGCGGTGTGGCCGCCGCCCGCGAGATCGACGGCGAGGAACGCCTCGTCGTCGTCCAGGAGTACCGCGGCAGCCGTGCGCCCGAGGACCGCGCCCGGGTCATCGAGGCGATCCGCGCCGACGTCTCCCGCGAGCACGGGCTGCGGGCCCATGTCGTCGCCCTCGTCCGCACGGGGACCGTGCCCAAGACCTCCAGCGGCAAGCTCCGGCGCCAGGACTGCGTGGACGCCCTCCTCGCCGGGACCACCGAACCCATCGCGCTGTGGCGGGCCGACGAGGCGGAGCCCGGCCCCGCCCCCGTACCGGTGGACCCACGCCCCGCGGAGCGCCCGGCCCCCGGCGCCGTCGAGATCGAGCTGTGGCTGCGTGAGGCGCTGGCCGAGGCGACCGGCAGAACGGTCGCCGACGTCGACCCGGAGCTGCCGTTCGCCGGATATGGGCTGCGGTCCGTGGAGATGGTCACGATGGTCGGCGACCTGGAGCGCCGCCTCGGGGTCCCGCTGGAACCCGGCGTCGTCTGGGAACACCCCACCGCCGCCAAGCTCGCACGGCACCTGGCGGGCGAGTCCGCCCCGCCCCCCGCGTCCGCCGCGTCCCCCGAGCCCGCCCCGTCCGCCGCGCCCTTCGACGAGCCGGCCACCACCCTCGCGGCGCCCGCGTCCGCCCCCGCGCCCCTCGCCGCGGCGGCCGGGCCTTCGGCGGGCGAGCCCATCGCCATCATCGGCATCGGCTGCCGCTTCCCCGGCGGCGTGGACGGCCCCGAGAGCTTCTGGCGGTTGCTCAGCGAAGGCCGTGACGCGGTCACCGAGGTCCCCGCCGACCGGTGGAGCACCGAGGAGTTCACCGACGACGACCCGTCCGCCCCCGGCCGCACCAACAGCCGCTGGGGCGGGTTCATCGACGGTGTGGACCGCTTCGACGCCGGCTTCTTCGGCATCTCGCGGCAGGAAGCCGCCCGGATGGACCCCCAGCAGCGGCTGCTCGCCGAGGTCACCTTCGAGGCGCTGGAGAACGCGGGCGTGCCCACGGACAGCCTGTCCGGTTCGCGGACCGGGGTGTTCGTCGGCATCTCCAGCTTCGACTACGCCACCGGCCAGCTCGCCGACCTCGACGCCATCGACGTCTTCACCGGCACCGGCAGCGCGCTCAGCATCGCCGCCAACCGGCTCTCCTACCTCCTGGACCTGCGCGGCCCCAGCATGTCCGTCGACACCGCCTGCTCCTCCTCGCTGGTGGCGGTGCTCCAGGCCTGCGCGGGCCTGGCCAACGGGGACTGCGACCTGGCCGTCGCCGGCGGCGTCAACCTGGTGCTGTCCCCGGCGTTCGCCATCAACTTCAGCAAGGCCGGGGTGATGTCGGCCGACGGCCGGTGCAAGCCGTTCGACGCGAGCGCCGACGGATACGTACGGTCCGAAGGCGCCGGGGCGGTGATCCTCAAGCCGCTCAGCCGGGCCCTGGCCGACGGCGACCCCGTGCACGCCGTGATCCGGGGCGGGGCCGTCAACCAGGACGGCGCCAGCAACGGCCTGATGGCCCCCAACCCGCGCGCCCAGGAAGCGGTGGTGCGCGCCGCCCACGCCAAGGCGGGGGTACGGGCCGCCGACATCGCCTACGTGGAGGCGCACGGCACCGGCACCATCCTCGGCGACCCCATCGAGGCCAAGGCCCTCGGCGCGGTGCTCGGCGAAGGCCGCGACCCCGGCCGGCCCTGCCTGATCGGCTCGGTCAAGTCCAACCTCGGTCACATGGAGGCCGCCGCCGGCATGGGCGGCCTGATCAAGGCCGCCCTGATGGTCCGCCGCCGCACGGTGCCCCCGACCCTGCACTACACCGAGCCCAACCCGCACATCCCCTTCGGCGACCTGCCCGTCCGGGTCGCCGACACCCTGCGGCCGTGGCCCGTCGCGGACGCTCCCGCCCTCGCCGGGGTCAGCTCCTTCGGCTTCGGCGGGACCAACGCCCACCTGGTGGTGGAGGAGCCGCCGTCCGCCGTGCCCACCCGCGCCGAGACCGAGGGTGCCGTCCTGCTGACCGTCTCCGCCCGCGACGGCCAGGCCCTGCGCGACCTCGCCACCCGCTACGCGGACAAGCTCACCGACACCACCCCGGTGAGCGCCTTCGCGTCCGCCGCCGCCGTCCGCCGCGCCCACCACGAACACCGCCTGGCCTGCGTCGGCACCACGCCCGCCGAACTGCGCGCCGCGATCGAGGCGTTCGGCCGGGGCGAGGAGGCCCCCGGTCTCAGCTCCGGCGTACGCCAGGCCGGCCTGCGGTCCCGGCCGGTGTTCGTCTTCTCCGGGCAGGGGCCCCGCTGGTGGCCGCTGGCCGCCGACCTGCTCCACGGCGGCCTCGCCGGGGAGAAGACCTTCCGCGCCGTCCTCGAACGTGCCGACGCCCTGCTGCGCCGCCACACCGACTGGTCGCTGCTCGACCAGCTCGCCGCCGACCCGGCCCGCTCCCGGCTCCTGGACACCGCCGTCGGCCAGCCCGCCCTGACCGCCGTCCAGATCGCCCTGGCCACCCTGTGGCGCTCCTGGGGTGTCGAACCCGCCGCCGTCGTCGGACACAGCGTCGGGGAGATCGCCGCGGCCCATGTCGCCGGAGCGATCTCGCTGGAGGACGCCCTCCTGATCGCCCTGCACCGGGGCACCGTCCTGCACGCCGCCACCGGCAAGGGGCGGATGGCCGTCGTGGGCGTCTCCCTGGAACGGGCCCGCGAGATCCTCGCCGAACGCGCCCCCGGACCGGTGTGGATCGCCGCCGCCAACAGCCCGCACTCCACGGTCTTCTCCGGCGAGGGCCCGGTCCTGGAGGAGTTCGCCAAGTCCCTGGAGGCCGACGGCCTCTACGCCAAGGTCCTGGAATCCGTCGAGTTCGCCTCCCACTGCCCGCTGATGGAGCCCGTCGCCGCCGAGCTGTGGCGGCTCCTGGCCGACCTGCGGCCCCGCGCCACGGCCGTCCGCCTGGTCTCCACCGTCACCGGCGAGACCCTCGCGGGCGAGCGGCTCGACGCCGAGTACTGGGCGTCCAACCTCACCCGGCCGGTGCTGTTCGACACCGCCGTGACCGGGCTCGCGGAGACCGGCCACAACGTCTTCGTCGAGATGTCACCGCACCCGATGCTCACGGACGCCGTCACCGAACGGCTGGCGGCCTCCGGGGACGGCGTCGCGGTGTCCTCGCTCCGCCGGGAACAGCCCGGCCGCGCCACCGTGCTCGGTGAGCTGGGCCGCCTCTACACCGCGGGCCACCGCGTCGACTGGACCCGCGTCCACGGCCCCGCCGGACCTCTGGCCGACCTGCCCACCTACCCGTGGCAGCGCACCCGGAGCTGGTACGAGCAGCCCGCCCGGCGCCGGACCGCGCACCGCGGCCACCCGGTGCTGCGGGACCGTACGGCCTCGGCGCTCCCCCCGCACACCGTCCACTGGTCGGCCCCCGTCGACCTGGCGGAGTTCCCGTACCTGACGGACCACCAGGTCGGGGGCAGCCCCGTGCTGCCCGCCGCCCTCGTCCTGGACGCCGCGCTCGCCGCGGCCCGCGCACACCTCGCGGGCGACGCGGCCCTGGAGGACGTCGCGTTCAGCCGGCTCACCGTCGTACCCGAGCGGAGCGACGCCACCACGCTGCAACTCGTCCTGGTGCCCGGGACCGCCGAGACCGGCACGCTGCGCCTGTTCACCCGGGCCGGCGCCGACGACGAGTGGGCCGAGGCCGCACGGGCCTCGTTCCGCCCCGCCACGCCCGGCACGGGCGCCGAACCGCTCGACGCCGTACGCGCCCGCTGCGCCACCTCCGCCCCGGTCGCCGACCACTACGCCGCGCTGCGCGCCGCCGGTCTGGAGTACGGCCCCGCCTTCCAGGGGATCGAGGAGCTGTGGCGAGGCCGGTCCGAGGTCGTCGCCCGGCTCAGCGAACGCGGTGCGCTGACCACCGACCGAGGCGCCCACCCGGTGCACCCGGCCGTCCTCGACAGCGCCCTCCAAGCGCTCGGCGCCGCCCTGGACGCCCAGGACCAGCCGCTGGACGCCACGTATCTCCCGGTGGCCACCGGCGGGTTCACCCTCTTCACCGACCGTGCCGAACCCCGCTGGGCACACGCCTCGGTCACCGCGCCGCGGCCCGGCGCCGAGGAGATCACCGGCGCGAGCGTCGTCCTCTACGACGACGCGGGCACCCCCGTCGGTGAGATCACCGGCATCACCCTCAAGCGCCTCGACCGCACCGGGAGTGCCGACCCGTTCGACGAGGCGCTCCTCGACATCGCCTGGCGCCCGGCCCCCCTCCCCGCCCCCGGCTCCGGTCAGCGGCCCGGCACCTGGCTGCTGTTCACCGACGCGGGCGGCACCGCCGACGCCCTCGCCACCGGGCTGCGCTCGCGCGGCGGACGCTGCCTGACCGCCACCGCGGGCCCCGCCTACCGCAAGGTGGACACGGACCACTACGAACTCGACCCGTCCCGCGCCGAGGACATGGCCGCGCTCCTGGCCGGCCTGGCCGCCGAGGGCACCCTCCCCGACGGGATCGTCCAGGCCTGGACGCTCGACGTCACCCTCACCTCGGACGGCCCCGAGCGGGAGTTCCCCGCCGCCCGGGACGCCGCGTGCCTGCCCGCCCTCCACCTCGTACAGGAACTCGCCCGCGCGGGGACGGACCCCGCGCCCCGCCTGGTGCTGCTCACCCGCGGCGCCCAGCGCGTGGCCGACGCGGACCGGCCGGACGTCGGACAGGCACCCCTGTGGGGCCTGGCCCGGGTGATCGGCCTGGAGCACACCGAACTGCGGGCCACGGTCGTCGACCTGGACCCGGCCCGCCCGGACGGCGAGAGCGGCCAACTGCTCGCCGAGGTACTCCGCGACGGCGCCGACGACCAGGTCGCCCTGCGGGGCGAGGCGCGCCTCACCCCGGTGCTCCAGCCGTGGACGGCCCCCGCCCGGCCCTCGCGGGAGACCCGCCCCACCTGGTCCTTCGACGCCGCCCGCGACGGCAACCACCGGCTGCTGACCGTCCGCCCCGGCAGCCTCGCCGGTCTCGCCGCCACCTGGTGGCGGCGCACCCCGCCGGGCCCCGGACAGATCGAGATCGAAGTCGCCGCCGCCGGCCTGAACTTCAGCGACGTGCTCAAGGCCCTCGACACCTACCCCGGTGCCGAAGGCGTCGTACCCCTGGGCGCCGAATGCTCCGGCCGCGTCAGCGCGGTCGGCGCGGGGGTGACCCGGCTCCGGACCGGTGACCGCGTCATCGCCACCGGTCCCAGCTGCATGGCGGCCTTCGTCACCCTCGACGAGCGCCTGGCCGTCGCGGCTCCGCCGACCCTCGACGACGACCAGGCCGCCGCCCTGCCCCTCGCCTTCCTCACCGCCGTCCACGGCCTCGAACACCTCGCCCGCCTGCGGGCGGGGGAGACCGTACTGGTCCACTCCGCGACCGGCGGCGTCGGTCTGGCCGCACTCCAGATCGCCCACCGGCGCGGCGCCCGCGTCTTCGCCACCGCCGGTACGCCCGAGAAGCGGGCCCTCCTGCGCGAGCTGGGCGTCGAGCACGTCATGGACTCCCGCACGGTCGCCTTCGCCGACGAGATCACCGCGCTCACCGGCGGCCGGGGCGTCGACGTCGTCCTCAACTCCGCCTCCGGCGAGGCCCTCGTGCGGTCCCTGCGGCTGCTCGCGCCCGGCGGGCGCTTCGTGGAGATCGGCAAGCGCGACATCTACGACAACAGCCACATCGGCCTGGAGCTGTTCAAGGACAACCGCGCCTTCTTCGCCGTGGACCTGGAACGCACCATCCGCGACCGGCCGGAGGAGATCGCCGGGCTGTTCGCCGACGTGGTCCAGGGCTTCGCGGACGGCGACTTCAGCGCCCTGCCCGTCACCGTCCATCCCTTCGCCGACGCCACCGGGGCCTTCACCGCCATGGCCAAGGCCCGCCACACCGGCAAGCTCGTCCTGCGCCCGGCCGCCGACGAGACCGTCACCACCGCCCCCGGCGCACCGCCCGTACGCCCCTTCGGCACCTACCTCCTCACCGGCGGCCTCGGCGCGCTCGGCCTGGAGACGGCCCGCTACCTCGTCGACCAGGGCGCCCGGCACCTGGCCCTGGTCGGCCGCGGCGCGCCCGGCCCCGACGCCGAACGGGTCCTCGCCGAACTGCGGACCCGGGCCGAGGTCACCGTCCTCGCCGCGGACGTCTCCGAACGCGCCGCGGTCGACGGTCTGCTGGCCCGCGTGGACGGCTCCATGCCACCACTGGCCGGCATCGTCCACGCCGCGGGCATCCTCGACGACGGTCTGCTCACCGGCCTGGACGCCGACCGCTTCCGGTCCGTCGCCGCCCCGAAGTCGGCCGCGGCCTGGCACCTGCACCGGGCCACCCTCGACCGCGACCTCGACTTCTTCGTCCTGTACTCCTCCGCCGCCGGCGTCCTCGGCTCGGCCAGCCAGGGCAACTACGCCGCCGCCAGCGCCTTCCTCGACGGCCTCGCCCACCACCGCCGCTCGCGCGGCCTGCCCGCGCTGAGCGTCGACTGGGGCCCGTGGTCGAGGATCGGCCTCGCCGCCCGGCCCGACCGGGGCGGCGCCCTGTCCACCCGGGGCATCCGGAGCATCAGCCCCGAGCAGGGCATCGCCGTCCTCGACCGGCTGCTGACCGGCACCGCCACCCAGGTCTGCGTCCTGCCGGTGGACCGGGCCAGACTCCGCGAACACCCCGGTGGCGGCCTGCTGCGCACCCTCCTGGACGAGCCCGGCCAGGAGCACGACGGCGGCGCGGGACCGGCGGACGACGTCCACCGGCGGATGCTCGCCGTCGAACCCGGCCGCCGCCGCAGGGCCGTCCTGACCGAGCACTGCCGGGCCGTCGCCGCCGGCCTCCTCGGCGGCGACCCCGCCGCCATCGACGCCGGGGCACCGCTCACCAGCATGGGCTTCGACTCGCTGCTCTCGCTGGAGCTGCGCAAGTCGCTGGAGTCCTCGCTGCGCGTCCCCCTGCCCTCCACCGTGACCTGGCGCTTCCCGACCATCGACGCGCTGGTGCCGTACCTGGCCGACCGCATGAAGATCGCGCTGGAGAGCGAACGGGCCGAGGAGGACCAGGAAGCGCGGCCCGCGCCCGGCCCACGGACCGTACCGGAGGCGCAGGCCGTCCCGGACGGCACGGGCCCGGACAGCGGGGACGCGGTGCCGGACCTCGACGCGATGACCACCGAGGAACTCGAAGCACTCCTGATGGCCAAGACGAAGCAGATCGACGAAGGGGGTCAGCGATGACGGCACCGGGAACGGGCACGGGAGCGGCCGAGGCGCTCAAGCGGGCCTATCTGACGATGGAACGGCTCCAGCGCCAGGTCGACGCGTACGAGCGGGCGCGCTCCGAGCCCATCGCGATCGTCGGCACGGGCTGCCGCTTCCCCGGCGGCGTCACCGACGCCGAGAGCTACTGGCGGATGCTGGCCGACGGGGTCGACGCCGTCGGCGACATCCCCGGCACCCGCTGGGACCACGAGGCGTTCTACGACGAGGAGGCCGGCAGGCCCGGCAAGATCTACACCCGCGCCGGGGCGTTCCTCGACGACATCGAGTCGTTCGACCACGACTTCTTCGGGATATCCAAGCGCGAGGCCCTGGCGATGGACCCGCACCAGCGCCTCAGCCTCCAGGTGTGCTGGGAGGCCCTGGAGAACGCGGGCCGGGCCCCGTCCGGCCTGGCCGGCAGCCGTACCGGCGTCTTCATGGGCGCCGCCTCCTGGGACTACATCACCGCGCAGATCCGCCACCCGGACGACGTGAGCGCGTACAGCAGCTCCGGTGCCGCCCCGTCCTTCGTACCGGCGCGCATCGCCTACCTCCTCGACCTGCGCGGCCCGAACCTCACCATCGACACCGCCTGCTCCTCGTCCCTGCTCGCCGTCCACCAGGCATCCCAGAGCCTGCGCCTGGGGGAGTGCGACATGGCCCTGGCCGGCGGGGTCAACGTGGTGCTCTCGCCGATGCTGATGATCTCCCAGTCGCAGTTCGGCTCGGTCTCCCGCAAGGGCCGCGCCATGGCCTTCTCCGACAGCGCCGACGGCTACGTGCGCGGCGAGGGCTGCGGTGTCGTCGTCCTCAAGCGGCTGTCCGACGCGCAGCGTGACGGCGACCGGGTCCTGGCCGTGGTGCGCGGCGGGGCCGTCAACCAGGACGGCCGCAGCGCCGGTATCACCGCGCCCAACGGGGCCGCGCAGCGCGAGGTGTTCCGCAGCGCCCTGGCCGCCGCGGGGACGGCGCCCGAGCGGATCGGCTACATCGAGACCCACGGCACCGGCACCCGCCTCGGCGACCCCATCGAGGCCGAGGCACTGGCCGACGTGTACGGGCGCCCGAGCGGCCCGGAGGTCTATCTCGGCGCCGCCAAGACCAACTTCGGCCACCTGGAGGCCGCCGCGGGCATCGCCGGTCTCATCAAGGCCGCGCTCTGCCTGGACCGGGCCGAGATCCCGCCGAACCTCCACTTCACCCGGCTGAACTCCAACATCTCCTTCGACGGCACCACCTTCCAGGTGCCCACCCGCCTCACCCCGTGGCCGGCGACCGAGGGCCGCCGCGCGGCCGCGGTGAGCAGTTTCGGCCTGAGCGGCACCAACGCCCACCTGATCCTGGAGCAGGCCCCGCCGCCCGCCCCGCCCGCCGCCGCGGACGACCGCAGGCCCGCCTCCGTCCTGACGCTGTCCGCCCGCACCGAGAGCGCGCTGAGCGCCCTCGCGGGCCGGTACGCCGAGCGCCTGGCCCAGGACGACGCCACCCCGCTGGCCGACCTGTGCTATTCGGCGGGCACCGGACGCAGCCACTTCCGCCACCGCCTCGCCGCCGTCGGCACCGGCCGCGAGGAGGTCGCCGGGCGGCTGGCCGCCTTCGCGCGCGGCGAGACGGGCACCGGACTGGTCCAGGGCGAGGCCGACAGCCCCGAGGTCGTCTTCCTCTTCACCGGCCAGGGCGCCCAGCGCCCCGGTATGGCCCGCGGCCTGTACGACACCCAGCCCACCTTCCGGGACGCGGTCGACGCGTGCGCCGAGATCCTCCGCCCGGTCCTGGACCGGCCGCTGCTGTCCGTGCTCTTCCCCGAGGACCCCGACGACACGCGGATCAACGACACCGCCTACGCGCAGCCCGCCACCTTCGCCGTCGAGTACGCCATGGCCCGGCTGTGGGAGTCCTGGGGCGTCACCCCCGCCGCCGTCATCGGCCACAGCCTCGGCGAGTGCGTCGCGGCCTGCGTGGCGGGCGTGATGTCCCTGGAGGACGGCCTGACGTTCGTCGCCGAACGCGCCCGCGTCATCGACGCGTTCTCGCTGCCCGGCACCATGGCCGCCGTGTTCGCCTCCGAGGAGGTGGTCGCCGCCGAGATCGCCGCGTTCCCCGGACAGGTCGCGATCGCCGCGGCCAACGGCCCCGCCAACACCGCGATCTCCGGCGAGCGGGACGCCGTGGAGGCCGTGTGCGCGGCCCTGGCCGCCCGGGGCGTCGAGGCCAAGAAGCTGCACATCGCCTCCGCCGGGCACTCCCCGTGCATGGACCCCGTCCTGGAGCCGCTGCGCCGCGCCGCCGAGAAGATGACCTTCAGCGCGCCCCGCGTCCCGCTGGTCTCCAACGTCACCGGCACCCTGTGGCCGTGGGACCAGGTGCCGGACGCCGACTACTGGTGCCGGCACCTGCGCGGCACCGTACGGTTCGCCGACGGCGTACGGACCCTGCGCGAGATGGGTTACCACACCTACGTCGAGGTCGGTCCCGCGCCCACACTGCTCGGCGTCGTCAGCGACGCCCTGCCGCCCGGCCACGACGACCTGCTGCTGCCCAGCCTGCGGCCCAAGCAGGACGAGTGGGAGGTCCTGCTGCCCACCGTCGCCGAGCTGTACGCGGCGGGTGTGCCGGTCGACTGGGACGGCTTCGACGGCGACTACACCCGCGCCAGGACGCCGCTCCCCACCTACCCCTTCGACCGGGTCCACTGCTGGCAGCCCCTACGGCCCTGGGACGGCACCGCCGCCGTGGCGGAGGACACCCCGGGGACCGAGGACGGCCCCCGCACCCGGGCCACCCGCGCCGGGAGGCGGGCGTCGCGCGGCCGGCGCCGCGCCAGCCGCATCCCGACCGCCGCCGAACTGCTGGCACTGGCCGAGGACGAGCGTCTGACGACGCTGCGCACCCAGTTCGCGCTCGGCATCAAGGACGTCCTCGGCTCCACCTCGACCGACATCGGGCTGGACGAGCCGCTGACCGGCTTCGGACTGGACTCCCTGATGGCCGTCGAACTGCGCAACGAGATCCAGAGCAGACTGGGCCTCACCCTGAAGATCACCGAGTTTCTCGGCGGGGCGACCATCAGCAGCCTCGCCGGGCGCGTCGTCGAGGAGCTGTCGGCGACAGCCGGCGCCTCCCCGGCCGACCAGGCAGGAAACGGAGGCGAGGCGCCCGGCGTGATCCGGCGGGCGCCCCGCGCCGCGGACGCCGCCGCCGCGCTGCTCGACGAACTCACCGGTACCACCGCGCCGGGGCCCGGTCCGGAGACACGCTCGTGACCGACGACCTCGCCCAGAGACTGGCGGCCCTCGGCCCCGAGGAGCGTGCCCGGTTCGACGCGCTGATGGCCGAGCGCGCGTCCGAGGACACGTTCCCGCTGGCGGTCCTGCAACGCGGCACCTGGTTCCTCGAACAGCTCCGCCCCCGTAACCCCGGCTACATCGTGCCCGGCGCGGTCCGTATCGAGGGCACCCTCGACACCGGTCTGCTGCGCGCCGCGGTCGCCGAGGTGGTACGCCGCCACGAAGCCCTGCGCACCACCTTCCAGCTCCGTGACGGCGCACCCGTCCAGGTCGTCCACCCCCACCTGGACATCGACGTCCCCGAGACCGACCTCAGCGGCCCCGCCCACTCCGACGCCGACCGCCGCACGTGGATCGACGAGGTCCTCGCCACCCCCTTCGACATCGACACCGGCCCGCTGCTGCGCGTACGGCTGCTGCGCACCGGCCCCGACCGGTCCGCGCTCGTCGTCGCGATGCACCACCTCGTCTCCGACCGCTGGTCCCTCGCGGTCTTCCTCTCCGAACTCTCCGAGCTCTACGAGGCGTTCGCCGCGGGTCTTCCCTCTCCGCTGCCCGAACTCCCCATCCAGTACGGCGACTTCTCCGCCTGGCAGCACCAGCAGCTCGACAACGGCAGCTGGCAGGAGGACCTCGCGTACTGGCGTGAGCACCTCGCCGGCGCGCCCCCCGTGCTCGACCTGCCCACGGACCGGCCCCGCCCGGCCGTCCAGGGCTTCAACGGCGGCTCCGTCCCCGTCGACCTCCCGGCCGAACTGGTCGGCCCGCTGGCCGCGCTGGCGGGCCGGCACGGCGCGACCCCGTACATGGCACTGCTCGCCGTCTTCCAGATCCTGCTGCACCGCTACACCGGCCAGGAGGACGTCGTCGTCGGCGTGCCCACCGCGCTGCGCGGGCGCGCCGAGGTCGAGCCGCTCATCGGCTACTTCGTCAACACCCTGCCCATCAGGGCGGACCTCTCCGGCGACCCCGCCTTCGAGACGGCCCTGACGCGGGTCCGTGACGCCTGCCTGGGCGCCTACGGCCACCAGGAGATCCCCTTCGAGCTGATCGTCGCGGACCTCAACACCGCCCGCGACCTCAGCCGCCCGCCGGTCTACCAGGTCAGCTTCAGCTACGGCCGCGAGCCCGTGCCCCCGCGCGCCATGGGCGGCGCCCGCCTCGAACGGCTCCCCGTCCGGAGCGAGGGCGCCCGTTTCGACCTGGAACTCCAGGCGTTCGACACCGACGGCGGTGTCACCGGCTGGTTCGAGTACGACCGCGACCTGTTCGACGAGGCCACCGTCGTCCGGCTGGCCGGCCACTTCCGCCGCCTCGTGGAACAGGCCGTCGCCCGCCCCGGCTCGCCCATCGGCTCCCTCGACCTCTTCGACGAGGCGCGGCTCCTCGCGACGACCGGCGCGTGGAACGCCACCGGCCGGCAGTGGCCCGACGGCCTGGCGCACGAGTGCGTCGAGCGGCGGGTACGCGACACCCCGGACGCCGAGGCCGTCCGCTTCGAGGGTGCCTCGCTCACGTACGCCGAGCTGAACGGCCGCGCCAACCGGCTCGCCCGGCTGCTGCGCACCCACGGGGTGGGCCGGGACGTCCTCGTCGGCCTCGCCCTGGAGCGCTCCGTCGAGCTGGTCGTGGCCCTCCTCGCCGTCCTGAAGGCCGGCGGGGCGTACGTCCCCCTCGACACCGACCTGCCCTCCGGCCGGCTCGCCGACATCGCCGAGGACGCCGAGCCCTCCGTGGTGCTCACCCACGGCGCCCTGGGCGAGCGGCTGCCCGCCCTCGGCTGCCCGGTGCTGCGGACGGAGGACCTCGCCGCCGAACTGGCCGGCCTGTCCCCGGACGACCTGGGCGTCGAGGTGGACGGCGAGGACCTGGCGTACGTCATCTTCACCTCGGGCTCCACCGGCCGCCCCAAGGGCGTGATGAACGTCCACGCGGCCCTGCGCAACAGGCTGCTGTGGATGCAGGACGCCTACGGCCTGGACGGTACGGACCGGGTGCTCCAGAAGACGCCGTTCTCCTTCGACGTCTCCGTGTGGGAGTTCCTCTGGCCGCTGATGACGGGCGCCACCCTCGTCGTGGCCCGGCCCGGCGGGCACCGCGACTGCGGGTACCTCGCCGACACCGTCGAGGCCGAGAAGATCACCACCGTCCACTTCGTGCCGTCCATGCTCCAGCTCTACCTCGCCGAACCCCCCGCGAAGTCCGCCGGACTGCGCCGCGTCCTGTGCAGCGGCGAGGAGCTGACCCGCTCCCTGCACGACCGCTTCCTCGGCCTCCACCGCGCCGAGCTGCACAACCTGTACGGCCCCACCGAGGCCGCCATCGACGTGAGCGCCTGGCACTGCGCCGCGGGCGACGGCTCCGGCCCCGTCCCGCTGGGCCGCCCCATCGCCAACACCCGCCTCTACGTCCTGGACCGCCACGACCGGCCCCTCCCGCCCGGCATCCCCGGCGAACTGTGCATCGGCGGCCGGGGCCTGGCCCGGGGCTACCTCAAACGCCCGGAGCTGACGGCCGAGCGCTTCACCGAGGACCCCTTCGTGCCGGGCGCCCGCGTCTACCGCACCGGCGACCTCGCCCGCTACCGCGCCGACGGCGCCCTGGAGTTCCTCGGCCGCCTCGACCACCAGGTCAAACTGCGCGGCCAGCGGCTCGAACTGGGTGAGATCGAGGCCGTGCTGACCCGGCACGACGCGGTGCGCGAGGCGGTCGTCACCGCCCGGGAGCACGCCCCCGGCGACATCCGCCTCGCCGCGTACGTCACCGTCACGGGCGACACGGCACCCGCCCCCGGCGCACTCGCCGGCCACCTGCGCGGATACCTGCCGGAGTACATGGTCCCGGCCTCCTTCACCGTGCTCGACGCCCTGCCGCTGACCCCCAGCGGCAAGACCGACCGCAAGGCCCTGCCCGAACCGCGCCCGGACCGCCCCGGATCCGGGACCCGGTTCGTCGCGCCCGAGAACGCCACCGAGCACGCGCTCGCCGGTCTGTGGCGCACCCTGCTGGGGGCCGAGCGCGTCGGGATGCGGGACAACTTCTTCGACCTCGGCGGCCACTCCCTGCTGATGGCCGAGTTCCGTACCGAACTGGCGGCCACGCTCGGCCGCGAACTGACCATGGTCGAGCTGTTCCAGCACCCCACCGTCGAGTCGCTCGCCGCCTACCTGGGCGGCACCCCCGACGACCTTGAGAACGTCACGCACGGCGCCAGGCAGCGCGCACAGAACCGACGACAGTCCCGGAACCGGCGGCA
The DNA here is from genome assembly GCA_000720535.1 of Streptomyces halstedii. Lineage (GTDB taxonomy): Bacteria > Actinomycetota > Actinomycetes > Streptomycetales > Streptomycetaceae > Streptomyces > Streptomyces halstedii. Next base: position 62,747 of record JOAZ01000008.1, read on the forward strand.
GCAGGCAGCCGAACGCCGGGCTTCCTCCCGCGGAGACAGGTGATCCACGTGCCACAGCCAGACCATGACCAGGACCTCGACCGCGTCGCCATCATCGGCATGGCCGGCCGCTTTCCCGGCGCCGACGACGTGGGGACCTTCTGGACCAACCTCGAACAGGGCCGCGAGGGCATCAGCCACTACTCCGACGAGGAGCTGGCCGGCTCGGGCACCGACCCGGCGGTGCTGGCCCAGGACGGATACGTCAAGGCCAAGGGCGCGCTGGAGGGCGCCGACCTCTTCGACGAGGGGTTCTTCGGCTACAGCCCCCGCGAGGCCGAACTCCTCGACCCCCAGCACCGGGTCTTCCTCGAATGCGCCTGGCACGCCCTGGAGTCCGCCGGGATCGACCCGGACCGCTTCGAGGGCCGTATCGGCGTCTTCGCCGGCAACGGCCTCAACACCTACCTGCTGTTCAACCTGATGAGGAACCAGCGGGTGCTGGACTCCTCCGGCATGTACCAGGTGATGCTCGCCTCGGACAAGGACTTCCTGGCCACCCGCACCGCGTACAAACTCGGCCTGAGGGGCCCGGCGGTCACCGTCCAGACCGCCTGCTCCACCTCGCTGACCGCCGTGCACCTGGCCTGCCAGAGCCTCCTCAACGGGGAATGCGACATCGCCCTGGCCGGCGGCGTGTCCGTCAGCTCCCCGCTGCACGGCGGCTACGCCTACGAATCCGGCGGCATCCTCTCCCCGGACGGCACCTGCCGCGCCTTCGACGCGGACGCCGAGGGCACCGTGCCCGGCAACGGGGCGGGACTCGTCGTGCTGCGCCGCCTCGCCGACGCCCGTACCGAGGGCGACACCGTGGACGCGGTGGTGCTCGCCAGCGCCGTCAACAACGACGGTTCCCTCAAAGCCGGTTACACCGCACCCAGCGTGGACGGGCAGGCCGAGGTCGTCGCCGAGGCGCTGGCCCTGGCCGACGTCGATCCCGCCACCGTCGGCTTCGTGGAGACCCACGGCACCGGCACCCCCCTCGGCGACCCCATCGAGATCGCCGCCCTCACCCGCGCCCACCGCGCGGGCACGGACGAGCGGGGCTACTGCGCCATCGGCTCGGTCAAGAGCAACGTCGGCCACCTCGACGCGGCCGCCGGGGTCACCGGCCTGATCAAGGCCGCCCTCGCCCTCAAGCACGAGGCCATCCCGCCGACCCTGCGCTGCGAGCGGCCCAACCCGGGCCTGGAGCTGGACACCAGCCCCTTCTACGTCAACTCCGAACTGCGCCCCTGGCCCCGCGCGGACGAGCCGCGCCGGGCCGGCGTCAGCTCCTTCGGCATCGGCGGCACCAACGTGCACATCGTCCTGGAGGAGGCCCCGGCCCAGGAGCCGGACCCCCTCGACGGCCGCGACCGGGACAGCGGCACCACGGCGGAGGCCCCCGCCCGCCTGCTGCCGCTCTCCGCGAAGTCCGCGCCCGCGCTCGCCGAGGCCGCCGCACGCCTGGCCGACCACCTCGAAGCCGCCCCCGACGCCTCCCTCGACGCCGTCGCCGGGACCCTGGCCCTGCGCCGGGCCCGGTTCCCGCACCGCGCCACCGCCGTCGCCCGGACCACCGGCGAAGCCGTCGACGCGCTGCGCGCCCTCGCGGGCGACGCTCCCCGGACGGCCGCGCCCGACACCGCCCCGGTCGCGTTCCTCTTCCCGGGACAGGGCGCCCAGTACCCGGGCATGGCCCGCGACCTGTACGCGCGCGAGCCCGTCTTCCAGGCCGAGTTCGACCGGTGCGCCGAGCTCTTCGCCCCGTACCTGGGCGAGGACCCGCGCACCCTGGTCCTCGGCCGCGACGACCCGGAGGCGGCCGAGCGGCTGCGGCAGACCCGTGTCGCCCAGCCCGCGCTGTTCTGCGTCGAATACGCCCTCGCCCGGCTCTGGCAGTCCTGGGGTGTCCGGCCGCGCGCCATGGTCGGCCACAGCATCGGGGAGTACGTGGCCGCCTGCCTGGCCGGGGTGTTCTCCCTGGAGGACGCCGCGCACCTGGTCGCCGCACGCGGCCGCCTGGTCCAGGAGATGCCGCACGGCGCCATGCTCAGCGTCTTCCTCTCCGAGGAGGAGACCGCCGCCCGCCTCGGCGACGGCCTGTCGACGGCCGCCGTCAACTCCAGTGCGCTCACCGTGGTCTCCGGCACCCCGCAGGCCGTGGACGCCCTCGAACAGCGGCTCACCGCCGAGGGGATCGGCTGCCGCCGCCTGCACACCTCGCACGCCTTCCACTCACCCGACATGGACGGCGCGGTCGGCCCCCTGACCGACGAGGTGCGCAAGGTCGTCCTCCACCCCCCGACGATCCCGTTCCTCTCCAACGTCACCGGCACCTGGATCACCGAGGAGCAGGCGACCAGCCCCGAGTACTGGGGCAGCCATCTGCGCAGTCCCGTCCGGTTCCGCGACGCCCTCGACGCCCTGCTCGCCGACCCCCTCCTCGTCCTGGTCGAGGCCGGACCCGGCCAGAACCTCGCCAACTTCGCGCGCGCCCACCAGGACTGGACACCGGACCGCACGGTGGCCGGTTCCCTGCGGCACCCCGGCGACCGGACCCCCGACGACGCCCACCTGCTGGCGGGCCTCGGCACCGTGTGGAGCGCGGGCGCCGACGTCGACTGGGACGCCGTGCACGGCCCGGAGCGGCAGAGCCCGGTGCGGCTGCCCGGCTACGCCTTCCAGCGCCGCCGCTACTGGGTGGAGCCCACCGAGACCGCCGGGCCGGCCGTCGGCGCGGAGCCCGCCGTCACCACCGCCGCCGACTGGTTCTACACCCCCGGCTGGCAGCGGCTGCCCCTCCCCGCCCGGAGCGGGGCACGGGCCACCGGCGACACCTGGGTCGTCCTCGGCGCGGAACTCCCGCTCGGGGACACCCTCGCCACCCGCCTCGCCGCCACCGGGGACCAGGTCGTACGCGTCACGGCGGGCACCGCCCTGGAGCACGACGGCACGGGCACCTGGACCCTCGACCCCGCCGACCGGGACCACCTGGGCGCCCTCGTACGGTCCCTGAGCGCTGCTCCCTTCGCGGCCCCGGACGGAGGGCGCGTCCGCCTCGTCCACCTGTGGGCGACCGCCCTCGGCGCGGCGGAGGACCAGGCGTCCGCCGCCGAACGGCTGGACACCGCGCGGCGCACCGGCTTCGACGGCCTCGTCGCCCTCGCCCAGGCCGTCGGCGCCGAACGGCCGCCCGTCCCGGTCACGGTCGAGGTGCTCTGCCGCGGCGTGTACGACGTCACCGGCGACGAGAGCCTGCGGCCCGAGAACGCCCTGCTGCTCGGCGCGGCCACGGTCATCCCCCAGGAGACCGCCGGCACCACCTGCCGCGTCCTGGACGTCACCGGCACCGACCCGGCCGCCCCGGGCGAGGACGCCGTCCACGCCCTGCTGAGCGCCCTCACCGCCCCGGACACCGGGGCGGAGATCGCCCTGCGCGGACGCCACTGGTGGGCGCGCGGCTTCGACCGGGCCGACTGGATCGGCCGGCCCGCCCCCGGCGACGCCGGGCGCACCGGACCGCGCGACGGCGGCGTCTACCTCGTCACCGGCGGCCTCGGCGGCATCGGACTGGCCGTCGCCGAGCACCTCGCCGAGACCGCCGACCGCCCGGTCCTCGGCCTGCTGGGCCGCTCCGCGTTCCCGCCGCCCGAGGACCGGGACGCCTATCTCGCCGCCCACGAGGACACCGACCCGACCGCCGTCCGCATCCGGCGGCTCAGGCACCTCGAATCGCTCGGCGCCCGCGTCGTCCCGCTGCGCGCCGATGTCACCGACAAGGAGCAGATGACCCGGGCCGTGGACGAACTGCGGGCCACGGCAGGCCCGTTGAACGGCGTCGTGCACGCCGCCGGAGTGCCCTCCCAGGGCATGATCGTCACCAAGTCCCCGGCCGAGGCGGGCGAGGTGCTCGCCGCCAAGACCCACGGCCTGCTGGTGCTCGACGAGGTCTGCGCCGAGGACGAGCTGGACTTCATGCTGCTGTGCTCCTCCGTCACCGCCGTCCTCGGCGGCCCCGGTCAGAGCGACTACGCCGCCGCCAACGCCTTCCTCGACGCGTGGGCGCAGGACAAGCGCCGGACGACGGGACTGCCCGTCACGGCCGTCGGATGGGACACCTGGCGGGACGTCGGCATGGCCGCCGGCCTCGCCACCCGGTTCGGGGCCGACACGGGCACCCCGCTCGACGGCCACCCCCTCCTGCGGCGCCTGGTCCGCTCGACGCCCACCTCACGCACGTACACCACCGTCCTCACCACCGCCGACAGCTGGATCGTCGGCGACCACCGCATCCAGGACCACGGCCTCGTACCCGGCACCGCCTACCTCGAACTCGTCAGGGCCGCCGTCGCCGAGCAGGCCGCCGGACGGGACGTCGAGATCAGCGATGTGCAGTACCTCGTGCCCGTCGTGGTGCCCGACGGGCAGTCCCGCGAGATCTTCACCACCGTCGAGGAACGCGACGGACGACGGCACTTCGCCGTACAGAGCCGGGCCGGCGCGCCCGGAGCCGTGACCTGGACCGACCACGCGCGCGGCACCGTCGCCTTCCTCGACCCGGAGCCGGACGTCGTACGCGACCTGGACGCGCTCCTGGCCTCCTGCGAGGTGACGGACGTCCTCGACACCGACGAGTCGATCAAACTCGGACTCCGCCTGGACCGCTTCGAGAAGGGCGGCCCGATCGAGTTCTCCTTCGGACCGCGCTGGACGTGCATGAAGGAGATCCAGGTCGGCCCCGAGCGGGTGATGGCCACCCTCAGGCTCGACGAGGAGTACCACGGCGACCTCGACCACTACCTGCTGCACCCGGCGCTGCTCGACGCGGCCGGCGGCACCGCCCGCGTCCACGCGCCGGACACCTACTACCTGCCGTTCAGCTACCGCTCCCTGCGCGTCCTGCACGGGCTGACCAGCACCGTGCACGCCTACGTCGAGGTGAAGGAGGCCGCCGACTCGGCGGGCGAGACCAGCACCTGCGACATCGAACTCCTCGACCCGGACGGCCGTCTCCTCGTCCGGATCGCCGACTTCACCATCAAGCGGATCAACGACCTGGAGGGGCTGCGCGACCAGATAGCGCGCGCCGCCGAACCGCCCGAGCACGACGCGGACGGGGACGAATCCGACGAGCCGGCCGGCGCCGGTGTGCTGCGCGTCCTCGCCGAAGGCATCACCGAGCAGCAGGGCAAGGACGTCTTCGGCCGCCTCCTCGCCACCCCCGGCCTCCCCGGGCACCTGGTCGTCTGCCGCCGCGAGTTCACGGCCGTACGCGAGCTGGCCCGCTCCCTGACCCCGGACCTCCTGGAACGGGAGATGGAGCGGCTCGCCCCGCCCGGCGGCACCCACCCGCGCCCCGAGCTGGCCACGCCGTACGTCGCCCCCCGCACCGACCGCGAGCGGGACGTCGCCGAGGTCTGGCAGGAGATCCTGGGCGTCGACCGGGTCGGTGCCGACGACGACTTCTTCGCCCTGGGCGGTCACTCGCTGGCCGCCGTGCAGATCGGCACCCGCGTCAAGAGCCGTCTCGGCGTGGAACTCGACCTGCGGGCGTTCTTCGAGAACCCCACCGTGGCGCACACCGCCGTGCTGCTGGACGCGGGACCCGGCTCCGGAAGCCCGGCCCGCCCCGAGGACGTCATCGAGGTCATCGACCGCGACGCCCCGGACCCGGACCTCGACATGGACCTGCTCGCGGAGCTCTCCGACGAAGAAGTCGAGGCCCAGCTCCGCGAGTTGCTCGCCACGGACGTGCCCGAACAGGAGGGCACGGCATGAGCGGCACCGACGCGGCCGGTCCGGTCCGGCCGGCCGGACAGGGAGGGACAGTGACGCACCAGGACGCCCCCGTGGCGCTCGTGGCGGGCGGCGGGCGGGGGATCGGCCGGGCCGTCGCGCTGCGGCTCGCCCGGGACGGCTTCGACGTGGCGGTGTGCTACGCCTCCGACGCGGCCGCCGCCGAGAGCCTGGAGAAGGAGATCGGCGCGCTGGGGCGGCGGACGTACATCCGCCGTACCGACGTCAGCGACAGCGCCGCGGTGGAGGACCTGGTCGACGGGATCGAGGACACCCTCGGTCCGGTCGCGGCGGTGGTCACCTCGGCCGCCGTGCTGCGCGACGGTCCGCTGGCGGCGATGGAGGACGACGACTGGACCGACGTCCTCCAGGTCAATCTCGACGGCACGTACTACGTCTGCCGGACCGTCATCAACGGCATGATCGAGCGCCGGCGGGGGGCGATCGTGACGATGTCGTCCGTCGCCGGCCTGCACGGCAACCCCGGGCAGACCAACTACGCCGCGTCCAAGGCCGGGATCATCGGTTTCACCAAGTCCCTGGCCCGCGAGGTCGGCCGGTACGGCATCCGCGCCAACGTCGTCGTGCCGGGCTTCGTCGCCACCGACCCCGTCATGGACCTGCCCGCGGAGCTTCGGCAGCGGTTCATGGAGCGTGTCCCCCTGGGGCGGTTCGGTGAGCCGCACGAGGTCGCCGACCTGGTCTCCTTCCTGCTCTCGGACCGGGCCGCGTACATCACCGGCAGCACTTTCCAGATCGACGGCGGGGTCGCCGTCTGACCCCGCCCCGGCCGTCGGCGACGACGGCCACCACGGCACGAAGGACCATGGCCATGCGAATCCAGGCTGACACGGAGCGCTGCGTGGGCGCGGGCATGTGCGCGCTGACCGCCCCCGACCTCTTCGACCAGTCCGACGAGGACGGAACCGTCGTCCTGCTGTCGGACGGCCCGCGGGGGCCGGACGCCGACGCGGCCGCGCGGGAGGCGGTGGAGCGCTGTCCCTCGGGCGCGCTGACCCTCACCGAACGCCCTCTTGACCGAACGACCTCTTGACCGACCGGCCGCCGTTCGGGGGAGCCCGTGGACGAGCGAGGCACGGGCCCCCGCGAACCGGAGCGAAGCGAAGGAGCAGCACATCGTGCGCAACCCGTGGTTTGCCCAGGGAGAGCCGCAGGACCGCCCCGGCGTCCGGCTCTTCTGCCTTCCCCACGCGGGCGGCAGCGCGGCGGTGTACCGGGAATGGCGCGACCTGGCCCCCGGCCCGGTCCAGGTGCACCCCCTGGAGATCCCCGGCCGGGGCGGCCGCTGGGGCGAGCCCCCGGTCACCGACCTGGTGTTCCTGGCCGGGCTGCTGGCCGACGCCCTCACGGACCACCTGGACCGGCCCTACGCGCTGTTCGGCCACAGCATGGGCGGCCTGCTCGCCTTCGAACTCGCCAGGACCCTGCGCGCCCGGGGCCTGCCACGGCCGGAGCACCTCTTCGTCTCCGGCGCGCAGGCCCCCGAACTCCCGCGCACCCGGCGGCCGATCCACGCGGCGCCGGAGGCCGACGTGATCGACGAACTGCGCCGTCTCGGCGGCACACCGGCCGGGATCCTCGACGACGCCGGACTGATGGAGCTGTTCCTGCCCACCCTGCGCGCGGACTACGCGATGCTGGAGACCTACCGCTACCGTGACCGGCCTCCGCTCGCGGTGCCCATGACCGTGCTCGGCGGCGACGCCGACCCCGTCGTGGCGAAGGAGCGGCTGCACCTGTGGCGCCGGCACACCGACGCCCCCTCCCGGCTGGTGGTCCTCCCCGGCGACCACTTCTTCCTCTTCCCGGAGGTCGCGGACGTGATGGCCGCGGTCGCCGCCGCCCTGGTCCCGGCGGCCCCGGACGCCGTACGCGGCCCACAGCGAGGCGTGGTGTGAACACACGCCGGTCCGCACCCGGCGGCGCGTCACCGGACGTCCGCGCCCCGGACGTCCGCGCTCCGGCCGGGTGGGCCCGGCGGCGGACGGTGCCGTCGCCGGGGCGAGGCCGGGCACCGGCGCCCCGCTCAGCGTTCCGCGGCTCCATGGGCACCGACGCCCACCGGACCCGCTCCCCGGAACACCATCCACTGGAGGACTCGTGACCGTGACCAGCCCCGGCGCCCGGATACTCTCGATCGCCCATCACCAGCCGACCCGTGTGCTCACCAACGACGACCTGGCCACCCTGGTCGACACCTCGGACGAGTGGATCAGGTCCCGGGTCGGCATCGCCACCCGGCGGATCGCCGCCGAGGACGAGAGCGTCGCCGACATGGCGGTCGCCGCCGCCGCCAAGGCCGTGGCCCGAGCCGGTGTGGACGCCGCCGACATCGACCTGGTGACCGTCGCGACCTGCACCGCCGTGGACCGGATGCCCAGCGTCGCCGCCCGGGTCGCCCGTCGCCTGGACATCCCCACGGCGGCGGTCTTCGACCTCAACGCCGCCTGCGCCGGGTTCAGTTACGCCCTCGCCAACGCGGATCTGGCCCTGCGCGGCGGCAGCGGCCGCACGGCGCTCGTCATCGGGGCGGACAAGATGAGCGACTTCCTCGACTGGGAGGACCGCTCCACCTGCGTCATCTTCGGCGACGGGGCCGGTGCCGCGGTCGTCGCGGCCACCGACGAGGCGCGGTCCGACGTCATCGGGCCCGTGGTCTGGGGCTCCCGGCCGGAACGCGGCTCGGCCATCACCCTGGAGACCACCGGCCCGGCCGGCCCGCCCGCGCTCTTCCGGCAGGACGGACGGGTCGTCTACCGCTGGGCCCTGACCTCCCTCGCCCCGGTCGCCCGCGAGGCCTGCGAGCGGGCCCGGGTGGCCCCGTCCGACCTCGCCGCCGTCGTCACCCACCAGGCCAACCTGCGGATCATCGAAGCGGTGGCCGGGCAGATCGGAGCGCCCCAGGCGATCGTCGCCCGCGACGTCGTCGACTCGGGCAACACCTCCGCCGCCAGTGTCCCCCTCGCCCTGTCCAAACTCGTGGAACGCGGCGAGGTGCCCAGCGGGGCGCCGGTCCTCCTCCTCGGCTTCGGCGCCGGCCTGTCGTACGCGGCACAGGTGGTCGGCTGCCCCTGACGGCGCTGACACGCCCCTGACGCGTCTCGGCGCGGTGCGGCCCCGAACACCCTCGCCCCGGCGGGAGTGTTCGGGGCCGCTGCGGTCGGTGATGCCCCGCCCCGCGCGTTGCCGCGTCAGTCCTGCGGTCCCTCGGGCACCTGGTGGAGGGTCCTGAGCCGATCGACGGCGCGGAGCAGTTCGTCGAAGGCGTGCTGCTCCTGCCGCTGGGTGGTCTGAGCGGCGGTGATGCTCGTACGGCGGCCGCGGATGTAGGCGTACCGCTCGAAGCGGGCGAGCACGTCGGCCACGGCGGCCGATACGGCGTCGGCGTCGGACTGGCCGGCAGGTTTGTCGGCAGGGGGAGTCATGGGCGGGAACCTTCGCAGGCAGGAGGGGCAGGGCGTCGACGGTCCGATGAGGGGGCGGGCCGAGCGGCCTCAGGGGGCGCGCAGACCTGGGCGGGGCAGGGCGGTTCCGGGCCGGGCGTGCCCGGCCCGCCCGGGGTCCGGCGGGCGATCGCCGGAGAGGGCGTGGGCGGCGTGGGCGGGCTCCCGCCCGGTGCGCGGCCCCGGTCCGGGGCGCGCAGAAGCGACGGCGCACGGCGACGCGGTCATGGAGAGGGGGATCGGCACGGGGCTCCCAGGGCAGCTCGAATGAACTGCCGACCAGACTTCCCGGCGCACCGAGGCAAACCTTACGTGAGCGGCGGCCCGGACGGAGCGGGCGGAACGGGATGAGAGCGGTCACGTCGCGACCCGTGCTCCGCGAGTGAGCACAGAATGCTCGAAGGTGATCGAGATAAGCGGATTGCGCGCAACACTTGTCGCCTGTGGCTGGCGTGTTGCAAGATTGCGCCTGCCCGGCCGACCGGCCCCCACGGTACGGACCGGGCGGCTCGGCCCCGTGCGGTGAAACCCGTTCGGAGCCCTGCCGCTTCGGCGCCGGTTCGCCACCGAACCGGGTGACTCCCACCCTCGGCGACCGGCGATCCCCCCGGCACGGGTGCGGCGCGTATCCCCGCGTCCGTCCCTCCCCCCACTCCGAAAGGTTCCTGCGATGAAGGCACTTTTCCCCTTCCGCCGCGCCACCAGGCCGGCGCGCTCCGTCGCGCTGGCGAGCGCGGCGGTCCTGGCCGCCGCGCTCGGGACGGCCCTGACCACGGCGGACACCGCCGCGGCCTCCGACACCCCCGGCTCGTACACCAACTACGGCTTCCCGTCCGGTGCGGGAGCGCTGGACAACGTCACCTTCCGCACCACCGTCACCAAGGACGCGGGCCCCGGCTCCAGGATCTTCTGGAGCCATCAGTTCGACTTCACCGCAGGCAGCAGCGGGTACACCGGGATGCAGTCCAACGGCCCCGGCCAGGAACGCACGTTCCTGTTCTCGATCTGGGACGCGGACGAGGCGAAGCCCGGCTCCGAGGGCAGCTACTGCGTCGACTTCGGTGGCGAGGGCGTGGGGAAGAGCTGTCGGCTGCGGACCGACTGGAAGGAGGGCGACACCTTCCGTACCCGCCTGGCCCACGAAGGCGACCGCTGGTTCGGCGTCACGGTCACCAACGAGACCACCGGTGCCTCGTTCAAGCTCGGCAGCATCCGCGCCGGATCGACGCGGATCTCGACCGGGGGCATGGTCGACTGGACCGAGTACTTCGAGTGGAACAACCCCAAGGCCTCCTGCGACGACCAGCCCTACTCGCAGGCGCGCTTCGGCCTGCCGGAGGGCGACGACGGCGCCGTCACCGCGAGCGTCGCCTCGACGCGTACGAGCACCAGTTGCGCCTCCCGCAGCCAGGTGGACCGGGTCGACGGCGGCACGGTGCAGACCAACGGCATCGGCAACTCACTGCGCGGCCCCGTCACGGGTCTCGGGGGCAAGGTCGTCGACGGCTCGCGGAACGTCAGCGGCGACCCCGCCATTCTCTACGGCCCCACGGGCGGCGCCAACCAGGCCTGGACGCTCGGCGGTGACGGCGCCCTGCACCTGGCGGACAACGGCCTGTGCCTCGACCTCAAGGACGGGGGCACCGCCAACGGTACCCCGGTCATCCTGTGGGACTGCTCGGGCGCCGCCAACCAGCAGTGGCGGTACGAGAACGGCACGCTGCGCAACCCCGTTTCCGGTCGCTGCCTCGACGTGCCCGACGGCAACGCGGCGGACGGCACCCCGCTCGCCGTCTGGGACTGCGACGGAGCCGCCAACCAGAAGTGGACCGTCCCGGCCACGCCGTGACACCGCGCCGGCCCGGTCGAGGCCCGGCCCCGTGGGCGCGGCCTCGACCGGGCCGGCGGGGCGGCTCGTCAGACCGCGATCACCTTGATGCCGAGGTCGGTGAGGCGGGCGACCATCTCGGCGGGCACGGCCGAGTCCGTGACGATGACGTCGATGTCGTCGAGCCCGCAGATCCGGGCGAAGGCCCGCTTCCCCAGCTTCGACGAGTCGGTGGCCACGACGACGCGCTGAGCGCGCTCGGCGAACAGCCTGCTGATGCTCGCCTCGTCCTCCTGGTGGGCCATCACACCCAGGTGGGGGTCGAGCCCGTCGATCCCCAGCACGGCCACGTCGAGCACGACCTCTTTCAGCACGCCGGCCGTCAACGGGCCCACGAGCTCGTAGGTCTGGGGGCGGGCCACGCCGCCGGTGACCACGATCTTGACCTGGGGCCGCACGGCGAGTTCGCCCGCGATGTTGAGCGCGTTGGTGACGACGGTGAGAACGGGCGCCGGGATGTCGGCCGCGTTGCGTCGTCCTCCACCCGCCCGCAGCGCCAGCGCACGGGCCACCTCGGTGGTGGTGGTTCCGCCGTTGAGCCCCACGACGTCTCCCTCACCGACGAGTTCGGCGACGGCGGTGGCGATGCGCTGCTTCTCCGAGGCGTGCCGGGAGGACTTGTACCGCAGGGGCAGTTCGTAGGAGACGCCGTGCGCGAGGGCACCGCCGCGCGTGCGGACGAGCATCTTCTGTTCCGCGAGTTCGTCGAAGTCCCGCCGGACGGTCGCGGGGGAGACCTCCAGGGTGGCGGCGGTCTCGTCGACCTCCAGCCTGCCCTCGGCCGCCAGCAGCTCCAGCAGCGCGTTCCACCGCTCATGTTTGGACATGTGTCGGAGCTCCTTGACCCTCGTTCCACGCACGCGAGCGCCGCGAGGTGTGCCGGTCGGGCCCTTGTCGACGCGTGGGGAGCGTAACGCGTGCGCGGAGTGGCCCGCAGCTCAGGGGCTTTGTGCCCGCGGGTCAGGGGCGCCCGGCCCGCTGGACTGCGAGCCCCCGTTCCGCCATACTGCACGCAAGAAATATGCTTGATGTTGCTTGAAGAAAGCATTAACCAAGCATGATCATGCATCGAGATCGGGATGTGCCGTCAGGGCCCGTCCTTCCGAGGAGCCACTCCGTATGTCCACCACCGCGTCCTCCCGCACCGCCGTCGAGATCGCCTCGCAGCCCGACACCTGGCTGCGGGCCAGGGACTCGCTCGCGCTGTACTCCGACGTCCTGCCCCGCCGTGGCGAGCGTGTCGCCGTGGTGGGCTGCGGAACCTCCTGGTTCATGGCCCTGGCCTACGCGGAGCTCCGTGAGCGTGGCGGCCACGGCGAGACGCACGCCTTCGCCGCCTCGGAGTTCCCGCACGGACGCCGGTACGACCGCGTGCTGGCGATCAGCCGTTCCGGTACCACGACCGAGGTCCTGGAGGTCCTGGACCGGGTCAAGGGCACCACCCCGACCGGGGCGGTCACCGCCGACGCGGAAACCCCCGTCATGCGGGCCGCCGACGGTGTCGCCGTGCTCGACTTCGCGGACGAGGAGTCGGTGGTGCAGACGCGCTTCGCCACCACCACGCTGGCGCTGCTGCGCGCCCACCTGGAGGCGTCCGGGGCGCTGCCGGCCGATGTGCTCCCGATCGAGCGGGCGGCGGCCGACGCCCGGCGGGCGATCGCGGCGGACCTGGACGCCACCGTGACCGCCGCCGAGCAGTTCACCTTCCTCGGCAGCGGCTGGACCTACGGTCTGGCGCTGGAGGCCGGTCTGAAGATGCGCGAGGCCGCCGGGGCGTGGACCGAGGCGTACCCGGCCATGGAGTACCGGCACGGCCCCATCAGCATCGCCGGCCCCGGCCGCGTCACCTGGGTGTTCGGTCCGGCCCCCTCGGGAATGGCCGACGAGGTCGCCCGGGTGGGAGGCACGTTCGTCGCCGGGCCGGGCGACGGCACCGGGGCCCTGGACCCGCTGGCCGACCTGGTCCTGGCCCAGCGGCTGGCCGTCCGGCTCGCGGAGGCGCGGGGCTACGACCCCGACCGCCCGCGCAACCTGACCCGCTCCGTGATCCTTGAGAGCCGCGATGCGTGACGACGCCCACGGCGCCGACTGCGTCATCGCACTGGACGTGGGCGGGACCGGTATGAAGGGGGCCCTCCTCGACCGCGACCTCAAGACGCTGAGAACCGTGCGTACGACGACGCCGCGCCGCTCCGGCCCGGACGCGGTGACCGCCGGGATCGCCACCGTCCTGCGCGACCTCGACCGGAGCGCCGTCGCGCTCGGGCTGACCGTGCGCGGGGCGGGGGTGGTGGTCCCGGGCGTCGTCGACGAGGAGACCCGGACGGCCGTGTACTCGGCCAACCTCGGCTGGCGCGACCTGCCGCTCGCGGCCTCGCTCGAAGAGGCCACGGGACTGACCGTCTCGCTCGGGCACGACGTGCGCGCCGGCGGAGCCGCCGAATGCCGCGTCGGCGCGGCCAAGGGCGTACGGGACGCCTGCTTCGTCCCCGTCGGCACCGGGATCTCCGCCGCCGTCTTCCGCGACGGGCGTCCGGTCCGGGCCCGCGGCTACGCGGGCGAGATCGGCCATGTCGTCGTCGAGCCCGGCGGGGAGCCGTGCTCCTGCGGGGCGCGGGGCTGTCTGGAGACGGTCGCCTCGGCCGCGGCGATCGGCCGGGCGTACAGCGCGCGCACCGGCCGCCGGGTCGAGGGGGCCGCCCCGGTGGCGGCGCTGCTCGCGCAGGGCGATCCGGACGCCCGGTTCGTCTGGGACCGGGCGGTCGAGGCCCTGGCCACCGCGTTGGCGACGCTCACCACGCTGCTCGCACCCGAGACCGTCGTGCTCGGCGGCGGCCTCGCGGAGGCCGGTGATCTGCTGATGGATCCTCTGCGCTCTTCCCTGGCACGGCGGCTGACGTTCCAGCAGCGGCCCGAGCTGGTCCCCGCCGCACTCGGGGACATGGCGGGATGCCTGGGCGCCGGACTCGCCGCGTGGGACACGGCGGACGGTACGAGTCCGCCTCCGCGCCCCCTGGGAGGGCCTCGGGTGACGGCGTCATGATCCTCACCGTCACACTCAACGCGGCCCTGGACGTCACCTACCACGTCGACGCCCTCGTCCCGCGTGCCTCACACCGCGTCGGGGAGTCCTTCTCCCGGGCGGGAGGCAAGGGCGTCAACGTCGCACGCGTCCTGTCCACCCTGGGGGTCCCCGCCGTGGTGACCGGTCTCGTGGGCGGCCCGACCGGCCGCGCGATACGGGACGACCTGCGCGTGGCGGAGCTGGCCGACGAACTGGTGCCCATGGCGGGCGACTCGCGCCGCACGGTCACCGTGGTGTCGCGCGAGGACGGCGACGCCACCGTCTTCAACCAGTCCGGACCCCACGTCGACACGGCCGTGTGGACCACGTTCGTCGCGCGGTTCACCCGCCTGCTGCGGGGCGCCCAGGTCGTCGTCCTGTCCGGCAGCCTGCCTCCCGGGGTACCGGCCGACGCGTACGCGCGGCTCACCCGCCTGGCCGACGACGCCGGAGCCATGACCGTCGTGGACGCCGGCGGGCCGACCCTCCTCAAGGCCCTCGGCGCACACCCCACCGTGGTCAAACCCAACGCGGCGGAGCTCACCGAGGCCACCGGCCACGACGACGCGGCGACCGCGGCCCGGTCCCTGCGGGAACTCGGCGCCGGAAGCGTCGTGGCGTCACGCGGCCCGGACGGGCTCCTCGCCGTCACGCCGGAAGGGACCTGGCGCTCCGTGCCTCCTCGGCGGTTGGCCGGGAACCCGACGGGAGCCGGGGACGCCTGCGTCGCGGCGATCGCCGCCGGGCTCCTCGCCGCTGAGCCGTGGCCGGCCGTCCTGCGCGAGGCCGTGGCGCTCTCGGCCGCCGCCGTGGCCTGTCCCCTGGCCGGCGACATCGACGCCGGCCTCTACCACCAGTTCCGTACGTCCGTTCCCGTGGAGAGAACCCATGCCCCTGTCGACCACTGACGAGCTCATCGACCCCGCGTACTCCGGAGCCTCGGGTGTGGGTGCCTTCAACGTCGTACAGATCGAACACGCCGAGGCCATCGTCGCGGGGGCGGAGAGCGCGGGGCTGCCGGTCATCCTCCAGATCAGCGAGAACACCGCGCGCTACCACGGATCGCTCGCGCCCATCGGGCTCGCCTCCCTCGCCATGGCCCGCGGCGCACGCGTTCCGGTCGCGGTCCACCTCGACCACGCGGAATCGACCGACCTGGTCCGTGAGGCCGTCGCTCTCGGATTCACCTCCGTGATGTTCGACGCCTCCAAGCGCCCCTACGACGAGAACGTGGCGGCCACCCGGGAGATCACGGACCACTGCCACCGCGCGGACGTGTGGATCGAGGCGGAGCTCGGCGAGGTCGGAGGCAAGGACGGCGCCCACGCCCCAGGGGTCCGCACCGATCCCGACGAGGCGGCGTCCTACGTCGAGGCGACGGCCGTGGACGCCCTCGCCGTGGCCGTCGGCAGCTCGCACGCCATGCTCACCCGCGACGCCGTCCTCGACTTCGAGCTCATCGCGCGGCTGCGGGCCGCCGTCGGCGTTCCCCTCGTCCTGCACGGCTCGTCCGGGGTCGCCGACGCGGACCTCGCCAAGGCGGTCGCGGCCGGCATGACCAAGGTGAACGTGTCCACGCACCTCAACCAGGTGTTCACCCGGACCGTCCGCGACCACCTCACCGCCCATCCCGCCACGGCCGACCCCCGTACGTACCTCGGCCCCGCGCGCGGGGCCGTCGCGGAGGAGGTCGCGCGCCTCCTGCGGGTGCTCGCGGGCCACTGACCCCGGTGTGGGCGCGGGATTCCACCCTGACCGACCGCGCCCACACCGGTCACCTTTCCCACCGCCTTGGGCCGGGCATCCGTTCCGCGCCGCACGTCGGCTTCGCAGGCGTTCCGGATGTACGCGCTCCGGGCGTCCCCTGCCGAGGAAGGCACCGCCCGACGGGCCCCACCCCGCTCAGTCGCGGCTCCACCGAGAAACGGAGTACCTGTACCTGTGGCAACCCTGAAGAACAGACTGGCCGGCCTGGTCGCCACCACGGCCCTGGTCGTGGCAGGCGGCAGCCAGTTGACCGCCGCGACGGCGTCGGCGGCCTCGCCTGACGCCACCTATACCGTTTCCGTCGGGTCGAAGGGGTCCTGGACCCATCCCGACGACACCCCCGCCAGTGGATACATCGACAAGGACGGCACGTTCTACTTCCAGCAGGCCCACGCGCTCTACGGGGCGGACGACTCCCGCACGTGGGACTTCTTCACCGGCACGGACGTCGACACGGCCGTCCGCTCCGGCGCGATCAGCGACGCCGTGGACCCGGCGAACCCCAAGGACCGCAACGACGACACCACGTGGCGCTGCAACAACAGCCCCACCGGTCTCAAGTCGTCCCAGCCACCGGCGGGTTCGAGCTACGCGCACAAGAACTACTGCGACCTGGCCGGTGTCTGGGTCGATCCGGACACCGGTGACTGGTACGGCCTGGTGCACAACGAGTTCTCCCCCCAGCCCTTCGGCGACGGCGTCCACTTCGACGGCATCGACTACGCGGTCTCCACGGACCAGGGCCGCACCTGGGCGATCAAGGACCACGTGATCACCTCGCCGTACAGCACCACGCGGGGAGACACCACCGCCTTCCCGCAGCAGACCTACCACTACGGTGACGGCGACCCGCGCCTGTTCGCGGACACCGCGTCGGGGTACTTCTACGCCTTCTACGGTTCGCGGGTCGTCGAGAAGGACGGCGGCTGGAAGGCCTTCCACGCCCACGTGGCCCGCGCCCCGATGTCCGGCAAGCTGGCGCCCGGCACCTGGCAGAAGTGGTACGACGGCGCCTGGTCCGAGCCCGGCGTCGGCGGCCGCGAGAGCAACATGGTGCCCGTCGACGCGTCGCACACCACCGGCTACACCCCGGTGTCCGACGAGTACGACCCGCGCGACAGCGGCACGGTGAGCCAGCAGGTCGAGGCCGGCACGATGCCGCCCACCTCGCCCCTGTTCGTCATGGACATCACCTACAACGCGCACCTGGGCCTGTACATCGGCCAGCCCCAGGCCGTGGACCAGAGCGGGTCGGCGCCGCAGCAGATCTACGCCACCGACAACCTCGCCGAGCAGAAGTGGTTCCTCCTCGGCGACACGGGCACGTACACCAACGCCTCGTGGTACCGCTGGTTCCTCGACGGGGTGAACAAGACGAGTTCCGGGATCGTCGGCAAGGACTTCCGGTCCTACTGTTCCTTCGGCTGCTCGGGCGGCGCCTCCAGCGAGTACACCGACCTCACCGTCGACACCTCCGCGGCCGCCGCGCCCGTCGACACCACCCAGGCCTACCGGATCTCCTCCGGGGGCGGCCGCGTCCTCGCCCAGGTCTCCGGCGGCTCGTCCACCACCTCCCTGGCGTCGGCCACCGGATCCGGCCTGGAGTCGTGGATCTTCACCTCCAACGGCGACGGCTCGTACCGCGTCGCCAACGCCGGCACCGGACACCTGCTCGGCGTCGGCTCGACGTCCACCACCACCCGTGCCTGGGGCACCAGGCCCACCGTCACCGCGGCCGGCTCCGGCGGCCCCACCGTGGGACAGCAGTGGTTCGTCGTCCCCGGAACCTCCGCCACGGACGGCGGGCCCACCGGCACGTACAAGATCGTCAACCGGTACAGCGGTCTGGTCATCGGAATGTCCGGCGCCGCGGGCCGCCTCGCCGAGACCACTCCCACCCGCAGTTGGAGCGACACCACCGGCGGCCCGGTCGGCGGCTCGCGTGCGGCGAACGAGCAGGTCCTGACCCTCTCGTCCACCGGCCCCGCCCCCTCGTCCGCCGGCACGGTCACCGCCTCGCCGCTCCGGCAGGGGACGAGCGGCTGACCCAGCCGGCCGCACCACGGCGACGCCGGGGCCCCGCGCACCGCGCCCGGGACCCGGCGTACCGCCGTGTGCTCAGTGCGTGCCGGACGCCGCTCCCACGGGCGCGGTGCTGGCGCGGACCACCAGCTCCGGTTCGACCGACGTGGGCTCGTGGGCCGCTCCCGGCTCGTTGATGTGCCGCAGCAGGTGGTCGACCGCGAGCGTGCCCATCTCCTCGAAGGGCTGCGCCACCGTGGTGAGCGAGGGCGAGCAGTACTCGGCCAGGGCGATGTCGTCCACGCCGATGACGGAGATGTCCTGCGGGACGCGTCGCCCCAGCTCGTGCAGGGCGCGGATCACGCCGAACGCCATTTCGTCGCTGGCGGCGAACACGGCGGTCACCTCCGGGATCCTCCCCAGGATCAGGCCGTTGCGGTAGCCGGACGAGGGGGACCAGTCGCCCTTCAGGATCGGGGGGACGGTGCGGCCCTCCGCTTCCAGCGTCTCGCGCCAGCCGTCGATCCGGTTGACGGCGTCGAGCCATTCGCCGGGGCCCGACACATGCCAGACCGTCTCGTGGCCCAGGTCGAGCAGATGGCGCGTGGCGAGCCGGGCGGCCTGCGACTGGTCGATCGCCACGACCTCCGAAGCCGGGGTGCGCGACCCGTCCACCGTCACGGTGGGGAGCGAACCCGTCAGTTGCTCGATGCGCGGGCTGACGTGGATCAGCGGGATGGCCAGGATGACGCCTTCGACGCTCTGGTCGGCCAGCCGCGACAGCGCCTCCTCCACCGCGGAGGTGTCCAGCGACGCGGTGGAGGCGATGGAGACCGAGTACCCCGCCGCGCGCGCGGCGTTCTCGATACCGAAGGTCAGGTTGAGGCGTGAGTAGAACGCCGTCTGCAGGTTGACGACACCGATCGTCCGGCTGCGTCCCGACGACAGGATCCGGGCCGCGCTGTTCTTGCGGTAGCCGAGGCGCTCCACGGCGGCGAGAACACGCGCGCGGGTCTCGGGGCGCACGTTGGCGTGGCCGGACAGCACCCGCGACACCGTCTGCGGCGAGACTCCCGCGGCCTGAGCCACGTCGGTCATGCCCGGCGGTTTTCTGGTCTCGCCCTCGCCGATGGCTGTGCCCATGCCTCCTGCCTCCTCCCTCAGGGTGTATGCGCGAATGATAGCGGCACCATGCCGTAAGTCAGGCGGTCCAGCGAATCTGTTCAGAACTATTGGCATCGATAACATTCTCTGCCATAGTTCCGGCCATGCACGCGAGGAAGACGGCCTGGTCCGCCCTCGTTGCGGAGCGATCACGCAGCTGACCCACCGGCGTTCCCGGGGTCGGATCTGCCTTACGCACACAAGGAGGGGCCGTGAAGGCATCCCGCACTCGAACCGCCGGAACCGCTGCGATCGCAGCTCTCGCGCTGGCGCTCACCGGTTGCTCGTCCACCGAGGGGGACTCGGGCACCGGATCGCAGGAACTCACCTTCTGGGGCTGGTCACCGGGGTACGCGGACGCCGTCAAGGCGTTCAACAAGAGCCACCCGGACATCAAGGTGACGTACCAGGAGGTGCAGCCCGGCGCCAAGGGCGGGTACCAGAAGATGCTGAACGCGGTGCAGGCCGGCAACGCCCCCTGTCTGGCCCAGGTGGGGTACGAGACGCTCTCCAGCTTCGCCGCGCAGGGCGCGCTCCAGGACGTGCGCGAGCACGCCGAGGGCGAAGCGTCGGACTTCCAGCCGGCCGCCTGGCAGTCCGTCCAGCTGGGGGACGCCGTCTACGGGGCGCCCGTCGACACCGGCCCGATGGCGCTGTTCTACAACAAGAAGGTCTACGACTCGCTGGGTCTGAAGCCCCCGGCGACCTGGGACGAGTACCAGGAGCAGGCCGAGAGGATCCACGCCTCCGACCCGGACCGCTACATCTCCTCGCCCTACCTGAACTACGACTACGCGGGCCTGTCCTGGCAGACGGGCGCGAGCTGGTTCGGGGTGAAGGGCGACTCGTGGAAGGTCGACCTGGCGTCCGAGGCCAACCAGAAGGTGGCCGCCTACTGGCAGGGTCTCGTGGACGGCGGCCTGATCAGTGGCGCCCCCATGTACGACCAGGCGTGGTACGCGGGTCTTGGGAGCGGTAACATCGCGACCGTCGTCGGTGCGGTCTGGCAGGCCGGCGTGATCAAGGGCGGCGTGAAGGACGGCGCGGGCGACTGGGCCGTGGCCCCGATGCCGCAGTGGAAGGCCGGAGAGAAGGCCGTGGGCAACGCGGGCGGCTCGGCCACCGCCGTCCTCAAGGGCTGCAAGCCCACCGAGGCCGCCTGGACGTTCGCCCACTGGCTGAGCACCGACCGCACCACCTATGGCGACCTGGTGACCAAGGCGTCGCTGTACCCGGCCGCCGTCGGACTGCTCGACCTCCCGCAACTCCAGGTCAAGGACCCCTACTTCGGGGGACAGCCGATCTACGACGTCTTCGCCGACGCGGCGGCCGAGGTCACGCCCGGCTGGACCTGGGGTCCGATCATGACCAAGACCACCACCGACCTGGACGACGCGCTGGGCAAGGCCTGGGCCGGCAAGGGCAGCCTCAAGGACGCGCTGGTGACGACCCGGAGCAAGACCGTCGCCGAGCTGAAGAACCAGGGCCTGAAGGTCGCCGAGTAGCCACGCACGACAGCAGGCGGCCGGCCAGGACGGCTCCGGCCGGCCGCCTATCCCCGCACAGCCCCGATCCGGAAGAGAAACCGTGAGACCAACCGGCACGGCGGAGCAGACCGCCGCAGCACCGAAGCCTGCCGTACCGCCCGGCAAGCGACGCGGGCGTGAGACGGCACTCGGCCGGCGTACCCTGCTGCTCTTCGGCGGACCGTTCGCCGTCCTCTTCGCGGCGATGTACGTCGCCCCGCTCCTCTACGCGACCGTGAGCAGTCTCTTCGTCGTCAAGCGCTCCGGCCTCGGACTGGCCCCGCCCACCCGGGAGTTCGAACCGCTGCACAACTTCGCGCAGGCCTTCGGCGACCACGACTTCCTCGCCGGGCTCGCCCGCGTGGGCCTCTTCGCCGTCGTGCAGGTGCCGCTCATGCTCGGACTGGCCCTGGGCCTCGCCCTGCTCCTGGACTCCAGGTCGGCCAGGGCCAAGGGGTTCTTCCGGCTCGGCGCCTTCCTGCCCTACGCCATCCCGGGCGTCAGCGCGGCCCTGGTGTGGTCCTTCATGTACTCCTCCGAGTCGAGCCCGATCAACCACCTGCTGGAACCACTCGGTGTGCACATCCCGTTCTTCGCGAACGGCGCGGTCCTGTGGTCCGTGGCGAACATCGTCACGTGGAGCTGGACCGGCTACAACATGATCATCATCTACAGCGCGCTGCAGACCATCCCCGCCGAGGTGCTCGAAGCCGCCAAGATGGACGGCGCGTCCGCCCTGCGGACCGCGTGGAGCGTCAAGATCCCCGCCGTACGCGGCTCCCTCGTCCTCACCACGGTGTTCTCCATCATCGGCTCGGCGCAGCTGTTCAACGAACCCGCGGTCCTCCAGCCCATCTCCAGCGGCGCGATCTCCTCGACCTTCACCCCGATCATGTCCGCACAGGCCGCCGTGGCCGCCGGCAACTACCCCTACGCCGCCGCCCAGTCGGTCGTGCTCGCCCTCGCGGTCGGCGTGCTGTCCTTCGTCTTCTTCAAGCTGACCAGCCGGGGTGAGAACGCATGAGCGCCACCGACATACCAGACGCCTCCCGCCCCCGCGGAGCGAAGCCGGGGACGACCGTGGTGAGCCGCGGCCTCACGCTGTCCCTCCTCCTGGTCTCCACCGTCTACTTCCTCTTCCCGCTGTGGTGGCTGCTGGTCTCCGTCACCAAGCCCTTCGGGCGGCAGTTCAGCGGCAACGGGCTGTGGTTCGACGGGTTCGACCTGTTCGGCAACATCGGCCGGCTGACCGCGCAGAACGACGGCATCTTCTGGCGCTGGATGCTCAACAGCGTCCTCTACTGCGGCATCGGCGCGCTCGTCGGCACCCTGCTGTCCGCCATGGCCGGCTATCTGCTCGCCAAATACCGCTTCCGCGGCAGGAACGCGCTGTTCGGCGTGATCCTGGCCGCCGTACTGGTCCCCAAGATCCTCTTCACCCTCCCGCTGTACCTGATGTTCTCCGGCATCGGTCTGATCGACAACCCGCTCGCCGTGCTGCTCCCCAGCATCGTCAGCCCGTTCGGCGTCTACCTCGCGCGCATCTTCGCCGCCCAGTCCGTACCGGACGAGGTCATCGAGGCGGGCCGCCTCGACGGGGCGAGCGAGTTCCGCATCTTCCGCACCGTCGCCCTGCCGATGATGCTCCCGGCCCTGGTGACGATCTTCCTGTTCCAGTTCGTCGACATCTGGAACAACTACCTGCTGCCGGCCATGGTGCTCAGCGACGACCGGCTCCAGCCCGTCACGGTCGGCCTCGTCGGCTGGAACGCCAGCCACGGCGTCGCCGTACCGGCGCCCCTCGTCGTCATCGGCTCCCTGATCTCCGTCATCCCCCTGATCATCGCCTTCGTCTCCCTGCAGCGGTTCTGGCGCGCGGGAATGACCGCGGGAGCCGTCAAGTGACCCCCACACCCGACACCCCTTCGCAGGCCCTCCTGACCTACGCCGAGGGCGAGTTGCGGCGAGCGGGCCGGCCGCACCAGATCCTCGCCGGCACCATGCACTACTTCCGCGTCCACCCCGACCACTGGCGCGACCGGCTGGAACGCCTGGCGGCCATGGGGCTGAACACGGTGGACACCTACATCGCCTGGAACTTCCACGAGCAGCGTCCCGGGGAGCACCGCTTCGACGGCTGGCAGGACATCGAGCGCTTCGTGCTCACGGCCCAGGAGACCGGTCTCGACGTGATCGTCCGGCCCGGTCCGTACATCTGCGCCGAATGGGACAACGGCGGCCTGCCCGCCTGGCTCACCGACCGCCCCGGCATGCGGCTGCGCTCCTCGTACGCCCCCTACCTGGAGGAGGTCGCCCGCTGGTTCGACGCCCTCCTCCCCAGGATCACCCCGCTCCAGGCGTCCCGCGGCGGCCCCGTCGTCGCCGTCCAGGTGGAGAACGAGTACGGAAGCTACGGCGACGACCGCGCCTACATGGAATGGGTGCGCGACGCGCTCGTCCGACGTGGCGTCACCGAGCTGCTCTACACCGCGGACGGCCCCACCGAGCTGATGCTCGACGGAGGGACGCTGCCCGGCGTCCTCGCCACCGCCACCCTCGGTTCCCGCGCCGACCAGGCGGCCGCGCTGCTGCGTACGCGCCGGGACGGGGAGCCGTTCGTGTGCGCGGAGTTCTGGAACGGGTGGTTCGACCACTGGGGCGAGAGGCACCACACACGCTCCGCCGAGAGCGCCGCCGAGACCCTGGCGGAGATCGTCGCGGACGGCGGGTCGGTCAGCCTCTATCCGGCGCACGGCGGCACCAACTTCGGCCTGTGGGCCGGTGCCAACCACGCCGACGGCGTCCTCCAGCCCACCGTCACGAGTTACGACTCCGACGCGCCCGTCGCCGAACACGGCGCGCTGACCCCGAAGTTCCACGCCTTCCGCGCGACGCTGTCGGCCGCCACGGGCGCCCCGCCGCGGCCGCTGCCCCGCTCCCGCCCCCTGCTGGCCCCCCGGTCGGTGCCGGTGACCCCCGGGTCCGGGCTGCTCCCCGCCCTGGAAGCCGTCTCGGACACGGTCACCTCGCCCCATCCGCTCTCCTTCGGCCAACTCGGCCTGTCGTCCGGGCTCGTCCTCCACCGCGCCGATCCCGTGCTCCCGCGCGGCCGGAGCGAACTGACGGTGACCGGCCTGCACGACCGGGCCCAGGTCTTCGTGGACGGTGAGGCCGCGGGCGTGCTGGAACGCGAGACGGGCTCACTGGCCCTGGAGGGCGCCGGGCAGCCGGTGCGCCTGGAGCTGCTGGTCGAGAACCAGGGGCGCATCAACTACGGGCCGCTCCTCGGACAGGGCAAGGGCATCCTCGGCGGTGTGCGCGTCGAACGCCGCCTGGTGCACCACTGGACCATGCGCCCGCTGCCCCTCGACCGATGGACGGCCGACGACCTGGAACGGGCGAGGGCGGCCGCGGGGGAGGGGACGTCCGGGTTCGCCACCGCGCGGTTCGACGCCGAGGGCAGCGGCGACACCTTCCTCACCTTCCCGGGCTTCGGCAAGGGCTTCGTCTGGATCAACGACTTCCTGCTCGGGCGGTACTGGAACCGCGGCCCCCAGAGCACCCTCTACGTGCCGGCACCGCTCGTCGCCCCCGGCGCCAACCGCCTGACCCTGCTGGAACTGGAGCACTTCGGCGACCAGGTGGAACTGCGCACCAGCCCCGACCTGGGGGAGCCCGAGGAGTACATCGAGTCCTTCTCCTGACCTCCGCCGGGCCCGCGGGGCCCGGCGGGAGAGCCGGACCCCACGGGGTGGTGTCTACCTCCCGACCGGTACCCCCTCGGCGCTCACCCGTACCCCGTCGACGGTGAGCGTCCCGTCGCGGTGCGCGGTCACCTTCGCGGCCATCGCCGCGGCGAGGTCGATCCGCTGCCAGCTCCCCCCGTCACCCTGCTCGTCCAGCACGGAGCCGGAGGGGAGCTGGGTGGCGGCGAGGACGGCGCGCCGCTGGCCGTCACTCAGCTTCGGGTGCGCGGTGAGCAGCAGGTCCTCCGCCCCCTCCGGAACGGCCGGCGGCCGGTTCTCCGCGCCGATGTGCGGATAGCCGTAGGTCATCCGCTCCCGGTACACCGTGAGCGCCTCGTCCGTGGGCAGGTAGCTCTTCCCGGCGCAGCGCGCCGGCGAACCGCCCGCCCCGGCCTCCCGGCACTTTTGGGCGAGGACGGTCTCCAGCTCCGTCTTCGACTGCTCCAGGAGCGTACGGAACTCCGGGTCGGACCACCGTAGTTGGGCGGTCTTCTGGCCGACGACACGGCCACCCATGATGTCGGTCGGATAGTGGAAGGCCAGCAGGACACGGTTGTCGCCGTACTCCGAGGCGCGCGCGAGGATCTGCGGCGCCAGTTCGGGCAGCAAGGTGGCGAGGACGATGCCCTGCGCGTAGCCGTGGCTGGTGTGTCCGCTGGGGAAGGAGCCGTCACGCGCGAGACCGTCGTAACCACCGGGGCTGTCCCACTGCTTGATGAGGCCCTGGTCGCCGGTGAACCCCATGCGGACGAAGGGGCGCTTGTACTGGTAGGTGTTCTTGGCGGTCTGGTACCAGTCGGCGGCGGAGTCGGGTGTGTGCTCCACGCGACCGGACAGCAGTGCCTGGGTCTTGGGCAGTTCGCCGTTCTTCAGCGCTTGGTCGTACAGCCGGCCGAGCGTGCCGCCCAGTCCGTCCGCCATGGTCCGGTACGGACTGCCCGCGCCGTCCACCAGAGCCTTGCGCACCCGTGGATCGGTGGGCCCCGAGGGGGCGTTGTTGATGTCGACGACCGTCCGGTCGTTGAGCGCGGTCAGTTCCTCGTACGTCGTGCCCTTCGGCAGGGTCTCGTTGGCCCCCATCACCGAGGGGGTGTTCCGCGCGGTGTCGAACGAGCGCAGCAGCCAGGTGAAGTAGTCGCCGCCGCCGGGTGCGGTGGGCTGTGTGTCGGAGGCGTAGAAGGCGCCGAGCCGCTCGTCGGTGAAGGGCAGGGAATCGGTGGTCGGGGCCAGTGAGCCGAACCTGAAGTAGGCGTCTGAGCTGGTGCTGTCGCACTGGTGGACCTCGACGGCCAGGGTGTTGGTCCCCTCGCGCAGGGCCGAGACGGGGATGCCGAAGCGGGCGACCACCGGGTCTCCCTTGCCCGAGGTGCCGTCCGGGGTCTGGTACTGGAGGTTCTTCTCGATCTTCCCGTCGCCGTGGCCCGCGACGCGGCTGCCGTTGAGGTAGACGGTCACGGTGTCGTCGTAGACGACCGTCCCGAGCAGCCCGGTGATGGACGCGAGGGAGGCGCGGTCCACCGAGAAGGAGGTCCGGAAGAAGTACGCCTCGACGTTGTCACCCGTGTCCTTGCGGAGCTTCAGACCGGTACGGACGGGGAAGGCGGCGCCGAGGTCGGTGCCGTCGTTCTTCACCCCGAAGGGTCCGGCCGCCGTCTTCCAGGGAACGTCCCCCGCCTCGAAGCCGGTCCGGGTCCACGCCGTGCGGTCCTGGTCCCCGCGCGCCGGGTCGACGCCCGGGGTGTCGAGGTAGCTCCAGGGGGTCGAGTCGTCGACGAGGGGCTTGCCGATCGCGATGTCGTCGATCCAGCCCGTGGGGTGTGCGCCCGGCCTGGCGTGCGCGTCCTCGTAACGCAGCCGGATCTCCCGCACGCGCTTCCCGGCGAGGGCGCCGAGGCCGGCCGAGACGGTGTTCCACTTCCCGGGGGTGGAAGTCCGGCCGCCCGTACCGGTCTTGTGGGTGCGGGGGTGCCGCCCGTCCCGGTCGGTGTAGACGATGTCGAGGGCGACGTGGGCGGAGGCGGTGTCGTCCGGGCGGACGGCGTAGCGCAGCCTGGACTCGCGCCCGAGCGGGACGTCGAGCCCGGAACGCAGGGCCACCGTGGAGGAGGCGGGTCCGGGCGCGAGGACCCGGCCCGCGTACCGCAACGCGGCGGAGCCGTCGGCCGCGCCCACGGAGTCGGCGTTCTCGACCCCGGCCCCGAGCGCCGAGGCCCCGGAGCCCACGGACCCGCGCAGGGTCCAGTCGGCGAGCTGGAGCTTGTCGTGGTCACCGGCCGAACCCTCGCACCGCTCGGCGCAGTTGGCGGTGATCCGGAGCTGGTAGTGGCGGTAGGGGCGCGGGGCGTCGATCGAGTAGAAGTTGCTCTGCCCCCGGGCGCCGAAGCGCTGGCCCTTCTCCCGGTCCAGCACCTTCCACGAGGGGTCGTCCGGGTCGTCCGCGGCGGCGCCGCTGTCGCTGCCGAGCACGGTCCACGCCGCCGGGTCACGCGGAGCCGCGTCGTTCGCGGAGGTGAGCGAGTAGCCGATGGCGGCGGCCGGGGCACGCAGGGTGTAGATCGCGTGGACGGGGCCGTCGTCGGTCCGCCGTCCGCTGTCCCGCGCGAACCACTTGGTGCCGGAGTCCTGGTCGGCGAGGTTCTCGACGCCCTCCGTCGCGCTGGTGGCGTTGGGGTGTGCGGAGCGCACGTCCCGCACGGTGGTGGTGACCTGGGTGGTCTCTCCGCGCAGGTTCCGCGCCGGACCCCGGGCCGGGAACCCCGCGGGCCGTGGCGTTCCGGGCTCGTAGGACGTGGCCCAGTACCCGCCCGACTCCGCCGCCGCACGCTCGCCGCCGACGGCCGAGGCGGTGCCCACCCCGAGCGAGCCCGCCACCAGCACGACCGCGAGCACACCGACCCCCGCGCCCCGCCCACGTCTCCTGAACATCCGCACGGCTCGCCTCTTCTCTTTGGACAACGTTGTCACCACTCAGCGAGCCTGCGGGCTTGGAGGAGGCATGTCAATGGTCGCGGGGGCGTGTCGGGTGGTCAGGGTGAGTGGGTCCCAGGCCGTATGGACGTAATGCCCGCGTCACGGACGCGTCGACGACCGGACGGAAGAGGGTACGCTCCGGTGCCGCGGCGGCCGAGCGTGCGCCGCCACCGAATACGCCACGGCCCCCGGTCAGGCGGTCAAGGCGACGTCGCCCGCAGGCGGCACCATCACCCAGGTGTACGACAAGCTCGGCCGCCTGATCTCGGACACGGACGCCGGCGGCCGCGGACTCCGTCGCCGTGCCGTCGGACGCGAGCGGTGCTGAGCGACAAACGAGTTCGACGTAGGCCAGTGCGGTACACGATCATGCGTTCATGCCCCTGAGAGAGACGCTTGTCCGAGTCGACGCGGACCTGGCCGCCGGCCGGGTTCCCGTCGCGCGCCAGCGCCTGCGCGGTCTCATCTCGTCCTTCCCGCACGACCTGTCACTCCGCCGTCGTCTGGCCGAGGTGTACCGGCTCTACGGCGACGCCGCGGAGGCTGGACGTTGGATGTACCTCGAAGAGGACCGGAATGCCGAGGAGACCGCCGCCTTCGAGACCCGATACGGGTCTCCCGGGTGGCGGATGAAAGCCCTCGCCTGGCACGGCCCTGAGTCGAAGGCCGCCACCACCTTCGCGGAGGGGCAACTGGTCGCGGTGCGGACCGCCTGTGCCGAAAAGCTGGGACACCCCGTCGACTGGAACGACCCCACCTCCTACCGGGACGACCTGGAAGGGGAGTACGAGGTGCCCTCCGGGCCATGGACGGCCGGCGGTGTGCTGGCGGGCGCCGGCTGCCTGGTGGCGGCGCTGGTGTTCCTCGCGATCTGGGTGAAGGGACTCGTTGCCCTCTTCGACTGACTCAGGTCACCGGGGCCCGTGAGGAGCGCCGCCGCGCAAGGTCCGGTGAGGCCGTCCGGAACTGCCGTGAACAGGGACGCCGGTGACGAGCGCGTACGAGCGGATCTGGAAGTCCGCGTTCGCCGACCAGGAACCCTCGATGACGGACGACCTCGGCCCAGGCCCGGACCGACACACACGCCCGCATCGAAACATGGGATGTTACGGTCGTAGGACGATTCCTGAAGGACGAAGGTGGACATGCCGCTGCGGACCACGCCGCGCACGAATCTGGTGGATTCGGTGATCGGGCAGATCGAGGAACTCATCCGGCAGGGCGAGTGGCCGGTCGGGTCGAGGATCCCGGCCGAGCCCGCTCTGGTGGAACAGCTGGGGGTGGGCCGCAACACCGTGCGGGAGGCCGTCCGCGCCCTGGCGCACACCGGGCTGCTCGGCCCCCGGCCGGGCGACGGCACCTACGTGCTGGCCCGTGACGGCCTGGGCGCGGCCGTCCGGCGCCGGCTGCGGTACAGCGACGCCCTGGAGGCGTACGAGGTCCGCGCGAGCTTCGAACGCGACGCCGCCCGATACGCGGCGGTGCGGCGCACGGACGAGGACCTCGCCCGGATCCGGGAGGCGCTGGCCGGGCGGGAGGACGCCTGGGGGCGGGGCGACGACACGTCCGCGTTCGTCGAGGCCGACCTCGCCTTCCACCGCGCGGTGGCCGCGGCCGCCGGAAACGCGGTCCTGGCCGAGTTGTACGACCAGTTCAGCGACTCCCTGCGGCTGACGCTCCACTCGGTGGTCGGGGCGCCGCTGCCGGAGGCGGTGCGCCGGCAGGTGGCCGAGCACACCGCCATCGTCGACGCCATCGAGCGGGGTGATCCGGACGCCGCGGAGAAGGCGGCACTGCACCACCTCGGCGCCGCCGCGGAGGCGCTGCGCGGCCTGTCCCGCTGACCACCCCCGCCCCCGGAGCCCTCGGCGCGGCTCCTTCCGCCCCGGCGCCGAGCGGCGTAAGCCGCCGCGGCTCCACGAGAGAAGAACGGACCACAGCACATGACACCTGAGACGACGGCGGCCGCGGCGAGCCACCCGGTCTCGTCGGCCGATACACAGCCGCGTCACCACGGCGCCGGCGGGGGCCGCGCCGTGTGGGTGACCGTGGCGGGCATCGTGCTCCTCGCCCTCAACCTGCGCCCGGCGCTGGTCGCGGTCTCACCGCTGACCCCCGTCATCGGACGGGAGGCCGGTCTCAGCTCGCCCGCCATCAGCCTGCTGACCTCGCTGCCCCTGCTCTGCTTCGGCCTGCTCGCCCCGGTCTCCCCACGGCTCGGCCGCCGCCTGGGCATGGAGCGCGCCCTGCTCGTCGCCATGGGTCTGGTCGTCGCCGGAACCGCGATACGCCTGCTGCCGGACATGGGGGCCCTCTTCGGCGGAACCGTGGTCATCGGCGCCGGAATCGCCATCGGCAACGTCCTGCTGCCCGGCCTCATCAAGCGCGACTTCCCGCACCGGGTGGGCTCCATGATGGGCGTGTACTCGATGACACTGTTCGCCGGAGCGGCGGCCGCGGCGGGGCTGACCGTGCCGCTCCAGCACCTCTCGGGCCTGGGCTGGCGCGCGCTGCTCGCCTGCTGGGGGGCCCTGGCCGTCCTGGCGCTCGTCGTCTGGCTGCCCCAGGCGCGCGTCCGCCACCGCGTCTCCTCCCGCGTGGCGGCCGAGGCGGCCCGTCCCGTCCGTGGTCTGTGGCGCCAGCCCCTGGCCTGGCACGTGGCCGCCTTCATGGGCCTGCAGTCCCTCACCTACTACGCCGCGGCCGCGTGGATCCCCACGCTGCTCAAGAGCGCCGGCCTCAGCCAGGGCGCCGCCGGATGGATGCTGTCGTTCTCCTCGCTCCTCGGCATCGCCGGCTCCTTCCTCGCTCCCGTCCTCGCCGAACGCCGCATGCCCGCCGCACGCGTCACGGTCGTCTCCACCCTGCTGTGCGCGGCCGGCATCATCGGCCTGCTCGCGGCCCCCGCCGGCGCGCCGTACGTGTGGATGCTGCTGCTCGGCCTCGGCCAGGGCGGCGCGATCAGCCTCGCGATGCTCTTCATCGTGCAGCGCGCCCCGGACATCCGGCACGTCGCCCAGCTCTCCAGCATGGCCCAGTGCTTCGGATACATCCTGGCCGCCTGCGGCCCCCTGGCCCTGGGCACCCTGCACGACGCCACCGGCTCCTGGACCGTCCCCCTCCTCGCGCTGCTGGCGCTGCTCGCCGCACAGGGGGTCTTCGGTGTGCTGGCCGCCCGCGACCGCCACGTACGGGAGAGCGAACCCGTACGCCCGTAAGCGGACGGGGCCGGGACACCCGGAAGCGGGGCGCATCTCGCTCCACGGTCCGGACTCCTCCGGTCGCCGGTGCGGCCGGACAGCGGGGGAGCGGGAAGTGCCGCCTTCGCGGGGAGTCGGCCCGACCGGTGCTCCCCGTGACGCTCCACGTCCCTTTACGGTGCATATGGCATATCTTGACGGGGGGAAGCACCTGTGGTGCGAGACCGGATGCCCGCAGGTCCGCGCCTCTGCCGGGCGACGCGGGAGGTATGTGATGGGCGGCGAGCCGCAGCGCTTGTCCAGCGGCATCGGGCTGGACGTCTTCGACGCCGCCCCCGTCGCGGTTCTCGTCTCCCGTGGCCCCGAGCACCGCATCGCCTACCGCAACGCCGTCTACCGTGAGACGTTCGGTGACCGGCCACTGGGCCAGCCGCTGCGGGACGCGTTCCCCGACCTGGCGCAGACCGGTTACTTCAGCATCTTCGACCGCGTTCTCGCGACCGGTCACGCGGAGCGGCTTTCCACGGCTCCCGTGGACGTGACCTACCCGGGGTCGGTGTCCGACGTGACCCGGTACTTCAACTTCAGCGTGTCCCGGACGGCGCTCGGCGCCGGCGACCACGGGGTCCTGGCCGTCGTGGTGGAGGTCACCGAACAGGTCGAGGCCGGGGAACAGATCCGCGTCCTGGCCGAACAGCGCCGCCGTGCGCTGCTGCGGTACCGCAGTCTGGTCAACGCCGGCACACAGGTGGTGTGGGTGGCCGGACCCACGGGCGAGATGACCGAGACGAGCCCCGGCTGGGAACGGACGACAGGGCAGACATGGGAGCAGTTTCACGGTGACGGATGGCTCGACGCCGTCCACCCCGACGACCGCGCGGAGGTCTCCCGGAACTGGAACCGGGCGCTGGCCGAGGTACCGGCGGACTTCACCAGCACCTACCGGCTCCGCGTGGCCGACGGCGGCTTCCGGCACTTCGCCATCTACGCCGCACCCGTCCGCGACGGCGACACCGTGGTCGAGTGGGTGGGCACCTGCGCCGACACCGAACAGGAGTGGCAGGTACGCCGCCGGGAGGAAGTGCTGGCCCGCGCCGCCGAGGTCACGGCCGGCACGGCCCGGCTGGAGGAGATGCTCGACGCCCTGAGCCGTGTGATCGTGCCCGAGATCGCTGACGCCTGCAGCGTCTACTTCCTGCCGCAGACCCTGGACCGGCCCGCCGGAGCCGCGCTGACCGCGGAGCGCGTCGTCGCCCTGACCCGTCCCGGTCTGCCCGGCCTGCCCCGGCACCGCGAGGAACATCTACGGCCCGGCGGCCCGCTCGCCCGCGCCATCGAACAGGGCCGCCCTCTGCATACCGCCTTCCCGCCCGGCGAGGTCCCACCCGCTCTCGGCCCGGCGGGGAGCGGACCGTGGTTGCCGGAGCGGTGCAACAGCGTCGTCCTGCTTCCCGTCGCCGTGGACGGCGCCACCGCCGCACTGCTCGTCGCCTGCACCTGCGGTGACCGGCAGCCACTCGGGCGACCCGAGACCGACCTGCTGCGCGAACTGATCGAGCGGACGCAGACGCCGCTGCGCAACGCCCTGGAACTCCGGCGCACCCGGCAGGTCGCCCTCGCCCTGCAACGCAGCCTGCTCCCCGCCCCGCCCGAGGTGCCCGGACTGGACATCGCGGTCCGCTACCGGCCCAGCACCGTCGGCGCCGAGGTCGGCGGCGACTGGTACGACTGCTTCGTCCTGCGGGACGGCGCCACCGTGCTGACCATCGGCGACGTCGCCGGTCACGACCTGCCCGCCGCGGTCACGATGAGCCAGACGCGCAACATGCTCCGGGGGCTGGCCCTGGACCGCGAGGAGCCCACGTCGGAGATCATGCGCCGGCTCGACCTGTCCATCCAGACGTTCTATCCGGAGTGCACCGCCACCTGCGTCCTGGCCCGGCTCGAACGGTCCGGCCCCGGCGGACTGGAGCTCCAGTACTCCGTCGCCGGCCATCCACCACCCCTGCTCATCGGCCCCGACGGCACGGCCCGCTTCCTGACCGCCGCACGCAGTCCCCTCATCGGCCTCGTACCCGACCCCCACTACACCAGCGCCCGTGAACCGCTGCCGCCGGGCTCCACCCTCCTCGTCTACACCGACGGCCTCGTGGAGCGCCGCCACGAGGATCTGGACACGGGTCTGGAACGGCTGCGCGGCCGGTCGGCCGAAGCCGCCCGACTCCCTCTTGACGTCTTCTGCGATGACCTGCTGAACGGCATGCTTCCCACCGGCGGTGACGACGACGTGGCCATGCTCGCTCTGCGCGTGGCCGCCCATGAGTGACCCCCGGTCCGACCCTCTCCGGGGAACGCGGCCTCGACGCGGTCCCGCCAGGTGCGGCCCCGCTCATCCGCCGGAGTCCTCGGTGGAGCGCCTGGTCAGGACGAGGAGGCTGCCGGCCACGCCGATCACGATCAGCGCCAGCGCGATGCTGATGCCGCCTTCGTCGTCCCAGTACACGTCCTCCAGGCTCAGCAGCAGCGCGGCTTCGTCGACGACCAGGGCGGCCCCCACCCCGTACCCGAGACCGAGCCACGCCCGGACCCGGGGTGAGCGCTCCACCAGCCCCACCGCGCCGACGACCAGCAGGAGCAGGATGCCCCAGACGTAGTGGTGGATGTGGACGCCCCCGGCGCTGACGTCACCCACTCCGGCGACATCGATGTGGATCAGCCAGGTCAGCAGCCTCATCAGGGCGAAGGCCGCGGTGAAGCCGAACCACGCGAGGACCAGGCCCCTGCGGCCCGGTGTGACGTCGCGCAGCCTGCGGGGTCTTCCGGAGCGGGACCGAACGGGAGCTCTCGTCGCGGGTGTCATGGAGGGCATCTTCGGGGACGGCGGCGGCCAGGGTACGCAGAAACCCGGAAGCGGGAGGGTTTGTCGTGACCCCCGGCCCGGTGGCCCGGGCACTTCTCGCCGTCAGCCGCTGACGGAGCTGAGTTCGCGAGGCGGACACCGGCGGTCGCCGGTCCCACCTGACACAGGTGTCGCGGCAGACCCGCATGACCTTCCGAATGTCACCAGCTGGGCAGTCGAGGCCCTCTCGCGCGACTCGTTCGACGCCGGTGGCCCCCGTGCGGACAACAGAGCTGAAAGGCCGTCAGGCGAGGCCCCGGAGTTCGTGCGCGAAGGGTGGTTCGGCGCCCGCCCGCGCGCAGGTGACCGCGGCGGCGCGGGCGGCGAAGCCCAGTACCCGCCGCCAGGCGTGCTCGGTCGGTCCGGCCAGTTCGGGGTCGCCACCCGCCGCTTCCGGTGCTTCGGCACGGACGGCTGCTCAGGGCCGGGATCGGCGCCCCCACCGGATGCCCCCCCGGGCAGGAGACACCGTACGGGCCGAGACCGAGGGCCTCGGTGTGATGGAGAACCATGTCGTCGCCGCACCCTGACCGCGTACCCCGCAGCGTCGGCGTCTGCCTCCCGGGGTTCGGGCACGTCAACCCCATGCCACCCCCCGCTTGCACTCGTCGGAGTACCGGTTCGTGTCCGGCGGCAGGCCGAGACCGCGTACCCCTCCACGCCGGTCCATCGCGTTCAGCCCACGCCCGAGTACCCGGACCGGGCCCCCGGCCGTCTCGGCCCCGTCGAGGTGCTGCCCGGTGTGGCCCGCGTCGGCCTCTTCGACTCCGCACCGCTCGCCGCGGCGCTGGACGGCTCCGTTCTGGCCGTGGCCCGGTTCCAGCCGCCCCCGGAGGTGCCGGCGGGCGAGAACGCGGATGCCGCGCCGCGCGCCACCCCTGGGAGGCGCTGGCCGAGGACTACGAGCTGTAGCGACCTGCGCTGATCGCGGCGTCGACGCGGCAGGCTGCCCGGGGCGCCGTCCGGCCGCCGCCGCGCACGTCCCCGGAAAGCCGGGGCGCGCCGATGAGTTCTCCGTTCGGGAACGGTTCCATCAGTGACGCGACCGTTCATGACAGGAGTGCCATGTCCACCATCCAGCCCGTGATCCTGACCGCCGACCAGGACGTCCTGCGCCGGTTCTACACGGACCTGTTCGGCGCCGAGGAGATCTTCCGGGTGCCGGCGGAAGGCCCGGCCTTCTACCTCGGCCTGCGCATCGGTGACACCGACCTCGGTCTGGTGACCAAGCCGGACCCGGGGGACGGGTCAGCGCCGCGGATCCTGCTCAGCATCGGTGTCGACGACGTCGACGAGACCCTCGGCCGGGTGGAGGCGCTGGGCGGCTCGGTCAGCGGCGGCCCCAAGGACATGCCGTGGGGGCAGAGGGTCGCCCACATCCGGGACCCCGACGGCAACGCGGTGAACCTCACGCGGGCGATCCCGGCGGGGTGACGCCACCTACGACACACGTTCGGAAGGTGACCCCACGGCCCCTGCCATGACGCCCGCCCGCATCGCCCCGGCAGCCCCAGTTCCCCCGGCCGCGGCCCCGTCTGGCCGAGCTTCGCGGCTGACGCGGCCCGGTCGACCCACGACGGGTCCGCCGTCAACGCCTCCAACTCGTCGACCAGGCGCGCCGTGTGGAAGCCGTCCGCCGTCGTGTGGTGGATCTGTACGGTGAGCGGGGGCAGCACCCGGCCTTCGCGTTCCACGTAGCGTCCCAGCGTGCAGATCGGCGCCAAGTGGTCGTAGCCCACGCCGGGAGCCGCAGTCCGGTCCGGTGGGTCGTCGCCGCGACCGCTCCGGCCCCCGTGCCGACCAGCAGCCCGCATGGGCGTCCGCGTACCGCGGCTATGCCCGCCGTTCCGCCTCCCACGAGGCATCCACGGGGACGTTCCAGCCGCGCAGCATGGCCAGGATCTCCGCACGTGTCCTGGGACCGGCGAACCGGAAGGCGCGATCGAGCACTTCCCTGCTCTCCATGAGGGGTTCCACGAAGGTGAAGTACGCCGTCTCCACGAGTTCGCCCCCCGGACTCTCCTCCAGGCCCTCGATGAAATCGAAGCAGCGCGCGAGGAACTCCTCGTCCGCCGCATCCATCTCGGCGGACTCCATCCTGGGCTGGAACAGCGGATGGGCAAGGACTTCGGAGAGCAGCGTCCCGGGGTGGGTGTTGACCTGGTCCCAGTGGGTCACCTGGGATGCCCGCCTGCCGTGCCGCCGGGCCGCGGTCTCAAGGTACGGCTCCACTTCCGGCAGCAGCCGGACGAGCTGCCCGACCAGGTCCCGGGAGGAGATTCCCTGCACGTGTCCGTACTCCTTCGTCGCGCGCAAAATACCGCACGGCCGGCCGGGAGGGATTCCCGGCCGGCCGTGCGCGTTCCTCTGGTGTTCCTCGCGGGATCGGCCCGGTGTCAGATCACCGGCACGAGCACGTAGAAGTCGCCGAAGAGCGCGCATCCCGCGCCCTGCCCGTCGGGGACCATGTCGAGCGGGTCCGTGAGCTTCTTCGTGTCGACCGTCGACACCACATCCCCCCTGCTTTCGGCTACAGCACCCGAACGCGAGCGCTGACGAGAGAAGTCTGTTGATGCCAGAACCAGACACCGCCCCTGCGTCGTTCGACTCGTGGTCCTGCCACCAGCAGCAGTCAGTGTCGGAAGCGGGCCGTCTCTCCGTTGATCCGGATGAGGAAATCGGTGATGGGGTCGCCGCCTTCGTCGGGGACGAGGATGAGCCCCTCAGCATGGATCGCCTCATCGGCTGCCAGGGCGGCCTCTTCGTCACCCCGAACCCATGCATCCCGCGAAGCGTCGAAAAGGGGGCGGAGGTCGTCCCAAGCGGGAGCAGGCTCGAAGTGACAGTCCGACCAGAACATGTCGATCTCTTCAAGGGTCAACGTCCCTACGAGGCGATCATCCTGCCTAAGCTGCCAGCTTTTCCCTGCCATGTCACTCCCTCCCCCGATGCGAAGGGCACTCTAGCGCCCCGGCGACAGACGGATACGTCGCATGGGCGGGTCGACCTCTGCGATCCGCACGGTCATCACATCACCGACGCGGACTTCCCCGCCTGGCGCTGCTGCTAGCAGTTCGGAGTTGTGAATCAGCCCTGCGATCCCGTCATCAAGACCGATGAAGGCGCCGAATGGGACGAGCTTCGTCACGCGGCCACTGACGACGCTGCCCACGCGCTCAGCCCAGACGAGCCATGGATTCTCCTGCAGGGCAATCAAGGACAGCACCGCTTGCCCACGCCTCTCGGTGTCCAGAGCCAAGACCTCGGCGCTCACACGCTGTCCCAGCGACACCGCTTCATGACAGAAGGAGAGCCATCTCCACGAGAGCTCAGGCGGAGGGATGAACCCGACCGAAGCCTCCGGCGCCCCGTCGAGATCGACGAACACGCCAAAGTTCTCAATGCGAGTCACTAACCCGGCCACGACATCTCCTGGGCAGAGCGGCACGAGGAAGTCTCTCAGGGCCTTGGAGGGGAGCGGATACGTCACGCTCAGACCCTATTCCGCACGTCCGAATATCCGAACCTACCGATACTTCGGGTGCAAGTTCTCGGGGATCGCGAACTTCTGGCCGGTGACCTCGCTCATCGACTCCGACGAGATGACGGTCTTGATGAGTTTGAAAGCGTCTTCGCGAAGGCCTGTGTCGTGGTCGGAGCGGGTCCCGACCTGGTCGGCGAAGAGGACCTCACGGCCGTCGGCCCTCGCCCTCGCACGGATCTCCGGCGCGTTCTCGGCATGCCACCGCGTGACCGCCTCGGGGTCCTGCTCGACGGTCCGCTTGTACGGGCGCTGGAAAGAGCCCTCAGCGCTCGAAGTACTTGCATCCCGACCGGCTTGCCGTGAGGGCGCATCACCAGCGCTTCCCGGCCCGCCCGCCACCAACGCGGCCACCGCCCGCAACCGCAAGGCTCCTGCTCCGACAGCGGCACATGCCGAGTGCCCCCGATTCACGGAAGGCTGTACTTCGCCCTGCCGAAGGGAAAGGAGATCCGCACGGTGGATCTGCCCCTCGGTGGCCGAGGAACTCAAGCGCCACATCGAAGGGTTCCCGTCGGTAGAGGCGGAGCCGCCGTGGAGGAGGCCGGAGGGGGAGAGGAGGAAGTTCTCCCTGCTGCTCATCACGCGCCTCGGCAACGCCGTGGCGGTGCGCACATGCAACACCTCCACCTGGAAGCCCGCCTTGGCCACGGCGGGCGTCCTCCCGCCACGTGCCGAGGGGCGAGAGCCTGGCCGTGGGCGGCGGCTCCGAAGGATGGTTTCCACGTGCTTCGGCACATCCGCGCCTCGGTCATGCCGGAAGCCGGAGAGCCGTGGTGACCCCGCTCGACGGCTCGGCCGCTCCTCGTCGGTGATCACCCTCGGTTACTATGCTCACTTCATGCCGGAAGCCGGCAGCAAGGGGCGCGGCACCATCGACGGTCTGCTGGGGGAGCGGGGAGACCGACGTGCCGGCCGAAACTCCCCAGATTCTCCCCAGCGCCGTTGACCGGTGATTCCCGCCTCTACGCGCGGGAGAAGCCGTCCGTGGATTGTAGGGCTGAAAAGATGGGTGGCCTGGGAAAGTGTTGGAAGAAGTCGTAGCGACCCGCTATGTCACGCCTTTGCGTGAGGGCGGCTCGCTCCCCGGGATCGTCGAGGCCGACGACCTCGGCACGTATGTCATGAAATTCACCGGAGCCGGGCAGGGGCGCAAGACCCTCGTCGCGGAAGTCGTCTGCGGGGAGCTCGGCAGGAGGCTGGGGCTGCGCGTCCCCGAGCTCGTGACCATCGAGCTCGACCCCGTCATCGGCCTCGCGGAGCCGGACCAGGAGGTCCAGGAGCTGCTCAAGGCGAGTGCCGGACTGAACCTCGGTATGGACTACCTGCCCGGCTCCCTCGGCTTCGACCCGCTCGCCTACGAGGTGGACCCGGCCGAGGCCGGCCGGGTCGTCTGGTTCGACGCCCTGATCAACAACGTGGACCGGTCGTGGCGCAACCCCAACATGCTGGTCTGGCACGGTGATCCGTGGCTGATCGACCACGGGGCCACCATGATCTGGCACCACAACTGGCCGGGCGCCCAGGCGTCCGCGGCGAAGCCGTACAACGCCTCCGACCACGTCCTCGCGCCGTTCGCCCCCGACATCGCGGCGGCCGCCGCCGCGCTGGCCCCGCTGGTCACCGAGGAACTGCTCACCGAGGTGGTCGCCCAGGTGCCCGATGTATGGCTGGAGGGCGAACCCGGCTTCGACACCACCGACCGGCTGCGCCGGGCGTACGTGGAACCGCTGCTGGCGCGCGCCGGAAGCATCCACGAGCGGATCCTCATGGAGGCGCCCGCCGCGACCCGGCCCTCCCAGGCCCCGGGCTGGCTGACCGAGCACCTCACCCCGTGGCCGCACCCCACGAAGAACGACCGTGCCGCGCGGGCGGACACCGGACGGACCAGCAAGGACGGCGGCCGATGAGCGAGCGCGATGTCTTCGAGTACGCGGTGCTGCGGGTCGTGCCCCGGGTCGAGCGCGGCGAGTGCTTCAACGCCGGTGTGCTCGTCTACTGCCGTGCCAAGTCCTTCGTCGCGGCCCGGATCCACCTGGACGAGCGCAAGTTGCTGGCGCTGGATCCGGGCGCCGACGTCGTGGGCGTGCGGGCCGCCCTGCGCGCGGTCGAGGGGGTCTGCCATGGAGGCGACGGCGCCGGTCAGGCGGCGGGTGACGACGCGGGCAGGCGGTTCCGCTGGCTCATCGCGCCGCGTTCCACGGTTGTCCAGCCGGGCGTCGTGCACAGTGGCCTCACCCGGGACCCGGAGGC
The DNA here is from genome assembly GCA_000720535.1 of Streptomyces halstedii. Lineage (GTDB taxonomy): Bacteria > Actinomycetota > Actinomycetes > Streptomycetales > Streptomycetaceae > Streptomyces > Streptomyces halstedii. Next base: position 102,071 of record JOAZ01000008.1, read on the forward strand.
CGAGGTCGAACGCCTGCTCGACGTGCTGGTGCGCTGACGGAGGCGGGCGGTGCCGCCCGTGCCGTACGTGAGGCGGCGCAGCCGGATGTGACATGCGCCCTGGTACCCGTGTGCCGTTGACACCGGGTGCCAGGGCTTCTAGCGTCTCGACTGCTGAAGGTACTAAGCGGTTGCTCAGTCATCGGGAAGTTCCTGACGTCCGCTGAGCCGCTACCCCAAGGGCGAGGAGAACCAAGCATGTCCACCACCGAGCAGCGCGTCGCCATCGTGACGGGAGCGGCACGGGGCATCGGCGCCGCCACCGCCGTACGCCTGGCGGCCGAGGGCCGCGCCGTCGCCGTACTCGACCTCGACGAGGCCGCGTGCGGGGACACGGTCGACCGGATCACCGCCGCGGGCGGTACGGCGCTCGCCGTCGGCTGCGACGTGTCGGACAGCGCCCAGGTGGAGGCCGCCGTCGCGCGGGTCGCCGCCGAACTCGGCGCCCCGACGATCCTCGTCAACAACGCGGGCGTGCTCCGCGACAACCTGCTCTTCAAGATGAGCGAGGACGACTGGGACCTCGTGATGAACGTGCACCTCAAGGGCGCGTTCCTCATGGCGAAGGCCGTCCAGGCGCACATGGTGGAGGCCAAGTTCGGCCGGATCGTCTCGCTCTCCTCCTCCTCGGCGCTCGGCAACCGCGGCCAGGCCAACTACTCCGCGGTCAAGGCCGGTCTCCAGGGCCTCACCAAGACGCTGGCCAAGGAGCTCGGCAAGTTCGGCGTGACGGCCAACGCCGTCGCCCCCGGCTTCGTCGTCACCGAGATGACCGCGCAGACGGCGGCCCGGATCGGCATGGGCTTCGAGGAGTTCCAGGCCGCCGCGGCCACCCAGATCCCCGTGCAGCGGGTGGGGCGTCCGGAGGACATCGCCCACGCGATCGCCTTCTTCACGGGCGACGCCGCGGGCTTCGTCTCCGGCCAGGTCCTGTACGTCGCCGGCGGACCGCTCAACTGACCCGGGAAGGGCAACGGACATCATGACTGCGCAGGACAGCGGCAAGGTCGCGCTCATCACGGGTGCCAGCCGCGGCATCGGTTTCGGGATCGCGCAGGCGCTGGTCGCCCGGGGCGACCGGGTCGTCATCACCGGCCGGGGCGAGGACGCGCTCAAGGAGGCGGTCGCCGCGCTCGGCGCCGACCGGGCCCTCGGGATCGCCGGCAAGGCGCACGACGAGGCGCACCGGGCCGAGGCCGTGGAACGCGCCATGGAGACGTTCGGCCGGGTCGACTTCCTGATCAACAACGCCGGTACGAACCCGGTCTTCGGCCCCATGGCCGACCTGGACCTGGGCGTCGCCCGCAAGGTCTACGAGACCAATGTGCTCTCGGCGCTCGGGTTCGCCCAGCTGACGTGGAAGGCCTGGCAGCGGGAGAACGGCGGGGCGATCGTCAACATCGCCTCCGTCGCGGGGATCTCCGCGTCGCCCTTCATCGGCGCCTACGGCATGAGCAAGGCCGCCCTGGTCAACCTGACCCTGCAACTGGCCCACGAGTTCGCGCCCGTCGTCCGGGTCAACGCGATCGCCCCGGCCGTGGTGAAGACCAAGTTCGCCGAGGCGCTGTACGAGGGCCGGGAGGCCGAGGCCGCCGCGGCCTATCCGCTCGGCCGCCTGGGCGTTCCCGAGGACATCGGGGGCGCGGCCGCCTTCCTCACCTCCGCCCAGTCCGACTGGGTCACCGGGCAGACCCTCGTGGTCGACGGCGGCATCTTCCTCAACGCCGGCGTCGGCTGAGAGGGGCCTGGACCGGTTTCTCCCCGATTGGGTCAAGTGCCCCGTCAGACCAAGGGATTGGCCTGGCGGGGCGCTGCGGTATGGTCTGCCGACCCATGGCTGATCGAGGAGCGTGCACGTGTTCTACCGGGCCAGTCTGCAGGCCGCTGCAGCCTTTGCTTCCCTTTCTCTGCTGGCAGGCTGCGGTCTGTTCTCCGACAGTGGTTCGGAGACCGACCAGCGGATAGCCGTCGGAACGACGAGCTCCCCCTCGACGCTCGATCCGGCCGCTGCCTGGGACGGCTCGTGGGAGCTGATGAGGAACGTCTTCCAGACGCTGGTGAGCTTCCCGACCGGTGCGACCAGCCCGGCGCCCGACGCGGCGGAGTCCTGCGACTTCACCGACCTCACGAGCACGGCCTACCGGTGCACCCTCCGCGAGGGCCTGAAGTTCTCCAACGGCGAGAAGATCGACGCCAAGGCCGTGAAGTACTCCATCGAGCGGATCCTGAAGATCAAGGTCAAGAGCGGTCCGGCCGGTCTCCTCGGCTCCCTCGACCACGTGGAGACCAAGGGCGAGGACACGGTCGTCTTCCACCTGAACAAGTCGGACGCGACCTTCCCGTTCATCCTGGCCACCCCGGCGATGTCCCTCGTCGCGCCCGGCGACTACCCCGCCGACACGATCCGCGACGACGGCAAGGTCACCGGCTCGGGCCCCTACCTCCTGGACTCCTACGAGACCGGGAAGAAGGCCGAGCTGACCAAGAACCCCGACTACAAGGGGTTCGCCAACCGTAAGAACGACGCGGTCACCATCCACTACTTCAAGGACTCCGCCCCCATGGTGGACGCGTTGAAGAAGGACGAGATCGACGCGACGTACCGCGGTCTGACCGCCGAGGAGGTCGTCGCCCTGGAGGACGGCAAGGCCGACGAGAAGGGCCTGCGGATCGTCGAGACCGTCGGCGCCGACATCCGCTTCCTCGTCTTCAACCCCAAGGACCCGGCCGCCGGGAAGCTCCCCGTCCGCCGGGCCATCGCGCAGCTGGTGGACCGCGACGCACTCGTCGCCAAGGTCTACCAGGGCACCGCCGAGCCGCTGTACTCCATGGTTCCCAAGGGCATCGCCGGCCACACCACCAGCTTCTTCGACTCCTTCGGCGACCCGGACCCCAAGAAGGCCAAGGCGATCCTCGAAGAAGCGGGCATCGACACCCCCGTCGCGATGACCTTCTGGTACACCACCGACCGCTACGGCTCCTCCACCGCCCCCGAGTTCGCCGAGCTGAAGCGCCAGCTGGAGGAGTCCGGGCTGTTCGAGATCAAGCTGAAGAGCGCGCCGTGGTCGGCCTTCCAGGAGGGCTTCAGCAAGGGCGAGTACCCGGTCTTCGGCCGGGGCTGGTTCCCCGACTTCCCGGACCCGGACAACTTCATCGCCCCGTTCGTCGGCAAGGACAGCGTCACCGGCACCCCCTACGCGGCCGACGAGATCACCCGGCAGCTGCTGCCGGAGTCCCGCAAGGAGAGCGACCGCGGAGCCGTCTCCACGCAGTTCAAGCGGGCCCAGGAGATCCTCGTCGAGGACGTGCGGCTGCTGCCGCTGTGGCAGGGCAAGCTCTACGTCGCGTCGGGCGACGACATCGGCGGCGGCGAACGCGCCCTGGACCCGCAGACCGTCATGCAGCTGTGGGAGCTGTACCGCAAGGCCAGCTGGTAGGGCGGGGAAACGGCTCGGGCGGCCGCATTGTCAGTGGTGCCCGGTAGGTTCTGTGAGCAAGAACCGATTGCTTACCGGAGGTTGTGGACGTGACCGACACCGACCTGCTGCCCGAGTCCTGGCGCGGCGTCCTCGGCGAAGAGCTGCGGAAGCCCTACGTCAAGGAGCTCATGGACTTCGTCGAGGAGGAGCGGGCCAAGGGGCCGGTGTATCCGCCGCGCGAGCAGGTGTTCGCCGCGCTGGAGGCGACACCGTACGACCGGGTGAAGGTGCTCGTCCTCGGCCAGGACCCGTACCACGGCGAGGGGCAGGGGCACGGGCTCTGCTTCTCGGTCCGGCCCGGGGTCAAGACGCCCCCCTCGCTGCGCAACATCTACAAGGAGATGAACGACGAGCTGGGACTGCCGGTCCCGGACAACGGATACCTCATGCCGTGGGCCGAGCAGGGCGTCCTCCTGCTCAACGCGGTGCTGACGGTCCGGGGCGGTGAGGCCAATTCGCACAAGTCCAAGGGCTGGGAGAAGGTCACCGACGCGGTGATCCGTGCCGTGGCCGACCGGCCCGACCCGGCGGTCTTCGTCCTCTGGGGCAACTACGCGCAGAAGAAGATCCCGCTGATCGACCCGGAGCGGCATGTGATCGTGAAGGGCGCGCACCCCTCGCCGCTCTCCGCGAAGAAGTGGTTCGGCTCCCGCCCCTTCACCCGGATAAACGAGGCCGTGGCGGCCCAGGGGCACGAGCCCATCGACTGGCGGATCCCCGACCTGGGCTGACGGCTCCGGAGCGGACGACAGCTCCGGGCCCGCGCCTCAGCGGGATCGCGGGCGGCTGCGGCTAGCGTCTGACCGACCGGAACAGGCCGGACCGCCCTCAGGGAGACCTCTGTCGTGGAGCAGCAGGAAGCGTCGAAGGACGCCGTCATGACCAGAATCGGCCAGGCGGTCATGCTGCTCCACGGAGGGGACCGGGAGGAGGCCCGCAACCGGTTCGGTGTCCTGTGGGCGGAGATCGGGGAGTGCGGCGGCGCCCTGCACCGCTGCACCCTCGCGCACTACATGGCCGACACCCAGGACGACCCCGAGGACGAGCTCGTCTGGGACCTGCGCGCGCTGGCCTCCGCCCAGGGGCTCACCGGGGGCGGTGCGACCGACGCCGGGACGGCTCTGGGCACCGGACCCTCGGGCGGTACGGGGGTGCCGGGCGGCGAGGGGGCCTCGGGCGGTATGGGGGTACCGGACGGCGCGGGGGGCGCCGAGCACCGGGACGCGCTCGCGGTGCGGGCCTTCCTTCCGTCCCTGCACCTCGCTCTCGCGGCGGACTACTTCGGGCTCCGGCGGTTCGAGGCGGCCCGGACGCACCTGGACCGGGGGTGGGAAGCCCTGGGCACGCTCGACGACGACGGTTACGGGGACGGGGTACGCACGGCCCTGGGGCGGCTGGAGCGGCGGATGCGGGGGAGTGGTACGGGACGGTGACGGGGGTGGGGTGGTGCGGTGGTGACCGGGAGGTGCGCGGTGGGCCGGGGGAAGTGAGGGGCGGGTGACGGCCCGGTCCGCCGGGGCCGGGCCGGGCCTCAGACGCCCGTCGCGCCGTCGATCCGTTCCCGCACGAGATCGGCGTGACCGTTGTGCCGGGCGTACTCCTCGATCATGTGCGTGTAGATCCAGCGGAGGGTGAACGGCTCCCCCTTCCTTCCGACGCCCACCGACACGTCGTCGAGGCTGTACCGCGCGACGTTGGCCCTGGCGGCCTCGATCTCCGCCAGCCAGGTGGTCCTGGCCTCTTCCCAGCTGTCCGCCCCGGTGAGGTGCCACTCCTTGTCCGGATCCTCCTCGGTGCCGTAGAGCGGCGCCAGCTCCTCCCCGGCCAGGACCTCGCGGAACCAGCCGCGCTCGTTCTCCGCGAGGTGGCGTACGAGGCCGAGCAGGGTGAAGGCGGACGGGGGCACGGACGCCTCGCGGAGCTGGGCGTCGGTCAGGCCCTCGCACTTGCTCAGCAGGGTCGCCCGGTGGTAGTCCAGCCATCCCTCCAGCATGGGGCGTTCGCCGGCGTCGAGGGCGGGGGTGGAGCGTTAGTCTGTCGTCATGCCGGCCATCGTCGCCCACGGAGGACCGCCGGGCCATCGGTTATGTGCCGTCCGCCGCCCCCGCCGTGGCGCTGGGCGACGGGCTGATGTCCGGCGTCTCCCGCCTCGGCCCCGGGCTCGTCCCGCGGACGTTCGACGGCATCGCCGACCGGCGCCCGCCGGGGCGCACGTATGCTGCCGGGACCACAGGCGGGCAGGGGACGCGGCCGTGAGACGGTCGCGACGAGGGCTACAGGGAGACACGCGTGAAGGTCGGCTGCATCGGGCTCGGCGACATCGCACAGAAGGCGTACCTGCCGGTACTGACGGCGCTGCCGGGGATCGAGCCGCACCTCCAGACCCGCAACCCCGCCACGCTGTCGGAGGTCGCCGCCGCCCACCGGATCCCGGCCGGCCAGTGCCACGGTGACCTCGACGCGCTGCTGGCCGAAGGCCTGGACGCGGCCTTCGTGCACGCCGCGACCCGCGCCCACCCGGAGATCGTCGCCCGGCTGCTGGAGGCCGGGGTGCCCACCTACGTGGACAAGCCGCTCGCCTACGAACTGGCCGACTCCGAGCGGCTGGTGGCTCTCGCCGAGGAACACGGCACCAGCCTCGCGGTCGGCTTCAACCGGCGGCTCGCCCCGTCCTACGCCCAGTGCGCCGACCACCCGCGCGACCTGATCCTCATGCAGAAGAACCGGGTCGGCCTCCCCGAGGAGCCGCGCACCCTGGTCCTCGACGACTTCATCCACGTCGTGGACACCCTGCGCTTCCTGGTCCCGGGCCCGGTCACCGGCACCATCGTGCGCGGCCGGACGGCCGAGGGCCTGATGCACCACGTGGTGCTCCAGCTCTCCGGCGACGGCTTCACGGCGATCGGCACGATGAACCGGCTGAGCGGTTCCACCGAAGAGATCCTGGAGGTGTCAGGGCAGGACAGGAAGCGCCAGGTCCTCAACCTCGCGGACGTGGTCGACCACAAGGGCCAGCCCACCCTGCGGCGGCGCGGCGACTGGGTGCCGGTCGCCCGCCAGCGCGGCATCGAGCAGTGCGTGCTGTCCTTCCTCGACGCGGTGCGGTCCGGTGAACTCCTCAGCGCCCAGGACGCGCTGGAGACCCACCGGCTGTGTGAGCGCGTGGTCCGCGACGTCCTGGAGCAGATGTCCTGAGCGCGCCCGCCCCCGCGGCGGCGAGGAAGCCGGCCAGCACCGCCAGAGCGCCGTACACCGGCCAGGCGCCCAGCCGGACGTAGAGCGTGGTGCCCCGGGCCAGCGGTACGTCGTACACGGCGGCCCCGCTCGCGTCCGTGCCGAGGGGCGTGCCCACCGGTTCGCCCTCCGGGCCGTACACGGCGCTGACCCCCGTGAGGGTCGCGTGCACCATCGGGCGCCCGCTCTCGGCCGCCCGCAACGCCCCGAGCGAGGCGTGCTGGGCGGGCGCCCAGCTGTGCTGGAACGTCGAGGTGGACGACTGCGCGACCAGCACCTGGGCGCCCTCGCGCACCAGATGCCGGCTCATGTCGGGGAACGCCGTCTCGAAGCACACCAGCGGACCGATCCGCGGCCCGCCCCCGTCCGACAGGTCCATCACCACCGGGGCCTCGCCGCGCTGCCGGTCCTCACCCGCCGCCTTGCCCACCGACGTCGCCCAGCCGAGCAGGGCGCGGGCCGGGACGTACTCACCGAACGGCACCAGGCGCATCTTGTCGTACCGGTCGCCGGTGGGTCCGTCCGGTCCCACCAGCACCGCCGACTTGAAGATGCCGGTGCGGTCCGGTCCGTCGGTGCGCCGGGCGTCCATGTTCACCAGCACGTCCGCACCGACCTCGCGGGAGAGCGCCGTGAGCCGGGCCGAGATCCCGGGGCTGCGCGTCAGGTCCACGCCCACGCTGCTCTCGCCCCACACCACGAGGCCGACGCCCCGGCCCGCGAGCGTACGGGTCAGCTCCTCGCTCCGCGCGAACCTGCGTTCGATGCTGCCGGGGCCTTCGATCACCCCGGGCTGTACGACGGCCACCCTCGTCGTCGTCCCGGCGCTCCCGGGCCGGGGCGCCCAGGTCCAGATCGCCCCCACCCCCAGGGCGCACACCACCAGGCAGATGAGCGCCGCCGTACGCTGCGCCGCCTTGCCCACCAACTGGGCGACCGCGGTGTTCACGGCCACCACGAGCAGGCTGACCAGCCACACACCGCCCACCGACGCCGTACGCAGCGCGGGGGCGAACTCCCACTGGCTGGCGCCCAGCAGCCCCCACGGGCCGCCCAGCCCCTCCCACGAGCGGACCAGCTCGATCATCAGCCACCCGGACGGCACCACGGCCACGGCTGCCACCGAGCGCCCGGCGGACGGGGCCCCGCCGAGCAGCCGGGAGACGAGCAGCCCCCAGGGGGCCCACAGCAGACCGAGCAGCGCCGCCAGCACCACGATGAACACATGCAGGCTCGGCATCAGCCAGTGGTGCGCGGCGAGCACGAAACCGGTACCGCCCAGCCAGCCGTCGAGAGCCGCGCGGCGCCCGGTGTCCGCCGACCGGATCAGCAGCAGCCAGGGCACCAGCGCGACATACGCCAGCCACCAGAGCGACGGGGCGGGAAAGGCCAGGGCGGGCAGGGCGCCCGCCAGGAGAGCGGCGGCGCCGCGCCCCGTCCGTGTCCCGAGCACGCGGCGTGCGCCCGGCACCGGACCGCGCGATCCGGCCTCGCCCGCCTCCCGGTTGCCCACGGACCGGTCCGTGTCCGCCACCGGGCCGTCCGGATCCGCCGGAAGCCGTCCGCCGCGCATCGGCATGCCATGCCCTCCTCGCCCGTGCCGTCGGCCGGCGTCCATGGGGCCACGTCCCGACCGCCGTCGGGTCCGTGGCCGGACGGGCTCACGGACGCCCCCATGAGCCCCGTACCCGCGAGCGGTCGGCTTTCCACCCGCGGGATCCCAGTGTGCGGGACACCGGCGTCCGGGGTGCGGGCCACGCGGGCGCGCCGCCGCCTCAGCAGGGGACGACGGCCACCGGGCCCAGGGCGTGCGTCACCGTCGTCTGCGCCACCGGGGAGAGCCCGAGCCCCAGCGACTCGCCGCCCTTGCGCCGCCCGACCACGGTCAGCGCCGCCGTGGCCGACGCGGTCACCAGGGTGCGCGACGCCGAACCGCTGACCGGTTCGCGTACGACCTCCACCTGCGGGTACTTCTCGGTCCAGCCCGCGGTGAGCTCCATGAGGGTGCGCCGGGCCGACTCCGCGGCGGCCGCCCGGTCGAGGACGGGACCGCCGGACAGCATCGAGGAGAACATCGTCCAGCCGTGCACGAGCCGCAGCCGGGCGCCCGGCCGGGAGGCAGCCGCGTCGAAGGCGAACTCCAGGACCGCCTCGCTGCTCTCGTCGGCGGCCACCCCCGCCGCGACGTCCGGGAACGTCTCGGCCGCCTCCACCTCGTCCTCGTCGGTCCGCCCGCTGTGGACGACCACCACCGGGCACTGCGCCATCGAGGCGGTCGCCAGACTGTTGGAGCCGATCAGCAGCGACCGGAACCCGCCGAGCCCCCGGGAACCCACGACCACCATCGAGGCGTCGCGGCTGAGCGAGACCAGCGCGGCCGAGGGGAAGTCCTGCGGGGCCAGCGTGGACGTGGGGAGCGCGGGGGCGAGGTCCGAGATCCGCCGCTCGGCCCGGCCGAGCAACTCCTGCGCCTGGGCGAGCTGGACCGCCTCGTCGGTACGCCGGGCCGGCGGCCTGACGTGCACGATCAGCAACGGCAGGGAGCGCCGTACGGCTTCCAGGGCGGCCCAGTCGAGCGCCTCCCAGCTGTGCGAGGAACCGTCGACGGCGGCGATCACGGGAAGGTCGTGGGCGGTCATGCGTGCCTCCAGGCGCCGGTGGGAGATCTCCCGGACCCGGACCGCTTCGTGGGCGACGCCCGGACGCGGGGGGTCACCGGCGATTATCCCCCGCGGGCCCGCGCCCCGGCCCGGCGGCCCGGACCCCGGGGCGCCCCCGGCGCCGGAAGACCCTGGCCGAAGGGGGTCGCCGGCTCCGGGGGAAGGCGTCAGCCCGCCGACTCGCCCGCGTGCGGGCTCAGCACACCGGCCGAGACCAGGGCGAAGAGGAGGATGCCCAGGAGCACCCGGTAGATGACGAACGGCATGAAGCTCTTCGTGGTGATGAACTTCATGAACCACGCGATGACCGCGTACCCGACCGCGAACGCGATGACGGTCGCGAAAATGGTCGGCGGCCAGGAGACGTGGCCCTCGCCGGCGTCCTTCAGCTCGTACACGCCCGAGGCGAGCACCGCGGGAACCGCCAGCAGGAAGGAGTAACGGGCCGCCGCCTCACGGGTGTACCCCATGAGCAGACCACCGCTGATCGTGGCGCCCGAGCGGGAGACACCCGGGATGAGTGCCATCGCCTGGCAGAAGCCGAAGATCAGACCGTCCTTGACGCCCAGCTCCTTGAGCGTCTTGCGCTCCTTGATCGCCCGGTGCTTGCCACCCGTCTCGTCGCGGGCCGCGAGACGGTCCGCGACACCGAGGACGACGCCCAGCACGATCAGCGTGGTCGCGATCAGGCGCAGGTCACGGAAGGGGCCCTCGATCTGGTCCTTGAGCGTGATGCCCAGCACCCCGATGGGCACCGACCCGATGATGACCAGCCAGCCCATCTTGGCGTCGTGGTCCCCGCGCATCGATCGGTCCGTCAGCGAACGGAACCACGCCGAAAGGATCCTGCCGATGTCCTTGCGGAAGTAGATGAGGACCGCGGCCTCGGTACCGATCTGCGTGATGGCGGTGAACGCCGCCCCCGGGTCGTGCCAGCCCGCGAACGCGGCGGTCAGCCGCAGGTGCGCGCTGGAGGAGATCGGCAGGAACTCGGTCAGTCCCTGAACGAGGCCCAGGACGAATGATTCGAACCAGCTCATGGGGCTTTGGCCATCCCGGAAGTGCTCGTGCAACGGGCGGACGGGCACGGAGGCCGTCAGCAGCGTGCGGATGTGGTCAGAAAAGGGGACGGGACGCCACGGCCCCGGACATCCTCTGTCGGTCGCGGGCAGCGTATCGCCTGCGGGTGAACAAGACCCGGCTACCCCCGGCTACACGGTGTCGCCGCCCGCCGCGCCCAGCCGGTGACGCCTGCGCCACGCGACCAGCGCCCCGCCCGCACCGGACACCACGATGAAGCCCATCGACGCCAGGAACACCGGGGACGTCGGCGAGGACGCCGAACCGCCCGCGACGACGTACGCGGCCGTGTTGGGGATCGAACCGATCCCGGTGGCCAGCAGGAACGGCGGATAGCCCATCCGGGACGTCGCCGCACAGTAGTTGGCCGCGGCGAACGGCACACCCGGGAAGAGCCGCAGCGCCAGCATGGAACGGAAACCGTGCCGGCTCAGCAGCCCGTCCGCCGCCGTGAGCCACTTGCCGCGCAGCAGCGTGCGGAGCGCGTCCTGGCCCAGCACCCGGCCCAGCGTGAACGACACGCCCGCGCCCAGCACCGTCCCGGCGAGCGCCGCCGCCAGCCCCGTCTGCGCCCCGAAGAGCGCGCCCGCCGCCAGGTTCAGCAGCGGCCGCGGCACGAACGCCACGGTGCACGCGCCGTACGCGAGGGCGAACAGCATCGCCGCGGCCGAGCCCGTGAGCTGGGGCGGCCACCCGGACGCCAGCAGCCGCTGCGGTTCGAACAGCAGCATCGTGGAGGCGGCGGCCAGCAGCACGGCCACCAGCAGGGAGAACCGGGACCAGGGGGAGAGCAACAGCCTCGTGCAGCGGACCACGAGACCGCCGGCGGACCGGGCGGCGGGGACGGGCTCGAACATTGGGGGAGAGTAACCGAAACCGGCATGTGATCGCCGTGACGCGTCCTCATGAGACCCCGGGCGCGGGGCATCCGCCGCCCGTACGAGCCCGGCCGCACCGCCCGAAAACCACTCGACGCCGTCGTGCCGTTCCGCCATGCTCGGGGACATGTTCCGGTACGCCTTCCTCGCAGCACGGCCCGCGGTCGCGGCCGCGCCGAAGGCTGCCGTGAGCCTCGCGACCGTGATCGCGGCAGCGGCTGACGCGGCGTCCGCCGCCGCCGCGGCACCCATCGGCGGCGCCCGAAGCTGACCCTCCCCCGACAGTCCGGCGGACCCCGCAAGGGGAGGGTCGGCGGGGCCCTGGGGTCTTCTCACTCAGCTTCGAACACCAAGGAACGAACCATGCCCAAGACGGCGTACGTGCGCACCAAGCCGCACCTGAACATCGGCACCATGGGCCACGTCGACCACGGCAAGACCACCCTGACCGCCGCCATCACCAAGGTCCTCAGCGACCGGGGTACCGGCACCTTCGTGCCCTTCGACCGGATCGACCGGGCGCCGGAGGAGGCGCAGCGGGGCATCACCATCAACATCGCGCACGTCGAGTACGAGACCGACACCCGGCACTACGCGCACGTGGACATGCCCGGACACGCCGACTACATCAAGAACATGGTCACCGGAGCGGCGCAGCTCGACGGGGCGATCCTCGTCGTCTCCGCGCTCGACGGGATCATGCCGCAGACCGCCGAGCACGTCCTGCTGGCCCGTCAGGTCGGCGTCGACCACATCGTCGTGGCGCTGAACAAGGCGGACGCGGGCGACCCCGAGCTGACCGACCTGGTCGAACTGGAGGTCCGCGAACTGCTCTCCGCGCACGGCTACGGCGGTGACACGGTGCCCGTGGTACGGGTGTCGGGGCTGGGCGCGCTCCAGGGCGACCCGCGCTGGACGGCGGCCGTGGAAGGGCTGCTGGACGCGGTGGACACGTACGTACCGATGCCGGTGCGCTACACCGACGCGCCGTTCCTGCTGTCCGTGGAGAACGTGCTGACCATCACCGGCCGCGGCACCGTCGTCACCGGGGCCGTGGAGCGCGGCTCCGTGCGGGTGGGGGACCGGGTGGCGGTGCTCGGCGCGGACGTGGAGACGGTCGTCACCGGCCTGGAGACGTTCGGCAAGCCGATGGAGTCCGCCGAGGCCGGCGACAACGTCGCGCTGCTGCTGCGCGGGGTCGAGCGCGACCGGGTCCGCCGCGGCCATGTGGTCGCCGCCCCCGGCAGTGTCACGCCCAGCCGCCGCTTCACCGCGCGCGTCTACGTCCTGTCGGCCAAGGAGGGAGGCCGCACCATCCCGGTCGCCACCGGTTACCGGCCACAGTTCTACATCCGGACGGCGGACGTCGTCGGGGACGTGGACCTCGGCGAGGTGGCGGTGGCGCGTCCCGGCGACACCGTCACCATGACCGTCGAACTGGGGCGTGACGTCCCGCTGGAGACCGGACTCGGCTTCGCGATCCGCGAGGGCGGCCGGACGGTCGGCGCGGGCACGGTCACCGAACTGCTCTGACGGGCCGTCACCGGGCACGCCGGGCCGTCACCGGGCACGCCGGGCCGTCACCGGGCGCGCCGGACCGCGATCGAGCACGCCGGACCGCCGCCGAGGACGCCGGACCCGCTCCCCGCCACGACCGGGGGAGCGGGTTCCGCGTGCCGGAGCAGTCCCGCGCGCGGGGAACAATGGGGCCGTGAACGAGTCGATACCCGTCATCCGCACCACCGACCGCGGCACCGCCCGCCTGCTGCCCGACGTGGACCGGGAGCGGGCCTGGCTGCTCACCATCGACGGCGCCCCGCAGTCCTACGTGGACCTCGACGCGCCGGACCACCTCGAATTCGAGTACGTACGACGGCTCGCCCACGTCGTGGACCTGGTGGCGGAACCGGGCGCGCCCCTGGACGTCGTGCACCTCGGCGGCGGCGCGCTCACCCTGCCCCGGTACGTCGCCGCCACCCGGCCCGGGTCCCGCCAGGAGGTGGCCGAGGCGGACGCCGGGCTCATCGGGCTCGTCGACGAGCACCTGCCGCTGCCCGAGGGCGCCCGGATCGCCGTGCACGCCGCCGACGCCCGCGGCTGGCTGGAGCGGGCGCCCCAGGAGTCGGCGGACCTGCTGATCGCCGATGTCTTCGGCGGGGCGCGGGTGCCGGCCCAGCTCACCTCGGTCGAGTACGCGCGGGCCGCCGGGCGGGTGCTGCGCGCGGAAGGCGTCTACGCGGCCAACCTCGCCGACAGCGCCCCCTTCGGCTTCCTCCGCTCCCAGGTGGCCAACGCCGCCGAGGTGTTCGGCGAGCTCGCGCTCGTCGCCGAACCGGCGGTCCTGCGCGGCAGGCGCTTCGGCAACGTCGTCCTCCTCGCCGGGCACACACCGTTCGACCTGGAACGCCTCACCCGGCTCTGCGCCGCCGACGCGTTCCCCGCCCGGGTCACCCACGGGGAGGCGCTCACCCGGCTCACCGGGGGCGCGCGGCCCGTGCGTGACGCCGACGCCGTGGCGTCACCCGAGCCGCCGGAGGGTGCCTTCTCACTCGGCTGACACCCCCGCCGGGGCGGGGCCGGAAGCCTCGGGCGACACCGCCGCCGTGGCGAGGCCGGAAGCCTCGACCGCGACCTCCTTGACGGTGACGCGCCGGGTCAGGTTGCGTACGTCCGGGACGAAGAGCACTCCCGCCGTCACCACCACGATCAGCGTGGCACAGCCCCACAGGGCCTGGCTCCGGCCGATCAGGGACTCCACCGGCCCGGCCGCGGCGGTGGCCAGCGGCAGCATCGCCACCGATCCGAACCAGTCGTACGACGAGACCCGGGAGAGCTTGTCCTCCGGGATCTCCTGGTGCAGCGCGGTCATCCAGGAGACGCCGAACACCTCGATGCCCACCCCGGTCACGAACATCGCCGCGCACAGCACGGTCACCGGCACCGGTACGGCGAGGCTCGCGGACGGCAGGGCGAGCGGGAACACGCACAGCGTGCCGGCGAGCAGCAGCCTGCGGGGCTTCCACCGCATCATCAGCAACGCCCCCAGCAGCGTGCCCAGGCCGAACGTGGCCAGCGCGAACCCCCAGGGCCGCGCGCCACCGAGCTCCTCCTGCGCGACCAGGGGGCCGTACACCGCCTCGGCGGCGCCCACGACGGCCACGACCACGGAGAACTGGAGGACGACCGCCCAGAGCCAGGGCCGCCCGGCGACCTCCCGCCAGCCCTCCCGGAGATCGGTGAGCAGGCTGCTGCCGCCGGTCCGCTCCGGGATGTGGCTCACGTCGAGGAAGGCCCGGAGCGCGCCGGCCACCGCGAAGGCCACGGCGTCCACCGCCAGCACCCAGCCCGGGTCCATCGCCGCGATCATGGCCCCGCCGAGCGCGGCCCCGCCGATGGCCGCGCCCTGCATCGACATCCGGAAGAAGGCGAAGGCCTTGGCCGCCTGCTCGCCGGTGACGCTGGACAGCAGCATGCCCTCGGCCGCCGGGTTGAAGAAGGCGTGCCCGGTACCGCACAGGGCCGTCAGCACCATCATCTGCCAGAGCTGGGCGTCGCCGGCCAGGACCAGCCAGGCGAACGCCGCCTGGGACACGCAGTTGAGGGCGTTCGACGCCACCATCACCCGGTGGCGCGGCAGCCGGTCGGCGACCGCCCCGCCGATCAGCAGGAACAGCACGAGCGGCGCGGTGCGCGCGGCGGCGACCAGGCCCACGTCACCGGCGTCACCGCCCGAGGCCAGCACGGCGAAGGCCGCCGCGATCAACGCGCCGTGGGTGCCCAGGCCCGTGATGATCGCGGCGGCGGTCAGCAGACCGTAGTTACGAGAGGCGGCGGGGACGGCCGCGGCGGAAGTCACCTGGGGACTATCGCGGGCCGGGCCCCCTTCTGCCAACCGGTTTCGGTCATTTCTGTCCACTTGTTTTCCGGTCATGGCGGTGGCGCCCGAGCGTCAGGAGGTGGTGCCCTCCGCCAGACGCACGGTGCCGAGGATCTTCCGGATCGTGGTGTCCGGGAGCTCGTCGTCCACTCCGGCGGCGGCGTACAGGATCCAGGTCGAGTAGTCGCCCTTGGCGTTCTTGAAGCTGAAGGCGATCGACTTGCCGTCGGTGTCGCACTTGTTCTTGTTGGCCAGCCCCGTGGCGGTGGCCGTCGCGACGCTGCCGGACAGGCCCGACTCCGTGGTGTACGGCTCGGCCTTGCCGACCTTGATCTTGTCCTTGGGGTCCTCCTGGGCGTAGGCGGCCCAGACGAAGTTGGCGGCCTCGTTGGTGGCGGCCTCGTCGGTGTTCTTGGCGCCCTTGGCGCCCTTGGTGCCGACCCCGGCCAGCTCGGTCGACTCCTTCTTGCCGTCCTTGTCGACGTCGTCCTCGCACCAGTTGGTCTTGTGGAACGCGGGTGCGGAGAATCCGGCGGCGGGCGCCCCGGTCGGGTCCTTGGTGTCCGAGAAGCCCGAGAACACGCCGCTCGCGGAGACCTCCCAGTCCCCGGGGACGTCGAACTGCGTACCCCACTTGGGGTTGGTCACGACCTTCCAGCCGGGGACGGTCGGCGCCGCGTCCTCACCGCCGCGCGGGTTCGCCACGGGGGAGGACTCCGTCTCGGACGGCTTCGCGGACGGCGAGGCCTTCTTGTCGTCCGCGAGGGGCGCGTCGTCCTTGCCGTCCTTGCCCAGGACGAGGAACCCGGTCACCCCGGCCGCCACGACGACGGCCAGCGCGGCGACGACCGCCACGATCGTCGTCCTCTTCTTGTCGTCCGGCTTCGGACCGCCGGGCGGCGGCTGTACGGCGTACTGCGGCACGGTGGGCTGCTGGTACGGGTTGGGCTGCGGATACCCCGGCTGCCCCGGCTGGCCGGGCTGCCCCGGCTGGCCGGGCTGGCCGGGCTGGCCCTGCGGGTACCCCTGCTGCTGATATCCCGGCTGCTGGTAGGGATTCGGCTGTTGGTACCCCGGCTGCTGGTACGGGTTCTGGTTCTGGTCCTGCGGGTTCTGCTCGCCCCCGGGCGGCTGCTGTCCTGGCCACATGGCCAGTAACCATAGAGGGGCGGGAGCCGGCGCTGCTACGGCCGCCCCCGCGGGGGGATGGCCAAAACCCGCTACCCGTAAGTAACATCCGGCTCATGAGTACTGAAGAGATGACGGTCGGCGAGATGCTGACCGCGAGCGTTCCCATGGTCCGCACCCTCGGCATCGAGTACCTGGAGACGACCGCGGAGCGTGCCGTCCTCTCGCTCCCCGACCAGGCCGACTA
This sequence comes from Streptomyces halstedii, assembly GCA_000720535.1. Taxonomy (GTDB): domain Bacteria; phylum Actinomycetota; class Actinomycetes; order Streptomycetales; family Streptomycetaceae; genus Streptomyces; species Streptomyces halstedii. Next base: position 118,693 of record JOAZ01000008.1, read on the forward strand.
CCACAACCACCTGGGCGGACCGCACGCCGGAGCGATGTTCACCCTGGCCGAGTCCGCGAGTGGCGCGGTCGTCATCGCGGCGTTCGGCGACCAGCTGAGCCGGGCCGTCCCGCTCCCCGTCACCACGGAGATGGCGTTCAAGAAGGTCGCCATGGGCCCACTCACCGCGACCGCCACCCTGGGACGGCCGGCGGCCGACGTCGTCGCCGAACTGGACGCCGGTGAGCGGCCCGAGTTCCCGGTGACCGTCGAGATCCACCGGGCGGACGGTGCGGTGACCAGCGAGATGAGCGTGGTCTGGACCCTGCGCCCCCACCGCTGATCCCGGGCCCGAACCGCCTTCCGGGCGTGCGAGGTCCCCGTATGGGTCCGAGGGCGGGCAGAGCTTCCGGACGGGGTCCTGTGCCGGGGTGCCGGTCGGGGCCCCGCCGCCCGCCGCCGCGAGACAGGTAGGCTGCCGCCGTGCACCCCACGTGGTGCCCGGCGGCACATTTCTTACGGGAGGAACCGGCCTTGCACGTCCAGGAGTGGCTCGAGACCGTGCCCGCGGTCAGCATTTACCTCCTGGTGGGGGTCGTCATCGGACTCGAAAGCCTGGGCATCCCCCTGCCGGGCGAAATCGTGCTGGTGAGTGCCGCACTCCTGGCCTCGCAGCACGGGGAGATCGACCCGGTGGTGCTCGGGGCCTGTGCGACGGCCGGGGCGATCGTCGGCGACTCCATCGGCTACGCCATCGGCCGCAAGGGAGGCAGGCCCCTGCTCGCCTGGCTCGGCGGAAGATTCCCGAAACACTTCGGACCGGCGCAGATCGGTGTGGCCGAGCGCTCCTTCGAGAAGTGGGGCATGTGGGCGGTCTTCTTCGGCCGTTTCGTCGCCCTGCTGCGCATCTTCGCCGGTCCGCTGGCGGGTGTGCTGCGCATGCCGTACTGGAAGTTCCTGATCGCCAACGTGCTCGGCGGCATCCTCTGGGCCGGGGGCACCACGGCCGTCATCTACTCCGTGGGCGTGGTCGCGGAAGCGTGGCTCAAGCGCTTCTCCTGGCTGGGCCTGCTGCTGGCCGTGCTCATCGGACTCACCTCGATGCTGGTCCTGAGGAACCGCGCCAAGAAGGCGGGGCAACAGGCCGCGGACGCCCCGGAGGCCGCGCCCGGCCCGGCTTCCTCGGACGGCCCGGCTTCCTCGGACAGCGCGGTCTCCTCGGACGGTGCGGCGCCTTCGTCCAAACCGGCGCCGTCGTCCGGACCGGTGCCCTCGTCCGGACCGGCCACGACCGCGGGCGCGGCCGCCGCTCCCGCCTCCGGTACCACGGCGGCCGCCACCGAGCCGGACGCGGTGCCCGCCGTCGACTGAGCGGTCAGGCCTCGTGCGCCGAACGGTGCGCCTTGGCCAGCTCCACGTAACCGGCCGCGTTGAACGCGATGCCCTCGCGCTCCTCCGCCGTCAGTTCCCGCTTGACCTTGGCGGGCACACCCGCGACCAGCGAGCCCGGGGGCACCCGCATCCCCTGCGGCACGAGGGCCTGCGCGGCTATCAGCGAACCGGCCCCGACGTGGGCCCCGTTGAGCACGGTGGCGCCCATGCCGACCAGCACGTCGTCCTCCACCACACAGCCGTGCAGGACCGCGTTGTGCCCGACGGACACCCGCGCGCCCACCGTCAGCGGGAACCCGGGGTCGGTGTGCAGGCTGCAGTTGTCCTGGATGTTGCTGTCGGGGCCCAGCGTGATCGGCCCGCAGTCGGCTCGCAGCACGGCCTGGTACCAGACGCTCGAACCCGCGGCCATCGACACCTCGCCGACGACCACGGCCGTCGGCGCCACGAAGGCGTCCGCGTCGATGTCCGGCTCCTTGCCGCCGATGCCGGTGATCAACGCCTGCTCTGCCATCGCGTACTCCTTCGCTGCCGCCGCGGGGTGCGGGGGTCCGCCGGTGCGGCCGCCGCCGGGGTTCCCGCTGGGTTCCGGTCAGGGGCCGTCGTGTCAGGGGAACCGTAGGTGACGGGCCCCTGCGGAGGGGAGGGTGGGGTGAACATCACAGGTCGGGGCACGGACCCGCCCCGACCTGGCCGACTACCGTGAGCGGGTGCCGAAGAACCGAACACTGTTCCCCTCCGTGGCCCGCTGGAGGCGGCGGGTGCTGTCCCGTGCCGTCCACCGGGGCTGGGCCTGGGTGCGGGAGACCGGTGCGGTGACCGCGCAGCACCCGGGCCGGCTGCGGTTCGGCCGTATCGGCGTGGGGACCCGGCTCGCCTTTCCGCAGGGCACCGTGTTCGGGGAACCCTGGATCGAACTGGGCGACCACTGCGTCATCGGCGAGCAGGTCACGCTCACCGCCGGGCTGATGCCCGACCTGGACCTGGGGCCCGAGCCGATCCTGACCCTGGGCGACGGGGTGGTCCTGGGGCGCGGCAGCCATGTCGTGGCCGACACCACGGTGACGATCGGCTCCGACACGTACTGCGGTCCGTACGTCTACGTCACGTCGACCAACCACAGCTACGACGACCCGCACGAGCCCGTCGGCAGGCAGTGGCCCCGCATGGAGCCCGTGACGATCGGTCCGGGCTGCTGGATCGGCACCGGGGCGGTGGTCCTCCCGGGCGCCCGGCTCGGGCGCAACGTGGTGGTCGCGGCCGGCGCCGTCGTACGAGGGGTGGTGCCCGACCACGCGGTGGTGGCGGGAGCACCGGCCCGGGTGGTGCGCAGGTGGGATCCGGAGAAGGGCTGGCAGCCACCGCTGCGCACACCGCCTCCGGTGCCGGTCCCCGACGGGGTCACGCCCGAGCAACTGCTCGCGGTGACGGACCTGCCGACGGAGTCCCCGAACAGCAAATGAGCCGTCCCCGAGGGCTGTTAGCGTATTCCGCATGCGCGCACCGCTGGGCTCCTTCGAAGACGTCTCGTCCGCCGCCGACCGGCTCGATCTGCTCACCCCGCCCGTGGCGGACGTGGTGGAGGCGGGCTGGGGCGGCTTCCCCGCCGACCGGATCATCTACGTCGACACGGACCCGGCGATCGCCGACACGGCCGTCCTGGTCGAGCACCACGGTCCGGAACTGCTCGACCAGTCGGCCAACTGCCTGGTCGTCAAGGCCAAACGGGGCGGCGTCACCACCCTGGCCGCGTGCGTGGTGCTCTCCCGCGCACGCGTCGACGTGAACGGGGCGGTGCGCCGGCACCTCGATGCCCGCCGGGTGACCTTCGCCCCGATGGACACGGTGGTCGACGGGACCCGCATGGAGTACGGAGGCATCACACCGGTCGGACTGCCCCCGGAGTGGCCCCTGTTGCTGGACCCCGCCGTGGTGGACGAGGAATGGGTCCTGATCGGCAGCGGCCGCCGCCGCGGCAAGCTCATCGTCCCGGGCAAGGCACTGGCCGCCCTCCCCGGAGCCGTCCTGGTGGAGGGCCTCGGGCTCTGACCGGCGGACCGTGACCCAGGCATCCGGACGGGCCCAGCCCCGGTATCCGAACGGGCCCAGCCCCGGGATCCGGACGGGCCCAGCCCCGGGATCCGGACGGGCCCAGCCCCGGGATCCGGACGGGCCCAGCCCCGGGATCCGGACGGGCCCAGCCCGCCGGGGACCCGCGCAGGTCGTCAGTTCCGCGCGGGCCGGTGGTCCCTGAGCCAGACCGTGGCGAAGTCCACGGCGGAGCGCAGGCGGATCAGACGGCTGGGCGCCGAGGCCACCTGGCCCCCGCGGACGGCCCCGGCCGTGTCCAGGCGTTCGAAGTCGTGCCCCAAGGCGGCGAAGTCGCCGTCGTCGAGCGCGACGTCCTCGTACTCCCACCACCGGCGCCGCCCCGCCGCCGCCACCACACAGCGGTAGCGGCGGCGGGGAGGCGACGGCAGGCGGTACTCCGCGAGGTGGAAGGCCGTGCAGGTGTCGTATCCCGTGCCCAGCAGCAGGATCAGGGCGTCGGCCTCGTACAGCCGGGCCAGGGGGGAGTCCTCGCCCAGATGGCAGTCGGGCCGGTGCCCGGCGAGCAGGCTCCCGGCCGCCGGACCGAGCGCCGCGAACGACGTCTGCGGATGACCGCTGCGCAGGGCACCCGGCGTCAGCCGCACGGACTCGGCGAACCGTCCCACGGCGGCGGCGGACGAGGTCGCCCGGTCGAACGGCGGTATGGCCGCCCGAACCGCGGCTCGGGCCTGCTCGTCCAGCCCCCGCACCCGGTCCAGATAGTGGCGCGAGGTGTCGGAGTTCTCCATGGTGAACGCGGGCACGACCAGCGTCCCGTCCGGCCCGAGCACCTCCCGCAGGGCGCCCGCCATCGCCTCGGCGGCCATGCCCACCGCCCGCATCGAGGCGTGCACCAGCAGCACACCCCCTCGCTCCACACCCAGCTCGGACAACTGGGCGGCAACCCGCCCACCGGTGATCAGGTCGTGTGCCACGCCCCGCATTGTCCCCGCAGCCGGCCGCTCGCGACACCACGCCGTCCGGGCCGACGACCCGGTCGGCGCCGACGGCCCCCGTCAGCCCGCCGCCCCCCCCCGCCGGGGCCGGCGCGCGCTCAGGGGCGAGGCGTCACGCCCGGTCTTCCAGGCGGGGTATCTCGATCGCGGGGCAGCGGTCCATGACCATGGCCAGGCCCGCCGCCCGCGTCCGCTCGTACGCCGCCTCGTCGATCACGCCGAGCTGGAACCAGACCGCCTTCGCCCCGGCCGCGACCGCCTCGTCGGCGACACCACCCGCGAGATCGCTGTTGACGAAGACGTCCACGACATCGACCGGGAAGGGTATGTCGGCCAGGGAGGCGTACCCCCGCTCGCCGTGGACCGTCCCGGCCTTGGGGTGCACCGGAACGATCTTCTTGCCGAACCGCTGAAGGACCCCGGCCACGCCGTACGCCGCCCGGGAGCGGTTGTCGGACAGGCCCACCACGGCCCAGGTGTCACCCGTGTCCAGAAGAATCCTGCGGACCGTCTCATCGTCTGCGTACATGCCCGGACAACGGACGGCCGCCCCGGACCATTCCCCACGTACGGGTGAATGAGGCGGTGGGCCGGGCACATAGGGTGGCCTGATGCAGGAGCAGTACCGGACCGTCGCCCGCGCGGGCGTGCACGAGACCGAGATCAACCGATCGCGGTTCCTCTGCGCGCTGGCCCCCGCCGCCACCGAGGAGGAGGCACAGGCGTTCGTGGCGCGTGTCCGCGCCGAGCACCCCGGCGCCACCCACAACTGCTACGCGTACGTGATCGGCGCGGACGCCTCCGTACAGAAGGCCTCCGACGACGGCGAGCCGGGCGGCACCGCCGGGGTGCCCATGCTCCAGATGCTCCTGCGCCGCGAGGTGCGGTACGCGGTCGCCGTCGTCACCCGCTACTACGGCGGGGTCAAGCTCGGCGCCGGCGGGCTCATCCGCGCCTACGGAGGAGCGGTCGGCGAGGCGCTCGACTCCCTGGGAACCCTCACCCGGCGGCGCTACCGGCTGGCCACCGTCACCGTCGACCACCAGCGCGCGGGCAAGCTGGAGAACGATCTGCGGTCCACGGGCCGGATCGTGCGCGACGTACGGTACGCGGAGGCCGTGACCATCGAGATCGGCCTGCCGGACGCCGACGTCGAGGGCTTCCGGGCCTGGCTGGCCGACGCCACGGCCGGCTCCGCCACCTTCGAGCCGGGCGGCGAGGCGTACGGGGACGTGTGACCGGTCCGCCGGAAGCCGGCCGGCGTGCGAGGTCCCCGGAGGAGGCCACGGGGCGCGGAGGCCGAGCCCGGCGGAGATCCGGCTGCCGAGGCTCTCCGGGAGCGCGCGGGGGACAGCGGGACGCCTGGGCCGGCGGCCCCCGCGCGGGTGGCAGACTGAGAGCCGTGACGGACCCGGTGCCGACCGGCGCCGGTGTGGTGGGTGCCGGTCGGCGAGGCCGGGACGGGGCGGGGGCTCGGTGAGGCCAGAAATGCGGCTCGGAGGAATGCGTTGAGGATTCTGCACACCTCGGACTGGCATCTGGGGCGGTCCTTCCACCGCGTCTCCCTGCTCGACGCCCAGGCCGCCTTCCTCGACCACCTCGTGGAGACCGTGGCGCGGCACCAGGTGGACGTGGTGGTGGTCGCCGGTGACGTGTACGACCGCGCGGTGCCGCCACTGACCGCCGTGCGGCTCTTCGACGACGCGCTGCACCGGCTCGCCGGAGCCCGCGTTCCCACCGTCATGATCTCCGGCAACCACGACTCGGCCCGCAGGCTCGGGGTCGGGGCGGGACTCATCGCGCGGGCCGGGATCCATCTGCGTACCGACCCCGCCGACTGCGCCACCCCCGTCCTCCTGCCGGACGCCCACGGAGACGTCGCCTTCTACGGGCTGCCCTACCTGGAACCCGCCCTCGTCCGGGACACCCTGGGCGCCGCCACGACCGGACACGAGGCGGTCCTCGGCGCCGCCATGGAACGCGTCCGCGCGGACCTCGCCGGCCGCCCGGACGGCACCCGTTCCGTCGTGCTGGCCCACGCGTTCGTGGCGGGCGGCGAACCCAGCGACAGCGAACGCGACATCACCGTCGGTGGCGTCGCCGCCGTCCCCGCCGGGGTCTTCGACGGTGTCGACTACGTGGCACTCGGACACCTGCACGGCTGCCAGACGGTCACCGAGCGCGTGCGCTACTCCGGCTCGCCCCTCGCCTACTCGTTCTCCGAGCACACCCACCGCAAGACGATGTGGCTCGTCGACCTCGGACCCGGCGGGGAGATCGCCGCCGAACGCCTCGACTGCCCGGTCCCCCGCCCCCTCGCCCGCCTCCGGGGCCGGTTGGACGCACTGCTGGCGGACCCGGCCCTGGAACGGCACCGGGAATCCTGGGTCGAGGCCACCCTCACCGACCCCGTCCGCCCCGACGAGCCGATGGCCCGGCTCGCCGGGCGCTTCCCGCACACCCTGACCCTGGTCCTCGAACCCGAGCGGGACCCGGAGGACCCGGGGGCCTCGTACGCGCAGCGCCTCGGCGGACGCGGCGACCAGCAGATCGCGGAGGACTTCGTGGCCCATGTACGTGGCGGCAGCGGCCCCAGCGAAGCGGAACGCGGCGTACTGCGTGCCGCCTTCGACGACGTACGGGTGGACGACACGGTGAACGAGGTGTCCCGTTGAGGCTGCACAAACTCACCCTCACCGCCTTCGGGCCCTTCGGCACCACCCAGGAAGTCGACTTCGACGCGCTGTCGTCGGCCGGTCTCTTCCTCCTCCACGGGCCGACCGGCGCGGGCAAGACCAGCGTCCTGGACGCCGTCTGCTACGCGCTCTACGCGGCGGTGCCCGGCGCCCGGCAGAGCCCCGGCGGCTCGCTGCGCAGCGACCACGCCCCCGCGGACCTGCCGACCGAGGTCCGCCTGGAGCTGACCATCGGCGGCCGCAGACTCGAAGTCACCCGGCGACCGGCCCAGCCCCGCCCCAAGAGGAGGGGCGGCGGCTTCACCACCGAGAAGGCGCAGAGCTGGCTCCGCGCGTACGAGCCCGAGGGCGGCTGGCAGGGCCTCAGCCGCTCGCACCAGGAGATCGGTGAGGAACTCACCCAGCTCATCGGGATGAGCCGGGACCAGTTCTGCCAGGTGGTGCTGCTGCCCCAGGGCGACTTCGCCCGCTTCCTGCGCGCCGACGCCGAAGCACGCGGCAAACTGCTCGGCCGGCTCTTCGACACCCGCAGGTTCGCCGCCGTGGAGGAGCGCCTGGCCGAGCGGCGACGTGCCGCCGAGGCGCGGGTGAAGGCGGCCGACGAACAGATCCTCGCCCTCGCCCAGCGCGTCGCCCAGGCGGCCGGACCCGTGACCGCCGAGACTGAGCCGCCCCAGGACCGGCCCGGCGAACCGGGACTGGCCGAAGGGGTACTGGAATGGGCCGCCGTCGTCCGCGCCGGCGCGCGCGAACGGTTCGACATCGCCCAGGTGGCCCTGTCCGCGGCGGAGGCCCGCGACGAAGAGGCCCGCCACGCCCTCGACGCCGAGCGCGAACTCGCCCGGCTCCAGCAGAGATACGCGGAGACCCGGCGCCGCGCGGCCGGGCTCCAGGAGCGCCGGGCGGAACACGACCGCAACCTCGACCGGCTGGCCCGCGCGCGCAAGGCGGACCTGGTCGCCCCGGCGCTCGAACTGTGCGAGGAGGCCGACCGGGCCCACCGCGCGGCGAGCGAGGCCCGCGAGCGGTCCCGTGCCTTTCTGCCGCCGGAACTGGCCGACGCGGGCGCCGAGCAACTGGCCGACCGCGAGCGCGCGCTGCGGGCCGAGCTCGGCGCGCTCGACGCCGCCCACCGTGCCGAGCGGCGCGTCGGGGAGATCGACACCGAGCGGGCCGGGATCGAGCGGCAGTCACGGGCCGACGACGAACTGCTCCAGGAGTCGGCACACTGGCTGGCCGGCTGGGAGGCGGTCCGCGAGGAACTGCACGCCCGGGTGCGGCGCGCCCAGGAGGCGGCGACCCGCGCCGAGCAGCTCGCCGGGCGGCTCGCCCCCGCCCGCCGGAGGCTGGACGCCGCCCGCAGGCGTGACGCGCTCACCACGCGGAAGGCCGAGGCCGAGGGCGTCCTGACAGCGGCCCGCGAGCGCGCGGTGACCGCTCACGAGACCTGGCTGGAGCTGCGCGAACGACGCCTCCGCGGCATCGCCGCTGAGCTGGCCGGCCGGCTCGTGGACGGCGAGGCCTGCGCGGTGTGCGGATCGGCCGACCACCCCGAGCCCGCCCGCGCGGGCGACGGCCATGTGGACCGGGCCACCGAGGAGGCGGCGCTCGCCGCCCACCGGAACGCCGACGAGGCACGCGCCGAGGCCCAACGGCAGCTCGGCCTGATCGCTGAACGCCTCGACGCCGCACGGACGGAGGCGGCCGAGGCGGGGACGGACGGCGTCCAGGACGCGGAAGGCACCCTGAACGGCACGGCGGCCTGGAGCGGAACCCGGGACGGACACGGACGTACGGAGAGCGATCCGTCGAGCGGCGCCGCACGTGCGGCCGAGGTGCCAGTGGCCGAACTCGAAGCCGCCGTCGAACGGCTGACCCGGCAGCACACCGAGGCACACACGCTGGCCGCCGGGACGCACGCCGCCCAGGAGGCCCTCGCGGCGGCCGAGCGGGAGCACCTGGAACGCCTCGACCACCGGCAGCGGGCCGAACGCCGAGCCGCCGCCCGCACCTCGCAGCGCGAGGCACTCGACCGCGAACAGGCCGCACTGGAAGAGGAACTGGCCCAGGCCCGGGGAGCGTCGGACTCCGTGGCCGCACACGCCGCGCTGCTGCGACGCCAGGCCGGGCTGCTCGCCGACGCGGCCGAGGCCGTACGCGCCGAGCAGCGCGCGGCCCGGCACCGCAAGGAGGCCGACGGCAGGCTCGCGGACGCCGCGTTCCGGGCCGGCTTCGACACCCCGCGCGCCGCCGCCGCGGAACTCCTGGACGACACCGCGCAGCGCGAACTCCAGCGCCGGATCGACACCTGGCAGGCGGAGGCCGCCGCCGTCGCCGACCGGCTCGCCGAGACGGACGCCAAGGAGGCCGCCGCACACCCGCCCGCCGCCCCGGACGCCGCACAGGCGGCCCGCGACCGGTCGGCGCGGGCCCTCCGCGACCGCGCGACCGCGCTCGCCGCGGCCGGGGAGCGCCGCACGGAACTCGCCAGGCTCTCCCGCCGCGCGGCCGACGAGGTGCGCGCCCTGGGGCCACTGCGCCAGGAGTACACCAGGGTGGCCCGGCTCGCCGGGCTCACCGCCGGCACCTCGGCCGACAACGAACGCAAGATGCGGCTCGAAGCGTACGTACTGGCGGCCCGCCTCGAACAGGTGGCCGCCGCCGCGACGGCACGCCTCCGCCGGATGTCGTCGGGCCGCTACACCCTGGTCCACTCCGACGCCCGCAGCGGCGGCCGCAGGGCGGGCCTCGGCCTGCACGTCGTGGACTCCTGGACGGGCCGCGAGCGTGACACCGCGACCCTGTCCGGCGGGGAGACCTTCTTCGCCTCACTCGCGCTGGCGCTCGGCCTCGCCGACGTCGTCACGGACGAGGCGGGCGGCGTACGGCTGGACACCCTCTTCATCGACGAGGGCTTCGGAAGCCTGGACGAGCAGACCCTGGACGAGGTGCTCGACGTTTTGGACTCCCTGCGGGAACGGGACCGGAGCGTCGGCATCGTCAGCCACGTCGCCGACCTGCGCCGCCGCATCCCCGCCCAGCTCGAAGTGGTCAAGGAACGCGATGGGTCGGCGGTGCGCCACCGGGTGGCGGACGCGCCCGCCGACTGACGCGTCGAACGATCGCCGGTCGGCGGGGCCGGACGAAACACCGGTCCAGGGCCGGGGCAAGGCGGGCCGGATCCTGGAGGCGGGTCCGGGGCAGGCGGGCCGGAGCCTGAGGCCGGACCCGACAGGCGGGCCGGAGGGCCGGTGCGATCGGGCACCGGCCCACGGGCCGCCTCGGGTCAGAGCTTGGACAGCTCGTCCACCAGGTCGTCCAGCCCCAGCGAACCCTGGGACAGAGCCGCCATGTGCCAGGCCTTCAGGTCGAACGCCTCACCGTGTGCCGCGCGGGCGTTCTCCCGGCCGAGCAGCCAGGCCCGCTCACCCAGCTTGTAGCCGATGGCCTGACCCGGCATCGACAGATAGCGGGTCAGCTCGCTCTCCACGAAGTCGGCCGGCCGGCCGCTGTGGTTGCCGAAGAACTCCTGGGCGAGGTCCGGCGTCCACCGCTCACCCGGGTGGAACGGCGAGTCGGCGGGGATCTCCAGCTCCAGGTGCATGCCGATGTCCACGATCACCCGGCAGGCCCGCATCATCTGCGCGTCCAGGTAACCGATCCTGCGCTCGGCGTCCGGCAGGAAGCCCAGCTCGTCCATCAGCCGCTCCGCGTACAGCGCCCAGCCCTCGGCGTTGGCGCTGACGTGACCGATCGACGCCTGGTAGCGCGAAAGGCTGTCGGCGACGTGCGTCCACTGCGCGATCTGCAGATGGTGGCCGGGCACGCCCTCGTGGTACCAGGTGGAGACCAGGTCGTACACCGGGAAGCGGGTCTCGCCCATGGTGGGCAGCCAGGTGCGGCCGGGGCGCGAGAAGTCCTCGGAGGGGCCCGTGTAGTACGGGGCCGCCGCCCCGCCCGCCGGGGCGATCCGGGACTCCACCTTCCGGACGCGCTCGGCGAGTTCGAAGTGGGTGCCGTCCAGCGCCTCGATGGCCTCGTCCATCAGGCCCTGAAGCCACTCCCGTACCTCGTCCACGCCCTCGATGTGCTCGCCGTGCTCGTCGAGGTGGGCGAGCGCCTCCCACGGGCCCGCCCCGGGAAGGATCTTCTCGGCCTCGGTCTTCATCTCGGCCAGCAGGCGGTGGTACTCGGACCAGCCGTACGCGTAGGCCTCGTCCAGGTCGAGGTCCGTGCCGTTGAACTGGCGCGACCAGCGCGCGTACCGCTCACGGCCCACGGTGTCGGGAGCGCCCTGGACGGCCGGTGCGTACACCTCGCTCATCCAGTCCCGCAGCGCCACCAGTCCGGCGGTGGCCTGCGCGGCCGCCGCGTCCAGCTCGGCCCGCAGGGATTCCGGGCCGGGTGCCACGAACTCCTCGAAGAACCCGCGGTCTCCCTCCCCGGCCCAGACACCCAACTGCTCGATGAAGGTGGCGGTCGGGCGCGGGCCCCCGTAGAGCTTGCGCTCCAGGCCCAGTGCCAGGGAGGCGCGGTACCCCTCCAGCGCCACGGGGACCGCCTGGAGACGGGCCACGACGGCGGCCCAGTCCTCGTCGGTCTCGGTGGGCGTGGCGGTGAACACCTCCCGGATGCCGTGCGCGGGGGAGTGGATGTTGGAGACCGCCCGCAGGCCCTCGTCGGCGTCGTGGATCGCGAGTTCGGCGGTCAGCCGCTCGCGGAGGAGGCGCGCACAGCGCCGCTCGGCGTCGGTGTCCGCACCGGGCGCCCGCTCGGCCGCGTCGAGCTCCACCAGGGTGCGGCGGCTCAGTTCGGCCAGGGCGGCCTGTCCCTCGGGCGAGAAATCGGGCAGCCGGCTGGAGCTTTCCGCGACACCGAGATAGGTACCGGTGATCGGGTCGAGTTCGATGAACGCGTCGACGTAGGCGTCGGCGACCTGGCGCGGCAGTGCGCTGCTCGATGTGTCTGACATGGGGACATCCTCGTACGACGGGGCTTCCCGCGTCACCGGTATGGGGACACGGATATCCGGAAAAGTGTCTACGGCATCGTTTCCGGCGCTGCCGCGGGCGCGGCTCGCGGACCGGTCCGTACCGGGTGGTGCGGGTCCGCCGGGGGATGAGCGCTGGTGCCCGTGCCCGGTGGGGTGGGTGCGCTCGTGCTCGTGCCGGGCGGGGGGTGTGCGCCCGTGTTCGACGGCTGGTGCGTGTCCGGTGTGGGAGGAAGCAGGGGGCCGCACTCCCACTGCTGGAAGATCAGCCGGGTCTCCACCCGTGCGACCTCCCGGCGCGAGGTGAACTCGTCCAGTACCAGTCGTTGCAGATCCGACGTCCCGGCGACCGCCACGTGTACCAGGTAGTCGTCCGGACCGGTGAGATGGAACAGCGCGCGCGACTCCGGCAGGGCCCGGATCCGCTCGACGAACGGGCCGATGAGCTCCCTGCGGTGCGGCCGGACCTGCACCAGCAGAAGGGCCTCCAGGCCCCGGCCCAACAAGGCCGGGTCGAGCCGCAGCCGGTGCCCGAGGATCACTCCCGAACGGCGCAGCCGGGCCACCCGGTCCAGACAGGTGGACGGCGCCACCCCGACCTCGGCGGCCAGCTCCCGGTACGTCGTCCGGGCATCGTTCTGCAGAAGCCGCAGAATGCGCAGATCCACCGGATCCAGAGCGACAGATTCAGGCATACGGCGAACGTTACACGGGTGATCCCCACACCAGGCCGGTCGATGTTCAGATTGATGTCATGGACACCGACGCCACCTCGCTGACACCCCCCGCACCGAGCCGGTCCAGGGCACTCGCCACCGAAGCCGTGCACGCCGGACGCGACGATCTCGCCTCCCTCGGCCTGCACGCCGCGCCGATCGACCTGTCCACCACCTACCCCTCCTACGACTCCCGGGCCGAGGCGGAACGCATCGACGCCTTCGCCGCCACCGGCGCCCAGCCCGAGGGACCGCCGGTCTACGCCCGGCTGGACAACCCCACGACGGCCCGTTTCGAAAAGGCGCTGGCCACGCTGGAGGGCACCGAGAGCGCGGTCGCCTTCGCCAGCGGCATGGCCGCGCTCTCGGCGGTGCTGCTGGCCCGCGCGAGCGCCGGGCTGCGGCATGTGGTCGCCGTGCGCCCGCTGTACGGCTGTAGCGACCACCTCCTCGGCTCGGGGCTGCTCGGCACCGAGGTGACCTGGACGGACCCGGCGGGCATCGCGGACGCCATCCGCCCCGACACCGGACTGGTGATGGTCGAGACACCGGCCAACCCGACCCTTGCCGAGGTCGACATCCGGGCGGTGGCGCACTCCTGCGGTTCCGTGCCGCTGCTCGTCGACAACACCTTCGCGACCCCCGTGCTCCAGCGGCCCGTCGAGCACGGCGCCAGGATCGTGCTGCACAGTGCGACGAAGTACCTCGGCGGCCACGGGGACGTCATGGGCGGAGTCGTCGCCTGCGACGAGGAGTTCGCGGCGAACCTGCGGCAGATGCGGTTCGCCACCGGCGGAGTGCTGCATCCGCTCGCCGGATATCTGCTGCTGCGCGGTCTGTCCACGCTCGCGGTGCGGGTCCGCGCGGCCTCCGCGGGCGCCGCCGAACTCGCCCGCAGGCTTTCGGCCGACCCCCGGGTCGCCCGGGTGCACTACCCGCGGCTGGGCGGGGCGATGGTCTCCTTCGAGGTGTACGGGGACCCGCACCGGGTGATCGCCGGGGTCCGCCTGATCACACCCGCCGTGAGTCTCGGCAGTGTGGACACCCTCATCCAGCACCCGGCCTCCATCAGCCACCGCATCGTGGAGGAGGGAGACCGGCACGCGGCGGGCGTGGGGGACCGGCTGCTACGGATGTCGGTCGGTCTTGAGGACGTCGAAGACCTGTGGGCCGACCTGTGCCAGGCACTCAGCGAGGGAGCCACGGGGCTCCGGGAGAGAGCCGAGGGTCACAGCGAGGGAGCTGCGGAGCTCGGCGAGGGGGCTGCGGGGCTCAGCGAACGAGCCGCGGAGGCTCTTCCGTCCGCCCGTAGCCGGAAGGAGCCTCCGGAGCGGGGCGCGACTCGGCCGGAGCCGGAGAGACAGCGAGCCGAGCGGTGATCACCAGGGTGCCCTCCTCGATCTGGTAGTCGAGGGGCAGCGAGAGCGCGCGCATGGCCGCGACCATCCCCGTGTTGTGCGCCTGGGTGACGGCGTACACGCTCTCGCAGCCGGCCTCGACGGCCAGGGCCACCAGCCTGCCGAGGAGTTCGGAACCGATACCGCGGCGCTGCCAGTCGTCCTCGACGAGCAGGGCGACCTCGGTCTCGTCGCCGTCCCAGAGCAGGTGGCCGAGGGCCACCAGCCTGCCGGAGGCCGTCTGCACGGCGAGCGTACGGCCGAAGCGCGGGCTCAGCAGATGGTCCAGATACCGGTCCGCGTCCCGCACCGGGCCGTGGTAGCGCAGGCCGAGGGTCCGCTCGGAGCAGCGGTCGTGCATGGCGCGGGCGGCGGTGAGGTCGTCCTGGTCGGCCCGCCGGACCGTGATCTCGTTGCCCTCGGGGAGGGTGAGCACGGACGCGCCGCGCGGAACGCGCGGACCGAGCCGGGCGTCCAGCTCGACGAGGGCGCGGGCACGGGCGAACTCGGTCGGCGTGAACGGCAGATACGGCCGCTCCACGGTGATGACTCCGCCCGACGGGTCACGCAGCCGCATCACCGTCTCGTGCAGGACGCCTTCCACGGGCGCGCCTTCCCCGGTGACGCCTCCGGAACCGGAGCCCGGCACGGCGGGGAGCGAGCGGGCGGGCAGCGAGTGGATGGTGCACCGTCCGAGAAGCTGGCGCAGGGCGAGCGGGAGTTCGGCCGCGTCGAGGGCCGTGCGCGTGGCCAGGCCGAGCACGCGGGTGGGGGTGTCCACCAGGTCGTGGGCGTCCGCGCGCTCGATCCACGTGGAGGTGCCGCCGGCCGCGGAGATCTCCCGGGTGAGCTGCCGGGCCGTCAGGGACTCCGGCACGCGTAGCAGGAACTCGTCGACCGTGCCCTGTGCCAGAGGGTGTGTCTGCAGGGTGAGGATGTCGATCCGGTGCCTGGCCAGCGTGGTGCAGAGAACGGCCAAGGCGCCGGGTGCGTCCCGCACCGTGGTCCGCATCCGCCACAGCACCGTCTCCCCTGCCCTCCTCTCGGTCTCCTTCCCGGTCTCCCTCTCGGTCTTCTCGCCGGTCTGCCCCGCGGCCTTCTCCGGGGTCTCTTCCGCGGTCTCCGCTGCGGTCGTCTCCGTGGTCTCCTCGGTACGGGCGGTGGGGTTCGCGGCATCCATGGCAGAGGCACCTGCCCATGAGGGCCCTGCACCGGAAGCCCCTGCACCGGAAGACTCTGCACCGGAAGCCCCTGCACCTGCGGCTTCCGAATATGGGCCCGGAGGCGGGGCGTGGCTGTGCCGTCGTGCCCACCAGGTGTGGAACGCCGCGGTGGCGACCAGGGCCACCGCCGAGGCGATCAGCAGATAGGTGCCTTCGGGCTGGTGCCCGATCAGGTTGGCGATCGCGTCGGCCACCGCCACCGCGGTGAAGAGTGCGGCCAGCTCGATCAGGTCCCTCCGCCAGTGGTGCGGGTGGCGGGCGCTCTTCGCGGATGTCACATCAGTCATGTCCTCACTGTGACCCAGGGGTGTTGCCTCACCGCGAACGCACTGTGACTGATGGGTTACGTGTGGATCTGGCCCCTCAGCACCCTTTTGCCCACCGCCCCGAGGCGGCCCCCTGCCCGCCCCGCACCCTCCGCCTCCGTCGCACTGATACCCACCCGCAGGCCCCGCCCCCTGCCCTGTGTCACCTGTCGCCCCGTACGCCGGTCGCCCTGTACGCCCGTCGCCCCGTACGCCCGACGCCCTGCGTGGCCGGTGTCCCGCGTGGCCGGTGTCCTGCGCGCGCCTTGGTGCACGAGTCGCCGGTGCCGCCGGGGCGCCGACGCCCCGCTCCGTCGCGCTTCCGACTCCTGACTCCTTCCTCTCAACTCGCGGTGTCGGTACCGGTGCTGACCCCGGCCCCCGACGCCGACCCCGGCCCGGCCTCCGCCTCCCAGGCGGCCAGCAGCCGGGCAGCCTGCCGGACCAGCTGGGTGGAGCCTCCCCGGGCGGCCGTCTCCGCGAGACCGGGTATCGGACCACCGGCTGTCGGGCCGCACTGTTCCGCGCACTCGGCGGCCACCGCCAATATGCCGCCCAGCGCGCGTGGCGCACGCTCGTACGCGAGGAGGCTCGGCAGCGCGGCCGACAGGACTTCGAGCACCGTCCGGTACGCACCGGTGGTCGCGGCCGTCCGGGCCGCGTCGGCCAGTCGGTTCACCTTTGTCAGGTCGTGATCGATGAGCACCGCCAGCTCCCGGCCGAGCAGAGCCGGGTCCAGACGGTCCTGGGCGGCGAGTATCAGCAGAGCGTCCACCGAGGACAGCCGGTCGTCGGGATGACGCGACCCGAGCCCGTAGGCCAAGGCCAGGTGAAGGGCTTCACCACCCGGGGGGCCACCGGCCTCGACGAGACCGGGAAGCGCCCACGCCCCGCCCCGCATCCCCTCGTCCGTGCCGTGCAGCAGGGTGGGCATCAGCCAGGCGGCCACGGCCTCGCTGTCCTGAGGGAGCACCGCCGACCAGGGTCCTGAGCGCCCAGGAGTCCAGTGGTAGCAGGGACTCAGTCGCGGGTGGTGGGAGCGGCCCAGCCACTGGAAGGCGCGGGGGAACTCCGTCGCCAGGAAGGGGTGTTCGCCCGTGGACAACAGGACCCAGCGCTCACCCGGTGCCCCGCGGTCGTACCAGTCGCCGGAGGTGGGAAGGTGGCTGTCGAGTCCGTGCGGCCACACGCGGGCCACGGGTTCGTCCGCGCGCAACCAGGCCGCCAGCCGGTCGCCCTCCTCCGTGCCGAGCAGGGCGGCCTCCACCGCCTCCGCCTCGGTGCCGGAGCGTCGGACGCGCAGCAGCGCCTGCGCGAAGTCGGCGGGTCCGGGCCGGGCGTCGAGGTGCCGGTACGTCCGCAGCCGTTCGACGAGCTCGGCCGGCTCCAGTGCCCCCGTGTGCCAGGTGGGCGTCGCCAGCAGGAAAGGAAGCTGTCCCGTCGGCAGGAGGGCGGCGGCTTCCCACACCCGCGCGTACAGCACGCCGTTCAGTGCGGCGTGGGCGCAGGTCCCCGTCGCCGCCCGCCGGGTACGCCCCTTCTTCACGGGCCCGCCGGAGATCCGACCCAGCAGTGCCGCCGCGACGACGTCGAGGCCTCCCGGGTCGGCGGCGAACCACCGGTCCACCCGGTCCTGTGGCTGATCGTCGAGCCACCACACTCCGGCGAGCGCCTCACGCAGCGCCTCCGTCAGGGCCGTACGGTCCGTGCGGGCGTGGCGGACCAGACCGTCGAGTGCCCGCTCGAAGGAGGGCGCCTCACGGCTCCGTGACTTGATCAGTGCGCTCACCTCCTCCACGAGCTCCGCCACCGTCGAGGCGGCGGCACCCAGAGGACGCGGCTCGGGCACGGGTGGCAGCGTCTCCTCGTACGGGGCCGAGGGCTCCTCGTCGGCCAGCAGATCCCCGAACAGGTCGCGGGCGGCCGCCCGGTGCATCGGGCCCAGCCGTCCCGCCGCGAACGCGAGATCCTCACGCAACGCCGGCGTCGAGCCCGGCAGGTGACGGGCGACCAGTTTGAGCGCGCGCCCTCGGACGTCCATGTCCTCATGGCCGAATGCCTCGGCGATGACCGGCAGCAGTTGTCCGGCGGTGGCACCGTCCCGTCGCAGCGCCGCACCGAGCAGGGCCAGCTGAGCCCGCACCAGCTTCTTCTCCGTACGGAACAGGACCGAGGCCGAGACGTCCGCGAGAGCGTGGGTGCTCAGCGCACCCCGCGCGTCGAGTCGGACGAGCACCTGCTGGGCGTGCCCCGCGATGGCGGAGACACCGTCCGAGGCCATGGCGATCCAGTCGGCGACGCGATCGGCCTCCTCGTCCTCCGTCAGCTCCAGCGCACGCACCATGGTGAGAGAGAACCGCAGATCACCTGGCTTTCCACCGCGCAGCAGCCGACTCACCGACCGGTCGGTCAATGCACGGCGCTCCAGCACGCCTTCGCCCGCCAGGGCCGCCAGCGCGGTCGGCCAGTCGTCGGCCATGTCCGCCCTGTCGTACCAGAAGAGACCCGGGGGCGGTTCGGTTCCCTCGAACAGCGCGGTAGCCAGGGTCGCGACATGAGGTTCGGCCCGCAGGACGTCCACCAGGCGGCTCCGTCCCTTGCCCTGCCAACGGGCGGAGTTGACCGAGGTGACCCACCCTCCCACCAGCCCGTCCGTCACCGGGAGGGGGCACTGTGCGATGCGCACCAACTCCTGGATCAGGCGGTAGTCGGACTCGGTCGATGCCGACGGGCGTGCCGCCAGCCGGTGCGCGAGATCACCGAGCCAGGCGGGGTCCCGGTCCGCCAGTACGTCGAGGAGCAACGCGTACGGTGTACCCGACCAGTCCCGCAGGTCCTGGCCGCCGATCCAGGCGGCGCACGCGGCCGCTCCCGTATGGCATCCGGCGCCGGCCACGAGCAGAGCGTGCCGGACCGTGGCGCGCTCCGACCACCCCCAGCCCCGTGCCTCCTTGCGCAGTGACTTCAGCTCCGCGAGGGCCTCTTTGCGCGCGGCCCGGTCCATGTCGGCCAGCGCACGCACGGCCTCTTCCTTCCGGCCCGCCCGAACGGCGGTGAGGAGCTTGCTCATCGCGCACCCCCGGTGACCGCCGCGCCACGACGGACCATGCGCACGGCCAGGGCGTGTTTGCAGGGGCCCCGGCGGCCGCGGTAGTCGGCCCACCACTGGCAGGTGCAGCTGAGGGTCCCCTCCCCGTCCCGGACCCGATAGCGGCGTTCACCGGAGGAGACGAGGGCCGTCGCCCCGTCGATCACGACCGCCCCCGCACCGGCGAGCCCGCGCGCCGCGACCAGGCGCGGGTTGTGCCGCTCTGCCCGCCGCGCGTCGTAGGGCAGCTCCCGATGGAAGTACGCCGCGACCGCGAGGTCGTAGCCCACCCGCCCGGCCGTCCCCAGCCGGGTGAGTGCCGCACGCACCCGCTCCACCGTCAGGCCGGCCTGCTCGGCCAGATCGGCAGGCTCGATCCGCGGCTCCCAGGCCAGCAGTACCGACACCAACTCGGCGTCCGACGCGGCGTCGTCCGTGGCCAGTGCCTCCAGCACCCTGCCCTCGCCCGAGAACCCGCGCGACGCCTCGGGAGACAAGGTGAGCGTCAGCCGCATGCCCGGCAGCACCACCTCCCAGGCGCTCGCCGAGGCCGTGCCGTCGGCCACCGGCCCGTACACCCGCAGTGCCCTCGCGTGGCGAAGCACCCGCTGGAGGGCGGCCAGCCGCTCCGGTCCGGGCAGGCAGACCGCGCCCGCCACGGGCCGAGTGGTCGGCCGCAGGGCCTTCCCCGTGGGTACGACCCACCGGGCGCCCCTGGACGCGTTGCCCGACGTGCGAGGCAGCGTGCGCAGGAACCGCACGGCCTCGTCGGCCGGAAGCTCCGCCCGCAGGTCGAATCCTGCCGAGACCACCTGAGCCTCGGCGAAACCCCGCAGCCAGCGGTCCGGGAGCGGCACCTTCTTCTCCACCAACGGGCCGTCCATGGTGGTGACGGCCATCTCGTCGGGCCCCACCCGCAGATGCAACGGATCATCGGCCGTTATCCGTGACAGCGCCTCACGGAGCGGATGGTTGATGTCCACGTTCGTCGTCCCGTGGTCCGTCCCGCCGCCGTCGAGGCCTTCGCTCAGCACGTCGAGGCGCGCGTACACCCCGCAGCAGCCGGAGAACGACTCGAAGCGCAGCCGGTCGCCGTTGCCCGTCACCACTGGGTCCAGGGAGGAGGCCGGTGTCTGCCGGTAATAGCGCGCGGACGCGACATCGGCGACGGCGAGGAGTCCACGTGCGGCGATGCCCGGAGACGTGAGGAATCCGGTGAAGAACCGGGGATGCGCCTCGGCACCGCGAGGCGTCAGCCCACCTGCGGTCTCCAGACCGAGCAACTGGCCTCCGGCCCCCGAGGTTTCCAGGGCGGACGCGCGTGAGTAGGCCAAAGCCTGTACGGATCGGGTCATGGAAAAGACCGTAGGACCCACCACTGACAACGGCTTCGGACGACGGGGCCAAAGCCGTGCCGCACCGCCCCCTCCACCGCCCGGAAACCGCCTGCGGACCTCCGTCTGACACGGATGCGCCCCCGGCCACGCCCCATCCGCACCCTTTGTGCTCCCGCGTACCCCCACTTGCTGCGCGATGCGCCCCGGTCGCAGGACCCGACGAAGCGGGACCGGGGCTCTCTACGCGGAGTCGCACCGTCAGTTCCGGCCCCGGCTCCAGGTGTTGACCCGCCCGTAGAGCTGCGACGTCTCCGTCGGTGATGTGTTCGCCCTGGTCAGGTGCCCGTACGGACGCCTGACCCCGTGCGCGGCGCCTCGGAGAGCAGTCGGATTCCGCGGGTGATCTCGGCCGGCGCCAGGTGCGCGTACCCGAGGACCAGAGAAACCGTTCCGTCGCCGGACCCATACGCCCCGGACCCGTCCGCCCCGCTCCTGGCCGTGAGGCCCGACGCCGCCATCACGCAGTCACGGAGCGGGCGAAGCGCGAGGCCGGCGGCGGCCGCGCGACGCAGGAGATCCGCCTCCGGACCGAACCGTTGGGGCAGGCGGGCGATGATGTGCAGCCCGGCCGCGATCCCGCTGACCTCGGTCCCGGGAAAATACTCGGTCAGGGCCGCGGCCAGAGCGTCCCGGCGCTCCCGGTAGAGCCGCTGGCAGCGCCGCAGCTGACGGTCGTAGCCACCCCGGCGGATGAAGTCGGCGAGCACCGCCTGATCCACCGCGGGGTTGCCCAGGTCCATCGTCCGCTTGCGGTCGACGATCTCCTCGGTCATCGACGCGGGGGCGATCAGCCAGCCCAGTCGCAGTCCGGGCGCCAGCGACTTGCTCACCGACCCGGTGTACACGACGTGTTCCGGGTCCAGGCCCTGCAACGCCCCCACCGGCTCCCTGTCGTACCGGAAGTCCCCGTCGTAGTCGTCCTCCATGATCACACCGGAGGTGTCGCGGGCCCAGTCGAGCAGTCGGCCACGCCGCTCGGCGGAGTACGCGATTCCGGTGGGAAACTGGTGGGCGGGCGTGGTGACCAGGGCGCGCACGCCGGAGTGGAACAGCGGCGCGAGTGCCAGCCCTTCACCGTCCAGCGGGAGCGGTGTGGTCCGCAGGCCGGCCGAAGCGAACAGAGAGGCGTGCTGAGGGCTACCAGGGTCCTCCACCCCGACCGTGTCCACGCCATGGCCCCGCAGCACGAACCCGAACAACGTCGTCGCCTGTGCCACCCCCGAACACACCACCAGCCGCTCGGGGTCCGCCACCACACCGCGGCGCCGGGTCAGCAGACCCGCCAGTGCCTCACGCAGTTCCGGCAGGCCGCGAGGGTCGGGGTACCCGAGGGAAGCGTGCGGCAGCCGGGCCAGCACCGCACGCTGCGTGGCCGCCCACGCGCCGCGAGGGAAGAGGGAGAGGTCCGGAGTGCCGGGCCGGAAGTCCACCTGTGCGCCCGGCGCACGCGGAGCCCGGTCACGCGCCGGTGTCTGGGCGGAGGGGCGCACCGCGTCACTCACCCAGGTACCCGCGCCCCGGCCGCTGCGCAGATAGCCCTCGGCCGTCAACTGCTCGTAGGCCTCGGTCACCAGCCCACGTGACACCCCTAGATCGGCGGCCAGTTCACGACTCGCCGGGAGCCGCGTCCCCGCCCGCAGCCGGCCCGACCGTACCGCCTCGCGCAGCGCCGACCGGAGCGCACGCCCGCGCTGACGCGCGGGTGCCGAAGCGGCCGGCAGCAGCAGTTCCCAGGCGGGGCGCACGGGCGCGCGCTCCCCCTGCGTGTCGGCACCGGCATGCGGATTGGTCCCCGAAGACGTCATGGAAGTGGACCTTAAACCGGTCCGCCGACCGCCCTAGCGTCGCCTCCATGAACGCCACTCCGCTCCGTGGGGCCCTGCTCGCGGCCCTCGCCTGCACCCTGGTCGGTGCCTCCTTCACCGCGAACAGCGTCCTCGGCGACTACCCGTACGCGGGAGGCCAGGCGCTGCGCTACGGCCTCGCGGCACTGCTGCTCCTTCCCCTGCTGCACTCCCGGGACGGATCGCATCCGGCGCTGCTGCGCACGCTCACCGGGCGGCAGTGGGCCCGCCTCGCCGCGCTCGCCGCCATCGGCATGGTCGGCTTCAACCTGGCCGTCCTGGCGGCGGAACGCTCGGCGGAACCGGCCGTCCCCGGAGTGTTCGTCGGATGCGCCCCCATCGTGGTGGGCGTCCTGGTCCCTCTGCTGGACGGACGCCGCCCCTCACCGACCGTGCTGTACGCCGCCGGTCTCGTCGCCGCCGGAGCGTTCACCGTTCAAGGGTGGGGGCGGGCCGACCTCCCGGGCATCGTGTTCTCGGCAGGGGCTCTCGCCGGCGAGGTCGGCTTCGCGGTCCTGGCGGTCCCCGTGCTGCGCCCGCTCGGCCCGAAACTGCTGTCGGCGACGGTCTGCGCCGTCGCCGCCGCGGAATCGGTCCTTCTCGGCGTACTGCTCGACGGTCACGGCTTCCTGCGTATGCCCACAGGGCAGGAGGCACTGGCCCTGCTGTGGCAGGCGGCGGTGGTCACGGTGATCGGCTTCGTCTGCTGGTACAGCGGAATGCGGCAGATCGGTGCCGAGCGCGCCACCTTGTTCTCCGGGCTGATCCCGGTCTCCGCCGCCCTCACCGCGCCCCTGGCCGGAACCGGGACGTACGGAGTGGCCCAGGGCGCCGGCAGCCTCCTTGTGGGGGTGGGCGTGGCGCTCGGTTCGGGCGTGCTGAGGCGTCGCCGTCCGGTACCGGTACCCGGGTCCGCGACGCGTGAGGGCCTCGCCCCGCGCGGTACCGCGTGACGCCCGATCCCGTGTGACAGCGTCAACCGGACGCCGGACGTGACCCGTTCGTGCCATGACGGGGCGGGGCCCGGCCCGGCCGCGAACGAGCGCGTGGTGGCCCTGTCACCCCGGTGGGCCGTGTCACTTGGGGCCGTGTCACCTGGGGGCGGTTCGTCCGACCGCGCCGGGACCAGGCGCCGGAGGGCTGTGCTGCTCGTGGCCAGCAGAGGGCAGCCACCCGTGCAAGTACCGGGCGGGTTCCGGCGATTCCCGCTGGACACGGTTCGGCACGTGGGCTGGGATGGAACGGTGACTGCCGACACCGTGACCGATGTCTTCGAAGAGCACAGGGCCGTCCTCACCGGGGTCGCCTACCGCATGCTGGGGCGCGTCGCCGATGCCGAGGACGTGGTGCAGGACGCCTGGCTGCGCTGGTCCTCGGCGGACCGCGAAGACGTACGGGAGCCGCGCGCCTTTCTCGTACGGGTCACCACCCGGCTGGCCATCGACCGGCTGCGGCACGTGCGGTCCAGGCATGAGGCGTACGTCGGGCCCTGGCTGCCCGAACCGGTGGTCACCGCGTACGGCCTGTCCGTCCCGGACACCGTGGAGCATGCCGTGCTGGCCGAATCGGTGTCCCTGGCCGTACTGGTGGTCCTGGAGTCACTGTCCCCGCTGGAACGGGCCGTCTTCGTCCTGCGTGAGGCGTTCGGATTCCCGTACGCGGAGATCGCCACGACACTCGACCGGTCGGAGGCCGCGGTGCGGCAGCTGGCCGGCCGGGCCAGGCGGCACGTGGAGGAGCGTAAACCGCGGTACGACGTGGATCCCGCCCTCCGCCGCGACCTCACCGAGCGCTTCCTCGCCGCCGCCTCGGGAGGAGACCTCACGCGGTTGCTCGCGCTGCTGGCCCCCGACGTGCGGCTGGTCAGTGACAGCGGCGGCAAGTCCAAGGCACCGCGCCGGATCATCGAGAGCGCGGACAAGGTGGGCCGCTTCCTCTTCGCCGTGGGTCAGGACCGGCCCGAGGGCATGGAGGCCAGGATCGTGGAGCTCAACGGCGGCCCCGCTCTCGTGCTGACCGTCGACGGTAGGGCGGACACGGTCTTCCAGGTGGAGGTCGCGAGGGGGGTCGTCCAGGACGCCTACCTCATAAGAAACCCCGACAAGCTGGCCGGTCTCTCGTTCGTCCAGGGGGACGTCTCGACAGCCGTGACGTCTGCCTGGCGGGTCTGACGGACGTTGTCGGGTGTCAGGTCTGCCGGGCGTTCGACGCGAGGCGGTCGGCGAGCGCGACGACGAGGTCGCGCAGTTCGGCGGGGCGCTCGATGACGAACGGCCGGTCGAGTGAGGCGAGTACCGGTGGCAACCAGTCGAGCCTCTCCGCCCGTAGTTCGACGCGCCGCCAACCCTCGGCCGCCGGATCCGCTCCCACCCCGGGCATCACCTCCTCCAGGCTCGCGACACCGGCCGGAAGGCGCGCGCGGATCTGATCGACGGTCCCGTGAATCCGCAAGGTCACCTCGTAGCGGTACTCGGCCGTGGCGAACCCTGACACCACGCGCTGTGCGGTGTCGAGTCCGGCTGGTACGTCGAACGTGCCGGGCAGAGTCCTCGCGCCTGCGATGCGATCGAGCCGGAAGGTCCGGTCCTCGTCGATCTCGGGGTCCGTGCCCGTGACGTACCACCGGCCCGCATGAGCGACGATCCCGTAGGCGTGCAGCGGGCGTTCGCCGCGTCGGCCGTGTCGGTCGGTGTACTTGATCGAGAGCGGCCGCCGGTGACGGACCGCGTCGGCGACGGTGAGAAGGACCTCGGCGTCCGGATGCGCGAAGGTGGTGGGCGGAGCCGTGAACGCGAGGGATTCCAGGACCGTGTCGAGCCTGCGGGTGACGCGCTCGGGCAGCACCCTGCGGATCTTGGCCGCTGCCGTCTCGCCGGCCGTGCCCGCCGTCGTCGTCAGCCCCGAGCGGCGGCCGGCGACCAGGCCGAGCAGGACCGCGAGCGCCTCGTCATCGCTGAACATGAGGGGCGGCAAACGGTATCCGGAGCCCAGCCGGTAGCCGCCGTAGCGGCCCCGCACGGCCTCCACCGGCACGTCGAGGTCGATCAACTGGTCCACATAGCGCCGCACGGTCCGGCCGTCGACGCCGAGCCGGTCGGCCAGCTCGGCCACGGTCCGGATACCGCCCGTCTGCAGCAGCTCCAAGAGGATCAGCACGCGTCCGGTTGGTCGAGACATGCGCACAGCCTAACGCGCATACCGGACCGATTCTGTCCACTATATGTCCTAGCCTGCGAACTGCAGTGGTTCCGCCAACCTGGGAGAACACCATGGACCTCGTCTCGATCCGCATCATCACCAGCGACGTCGCACGCCTCGT
Organism: Streptomyces halstedii; assembly: GCA_000720535.1. GTDB lineage: Bacteria > Actinomycetota > Actinomycetes > Streptomycetales > Streptomycetaceae > Streptomyces > Streptomyces halstedii. The sequence continues at coordinate 144,086 of JOAZ01000008.1, forward strand.
CGCCTTCTACGAGCGGGCCACAGGGGTGCCGGCGACCTGGGCCACCGAGGACTTCGCCGAACTCGACACCGGCGGCGGCACCCTCGCGATCGCCGGTACCCGCACCGTTCCCCTGTTCGCCCCGGGTTCCGCCCGCCCCGCGGACAACCACAGTGTGATCATCGAGTTCCTCGTCGACGACGTGGACCGGGTGCACGGGAATCTGACCGGATTCGTGTCCGACTTCGTCAACGAACCCACCACGATGCCCTGGGGCAACCGGTCGCTGCTCTTCCGTGACCCCGATGGCAACCTCGTCAACTTCTTCACCCCGGTCACGCCGGCCGCCATCCAGAAGTTCGCCCGTTGACGCGCGCCGGACGCGGTCGCCCGTGCGGGGGTTGCGACGCACCGGGCCACCGGACCGCGAACGTCCTGTGAACGCTTTGCGGCACATGGTGGTTTCGCTCCGTCACCGGGAGAGGATTGGTCTTGACCAAGGTGGTGGGCAGCCCTAAGGTCGTCACGTTAAGACAAGGACCTTTAATAAATAACGTCGCGGAACAAGGCGTCGGGTGATTGCGGAGGACAGGGTGGGGACCACGCAGCTGGAAGCCGTGCAGGAGCCGAAGTACTGGCATCTCAAGACCGTGCTCGGTGAGGCGCTCGACTCGGACTTCGCGGTGGGCGAGATTCTGCCCAACGAGCGTGAACTGGCGGCGCGTTTCGGTGTCGCCAGGGCCACGCTGCGGCAGGCTCTGGAGCAGTTGGAGCTGGAAGGCCGACTGCAGCGGCGCCGAGGCGTGGGTACGACCGTCGCCCCTCCGCGGGTCAGGGTCGCCGTCGCCGGTGTACAGCAGGACTGGGCGGACGGCGGCGGCACGGGGGAGACGTGGCAGCCCGTCGACTGCACCACCGCGACCGCGCCGGGGTCGGTCGCCGCCCTTCTTGACATCGTTGCCGACGCCCCCGTGCACGTGGTGCGGCGCATCCGCCTCACCCATGGGCAGGCCGTCGCGGCGGAACTCCTGTACGTCCCGACATCGTCCGTGCCTGAGCTCTCCGCGATCGAGGTGCCGTCCGGACCCGCCCGGGCCCGGAGTGTCCTGCGCGAGCTGCACCGCCTGGGACTGGACGGCCAGGACCGCTCCGTCGAGCTCGGATCGGCCCGCGCGGACGACGCCAAGGAGCTGGACCGGCTCCCGGGCGCACCCGTCCTCGTGGTCACGACGCGCTACCTCGCCGCCTCCGGCACCGTGGCCGTGTCCGTGGCGACCTACCGCGCGGACACGTGCCGCCTCACCTTCGGTGACTCCGGGACACTGGAGATCAGCCACGAGGACGAGGCGCAGACACGCCAGGCCTCCTGACAGCACGACACCGAGGCCCCGTTCATCCACGGGCGCCGAGGCGCGTCCCCGGCGCCGAGCTTACGTTCGCATGAGGCCGAGCTCCCGCCCACGGCGTCCCGCGCTCCCGCACCGTGCCACCCCTTCGGCCCGCCGCACTCAGCGGCGGGCCGTCACTGTTCGCTCCACCGCGAACAACTGCTCCTCGACGTGGTCCAGAGCCAGCCGCAGGGCACCCGTCGCCACGGCCGCCTCACCCAGGAGCGAGAGGGCCACCCGGGGCGGGCGGAGGCAGTACCGTGCCAGCTCGTCGCGCAGCGGGTCCAGCACCCCGTCGAGCCCGGCGGCCCAGCCGCCCACCACCACCAGTTCGGGATCGAGCGCCAGCGCGAGAGCCGCGACGTCGTGCACCAGCCGCTGGATGAACCGCTCGACGGCCGCCTGCGCGCCCTTGTCACCGTGCCGCGCCTTGGCGAACACCGCGGCGACGGCGTGCTCGTCCAGCGGGTCCAGCGGAGTGTCCGTGGTGGACAGCAGGTGTTCGGGTGTGACATCACGGCCCAGCAGGTGCAGCGCCCCGATCTCACCCGCCGCACCGCCGAACCCCCGGTGCAGTCGGCCCCCGATCAGCGAACCGGCCCCCGGGCTCAAGCCCGCCAGGACGAACACGATGTCGTCGGACTCGGTGGCGGCACCCTTCCAGTGTTCGGCGACCGCGGCCGCGTTGGCGTCGTTCTCGACGAGCACCGGGCACCGGAACGAACGGCGCAGCCGCTCACCGAGCGGGAGGCCCGTCCAGTCCGGAAGCGCCGTCCCGAGGCGCACGGTCCCGTCCGCCTCGACGATTCCCGGGCTGCCCACCCCGACCGCGCGCAGGCTGCTGCGCGCGACCCCGGTGCGCCGCAGCACATCGGCGATCACCGCTCTGACCTGGTCGAGCCTGTCGTCCGCGCAGGCGGTCTCGCAGACTTCCCGGGATCCCGCACCGATGATCCGGCCGTCCAGACCGGACAACAGGGCGGAGACCCGGTGTGAGCCGATCTCGACGCCCAGCAGATACCCGGCCTCCGCACGGAACCTGAACCGCCGGGCAGGACGGCCCTGCCGCCGGGCCGCGCCGTCCTCGGGTACGGCCTCGACGACGAGGCCCGCCTCGAAGAGTCCTTCGACCACGCCTTCGACGGTGGGACGGGAGAGTCCGGTGATGCGCGTCAAGTCCGTGAGAGTCGGTGAATGAGCCCCTCGCAGGGCATGCAGTACCACCGCGGAATTGATCCGCCGCAGCAGAGACGGGTCCCCACCGGTCAGCCGGCCCACCGTGTGTCCTCCCAGGTCGCGCGCGTGTCTGCGGATCGTACTCGTTGCCCAGGCCTAGGGCGACAGACCCCCGAAGCCGGTACCGAGAGGTGACCTTCGCCGCCGTCGCGAAAGATCCGGAACCGCCCCGCGCGGGCGGCCGACGGCTATGCGCGAGTGCCGCCGGCCGGCCGCCGCTACGGACCCCTGGGGGCACCCTGTGCGGCTGTCCGGGCCGGCCTGTGCGGTGCGGTGCGGGTACGTACGTGCCGGGCCGGGAGCTGCGGCCCGGCTGGTGCCGGGACCGCGGCGGACCGGACCGGATGGGACCGGACCGGACCGGATGGGACCGGACCGGATGGGACCGGACCGGATGGGACCGACCGGACCGGAGCGGCGAGGCGGCACTGGAAGACGCGGGCAGAGCCGCCCGGGGTCGGTCGTGAGGGCGGTCCCGGAGTGAGCGCGCGTGGTGGCCTGAGCGGCGAGGCGCTGCCGAAGCCCTCACGCAGGCCCAGTGGTACGGATGCGGAGGCACATGCCTGTGAGGCGATGACGCGCGCCACAGCCGCCGGATACACGGGCCAGGCGGAAAGCACGGGCGGGAGCCCCAGGGGCAAGGCACGGGGGTAACACGGGGGTAAGGGGAGGCGCACCGGTCCGCCAGGCCGAGAGCGGGCCGGTGGTGCGGCAGACGCTGACCGAAGCGGGCGACTCCGAGTCAGCCGGGTGACACGAAGCCCGACTCGTAGGCCGCGATCACCGCCTGGGTGCGGTCCCTGGCCCCCAGCTTCGCCAGCACCGCGCTCACGTGAGTCTTGACCGTCTCCGCCCCGACGACGAGCTCGGCGGCGATCTCCGCGTTGGACAGCCCGCGTGCCATCAGCCGGAGGACCGCGGACTCCCGGTCGGTGAGCGCCGCGCGCTCCATCGCGGCCCTGGCCTTGCTGGTGCCGTACTCGGCGGCGAGTTGTCGTACTGCGGCGGGGAACAGCAGTGACTCTCCCTCCGCCACCAACCGCACCGCGTGGACGATTTCGGCGGGCCGGGCCCGCTTGAGCAGGAATCCGTCGGCCCCGGCCCGCAGTGCCTCGTACACGTACTCGTCGTTCTCGAACGTGGTCACGACCAGGATCTTCGGAGGCCGGGGCACGGCACGCAGCACCGCCCGGGTCGCTTCTATCCCGTCCATCAACGGCATCCGCACATCCATCGCGATGACATCCGGGGCCAGTTGGCGGACAAGGGGAATCACCGCCGCGCCGTCGGAGGCTTCGCCGACCACATGGATATCGTGCTGGGCCTCCAGAACCGCACGTAGCCCCGCGCGCACCAGAGGCTCGTCGTCGACCAGGAGAACGGATACCGCCATCCGGTCAGGGTATGCGGTCGAGCGGAAGGCTCACACGCACCATCCAGTTCCTCCCGTAGCGACCTGCCTTGGCGCTTCCCCCCAGCAGGGCGGCCCGCTCACGTATGCCGCGCAGGCCACTTCCGGACCCCGGTCCACGCACCGACTGAGAAAGGGGGTTGACGACCTCCAGCTCCAGCCGACCGTCCGCGACGCCGATTCTCACCCGTACGGGGACGGAGCCGGCATGACGCAGCACGTTGGTCAGGGACTCCTGGAGGATGCGATACCCCTCGCGGGAGACCGGGCGGGGAACCAGCGTCAGCGGGCCGGACACCTCGGCGTCGATCACGGCGCCTGAGTCGCGGGCCGAGTCCAGCAACCGGTCGGCCTCGGCCAGCGTCGGGCGGCTCGACACGGAAGATTCCGATTCCCGCAGTACCCGTAAGACCCGTTCAAGATCGTCCAGCGCGTGGCGGCCCGTCTCCTCGATGGCCGCCAACGCCCGCGCGGTGAAGACCGGGTCGTTCGCCGTACGGGCGGCTCCGGCCTGCACCACCGCGATCGTGAGCGCGTGCCCGATCGAGTCATGGAGCTCGCGCGCGATGCGGTTGCGCTCAAGAAGCTGCTCCGTGCGTACCTCCAGCGCGGTCATCCGTTCCATCGGTGACGGGCCGAGCAACTGACGGGCGGCAGCGGTCACGAGGTTCCCGCACACCACGACGACCCCGAGCAGCAGGACGAGTGGTACGGGTGCGAGCAGAGCGCACCACCAGCCTGCCTCGATGCCCCGGGCCAGCCACTGGTCGCCGCTCTCCGAACCGAGCGAGGCCCGGACGAGAACGACAGCGGTCGCGGAGAGGCTGACTGTGGCGAAGCCCGCCACCGCGGCGAGCAGCAACCGCACCTCCAGCCAGGCCACCGTGCGCCAGCGGTCCCACCATGTCGCGGAAGACGCGGTGGCGATCGCGGCTTCCGGGTGCCCGCGCTCCCCGGGCGTGAGGAGGTACTGCGCCTGGACCCCCTCGGCGAGTCTCATCGCGGGAACCAGACCGGCGGGCACGGCGAAGAGAAGAGGCATCCACGGTGTGTCCATGGAGATGAACAGCCACACACTGACGCCCGCGCCCGGAACGAGCAGATGGAGCCAGCGACTGTACGTGGCCGAGAGGGCCAGCGGTCGGAGGAAGCGGCGCATGCCGGCCATCGTGCCAGCGAGGCGGCACCGAGCGGCTCCCCCGAGCGGGGGAGACGATCCCCTCCGGTGGGGGAGGCCGCGAGCGGGGCCGGGCAGCCAGGCTGCACTCATGAACAGCATCGAAGTTCACGGACTCACCAAGGACTACGGGGCGACCCGCGCCGTGGACCACCTCGACTTCAGTGTGCGCCCCGGCCGCGTGACGGGCTTTCTCGGCCCCAACGGAGCCGGAAAGTCGACCACCATGCGTCTCGTTCTCGGGCTGGACAGGCCCACCTCCGGCACGGCCACGATCGGAGGGCGGGCCTACACCCGCCTCGGCAAGCCCTTGCACAGCGTCGGCGCACTGCTCGACGCACAGGCGGCGCACGGTTCGAGGACCGCGCGCAACCACCTGGCGGCGCTGGCCACGAGTAACGGCATAGGCCGAAGCAGAGTGGAGGAGATGCTCGAAGAATCGGGCCTGGGAACGGTCGGCGGCCGGCGTATCAGGACCTTCTCCCTCGGCATGCGCCAGCGGCTCGGCATCGCCGCCGCCCTGCTCGGTGATCCGGGCGTCGTGATGCTGGACGAGCCGTCCAACGGGCTGGATCCCGAAGGCATCGTCTGGATCCGAGAGCTGATGCGGAGGCTGGCCAGGGAGGGTCGCGCCGTTCTGGTCTCCAGCCATCTGATGAGCGAGACCTCCTCCTTCGCCGACCATCTCGTCGTCCTCGGAAAGGGACGGCTGCTCGTCGATCTGCCGATGGAGGATTTCCTCGATTCACGAAGCGGCCCCGGTGTCCGCCTCCGTACCACCGAACCCGCCCGGCTACGGAAAGCGTTGATCCGCCGGGGACACGCGCCGGTACAGGGCGATGACGGGTGCTGGACGGTCGCCGGAGTCGGAGCTGAAGAAGTCGGCCCCCTGGCGGCCTCCGAAGGGATCCCCCTGCTCGAACTCATGGACCTGAAACCGACTCTGGAACAGGCCTATCTCGCCCTCACCGCGAACGAGACCCAGTTCGCCGCTCATGCTTCCACGACACCTGAGAAGGACTGACCACGTGAACATGTCGACAACTGCCGTCCTGCGCTCGGAGTGGATCAAGGTCAGATCGGTGCGGTCAGTCTCCGGTTCACTCATAGCGGTGTTCGCCGCCACCCTGCTTGTCACTCTGCTCGTGTTCCCGACCCTGGGGCAGGCCGAGGCGGACAAGCCGGACAACGACTCTCTCTTCTTCGCCTTCTACGCCCTGAACTTCGGGCAGATCGCAGCGATCAGCTTCGGTGCCACTGCCATGTCGGCCGAGTTCCTGAACGGCGCATTGCGGATATCCCTCTCCGCCGTCCCGAACCGTGACCTCTTCTACGCCGCCAAGATGTCGGTGATCGGCTGTCTCGCCGTGGGGACGGGGCTGATCACCAGCCTCGGCACCTTCGTGGTCGGGCAGGCGTTCATGGGTGAGTACGCGGTCGGCCTGGGGGAGAGCGGGGCTCTCCGCGCGGTGGTCGGGGGCGGTATCTACCTCGCCCTGATGACGTTGGCGGCGGCAGGACTGACGGCGCTGCTGCGGAGCGCGGTTGCAGTGCTTTCGCTTCTCGTACCGTTCGTGCTGATCGTGTCCTTCGTGGTCGGAGACGTCGCGGGAGGGGCGGCTCAGTACCTGCCGGACCGCGCCGGACAGCTGGTCCTCCACCAGACGACGGAAGGGAGTCTTGGGCCGTGGACGGGCCTTGCGGTGACCGGGGCCTGGGCGGGGCTCGCCCTGCTGGTCGGCTGGTGGGCCGTCCGCACCAGGGACGCCTGAAGGGCGGCCGCACGAATGACCGCCGCTGGAAAGGCCGTTGTGGCCGACGCCCCGGCCGGCCGGTCAAGTCTCGCTCCTCCTCCTCTTCCTCCTTCGATTTAACTCCTCGCCCGACACTCATCGGGCCACCTGGTCGGGCTGGTGTCGGTATCTGGCCTGACTCCAGGGGACTCGCTGAAGAAAGGGGCCGCCCTTTGGGGGAGGTGCTCAAGGGACAAGGCCCTGGACGACACAGGACAAGTGGCCCAGGACCGTGCCGTGCCGATGATCCCAGGACGTCCCTCCTGACCCCGGCGAGGGCCATATGTCAGTGGGAGAGGGTTTACTGACGGCATGACCACGGCACATCACCTCCGCCTCATCGACGGGATACGCGCCAGGGAGTTCCCCTCGGAACGCACCGCGTCGGGCTCGGGGGCCAGCGGCCCCGGGTACCACACCGTGTACCTGCACGGGGAGGAGGCACTGTGTGACGGCGACGAGGCGGAGCGAGTGGAACGGCGGGCGCAGTGCCGGGCAGAACACGATGCGCTGATCGCACTGCTCACACTGCGCTGGGGCGAACCCCAGGCCGTCAGTCTGTGGAGCGCGCGGGAGCGGATGCTCGCGGGGGAGGAGACACCGCAACCCTGGGCCGACGCGGTCGCTCGTGGCGCGTATCTCGCGATGTGGCGAATAGAGGACCGGTGGATCGCCGTGGCGTTCCACCCCGACGGTGAAGACCCCGGGTCCGACATGAGCGTGCTGGTGACGGTGGTCGACCCGCCTTGACCACGGCTGCCGGTCGCGAACGCGCGCCACCGGGGTCCCGCCTCCGCCCAGCGCGGCATCTGATTCGGTGACGGGGCCGGGAGCCTCAGCCGGACAGGTCCTGGTCGACTGCCGCTCGCAGCCGGGCGTACTCGTCCGCCATCGTCGCCACCGTCCAGTGGGCGTTGAGACCACTCGGGTTGGGCAGTGCCCAGACGCGAGCTCCACCGATGGAACGCTCCTGGGGGCCGATGCGGGCACGGCGTTCGCCGAAGGCGGTGCGGTAGGCGGTGACGCCGACGACGGCGAGCCAGCGGGGCCCCCACTCCGCCACCTTCGCCGCGAGCGTGCGCCCGCCCTCGCGGTATTCCTCCGCGCTCAGCTCGTCCGCCCTGGCTGTGGCCCTGGCCACCACGTTGGTGATGCCCAGCCCGTATCCCAGCAGCTCGTCCTGCTCCGCCGGCCGAAGCCGCCTCGGCGTGAAACCCGACAGATGCAGCACCGGCCAGAACCGGTTGCCGGGATGGGCGAAATGGTGGCCGGTGGCGCCGGTCGTCAGGCTCGGGTTGATGCCGCAGAACAGCACGCGCAAGCCGCCCGTGGCCACGTCGGGCACGACGCGGTCACGGGCGGCCTGGAGCTCCTCGGGAGTCATCGGACAGCGGAAGGGGACGTCAGAGGATCGACCCCGGCGTGTAGCCGGCCGCTTCCGGGTACTCCTCGGTGATCTTCTCGATCCGCGACACCAGCGCGGTGACCTGGTCGCCCGCGGCACCGGTGAAGGAGAGCTTGTCCGCCATCAGGGCGTCCAACTGCGGTCGGTCGAGCGGGATACGGGCATCCGCCGCCAGCTTGTCCAGCAGTTCGTTGCGTTCGGCGCCCTGCTCCCGCATCGCCAGCGCCGAGGCCACCGCGTGCTCCTTGATGGCCTCATGGGCGACCTCGCGGCCGACCCCGGCCCGCACCGCCGCCATCAGAACCTTGGTCGTCGCGAGGAACGGCAGGTAACGGTCCAGCTCGCGCGCCACGACCGCGGGGAACGCACCGAACTCGTCGAGCACGGTGAGGAAGGTCTCCAGCAGCCCGTCGAACGCGAAGAAGGCGTCCGGAAGCGCCACCCGGCGGACCACGGAACAGGACACGTCGCCCTCGTTCCACTGGTCGCCCGCCAGCTCGCCGGTCATCGACGCGTAGCCGCGCAGGATCACCATCAGGCCGTTCACACGCTCGCAGGAGCGGGTGTTCATCTTGTGCGGCATCGCCGACGACCCGACCTGGCCCGGCTTGAAGCCCTCGGTCACCAACTCGTGCCCGGCCATCAGCCGGATCGTCTTGGCGACCGACGAGGGCGCGGCGGCCAGCTGCACCAGCGCCGTCACCACGTCGTAGTCGAGGGAGCGGGGGTAGACCTGGCCGACGGAGGTGAAGGAGTGCGCGAAGCCGAGGTGCCCGGCGATGCGCTGCTCCAGGTCCGCGAGCTTGTCGGCGTCGCCGCCGAGCAGGTCCAGCATGTCCTGCGCCGTACCCACGGGGCCCTTGATGCCGCGCAGCGGATACCGGTCCAGCAGGTCTTCCAGTCGTCCGTGGGCCACCAGCAGCTCGTCCGCGGCGGTCGCGAAGCGCTTGCCCAGTGTCGTGGCCTGCGCGGCCACATTGTGCGAGCGGCCCGCGACGACCAGCTCGCGGTACTCGGCGGCCAGCCTGCCGAGGCGTGCCAGGACCGACACGGTACGGTCGCGCACCAGCTCCAGCGAGAGCCGGATCTGCAGCTGCTCGACGTTCTCGGTCAGGTCCCGGGAGGTCATGCCCTTGTGTACCTGCTCATGGCCGGCGAGGGCGTTGAACTCCTCGATCCGGGCCTTCACGTCATGCCGCGTGACCTTCTCGCGCTCGGCGATCGAGGCCAGGTCGACCTGGTCGACCACCCGTTCGTAGTCGGCCAGCGCGGCGTCCGGCACCTCGATCCCGAGGTCCTTCTGAGCGCGCAGCACCGCCAGCCACAGCCGGCGTTCCAGCTTCACCTTCTGCTCGGGGGACCAGAGGACGGCCAGCTCCGTGGAGGCATAGCGGCCGGCCAGGACATTAGGGATGCGAGGCTTCGCAGACACAGCAGTCACGTGTCCGGAGTTTACCGGGCATCCACACAGGCTCCGAACCGTCTGCAAGGTGTAGGAACCTCCAGGTCAGAGGGTGCACGTCACACTCGTGGCACCACCGTCCCCACGTATCCGCACCAGCCGTCGCGCACCGGTGAGGACCTGGTGGAGGCGACGTCGCCACCGTGCCGCCTGACGTGTTGGGCCCCCGTGCCCGCCTCCCGGCGCCACTCCCGCACGGCGGCCGACCCCCGGGACCTCTCCCGACGGTCAGCTGTGCGGGTCCCGCTGGGCGAGCTGGATGTCCATGGCGTCACGCAGGTCCGAGAGCAGTGTCTCGAATTGGTTCAGCAGCTCGGGCGGGTACTCGGCCAGCAGCGTGTCCAGGCGTTCAGCGAGCGGGGTGAAGAAGGCGTCGGCGCGTTCCTGGATGTGAGCGCTGCCGCGCAGCGTGACGACGCGGCGGTCGGTGTTCTCGCGGCTGCGGACGATGTGTCCGGCCTCTTCGAGCCGGTTCAGGAGTGCGGTGGTAGCGGCGGGGGACAGCGAGATCCGGCCACTGAGCCGCGCGGGGGACAGCGGGGTGTCGCGTTCTTCGGCGGCGAGGATCTCCAGCAGCGCGACGGCGTCGGTGGAGTGCAGGCCGAGCCAGGCGGCGAAGCGGTGGCTGAACTCCTTGTACTGGACGCCGTAGGCCCTGAGCCCCTCCAGGAGTTGCTCCCGCTGCGTCACGACGCTGCCAGACACCGGTTTCCCCGCCATGTGCTGCCGCCTTCCCGTCGCCTCTGCCGTCCGAACTGCCGACTCGCTTTGACAATCTACCGACACCAGCATAATTCTAGGATGGAATAATTCCACCATGGAAGGAACTGGGATGCGTAGCCCGTCCCCCACCCGCCGCTGGCTCGGCCTGATCGCCATCGCGCTCGGGGTGGCACTGATCGTGGTGGACACCACGATCGTCAACGTGATCGTCCCCTCGCTCGTCGAAGACCTCGACGCCACCTCGGCCCAGGCGCAGTGGGTCCAGGAGTCCTATGCCATCGTCTTCGCGGCGCTGCTGCTGCTGACCGGCCGGCTCGCGGACATCTTCGGCGCCCGCCGGGTCTTCGTCATCGGCGCCGTACTGTTCGGCGCGACCAGCGTCCTCGCCGGACTGGCGCCCGGCAGCGGCCTGCTCATCCTGGCCCGCTTCCTGCAGGGGGCGAGCGCGGCCATGCTCCTGCCGACGTCGCTGTCTCTGCTGAAGGCGACCTTCACCGGCAAGGCGCGCGGGCAGGCCTTCGCCGTCTGGGGCTCAACCATCGGTGCGGCCGCCGCGCTCGGTCCGGTGCTCGGCGGGTGGCTTGCCGAGCACGTCTCCTGGCGCTGGGCCTTCGGCATCAACGTGCCTCTCTCGGTGCTCGTCGTCGCCGGCGTCCTGCTGTGCATCGCGCCCTCGCCCCGCACTCGCGGGCGTATCGACGTACCCGGCGGTCTGCTGTCCGTGATCAGTCTCGGTCTGCTCGCATTCGGTCTCGTCGAGGGGCGTTCCTACGGCTGGTTCGTCAGCATTCGCCCCCTGAAGCTGTTCGGCCTCACGTGGGACGGCGGACCGTCGCCGGTCCTTGTGGCCCTGGTGCTGTCCGTCCTCGCGATGGGCGTCTTCGTCCGGCGCCAGTTGTCCCTCGGCCGGAGCGGGGACAGCTCCAAGGTGCTGATGGACGTGAGCCTGTTCTCGATCTCCTCGTTCCGGGGCGGCAACATCGCGACCCTGATCATCGGAATCGGCGAGTTCGGCATCGTCGCGGTGCTTCCGCTGTGGCTGCAGTTCACGCTCGGCTACAGCGCCTTGCAGGCGGGTCTCGCCCTTGTACCCGTCGCCATCGGCAGTTTCGTCGCCAGCGGTGCGAGTTTCGGCATGGCCGCCAAGGTCACCCCGCTCGCCATGCTCCGTGTCGGTCTGGCTCTGGAGGTCGTCGGGCTTGCCGGCATCGGACTGGTCGCCTCGCCGGACAGCTCATGGTGGCCGGTCTCGCTGGTGCTGTTCCTGTACGGCATCGGTGTCGGTTTCGCGACTGCCCAGGTCACCAACGTCGTCCTCAACGATGTCCCGGAGCACAGCTCCGGCCAGGCGTCCGGCGTCCAGAGCGCTTTCCGTCAGTTGGGCTCCGCCATGGGCATCGCCCTTCTGACCACGGTGTTCTTCACCACGCTCGGCACCAAGCTGCACGGCCGTCTCGCCGATGCGGGCCTCTCCGCCGCGCAGTCCGACAAGCTCACCAGCGTGGTCACCGACAGCGCCGGGGCCGCCATCGGCCCCCTGGCCGACCATCCGCAGACCGCCCCTGTGGCCGAGGCCGCGCGAGCCGCGATGACCGACGGTGTCGTACTCGGCGGCTACATCGCGGCGGCCTTCGTCGCTCTGGGGCTCCTGGCCTCCCTGCTCATCCCCTCCACCCCCATCCGGTCCACCGACGACGACGCCGACCCGGCCCCTGTGGAGGCGGAACCCGCACACCCCTGAGCGCCGCACCCCAGCCTCGCGGTTACTGACCGGTCGCGTAGGCCCGGCACCGCGAGACGATCGGCCCCGCGGAGTGGGTACGTACCGACGTGCTCCGCCCGTTCGAGTTGTCCGTCCTCGCCCGTGCGAGCGTCCCCGCCCGCCAGGCGGCCCGAGCCCGGTAGGCCGGGCCGCTGAAGGGCCGGGATCCGCGGCGGGCCGGCCGGACCGTGAAGGACCCGGTGCACCTCCGCCGGGCGGTCGTGGTGCTGACGTCCGCCCGGGGGCAGACGGCCAAGGACGTCACCGTGCGGGTGCAGCCCGGCGAGGACCAGCCGACAGCGACATCGGGCTGGTCCTCCTGCCGATCTGCGGTTCCCGGTCGGACTGGATCGAGGCCGAGTTTGCGGCCCTGCGCTGCCTCTCCCCCGACTCACCGGTCCGGTCGGGGACCGATGACCCAGCCGAGGCTGCGTGACAAGCCGCTGGAGGGAGGAGGCTATGAGGTCGCGGTCCACCGTGAGGGTGTCGCGGTCCGGCGGAGGCGGCTTCCGAGTGGCCGCAGATCAGTCGAGTCAGATGCTGCTCGTGGGACGGGTCCTCGTGGTCCGGCCCGGCGGCCGTGATGACGGACACCAGCTCGTTGGGCCCGTAGGTCCCCGACATACTCGGGGTTCTCGTAGTCGATACGGGAGGACACCCGGCCGTCCCTGTAGTGGTACGCCTTGGGCCGTGCGCTCTGCCGATGCGGGGACAGGACTCGAACACCACCAGCCCGGCTCCGGCAGGGCACAGCGTGCGGTGGTCGATCGGGTCGCAGCCGTCACGGGTTGTGCATGTGGTGTACGACTTCCCCCGCTCACCAGGGGCGATGTCGCCGCACCGTAACCGACGCCACTGACACCCCTCGCGAGCTGCGGCGCGCTGCTTCAACGGCCCCTTGACGCACACTTCTTGACGCCTCGTTCACCAGTCGCTCCAGTCCGCGGCCCGGCGGGACCGAGCCGCTGATGGCCGGGTGCGACGACCGCGTGCCCGCCAGGGCGGGTGGCCGGGTGGCTTGACCGGTTGGAGACGGGAAGGCCGGGGGACACCGGTCGCGGACCGCCCTGGAAGGTCGTAGACAGGGAGTATGAGCGAGAACGAGATGTCATGGCGGCCGGGTGAGGTCGTGCCGGACAGCGGGATCTACGCGTGCGACTGCGGTGCCGGACACCACTGGAGTACGGACGTGAAGGGCCACCGCTTTCCGCCTCTGCCTTCCGGCTGCACCGGTCGTACCTGGTCGCTGCGCACCCAGGCGCACCCTGGCACCTGACCCGTGGTTCTGAGGACCTCGTCCGGCCGGTCGCTGCCCGCCCAGGCGTGCGAAGCCGGTCCGGCCGAGGCGCGCCGCCGGGCGGAGAGCGCGGCGCGGGGCCGCGCCCGGACCCCCGTTCCGGTCGCCGCCCCGTACGCGGGGATGTCGGGGCCGGTCACGAGCCGCAGCAGCCGTCCGACGCAGCCACGTCGGCGACCTCGGCGTCGGCCGGTGCGCCGACGCCGAGCCTCACCAGGGCCGGTTCCGGCGCCGCGCAGCAGCCTGTGGCGTCGGTCCGGGCGGCCGCCGCGTCGTCGAAGAGACCGGCCCCGCCACAGACCCCGGTCTCGGGGAGGACCAGCTCGACGCGGTCGGCGGCCTCCAGGTCACCGGCGATCGCGGCGGCGACGGAGCGCACCTGCTCGTAACCGGTTGCGGCCAGGAACGTCGGGGCGCGGCCGTAGGACTTCATGCCGACCAGGTAGAACCCTGTCTCCGGGTGGGAGAGTTCGCCGTGGCCGTGGGGGTAGACCGTGCCGCAGGAGTGCTGGTTGGGGTCGATCAGCGGGGCCAGCTCGGTCGGCGCCTGGAGGCGCTCGTCGAGGCCCAGGCGGATCTCGGAGAGGAAGGAGAGGTCGGGGCGCGTTCCGGTGAGGACGACGACCTCGTCCACCGGGGCCGTCGTCCGGCCGTCTTCGCCGACCAGGACCACGCGGCCGTCGCCGGCGCGCTCGACGGCCTCGGTGCGGAAGCCGGTGACGGCGTCGGCGTGGCCGTCGTCCACGGCGGCCTTCGCGGCCAGGCCGAGAGCGCCGCGCGCCGGAAGCTGGTCTGCGCTGCCGCCGCCGAAGGTGGAACCGCTGATGCCGCGGCGCAGGAGCCACACCGTGTGTGTGCCGGGTTCGTCCTTCGCGAGGCCGGCGAGGGCGGCGAGCGCGGTGAAGGCGGAGGCACCGGAGCCGATGACGGCGGTGCGCCTGCCCGCGTACCGGGCGCGGACGGCCGGGTCCCTGAGGTCGGGGACGCGGTAGGTGATCCGGTCGGCGGCGGCCTTCTCGCCGAGGGCGGGCAGACCGCTGCCGCCCGCCGGGGACGGTGTGGACCAGGTGCCCGAGGCATCGACGACGGCGCGGGCGAAGACGCGCTCCTCACGTCCGTCGGCGTGGGTGACGTGCACGACGAACGCCTGCTCGTCCCGGCCGGCGTCCACGATCCGGTCGCGGCCGGCGCGTGAGACGCCGGTGACCCGGGCGCCGAGTCGTACCCGGTCGCCGAGGACGTCGGCGAGCGGCTGGAGGTACTGCTCGGCCCAGTCCCCGCCGGAGGGGCAGGTGTCCGGGTCGGGCCGGGTCCAGCCGGTGGGAGCCAGCAGCTTCTCGGCGGCCGGGTCGACGACCTCGCCCCAGGCCGAGAAGAGGCGTACGTGCGCCCACTCCCGTACGGCGGTGGCGGCGGCGGGCCCGGCCTCCAGGACGAGCGGGCGCAGGCCGTGCTCGACGAGGTGGGCGGCGGCGGCGAGACCGGCCGGACCCGCGCCGATGACAACGACCGGCAGGTCCGGGGTGGTGGTGGTCATGGGGTGATGTCCTCCGGGAGAGAGGCGGCACGTCCGGCCGCTGTTTCGATCACTGTCTATATAGGGACCTTGCCACCGGTATTGATGGGTGTCAACATAGACATATGTCGAAATTCAAGGGTGCGGAGCGGCCGGTCCTGGACGCGGAGGAAGTGGTCGTGCCGTGCTGCCCGCCCCTCACGGCAGGGGAGCTGACCCCGCGGGACGCGGAGCGGATGGCCGTGATGTTCAAGGCGCTCTCCGACCCGGTGCGACTGCGCCTGTTCTCCAAGATCGCCTCGCATCCAGGAGGCGAGGCGTGCGTGTGCGACATCCAGGACGTCGGCGTCTCCCAGCCGACCGTCTCCCACCACCTGAAGAAGCTCCGCGAGGCCGGGCTCCTGACGTCCGAGCGGCGTGGCACCTGGGTCTACTACCAGGTCGCCCCGTCCGTCGTGGCCGCGATGTCCGCCATGCTCGACCTCCGGTCCGTGGCCGAGGGCCGCTGAACGGCAGCGCGCGTCCGAGGTGGAGGGGGAGAAAGAGGGCCCTGGCGCCGTCCAGGACCGTGGAGGTCAGCTGCCGAGAAGCCTGGCGACGCGCGCGGCGGTGTCCCGGGCCGGGCGTCCCATGCCGATGAGGGTGGCGCAGGCCGGGCCCGTCCAGTCGCCGTAGCCGAGCAGGGGCAGTTGTGGTCTGCCGGCCCGCGCGGGCATTGTCGGTGGCGATGCGCCCCCGGTTTCCGCGCGGGCCGAGCGGGGCCAGGTGGGACGGGGCCGGACGGAAGCCGGTGCATCGGAGCGCCGTGTGCGCGGCCGTGCCGCCGCACCACCGGACGCCGTCCCGCACGAGCCGCTCGGACATCGGCCGCGCGTCCCGTACTCCCGCCTCCAGCAGTCCCGCGTCCCGTGCCCGGTGGACCGGCAGGTCGGCGGAACGGCCACGATGCCGCCGGGGGGAGGCGTCACCACGGCTGTCGGCGCGAGGCGTCACCACCGCTGTCGGCGCGCCCTTCCTCCAGGGCGCCGGGCGGTCGCGGTGTCGACCAGGGCCCGGCGTCCGTCTCCACCCGCGGTCGCGACCCGTCGCGGCGTACGGCCCGGACCCGGACCGGGCGCTGGACGGGCGGGCCGTAGCGCTGCTCGTGATCGGTCAGGTACTCGACTCGACTCGACCCGTGCCCGCGACGGCTCGGCTCTCCGCTCCTTCGGCGTGGCATTCCAGGCAGTGCGTCAGCGTTCCCTTCCGGGGGTGGTGACGGCGTGGGGAGCGAACTTCCCGCGCCAGGCGAGGGCGACGTGGACGAGGCCGATCAGGACGGGTACCTCGATGAGGGGGCCCACGACGCCGGAGAGGGCCTGGCCGGAGGTGACGCCGAAGGTGGCGACGGCGACGGCGATGGCGAGTTCGAAGTTGTTGCCCGCGGCGGTGAACGCGAGGGTGCTCGTGCGGTCGTAGGCGAGCCCGAGGCGCTTGCCGAGCAGGAAGGATCCGAAGAACATGATCGCGAAGTACACCAGCAGCGGCAGGGCGATCCGGCCGACGTCGAGCGGCTGCGAGGTGATCGTCTTCCCCTGGAGGGCGAAGAGGACGACGATCGTGAACAGCAGGCCGTACAGGGCCCAGGGGCCGATCTTCGGCAGGAACCTCTGCTCGTAGGACCGGCGGCCCGTTCTCTTCTCGCCTATACGCCGGGTGAGGAATCCGGCGAGCAGCGGGACACCGAGGAACACGACGACGTTGAGGGCGATGTGCCAGACGGGGACGTCGAGGCCCTGTCCGTCACCGAGGCCGAGCCACCGCGGCAGCAGGTCGAGGTAGAACCAGCCCAGCACGCCGAAGGCCAGGACCTGGAAGACCGAGTTCAGGGCGACGAGGACGGCGGCGGCTTCGCGGTCGCCGCAGGCGAGGTCGTTCCAGATGATGACCATGGCGATGCAGCGGGCGAGGCCGACGATGATCAGGCCGGTGCGGTATTCGGGCAGGTCGGGCAGGAAGGTCCAGGCCAGGGCGAACATGACGGCGGGGCCGACCAGCCAGTTGACGACCAGCGAGGACACCATCAGCCGGCGGTCGCCGGTGACGGTGCCGAGCGTGTCGTAGCGGACCTTGGCCAGCACCGGGTACATCATCACGAGCAGCCCGAGCGCGATCGGCAGGGAGATCCCGCCGACCTCGATCTTCGCGAGGGTGTCGTTCATCCCGGGGACGAGGCGGCCCAGTGCCAGGCCGACCGCCATGGCGATGAGGATCCACACCGCGAGGTAGCGGTCGAGGGTGGAGAGCTTCCCGGCGATCGAGTCGCCGCCGGCCTCCGGTGTGGGACGGGCGGTGGTGGGCTCGGTGGAGGTCACGGGCAGGCCCTCTTGTTCCCGACGGCGGTACGGGCGGACTCCGCGAGTTCGGCGAACCGCGCGGACACCGAGGCCAGTACCTCGGGGCGCAGCTTGAAGTAGGTGAACCGGCCGCACGGCTCGGTGTCCACCAGGCCGGCCTCGCGCAGGACCTTCATGTGGTTGGACAGGTTCGTCTGCTTGGCGCCGGTCTCCTCGACCAGGTGCGACATGCAGAGCGTCTCCCGGGCCAGCAGGGCGACCACCCGCATGCGCAGCGGATCACCCAGGACCCGGACCACATCAGCGTCGACTGAAGTCATCATGGACTGATACTCTCACACGTCAGTCATCGCTGATGTCAGTAGGGGTTGATGTAAGCGGCCCCTGATCGAATTCGTGAGGAGGAGTGGTCTCCTGATGCCCGGCAAACCCTCTGTCCTGTTCGTCTGCGTCCACAACGCCGGCCGTTCTCAGATGGCCGCCGCATGGCTGGCCCACCTGGCGGGGGACCGCGTCGAGGTCCGCTCGGCCGGGTCGGACCCGGGCGACGCCGTCAACCCCGCCGCCGTCGAGGCGATGGCCGAGGTCGGCATCGACATCTCCGCCGAGGCGCCGAAAACGCTCACGGCCGACGCGGTCCGCGCGTCCGACGTCTGTATCACGATGGGCTGCGGCGACACCTGCCCCGTCTTCCCCGGCAAGCGCTACCTCGACTGGGATCTCGCCGACCCGGCCGGTCAGGGTGTGGACGCCGTCCGCGCGATTCGCGAAGAGATCAGGACCCTCGTCGAGGGCTTGATCGAGGAGATCGCCTGACGGGGGGAAGGCCGCCCTAACCCGGCGGGTCGATCGGCAGGGCCTGAACGCCGAGCGGCTGTTCCCCGCGGGGTGGGTCTCTCGCCGTGGCGCGCCCGCGTCGCGCTCACCCGCCCGGTCCGCGTCCGGGGGCGGACCGCCGGACCGGCTGTGCCACGGGGGGGTGTCGCGGTCCCGGCGTCCCGCCGCGGTGGGCGTCGGGCGCTGCGCTGCCGACTCGCTCACCCGCGGCTCGCGGCCTGATTCCTGGACCATGTGGTGGCGTCGGTGCCGTATCGGACCAGGAGGCGCGCGAACTGGACCCGTTCCTCCGGCGACCAGGCGGCGGTGATCTCCAGGAACGCTTGTCGCTGCTCGGCGGCGAAACGGTCGCGTTCGGCCCGGCCGTGCTCGGTGAGTTCGAGCACGGTGCGGCGCCCGTCGGACTGGGACGCGGCCCGGCGCAGCAGCCCGTCGTCCATGCAGGCGGCGACGGTCCGGCTGGCCACCGGCTGGGTGACGCCCATCTCGGCGGCGAGGCCACCGACGGTCGTCTCGCCCGGCGCGTCGGCGATCAGGTTGAGTACGAGGTTGCGGGAGAGGTCCTTGCCCGAAGCGGGTGTGCGTCGTCGCAGGCGTGACAGCGCCGGGCCGATCTGGTCCAGTGCCGGATCGTCGGACGGCCGGTCGGAGGAAGGGGTGCTGCTCATGTGGCTGATTCTAGGCTGCGCACGGGCATTTGCATACCCTGAGCTAAGTGCATAGCATCGGGTATGTAAATGTCAGCGAGCAAGGAAACACGAGGGACCGCTATGTCACTCACCGCTATCACCGACGCCCAGGTCTTCGACGGGGAGAAGTCGGTCGGCGTGCGGACCGTGGTCATCGACGGCGGGCGGATCGTTCGTGTCGGTGGCGACGCTCCCCAGGGCAGCGAGATCGTCGACGGCAGGGGCGCGACGCTGCTGCCGGGGCTCATCGACGCGCATGTGCACTCCGCTCCCGGTTCCCTGGCGCTGGCCCTGCGGTTCGGGGTGACGACCGAACTGGAGATGCAGGGGATGAACACCCGGGAGAACCGGGGGCACATCACCGACGACGACACCGTGGCCGACGTGCGTTCCGCAGGCTTCGGCATCACACCGCCCGGTGGTCACCCGAGCGAGCTGATGCCCGAGGGATTCCGGCCGAAGTGGGATCTGCCTCCGGTGATGCCCCTGATGCCGTTCTCCACCACCCCGGAGGAGGCGGCCGCCTTCGTCCCCCAACTCCTGGCCCGGGGATCCGACTTCATCAAGTTCATGATCGACGACGGCAGCGTGGAGGGGCACCCCGGGCTGCCGTCGCTCGACCAGGCCACCGTGAACGCGGGTGTGGCGGAAGCCAAGAAGTACGGGGCCCTCACCGTGGCCCACACGCTGACCCGTGGAGGCCACCAGGATGGCCGCCGAAGCGGGTGTCGACGGCCTCGCGCACGTGTTCATGGACCAGCCGCACACCGCCGAGATCATCGGTCTCGTCAAGGAGGCGGGCATGTTCGTGGTGCCCTGTATCAGCCTCAACGCCTCGATGATGGGGATCACCGGCAGCGAACTCGCCGACGACCCCCGGGTCGCCGCCCGCCTCGACAGCGCGTGGGACCGGACCCTGCGCTCCAGCTACAACCGCTACCCGCAGGGCAGGCTCGACGACGTGTACGACACCGTGCGCGCCCTGGACGCCGCCGGCGTCGACGTGCTGGCCGGCACCGACGTCTCCATGCCCGAGACGTTCTTCGGGGGCCTGGCGCACGGGGCGAGCCTGCACCACGAGTTGCAGTACCTCGTGGCTGCCGGCCTCACGCCCTCAGGCGCCTTGCGCGCGGCCACGGCGACCACGGCTCGCCGCTTCCGCCTCGGCGACCGGGGCCGTATCGCCGAGGGACTCCGTGCCGACCTTCTGCTGGTCGACGGCGACCCGACCACCGACATCAGCGACACCCTCAACACCCGCGCCATCTGGCGCCGTGGCACCCGCCTGGCGGCATGACCCCGGACCGAACGGTGTCACGGGTGGAGCTCTTCGAGCGGAGGTGACGGGCGAGCGGGGGTGACAGGCGAGCCGGGGTGGCGGGCGAGCCGAAGTGACGGACGCACCGCGCCCGCTGGGTTGCCCGCCGAGGCAAAGACTCTGCCCGGGCGTACCTGGCCCCGGTCCCCGGCCCCCGGCCGAGCGGTGTGCGCCCGGCCGGTCCGTCGTCCTGTCCGAGGGGCGGCGCGGTCAGTCGTCGAGGCGGCGCCAGCCGGTCACGGGGCCGGGGGCGTCGGCGTCCTCCGGGCTGATCCAGAAGGCCCTCCCCAGCGACGGGTCGAACTGGGAACCCGCCCGTCCGTCCCCGGACGACCTGCCGGTCAGGCGCCGCCCGATCCACGGCATCAGGTGCCGCCGGGCGAACCGCGCGTCCTCCACCCGCCGTGCCGCCCAGCGCACCGGCGGTGTGACGGGCATCGGCGTCCGCCAGTCGCTCTCCGCCGGAAGACCGAGCGTCTGCCAGACCGCCTCGGCGACCCTGCGGTGCCCCTCGGCCGTCAGATGGAGCCGGTCCACGTCCCACATCCGCGGGTCACCGAGCGACGGCGCGGCGTACAGATCGGTCACCACCGCCCCGTGGCGCGCGGCCAGCTCGTCCACCAGGGCGAACAGCTCCTCCATGCGGGGCCGGAAGCGCTCCAGCACCGGCCCCTGGCGACCCGGGCTGCGCATCAGGACGAGCGTCCGGCACGCCGGGGCCAGGCGTTCGACCGCCTCTTCCAGACGGCCGCGCACCATGCCCATGTCGCACGTGGGGCGCAGCGTGTCGTTGAGGCCGCCGACGAGGGTGATGACATCCGGTTCCATCGCGGCGGCGACGTGGACCTGCTCGTCGACGATCTGGCCGATGAGCTTGCCGCGTACGGCGAGATTGGCGTACCGGAATCCGGGTGTGCGGGCCGCGAGCCGGGTCGCGAGGACGTCGGCCCAGCCGCGGTACGAACCGTCGGGCAGCAGATCCGACATGCCTTCGGTGAAGGAGTCACCGACCGCGACAAGACTGGTGTAAGAGGCATTCAATTCCATGGCGGTTGCGATGGTACCGCGACGCCCGCCGGGGGCCCGGTGCCACGGTCCCCGGCCCCCGTCACCGGGCCTGGTGGCGGCCCACCAGCTCGCGCAGCACGTCCTCCATCGTGACCAGACCCGCCGGCAGGTCGGCGTCGTCCACCACCATCGCCAGGTGCGTACGGCTGCGGCGCATCGCCGTCAGCGCGTCGTCGAGCGGGGTGGAGGCCCGTACCCGGGCGATCGGGCGAAGCGCCGAGACCGGGAACGGAACGTCCCGGGGAGTGGCGTCCAGAGCGTCCTTCACATGGAGGTACCCGAGGATCCGCTGGTTTCCGTCCATGACCGGGAAGCGCGAGAACCCGGACTCCCACGACAGCCGTTCGAGCTCCTCGGGCGTCGTGCCCACCCGGGTGTACAGCACCTTGTCGATGGGCAGCAGCACGTCCCGTACCGGCCTCCGGCCCAGTTCCAGGGCGTACCGCAGCCGCTCGGCGGAGCGGTCGTCGACGAGCCCGGCGTCCCCGGCGTCCTTCACGAGCATGGCCAGCTCGTCGTCGGAGAAGGTCGCGGACACCTCGCTCCTGGTCTCCACCCGCAACAGCGCGAGCAGGGCGTTGGCGAAGGCGTTGACCGCGAAGATCACCGGGCGCAGCGCCCTGGCCAGGGCCACCAGCGGGGGACCGAGCAGCAGCGCGGTACGCGCGGGCTCGGCCAGGGCGATGTTCTTCGGGACCATCTCGCCGAGCAGCATGTGCAGATACGTCGCCAGCGCCAGGGCGATCACGAACGAGATCGGATGGACCAGTCCGTGCGGCATGCCCACCGCGTCGAACACCGGCTCCAGCAGGTGCGCGATGGCGGGCTCGGCCACGATGCCCAGGACCAGCGTGCAGAGGGTGATGCCCAGTTGCGCGGCCGCCAGGAGGGCCGACACGTGTTCGAGCCCCCAGATCACACTGCGCGCCCGCTTGTTCCCGGCCTCGGCCTCCGGCTCGATCTGACTGCGGCGTACGGAGATGAGCGCGAACTCCGCGCCGACGAAGAAGGCGTTCACGACCAGGGTCAGCAGGCCGACGAAGAGCTGGAGCGCGATCACCGGGTCTCCTCCTGGGGCTCGTACCCGGGCAGCGGCGCGTGCAGCAGGGCCCGCGCCGCGCGGTGCCCGGAGGCGTCCACCACGTCGATCCGCCAGCCGTCCAGCTCGACCGTGTCGCCGACCACCGGGATACGGCCGACCTCGGTGGCGACGAGTCCGGCCAGCGTCTCGTAGGGGCCGTCCGGCACACGCAGCCCCACGGACCTGAGCTGGTCGGTGCGGGCGGCGCCGTCCGCCGACCACAGGGTGCGGCCGTCGGCGTCCTCACCGGCCCGTGCCAGGTCCGGCGTCTCGTGCGGATCGTGCTCGTCCCGCACCTCGCCGACGACCTCCTCGACGATGTCCTCCAGCGTCACCACGCCCGCCGTCCCGCCGTACTCGTCGATGACCACGGCCATGGCCAGCTTGCCCGACAGCCGGTCCAGCAGCTGGTCCACGGCGAGCGTCTCCGGTACGAGCAGCGGTTCGCGCAGCATCTCGGACACCCGCTTCCGCGACCGCTGGTCGGCCGGGACGGCCAGGACGTCCTTGATGTGGGCCACACCGACGACCGTGTCCAGGCTGCCCCGGTACACGGGGAACCGGGAGAGACCGGTCGCCCGGGTGGCGTTGGCGACGTCCTCCGCGGTGGCCTGCGTGTCCAGGGCCGTGACCTGGACACGGGGGGTCATCACGTTCTCGGCGGTCAGCTCGGAGAGGTTCAGGGTCCGCACGAACAGCTCCGCGGTGTCGGCCTCCAGCGCCCCCTCCTTCGCGGAGTGCCGGGCCAGGGCCACCAGTTCCTGGGGGCCGCGCGCCGAGGCCAGCTCCTCGGCCGGTTCCAGGCCGAAGCGGCGCACGATGTGGTTGGCCGTGTTGTTGAGATGGGCGATGAACGGCCGGAAGACGGCCGTGAACACCCGCTGCGGGGTGGCCACGGCCTTGGCGACGGCCAGCGGGGAGGAGATCGCCCAGTTCTTCGGTACCAGCTCACCGACCACCATCAGGACGACGGTGGACAGCGCGGTGCCGATGACCAGGGCGAGCGAGGAGGACACACCGGGCGAGAGCCCCGTGGCCTCCACCGGCCCGCGGATCAGCTTGGCGACGGACGGCTCGGAGAGCATGCCGACCACCAGGTTGGTGACGGTGATACCGAGCTGGGCGCCGGAGAGCTGGAAGGTGAGGCTGCGTACGGCCTTGAGGGCGCCCGCCGCGCCACGCTCGCCCCGTTCGGCGGCCCGTTCGAGTCCGCCCCGCTCGACGGTCGTCAGGGAGAACTCGGCGGCCACGAACGCGCCGCAGGCCACGGAGAGCAGCACTGCCACCAGCAGCAGAAGCACTTCGGTCATCGGTTCACCTCCGTCCCATGATCGGGCAGGGGCAGGAGGTTCGCGCGGTGTCGGCGGGACCGGCTACTGGGAGGGTCGCCCATGGGCGGGGTTTCACACCTTTCGGGATTCGAACAGCGGGGAGTCATTCTAGTGCCGCTCCCGGCACCGGAACGGCGGATACCCACCGGATCGCGCGAGCCCCGGCTGGTCAGGACGGGTCCGGCCGCGACGAGCCGGTCCGCCGCGACGGCCGGCGGGTCCGGCCACCGTACGCGTCCGCGCGGCCGACGGTGACGGCCCGCCACCCGCCGACGGGCTCCTCCGCCACCTGGCACGGGGCCCGTCCCCGCGACCGCTCGCCCACCCGGACGCCCGCCGGCCGCTTCGCCGATGCCACGGCGGTCCCGGCCCGGCGGGGTGGAGGCACCGGCGCGCCGGCGGGGCGCCGCGAGCGGATCACAGCGGCTTGACCCAGCGGCGCCAGTGGTCCTCACGGTGGTAGCCGCCCGCCTTCCACGCGTGCCGCGCCCGTTCGTTGGCCTCCAGCACCATGGCGTCGGCCCGCCGGCCGCCCAGCGCGCGGAACCGCTGTCCCGCCGCTTCCAGCAGAGCGGTGGCGATGCCCTGCCGGCGCCGCTCGGGGTGCACGGCCAGCCGGTAGAGGGAGCAGCGCCACCCGTCGTATCCGGCGATCACGGTACCGGCCAGCACACCGTCGCGCTCCGCCAGCAGCAGGGCTTCCGGGTCCCTGGCGAGGAGCCGGGCCACCCCGGCGTGGTCGTCGCTGATGCTGGTCCCCTCCGCCGCCACCGTCCAGAACCGCAGGACGGCGTCGATGTCGGCCGGGGCGGCCCGCCTGATGTGGAGTTCACTCATCGGCCGAGTCGACCACGGTGCCGGTGCTCCGGGCGAAGGGATTCCGCATCGCGGACGCACAGCCCAGGACGCCCGCCCCACGGCCCACGAGGCACGACCCGGGAGACTTCCGTGCCGGGGTCCCGTCCCGACGACCCCGCCCCGACACCCCTTGCCCCGCCCCCTCGCCCCGACGCCCCGCCGCCGGTCAGCCGGGCCGCCGGTGCCCGCCGAGCTCGGGTGCCAGCCAACTCGCCGCACGGGCCCGGAAGTCGGCCGGTTCGAGCGAGCCCGCCCCGGCGGGCAGAACCCCCAGGAGCGGGGCCCCGGCCGCGACCGGCAGGTCGTCGAGATTGCACCGCGAGGCCAGGTCCGCGTCGTCGGGCATGCTGCCCACCACCACACCCGGGCACTCCAGACCGCGGGTCCGCAGCGCCTCCGCCGTCAGCGCGGTCGCGTTGAGGGTGCCCAGGCCCGCGGGCGCCACGATCAGGACCGGCGCGGCCAGCAGCCGGGCGGCGTCCGCCAGGGTGGAGCCCTCGCCGTCGTACCGGACGAGCAGCCCTCCCGCGCCCTCGACCAGCACCAGGTCGTGTTCCGTCGCCAGCTTCTGCGCCGCCTCCGCGATCTCGTAGGGCCTGACGGGCGGCAGACCCGCCCGGCGTGCCGCCGTCTCCGGGGCCAGCGGCTCCGGGAAGCGGGCCAGCTCCACCGCCGTGACATGGGCGCCCGCCAGCCGCGCGGCCTCGGCGGCGTCCCCCGGCTCCCCTGGGGCGAGCCCCGTCTGGGCGGGCTTCAGGACCGCCACGCGGCGGTCCTGGAAGGCCGCCGCCACAGCCGCCGTCACGACGGTCTTGCCGATCTCGGTGCCCGTACCGGACACCACCAGCACCGTCATCTCAGCCCCTCTCCGCGGCCGCGCACACGGCCCGGCAGATCCGTGCCACGTCCTCGTCGTCGGTCACATAGGGCGGCATCGTGTACACCAGATCGCGGAACGGCCGCAGCCACACGCCCTCGCGGACCGCGGCCCGGGTGGCGGCGGCCATGTCCACCTCGTGATCGAGCTGCACGACACCGATCGCGCCCAGCACCCGGACGTCCCGTACGCCGGGCAGGCCGGCGGCCCCGGCGAGACCGCGCGTCAGCCCGGCGCCGATCCGTGCCACCTCCGCCTCCCAGTCCCCGCCCAGCAGCAGGTCCACCGACGCGCGGGCCACCGCCGAGGCGAGCGGATTGCCCATGAAGGTGGGCCCGTGCGCGAGCACCGGCACCTCCCCGCTGGAGATGCCCTCCGCCACCGCGGAGGTGCACAGCGTCGCCGCCATCGTCAGATAGCCGCCGGTCAGCGCCTTGCCGACACACATGACATCGGGGGACACCCCCGCGTGCTCCGCCGCGAACAGCTTTCCCGTACGGCCGAACCCGGTGGCGATCTCGTCGAACACGAGCAGGACGTCGTGCGCGTCGCACGCCTCGCGGAGCACCCGCAGATACGCGGGCGAGTGGAACCGCATACCGCCCGCCCCCTGCACCACCGGCTCCACGATCACCGCCGCCAACTCGTGCGCGTGGTCCGCGATCAGGGTCCGCAGGTGCGAGACGTAGGGCTCGTCCGGTTCCGCGTCGAAACCGTCCGGCGGGGCGTCCGCGAAGACCTGCCGGGGCAGTGCCCCCGACCACAGCTCGTGCATGCCGCCCTCGGGATCGCACACCGACATGGGCTGCCAGGTGTCCCCGTGGTAGCCGCCGCGCCAGGTCAGCAGCCGGTGCTTGCCGGGTCTTCCGGCCGAACGCCAGTACTGGAGGCACATCTTCACCGCGACCTCGACGGCGACCGAGCCCGAGTCGGCGAGGAAGACGTGCCGCAGCGGCTCCGGGGTGATCTCCACCAGGCGGGTGGCCAGCCGGACCGCGGGCTCATGGGTGAGCCCGCCGAACATCACATGGCTCATCCGGTCCAGCTGGCCGCGGGCCGCCTCGTTGAGCACCGGGTGGTTGTACCCGTGCACCGCCGACCACCAGGACGACATCCCGTCCACCAACTCCCGTCGGCCGTGGGCGGGTTCGGCCAGGCGCAGCCGTACGCCGGAGGCGGACTCCACGACCAGCGGCTCCTGCCGGCCCGGCATGGGTCCGTAGGGGTGCCAGACGTGCGCCCGGTCCAGGGAGCGGAGTTCGGCGGGGGAGAGCGGATCAGGCATTGGGCGCGACGTCCGTACCGGCACCGCGACGGCGGACCGCCACCAGGTCCGTACGCGCCGCCGAGGCCTTCGGGGCGCCCGCACCGGAGCGCGGCGGGGTGACGGCGGCGGCCTCGGCCGGGGTGTCGTCGGCCGTCCCCGGCGAGTCACCGCACGGCGCGCAGCCCCCGCCGTGTCCACCGCAGCCGCCGTCCGGCGACGGGACCCGGTGCTCGGGCAGCGTCGTCGTGTCCGACCCCTCCACCTCGAAACCGGCGTCCGCGATCATGTCCAGGTCCGTCTGCCCGGCCTGGCCCTCACTGGTCAGGTAGTCGCCCAGGAAGATGGAGTTGACCAGGTGCAGGGCGAGCGGCTGAAGGGAGCGCAGATGGACCTCGCGCCCGCCGGCGAGCCGCACCTCGGCGTCCGGGCAGACGAAGCGGACCATCGCGAGGATCCGCAGGCACCGCTGCGGGGTCAGGTGCCACTCCTTCGCGAGCGGCGTCCCCTCCATCGGGATCAGGAAGTTCACCGGAACCGAGTCGGGGTCCAGGTCACGCAGCGAGAACACCACGTCCACGAGGTCGGCGTCGCTCTCGCCCATGCCGGCGATCAGACCGGAGCACGCCGACAGACCGGCCGCCTGGGCCTGCCGCACGGTGTCCACCCGATCGGCGTACGTGTGGGTGGTGGTGATGTCCCCGTACGTCGCCTCGGAGGTGTTCAGGTTGTGGTTGTACGCGTCGGCGCCCGCCGACCTCAGCCGGTCGGCCTGGCCCTCGGAGAGCAGGCCGAGGCACGCGCACACCTCGACGTCCTCGTGCCGGCCCTTGATCGCCTCGATGGTCTTCGACACCCGGTCCACGTCGCGATCCGTGGGCCCCCGGCCGCTGGCCACCAGGCACACCCGCTTCGCACCACCGGCCACCCCGGCGGCGGCGGCCTTCGACGCCTCGTCCGGCTTCAGCCAGGTGTACTTGAGGATCTCGGCCTTGGAACCCAGCCGTTGCGAGCAGTACGAGCAGTCCTCGGGGCAGAGCCCCGATTTCAGGTTCACCAGGTAGTTGAGTTTGACGCGCCGCCCGAACCACTGGCGTCGCACCTTTCCGGCCGCGGCCACCACGTCGAGCAGTTCGTCGTCGGAGGTCGCCAGCACGGCGAGCGCCTCTTCGCGGGTCGGCAGTTCGCGCCGCAGCCCCTTGTCCACCAGCGTGTTCAGCAGGTCCATGGGCCTGATCCTGGCCTACGGCACCGTCTCCGGCCAAGGAGGAACCGGACAGGAGAGGCGGCCGATGCTGTGTGTATGGCCACACCCTGACCTGCTCCGCCCCCGGCTAGGGTCTGTGCGCTGCCTACAAAAGGGACCCAGCCATGCCCGTCTCCCCGTTCGACTGGATCGACGACGAGGCCCGCCGCCGCGCCGGTGCCGGACTCGTCAGAAGCCTGCGCCCCCGGACCGCCGCGCCGGAGCTCCTCGACCTCGCGAGCAACGACTACCTCGGCCTGAGCCGTCACGCACAGGTCACCGAGGCGGCGGCCGAGGCGGCACGGCACTGGGGAGCGGGATCCACCGGTTCGCGGCTGGTGACCGGTTCCACCACCCTGCACGCCGACCTGGAGGACGCGCTCGCGCGGTTCTGCGGATTCGAGGCCGCGCTGGTCTTCTCCTCCGGTTACGCCGCCAACCTCGCCGCGCTGACCGCCCTCACCGGGGCGGGCTCCCTGATCGTCTCCGACGCGGGCAACCACGCCTCCGTCGTGGACGGTTGCCGTCTTTCCCGCGCCGTTACCGCCGTCGTGCCGCACGCGGACCCGGACGCGGTGCGGAAGGCGCTCGACGGCCACCGGGGGCGCGCCGTCGTGGTCACCGACTCGGTGTTCTCGGTGGACGGCGACGCCGCGCCGCTCACCGCGCTCGCCGGGGCCTGCCGGGAGTCAGGGGCGGCCCTCCTGGTCGACGACGCGCACGGACTGGGCGTCCTGGGGGAGGGCGGACGCGGCGCGCTCGCCGCCGCCGGGCTCGCGGGCGCGGACGACGTCGTCGCCACGCTCACCCTCTCCAAGTCCCTCGGCAGCCAGGGCGGCGCGGTCCTCGGCCCCGCCCGGGTCATCGACCACCTGGTCAACACCGCCCGTACGTTCATCTTCGACACCGGGCTCGCCCCCGCCGCCGCGGGGGCGGCCCTCGGAGCGCTGCGGCTGCTGCGGGACGAACCCGAACGCGCGGGCCGGGCGCGGAAGGTCGCCTCCGAGCTGTACGAGCGGCTGACCCGGGCGGGACTCACGGCCGTACGGCCCGACGCGGCCGTCGTCTCCGTCCGCGCGCCGTCCGCGCCCGAGGCGGTGCGCTGGGCCGCCGACTGCCGCGCCGCGGGCCTGGCCGTGGGCTGCTTCCGGCCGCCGTCGGTGCCGGACGGGATCTCCCGGCTGCGGCTGACGGCACGCGCCGACCTGACAGAGCGCCAGATCGCGGGGGCCGTGGCCACGGTGGTGGACACCGCGCCGGGGAGGGCCGCCTGACCCTCCGCCACCCGGCCTCGCCGTGCACGCCGGGCCCGAAGCCGAGGCACCGCTCGGACCGGCCGCCGCGCGCCGGGCCGAAGGGCACCACCCTGCGGCTTCGGGGGCGCGGTTCACCGTATCGGGCGACAAGGGCCGCACATCTTGGCGGATCGTCCCGCCCGCACCCGGGATCGGTGGCACGCTGACGTACAAGCACGGGCCCGGCCGATCGTGGGTCGGCCGGGGCGGAAGAGGACGGTGTCGCCATGGCAGACCATCAGAAAGCAACCGTCACCCTGCCCAGCGACCCGCTCTCGGTCGCCGAGGCCCGCGGATACGTGGCACGCGTGCTGGCCGGATGGGGCCTGCACGGCTCCACCGACATCGCCGACGCCATCCGGCTGATCGTCTCCGAACTGACCACGAACGCCGTCCAGCACACCTCCGGGCAGTCACCCACCTTCACGGTGGACCTGCGTCTGGACCGGGACGCCGAGCTCTACCTGGGGGTGACGGACAGCCACCCCCGGCACCCCCGGAGGCTGCCAGGGGCGGCCCGGCAGGACAACGGCCGGGGCCTGGTCATCGTCCGCGCGCTTGCCGACGAGTGCGGCGGCCGGTTCACCGTCCGCCCGGTTCCGGAAGGAGGCAAGACCGTGGCGATCACCGTGCCCTGGCCCGGCGCCGCCTCCGCCCCCGCCTGAGGTACGCGGCCACCACCGCCGGGGTCGCCCCCGCCTCGGCCGGTGGCCGCGCCCGCCGCGTACCGCCCGCGCCGTCGAGGGCGGCACGCGGCGTGGCGCTCACCGTGCCGGGGCCCGCCCTGGTGGGCGGGGCCCAGCCGCACCGAGCCGGACGGATGCCCTGGGAAGGGTGCCCGGCCCGATCCGCCGGCCCTTAGCGGACCCGCCCGTACCAGACGTCGTTCGCCCAGATCTTCTCCAGGCGGACCAGGGCCCCGGTCTTGGGAGCGTGCCAGATCTTGCCGCTGCCCGCGTAGATCCCGACGTGGTAGACGTTGCGACCGGAATGAAAGAAGACCAGGTCACCGCGTTGCCGCTGTGACCTGGTGAGGTGACGTGTCGTGTTGTACTGCTGCTGGGCCGTGCGGGGGAGTTTCCTCCCCGCCTTCTTGAACGCGTAGAGCGTGAGGCCGGAGCAGTCGAACTGGCGGGGGCCCGTGGCGCCCCATCGGTAGGGCGCCCCCTTCTTCGACGCGGCGATCTTGAGCGCCTTCGTCGAGTGGGTCGCGGCCTCGGCGTCGTTCACCATGCCGGGTGCCAGCATGGTGGTGCCGACGGCGACGGTGAGGACCGAGGCCGTACCGACCCGGGCGAACAGAGACGGGACATGAACCTGCGCAGGCATGCGCAACCCTTCGTCAGCCGCCTGTGAAGGATGACCTGTCGGGTTCGGGCTGGCGAAGTTGCCCGGCCGCTCACGGCGGCTTCACCCCAAGGGCTGACCGAAATCCGGTCGGCCCGCTGTGCTCGGGTCCTCCACTCCTGCCGATCCACTCGTGTCGACCAGTCGTCCGGACGGCGGCAGGACTCGGCGTCCGCCCGGACCGCCCCGCCGCGGCGGCGGGGGCTTGTCGTCCCTCGGATCTTTACGCACCGATCATCGGAATTCCGAGCTGAAAGGGGGTGATGTGAGAGTGGTCACGACTGATCCGTTCAGGTGGCCGGGGTGCTCACGGCGCCTTCGCGTCGCTTGCCGACCAGCCCCGCACCAGCGACGGAACAGCGGATCGCGCTCAGCGTCCGCGCGCACCGCGCAAGTTGAGCCGTCGCTCGTGCGGGGGGCCACCTACGCCGAACGAGCGAGTAAATCCGCTCCGGCGGTCGGGCGTGTCGTGAAACCGTGCCGAAAAGCCCACGGGACAAGGGAGTCGGCCGGGGCGCCGGTCAACTCCCGTCCGCCGGAGGAAGGGCGATCCGGCCGGCGCGCCGCTCCCCGTCCAGCAGCCGCAAGGTGCGGTCCAGCGTGCCCGCGTGGAGCCGGCTCTCGCCCCGGTCGTGCATCAGGGCCAGCGCGTCGCGCAGCGCGGCGGCCCGGGAGGCCAGCGCCTGGGCGGCCCGCAGCGCGCTGTAGGTGTCACCGCCGCGGGCCGGGTTGATCCGGCCGACCTGGTCGAGGACTTCCAGATAGCGGTCGACGAACTCGGCTTCCGCGCGGGTCAGTGCGGGGAGCGGTGGCAGTCGGGGGGAGAGCATCGGCGATTCACCTCGCGGTGTGCGGCGGCCGGGACGGCGCGCGGTTCTCCAGGACGTGGTCCACCAGCCCGTACGCCCGCGCGGCCGGGGCGTCGAGGACGGTGTCCCGCTCGACGGCGGAGCTGATCTCCCGCGCGGAACGTCCCGTGTGCCGGGCCAGCATGGCCGTCTGTGTCTCCCGCATACGAGTCAACTCGCGTGCCTGGATCTCAAGGTCGGAGGGCCGGCCCCGCACCGGCCCGTCCAGGGCGGGCTGCTGGATGACTACCCGGGCGCCGGGCAGGGCATGTCGCCGCCCCGGCGCACCGGCCGCGAGGAGTACGGCCGCTTCGGCACCCGCCTGGCCGAGGCAGAAGGTCTCCACCTCGCAGCTGAGGAAGCCCATGGTGTCGTAGATCGCCGTCATCGCGTCGAACGAGCCGCCGGGGGAGTTGATGTACAGCGAGATCGGCCGGTCCGGCTCGGCGTGCTCCAGGTACATGAACTGGGCGATCAGGTCACCGGCCGAGGTGTCGTCCACGGGGGAGCCGAGGAAGACGATCCGCTCCGAGAGCAGCTTCGCGTAGGGGTCCAGCGTCCGGGCGCCGGTCGCGGTGCGCTCGGTGAACTCGGGCAGGACGTGACGGGCGGCGGGACGGAGCATGGCGATGCCTTTCCTCGGGCCTCGACGGATCGACGTACGTAAAAAATGTACAGGACGTACAGGAGGTTAGAATGGGGTCATGGCCTACGAGATTCCGGTGACGCAAGCCAGGGCAGAGCTCGCCGAACTGATCAACCGCGTCGTCTACGGCGGTGAACGCGTGGTCGTGACGCGGCACGGGAAGCCGCTTGTGGCGCTTGTGTCCGCCGCCGACCTGCGGCGACTGGAGGGCGAGGAGGAAGAGGCGGCGCGGGAGCAGCGGGAGCAGGTCATCCGCTCGGTCTCCTCGCTGGGCTCCCTGCCGTCCGCTCCGGGCGAACAGCGCCACGGCTTCGGGATCGCGGCCGAGCACCGTGGTGCCCACGAGCGCGACGGCTGACCCTCGCGCCGCCCGGCCTGGCGGTGCCTAGCCCGGCCCAGCACCCCCTGCCCGGCCGCCCGGCCCGGCTGCCCGGCGGCGCCCCGCCCCGCCCGGCCTCTCGGCCGGTGGCGGAGGGCGTGTCCCCGCCGACGTGCGGGGGCGGTCGTGGAACGCGAGAGCCGTGCCGCCCTCCCGTCCGGGAGGCGGCACGGCTCCTCGTGCGCGCCGGAGCGCTCAGCCCGCGGGTGCGGCGGCCCCGGCACCCGTGGTCTCCGGCACGGGCGCGGCGGCATCGGCGGCACCGGAGGCGCCGGCGTCACCTCCGGGCCGCTTCCGGCCGGCGAGCACCACCGCGGTCAGGCCCAGCACGACCCAGACGCCGAGGGTCAGCGCGGGGCCGCCCGCCGCGTTCCCGTCGAAGAAGGAGACCGACCGGAGCAGGGAGGCCCCCGCGCCGGGCGGAAGCCACTGGCCGATCGTCCCGACGGGGTCGGGGAGCAGCTCCGGCGCGCTGGTGACGCCCGAGAACGAATTGCCCAGCAGCACGATCAGCACGGCCCCGAGCCCGATACCGCGCGTCCCCAGCAGGGCGGCGAATCCGGCGACGGCCGAGCCGATCGCCAGTACCGTGAGGCCCACGGCGCCCGCCTCGGTCCACCAGCCGCCCGCGAAGGCGCCCAGCCAGCTGTGTGCGACGGCCGTGGCGACGACGCCCACCAGTGCCGACGCGCCGGCCAGGGTCAGGGCCGCCCGGACGCCGCGCAGTCCGAGGAGCGTGACGACCGCCCCGGCCGCGACGCCCGCCAGGGCCAGCGGCAGGATGCTCGCGCCGAGGACGCTGCCCCGTGGATCCCCCGCCGGGGTCGCGACGACGTCCGTGACCGGTACCTGGGTACCGGCGGGCGCCGTCTCGCTGACGGCCGCCGTCAGCAGCTGGGACACGACCGGGCTCGCCGCCGAGGCGGTGAGCAGCTCCGGGCCCTCGCCGGTGACCACGACGGCGCCGTAGACGGCCCGCTCCTGGATCGCGGTGCGGGCGGCGGCCGCGTCCTCGTAGCGATGGACCTCGAAGGCGCCGCCGCGCTCCTCGAACCGCTTCTGCACCTGGTCGGCCGCCGGTCCGGCGCCCGCGACGCCCACCGGCAGGTCACGGGGCGCGATCCGGGCGGCGGGCCACGCGAAGGCCCAGAGGGCGAGGGTGACCATCAGGGGGACGAGCAGGATGACCGCCACCGCACGGCGGTTCGGCGCAGTAGGCATGACGCGTGCCTCGATTCAAAGAGAAGGATCGTTCGTTTTAACTGGTTCACTGTCGAACGCGTGGCCGGAGCTTGTCAAGAAGGAACGTTCGTTTTACGCTGCGGCACATGGCACGCGTATCCCAGGACCACCTCGATGCCCGCCGTCGGCAGATCCTCGCGGGGGCCGCGCGGTGCTTCGCCCGCAACGGCTTCCACGGCACCTCGATCCAGGACGTCCTCAAGGAGGTCGGGCTCTCCGCCGGAGCCGTCTACCGCTACTTCGCGGGCAAGGACGAGCTGATCGCGGCGATCGCCGACGAGGCCTTCGAGTACATCCGGCGGGCCTTCTCCGAAGCGGCCGGGATCAGCCCTCCGCCCACCCCCGACGTGCTGCTCGGCCGTGTGGTGCGCGGGGTGTTCACCGGGCAGGTGTACGGGCTGGAGCGGCGCGCCTGTGCCGCGCTGATCGTCCAGGTGTGGGCCGAGTCGATGCGCAACGAACCCCTGGCCAGGACGCTCGGTGACGGATACGCCGGTATGCGGGCCGGCTGGGCGGAGCTGGTGAAGGCCTACCGGGCGACGGGAGTGCTGCGCGCCGACGTCGCCGCCGACGACGTGGCCCGCACGATGATCGCCACCGCCCAGGGGTTCATCGCACAGGAGGCCCTGTTCGGCGGGGTCGAGCCGGAGGCGCTGGAGAACGGGCTGCGCGGCCTGATGTCCATCGAGCCGCCGAGGGCCGGCTGACGCGCCGGACGGACCGACCGCCGGGCCCGAACGGGCCGCCCCCGCACGCCTGATGCTCCGTGAGCGCCAGGTCCCGGGTCGGTACGGGGGCCCACCGGCACCCCGTCTTCCCGCCCGGCCGGGGGTGCCCGGCTGATTGTCCGCCGGGCACCCCCGGCCCAGGGCAACTGCCCGCCGTGGGGCCCGCGTTCGACGACCGGCCGGTCCACCGGTGGCGCTCGGCGGCGCCGCCGAGCTGACGTGGTCCCACCGTCCCGGCGCCGTGCCCGGCCCGGCGTACGACGCCGCGCGGACTGCCGGGCGGCGCCCTTCGGAGCCCGCCGCACAACCGATCACCCCGCGCGGGGCGGGAGTTCGCTCAGCGGGACAGGGCGCACCGGTTATTGGTTCGGTAAAGAAACACACGTACGGGCTGTTCTCAGGAACCCCACAGACGAAAGGATCCGCTGACGCACGAACAACGGCGCCGCCACGGGCGGCGCGTCACAGGGGGAGGTTCCATCTTGCGACGCACAGCAGTGCTCGGTTCGGCCGGCACCCTGATCGCGGGCACGCTCATAGCGGGGGCGATAGCCGCACCCGCCGCCAACGCCCACGACCGCCACCACGGCACGACGGAGGCGCGCGGGGTCCAGATCGCCGCGGACAGGGCCGCCCGGACCGGGATCGACTGGACCGACTGCCCGGCCGACTGGGCGATCGCGGCACCCATCCAGTGCGGGTGGGTGACCGTACCGCTCGACTACACCAAGCCGGACGGCAAGAAGATCAAGCTCGCCGTCGACCGGCACGTCAGCACCGGCACCAAGGCCGAGCGCCAGGGCGCGCTCGTCTACAACCCCGGTGGTCCCGGCGGCTCCGGCATGGCCTTCCCCAAGCGGATCGTCACCAAGAACCCGCTCTGGACGAAGACCGCCAAGGCCTACGACTTCGTCGGCTTCGACCCGCGCGGGGTGGGCCACTCCGCGCCGATCTCCTGCGTGGACCCGCAGAAGTTCGTCAAGGCGCCGAAGGCCGACCCGGTCCCCGACAGCGAGGCCGACAAGCGCGCGCAGCGCAAGCTCGCCGCCGCGTACGCCAAGGGCTGCGCCGAACGCAGCGGCGACATGCTGCCGCACATGACCACGCCGAACACCGCACGCGACCTGGACGTCATCCGCGCCGCGCTCGGCGAGAAGAAGCTCAACTTCCTCGGCGTCTCCTACGGCACCTACCTCGGCGCGGTCTACGGCACGCTCTTCCCGTCCCATGTGCGGCGCATGGTCGTCGACAGCGTGGTCAACCCGGCGAAGGACAACATCTGGTACCAGGCGAACCTCAACCAGGACATCGCCTTCCAGACCCGCTGGGACGACTGGAAGGCCTGGGTCGCCAAGAACGACGCCGTCTACCACATCGGTGACACGCCCGCGAAGGTCGAGAAGGCGTGGCTGACCCTGCGCGCGGCCGCCAAGAAGAAGCCGCTCGGAGGGGTCGTCGGCCCGTCCGAACTCATCGACTTCTTCCAGAGCGCGCCCTACTACGACTCCATGTGGGCCCCCATCGCCCAGACCTGGAGCGACTACCGGGGCGGCGACACCCAGGCACTGATCGACGCCGCGGCCCCCGACCCGTCGGACATCGCGGGCAACGCCTCCGCGGAGAACGGCAACGCCGTCTACACCGCCGTCGAGTGCACGGACGCCGCGTGGCCCACCAACTGGAAGACGTGGGACCGCGACAACACCCGCCTGCACCGCGACTACCCGTTCATGACATGGGCGAACGCCTGGATGAACCTCCCCTGCGCCACCTGGCCCGTCAAGCAGCGGACGCCGCTGGACGTCCGCACCGGAAAGGGCCTGCCCCCGGTGCTGATCGTGCAGTCCACGCGTGACGCCGCCACGCCCTACGCGGGCGCCGTCGAACTGCACAAGCGGTTCAAGGGCTCCCGCCTCGTCACCGAGAAGAACGCCGGATCGCACGGTGTGACCGGCCTGGTCAACCCCTGCGTCAACGAGAGGGTGGACACCTACCTCCTCACCGGCCGGACCGACCGGCGCGACGTGACCTGCGACCCGCACGCCACGCCGAAGCCCTGAGCACCACGTGACCCCGTGGGAGCGGACGGCCCGGCCACGGCCGGCCGCCGCTCCCACCCGGTCCCGCGCGGCCTCAGCCCCGGCGGTCGTGCCGCGCGAACCAGGCGTCCTCCGCCGCGTAGTCGAAGAGGGCGTCCCCGTAGGCCCGTGCCATCAGAGGGAAGGCCCGCGTCCACTCCCGCCCCCGCAGCTCGGAGACGATCCACTCGACGGTCCCGGGCAGCGACTCCGTGTAGCCCGTCACCGGGCGGTAGCCCAACTCCCGCCCGGCCGCGGCCATGTCGTAGACGACGGGGTGCGGGCTCGTCCACGGGGTGTCGCCGACATGCTCCTCGGGCGGCGGGCCGGCCACCAGGACCGTCTCGGTCTCCCGGCCGAGCACGCTGTCGACGGCCGCGCCCATCTCTGCGACGGTCGGCGCCTGCGGATCCCCGGCGTTGAGCACCCGTGACGCGGGCCGCAGCGCGGCGAGCCGGATCAGCTCGGCCACGTTGGACGCGTGGACCGGATGGAACCGGCTCGCCCCCTCGTAGGCCAGCACCCGCCGACGGCGCCCGTCCAGCGCCCGCTTGACGAAGTACAGCTCGCGCGGCATCCGGCAGTACGTCCCGTGGACCGCGCCCGCCCGCAGCAGCGTCACCGGCAACGCGTCCCCGGCCGCGAGCAGATCGCGCTCCAGGCGGATCTTCCGCGTCGCGTAGGTGCTCCCGCCCGGAGCGACGGTGGGCTGTGCCTCCGGGATCGGCACCGGATAGCACGCGGCCCCCTCCGCTTCTCCCTGGCTGTCGAAGCCGCGCCCCCGGTCGTCCACGTACACCGCGCCGCTCGATATCACGACCGCCGAACCGATCCGGTCCGCCAGACCCGTCAACTGCGCCGCGTGGCCCCCGTCGTACGCGACCATGTCGACCAGGACGTCACAGCCCTCGCCGAGCACGGAGGCGAGGGCCCCCTCCTCGTCACGGTCCAGGGCCACGGAACGCACCTCCGTGTCCCACGCGGGGTCGCGCCCACCCCCGCGCGACGCCGCGGTCACGTCCCAGCCGTCCTCCGTCAGGGCCCGCACCGCCACCCGCCCGATCTGCCCGGTGGCACCCAGCACGCACACATGTCCTCTGCTCATGGCGACGACGCTACGGAAGGCGCGCGCCCCGGACCAGAGTGATCTGCCGACAGCAGATTCCCCTTCCGGCGTCCCGGTCGCGGGAACTTCCCGGGCCGCCGCCCGGCCGGCGCCGCACGCGCGTCCGCCGTACGCGTCGGGCCCGGCGCCCCTTTTCCGGGAGCCCGGCGGACCCGTACCCCAGGACCGCGTCCCTTCCGGCCGCCGAATATGGGTACGCGTTCCGTAATCCGCGCCCGTGACCGTGTCCGAGTCGGTCACGCCGGGTATCGGGTGACCGGCCGGGACAAGGGCTCGCCGCCTTTCCGACGTGGGCGATGTCAGCATGATGACAAGACCTTGATGGGATCGTCCGGGGCTGCATAACGTAACGGTGCTGCTGAAGCACGGCAGTTCGTGAAAAGCGAACCATATGCGACGGGAGTTTCCTGTTCCCGCGCGTATGGCTCCGATGGTGTCGAGCGGGCCGACGGAAGTGCTGGGGGGTATTTCTTCGAGTCGCCCCTCCGCCAGGTGAATGTTCAATCGACAACGCTTGTCAAAACACGACGAGTTGGGGAAGCGTGAACATCTTCATTTCTGGTCGTGGTGCTTTCGCGGTTCAGGTCGCGGAGGCTCTCGACGACGCCGGTCACACACTTCTGGGAGCCGCCTCCCCCGCCTTGCGCAAGGGGCGCACGGACGACGCGGACCCGATGGCGTGGGACCGCGTCCGCGCCTGGGCCTTTCCGCGTGACATCCCGTGGACGGAAGCGAGCGAACTGCGGGAGCACCACATCCCGGAGAAGGCCGACATCATCGTCGCCGCGCATTCGCACGCCTTCATCGGCCGCAGGACCAGGGCGCGGGCCGGGGTCGCGGTCATCGGCTACCACCCGAGCCTGCTGCCCCTGCACCGGGGGCGGGACGCCATCCGGTGGGCCATCCGGGACGGCGACAAGGTCACGGGCGGAAGCGTCTACCACCTCACGGAGCGCACCGACGGCGGCCCGGTCGCCGCGCAGGAGCACGTCCTCATCCCCCCGGACGCGACGGCCGAGAGCCTGTGGCGCGAGCATCTGGCCCCGCTGGGCGTGCGGTTGCTGCTGCGCGTGGTCAACGACCTGGCGAACGACGTGCGCATCGAGGTCCCGCAGGACGAGAAGCTGGCCACCTGGGAGCCGTCCATGGACTCGGCCCCGCTCTACAAGCCCGAACTGATCGCGCTGCCGGGCAACCACGCCTCCACCGCCGACAAATGGGCCCTCATCGAGCGCTGAGCCGGCGGCGGGCGGCCGCGGCCGGTGACCCCCGTGCGGACGCCCGTCGGTCACGTCCTCTCCACGAACACCCGACAGGAGATTCCGACATGCTGTCGAACAGTAAGCTCATCACCGTGGATTCGCTCACCGAGCAGAGTCTCCACGACCTTTTCGCCCTCAAGTGCGTCGCCGTCCGGGTACCGGAATTCTACGACCCGACCTATTCCAAGGCACTGGCCGATCTGCTGTACCAGGAGATCGACGACTCCGTGAGCGGCGGTATCTACGAGAGCGACATCGACTCGTTCTGGAACGTCACCGCCGACCCTTCCCGGCGTGAACGCTACTTCGGCGGGGCCCTCCCTCTTCAGCAGAGGCTCCGAAGGCTCAGCGCACCCCATCCCTCACCGATCGACCTGCTGCGGGCGACGCTCGACGAACGCTGGCCCGGCGGCTCCACCCTCATGTCCATGGAGGGCCGCAAAATGCCCTTCGGAATAACCCGGGCATGGCGCGCCGGGAGCGAAGGCCTCCCGCACCAGGACGTACTGCACCGCGAATCCTCCGACCCGGAATTCAAGGCCATGGCCGGCCAGCTCGGGGTGAACATCTATTTCGACACCGCGGACGAGGGCGGCGAACTGGAGGTCTGGGACCACCGGGTGACGGACGAGCAGTACGCGGACATCGCCGAGCAGTACCCGGGCAGTTACGGATACCCCCGGGAGACGCTTCCGGAGTCGGCCGTGCTGATCAAGCCGGAGCCCGGCGACCTGGTGCTGGTCAACACGTCGTGCGTGCACGCCATCCGCAAGATCACCAAGGGCCGCCGGCTCACCGTCTCCGGATTCGTAGGCAACTTCGGAACCGACCTTCCCCTGCGCTGCTGGAGCTGACTGCGATGTCCCTTCCCTTCACGTCCCCGTCCTCGGCGACCGCGCCGCCCCCGCTGCCCAGCGGATTCGCCGAGGGGCTCAAGGACGTCGTCCTGCCGGACCCGCTGGGCTTCGGCAAGCTGATGGCCCCGGTCATGGCGATCGCCCAGTACCGCGACGGCTCCTGGGAGACGCCCCGCCTGGCCGAGCTCGGCCCGCTGGACCTCGCCCCGCACACCCAGGCACTCCACTACGGCCAGGCGATCTTCGAAGGCATGAAGGCCTACCGGAACCTCGGCACGGACGGCGGCCCGCCGCTGCTGTTCCGCCCCTACGAGCACGCCCGCCGCTTCAACCGGTCGGCGCTGCGCCTGGGCATGCCCGAGATCGACGAGCGGGTCTTCGTGCGCGCCCTGGAGGAACTGGTCGCCGTCCTGGAGCCGTTCGTCCCGGCCCGGCGCGGCCAGTCCCTCTACCTGCGGCCGACGATGTTCGGCGCCACCGCGGACCTGTCGGTCGTGCCGTCCACGGAGTTCTGCTTCGTGGTGCTCGCGACCCCCTCGGACGCGTTCTTCACCACGCCCGTCTCCGCCTGGATCGAGCGCCACTACAGCCGCGCCGGGGCCGGGGGCACCGGGTGCGTGAAGGCGGCCGGCAACTACGCCGCCAGCTTCGCCGCCGCGGCTCCGCTCCGCAAGAACGGCTTCCACCAACTGCTGTGGCTGGACGCGGTGGAGCACCGGTACCTGGAGGAGTTCACCGCGATGAACGTCTTCGTGCGGCGCGGCGACCTCCTGTACACCCCGCCGCTGTCCGACACGATCCTCGCCGGGATCACCCGCGACAGCCTTCTCACGCTCGGCCCCTCCCTCGGTCTGAAGATGGAGGAACGGCCGGTGGACATCCACGAGCTCACCGACGCCATCCGGGCCGGCGAGGACGTCGAGGTGTTCGGCTGCGGCACCGGAGCCGTCGTCGCACCGGTCGAACTCATCGGCGACGAGACGGGCATGCGGCTCCCGCTGCCCTCCCAGGACACCGCGCTGGAGCTGCGCGGACGGCTCCTCGACATCCAGCACGGCACCACCGGGGCCCCCGACGGCTGGCAGCACACCGTCGCCCCGCTCCCCGACGGCCCACAGGCGTAAGGCGCGGTCCCATGAGCCAGACAGCCACCGAGAACACACAGGGCGACGGCACGCTGTACGTCGTCGTCACCAACCACGAGGACCAGCACTCGATCTGGCCCGCCCACCGGGACCTGCCCGACGGCTGGCAGGCCAGGACCCCCGCGGCCGACCGGCAGACCTGCCTGGACCACATCGCGGAACACTGGACGGACATGCGTCCCAAGAGCCTGCGCGAACGGGAGCACCGCCCGTGATCCTGTTCTGCGTCCCCTTCGCGGGAGGCGGCACCGAGGCGTTCGACGGCTGGCGCGAGGCCCTCGCGCCGGTCGCCGAGGTGCGGGTGGCCCGGCTCCCCGGCCGGGGCACCCGCTACGGCGAACCCCTCGTCGACTCCATGCCGGCCCTGGTCGAGGATCTGGCCGCGCAGTGCGAGGACCTCTCCCGGGGCCCGTTCGCCCTGCTCGGCTACAGCTTCGGCTCGTACGCGGCACACGCCCTGGCCCTGCACCTCGCCGAGCGGGGCCGGGTCGCACGCCGGCTGTTCGTGGGCGGCTCCCGGTCGCCCCACCTGCCACCGCTGGGACCGGCCCGCCACCTGATGCGGGACGCCGAGCTGATGGCGGAGCTGCGGGCGATGAACGGCACCGCCCCCGAGGTGCTGGCCAGCGCCGAGCTGATGGCGATGTACCTGCCGATCCTGCGCGCCGACTTCCGCGTCGCCGAGACCTATCCGCCGACCGCCACCCCGGCGCCCTGCCCGCTGACCGTGTTCGGCGCGAGCCAGGACGCCTTCGTACCGACCGCCGACCTGTCCGCCTGGTCCCGGCTGGGCGGCGACGACACCGAGGTGCGCGTCTACGACGGCGACCACTTCGTGATCCGCTCCGAGCGCCCGCTCATCTGCCGTGCGGTGCGCGCGCATCTGCTGCTCGACGCGCTGAACACCGCGTCCTGACCCCGACCGAGCCCGGCCACCGAGGACGTTGTTGCGCGATGAATCCTGACGCCACCGAATCCTTCCCCGCCTCCAGCGCCCAGCAGCGGCTGTGGTTCCTCCAGCAGCGGCACCCCGAGAGCCGCGCCTACACCGTGACCGAGGCGGTGTGGCTGCGCGGCCCCCTCGACACCGACGCGCTGGAAGGCGCGCTCGCCGCCCTGATCGAGCGTCACGACCAGCTCCGGGCCGTCTTCGAGTACCGCGACGGCACCCTCTTCCAGCGGATCGTCCCCCCGGCCGAGCAGCCCTTCCGGCTCGGCCGCCGCGCCGTCGCCCGCGAGGACCTGGACCGCTGGTTCGCCGACGAGACGGCCGTGCCGTTCGACCTGGCCCGGGGGCCGGTGTACCGGGCCACCCTGCTGGACACGGGCGGCGACGAACGGGTGCTGGCCCTGTGCCTGACCCACCTCGTCACCGACGGCTGGTCCGCCGACCTCTTCTTCGCCGAACTGGCCACCGCCTACCGGTACCTGGCGGACGGCGGAACCCCCCGGTGGGACGGCCCGGCCGGCGACTACCGGCAGGCCGTCGAGGAGGAACGGCGGTGGCTGGCGTCACCCGCCTTCGACGACCGGCTCGACGCGGCCGAGGCCGCGCTGTCCGGCGCCCCGCCCACGCTGGACCTGCCGCTCGACACGGCGTCCGCCGACCCCGCCCCGGCCGGTGTCCGGCGCGTCCGCCTCCCCGACGAACTGGTCGAACGCGCCGAAGCCTACGCGGCCGGCCAGGGCGCCACCCCCTTCATGGTGTACGCGGCCGCCTACGCGCTCCTGCTCTCCCGCTGGACCGGCCAGGACGAACTGGTCTACGGGATACCCGCGTCCGGCCGGGACCGCGACGCCACGGCCGCCACCTACGGGCTGTTCGTGAACACCCTGCCGCTGCGCGTACGGCTCTCCCCGGGGGACGACGGCCGGGCGCTCCTCGGCCGGGTCAGGGACGCCGCGCTGGAGGCGTACGGCCGGGCGGACGTACCGCTGGACCGGCTCGCCGCCCGGCTCGGCCACCTGCCCCCGCGCGCCCTGCTCGTGGTGCAGCCCGACGACTTGCCCCGGCCGCGGCTGCCCGGTGTGGAGACGGCGCGGTGGTTCGTCGCCCACCACCACACCAAGTTCGACCTGCTCCTCCAGATCGACCGCGGCCGGTTCGCCGGACCGGACGCCGCCGAGCCGGAGGACGGCTGCTTCGCCGCCCTGGAGTTCCCCTCCGAAGGGCTGGACGGGGCGACGGCCGACCGCATGCTGGCGCACTGGCGGCAGATCCTCGACGCACTGGTCAGCGACCCCGGCGCGCCCCTGGCCGGTCTCGACCCGCACACCCCGGACGAACTCCGGCAGCGGTCCGCCGCCCGGCGGCTGGACGCCGCGCCCGCGCCCCTGGACCCGGTCACCGCCTTCGCCCGGCGGGTGGCCGAGGACCCGGCCGCGCCGGCCGTGTGGACCGGTCACCAGTCCCTCGACCGGGCCGGACTCGCCGCCCGCACCGGAGCCCTCCACAGCGCCCTGCTCGCCGCGGGCGTGGGTCCCGGCGACTTCGTCGGCGTCTGCCTGCGCCGCACCCCGGACCTGGTGGCCGCGCTGATGGCGGTCCTGAGCTGCGGCGCGGCCTACGTCCCGCTGGACGCCGGATACCCGCGTGAGCGGCTGAGGTTCATCGCGGACGACGCGGGCTGCCGCCTGGTGCTGACCGAGCCCGCCACCCGCCAGGCGCTGCCCGCCGGGGCCGGCCCCTTCCTGGACGTGACCGAGGTCCGCCCCGCGTCCGAGGCGCCCGCCCCGTACCCGGCCGGTGACGAGGACCTCGCCTACCTGATCTACACCTCCGGTTCCACCGGGCGGCCCAAGGGCGTGGCGATCCCGTACCGCGCGCTGCGCGCCTTCCTCGGCTGGGCCCGCACCCGCTTCACCCCCGAGGACCTGGAGGTCGTCCTGGCCGCCACCTCCGTCAGCTTCGACCTGTCGGTGTTCGAGGTGTTCCTGCCGCTGGCGGTAGGCGGTTCGCTGCGGCTCGTCGACAACGCCCCGCACCTGGCCGACCAGCCGGGTGTCCGGCCCACCCTGATCAACACCGTCCCCTCGGCGATGACCGAGCTGCTGCGCGCCGGGGCGATTCCGCGGGACGTCCGGGTGGTGAACCTGGCGGGGGAGCCGCTGCCCCGGACCCTGGCCGACGCCGTGTACGCGCGGGCCGGTTCGGCGCGGGTGTTCAACCTGTACGGCCCGTCGGAGGACACCACGTACTCCACCTGGTACGAGGTCCCGCGCGAGGGCAACGGGGAGCCGCTCATCGGGCTGCCCGTCGACGGCACCAACGCCTATGTCCTGGACGACCTGCTCAGGCCCGTTCCGGCGGGCGCCGACGGCGAGCTGTTCCTCGGCGGCCGAGG
This sequence comes from Streptomyces halstedii, assembly GCA_000720535.1. GTDB lineage: Bacteria > Actinomycetota > Actinomycetes > Streptomycetales > Streptomycetaceae > Streptomyces > Streptomyces halstedii. Next base: position 188,437 of record JOAZ01000008.1, read on the forward strand.
CGTCGCGCAGGGCTACCTCGGCCGGCCGGCGCTGACCGCCGAGCGGTTCCTGCCCGACCCGTTCTCCGGCGAACCGGGCGCCCGGATGTACCGCACCGGAGACCGGGTACGCGCCACCCGCGACGGCGCGCTGCGCTACCTCGGCCGCCGCGACAACCAGATCAAGCTGCGCGGCTTCCGCATCGAGACGGACGAGATCGAGAGCCGCGCCCGCGCCCTCGACGGCGTCGAACAGGTCCTCGTCGTGCTGCGCGAGGTGGCCGGCACCGCCCACCTCGTCTGCTACTGGACGGGCGGCGCCCCCGCCGAGGACGTGCGCGCCGCGCTGGCCGCCGCACTCCCCGCCCACATGGTCCCCCACGCCTGGGTGCCGCTCGACGCCTTCCCCCTGAACGCCAACGGGAAGACCGACCGGGCCGCCCTGCCCGAACCCGCCCGCGACACCGGCGCGGACGGCCGGGCGGCCACCGCCGCCGAGCGGGACGTGGCCGCGCTGATGGCCGAGCTGACCCACAGCGGCCCGCTCGGCGCGGACGCCGACTTCTTCGCGCTGGGCGGCCACTCCCTCCTCGCGATGCGCCTGGTCTCGGCCGTCCGCGACCGGCTCGGCGCGGACATCGCGCTCGCCGACGTCTTCGCCCACCGCACCGTGCGCACCCTGGCGGCCCACGTCGAACGGGCCCTCACCCGTACGGTCGCCCTGCCACCCCTGCGCCGCAGGGACGGCGACGGCCCGGCGCCGCTCGCCTTCGCCCAGGAGCGCATGTGGCTGGTCGAGCAACTGCGGCCGGGCAGCCCCATGCTGAACATCGGCGTGGGCGTACGGATCGGCGGCACCCTGGACCGCGCCGCCCTGGACCGCGCCCTGTCGGCGCTGACCGCCCGTCACGAGGCCCTGCGCCTGCGCATCGACCGGGGCCCGGACGGGACGCTGCGCCAGTGGGCCGAACCGCACCGGCGAGGCCCGCTGCGCGCGCTGTCCGCCGACGGCGAGGAGGCCACCTCCGCGCTGCTCGGAGAGGCGCTGGCCGACCCCTTCGACCTGGCCACGGAGGCACCGGCCCGCTGGCTGCTGGTCGAGGAGCCCCCCGGCGCGGACGGCCGGGCCCGGCACGTGCTCGCCCTGGTCATCCACCACGCGGTCGCGGACGCCTGGACCCTGCGCCTGCTGCTGGACGAGCTGTTCAGCGACTACGCCACCGCCGCCGCCGGAGGCGCGATACCGGACGCGCCGCGGCTCTCCGTCCTGGACTACGGCACCTGGCAGCGCGCGGCGCTGGACCAGCCGGCCCTCACCCGGTCCGATCTGGCCTACTGGCGGGAACGGCTGGCCGACCCGCCGGAGCGGCTGCGCCTCGCCTTCGACCACCCGCCCGCGGGGGCGGTCACCTACCGCGGCGCCCGGCTGACCCGGCGGCTGCCCGACGAGGCGGTGCGCACCCTGCTGGCGGTCGGCGAGGACACCGGCGCCACGGCCTTCATGACCGTCCTCGCCCTCTACCAGGGGCTGATGGCACGGCTCTCGGGCCAGGACGACATCGTGGTGGGCACCCCCATCGCCAACCGGGACCACCCCGGCACCGCCGAGCTGGCCGGCTGCCTGCTCAACACGCTCGCGCTGCGCAGCGACCACAGCGGCGCCCCCACGTTCCGCACCCTGCTGGCCGCCGGCCGGCAGGGCTGCCTCGACGCCTTCGCCCACCAGCGGACCCCCTTCGAACTGGTGGTGGCGGCGCTGGGCGTCGAACGGACCGTGGAGCACACCCCGGTCTTCCAGACCATGTTCGTGCTCGACACGGGCGGCGACGCGGCCCCCCGCGCGGCCGGGCTGGACTGCACCCGGTTCGCCGTCCGCCCCGTGGCGACCCAGTACGACGTCACGCTGATGGTCGGCCACGACACGGACGGCTGGCACGCCACCTGGGACTACCGCACCGACCTGTTCGACGAGGACACCCTCGCCGGATACGCCGACTGCTTCGAGACCCTCCTTACGCAGGCGGCCCGCCACCCGGACCGGCCGCTGAACACACTGCCGATGAGCACCGCCCACCGCGCGCGGGCGGCCCTGGAGCGGGAGCGCCCCGAGGCCGCCCCCGTCCCCTCGACCCTGCCCGCGCTCTTCGCCGAGCAGGTCGCGGCCCGCCCGGACGCACCGGCCCTGCACGACGACGACGGAATTCTGACCTACCGTCAACTCCACGACGAGGCACGGCGCCTGGCGGAGCGCGTCCGCGCCCACGGGATCGGCCCCGACGACCTGGTGGCCGTCGTCCTGCCCCGCTCGCGGGCGTCCGTCACGGCACTGCTGGCGGTCGCCGAGGCGGGGGCGGCGTTCCTGTGCCTGGACCCGGCCCTGCCCGCCGAGCGCATGGCGTGGATCGCCCGGGACGCCGGAGTACGGCTCCAGCTGACCGACGCCGCGCTCGCCGGACGGCTGCCGCTCGACGCCGTACCCGCGATCCGCGTCGACGACGACGCGGCCGCGACCGGTGCCGGGGCGCCCCGGACCGGGGAACCGGGCCCCGACCACCTGGCGTACGCCATCTACACCTCCGGCTCCACCGGCACCCCCAAGGGCGTGCTGCTCACCCATCGCGGGCTCGCCCAGCTGCGCTCCCTGCACCGCGACCGGTTCGAGGCGGGCCCCGGCGCCCAGGTGCTCCAGTACGCGCCGTACTCGTTCGACGCGTCGGTGTGGGAGTGCGTCATGGGCCTGCTGACCGGGGCGTGCCTCCATCTCACCCACCCCGACCGGCTGCTTCCCGGGGCACCGCTGGAGGCGACGCTCGCCGAACGCGGGATCACCCACCTGACCATGCCGCCGTCCAACCTGGCGATGCTGCGCACCCTGCCCGGCACCCTGCGGCACCTGGTGCTCGCCGGTGAGGCGTGCCCCGCCGAACTGGTGCGGCGCTGGGGCGGGTCCGTCCGGCTGTGGAACGCCTACGGCCCCAGCGAGGCCACGGTGTGCGGCACCCTCAAGGACTGCGCCGGGCTGCCGGACGGCCAGGCGCCCACCATCGGTACGGCGTTCGCCGGAGCGCGGGCGTACGTCCTGGACGACGGCCTCAACGTGCTGCCGCCGCACGTGCCGGGCGAGCTGTACCTCGGCGGCCAGGGGCTGGCCCGCGGCTACCTCGGCCGGCCCGCGCTGACCGCGGAGCGGTTCGTGCCCCACCCCTACGGCGCGGTACCGGGCGAGCGGCTCTACCGCACCGGCGACCTGGCCCGGTACACCGCCGACGGCGAGATCGAGTTCCTGGGGCGCGTGGACGACCAGGTCAAGCTGCGGGGCATCCGGGTGGAGCCCGGGGAGATCGAGCGCACCCTGGCCGGGCTCGACCCGCGGATCGACGACGCCGCCGTACTCGTGGCGGGCGGCGGCGGGGACCGGCACCTCATCGGCTTCGTCGCCGGACCCGCCGGCCTGGACCCGGACACCCTGCGCGACGGCCTCGCCGCCCGGCTGCCCGGCTACATGGTGCCCGCCTGGCTGGAGCGGCTCGACTCCTTCCCGCTCACCGGCAACGGCAAGCTCGACCGCAGGGCGCTCGCCGCCCGCGCGGCCGGCCGGCGGAGCGGTGCCGCCCCGGGGACACCTCCGCGCGGCCCGCTGGAGACGGAGATCGCCGCCGTGTGGCGGGAGCTGCTGACGCGCCAGGACATCGGACGTGACGAGAGCTTCTTCGCGGCCGGCGGGACCTCGCTGACCCTCACCCGGCTCCACGAACGGCTGGACAGCCGCTACCCCGGCTCGCTCAAGCTGGTCGACCTGTTCCGCCTGAACACGGTCTCCGCGATCGCCACCGCCCTGGAGGACACCGGCGCCGCGGCGCCGGCCACCACCGACGTCAGCTTCCGACTGTGAGGGCCCCCATGGACCGCACCCCCGCCCAGCCCGTCGCCGTCGTGGGCATCGCCGCGGCGCTCCCCGGCAGCGGCGGCGACCTGGACCGGCTCGCCGCGCTCCTCGACTCCCGTACGGACCTCGTCGCCCCGGTGCCCGAGGCCCGCCGCCGCGACGCCGGGCTCGGCCCCGGCGCCGACCTCGCCGAGGCCGCGCTGCTCGACCGGATCGACGCGTTCGACCACGCCTTCTTCGGGCTGTCGGCGCGCGAGGCCCGCCAGATGGACCCGCAGCAGCGCATGCTGCTGGAGCTGACCTGCCAGGCGGTCTGGGACGCCGGATACCCGCTGTCCGCGCTCCGCGGCAGCCGGACCGCCGTGGTGTTCGGGACCGGCCGCGAGACCTACGCGGAGCTGGCCGACCCGGCCGACCCGCCCCTGGTGACCGGGCTGCTGCCCGCCTCCCAGGCCGGCCGCGTGGCGCACCTGCTCGACCTGCGGGGGGCCGCGCTCACCGTCGACACCGCGTGCTCCTCCTCCCTGGTCGCGGTGCACGAGGCCTGCCTCAAGCTCACCTCGGGCGACGCCGACTGGGCGGTGACCGGCGGCGTACGGCTGCTGAGCGACCCGCCCGTGACGGCCCCGCCGGGCAGCGAGAGCATCGTGTCGCCCGGCGGCCGCTCCCGCAGCTTCGACGCCGCCGCCGACGGCACCGGCCTGGGCGAGGGCGGCGCCGTCCTCCTGCTCAAACCGCTCGACCGGGCCGAGCGGGACGGCGACCACATCCACGCCGTCGTCCTCGGCGGAGCCGTCAACCACGACGGGGCCCGCAGCAACGGCTTCGCCGCGCCGAGCGCGCGGGCCCAGGAGGAACTGCTGCTCCAGGCCTGGCGCGCGGCCGGGGCGCACCCCCACTCGCTGGGGCTGATCGAGGCCCACGGCACCGGCACCCGGCTGGGCGACCCCATCGAGTTCGAGGCACTGACGGCCGCCTTCGGCCGTCGTACCGAGCGCACCGGCTACTGCGTGCTCAGCTCCGTCAAGTCGAACATCGGCCACCTGGACTCGGCGGCCGGCGCCGCGGGCCTGGTGAAGGCCGTGGTCGCGCTGCGCGAGGGCCGCCGCTACGCCAGTGCCCACTTCACCGAGCCCAACCCCCTGCTGGACACCGCCGGTTCGGCGCTGCGCCTGTCCGGCGTCACCGAACCGTGGGACGCGTCCGCCCCGCGCCGCGCCGGAGTCAGCGCCTTCGGCCTCACCGGCACCAACGCGCACCTGGTACTGGAACAGGCGCCGTCGGAACCGCGCCTGCCCGCGCCCGGCGGGCCCCTCCCGCTGCTCGTCCCGCTGTCGGCGCGTGGCGAGGACGCCCTGCGGCGGCACGCCGGGCGGCTCGCCGCCCATCTGCGCGCCCACCCGGACCCGGCGGTGCTCGCCGACACCGCGTTCGTCCAGGCGACCGGCCGCGACCACGAGCGGTGGCGGGCCTGCGTCGTCGCCTCGGCACCCGAGGAGGCCGCCGAGGCCCTGGAACGGCTCGCCGCGGGCGGGGGAGAGGTGGCCCACGCGCCCGACGCCACCGTGCCGGTCACCCTGCTGCCGCACGAGGGCGAGGCCGCGCCCGCGTGGACCCGGTCACTGACCGAGGCCTTCCCGGAACTGGCCGCCTGGTACGAGGAGTCGAGGGCGTCGCTCGCGGACGTTCCCGAGGCGGAGCGGGCCGGGGCGACGACGCTGCTGGACCGGCTGACCGTGGTACGGGCGCTGCTCGACGCGGGCCTGTCCGACCGCGTCCTCATCGGCCACGGCAGCGGCAACCTCCTCGTGGACCTCCTGCGCGGCGAGACCACGCTGCCCGCCGCCGCCCGCGCCCTCGCCGCCCTGCGCGAGGTCGCCCCGCCGGACCCGCGCCGCACCCAGGCCGCGTTCGCCGCCATCAGCGCCGAGGGCGATCCGGTGTGCGTCACCGGCTGGAGCGGACGGCTCTCCGAGCTGACCCGCGAACTGCTGCCGGGACACAACGGCACGCTGATCGACGCCGCCGGGACACCCGGGCAGGACGGGCGCGCCCGGCTCCTCGCCACGCTGGCCGCGCTGTACCGGGCCGGAGCCCCGCTCGACTGGGAGCGCTGCGTACGGTTCCTGGGCGGGTACGGGCGCCGGGCGTCCGTACCGACCGCGCTGTTCACCCCGACCCGCTGCTGGATCGAGCCGCGCGCCAGGGGCGCCGCCGAGGGCGGGGCGGAGGACCCGGCGCCGGTGGCGGACGCCCCGGCGGCCGAGGAGGCACCGGAGCCCGAGCGGCTGGCCGAACCGGACGGCACCGACGCCGAACGCACCCTCGCGGCGGCCTGGTGCGTCCTGCTGGGCGCCGAGACCGTCAGCCGCGACGACGACTTCTTCGACCTGGGCGGCGACTCCCTGATGCAGGTGCAGCTCGCCAACGCGGTCGAACGCGACTTCGGGATCGACCTGGACTTCGACGTCGTCCACGACCACCCGGTGCTCCGGGACCTGGCCGCCCACCTCGCCGACCGGACCGGCGGGGACACGCCCGCCGCCCCGGCCCCCGGCCCCACGCACCTCCCGGACCGCGCCACCGCCCCGGCCACCCACTCCCAGCGCCGCATGTGGCTGCTCCAGCAGCTCTCCCCGGCCTCGGGCGCCTACAACGTGTCCACCGCCTTCGAACTGGACGGCCCGGTCGACGCGGACGTACTGCGCCGCACCCTGGACGGGCTCGCCGCCCGCCACGGCGTCCTGCGCACCCGGCTGGTCCTTGAGGACGGCGAACTCCTCCAGCACGTCGGACCGGAAGGCACGTTCACGTTCGAGACGGCCACCTGGGACGGACGGCGGGAGGACCCCGAGGAGGCGCTGCGGGCCCACGCGTCCCGCCCGTTCGACCTGGCCCAGCCCGGCGCGGCGCGTGCGCTGCTGCTCCGGGACGCCGACGACCCCGCCCGGGGCCGCTTCCAGATCGTCCTGCACCACGCGATCTGCGACGAGTGGTCGATGAACCTGCTGCTCGACGAGGTGACCCGGGACTACGGCACGCTGCTGGCGAACGGGACGCCGCCCGGAGCGGGCGAGGCGCTCCAGTTCGCCGACTGGGCGGCCTGGGAGCAGGGACGCGACGAAGCGCCCGCGCACGAGGCGGACGCACGCTACTGGCGCGAGGTCCTGGCCGGCGCCCCCACCGAACTGGAGCTGCCCACCGACTTCCCGCACGGCGCGCGGCAGGACCACGCCGGCGCCTGGCTGCCCGTACGCGTCGAGGCGGACACGGTGACCCGGATGCGGGAGGCGGCCCGCGCCTCGGGCGGCACCCTGTTCACCTGGCTGACGACCGCGTACACCGCCTGGCTCGCCCGGCTCACCCAGTCCGAGGACTTCCTGATCGGCGTCCCCGTCGCCGGACGGTACCGGGCCGAGGCCGAAGAGCTGCTGGGCTGTTTCATCAACACCCTGCCGGTGCGGATGGACGTCTCCGGCGATCCCACCTTCGCGGAGCTCTTCGCCCGGGTGCGCGACGCGCTGTCCGGCGCCTTCAGCCACCAGCGCCACCCCTTCGACCTGATGGTCGAGGAGCTGGGCGCCGCCCGCGACGCGTCCCGCCCCCCGCTGGTGCAGACGGTGCTGTCGCTCCAGTCGGGCGGGGACCCGGGCCAGGAGGCCCGGCACCGGCTCGGCGACACCGTGCTGCGCCCGTCCGAGACGGACGGGAGCGTGGCCTGGTTCGACGTCTCGGCGGTGCTCTGGGAGGCCGCCGGCGGGCTGTCCGGCATCCTCGCCTACCGCGTCGCGCTCTTCGAGGAGGCCACCGTCAAGGGCTTCCGGCAGGACTGGCTGGCCCTGGCCGAGGCCGGTCTGAGCAATCCCCACGCATCCGTCCACGCCCTGCTCGACGACGACGCATGGTGACGGCACACAAGGAGATGACTATGCAGGCCAGTCACATCGGGCGCACTCTCGAACAGGGCGTCGCCACGCTGCGGCGGGACGACCCGGAGCTGTTCGACCTGCTGGAGGACGAGCACCGGCGGCAGACGGAGACGCTGTCCCTGGTCGCGTCGAGCGGCGGCACCGACGCCTCCGTGATGGCGGTGGTCGGTTCGAGCATCGTCAACGTCACGGCGGAGGGCTATCCCGGCAAGCGGTACCACGCCGGGTGCCGGTACGTGGACCGGGCCGAGGAGCTCGCGGTCGCCAGGACCAAGCAGGTCTTCGGCGCCCGGTACGTCAACGTCCAGCCGCACTGCGCGAGTTTCGCCAACCACACCGTGATGCAGGCCCTGCTGAAGCCGGGCGACACCGTCCTCGGCATGGCCCTCGACCAGGGCGGCCACCTCACCCACGGCTCCCCGGTCAACCTCAGCGGCAAGCTCTTCGACGTCCACGGCTACGGGCTGGACTCCAAGGGGCTGATCGACTACGGGCAACTGCGCGAGCTGGCCCAGGAACACCGTCCCCGGCTGGTGGTCTGCGGGACCACCTCCTACACCCGGGTCATCGACTTCGACCGCGTCCGCGCGATCGCCGACGAGACCGGGGCGTACGTCCTCGCCGACATCACCCACATCGCCGGACTCGTCGCCGCGGGCCTGCACCCCAGCTCCATCGACGCCGCCCACTTCACCACCACCTGCACGTTCAAGCAGCTCTACGGGCCGCGCGGCGGGCTGATCATGATGGGCCGGGACGCCGACGAACTCTCCGGGGACGGGAAGCGCACCCTGTCCCAGCTCATCCAGAGCGCCGTCTTCCCGCTCATGCAGGGCTCCCCGGAGGTGCACACCATCGCGGCCAAGGCCCGCGCCATGGGCCGGCTGCTCCAGCCGGAGTTCCGCGAGCTGGCCGGGCGCGTCCGCGCCGACGCCGAGGCCCTGGCCACCGCGATGTCCCGGCGCGGCTACGAGGTGATCGGCGGCGGCACCGACAACCACATCGTGCTCTTCCGGGTACCGCCCCACCTCAACGGGCTCGCGGCCGAACGGGTCCTGGAGTCCTGCGACATCCTCGTCAACAAGAACAAGATCCCGGGCGACACCCGGGGTGCCGCCGTCGCCAGCGGTGTGCGGCTCGGCAGCAACACCGTGGCCCTGCGGCGCATGGGCCCCGAGCAGATGGACCGCTGCGCCGGACTGATCGACACCGTGCTGAGCCACACCCGGGCCCTGCCGGGCGGCGGTGTGGAACTGCCCGAGGACGTGCGCGAGCGGACGGTCGCGGCCGTGCGCGGACTGTGCCGCGACTTCCCCCTGCCGTATCCGTCGGCCACCGAGACTCTCTAGGGACACCACGACACATGGCCAAGAACGTCGAGGCGGCCTACCCGCTCTCCGCACTCCAGCAGGGCCTGCTCTTCCACACCCTGAGCCGGCCCGGCGAACCCACCTACTTCGAGCAGGTCCGCTGCGTGATCAGGGGCGCGCTGGACACGGCGGCCTTCGAGGAGGCCTGGAACCTGGTCGTCGCCCGCCACCCCGTCCTGCGCACCGCGTTCGCCTGGCAGCGGCTGAAGGAGCCCCTCCAGGTGGTCGGGCGTACGGTCCGCGTCTCGCTGGACCAGGCGGACTGGCGCGGCCGGAGCGACCCGGACGCCGACTGGCAGGACCTGCTCGACGAGGACCGGCGGCGCGGCTTCGACCTCGCCAAGGCACCTCTGATGCGCCTGACGGTACGTCAGACAGCCGACGACACCCACCTGTTCGTCTGGAGCCACCACCACATCCTGCTGGACGGCTGGAGTTTCGGCCTGGTCCTGCACGAGGCGCTGGCCGCCTACGCCCGCCTGGTCGAGGACGGCCGCCCGCCGCAGCTCGAACCCGCCCCGCCCTACCAGGACTTCATCCGCTACCTCGGCGAGCGCGACACGGCGGCCGACGAGACGTTCTGGCAGGAGTACCTGGAGGGCTTCGAGCAGCCCACCCGGCTCGCCGTCGACCGGGGCCAGGGCGTGCACGAGGGCGGCGGCGGCACCGAGGTCACACTGTCGGTGACGCTGGACAAGGAGACGAGCGCCGCCGTGCAGCGGCGGTGCGGCGGTCTCGGCGTCTCGCTCAGCGCCCTCGCGCACGCCGCCTGGGCCCGGCTGATCGGCGCGTACAGCGGTGAGGACGAGGTGCTGTTCGGCTCCACCACCGCGGGCCGCCCGCCGGAACTGCCCGGTGTGGAGCAGATGGTGGGCCTGTTCATCAACGCCGTACCCCTGCGGGTGCGCATCGACCCCGCCCGGCGGATCGGGGACTGGCTGGAGGAGATCCAGCGCGACCTCTTCCGGCTCCAGGCCCACCAGTTCACCGGCCTCGCCCGCATCCAGGAACTCTCCGGCGTCGAGCGCGGGAAACCGCTGTTCGAGACACTGCTCAGCTTCCAGAACTACCCCCTGGACGACGGCCACACCGAGGACTGGGGCGGCGTCCGGCTGACCGACTACGGCTGGAGCGGCCCGACCAACTACCCCGTGGCCGTACGGGCGTTCCCCGGCGACGAGATCATGCTGGTGCTCTCGTACTACCGGCACCGGCTGGACGACGACACGGCCGCCGCCATGCTCGACCAACTGCGCCTCCTCGTCGAGCGCCTGGGCGGCGACCCGGAACGGGCCCTGTGGGAGGTCGAGCCCCTGGCCGGGGAGCACGCCGAACGGGTGCTGCGCCGGTGGAACGAGACCTCGGCGGACATCGACCTGGACCGCACCCTGCACGGGCTGGCCGAGCGCCAGGCGCACCTGCGCCCCGACGCCCCGGCGGTCGTGGCCGGCGACGGACGCCTCACCTACGGCGAACTCGACGCCCGCGCCAACCAGGTGGCGCGCCGCCTCGTCGCCCTCGGCGTCCGCCCGGGGGACCGCGTCGGCCTGTGCACCGAGAAGTCCACCGCCACCGTGATCGGCATGGTCGCCGTGCTGAAGGCGGGCGCGGCGTACGTCCCGCTCGACCCCGGCTACCCGGCCGAGCGCATCGCCTACATGGTGGCGGACTCCGGACTGCGGGCCCTGCTGACCTGGGGGAGCGGTGCCGAGGTGGCCGCCCGGCTCGACCTCCCGTCCCTCGCCCTGGACACCGACGCGCCGGACATCGACCGGCAGCCGGCGGCCCCCCTCGGCCTGGACGTGCCGCCGGAGTCCTTCGCGTACGTCATCTACACCTCCGGCTCCTCCGGGCAGCCCAAGGGCGTCATGCTCGACCACCGGGGGCGGATCAACAACGTCGAGGACTACCGGCGGCGCTTCGCGATGGGACCCGGGGACCGCACGCTGTGCGTCTCCTCGCTCAGCTTCGACATCTCCGTCTGCGACGTCTTCTGCGCCTTCGCCGCCGGTGGCGTACTGGTCTTCCCGGACGCCACCCGCACCAAGGACCCGGACCACTGGCTGGACCTGGTCGAACGCGAGGGCATCACCCTGTGGCACTCGGCGCCCGCCCTGATGGACGCCCTGCTCGACGCCGCCGAGGAACGGGGCAGCCGCCCCGCGTCCCTGCGGCTCACCGTCCTGGACGGCGACTGGATCCCGCTGACCCAGCCGGACCGGGTGCGGGGCACCTTCCCCTCGGCCCGGGTGGTCAGCGCGGGCGGCGCCACCGAACTGTCGGTGGACTCCGTCATGTACCCGGTCGGTGACGTCGATCCGGCCTGGCGGAGCATCCCCTACGGCCGTCCCATGGCCAACCAGACGGCGTACATCGTGGACGAGAGGATGGAGGCCGTCCCCGTCGGCGTACCGGGTGAACTGCTCCTCGGCGGCGCCGGGACCGCGGCGGGCTACCTGGACCGGCCGGCCCTGACCGCCGAGAAGTTCGTGCCCCACCCCTGGTCCGGCCGGCCCGGCGAACGCCTCTACCGCACGGGGGACCTCGCGCGGTTCGGACAGGACGGCACCATCGAACTGCTCGGCCGGATCGACTTCCAGGTCAAGATCCGCGGCGTGCGCATCGAGCTCGGAGAGATCGAGTCGGTCCTCCGCGAGCACCCGGGGGTGGACACCTGCCTGGTGGCCGCGTCCCCCGACGCCACCGGTGAACGGCGGCTGGTCGCCTACCTGGTGCACACCCAGGACGGCGGGGACGCGCGGCGGACGGACGAACCGGACGCCTTCCACACCGAACTGCGGGCGTGGCTGCGCCGCAGGGTCCCCGAGCACCTGGTACCCGAGGCGTTCGTCCGGCTGGACCGGCTGCCGCTGACCGCCAACGGCAAGGTGAACCGGCGCGACCTGCCCGCCGCGCGCTTCGCGGTCGCCGCCCAGGGCCGGGTGGCACCGGCCACCGGGCTGGAGGCGGAACTCGCCGCGCACTGGGCCGGGGTCCTGGGCCTCGCACCCGACGAGGTGGACGTGGAGACCAGCTTCTTCGACATGGGCGGCAACTCGCTGAAGGCCCTGCGCGCCTGCCGCCTGCCCGGCCGCTCCGTCCCGATCACCGCGCTCTACCGCTACCGCGGCGTGCGCGCGCTGGCCGAGCACCTCGGCCAGGACACCCCCGACACCGACGCCCTGGTCCGCCTCGGCACCGAGGCACCGGCCGACACGACGCCCGCCGTGATCTGCGTCCCCTACGGCGGTGGCCACGCCGGGGTCTACCAGCCGCTGGCCGAGGCCCTGTCGCACCGCGCCACCCTGTACGCGGTACGCCTGCCGGGCCACGAGCACGACGGCACCGACGAACCCCTCCAGGCCGTCGAGCCGGTCGCCCGGTCCGTGGCGGCGGCCGCCCGCGAGCTGAAGGACCGCCCGCTCCTGGTGTACGGGCACTGCGGCGGCGTGGCCCTGGCCACCGAGATCACCCGGCAGCTGGAGGCGGACGGCCTGGACGTGAGACGCCTCGTGGTCGCCGCCTCCTACCCGCCGGCCGAGGCCTCCGGCCTCGCCGACGACCCGTTCGCGGAACAGACCGACGTCGAACTGGCCCGCGCCTTCGCCGGACTCGGCGGGTTCACCGACCTCACCGACGAGGAGGCCGGCACGATCGGCCGGCTGCTGCGGCACGACGGCACGGAGGCCAGGCGCTACTTCCGCCAGGCACTGGACCGGGCGGCCGGACGCCCCGAAGGGCTGCTGGCCACCCCGCTGACCTGCCTGATCGGTGACAGCGACCCGCTCACCGAGGACTACGCCGAGGGCTGGCGCACCTGGGGGCTCCTGGCCCCCGACCACGAACTGGCCGTGCTCCCGGGCGACCACTACTTCGTGCGCGCCCACCCCGAAGAGGTCGCCGACCGGCTCCTGGCCGCCCTCGCCCCCACCGCCGACCAGAAGGAGGCCACCCGATGAACGCGGAACACCCCCCGGCCGGGACCACCGACGACAGCGGGGCCGCGCCGCGGTACCGCCTCGCCGTCGTCAACCTGATGCCGCAGGCCGAGATCTACCTCGACTACATGGAGCGGGTACTGCCGCCCGGGACCGAGGTGCGGTGGATCCGGGTCCGCGACCACGCCTACCGCAGCAGCGACCCGGAGATCCTGTCCGCCACCCACCGGTACTACGACGAGAGCGCCGTCGACGACTGCGACGCCCTGCTCCTGACCGGCGCGGCGGTGGACATCGACCCCGACCTCACCGCGGCGACGTACTGGGACGAGATCGTCGGGACACTGCGCGACGCGGACGGACGGGTCGGGTCGATCGCGGGCGTCTGCTGGGGCGCGCAGGTGCTCGGCAAGGTGTTCTACGACATCGACAAGGAGCACTTCCCGGCCAAGGTCTTCGGGGTGCTGGAGATGACCAACGAGGCCCCCGGGCACCCGCTGACGCGCGGCCTGGACGACCGGTACTGGCTGCCGCACAGCCGTTACGCGCGGATGGAGCCGGACGGCTTCGGCAAGGCGGTCGCCGACGGCCTGCTGGTACCGCTCGACTGGTGCGAGGAGGCCGGCCACACCACCGTGGTCTCCGCCGACGGCGCCCATCTGATGCTCCAGGGGCACCAGGACTACCCGACCGAACGGCTGGCCCAGGAGTACCACAGCGCGGTGGAGAAGGGACGGGCGACCTCGCTCCCGCTCAACTACGACCCGGACCGTCCGGTGAACCGCTGGCGGGCCAACAACCGGGCGTTCTTCGCCGCGTGGCTGGAGCTGGCGGCCGCGCGCAAGCGCGGCCTGGCGCCGAAGCCACCGGCCGGCTCCGGCGCCCCGCAGCAGCCCTAGAACTCGCACGCACGGGCCCACCGGCACGCGGCCGTCCTGACCGCCGCGTGCCCGGCGGCGCCCGTGGCGGTGCGGCGTCCTCGTCGAGTCCGACCCCGTCCATCCCAGGAGTGTGCCTGCCGTGCCGTCCCACCCCTTCGAACACACCTCCGACGCCGCCGAGGCGGCCGCCGAGGTGCTGTCCGCACTGCGTTCGCGCGGCGAGGCCCCGGCCGCCGACGCGCTCACCGGCCGGGAACTGGCCGGCCGTGTCGACCGGCTCGTCGAGGCCCTGGCCGGGCACGCCGTCCGGCGCGGAGAGGTCGTCCGCGTCCACGGCGAGGGCCCCGGGGACCTCGTGACCGGCTGCCTCGCCGTATGGCTGGCCCACGCGGTGCCGCACGTGGGACCGGAGGCCGGGGAGGGCCCGGCCCGCCTGGCGCTGGACGTCCGGGCGGCCGGTGCCACGGACCGCGGAGGGGAACCGGCCGGGGCGGACGCGGCCCTGCTGGTCTCCGAGGACCTGGTGGGATGCGTGGCCCACCCGGTGGCCACGCTCGGCCGGCTGCGGCTGCCCGAGAAGACCGCGCGCCTCCTGGTGGCCGCCGACTGGCGGGTGGACGCCTGGCTGCCGCTGGTCCTGGAGGCGTGGACGGCCGGGGTGGAACAGATCTCCCTGCTCCCCGGCGACGCCTGCCCGGAGCCCGCCGCCGACGCGGTGCTGGCCTGCCCGGCCTGGCGGCTCGGCGCGGCCCCCCGGCTCGCCGCGGACGGCGCCTTCGCGGGACGGGTCACCTGGGGAGCCGGAACGGCCCCCGGCCCCGGGGACGGCACCCGGCTGCACGGCTTCGGCGACACCTTCGTACTCGCCTCCACCCGGGCGGGGGACCCGGCCGGGGACCCGCGCGCCCACCGGGGCGAGGTGTACGGACGGCACCGGGTCACCAACGCCGCCGGACGCGCGCTGCCCGCCAACGCCTGGGGCCGGCTCGCGCTCGCCGGACGGCTGCCCACGGCCGGTGACAGCGCCCGCTCCGTCCTCGACGCGCTGCGCGAGGAATCCGCGGAGCGCACCTGGGTCACCGAGTACCGGGCGCGCGGGCGCAGCGACGGCACGGTCGAGTTCGACCCGCGCGCGCTCGACCCGCTGCGGGTGGCCGGACGCCGGCTCTCCCCGGACGCGACCGCGCGCACCATCGCCCCGGCCGTACCGCCCGGAGCGGTGCTCGTCGCCCGCGACCCGGACACCGACCGGGCCCGCCTGGTGCTGTGCGGCACGGGGGAGGGCCTGGAGGAGGCGGCGGAGCGGCTGACCGGCGTCCTGCCCTCCTGGGCGGGGCCGCTGAGCACCTGCCGGGTCCCCGCGCTGCCGCGCGACGCCGAGGGCCGGGTGGACCTGGCCCGGCTGGCCGCGGACGCCCCGCCGGACACCCTGCTGCTGGACAGGGCCGCCCGCGCCCTGGACGGCGGCGCCGGCCGGACGCGGCTGCGGGCCGTGCCCGTGGCGGCGGACGGAGGGGAACTGCCGCTGCCCGACGGCTTCGTGACCGGCGGCGGGCACTACCCGGCCACCCGGCCCGCCGAGGCCCGGGGCCCGCTCCTGACGCCGCCGTCCGACGACCTGGCCGACCGGCTGCGGAAGGCCGCCGCCACCGACCGGGGCATCCCGCTGGTGGACGGCGAGGGCCGCGCGTACCGGATGACCTACGCCGAACTGCTCACCGAGGCCTCCCGGGTCGCCGCCTACCTGCGCGGCCAGGGGCTCGGCCACGGCGACGAGGTGGTCGTCCACGCGGCGGCGGCCGGGGACGTCTTCACCGGCGTATGGGCGTGCGTCCTGATCGGCGTCCTGCCCGTACCGCTGACCCCGGCCACCCCCTACGAGGGCGCGGGCAACCCGTTGTGGCACCTGCTCGGCCCGGACACCATGCTCACCGGCCGCACCGTCCTCACGACCAAGGCCCAGCGGGACACCACCGCCGAGGCCCTCCGGCGGCGCGGCCTGGACGCGGACCTGCTGCTCCTGGAGACCGCCCGCGCGGGCGAGCCGCTGCCCGCCGAGGAGGCCGCGCCCCGCTCGCCGGCGCTGATGCTCCTCACCTCCGGCAGCACCGGCGCCCCCAAGGGCGTCGCGCTGTCCCACCGCAACCTCGTGTCCCTGGCGGAGTCGGTCCGCGCGGAGTTCGCCCTGGACGGGGAGGTCTCCCTCAACTGGCTGGGCGTCGACCACGTCGGCGGACTGGTCCAGCACCACATCCGCGACCTGTGCCTGGCCCACGAGCAGGTCCACGTGGACACCGGCTGGGCGCTGGGCGACCCGACCCGGATCCTGGACCTCCTGGACCACTACCGGGTCACCGTCAGCTGGATGGCCAACTTCGGCTTCAACCTGATCAACGAGCAGGCCGGGAAGATCGCCGAGGGCAGCTGGGACCTGAGCCCGCTGAAGGTCTGGGAGAACGGCGGCGAGGCGGTCACCCACGAGGGCAACCAGCGCTTCCTGGCCCTGCTCGCCCCGCACGGACTGCGCCCCGACGTCATCAAACCCGTGTTCGGGATGACCGAGACCAGCTCCGCCGTCATCGCCGCCCACAACCTCGTCGCCGGCCGCCAGGACTACGTGCACTGGCTGAGCGACACCCGGCTCGACAGCCCGGTCCGGCGCTCCCTGCCCGGCGAGGGCAGCCCGTTCGCCGAGGTCGGCACCCCGATGGCGGGCCTCGCGCTGCGCGTCGTCGACGCCGAGGGCCAGGTGTGCCCCGAGGGCGTCAGCGGCCGCATCGAGGTCAGCGGCCTCCAGGTCATGAAGGGCTACTACCGCAACCCGGAGGCCGACGCCGACGCCTTCACCGCCGACGGCTGGCTGCGCATGGGCGACTGCGGCTTCATGGTGGACGGCAGCCTCGTGGTCACCGGCCGCGAGAAGGACGTCCTGATCATCAACGGCCTCAACTACGCCGCACGGGCCCTGGAGAACAGCGTCGAGGCCGTCCACGGCGTCCGCCAGGGCTGCTGCGCGGCCGTACCGGTCCGGCGGCCCGACGCCGTCACCGACGACCTGGTCGTCTTCTACAGCTCCACCGAACCGGGCGCCGCCGACGCCACCGCGATCGAGTCCGCACTGATCTCCGAGCACAGCCTGCGCCCGGTGGCGGCCGTCGAGATCGGCCCCGAGGAGTGGCCGCGCACCGCGATCGGCAAGATCCGCCGCCCGCTGCTCGCCGCCGGATTCCAGGCCGGTGACTTCGCCGACCGGATCACCCTGCGCAGGCGTAGCGGCCTCGGCGACCGCACCACGGTGCCCGCCTGGTGCTTCGTCCCCGAGTGGAACCAGGTCGCCGCGCCCGCCGCCGGACCCGCCCGCCGGGTGCTGTGGCTGGACGGCGAACCGCCCGCCGGCGCGGCCCTCGCGGCCCACTCCGGCGCCCCGTTCGAGGGCTTCGACGAGGAGGGCCGGGCCCGCTTCCGCACCGGCCACGCGGAGGACCTGGAAGCCCTCCTGGAGGCGGCGTCCGCGCGGCTCGGCGGCCTCGACGCCGTGGTCGAGGCCCGCTGGCACGCCCGGCCCGAGGACGACGGAGCCCGTACCGCGGCGGCCGCCCTGACCGAGGCCCCCGCCGCCTGGGGGCCGCTCCTGCGGGCCGCGGCCCAACTGCCCGCCCCGCCCGCCGTGGTCCTCGCCACCCGGGCCGCCGCGGCCGTCACGGGCGACGAGGAGAGCGTGGCGCACGCCGCGCTGACGGGCGTGGCGGAGAGCCTCGCCCAGTCCCGGCCCCGGCTGCCCGTCCTGCTCGTGGACGGCGCCACCGACGACGACCTCCTCACCGAGTGCGCCCTTCGCGGGACGGGCCAGGTCGCCCACCGCGACGGCACCCGCCTGGTGCGCGGGCTGCGCCCGCTGGACGGCGCCTCCATCCCCCCGGTCCCACGCCGGGTGCTCCGCGCGGGCGGCTCCTACGCCGTCGTCGGCGGACTCGGCGGTGTCGGGGCGCACCTGACGCAGCATCTGCTCCGCCAGTTCGGCGCCCGGGTGCTCGTCCTGGGCCGCGACGCGGCCGAGCCCGGGACGGCCCGCGGCGGGATTCGCGCCCACCTCGCCGACCAGGCGGGCCTGGAGGGGGCCGCGTTCCGGTACACCCCGCTGGACGCGACCGACGTACCGGCCCTGCGCGCCGCCCTCGACCGGGCCGAGGCCGACTGGGGCCCCCTGGACGGCTTGTTCAACCTGGCCGGTGAGGGGTCGGTCGCCGAGCAACTGGAACTGCTGGCGGGACCGGGCGGAGAAACCGCGCCGCAGGTGCCGGAGCGCGCCGTGACCCGCCTGCGGATCAGCCACGCCCTCGACGAGGCCCTCACCGGGCGCACCACGCCGCTCGTGGTCTTCAGCTCCGTCAACGGCTTCTTCGGCGGCGCCGGGTTCACCGAGTACGCCGGAGCCTGCGCCTACCAGGCCGCGCATGCCGCGTGGAGCGCCCGGCGCACCGGCGCCGTACGCCTCTGCCTCGACTGGAGCATGTGGAAGCAGGTCGGCATGGCGGCCGGCACGCCGAGCGCCGTCACCGAGCTGGCGGGGCGGCGCGGCTTCGCGACCATCGGCCCCGCCCAGGGCCTGGCCTCGCTGCACACGGCCCTGGACGCCGCCGAGGACCGGGTGCTGATCGGCCTGTCCCCGGCCGGTGAGGCGGTGGCCGGGCTGCTGCCGTTCACCGCGTCCGCCTTCGAGCTGGAGGCCGACGGCACCCACGACCCGGCGACGATCGCCGCCCTGACCGGGGTGGACGTCTCCCGGATCCGCCGTACGTCCACCGGGGCGGGTGACCGGGCGGCGGTCGGCGCCGCGCACACCGAGGCGCTGCTCGACGTGTTCCGCGACGTCCTGGGCGACGGACAGGTGGGAGAGGAGGACAACTTCTTCGCCGCCGGGGGAGACTCCATCCGCGCCATCCAGGTGGTGGCGCGCGCCGCCGAACGCGGCTTCCGCTTCAGCCCGCTGGACCTCTTCGAGCACAAGACGGCCGCCGCCCTGCTCGCGCACCTCGCGGCCGGGGACCTGCTCGCCGACGTCGGGCCGGACGAGGACGAGGACCCGGACGAGCCGGCGGCAAGCGCCGCGGTGCCCCCCGTCTTCGGCTGGTGGCTGGAGACGGCGGACCGGCCGGAGATCCGCGACCACCTCACGATGAGCATGCGCTACACCGTCGCGGCCGACGTCGAACCCGACGCGGCGCACGCCGCCCTCCTCGCCCTGGCCGGGCGGCACGACGCCCTGCGGACGCGGCTCACCGTCGCGGAGGACGGCCCCCGGCTGGTCCCGGGCGCCACGGCCGGGGACAGCGTGCGGTTCACCGCGCACGAGGTCCCGGCCGGCCAGGACGCCACGAAGGCCGCGGAGGAGACCGAGCGCGCCCTGCACCGGGAGGTCAGCGCCGAGTCCGGCCCGATCGCACGGGCCGCGCTGCTGCGCCCCGGCGACGGCGCCCCCGCCGTGCTGGTCCTGGTGATCCACCACGCGGCCGTGGACGGCGTGTCCTGGCGGATCATCGAGGAGGACCTGCGGCGGCTGCTGGAGGCGGAGGTACGCGGCGTGCCCGCCGAACTCCCCCCGCCCACCCTGGGGTTCCTCCCATGGGCCCGCCGCATGGAGCGGCGCGCGGCACGGCTGGACGGTGCGGTGGCCGACGCCTGGGCGGAGCGGCTCACGGGCGGCTGGGGCGAGCTGCCCCGCGCCTCGGCCGGGCGCCCGCGCGAGGGCGGCGCCGAGGTGCTCGAACGGCGGCTCCCCGCCGACGCCCTCGACGGCCTGGGCGGGACGAGCGTCTACGAGGTACTGCTCACCGCCGTCGTCTGGAGCCTCGCCCGCTGGGCGGGCACCGAGGCCCTCGCCGTCGACGTGGAGGGCCACGGCCGCCTGGACGCCCACGCACCGCTCGACCTGTCCCGGACGGTGGGCTGGTTCACCGCCATCGCACCCGTCCGCGTCGACCTGGCCGGGTGCGCGGAGCCGGGGCGGGCCGTGTCCCGGGTACGCCGTGAACTGGCCGCCCTGCGGGGCCGCGACCAGGAATGGGGACTGCTGCGGTACGGCGGCGGGTGCCCGGCCGGGCACCCGCTGACCGAGCTGCCGGAGCGTCAGATCAGCTTCAACTACCTGGGCGTCTTCGACGGTTCACACGACCGGCCCGACCCGCTGCTGGCCGCCGTGCCGGGCTCGCTGGGCGCGGAGCAGAGCCCGGAGGGGGAACGCCGCTATCTGATCGACGTCGCCGCGGTGGTGACCGGAGGGGTGCTGGAACTGGCGGTGAAGTACTCACCGTCCACGCACCGCCGCGAGGACGTCACACGGTGGCTGGACGACTGCGAGGCGGTCCTGTCCACCCTGCTCGCCGACGGCGGGGACAGCCACCCCGGGACGGCCGACGTCGACCGGGCGGAGCTGCTGCTCGCACTGGAGGAGATCTCCCTGGGCCCGGAGGACTGACCGGCCCGGCACCGGGGCCCGCTCGGACCCCGGTGCCGGGATTCCGCTATTGGGACACAACAGACGCAACTACCCACCTCCGGTGTACTGTTGTCCCGCCCATGATCCATTTCGGCGTCGCGTCGGTCATCGCGAGGAGTGAGTGAAAGTCCATGAAAGTCTCCGAACTGGAGAGAATGTCGAGAAGCGCGGTATCGGAGATCTCCGAACTTTCCGACGCCGGGAAGCTTGAGGAATACCGGGTGAGGTGGCTCGGAGGAAAGGGACTGATCCGCCGGGCCAGAGCCGCGATCAAGGAACACCAGGGCCCGGAGCGCGTCGAGTTCGCCAAGGGCGTCAACCGCGTCGCCGAGGAGATCACCGAGGTCTTAGCCCGGGCCGCCGACCGTATCGAGGACGAGGCCACCGCCCGGCGGATCGCCGAGGACTGGATCGACCCCTCGCTGCCCGCCACCGCGCCCCGGCGCGGAGCGCTGCACCCGGTCCGCGTCGTGGAGCTGCGCTGCGTCGAGATCATGGGACGGCTCGGCTTCGAGCAGGCCGAGGGTCCCGAAGTGGAGACCAGCTACTACAACTTCGACGCCCTCAACATCCCGCGCGACCACCCCGCGCGCGACATGCAGGACACCTTCTGGGTGGACGAGCAGCGCCTGCTGCGCACCCACACGACCAGCGTCCAGGCCCGTCTGCTGGCCCAGGCCGAGGGCAGGCCCGTCAAGGTCGTCGTGGCCGGGCGGGTGTACCGCAACGAGGCCGTCGACGCCACCCACCTGGCGATGTTCCACCAACTCGACGGATTCTGGGTGGACCAGGGGCTGACCTTCGCCCATCTGAAAGGCGTCGCCGTCCACCTGGCCCGCGAGCTTTACGGCGACCGCCGCGTGCGATTCAAGCCCAAGTCGTATCCCTATACCGAGCCGTCCGTCGGAATCGACGTCGAGTGCGGGCTGTGCCGTGGCTCCGGCTGTGCCGCCTGTCATGAATCGGGATGGGTCACCATCATGGGTGCGGGAATGATCCACCGGAATGTTCTCAAGGAATTCGGATACGACCCGGACAGGGTTTCCGGATTCGCCTTCGGATGGGGTCTTTCGCGTATGACGACCCAGATGTACGGGCTCGCGAAACTGCGTCCCGTCTACCGCGGCGACCTCCGTCTGCTGCGCGCTCTGGACGGGAGGCCGGCCCTGTGCGTGTGAACCTCTCCCTCCTGCGCCGCTACCGCCCGGAGATGCCCGCCTCCGCCGAGGACGCGTGCGCCCTCCTGGAGGACCTCGGCATCGAGGTCAAGCGTCTCCAGCGGTCCCCGGACGGCGACGTCGCGACCCTCGAACTCCTCGCCAACCGGGGCGACCACCACTGCTACGTGGGCATCGCCCGCGAACTGGGCGGCCGCCTGGAGCGGCCCACCCCCGCGCCGCCGTCGTCCGAACCGGCCCCCGAACCCTCCGCCGCCCCCGCCGTGGAGACCGCCACCTGCCTGGCGTTCGGGATCGGCCGCTGCACCCTGGACGACGCCAACCCCGGGCTACTGCCCGAGGAGTGGCGGGACGCGCTGGCGCTCAACGACGAGCACACCGGCCTGCTCGCCGTGGACGCGGCGAACGTCGTCGGCCGCGAGATCGGCCAGCCGCTCCACGTCTACGACGCCGACCGGGTCACCGGCCCGCTGCGCGTACGGCTGTCCGACGAGGGTGAGCCGGCGGACCTCCTCGACAGCGACGAGCCCGTCCCGCTCCCGGCCGGACTGACCGTCGTCGCCGACGACGAGGGCGTCGTGGCCGTCGCCGGGGTGATGGGCACCCGCCGCACCGCGGTCACCGCCACCACCCGCCGCCTCCTGGTGGAGTCCGGGCTGTTCGACCCGGTCGCCGTACGCCGCGCCGCGCGGGCCCTGCGCCGCCAGACGGCCGCCGCCACCCGGTTTGAGCGCGGCGCCGACCCCGGCCTGGTACGGGCGGGCGCCGCCCGCGCCGTCGCCCTCCTCGGCGCGTGGGGCGCGCTCGCCCCCGGCGCCGCCTGGACCTGGTCCGAGTCCAAGTGCCCGACGGACAGCCGGCTGGAACCCCGGGAGATCACCCTCGACCTCGGCCGCCTCGACACGTACTACGCCACCTCCTTCGACCCGGCCGCGGTCGAACGCCGCCTGACCTGCCTCGGTTTCCGGGTCAGCGGGGACGCGGCGCCCGACGGCGGGCGGCTGCGGGTCGGTGTCCCCGGGCACCGGCTGTGGGACGTCTTCGACCTGGAGTGCCTCTACGAGGAGGTCGGCCGGGTCTGGGGCTTCGACAGCTTCCCCGCCGTCCTCCCGGAGACCGGCGGGGGCGCCGCCCCCACCGCGCGCCGGCGGGCGCAGTCCGCGCTGGAGCGGGTGCTGGTCGGGTACGGCTTCTTCGAGGTGATGACGGACGGCTTCTACAGCCGTTCCGCCCACGAGCGGCTGGGCCTGTCCGCCGGCTCACCGCTCCACCGCCACGTCGAGCTGCGCAACGCCATCGACCGCAACTTCTCCCTCCTGAAGAACAACGCCCTCCTCCAGGCGCTCGATGTCGCCGACTACAACCAGCGGCACTCGCTGACCTGCGGCAAGTACTTCGAGTTCACCCACCTGTTCGAGGCGGTCGGTGACGACGGCCACCGTGAACTGCCCGTCCTGTGGGGCATGCTGTGGGGCGAGGAGACCTACGGCGCCTGGCAGCACGGCGGCACGTCCTTCGACTTCTGGTACCTCAAGGGGGTCCTGGAGGAGATGGCCCACGCCTGCGGCGCGCGGGTGGAGCTGAGGCGTACGGCCGAGCAGCCCTCGCCGGTGGCGGAGCTGCTGCACCCCAACCGTTCCGCCCACCTCGTCCTGGACGGCCGGGAGATCGGCCTGTGCGGCGAGGTCCATCCGGCCGTGACCGCCAACTGGAAGCTGCGGACCGAACGCGTCCTGTACTTCGAGCTGGACTGGACGGCCCTGGTGGCGGAGGGGCGGCCGGCCGACGCGGCACCGGTCGACGACATGCCGGAGCACCCGCTGCTGCGGCGCGACCTCGCCCTGCACCTGCCGGCCGGCCTGACCGCGGGGGAGGTGCGCGAGCGGATCGAGGCCGTGTCCCCGCTGCCGCTGGCCTGGGCGCACGTCACCGATCTCTACGAGAGCGGGGACGTGCGGGCCCACACCTTCGAGCTGGCCTTCGAGAACGACAACACGGTGACGGCCGAGCAGGTCAACGCGGCCATGGGCGCGATCACCGCGCACGTCCTCGACCGCTTCCGGGAGCGGGGCGTCTACCAGAGATGAGTACCCGGGGTGCGGCGCGGCCCGTCCCCGCCGCACCCCCGTACGGGCGGTGACCCGGGTGCCCACAGAATCGTCGGTAACGCACTGCTGGGATGAAATAACTTACAGGAATCGATTCCTTGAGGTCTGCAAATCCAGCCGCTAGCCTTATGCGCGAGCCGCCTGATTCCACGGACTTTTGACATCCGTGAGGCGACACGACCTGCCGTGTAATGGGGGGGATTCACATGACTGAATCACAGGCGGAGTCCATATCAAAGGATGATCTTGAACTACTTGCCTTACTCGTGGCCTGTCCGAGCGACGATCCCATAGCGCGCCGCCTCGGCGTGAGCGTACGGACGGTGCGCCGCCGCGTCGCGCGCATCATGGACGTACTGGCCGTTCAGAACCGCTTCGCCGCCGGGGTCGCCGCCGCTCAGCTCGGCTGGGTCTCCCACTCCCTCGCGGACGACCACATCCGGGACGTGCCGGAAATCTTGCAGCGGATGTCGGACGTACATCCAAAAATTGCGTCGGGTGTCACCGGGAAAGCGGTTGTTGTTTTGAAAGGCCTACAGTGCTCGTGCAGCAAGGCCGTCAGGACACAGTCCGTCGCGCCTCATCAATGCACACCTTGAGGAAAGTCTCGACCGGCCCGCGCTCATGAATGACCACGCGCATTCATGAATGACCACGCGTGACGGTGAATGACGACCGGCGGTCGGGAACGACCGCCGGGCCGGCCCTGTCGGGCGACAGGGCCGGGCGCCGCTCCGCGACCGCGCGCGTCCGGCGGCCGCGCCTCAGGTGTTGCGGGTCGCCAGCATCCCCAGGGTGGCCATCCCCAGCACCACCCAGCCGAACCAGAGCCAGCCGTTGCTCCCCAACGCCACCGTGTACGCGGTCACCGCGACCAGCGCACCCACGGTGAGCACTCCCATGGTCTTCGTGGATCCAGGCATGAGCACACGCTCCTCACCGGCCGCACGGCCGTTGCAGCCATGGTCACCCCACGGGCGCCCGGACCGCTACTGTCCGCGGGCTTGCAATGAGGCGAGATACGCGTTGTAGGCGTTCAGCTCCTTGTCGCCGTCCCGGTCCGCCGCACGGTCGGAGCGCCGTGCCGTGCGCTGCTCGGAGCGGTACCACTGGAAGACCAGCGCGATCAGCACCAGCACGGACGGGATCTCGCTGAAGGCCCAGGCGATACCGCCCGCGGCGGACTGGTCGCTCAGCGCGTCGATCCCCAGCGAGGAAGGAGGGTTCATGTACGTCCCCACCATCGGCTGGCTCGCCATCATCAGGGCGATGCCGAAGAACGCGTGGAAGGGCATGCCGGCGAAGAGCTCCAGCATCCGCATCACGTAGCCGGGCCGGTGCGGACCGGGGTCCACGCCCATGATCGGCCAGAAGAAGACCAGGCCGACCGCGAGGAAGTGCACCATCATCGCCAGGTGCCCGGCCGTGGACCCCATCAGCCAGTCGAAGAGCGGGGTGAAATAGAGCCCGTACAGGCTCGCGATGAAGAGCGGGATCGTGAACACCGGGTGCGTGATGATCCGCATGTAGTGGCTGTGCAGCAGCTTCAGCAGCAGCTCACGCGGCCCCGTACGGCCCCGGCCGCCGACCGGCAGCGCACGCAGCGCCAGCGTCACCGGCGCGCCCAGCAGCAGCAGGATCGGCGACAGCATGCTGATCACCATGTGCTGCACCATGTGCACGCTGAACATGACCATGCCGTAGTCGTTGAGCGCGGTGCACATCACCAGGGCGATGCTCAGCACGCCGAGGGCGAAGAGCACCGTCCGGTGGACCGGCCACGCGTCGCCCCGTCTGCGCAGCCGCGCCACCGCGTACCCGTACAGGACGAGCGCGGCCACGCAGCCGATGAGGAAGAACGGGTCCGCGGAGAAGGCGAGGCCGCGTCCCAGCGTGAACGGCGGCAGGTCCATGTCCATGCCGTGCCCGCTGTGATCCATCTGTTCACTCCCGCCGGGGACATCCCCGATTCGTGCCGGTTGTCCGGACCAGACTAGAACCGCCCCCGGCCGCGGACGCGGCCGGGGGCGGTTCGTGGGGCGCCGTGTCGGTCAGGGCACGCGGCCCGCCGGTCAGAGCACGCACTGGGCCTCGGCGTAGCGCTCGGCCGGGACGGTCTTCAGCGTCTCCACCGCCGCCGCCAGCGGCACCATCGTGATGTCGGTGCCGCGCAGTGCCGTCATCATGCCGAACTCGCCGCGGTGCGCCGCCTCCACCGCGTGCCAGCCGAACCGGGTGGCCAGCACCCGGTCGTACGCGGTGGGGGTGCCGCCGCGCTGGACGTGGCCGAGGATCACCGGCCGGGCCTCCTTGCCCAGGCGCTGCTCCAGCTCTCCGGAGAGCCGGGTCGCCACCCCGGCGAAGCGCTCGTGACCGTAGATGTCCTTGGTGCCCTGGGCGAACTCCATCGATCCGGCGCGCGGCTTGGCACCCTCGGCGACGACGACGATCGCGAACTTCTTGCCGTCCGAGAAGCGCTGCCCGACGAGCGTGGTCAGCTCGTCGATGTCGAAGGGCCGCTCGGGCACGACGATCGCGTGCGCACCGGCGGCCATGCCCGAGTGCAGGGCGATCCAGCCGGTGTGGCGCCCCATGACCTCGACGATCAGCACCCGCTGGTGCGACTCGGCCGTCGTCTTCAGCCGGTCGAGGGCCTCGGTCGCCACACCCACGGCCGTGTCGAACCCGAAGGTCACATCGGTCGAGGCGATGTCGTTGTCGATGGTCTTGGGCACGCCGACGATGGGCAGCCCCGCCTCGGACAGCAGATGGGCGGCCTTCAGTGTGCCCTCGCCGCCGATCGGGATGATCGCGTCCAGCCCCAGGTCGGCGACATGGCCCTTGGCCTGCTCGACCCCGTCACGCAGATGCGCCGGCTGGACCCGGGAGGAGCCGAGGATCGTACCGCCCCGGGCGAGGATCCCGCCGACCGCGTCGAGGTCGAGCTTGCGGTAGTCGCACTCCAGCAGGCCCTTCCAGCCGTCGTGGAAGCCGATGACCTCGTCGCCGTGGTCGACCACCGCGCGGTGCACGACGGAACGGATGACGGCGTTGAGGCCGGGGCAGTCGCCGCCGGAGGTGAGCACACCAATTCGCATTGCCCGGGAAACCTTTGCAACGTGGGCCGACGACCGGACCACGTCGTCCGGTTGGATCCCCGCCACCCTACCGGCGCGAGGAGTCCCGGCCGAACCCGCTGTCCGCCTGCTGGACGCCCCTCAGGCCGCGCACGCGTCCCTCCCGGGGTGCCCCCGGAAGGAACGCGTGCCGCGGCCTGAGGACGGACGGGCCCGGACGTCAGGCGGGCTGCGTCGCCGCGGCGATGCGCTCGGCGCGCAGCGCCTCGTACCAGCGGTCGTCGCACGGCGGCAGCGCGTTCACGTCGAGGGCCAGCTTCAGCAGGTGGTCGGCGATCAGCGGATTGCGCGCCAGCACGGGACCGTGCATGTAGGTGCCGAACACCGTGTCGTTGTACGCGCCCTCGGTGCCGTCCCCCGTGCCGTTGCCCCGGCCGATCCGGGTCCGGGCGAACGGCCGGGCCGTCGGGCCGAGATGGGTGACGCCCTGGTGGTTCTCGAACCCGGTCAGCGGCGGCAGCCCCAGCGACGGGTCCATGTCGCCGAGCACGTCACCGACGCACCGTTCGCCCTCGCCACGGGTGGAGACCACGTCGAGCAGACCGAGGCCGGGCTCGCGCTCCCCGAGGTCGTTGATGAACTCGTGGCCGAGGATCTGGTAGCCGGCGCAGACCGAGAAGATGATCGCCCCGTTGGACGCGGCCCGGCTCAGCCCGCCGTCCCGGCGCAGCCGCTCCGCGGCGAGCCGCTGCGGCCGGTCCTCACCGCCCCCGATCAGGTAGATGTCGCCCGAGGTCGGGATGGGCTGGTCGCTGCGCACGTCGACGCGTGACACGTCGAGACCGCGCTGCCGGGCCCGGCGCTCCACCACGAGGGCGTTGCCCTGGTCGCCGTAGGTGCTGAGGAGGTCGGGGTAGACCCACACCAGCCGCAGGCCGTTGTTGCTCATGCTTCGTCCTCTCCGGGGGTCGCCCGCGCGGGGGTCAGTTGCCGACACGACGGCGCAGATCCTGGAAGGCGGTGTAGTTGGCGATGACCTCGATGCGGCCGGGCGGAGACATCTGGACGGCCTCGTCCAGCGACTCGCAGACACGGAAGTCCAGGCCCGCGACCTCCAGGCGCACCGCGAGGTCCAGCTTGCGGTCGCCCAGTACGAAGATCGGGTGGCCGTACAGCTGGGTGTAGTCGACGTCCCACAGCCACGAGGTGTCCGTGCCGTCGGCACCGCGGGCGTTCACCGAGAGGATCACCGGGGTGGGCGGCGGATCGATCAGGGAGAACGTCTCCAGCCAGCCGGCCGGGTTCTTCGCCAGCAGCAGCCGCAGCTCGCGGCCCATGAACGTGATCACGTCGTAGCGGCCCGCCACCGCCTGCACCTGGTACATGCGCTCCAGGGCGACCTGCGGGGGTACGCCGAACACCGCGGCCACGGCGGCCGAGCTGGTGGCGTTGGCCTTGTTGGCCCGGCCCGGCAGCTGGAGGTGGATCGGCCACGCGGAACCGTGCGGGTCCAGCACGTAGTCGCCGTTCAGCGCCCAGCTCGGGGCGGGACGGCGGAAGCCGCACTCGCCGCAGAACCAGTCGTCGCCGGGGCGCTGCATCACACCGCCGCAGGACGGGCAGGACCAGGCGTCGTCCTTCCACGCCTGCCCCGCCGCCACCCACACCACGTTGGGCGAGGAGGACGCGGCCCAGACGATCAGCGGGTCGTCCGCGTTGGCCACGATCACGGCCTTCGAACCGGACAGTCCCTCACGCCACTTCTCGGCCAGCATCCGGGTCTCCGCCGCCCGGTCCAGCTGGTCGCGGGAGAGGTTGAGCAGCGCGATCACCTTCGGGGTGGTGTCGCGCGCGACCCCGGCGAGGTACTTCTCGTCGACCTCTATCACGCCGTACTGCGCGTCCGAACCGCCGGCCAGGGCGGAGGTGATCCCCGCGGGCATGTTGGCGCCCAGCGCGTTCGACACGACGGGTCCGGCGGCCCGCAGGGCCTCCGCGATCAGCCGGGTGGTGGTCGTCTTGCCGTTCGTCGCGGACACGAGGATCACGTCCAGGTGCTGCGCCAGCCGCCCGAGCAGGTCGGGGTCGAGCTTGAGCGCCACCCGGCCGCCGATCACCGATCCGCTGCCGCGCCCCGCGGCGCGCGACACCGCCGCCGCGGCCTTGCCCGCCGTCACGGCGAGCTTGGCCCGCGGCGACAACGGCTCCGTGTTGCCTGCCATCGTCCTAGATCCTCCTTGCGTCAGTCCGCGCCCCAGCCTATCGATGTCCGGCCCGCCGACCGCACCACGGCACCACGGGATACGTGGAGGTCACGTGGAACGTACGCTTCTCCCCATGCGAAAACGCCCGATCCCCGGCAGTTCCGGACTCGTTCGCCCCATGAGTCTGCTCGGCGACCCGGTGTTGCACAGCCCCTGCGAGGAGGTCACCGACTTCGGGCCGTCGCTCGCCCGGCTGGTCGAGGACATGTTCGCCACGATGTACGCGGCGCACGGGGTCGGGCTCGCCGCGAACCAGATCGGCGTCCCGCTCAGGGTGTTCGTCTACGACTGCCCGGACGACGACGAGGTCAGGCATCTGGGCCATCTCGTCAATCCGGTACGGGTGGAGGCGGACGGGATCACCGTACGCGGTCCGGAGGGGTGCCTGTCGCTTCCCGGCGTCGAGGCGGGCACCCCGAGGTTCGACCGTACGGTGGTCGAGGGGCGGACGGTGACGGGGGATCCGGTGCGGGTCACCGGCACCGGCTGGTTCGCCCGCTGCCTCCAGCACGAGTGCGACCATCTCGACGGCACGGTCTATCCGGACCGGCTGACCGGTCTGCGCCGGCGCAGGGTGCTGCGGGCCGCCCGGCGCGCGCCCTGGGCGCGTACGGACTGAGCCCCGGCGGCGGCCCCGGTGGCGCCCGGACGGGTTCGGCACGGGCCCGGCGGCCGCCTGGCGGACCACGGCGGCCTCAGAAGCCCGGCCCGCCCGGCAGGTCGCCCGCCGCGGCCAGCCTGCCCCAGAGCAGGTCCGCCAGGCTGCGCACCAACTGCTCGCGGGAGAAGGGGCGTTCGCCCAGCCACCAGTCGCCCGCCGCGTGCATCATGCCGACGATTCCGTGGCCCCAGATACGGGCCGTCTGCTCGCTGTCCGGGCCGAGGTCGACGCGCTCGGCGATCACCGTGCCGAGTTCCTCGCCGAGCCGGCGCAGCAGGGGCGCGGAGTGCCGGCCGACGTCGAAACCCTGCTCGGGCGAGGGCGCCGCGTCGTCGGACGGATGCATCAGGAAGCGGTAGACCTGCGGACGGGCCTCGATCGCCGCCAGATAGGTGTCGAGGGTCGCCTCGACGCGTTCGCGCCGCCGGGCGGGGGCGTCGAGCGCGGCCCGCAGCGCGTTCAGCAGGGCGTCCGTGTGGCGCTGGGCGAGCGCGCGGTACAGCCCTCCCTTGTCGCCGAAATGGCGGTAGAGGATCGGCTTGGTGATCCCCGCCTCGGCCGCGATGGCGTTCATCGAGGCCTGCGGGCCGTCCCTGAGCACCACCCGGTCCGCGGCTTCGAGCAGTTCCCGGCGGCGGCGCTCGGCGGCGGTCCGCTGGCGCTCGGCCCCTCGTGTGGTCTCCATGTCGACTCTCCCCGCCCGCCTGTGCCGCTGTCTCCTGACGCCCGGGAAACGTAACACCCCGTGCCGGGGGGCGCGGATGCCGAGCTGACCGGTTGACAGGGTCTACTTGCTGGTAACAGACTGTTGTTACCGGGGGTAACACGTGGTTGGTCCGGAAGCGCATGGAGGGTACATGGCCGAGTTCACGTTCGAACTCAACGACGATCAGCAGCAGGTGCGTGACTGGCTGCACGGCTTCGCCGCGGACGTGATCCGCCCGGCCGCCTCCGAGTGGGACGAGCGTGAGGAGACGCCCTGGCCCGTCATCCAGGAGGCGGCCAAGGTGGGCATCTACTCCCTCGACTTCTACGCCCAGCAGTACTTCGACCCTACGGGCCTCGGCATACCCATGGCCATGGAGGAGCTGTTCTGGGGCGACGCGGGCATCGCCCTGTCCATCGTCGGTACGGGCCTGGCGGCCGTCGGCGTCCTCGCCAACGGCACCGAGGAGCAGATCGGCACCTGGATCCCGCAGATGTACGGCGACCCGGACGACGTGAAGCTCGCCGCCTTCTGCTCCTCCGAGCCCGACGCCGGCTCGGACGTCGCCTCGATGCGCACCCGCGCGGTGTACGACGAGGCCAAGGACGAATGGGTCCTCAACGGCACCAAGACCTGGGCGACCAACGGCGGCATCGCCAACGTCCACGTCGTGGTCGCCGTGGTCGATCCGGAGCTGGGTTCCAAGGGGCACGCCTCCTTCATCGTCCCGCCCGGCACCCCCGGTCTGACGCAGGGGCAGAAGTTCAGGAAGCACGGCATCCGCGCCTCGCACACCGCCGAGGTCGTCCTGGAGGACGTCCGCGTCCCCGGAGGCTGCCTGCTCGGCGGCAAGGAGAAGCTGGACGAGCGCCTGGCCCGGGCCCGTGAGCGCGCCAGGGCCGCCGGCGAGCGAAGCGGGAAGCAGGGCCCGGGGGGCGTGAAGAACGCCGCGATGGCCACCTTCGAGGCGTCCCGCCCCGCCGTCGGCGCCATGGCGGTCGGCACCGCGCGCGCCGCCTATGAGGTGGCCCTCGACTATGCCGGGACCCGCAGCCAGTTCGGCCGGCCCATCATCGACAACCAGGGGATCGCCTTCCAGTTGGCCGACATGCGGACCCGGATCGACGCCGCCCGGCTCCTGGTGTGGCGCGCCTCCTGGATGGCCACCGCCGGCAAGCCGTTCACCTCGGCGGAGGGATCGATGTCCAAGCTCTTCGCCAGCGAGACGGCGAAGTCGGTCACCGCGCAGGCCGTCCAGATCCTCGGAGGCAACGGCTACACCCGCGAGTACCCGGTCGAGCGGATGCACCGGGACGCCGCGATCTACACCATCTTCGAGGGCACGAGCGAGATCCAGCGCCTGGTGATCGCCCGCACCCTGTCGGGTGTACCGATCCGCTGACGGACCGGGACCCGGGGGCCGACCGCGACGGCCGGCCCCCGGGACAGCGCTCAGGCCGAGGGCAGATGGGCCTCGATCACACCGACGACCTCGGGGGCCTCCGGCTCGGTACCGGGACGGATCCGGGCCACCGCCTCACCGGCCGGGGAGATCAGGAACTTCTCGAAGTTCCACTGGACGTCGCCCGCGCTCCCCTCGGCGTCCGCCAGCTTCGTCAGCTCCGCGTACAGCGGGTGCCGGGTCTCGCCGTTGACGTCGGTCTTCTCCAGCAGCGGGAAGCTCACCCCGTACGTCGTCGAGCAGAACGTCTCGATCTCCTCCGCCGTGCCGGGCTCCTGGCCCGCGAACTGGTTGCAGGGCACTCCGACCACGGTGAACCCCCGGCCGGCGTACTCCTTCTGCAGGCGCTCCAGGCCCGCGTACTGCGGGGTGAGACCGCACTGGGACGCGACGTTCACCAGCAGGACCGCGGAGCCCTCGAAGGCGCCCAGCGTCGTGGGCTCGCCGGCGAGGGTGCGCAGCGGGATGTCGTGCAGAGTCATGCGTGCTCTCCTCGGTCGTGGGACGTTCCCTTCCATTGTGACGCGAGGCCGGCGGGCGGGCCGATCACCCGGTAGTAGAACGTGGTTGCTTTCAGCGCACCCGACGGGTCACCGGCGTACGCCGGGATCGAACCGCACGCCGTCCACCCCGCCGACCGGCAGAGCTCCTCGGCGAGGGACCCCGTCTCGGTGTCCAGGACCAGCAGGCTCAGCCCCTCCGCCGCCGCCGACCGCTCGACGGCCGCGAGGAGCGCCCGGCCGACGCCCTGGCCGCGCGCCGAGGGACGGACCATCAGCTCGGCGACCTCGGCGCGGTGGCGGGCGTTGGGCAGGGCCGTCCTCACCAGCCCGATCGTGCCGGCCACCCGCTCGTCGTCCCGGGCGATCCAGATCTGGTGGGCGCCCGCCTCGACCAGGGCGGCGCGTCCGCGCCACCAGTCCGCGGCGGCGCCCCGGTCGAGGGGTGCGAGGAACCCCACCGAGGAACCGCCCTCCACGGTCTCCACCAGCAGGGCGGCCAGTTCGTCGGCGTACGTGACCAGTTCGGGTCCGGTCACGGGAACGATCTCGGTCATGCCCCGGATCCTTTCACGCCGCCCGCCGCTTCCGGGGGACGGACCGAGCGGCCCCGCGGCCTGAGGACGAGGACGTAGGAGACCACCACCGCCACGATCACCAGCGGCATCACGGTGACGCCCTCACGGCCGAGCAGCAGGGTGGCCAGCAGCACCGAGGTCATCGGCAGCCTCAGCATCGCCGCGCTCATGGCGCCGATGCCCATGGCGAAACCCGCCGTCACCGTCAGCCCCGGCAGATGGGACAGCGCCAGCCCGCCCGTCGCGCCCACGAACATCGCCGGGAAGATCGGGCCGCCCCGCAGCGCGCCCAGCGAGGCGGAGTACGCCAGGGCCTTGCACAGGACGAGCGCCAGCAGCACCGGCACCGAGTACCCGGCGCTCTGGGCGATCAGCGGCCCCAGGGCGTTCTGCCCGGAGTAGAGCACCTGGGAGGCGTCCCGGCCCGTGCCCCAGGCGTAGACGAGCGCGAGCACCCCGACGGCCAGGGCCGCCAGTACGGTGGCCGCCGTCCGCCGCCGCCCCGCCCGTTCCACCCACCCCTGCACGCGCAGGGACAGCCACCGGATGCCGGTGCCCACGGCGGCCGCCGCCACCCCCAGCGCCACCGCCCAGCCGAACTCGGCGACGGTCGGCTGCGTGGCGTGCGGCACGTGCGGCAGCGCCAGGGAGTACGTGCCGAGCCCCGTCCACGAACCGAGCCCGGTGAAGATGAGCGCGCCGACACCCGAGGCCAGGAGCCCCGGTACGAGCACCAGGCTCAGCATCGTCCCGGCGACACCGGACGCCTCCATCAGCAGGAAGGCGCCGAGCAGCGGCGATCCCAGCAGGGCGCTCACGGCGGCGAAGCTCCCGGCCGCGGCCACCAGGGGAGCCGCGCTCGGCGCGAGGCCCGGCCGGACGAGCCGTGCCGCGTACACCGCCAGCCCGCCGCCGAGCGCGATGAGCGGCGCCTCGGGCCCGAGCGCCGCGCCGAGCCCCAGCGAGGCCAGCGCGGCGAGCGCGATGCCCGGCAGGTCACGGGCCGCGGCGGGCCCCCCGCCCAACCGGCCCTCGGCCGGCTTGTGCCCGCCGGTGCCCGGGAGGTGACGGATCGTCAGCGCGGTGAGGAGGCCGGCCACGGCGAGCAGCGGCAGCGGCCACCACAGAGGAGTGCCGTGGAGACCGAGGGCACGGGGCAGGTCCTTGTAGGTCAGCGACTGGAGCTCCTGGACGAGGGCCAGGAACCCGAACGCCGCGGCGGAGACGGGCACTCCGAGCGCGGCCACCATCAGCAGAAGCGCGAGGTAGTTCCGGGAGCGCATCACCGCGAGCGGGTCCGGGGGCGCCGCGCCGTCTCCGGCGGCCGGTTCGGCCGACATGGTCATGGTCTCCTCGGTGTCGGGGCCCGTCCGGAGCGAGGCGCCCCGCCGGATTCCTCACGGTGATACCACGATGTTGCGACATGTCCGTGATGTACCCGCTGTCGGGGCGCGACCGTTCCCGATGGCAGGGGGACACCGACGGCACGGGTCCGCGCCCGGGTGGGGGAGCACCGGCGACCGGCCCCGCGCCTGAGAGGATCCACGGGTGGAATCCCCCGAGCCGCTCCCCGGACTGATGCCCGAACCCACGGCCGCCCCCCTGCGGCCCGCCCCTCGCCGCCCGGTGCGCTGCGCCCTGTGCGGGCGCCCGCTCACCGGCGAGGAGTCACGCCGTACCGGACTTGGCCCCGCCTGCGACGCCAAACTGCACCCGCCGGGCCCCGGCATCCGGACCTGGCGCCACGACGTGGACCAGGACCCGCTGCCCGGCACCTGAGCGGTGGGCGGGACCATGCGCGCGCCCGCTCCACGGCGTACACGACCGGCACACCCGGCCGTCCGGGCCGCGGGAAGCGGGCGTGCGGCGAGTGGACCGGGCGGCCCCGTCGGTCGTACGGCCGGCCGCGACCAGGGCCCGGCCCGCGACCTGCCCGCCGATGACCCGTTGCGGGCACTCCTCGGGACCGCGGCCGCGGAAGCCGCCGACCCCGATGCGCGGCAGGTCGACAGGCCGAGCGGACCGGCCGGGCTGTCGGCCGGATCCGTCATGCGCCGGTGCCCGCCTCTCAGCGACGCGCCCTCACAGCTGCCCCACCCGCGTGACCCGGACGACCGCCCGGCCCTCCTCGTCGGAGGCCGCCAGATCGACCTCGGCGTTGATACCCCAGTCGTGGTCCCCGGCCGGGTCCGCGAACGCCTGCCACACCCGCCACAGACCGTGCTCCGGGTCCTCGTCGATCTTCAGCAGCTTCGGGCCGCGCGCGTCCGGTCCCGTACCCAGGTCCTCGTGCGCGTCCCAGTAGGCGTCCATCGCGTCGCCCCAGGCGTCCTCGTCCCAGCCCGCGTCCCCGTCCAGCTCACCGAGCTCACGGACCCGGTCCAGGGCGGCCAGCTCCACCCGGCGGAACATCGCGTTGCGCACCAGCACCCGGAACGCGCGGGAGTTCGCCGTGACCGGTTTGACCTCGTCGGCCCGCTCCCGCGCCTGCTCGGCGGTCTCCACCTCCGGATTGGCCAGCTGCTCCCACTCGTCCAGCAGACTGGAGTCCACCTGCCGCACCATCTCGCCGAGCCAGGCGATCAGGTCCTCCAGGTCCTCGGACTTCAGGTCGTCCGGGACGGTGTGCTCCAGCGCCTTGTACGCGCTCGCCAGATACCGCAGCACGATGCCCTCGGTCCGGGCCAGCTCGTAGTTCGACGTGAACTCCGTGAAGGTCATGGCCCGTTCGTACATGTCCCGGATCACCGACTTCGGCGACACCGGGTGGTCACCGACCCACGGGTGGCTGGTGCGGTACACGTCGTACGCGTGCCAGAGCAGCTCGCTCAGCGGCTTGGGGTAGGTGACCTCCTGGAGCCGCTCCATCCGCTCCTCGTACTCGACGCCGTCCGCCTTCATCTGTCCCACGGCCTCGCCCCGCGCCTTGTTCTGCTGGGCGGCGAGGATCTGCCGGGGGTCGTCGAGCGTCGACTCGACGACCGACACCATGTCCAGGGCGTACGACGGCGATTCGGCGTCCAGCAGGTCGAACGCGGCCAGCGCGAACGTCGACAGCGGCTGGTTGAGCGCGAAGTCCTGCTGGAGGTCGACGGTGAGCCGCACGATCCGGCCCTCCGCGTCCGGGGTGTCCAGCTGCTCCACCACACCGCCGTCGAGCAGCGAGCGGTAGATGGCGATGGCCCGCCGGATGTGCCGCAGCTGCGCCTTACGCGGCTCGTGGTTGTCCTCCAGCAGGTGCCGCATCGCCTCGAAGGCGTTGCCCGGACGCGCGATCACCGAGAGCAGCATCGTGTGGGTGACCCGGAAGCGCGAGGTCAGCGGCTCAGGCTCGGACTGGATCAGCTTGTCGAAGGTGGTCTCCGACCAGGCGACGAACCCCTCGGGGGCCTTCTTGCGGACCACCTTGCGCTTCTTCTTCGGGTCGTCGCCCGCCTTCTTGACGGCCTTCTCGTTCTCGATGACGTGCTCGGGCGCCTGCGCGACGACGAAGCCCGCCGTGTCGAACCCCGCCCGGCCGGCCCGGCCGGCGATCTGGTGGAACTCACGGGCCCGCAGCGTGCGCACCCGGGTGCCGTCGTACTTCGTCAGGGCGGTGAACAGCACCGTACGGATCGGGACGTTGACGCCGACGCCGAGCGTGTCCGTCCCGCAGATCACCTTCAGCAGACCCGCCTGCGCCAGCTTCTCCACGAGGCGGCGGTACTTGGGCAGCATGCCCGCGTGGTGCACCCCGATGCCGTGGCGGACGTACCGGGAGAGGTTCTGGCCGAACTTGGTGGTGAAGCGGAAGTTGCCGATCAGGTCGGCGATCTTCTCCTTCTCCTCTTTCGTGCACATGTTGATGCTCATGAGCGACTGCGCCCGCTCCACGGCCGCCGCCTGGGTGAAGTGCACGATGTAGACGGGCGACTGCCGGGTGTCCAGCAGCTCGGTGAGCGTCTCCGTGATCGGCGTCAGCCGGTACTCGTAGCTCAGCGGCACCGGACGGGTCGCGGAGCGCACCACGGACGTCGGCCGCCCGGTGCGGCGGGTCAGGTCCTCCTCGAACATCGAGACGTCACCGAGCGTCGCCGACATCAGCACGAACTGCGCCTGCGGGAGCTCCAGCAACGGGATCTGCCAGGCCCAGCCGCGGTCCGGCTCGGCGTAGAAGTGGAACTCGTCCATCACGACCTGGCCGATGTCGGCGTACTTGCCGTCACGCAGCGCGATCGACGCCAGTACCTCGGCGGTGCAGCAGATGACGGGGGCGTCCGCGTTGACCGACGCGTCGCCGGTCAGCATCCCGACGTTCTCGGTGCCGAAGAGCTTGCACAGGTCGAAGAACTTCTCCGAGACCAGCGCCTTGATCGGCGCGGTGTAGAACGTGACCTTGTCCTGGGCCAGCGCGGTGAAGTGCGCACCCGCCGCCACCAGGCTCTTTCCGGAGCCGGTAGGGGTGGAAAGGATCACGTTCGCTCCGGAGACCACTTCGATCAGCGCCTCCTCCTGAGCCGGATAGAGGGTGATGCCCTGCGATTCGGTCCATGACGAGAAGGCCTCGAAGAGGGCGTCCGGGTCGGCGGTCGGGGGCAGCTGATCGATGAGGGTCACACCCCCATCTTGCCTTCCGCACGTCCCGATCCGGGAACCGGCGGACCGCGCGAAGATCACGGACGATACGCTTCCCCCTTCAACCAGGCCGCCGCGTACGGGCGATGGCGGCCCGGCCGCCGACGCGGCCGGATCACGATGGGGGCGGGCAGAAGCGATGATGGGACCGGCACACTCGCTGTCAGGGGCGGCAGCCTGGCTGGGGGTGGGTGCCGCGGCCGCGGGCGCGGGCCACGCGATGCCCTGGCCCGTCCTGGTCGTCGGAGCGCTGATCTGCGCGGGCGCCGCGCTGGCTCCCGACCTGGACCACAAGTCCGCCACCATCTCACGGGCCTTCGGACCCGTGTCCAAGGGTGTCTGCGAAGTCGTCGACAAACTCTCCTTCGCCGTCTACAAGGCGACCAGGGGACCCGGCGACCCGCGCAGGACCGGCGGCCACCGCACCCTGACCCACACCTGGCTGTGGGCGGTGCTCATCGGCGGCGGCTGCTCCCTCGCCGCGATCCTCTTCGGCCGGTGGGCGGTCCTCGGCATCCTCTTCGTCCACCTCGTACTCGCCGTCGAGGGACTGCTGTGGCGGGCGGCCCGCGTCTCCAGCGACGTCCTGGTGTGGCTCCTCGGCGCGACCAGCGCGTGGATCCTGGCCGGAGTGCTGGACCAGCCGGGCCAGGGCTCCACCTGGCTGTTCTCGGAGCCCGGCCAGGAGTACCTGTGGCTCGGCCTGCCGATCGTGCTCGGCGCCCTCATCCACGACATCGGTGACGCGCTCACCGTGTCCGGCTGCCCGATCCTGTGGCCCCTGCCGATAGGCCGTAAGCGCTGGTACCCCCTCGGGCCGCCCAAGGCCATGCGCTTCCGGGCCGGCAGCTGGGTGGAGATCAAGGTGCTGATGCCGGTCTTCATGTTCCTCGGGGCGATCGGCGGCATCGCGGCACTCAACATCGTCTGACCGTCCCCGCGTGTCGGCGCCGCTGTGGGCCGTTGCTGACGCGTGTCGCCGCCGGGGTGTCATGGCTCTGGCGTGTCGCCGTCCGGGGGCGCCGCACGCGTGCCCGTAGCACCATGACCCCATGCTGCTCGTCCGGCTCGCCCATGTGTCCCTGGAGGTCGCGGCGGCCTCCGCCCGGACCCGGAAGGTCGCCCTGCTGGCCGGCCTCTTCCGGGAGACCGGGCCCGACGACGTCCCGACGGTCATCCCGTACCTGGCCGGCCGCCTCCCGCGGGGGCGGCTCGGCATCGGGTGGAGCGCCCTCGCCGGTCCGCCGGAGCCCGCGCCCACCCCCGTCCTGACGGTCGCGGAGACCGACGCCGAACTCACCGCGATCGGGGCGCTGGCCGGTCCCGGCTCGCAGGCGGCCCGCAAGGAGCGGCTGCGGCGGCTGTTCGCCGCGGCCACCGCCGACGAACAGCACTTCCTGCGCGGGCTGCTCACCGGCGAACTGCGCCAGGGCGCCCTGGAGGCCGTCGCCGCCGACGCCCTCGCCGAGGCCACCGGGGCACCGCCCGCCGAGGTGCGGCGCGCCGTCATGCTCGCCGGCTCGCTCCCCGAGGTGGCCCGCGCCCTGCTCGCGGACGGCCCCCCGGCGCTCGGGGCCTTCCGGCTCACCGTCGGCCGGCCGGTCCTGCCGATGCTGGCCCACACCGCCCGGTCGGTCGCCGAAGCCGTCGACAAGCTCGGACCGTGCGCCGTGGAGGAGAAACTGGACGGGATCCGCGTCCAGGCCCACCGGGACGGCACCGAGGTGCGCCTCTACACCCGGACGCTCGACGACATCACCGACCGGCTGCCCGAACTGGCCTCGGCCGTAGCAGCGTTCCCCGGCGAGCGGTACGTCCTCGACGGCGAGGTGATCGCGCTCGGGCCGGACGGACGGCCCCGGCCCTTCCAGGAGACCGCCGCGCGGGTCGGCTCCCGGCGGGACGTCACCACCGCCGCCGCGTCGGTCCCGGTCGTCCCGGTCTTCTTCGACGTGCTGTCCCTCGACGGGCGCGACCTCATCGACCTCCCCTACACCGAACGCCACACCGCCCTGGCCGCGCTGGTCCCCGAGCCGGCTCGGGTGCGCCGTGTCACCGTGACGGACCCCGGGGACGCGGCGGAGCGGCGGGCCGCGGAGGACTTCTTCGAGGCCACCCTCGCCCACGGCCACGAGGGCGTGGTGGTCAAGGGCGCCGCGGCCCCCTACAGCGCCGGCCGGCGCGGCGCGTCCTGGCTGAAGGTGAAGCCCGTCCACACCCTGGACCTGGTGGTGCTGGCCGCCGAATGGGGCCACGGACGGCGCACCGGCAGGCTGTCCAACCTGCACCTGGGCGCGCGCCGCCCGGACGGCACGTTCGCGATGCTGGGCAAGACCTTCAAGGGCCTCACCGACGCGATGCTCGCGTGGCAGACCGAACGGCTCCTGGAGCTGGCCACCGGGGACGACGGCCACGTGGTGACCGTACGCCCCGAACTCGTCGTCGAGATCGCCTACGACGGGCTCCAGCGGTCCACCCGCTACCCGGAGGGCGTCACCCTCCGGTTCGCCCGGGTCCTGCGCTACCGCGAGGACAAGGCACCCACCGAGGCGGACACCGTCGACACGGTCCTCGCACGCCGGACATGACGGCAGCCGCGCCGGGCGGGCGGTCACGCCGGGCATGACGGCGGTCGCAGGGGACTTGACGGAGGGCGCGCCGGAGGACGGCAGCCGCGCCGGACAGGACGGCAGGCCCCGCCCGTGGAGAGCGAGGCCTGCCGCACACCTGACCCGTCTACCCGTGCGCGACCGCCGAGGCGGTGTGCGCGCGGACCTCGTCGGGCGTCAGATAGGCGTCCGTGTACTCGAAGTCGCGCAGGGTGGCCCGCTTGCGCGCCTGGAAGCCGGTGCGCACGAAGTCGTCACCGGCCACCGCGTTCAGCAGCCAGTTGGTCATGACGCGGGTCTTGGCGACATTGGTCCGCAACGACGACCAGTGGTAGCCGCGCGCCACGGCCTGGGCGGGCATGCCCTTCAGCTCGATGCCCAGCGGCCTGGACACGGCGTCCCGGCCGCCCAGGTCCACCACCAGGCCGAGGTCCCGGTGCACGTACGGCCGCAACGGCCGGTTGCGCAGGGAGGCGATCAGGTTGTCGGCCAGCGCCCGGCCCTGGCGCATCGCGTGCTGCGCGGTGGGCGGGCAGACCGCCCCGTCGCCCTTGGCCAGGTCCGGCACGGCCGCCGCGTCACCGAGCGCGAACACGCCGTTCTTGCCCGGTACCGCCATCTCCGGGGTCACCGCGAGCCGACCGCGTACCGTCTCCGCGTCGAGCGTGGCGACCAGGGGGCTGGCCGCCACCCCGGCGGTCCAGATCAGGGTGCGGCAGGGCAGCACCCGGCCGTCGGTGAAGGTCACCTCGTCCGGGCCCGCCTTCGCCACGGACACGCCCAGCGACACGTCGATGCCCCGCCCGCGGAGGATCTCCAGCGCGGTCTTCCCGAGCTTGTCGCCCAGCTCCGGCATGAGCTTGGGAGCGATGTCGATCAGATGCCACTTGAGCAGCTTCGGGTCCAGCCGGGGATAGCGCCGCAGGGCGTTGGTGGTGAGCCGTTGGAGGCAGGCCGCCGTCTCCGTACCGGCGTACCCGCCGCCCACCACGACGAACTGCAGCCGCGACGCCCGCTCCGCCTCGTCCTGGCTGGCGTCGGCCAGGTCGAGCTGGGAGATGACGTGGTCCCGGATGTAGGCCGCCTCGGCCAGCGTCTTCATGCCCCGGGCGTTCTCCACCAGCCCCGGGATGTCGAACGTCCGGGTGACACTGCCCGCGGCCACCACGAGGTGGTCGTACGGCTCGTTCACGATCTCGTCGGTGATCTTGCGGACGACGCAGATCTTGGCCTGGGTGTCCACCCCGATGGCCCCGCCCGGGACGATGCGGGTGCGGTGGCGTTGGCTGCGGCGCAGCGAGACGGCGACCGACTGGGGACTCAGCACCCCGGAGGCGACCTGCGGAAGCAGGGGGAGGTAGAGCTGGTACGAGAACGGGGTGACCAGCGCGATGTCCGCCTCACCGGGGGCGAGGCCGCGTTCCAGCCGGCGTACGCACTCGACTCCGGCGAAGCCGGCGCCGACAACGAGAATCCTGGGTCGTGCCACGGTGTGCGTCCCTTCTCGGGCTTACGCGGTCATCGCTCGCCTGCCCCGGATCCGGGGACAGTCACCCTCATCCTCACCGCCGCGCGCGGACTTCGCCTCTTGTGCGGGGTGCGCCGGTCGCCGGGCGGTGGGAGGCGGTCCCGCCCCCACCGCCCGGCGACCCGCGCACGGCGCGGACGCGAACCCGTCCGGTGGCTCAGCCGTGCCAGGACCGCCACAGCGCCGCGTACGCGCCGTCCGCCGCCACCAGCTCGTCGTGGCTGCCCAGCTCGCTGACCCGGCCCTTCTCCACGACCGCGATCACGTCCGCGTCGTGCGCCGTGTGCAGCCGGTGGGCGATGGCGATCACCGTACGGCCGTCCAGCACCCGGGCCAGCGAACGCTCCAGGTGCCGGGCCGCCCGCGGGTCGAGCAGCGACGTCGCCTCGTCCAGCACCAGGGTGTGCGGGTCCGCCAGCACCAGCCGGGCCAGGGCGATCTGCTGCGCCTGCGCCGGGGTGAGCGAGACGCTGCCCGAGCCGACCTCCGTGTCCAGTCCGCTCTCCAGGGCCCTGGCCCAGCCGTCCGCGTCGACCGCCGCGAGCGAGGCCCACAGCAGCGCGTCCTCGGCGTCCGTACGGGCCAGGAGGAGGTTGTCCCGGAGGGTGCCGACGAACACGTGGTGCTCCTGGTTGACCAGGGCCACATGGCTGCGCACCCCTTCGGCGGTCATCCGGGACAGTTCCGCCCCGCCCAGCGTGACCCGGCCGCTCCCGGGCGCGTAGATCCCGGCCAGCAGCCGGCCCAGGGTGGACTTGCCCGCGCCCGAAGGGCCGACCAGCGCCACCCGCGTACCCGGGGCGACGCCCAGCGACACGTCGTGCAGGACGTCCACACCGGCGCGGTAACCGAAGCGCACCTGGTCCGCCCGGACGTCACGGCCGTCCGGACCGGTCAGGTCGTCGCCCGCGTCGGGCTCGATCTCCCGTACACCGACGAGCCGGGCCAGCGACACCTGGGCCACCTGCAACTCGTCGTACCAGC
This sequence comes from Streptomyces halstedii, assembly GCA_000720535.1. GTDB lineage: Bacteria > Actinomycetota > Actinomycetes > Streptomycetales > Streptomycetaceae > Streptomyces > Streptomyces halstedii. Next base: position 231,185 of record JOAZ01000008.1, read on the forward strand.
GCAGGATCAGGCCGATCGGATCCACCATCATCTGCGCCAGCAGCGCGCCCGTCGTCAACTGCCCGACGGTGAGCCAGCCCTCCATCACGAACCAGCCGCCGAGCAGCAGCACCGCGCCCAGGACCGTCACATACGTGGCGTTGATGACGGGGAAGAGCACCGAGCGCAGGAAGAGCGTGTACCGCTCCCACGCCGTCCACTCGGCGACGCGGCGGTCCGACAGGGCGACCCGGCGGGCCCCCAGCCGGTGGGACTCCACGGTCCGCCCGGCGTCCACCGTCTCCGCGAGCACCGCGGCGACGGCCGCGTACCCGGCGGCCTCCGAGCGGTACGCGGACGGCGCCCGGCGGAAGTACCAGCGGCAGCCGATGAGCAGCACCGGAAGGGCGATCAGCACCGCGAGGGCCAGCGGCGGGGCGGTGACCGTGAGCGCGCCGATCAGCAGCCCGACCCACACCACCCCGATCGCCAGTTGCGGCACGGCCTCCCGCATCGCGTTGGCCAGCCGGTCGATGTCGGTCGTGATCCGGGAGAGCAGGTCACCGGTGCCCGCCCGCTCCAGGACGCCCGGCGGCAGCCCGACCGAGCGGACGAGGAAGTCCTCGCGCAGGTCGGCGAGCATCTCCTCACCGAGCATCGCGCCGCGCAGCCGCATGGTGTGGGTGAACACGGTCTGCACGGCCAGCGCCACGGTGAAGATCGCGGCGGTGCGCTCCAGACGCAGGTCCTCGACGCCGTTCGACAGGTCCTCGACCAGTCCGCCCAGCAGATAGGGCCCGGTGATCGACGCGATCACCGCGATCGCGTTCACCGTCACCAGGACGACGAACGGACGGCGGTGGCGCCGCAGCAGGGAGCGGACGTAGGCGCCCACGGTCGCCGGTGTGCCGACCGGCAGGGTCGTCGCCGACTCCGGGGCGGCGGGGTCGTACGCCGGTGGTGCGACGCCGGTCATGCCCTCTCCTCGATTTCCTCGGTCGTTCCGGCCGCCCGCGACACATCGATCGAGGCGAGCCGTTCCTGTCGGTCCGTCGCGGCCGGGGCCGCGGTGTCGTCGGTCTCACGGGTGACGACCGCCCGGTAGCGCGCCTCGTCACGCAGGAGCGCGCGGTGGGTCCCGGCCGCCACGACCTGTCCGCCGTGCACCAGCGCCACCCGGTCGGCGAGGTCCAGCAGCAACGGGGACGAGGAGAACGCCACCGTCGTACGGCCCGAGCGCAGCCGCTTCACACCGGCGGCGACACGCGCCTCCGTGTGCGAGTCGACGGCGGACGTGGGTTCGTCCAGGACCAGCGCCTCGGGGTCGGTGACCAGGGAGCGCGCCAGGGCGAGTCGCTGGCGCTGGCCGCCGGAGAGTGAACGGCCGCGCTCGGTGATCCGGGTGTCCATGGGATCGCCGTCCGCGTCCACGGAGGCCTGGGCCAGCGCGTCCAGCACGTCGGCGCACTGCGCCGCGGCCAGGGCCTCCTCGGCGGTCACCGTGCCCGACGACGGCACGTCCAGCAGTTCGCGCAGTGTCCCGGAGAGCAGCACCGGGTCCTTGTCCTGCACGAGTACGGCGGTCCGGGCCGAGCCGAGCGGCAGCTCGTCCAAGGGCACACCGCCGAGCAGCACGGAGGGGAGCCGCCGGTCCTCGCCGGAGCCCGGCGCGCCACCGGTGCCCGTCCCCTCCCTCTGGGACGCGTCCCCCTCCGACAGGTCCGGGCCGGTTCCTTCCGGGCCGGTCTCCTCCGGGCCGTGCGTGTCAGCGCCCTGCGTACCGGCGTCCTTCGTGTCCGAGCCGCCCGCTTCCGGCGTCGGGGTGTCCGGTCCCGCCCCGTCCGGGGCGTGGCCGTCCGGCTCGGCGTGTCCACCGAGCCGGTCGGCCAGCCGCCCCGCCTCGTCGGGGTCGCCGCACACCACGGCGGTGAACAGGCCCCGGGGCGCCAGCAGTCCGGTCACCGGGTCGTAGAGGTCGCCCTCGGGAACCACGGCCTCGGCCGTCGCGGTCCGGGCACCGCGCGAGAGGGACAGCACCCGGACGGCCCGCTGCGCGGACGGCCGGGAGAAGGAGTACGCCATCGCGATCTCCTCGAAGTGGCGCAACGGGAAGAGCATCAGGGTCGCCGCGCTGTAGACGGTGACCAGCTGCCCGACCTCGATCCGGCCGTCCCGGGCCAGCGTCGCGCCGTACCAGACCAGCGCGATGAGCAGAACTCCCGGCAGCAGCACCTGGATCGCCGAGATCAGGGCCCACATCCGCGCGCTGCGCACCGCCGCCTCGCGGACCTCCTGCGAGGCGCGGCGGTAGCGGCCGAGGAACAGTTCCTCGCCGCCGATCCCGCGCAGCACCCGCAGGCCCGCCACCGTGTCGGAGGCCAGTTCGGTGGCGTGGCCCGCCTTCTCGCGCTGCACGTCCGCCCGCCGGGTGGCCCGGGGAAGCAGCGGCAGGACGGCCAGGGCCAGGACGGGTACGGCGAGCGCGACCAGCACGCCCAGTGACGGCAGGTAGAGGACGAGCCCGACACAGATCAGGACGAGGGCGAACGCGGCGGCGGCGAAGCGCGACAGCGCCTCGACGAACCAGCCGATCTTCTCCACGTCCCCGGTGGACACGGCGACCACCTCGCCCGCGGCGACCCGCCGGGTCAGCGCCGACCCCAGCTCGGCGGTCTTGCGGGCGAGCAGCTGCTGCACGCGGGCGGCGGCGGTGATCCAGTTGGTGACGGCCGTCCGGTGCAGCATCGTGTCGCCGACCGCGATGAGGACGCCGAGCGCGACGATGAGTGCCCCGGCCCACGCGAGTCCGCTGCCGGAGCGTTCGACGACGGCCTGGACCGCGAGCCCCACACAGAGGGGGAGTCCGGCGATGGCGCACTGGTGGAGCAGGCCCCAGGAGAGGGCCTTGAGCTGGCCGGTCAGTTGGGAGAGGCCGAGCCAGAGGAGGAAGCGTGGTCCTGACCTGACATCGGGATCGCCGGGATCCGAGTACGGAAGATCGCGAATCTGCATGACGTCCCAAAGGATCGGAAGGGGCGGAGATCCGCAGGGATCTCGTGGAACAGGAGGGTGCAAACCGTGCAAGGTTCGCTTCCCGCCCCGGTCCGAGGCAAGCGATTATTTTCCGCGCGGCGGCCGGCCGGTCCCGCTGGTCGTATCCGTCAGGTCCCCGTCCTCGTCCCCGCCTTCTGAACGCGTCTCCGTCTTCGGCACCTGTCCGCGTCTTCTGAACGTGTCCGCGTCTTCTGTACGTGTCCGCGTCTTCTGTACGTGTCCGCGCTCGGGTGGCCCCGCCGCCGACCGGGCGGCGGGGCCGGGGCCGGCTACTCCTCCGGCTCGGTGGAGTCCATGCCGGGACGGGCCTTCTTCCACTCACCCCGGGTGAAGTCGGGTATCTGCTGCGGCGCGCCCTTGGCCTTGATGGAGAGGTGGCTCAGCGGCACGGGCGCGGTCCAGGTGGCGGCGTCGTACACGTCGAAGTCCGGGGCGAGTCCGAGGCGCATGCACTGCATCAGCCGGAACACCAGCATGTAGTCCATGCCGCCGTGACCGCCCGGCGGATCGGCGTACTTCTTCCACAGCCAGTGGTCCCAGTCGGCGTACGCGGAGAAGTCAGCCCAGGTGTCGTCCGTGTGGTCGGGTTCGAGGTAGATCCGCTCGGGATAGTCCTCGAACACCCCCTTCGTACCGCCGAGACTGTTGATCCGTGAGTACGGGTGGGGCGTCGACACGTCGTGTTCCAGGCGGATGACCCGGCCCTTCGCCGTCTGGACGAGACTGATCGTCCGGTCGCTCTCGATGTAGGTCTCCTTCCAGCTACGGTCGCCGGCCGGCATGTGCTCCTTGCGGTAGGCGGCGAGACCGAGTGCGGGGGAGCCGACACTCGTTATGCTGACGGCGCGGTCGCCGCGGTTGACGTCCATGTAGTTGGCGACGGGGCCGAAGCCGTGGTTGGGGTACAGGTCGCCCCGTAGCCGGGTGTGCCACAACCTCCGCCAGGGCCCCTCGTAGTAGCCGGGGTCGAACATCAGCCCGCGCAGGTCGTGGTTGTACGCGCCCGCGCCGTGCAGCAGGTCACCGAAGAGGCCGGCGTGCGCCATCCGCAGGACCCGCATCTCGTTGCGGCCGTAACAGCAGTTCTCCAGCTGCATGCAGTGGCGCCGGGTCCGTTCGGAGAGGTCGACCAGCTCCCAGAGCTGCTCCAGCCGCAGCGCGACCGGGCACTCGACGCCGACGTGCTTGCCGTGGAGCATGGCCGTCTTCGCCATCTCGAAGTGGAAGTCCCAGGGGGTCGCCACATAGACGAAGTCGATGTCTCCGCGTGCGCAGAGGTTCGCGTAGTCGTGCTCGCCCTTCGTGTACACGGCGGGTGCCGGCTGACCCGCGGCCGTCACCTTGGCGGCGGCCCGCTCGGCCTTGTCCTTCACGGGGTCGCAGACGGCGACGACCCGCACCCCCTCGACGGCGAGGAAGAGATCGATCATGCTGCCGCCGCGGTTGCCCAGGCCCACGATGCCGACCCGGACGGTCGAGCGCCGGTCGAAGCGGACCCCGGCCATCGTGGCGCCCTTGCGGGCCGGTACGGACAGGTGGCCGGTGTCCGCCTCCGCCGTCGTCTCCGCGGCCGTCGCCGTGCCGCTGCCGAGCGCCCCGAGTCCGAGCCCGGCGCTCGCGGCGCCGACCACTCCGGCTGTGGTGCGCAGCACGGAACGACGGCTCGGGGAGCCGTCGTTCGTGGTCTGCGATTCCTGGCCGTGCGGGTGCTGGCCGTGCGGGTCCTGGGCCTGTGGTGCGTCGTCATTCATCGAGCCTCCAGAAAGGGGGATCTGACGGTGCGCGTACGGTCCCCGGAGCCCGCGTGGACACGACGGGCTCCGGAACCTCGGTAAGGACCCTGGCCGGTGGGGCAGTTCTCGCGCAAGGGACGCGATTGGACTCCCGCGTTCAACCCATGGACTTTCCGGCGCACGCGGCCGCCGTGCGTGGCACGGAGAGGGGCGCGTGCGTGCGCCTTCACACGAGCGGGGGCCTCCCCGGCGTGCGGGGAAGGCGGGGCGGGGCCGGCTCGCGCTGTGTGACGGCGTGTTGGTCTCCGGACCGGCTCAGGCGGGCGGCCGCTGACGCGGGGCGGGCCGCCGGAACGCCGGGCATCGGCTGAGGCCCCGTACCGGCGCCTCAGTGGCGGTGGCGCTCCGGCATCCCGTCGACCAGAGCGGTCAGCAGCCCGCCCAGCACCTCGCGCTGCTCTGCGGTCAGCGGAGCCAGGACCTCCTGCACGGCAGCCCGGCGCGCGTGGCGCAGCGAGCGCAGCACCGCGCGGCCCTCCTCGGTGATCTCGATGCGGACCACTCGCCGGTTGGTCGGATCGGGGGCGCGGCGGACGCGGCCGCACGTCTCCAGCCCGTCGACCAGGGTGGTCACCGCGCGCGGGACGACGTCGAGCCGGAGGGCCAGATCGGCCATCCGGGGCGGCTCGTCGTAGTGCGCGACCGTACGCAGCAGCCGGAACTGGGCCGGGGTGATGCCTATCGGCTCCAGCTGCCTGTTCTGGATGCGCTGGAGCCGGCGCGTGAGCCGCAGCAGCTGCTCGGCCAGGAGGCCGTCGGAGTCGGGGGAATCCATGGGGGAACGATATCAGGACCGCGCTCATTGTGAGTGAAGGTAACAATGAGCTATGCTCTCGAAGGATCCGGCTCTCCGCCCGGCCTGATCCCCTGCCGTCCCCCTGCCCCGGTCGAAGGAGCCCATGAAACCCGACGAACCCGTGTGGACCCCGCCCGAGCGCGCCGGCCGGCAGCCACCCGCCGAACTGCGCCGCATCTTCCGTCTCTTCCACCCCTACCGAGGCAGGCTCGCCCTGGTCGGGCTGCTGGTCGGTGCCTCCTCGCTGGTGTCGGTCGCCTCCCCGTTCCTGCTGCGCGAGATCCTGGACACCGCGATCCCCCAGGGGCGCACGGGCCTGCTCACGCTGCTCGCTCTCGGCATGGTCCTCACCGCCGTGATGAACAGCGTCTTCGGGGTCCTCCAGACCCTGATCTCCACGACGGTCGGCCAGCGGGTCATGCACGACCTGCGCACCGCCGTCTACACGCAGCTCCAGCGGATGCCGCTCGCCTTCTTCACCCGGACACGCACCGGCGAGGTCCAGTCCCGTATCGCCAACGACATCGGCGGGATGCAGGCGACGGTCACCTCGACCGCCACCTCACTGGTCTCCAACCTCACCGCGGTCATCGCCACCGTCGTCGCCATGCTCGCGCTGGACTGGCGGCTGACCGTCGTCTCGCTGCTCCTGCTGCCCGTCTTCGTGTGGATCAGCCGCCGGGTCGGCCAGGAGCGTAAGAAGATCACCACCCAGCGCCAGAAGCAGATGGCCGCGATGGCGGCCACGGTCACCGAGTCGCTCTCGGTCAGCGGCATCCTGCTCGGCCGCACCATGGGCCGCTCGGACTCGCTGACCAAGACGTTCTCCGAGGAGTCGGAGCGCCTGGTCGATCTCGAAGTGCGCTCCAGCATGGCGGGACGGTGGCGTATGTCGACGATCGGCATCGTCATGGCCGCCATGCCCGCCGTCATCTACTGGGCGGCCGGCCTCACCCTCCGGGCCGATGTCACCTCGGTCTCCCTCGGCACCCTGGTCGCCTTCGTCTCGCTCCAGCAGGGGCTCTTCCGCCCGGCCGTGAGCCTGCTCTCCACGGGCGTGCAGATGCAGACCTCCCTCGCCCTGTTCCAGCGGATCTTCGAATACCTCGACCTCGACGTGGACATCACCGAGCCCGACGAACCCGTCCGGCTGGAGAAGATCCGGGGCGAGGTCGCCTTCGAGGACGTCACCTTCAGCTACGACGAACAGACCGGCCCGACCCTGAGCGGCATCGACGTGACCGTACCGGCCGGGCACAGTCTGGCGGTCGTCGGCCCCACGGGCTCCGGCAAGTCCACCCTCAGCTACCTGGTGCCGAGGCTGTACGACGTGACCGAGGGACGGGTCACCCTCGACGGGGTCGATGTCCGGGACCTGGACTTCGACACGCTCGCCCGTGCCGTCGGCGTGGTCTCCCAGGAGACCTACCTCTTCCACGCCTCGGTCGCGGAGAACCTCCGGTTCGCCAAGCCGGACGCCACCGACGAGGAGATCGAGGCCGCGGCACGCGCCGCCCAGATCCACGAGCACATCGCCTCACTGCCCGACGGCTACGACACCCTGGTCGGCGAGCGCGGCTACCGGTTCTCGGGAGGTGAGAAGCAGCGTCTCGCCATTGCCCGCACCATCCTGCGGGACCCGCCCGTCCTGATCCTCGACGAGGCGACCAGCGCCCTCGACACCCGCACGGAACACGCCGTGCAGCAGGCGATCGACGCGCTGTCCAGAGGACGGACCACCCTCACCATCGCCCACCGGCTCTCCACCGTGCGGGACGCGGACCAGATCGTCGTCCTGGACGGCGGCCGCGCCGCCGAGCGAGGCACCCACGAGGAACTCATCGAGCGGGACGGCCGGTACGCCGCGCTGGTCCGCCGCGACGGCACCCTGACCCCGGCGGCCGCCGCCACCTGAGGGCCGAGGGCGGCGCCGATCGACAGGGCGGGGCCGGAGCAGCGCACGGCGTGATCCCGCCGAATCCCGGCGGCCGGACCGGGCGGCGCCCACGACGAGGAACCCGCTGACCCATCGGGCCGCACGGTGTGCGCGGCGGACGGTCGAGGTCGCGGCGAAGACACCGGGACGTCCTTCGCGCCCCACGCCGGAACACGTCGCACGTCATCACGGCAGACCGCCAAGCCTCCGCAGCCCCAGGGGCACGACGCCCGCCTACGAGCCCCACCCGGTGACGTAACGGTGCGCAGAGCCCGCGCACCCTCGCGTGGACCGCCACCGCCGAAGCGCCCGGGACACATGCGCCCCCGGCGCCCCACCTCGCCGCGAGGGGGCACGGGGGCCGCACACGCGGCAGCGCCGCCGCTCCCTGGGACGGGGAGCGGCGGCGCCGTGTGGTGCGACGGTCAGATGAGCCAACCCACGAAGTGGACGACGCCGGCAAGCAGGTTGGTGAGGATGTTCATGCTGGTGATTCTCCTTGTGCATGGTGCATTGTGTGGGACTGCGCAATCGCGGTCTGCAGCCCTCGTTCGCGCTCAGTAATCATCAGCTCTCGAAGGGTGGTGATGCCACCAAATCCGGAACGATCACGCGTTCGAGCGAACATCCGATCCCGTGTTCGTGTGTTCTGCGCCGGAGGAGGTGCCACGAACCGGGAGGGAGCGATGAGGAGCGCGAGCCCGGGGCGAACCGCCCGCCACCGGGTGTCAGGCGGGCACACGGTCCAGCAGCCGCCGGATCGAGCGGACCGCGGCGCGTCCCGCCCGGTTGGCACCGATCGTGCTCGCGGACGGCCCGTACCCGACGAGGTGCACCCGCGCGTCGCGTACCGCCCGGGTGTCCTCGACGCGGATGCCGCCCCCGGGCTCGCGGAGGCTCAGCGGGGCCAGGTGGCCGACGGCGGGCCGGAAACCGGTCGCCCATAGGATCACGTCGGCCTCGACCGTGCGCCCGTCCTCCCACATCACCCCGCTCTCCGTGATCCGCTCGAACATGGGCAGCCGGTCGAGCACGCCCTGCTCGCGGGCACGGCGGACGGCGTCGTTCAGCGGCAGCCCCGTCACGCTCACCACACTCTGCGGGGGGAGGCCGCGCCGTACGCGGTCCTCGACCATCGCGACGGCCGCCCGGCCCCGCTCCTGGTCGAACGGACCCTCGCGGAACACCGGCGTCCGCCGGGTCACCCAGTACGTCGCGGCCGCCACGTCGGCGATCTCCATCAGGTGCTGGGTGCCCGACGCGCCCCCGCCGACCACGACCACCCGCCGGCCGGTGAACTCCTCCGGCCCCGCATAGTCCGCGGTGTGCAACTGGCGTCCCCGGAAGGTCTCCTGGCCCGGATAGCGCGGCCAGAACGGACGGTCCCAGGTGCCGGTCGCGTTGATCAGCGCGCGGGGGGCGTAGGCGCCCTCGGAGGTCTCGACGAGCAGCCGGCCGCCCTCGCCCTCACGCACGGCGCTCACCTCGACCGGCCGGCGCACCCTCAGCCCGAAGCGGCGCTCGTACGCGGCGAAGTACGCGCCGATCACCTCGGAGGACGGCCGGCTGTCGTCGGCGCCGGTCAGCTTCATGCCGGGCAGGGAGTGCATGCCGTGCACCTTGCCGTACGTCAGTGAGGGCCAGCGGAACTGCCAGGCGCCACCGGGGCGGGGCGCGTGGTCCAGGACGACGAAGTCCCGCTCCGGCTCGGCACCGGTGCGGCGCAGGTGGTAGGCGGCGGACAGCCCCGCCTGCCCCGCGCCGATCACGACCACGTCCAGCTCACGCGCCCCAAAGTAGTTCACGCTTCTACCAACCGTGGGCCGCGCCCGGATCTTCCCGGCGGCCCGGCCCTGCCGGAGCACGCCCCGGAGCCGGACGGCGCCAGAATGGGGCCATGCCCGATTCCTTCACCACGCACCTGCTGAGCGTCACCACCGGACAGACCGAGACGGTCACCGACCTGACGGTCGACTGCGAGCACTTCCTCGCCCGCGCCGCCCACGGCAGGGACGGCCTGCTCCACGTCTTCGTCCCGCACGCGACCGCCGGGATCGCGGTCCTGGAGACGGGCGCCGGCAGCGACGAGGACCTCCTCGCCGCTCTGAAGGACCTGCTCCCCGCCGACGACCGCTGGCACCACCGCCACGGCCACCCGGGCCACGGCCGCGACCACGTCCTGCCCGCCCTCGTACCACCGCACGCGACCTTGCCGGTGATCGCGGGACGGCTGGAGATGGGGACGTGGCAGTCGGTGTGCCTGGTGGACACGAACGTCGACAACGCGGACCGTCAGGTGCGGTTGTCGTTCCTCGGGTAGTTCCGGGGAGGCCACGGCAGGAGGTGCGAAGCGATATCCGGCGCACGCGCCGACCCCGGCGGGGCCCGGCCGCTGGGGCCTGGCCCCGCCGCAGGCCGTTACCGGGCGGTTCGGCGTCGGCGGGCCGCGATGAACGCCCCGCTCCCGGCGATCAGCGCGGCCAGTGCGCCGCCCGCCACGACCGCCGCCCCCGAGCCGGTCGCGGCGAGCCCTCCGGCTGGTGCGGAGCCGCCGCCGCTGCCGGAAGTGTTCGCCGGTCCCGCGCCCCTGCCGGTGGTGGCCGGGTGCGAGGCCTCCGGTACGGGTACGGGCCCGGCGTCCTCGGTGGGGCCGGGCGGCGCGGCCGATGACGGGGGCGAGGCGGACGGTGGGGGAGTGTCGGACACCGAGGGCGTCGGCACCGTCGCGGAGGGCTCCGGTGAGGTCGGTGCCGGGGTGGGCTCGGCGTCGTCGCCCGGAACCACCGTCGACGGGTCGGTACCGTTGCCGACGACCCAGGCAAGGGTCTCGGTGTCGCTCACCGTACGGCCGTCGGCGAGCGTGGCGCCGACGGTGAACGTCGTGCGGTAGACGCCTTCCGCCGTGAACGTCCAGTTCCAGTGGCTGTGCGCGTGCGCCGAGTGGTGGAGCTCGTCCGGCAGCCCGTCACGGCTGTCGAGGCCGACACTCACCCCGCCCGTCGCGCCCGTCGAGAACACCGCGACCGACCCCGGGCCCTGGACGGAGTCCAGCCGGAAGGACACGTCGCCCCGGACGTCGGCCGTCGTGAACTCCTCCGTGCTCCACCCGGGCCAGACCAGTCCGTCAACCTGACGCATCGGCAGGAGCCATACGGGATCGCCCGGTTCGCCGAGGAACGCGTACCCCTCCTCGATCTTCCGCTTGGCCGCGGGCTTGACGTGCAGTACCACGGTCCCGGGTTCGTGCCACGCGTAGTTCTGCGACGTGCCCTCCTTGATCTGGAACGCCAGCCCGTTCTCGGCGGGCCGTGCGGCCAGGTCCAGGTGACCGTTGTCGATCACATGCGCGGGCGGGCGGGTGCGACCACGACCGCGAGGGTCTCGGTGTCGGATCGGCCTCCGGCGGTGACCGTGAAGGTCAGCCGGTACACCCCCTCCTGTGTGAACGCCCAGGTGGGCTCGGTGCGTTCACCGCTGTCCGGCAAGGTGAAGGAGTGCGGGGCGCCGTCATCGCTCCCGAGGTGCTGGACGGCCGACGCGTCGTCGGCGTCCATCTCGGGCGTGTACGTGTACAGCGCGAAAAGGCCCGTGTCCGGGCCGTCGAGATCCGGCCCGCGTTGAGGAATCCGTTGAGGAAATAGGCATCGACCCGTTCCCCGACGACCGGGTAGGCCGGGCTGATCACCTCCTCCTTCGTCGCCGGTCCGGCGTGCACGACGACCTCGGACGGATCGCGCACCACGGGGGCGCCGCCCGAGTGGTCGTCGAGTTGCAACCGCAGTGCGGTGTCCACGAGTCGGGGGACCAGATCGATCGCACCGTCCTCGATCACGACCGGGCCGCCGGCGGCGCGGGCTGTCCCGCTGCCGCCGGCGACCAGCCCCGCCGCGCCGATGAACACCGCGGCCCCCGCCGCTGTCGCCATGATCGCCAGGGGGCGCGAACCGCGCGTCAGGGCCGTGGTCATGAACTGACGACCACCGTGTACGTCTCGGTGGCGGTCTTGGTGGCGCCCGCGACCGTGCCGGAGACGCGGAAGGTCAGCTTGTACGTACCGGACTCCTCGAACGCCCAGTTGGCGTGGTTGTGGGCGCCCACCGGGAACACCTTGGACTTGTACGAGGTGGTGGCGGTGTTGCTGTCGTACCAGCGCGTTCCGCTGCCCACGTAGACGCTGAAGTCCTCGGTGTCGGCGCCGTCACGCGTGGCGCCGACGAGGCTGTACGACACGGAGTCGCCGGCGAACACCCCGGTCGTGAGTGCCTCGGTGGAGAAGCCGGCGAAGAGCACCCCGCGCGCATTGGCGGTGGCCTGGTCCTCGGGCAGCAGCCACACCTCGCTGCCGGAGCCCAGGAAGCCGTAACCGGGGTTGGCGACCTTGGCCGCGGCCGGGACCGACAGGACCACGTCGGACGGCTCGTACTCGGTGTCGGTCTCCTCGTCGTGGACGTGGAGGTGCAGGGCGGAGCCGTCCCACTCGGAGTCGACGACATCGACATGGCCGCTGGTCAGAGTGGTGGCGGCGACTGCGGGCGTGGCGGCGAGAGCCGTCACGGCCAGGGCGGCCGCGGCGGTGCCGGCCAGGCTGAACGTACGGGCGGAAATGCGCATGAGTGGTCCCCCCAGGGGCCGTTGGGCGCACCGGCTTGAAGGCGCGCGAACAAGTGAAATAATAATCATTTTCATTAGCGTGGCAAGGGTGTTTCGCGTCAGGGGTGCGTGTCTCATGGGCCCCAGGGGCTCGCCGGTGCGACGTTCGCCGCCTGGGGCGGCTGCTGCGCCGGGACGTCCTGGGCGCACCGGCCGGCCGGGCAAGGAGAGGGCGTCGAGGGTGGGGAGTCGCGCGCGTACGGGCGGACTCTCACGGCGGGCCGTCATGTCAGGCGTGGGGCGGGGGACGGGAGTTCGGGCGCCCGTCGCGGACTCGTCGTCGCCGTCTGTGCGGTGGAGTTGTCCCGCCCTGCCTCGGGAGGTGCTTGCTCGGCGCCGATCGCCGGTGGGGCGGTCGCGGCCGTGGATCCGGTGCCGCGGGGGTGCGGATTCGCGGCGGTGAGGTCGTCTCGTGCGGCGGCGTCATGGTGAAGCCGGGCCACGTCCTCGAACGAGTAACGGCCTGGTCCGCGATAGAGGGCCGGGGGCAGGACGGGCTTCTGGTGCGAACTGACAGCATGCGCTCATGGACGATGCAGTGGACCTCGGCGAGCTCGTTGTGCGCCGCGCGAGTGAGACAGAGTCGGACGCGCTGGTTGGGATCGACGCGGTCGCGGTCGAAGGTGACGTCGGGCGACAGGCGAACATCCGAAAGTGGTGCCAGCAGGGCCAGGTGGTCGTAGCGGAGGACGCGTCTGGCCTGCTTGGCTACTGCGTGGTTGAGTACACGTTCTTCGAACAGGGCTTTGTCACCATGCTGATGGTGGCCCCATCGGCCCGCGGTAGAGGCGTTGGTCATCGGTTGCTGGGCGCTGTGGCTGCCTCGTGCACGACCCCGAAGCTCTTCACCTCGACCAACGTCTCCAACCAGCCGATGCAGCGATTGCTCCAACGAGCCGGTTGGAGCCCGGTCGGCCTTCTCCACGGCCTCGATGAGGGCGACCCCGAACTGTTCTACCTCTGCCGACCGTAGACCGGGCGGATGCACCCCGTGACCTGAAACGGACCGCACGAGTTCATCGGATGTGTCGTCTCAATGGGCCCGTGCGGCCTTGTCTCATCCTGCCTTCTGCGGCATCTCCCGTGCGCATCTCGGCGGTTTGATTGAGGAGTTGGCAGGCCCGTGGCTTGCCCGGTGTGAGTCTGCGCTGCGTGAGCGGCGTGGTGCCGAGCGACAGAGGGACGCTGGTGCCGGACCGAAGCACGACCTGGTCTTCACCGACCGCGTGCTGGTCACGTTGGTGCATCTGCGCACCGGGCTCCCGCACGCCGCGCTGGCCGAACTGCACCACACAGCCCGCTCCACGGTCTCCCGGGCCATCGGCGAGATCCGCCCGCTGCTGGCAGCACGTGGCTTCGCCGTCCCCGACCGCCCCGGCGTCAGGCTGCGCACCCTGGCGGATGTGTTCGCCTACGCCGAGGCTGAGGGGATCCGTCTGCGGATCGACGGCGCTGAGACCCAGGTTCGCCGCCCGAAGGCTGGCCAGCCCGGACGACGGGCCTTCGTGTCCGGCAAGAAGAAGCAGAACACCATCAAGACCACCACTGTCAGCGATGGTCAGGGCCGTCTGCTGTGGTCGGGCGCGGATCGGCCCGGTCGCATGCACGACCAGACCGCCGTACGCACCGAGGGCATCGCGGAGCAGTTCCGGCTCTACCCGGAGGTAAAGGCCGAGGTCGACGAGGGCTACCGGGGCCTGGCCAACGCATTCCCCGACCAGGTCCACGCCCAGCCGAAGAAGCCGAAGGGCGACGCGCCGCTCGGCGAGCACTACGCATGGCAAGAAATGCGCCGACGGCAGTCCTCGGCCCGGATCTGCGTCGAGCACACCAACGCCGAACTGCGGCAGTGGCGCCCGCTCCAGCGCTACACCACCCGACGCGAGGACTACGCCGAAACCCATTGCGCGATCGCCTCGCTGGTATCGGACCGCTCCGCTCACCGGCCAACCCGCCGCGAGCTGAGCACCGCACTGGTACTCGTCCGGCGAGACGCCTTCTGATCAACTACCAGCCAACCCTCCAGGCCAACACGTCGGGGCCTCAATCGTGGACCACGCCGTATGGCTTCACAGAGCCGAGCGGGCACCGACTCGCCGATTCCCGGCGCGATCGATGCCCTGGCCCCGGTCGAAAGGGGCTTCACTGTCAGCGGCGAGGAACGTCAGCGGTGGTCCCAGAACTTCAGTGGTCGTCCCAGTGCCCGTCGTGTGCGGCGTGCCGGTGACCGTCGTGGACGTAGTCCATGTGGTTGTCGTGCGGCACGGCGACGTGGCCGCAGTCCACGCCGTGCTGGTGGTCGTGTTGCTCGTGCACCGTGTGGGTGGGGTTCGCGCAGGCGTCCGCGTGGTCTCCGTGCATGCGGTGCAGGTCGCTGTCGTGCACGTAGTCGGTGTGGTCGTGGTGCGGGATCGCGACGTGGCCGCATTCCGGGCCGTGCTGGTGGGTGTGGCTGGAGAGGGGGTGGTGTGCCGGCGGGGTGGACATCTGCTGATTCCCTTTCGGTCGTGTTGTCTACGGAACCCGGAATACCGCCTGAGATTGGCAGGTGCATTCCGTGACATCCCTCTCAGAGTAGCGCGAGGGCAACGCGGACGCCTGCGGGCTCGGCCAGGTGAGGCGTGCCCTGGAGGGAGAAGGGGAATCCCGCGAGTCGGAATGCTGAAGCGGTCGGCCGGAACTCAATGTGACGCGGCGAAATCCCGTACGCGCCCATGGGTGACGAGGTCGTAACGCGCCTGTCATCGGGTGTGGTTGGGCACCTATTCGCTTCTGTTTTCCTTTCGGTGGGAAGGGTGATTTCTTATTGGCCGGAAGCACCGGCCGGTAAAGCTCGTGGGTGAAAGTTCGGGGCCGTTCATTCGTTGTTGCCCAGTTGCCGCGAGCCTGTCGCGCCCGGCTTCCCCTGGAACGTTTCATGGGCTTCGGTCTCCGCCGTGAAGGGCCGCGCGGTGGGTTTGTCACTCCACCCCGTCCCTGATCGTGGGACGGGTGCCCCGCAACTGTGCCTCTCCTGGGTCCGGCACCACCACTGCGGGGCGTGGGGCGTGGAGCACTGCCGCTTGCGAGATCCGGCCTCTGGGACGGACCTGTTCCAGGCAGTTGAAAATGATTACCATCATGCTTAAGGTGGCGTGGTCACGTTGAGCCGGCGTACGGAGCGCCGCCGTGGCGAGGGCTTGTCGTGCCGTCGGGGAGGTGGTGACGGCCGCGTGAGCGGGTGAGGGGCGGGAAGGAAGTGACGGGCCGAACCGGGCGACCGGTGGCGATGACGGCGTAAAGGGCCCAGGTGGGTGGGGGCGTGAGCGGGCGGGGGCGGCGCGGTGCTGCCTCTTGGGGCAGCGCTGGCCCTGCTTGCGGTCGGAGTGAACACCGCCCTGTACGCGCCGACTCCACGGCCGGCGCGAGACCGGAATCCGCGAGCCCCTGACCGCACGGCAACGGCCCCGCACGGCAACGGCCCCCGGCGCCACGTTGCCCGGAGGCGGCCGTCCCCTGTGCGGCGAACAGACCACCCAGCGGCCCTCCCAGGGCCGGCTCGAAGAGGAGTACGTAGCCATGGCAGCAACCAAGAAGTCGCGGTGGGCCGCGGTCGGCGTGGTGGGGTCGGTCGCGCTGGCCGGGCTCGCCCCGACCGCGTGGGCCGAGGCGCCCGGCAATCCCGTACCGGATCAGGCCGTTCCCGCTTCCCGGGTGCTGTTCTCCCTGGAGAGAGAGGACCTGACCCTCGAACTCACCCCGGGCCAGACCTCATCGGGCCAGACGTCGTCGGGCCAGACGTCGTCGGACCGGGCGTCCTCGGGCCAGGCGGCATCGGGGGCGGCGGACCTGGTGCTGGACGCGGCGGACAAGACCTCGGTCCCGGACGACGGGGCGTATGCCCTGCTGGGGCGGCCGGGGGAGGACATATGGCTGCTCGACGGCGGGGGCACCGGTGCCGCCGCACCGCAGTGGGACACCACCGCGATTGCGGCGGACCGGTTGGCCGGAGACGGACTCCACTGGGCGCTCACCGGCATCGAAGGCCCCGGTGACGTGAAGGTGATCGCGACCGGGCGGGACCGAGCGTCGGCCGAGCGGGACGGAACGGCGACCGGGCCGGACGGAACGGCGACCGGGCCCGGCGGAGCCACGTCCGGGCCGGACGGAGCCCCGTCCGCCGGTGACGCGGAAGCGGTGCCCGAGGTGCTGTTCGACAGCGCCGACGGCCTCCCCGACGTACGGCCCCTCCCCGCAGCCGAACACGGCGATCTGCTCTGGGCGTTCACCGCGCCGGGGGAGTACCGGATCAGCTCCCGGGCCACCGCCGAACTGGCCGATGGCCACAGCGCCTCGGCCGACACGGTCTGGACGGTCCAGGTCACCGACGAGGAACCCGCCGCGCCCCGCACCGGAACAGGGGGCGGTGAACCCGGCGCCGTACCCGTGTCCCGGACCGGGCCCGGGCCCGCCACCGAGGCGCGGGCCGTGGCGAGCCGGGCCGAGAAGGCCGCCGGCGATCCCGTCGCCGACGAGAAGACCGTCATCGACGACGGCCATGTCGACGCCGTCGCCGCCAAGATGGTCGACGGAGAACTCCGTGCCCTGTTCAAGGACAGCCGCGACCCGAGCGACATCGTCTGGCGTGAACCGTCGTCGGTCGTGCTGCACGTCAACCCCCAGGCCAAGGAGAAGGTCCCGGCGGGTGACACCTATGCCTTCCTGGGCGCGGCGGGCAGCGACTTCTGGCTCATCCCCCAGGTGCAGAAGCAGGGTGTGGTCTGGGCCGGGTGGAACACGGAGGCTCTCGGCGGCTCCGACCTCAAGGGCCCGATCGACATGAAGCTGACGAAGGTCGACGGCCCCGGCACGCTCGCCATCTGGGAGACCGCCGGGCTCGGGGGCGCCCAGGTGCTCTACAACAGCGCGGACGGCCTTCCGGACACGCAGAAGGTCAGCCTCGGCGTGCACGCCCACGCCAACTGGGGTTTCAGCGAAGAAGGAACCTACGCCGTGACCTTCCAACTGAGCGGCACCCTGGCGAACGGGAAGCCGTCCACCGACACGCGGACCTACACCTTCGCCGTCGGCGATGTCGATCCGAACGCGGTCACCCCCGGTGGCGGTGGAAGTGACGGCGGATCCACCGGCGGAAGCGGCGGGTCCGGTGCGACCGGCGGCGGGTCGGCCGGTTCGGGCGCGGGCGGCACCGGATCAGCCGGCTCGGGCACCGGCGGCGGATCCGCGGACAGCACCGGAGGCGGCGGATCCGCGGACGGCACCGGAGGCACGGGGAGCCTCGCGCACACCGGTGCCGGCTCGCCCGTGCCGCTCGGCCTGGGTGCCGGTGCCCTCGTCCTCGGCGGCGGAGCGGCTCTCGTGATCGGCCGGGCGAACCGCCGCAGGACCACCGAGGGCCCGGCCACACAGTCCTGACCGGGCGCCCGCCCCCGTCCCAGGAGACGGGCGCTTCCCCAGGGCCGGTGCCGGGCCCCCTTCTCCCCGGCACCGGCCCCCATCCGCAGGAGTTCTCTCACATGCGTGTCCCCAGACCGTTCGTACGGTCGCTCGTCACCGCCGCCGTCTTCGGCGCCGCACTGTCCGGCTGCACGGGCCATGCCCGCACCGGCACCGACAACCCGGACGCCGCGCTCCGCGTCGTCACCACCACCGAGATCCTCGCCGATCTGGTCCGCCAGGTCGGCGGAGACCGCGTCCAGGTGGACTCGATCGTGCCGCCGGGCGGCGATCCGCACTCGTACGAGCCCACGCCCGCCGACGCCGACAGGGTGTCCAAGGCCGACATCACCTTCACCAACCACCTGCTGCTCGAAGAGCACGCGCTGATCAAGACCGTCGACTCCAACGCGCGTGAGGGCACCCCGAACGTCTCCCTGGCCGAAGCGTCCGAGACGTACGGAGCGAACGTCATCCCGCTGGTCGAGGACGTCGGACTCGATGTGCTCTGGCTGGGACTCCGAGTGCGGGGCGAGGGCGAGGCGCGTGGGGCCACCCGTTCCTCGGACGTGCTGCTCTCGGCCACCGACGTCCAGGGACCCGGCGAGCTCGTGGCGTACCTGACCGAGTCGCTCGGGCAGCCCGACATCTACTTCAACTCCGCGGACGGCCTCTCCGCGAAGGACACCACCAGCCTCCCGCCCGCCGCGCACACCCATCTGAACTGGGCGTTCACCAAGCCCGGTGTCTACCGGCTGAGCCTGGAGGCGAAGCTGCGGAACCCGGGCGGGACCACGGCACCCGTCGGCACCGGCACCTTCACGTTCGCCGTCGGCGTGGACCCCCACACCGTGGCGAAGCCCGGCGACACCGTCCTGGACGACGGGCACACCGATCTGACCGTGAACATCGACACGGGGACGATGTCCGCCTTCACCGACCTGCGGAGCGAGGGCAGGACCCAGGAGGAGCTGCCCCCGGGCGATGTCGTCATCGACGTACCCAACAGGTCCCTGGAGAGGGTGCCGGGCGGCAAGCGGTTCTCCTTCCTCGGACAGCCCGGCGCGGAGATCTACCAGCTTCCGCAGGCCGTCCTCGGCAAGCATGTGCACGGAGAGATCGACCCGCACCTGTGGCAGGACGTCCAGAACACCAAGTCCTACGTCCAGTTGATCCGCGACACCCTGAAGAAGGAGGACCCGGACGGCGCCGAGCGGTACACCGCCGACAGCAGGCGCTACGAGGCGGAACTCGACGAGGTCGACGCCTATGTGCGCCGGGAGATCGCCGCGATCCCCGCGGACCGACGGCAGTTGATCACCACGCACGACGCGTTCGGCTACCTGGCCGATGCCTACGGCATGACCGTCGCCGGCTTCGTCGTACCGAACCCGGCGCAGGAGCCCAGCGCCGACGACGTCAAGAAGCTGTCCAGGACCATCAGGAACCTCAAGGTCCCCGCCGTGTTCATGGAACCGAACCTCGTGCAGCGGGCCACCGTGCTCAGCCAGGTCGCCAAGGACCAGGGAGTCGAGGTGTGCATGCTGTACGGCGACGCCTTCGACCAGCACACCCGGCACTACACCGACATGATGCGGCACAACGCGGACGAGCTCCGCGGCTGCCTCGGAGGCACGAAGAAGTGACCGGTCCACGCATCCGCCGCGCGGCCGCGGCCGCCGCCGCCCTCGTCCTGACCCTCGGACCCGCCGTGTCCGCCCACGCGGACGGCACCCCCGGCGCCGAGTCCGGCACGGCGCCCGGCACCGGCTCCGGCCGGACGGTCATCGGGGACGGGCACATCGACATGGGGCCGCGCTTCGACCACGGCACCTGGACCGTGCAGATCCGCGACGACACGACCCGCCCCGCGACCTGGCGCGACACCTCCGACGTGGTGCTCCAGGTGAAGGACACGGCCAGGACCGAGGTCCCGGACAGCGAGGAGTTCGGCTTCCTCGGCGACCCCGGTGACGAGGTGTGGCTGCTGCCCCAGGTCCAGCAGGACGGGGTGCTGTGGCCGGGCTGGAACAGCCAGGAGCCGAAGGTCGCCGCGAACGTCGAGAGGGAGGTGACCTGGCGGCTGACCGGGGTCGAGGGCCCCGGGGACTTCGTGCTCTTCCTCAACGGCAGCTTCGGTACGCCGAAGGTCCTCTTCGACAGTACGAAGACGTTCCCGCAGGAGACGGGGATCGAGGTCAACACTCATGTGCACGGGAACTGGGCCTTCACCGCACCCGGCACCTACCTCCTCGACGTCCGGATGAGTGCCGTCACCAAGGACGGCAGGAGTCACGACAGCGGGCGCACTCTCCAGTTCTCCGTAGGGCCCCAGTCCCCGGAGAAGGCGTTCGCGGCCCCGCCGCCGGAGGACCGGAAGACCCGCGCCGAGCCGAAGGCGGCCGGATCCTCGGCACCGCTGTGGTGGGGGATCGGCGCGACCGCCGTGACCGCCGGTCTGGCCATCGCTCTCGTACGGCGTACCCGACGACCCACCGACCAGGAAAGAGACCAACCGTGACGGCCCATCAGGTGAACGCGACCCCCGAGGACCAGGACCGGGCCCCCGCCCTGGAGGTGGAGGCCGTCTGTGTCGAGCTCGGCGGCCGCCTCGCGCTCGACCGCGTCGACCTGGCCGTCCACACCGGTGAACTCGTCGGACTGATCGGCCCGAACGGCGCCGGGAAGACCACGTTGCTGCGCGCCGTCCTCGGACTGCTCACGCCGCATTCCGGCAGGGTCCGCCTCGCGGGCCGCCCCGCCTCCCTGAGCCGGGGAACCATCGGATACGTGCCCCAACGCCACGAGTTCGCCTGGGACTTCCCGCTGTCCGTGGAGAAGGCGGTACTGACCGGCCGGACCCACCGCATCGGCTGGCTGCGACGCGCGGGAGCCGAGGACCGCGAGGCGGTGGACGAGGCCCTGCGGCGCGTCGCCATGAGCGATCTGCGCCACCGGCCCATCGGTGAGCTCTCCGGCGGGCAGCGCCAGCGCGTGCTCGTCGCGCGGGCGCTCGCCCTGCGCCCCGCGCTGATGCTGCTCGACGAACCCTTCACCGGCCTGGACGTGCCGACGCAGGAACTGCTCACCGGGCTCTTCGAGGAGCTGCGGCAGGAGGACAAGGCGCTGCTGATGACCACTCATGACCTGCCCGCAGCGGCGGACATGGCGAGCCGGCTGTGCCTGCTCAACCGGACGGTGATCGCGGACGGCCCGCCCGAGACCCTGCGGGACCCGGCCGTCTGGCTGCGGGCCTTCGGCGTCACCGAGTCCGATCAACTGCTGACCTCGCTGGGGGTGTCCCGATGAGCGGGATCACGGATTTCCTGACCGGCCCCTGGGAGCACCTGTTCATGCAGCGTGCCTTCGCCGTCGCCGTGATGTGCGGCATCGTCTCCGGTGTCGTCGGCAGCCATGTGGTGCTGCGCGGCATGGCCTTCATCGGTGACGCGGTGTCGCACTCGGTCTTCCCCGGGGTGGCGATCGCCTTCGTCCTGCACTTCAACCTGGTCCTCGGCGGTGCCGTGGCCGGTCTCCTGACCGCGCTCGCCGTGGCCGTGTTCTCCCAGAACCGGCGGCTCAAGGAGGACTCCGTCATCGGGGTGTTCTTCGCCGCCGCCTTCGGCCTCGGCATCGTCATCCTCAGCACCGCGCCCGGCTACAGCGGGTCCCTGGAGTCCTTCCTGTTCGGCCAGATCCTCGGCATCAGCGACAGCGACGTACTCACCGTCGCCGTGACGGGCCTCGTCCTGCTCGCCGTCGCCGCCGCCGTACACAAGGAACTGGTCACCGTCAGCCTCGACCGGGAGACCGCGCGGGCCGCCGGGCTCCCGGTGTTCGCGCTGGACATCGTGCTGTACGCGCTCGTCACGGTGACGGTCGTCATCTCGCTCCAGGCGGTCGGCAACATCCTCGTCCTCGCACTCCTGATCACCCCGGCCGCCTGCGCCCGTCTGCTCACGGACCGGATCGGCGTGATGATGCTCCTGGCACCGGCGATCGGCGCCGGATCGGCCGTCGTCGGCCTGTACCTGTCGTACGCCTACAACCTGGCCGCCGGAGGACTGATCGTCCTGGTCGTCACGGCGGTGTTCGTCCTGTGCTGGGTGTTCGCACCCCGCCACGGTCTGTTGGCGGCCGGACGCCGACGCGGGTCCCGGGGCAGAACCGGGACGCCTCCCGCGTCCGCGCCGGTCCGCCCGGCCGACGGCGACGCTCCCGCGCGGACTCCGGCGGCGTGAGCGTCCGGTGGCGGTGCGTCGGCCGAGGCGGTGGTGACCCCCGGCCGGGCGGAGGAGCGGGACGACCTCTTGACGGAACGCGACGAGGGGAGAGGAGCGCGATGACGGCTGCTTCGGATGCCACCCGAGAGCGACCACGACGGCCCCGCACCGTGGAGCGGAAGGCCGAAGTGGTCGCCGCCCTCCGGGAGAGCGGCGGATTTCTCAGTGCCAAGGACCTCTACACGTCGATGATCGACGGAGGCACCCACATCGGGCTCACCACGGTGTACCGGGCCTTGGCCGCCGCCTACGCGGTGGGGGAGGTGGAAGCGGTGCACGGACGTGGGGGCGCGAGGGTCTACCGGTACCTCCCGCCCGCGCACGAGCACCATCTGCGCTGCCGGACCTGCGGTGCGGGTGTCCCGTTCGTCTCCCGCGCCCTGGAGGACTGGCTTGAGCGGCTGGGCCCCCGTCACGGCTTCGAGACGGTGCGGCACGCCGTGGTTCTGACGGGTGTCTGCTCCCGGTGCACCGGGAGCGAGCAGGGCTGAGCGGCTGACCGGGCTCCGTGAGCCGCACCACAATCCGTCGTGGTCCCGCCGGGCGCCCGCTCCTGTCAACACCGCCTCCTGGCCATCGAGTTGAGCGCACCTGGTCCCGTGGGTGACGGCGACGCGACCAGTGTGGCCGGGCCTGCCGCAGGAGGCTGTCAGTTCTGGTTAAGTGAATATGATTATCATTTCCGTAAATAACTCCAGGGAAGCCGTATCTCGCGCTTCCCGTCTCGGAAGGAACCCATGGGACTGCCCACGGTGAGCGCCCTCAGGCGCGCACGTCACACTCTTGCCTTCCTGTCGTTGGGAGGCGTCCTGGCACTGACCGTCGCGGCTCCCGCGCAGGCGGCCACGGGGCCCGCTGACGGGCGCCGTGTTCTGGGCGCCGGCCAGCACGTCGACGCCGTGTACCCCGTCGTGGAGGACGGCGGCCTGCACATCCGGACGCTCACGGACAAGGGGGAGGCCGAACCGAAGGAACTCGCCCTCCACATACCCGACACCAAGACCTCACGCATCACCCTGCCGGAGGAGTACGGCTTCCTCGGCAAGCCGGGTTCCGACGCCTGGCTGACCTCACAGACCCAGGACATGTCCGTGGTCTGGCCGGGCTGGTCGTTCGAGGGGATCGGCAGCGGTGTCCTCAAGGGAACCGTCAGCATCGCACTGGACGGCTTCTCCTACGCGGGGGAAGGCGACGCGCCGACCTTCGCCGTCACCCAGCCCGGTGGCTTCGGGAACAAGAAGGTCAGCCAACTGCTGTTCCCCGGTTCGGCGTTCACCACCGTCTCCGGTGAAGTCGGATCTCACACCCACGCCAACTGGCTCTTCACCGACCAGGGGACGTACGACATCGACCTGAGCGTGCACGCCACGCTCAGCAGTGGCAAGGCCGTCGAGGACAGCACGACCGTCCGCTTCATCGTGGGCCCGGTGCCCGACACGCAGAAGCCTCCTGTCGAACAGAAGGTCAGGCATTACGCCGACTCGGCCGACGAGTTGCTCCTGACCCCCAGCAAGGTGGACGCCGAGTACTTCGTCGGCCAGACCATCAACCTCACCGCCGCCTCCACCCGGACGGACGAACAGTCCGCGTTCCGCTGGCACGTGAAGAAGAAGGACGACAGCTCCTTCACCACGGAGCCGGAACAGAACACCGCGGTGTACAGCGCGAAGCCGGACCGCGCCCTGGACGGAGCGCGAGTGTACGCCGAACTCCTCGACGGTGGCAAGGTCGTCCAGACCTCCGAGCCGACCACACTGCACGTTCAGGCCCACAAGCCGACCACTCGCCTCACCGTGACCGCGGACCGCTCCGCGTACGAGGACGGCGACACCGCGCACCTCACGTCCACGCAGGACCCGAAGACCGCGGACGAGCACTACCACTGGTACCTGAAGCGGCAGGGCCAGGACGCGTACGAGTGGATCGAGGAGTCCCGGCTCGCGGACCAGGACGTGGCCCTCACACCCGAGTTGGACGGCGCCCAGGTCGTCGCCCGTCTCTTCGACGCCGACCACGCGGTCCTGGCCGAATCGTCTCCGATCACCCTGGCCGTGGGCGCCCGTTCGTCGGCGACGACCGTGAGCGTGGAGCAGGACGCCGAGACCCACACGGCCGGCGGCACGGCGACCTTCACGGCGCGTGTCGCGAACGCCGACCCGGACGCCACCGTCGTGTGGTCGGTACGCAAGAGCGGGGAGAACCCCTTCACCGACGTCGCCGGGGCCAAGGGGCTGACCCTGGAACACACCCTGCCCGCCGACTGGGACGGCGCCCAGCTCCGAGCGACCGTGACGCAGGGGGGATCGGAGGTCGTCGCGGAGGGCGGTGTCCCCGTCCTGAAGGTGTCCGCGCAGGCGGCCGGTCCGGCGAAGAGCCAGGAAGCGGGCGGTAGTTCCCCGGCGGCCGCACTGTGGTGGTCCCTCTCGGGTGCCGCGGTCGTCGCGGTCCTCGCCGTGGGAGTGCTTCTCATCCGTCGGCGCGCGCGTCCCGAGACCGTCGCCCCGGAGAGCGACGAGCGAGTCTGACGTCGTGGTGGATGGCCGGGCCGGGGCCGTGCTGTGAGCGCGGCACCCTTCCGGCCGTCCACCTCCCCACTCCTCCGTGACGAACACGCCGGAGCGGATGACCACACCCGATCCCACGGCGGCCTCGAACCCCGACGAACGAAAGGAACAGACCGTGGCGCGATCCCCGAACGTGGACCCGTCCGGTGACGCGGCCGGACGATTCGTTGGTCACCCGCTTTACCCCGCCGTACCGCCCTGCGGCTAGTTTGTGTGCAGGACAGACAGACAGGCCCGTGATGGCAGAGACGCACGGGGGACGGGAGGGCGGGAAGAGTGTCGCTGCGCGGAGGTGATCCAGCCGAGATCGGAGGCTATCCGCTTGAGGCGCGACTCGGCTCGGGCGGCATGGGCACGGTCTTCCTGGCCCGTACCAGTTCGGGACGGCCCGTCGCGATCAAGCTGATCCACCAGCAGTTCGCGGGGGACGACGAGTTCCGCATCCGCTTCCGGCAGGAGGTGGCGGCGGCGCGGCGGGTGAGCGGCGCGTTCACCGCCGCCGTGGTCGACGCCGCCCCCGAGGCCGAGCAGCCGTGGATGGCGACGACCTACATCGAGGGGCCCACGCTCGCCCAGTACATCGCCAGGAAGGGACCGCTGGACGGGGCGGAGCTGAGGAGGCTCGCCATCGGGCTGGCGGAGGCGCTGCGCG
This sequence comes from Streptomyces halstedii, assembly GCA_000720535.1. GTDB lineage: Bacteria > Actinomycetota > Actinomycetes > Streptomycetales > Streptomycetaceae > Streptomyces > Streptomyces halstedii. Next base: position 256,328 of record JOAZ01000008.1, read on the forward strand.
ACATCCACCGGGTGGGGGTGGTCCACCGTGACCTGAAGCCCTCGAACGTCGTGCTCTCGCCCGAGGGCCCGCGCGTCATCGACTTCGGCATCTCCCGCGCCGTGGACCAGCAGACGCTGACGATGACGGGGCGGGTCATCGGTACACCGCCGTTCATGTCGCCGGAGCAGTTGCAGGCACCGCGTGGGGTGGGGCCGCGGTCCGACGTCTTCTCGCTGGGGACGCTGCTGGTGTACTCGGCGACCGGCCGAGGGCCCTTCGACGCGGACAGCCCGTACATGAGCGCGTATCAGGTGGTGCACGAGGAGCCGTCGCTGGACGCCGTTCCGGTGGCCCTGCGCGCGGTCGTCGAGCCGTGCCTGGACAAGGAGCCCGAGGGCCGTCCTTCCGCGGACGAACTCCTCACGCTGCTGCGGGACCTGCCGGCCGACCTCGGCGGGACCGGCTCGGCGGGGGCCGGTGCCGGCCGCACCCGTGACGTGGTCACCCAGCACGACGTGGCGACGCCGCCCACGCCCACCCCGGTGCCGGCCGGCCCGGACACCGACCCGGCCGTTTCCGGCACAGGAAGCACGGGCACCTCCATCGGCCGGGGACTGCGCCGCCGATGGCGCCCCGTGCTCGCCGCAGCGGTCGCGGTGGCGGCGATCGGTGGGGGAGCCGCCGTACTGAAGACGGGCGGCTTGGGGGAAGACGGCGGCGGGGACAAGGCCGGCACCGTCGCGGCCCCGGCCGCCGCACTCCCGGAAGGCTTCGCGCCGTGGCGCGGAACCGTGCCGGGCGGTCGCGAGGACCTCTCCGACGAACTGCGGTGCGTGGCGCGCGGCGAGGCGCTGTTCTGCGGGGGCGGCGGGGTCGTCGCGACCCGTGTCAGCGCCCTGGACGGCTCGCGGGTGTGGACGGCGAAGAGCCCGGGGGTCCCCGTCCAGGGCACGTATCTGGTGGGCGCCACCGACGACACGGTGCTCGGCTACCGCTTCGCCGCCGAGGACGCCCCGCAGGACCCGTCCAGCGAGGTGGTGGCCATCGACGCGGACACCGGCCGGGAGCTGTGGTCCGTGCCGTCCGGCGCCTGGTCGACAGCGGTCACGGGCCGGACCCAGGACGCCGTGGTGGCCGGCTCCGCCGTCGTCACGGTCGACGCCTCCAACTCCCGCTTCGAGGCCCGCGACGCCCACAGCGGTGAGGTCACCTGGACCCGGCCGTTCCCCGGGGACACGCGGTGCGCTCCGGTCCTGGCGGGCCCGCGGCTCTTCGCGATGTGCGCGCCGGACGCCGAACTGGACGCCTCGGAGGTGCGCCACCCCACCCTGTACACGGTCGACCGCGCCTCCGGGGAACTGGGCGAACCCATCGAGGTCGACGGGCCCGCCGTGCCCATGGGCGTCGCCGACGGCCGCCTCGTACTCCTCCAGGAACACCGGGAGGGACCGGCGACGACCGGCTACGACGGGGTGGCGCGGGTCGACCCGGCCTCGCGGAAGGTCACGTACTCCCGGCTGGCCAAGACCTACGAGGGGACGCCCGGCATGGCGGACGGCACCGTCTACGTGAGCGGGCAGACCGGTCTCGTCACCGCGCTCGACCCCGCGACCGGCCGGAAGAAGTGGTCGCGGCAGACCGGCGTGGAGGGTGCGTCGGGTCCTGCCGAGGGAGCCGACGCGCTCTACTTCAGCTCGGCCAGCGGCCGGGTGGTCGCGCTGTCGCCGCAGGACGGCACACCCCTGTGGGCGACGAATCCGCAGGCCGACGGTCTGACGGGGGACCAGGGCACGAGCCCGCGTGTGACCGTCGCGGGGCGTGTGGTGGTCGCGGCGGCGGCCGAGAACACCCTCTTCGCCTTCGACGCGCTGAAGCCGCCGAAGGCGGGCTGATCCGGGCGGCCGGCCGCCCGCCGCCCGGACACCTGAGCGGCTCACCCGCCGGGCCCGCGAAGTGCCGGAGCCGCTTGCCGCCTGCCGTCCGGTCGGGCCTTCTTTCGCCGCCGAGGCGGGCCACGGACGCGTGGACACCGTCGCCCTCGTCACCGTGGGACGCGAGGTCCGGACAGCGGTGACACCCACGTACTCAGGAAGCTCTGACCAGGGCGAGGACGACGTTGTGGCCGCCGAAGCCGAAGGAGTGGCTGACGGCCACCCGGATGTCCTGCCGACGCGGGCGTTTGGTGACGCAGTCGATGTCGAACTCGGGTGCCGGAGCGGACAGGTTGGCGATCGGGGGTGCGGTGCGGTGCTCGACGGCGAGCACGGTCAGCGCCGCCTCGACGGCTCCCGCCGCGCCCAGGCCGTGACCGAGCACGCCCTTGGGCGCGGTGACGCTGGGACGGTGCGGCAGCACGCGGGCGATCAGCGCCGCCTCCCTGGCGTCGTTGAGCGGGGTGGAGGTGCCGTGGGCGTTGACGTGGTCGACATCGTGCGGGGCCAGCCCCGCCTGCGCCAACGCGGTACGCAGGGCCGACTCGGCGCCGTCGGCGCCGGGGTCCGGAGCGGTGGGATGGTAGGCGTCCGAGGTGCTGCCGCAGCCCACCAGCCGGGCGCGGGAGCGGGCGCCGCGAGCGGCGGCGTGCTCCACGCGTTCCAGGACGAGGACGCCCGCGCCCTCCCCCATGACGAAGCCGTCACGGTCGACGGCGAACGGCCGGGACGCCTCGGTGACCGGGCCGCCGCGTCGGGACAGGGCGCCCAGACGCCAGAAGCCGGTCGTCACCAAGCGGCTGATGGTCGCCTCCGTCCCTCCGGCCACGGCGACATCGCACTGGCCGGAGACCAGGAGGTCGCGGGCCACCGCGACGGCGGTGGCACCGGAGGCGCAGGCGGTGGACGGGGCGAGGCTCGGGCCCTGGGCCCCGAGGTCGATGGAGACCTCACCGACCGCCATGTTCGGGATGATCTGGGGGATGGTGAGCGCCGAGACCATGTCGGCGCCCAACTCCTCCAGGCGCCTGGCCTGTTCCTCGCGTACCGTGCCCGCTCCGAGTCCGCAGCCGATGACGACGGCGACCCGGGCGCCGTTCCACGTACGGGGATCGAGGCCGGCGTCGTGCACGGCCTCGCGGGCGGCGAGCACCGCGAGCTTCGCGTCCCGCGACATACGCCAGGCGGTACGTCCGACGCGCCGGTCCAGGGCCTCCGACGAGAGGGGGACACGGCAGGAGAAGCCGACGGGCAGGCCGGTGAGTGCCGGGTCGGGCGCCGCGGTGCCCACGCCCTGGCAGACCGCGCTCCAGGTGGTGGCGGCGTCCTCCCCGGCCGGGGTGACCATGCCGAGACCGGTGACGGCCACGGGCGTCGTCATGAGGGTGCCACCGTCCTCGGGCCGGCCGCGCGCAGCGCGTCGAGGTGGTCGGCGACTTCGGCGACGGTCCGGACGGGCGCGGCGTACTCGCTGCTGATCTTGACGGCGAAGCGTTCGTGCAGGATGAGCACCAGCTCCGTCAGGGCCAGGGATTCCAGGCCCAGTTGCTCCAGCGTGGCCTCGGGGTGGACGGCGTCCTCCGGGACGCGGAAGGAGCCGGTCAGGACCGTACGGAGGGTGTCGTAGGTGTCGGGCACGGGGTGTCCTCGCTGTCGTCGAAGGCGGGCGGGGCGGTCCGGGCGAGTTCCGCGAGGCCGGCCTCGAACCCGATCGGCGGTTCGAAGGACAGCTCGCGGCGCGCCGCGGTCAGGTCGAAGTAGTGCGGTTGCAGCAGTTCCGCCACCAGGAAGCGGCTCAGGGCCAGGGGGCGCGGGCTGCTGACCAGGCGCAGGCAGGTGTCGCTGACGGCGGCCGCGGCCGTCGCCAGGCGGGGCGGGACGGCGCACCACCGGGCGTCGACCCCCGCGGCTCGCAGGAAGTGGTGGGCGATCTCCCGCAGGGGGCGCGGGTCGTCCTGGCTGATGAAGTAGGCGCGGCCGCCGATCCCGGGTGACTGCCGCAGCCGGTCCAGGGCGAGGAGGTGGGCGTGGGCGGCGGTGTGGAGATGGGTGGTGTCGACGAGGTTGCCGCCGTCGCCGGGCATCAGCAGGCGCCCGGCCCGTACGGCGCGCGCCAGGGCGGGGGCGAAGTGCGGGTCGCCGGGGCCCCAGATGACGTGCGGGCGCAGCGATACGGTGGCCAGCTCCGGGCTGTGGGCCCTGAGGACCAGGGCCTCGGCGGCGGCCTTGGTCCGGGGGTAGGCGGCCAAGTGGCGGGACGGGTACGGCAGATCCTCGGTGACGCCCTCCAGGCCGCCGGGCCGGAAGACGACGCTGGCGGTCGAGGTGTGGACGAGTCCGCGCACCTGGTGGGCACGGCACTGTTCGACGACGTTGCGGGTGCCGAGGACGTTGGTCGCCCAGTAGAGCCGCGACGGGCCGCTGACCCCGGCCAGGGCGGCGTTGTGGATGACGGCGTCGCATCCGGCGACCGCGCGTGAGACCGCCTGCGCGTCGGCGAGATCGCCCAGGTGCTGCCGGACGCCCAGCTGCTCCAGGGCGGTGCTGGGGCGGCGGCCGAGGGAGGAGGTGGCGATGCCGCGTGCCGTCAGCCGGCGGCAGATCTCCAGACCGAGGAATCCGCTTCCCCCGGTGACCAGTACCTTCATCGCGTCCTCCCGCGCAGGCGCCCGGTGGCCCAGGCCGCGAGCCGTGGACGGTCGATCTTGGAGTTGTGCCGCGGGTCGGTGGGGAAGCCGGGATGCGGGAGCAGGGCGTCGACGCGGTGCCCTTCCGGATGGCCTTCCAGAGCGGCCCGTACAGCTGCCAGGGCCGCGGCGGGGGAGGTGGCGGGCATGGGCTCCACGCACAGGACGGGCCGCTGGCACCCGGCCGGGCCGACGCCGACCAGAGCGGTGCGGCGGACACCGGGAGCGGTGTCGGCGGCGGTCTCGACGTCCTCGGTGGTCAGGGCGGAGCCGGTACCGGTGACCAGATGGGCCTTGCGGCCGAGAAACCACAGCCGGCCCTGGTCGTCGAGCCGGCCGAGGTCTCCGGTGCGGTGCAGTACACCACGGCCGGTGACGCTCTTCGTGGCGGCGTCCGCGTCCGGACGTCCGTGGTAGGCGGGGCTGACGGTGGGTCCGGTGACGGCGATCTCTCCGAGTCCGGTGGCGTCCGCGTCCAGGATCAGGGGGTGGACACCGGGCAGCGGCGGGCCCAGGCACGTACCGGTCTGCCCGGCGGGCGGCCGGACGCGTGTGGCCCGCAGGCCGTGGTCGTCGATCGCGGAGACGGGCAGGCACTCGGTGGCGCCGTAGACGCTGAGGATCTCGGTGGCGTCCGGCACGGCCTCGCGCAGTGCTTCGGCGAGGTGGAGACGGAGCGGGGCGCCGAAGGAGAGGATCCGCCGGACCGAGGGCAGGGCGATGCCGTGCCGGGCGCAGTGACCGGCGATCAGGGTGAGCACGGCGGGCGAGGCGAGGATCTGGGTGACGCCGTGCTCCAGGATCGGTTCGACGAGCGCCTTCGCCGGGGTGCGTGCCGGGGCCAGGTGGTTCACGGCCGGGGCGAGAGTGGTCAGGCCCAGGAGCGGGCCGAGCATCGCCACCGGGAGGAACCCCGCCAGGAGTACGTCGTCGGGCCGGGGATCCAGCAGTGCGGTGAGCGCGTCGAGTTGTCCCGCCAGGGTGGCGTAGCGGTATTCCGCGCCCTTGGGGCGGCCGGTGGAACCGGACGTGAAGGCGATGACGGCCAGTTCGTCACCGCCGGGTTCCCGGGGCAGCGGGGCCGGGGCACCGCCGCCGGGCGTCCGGGTCGCCAGACGCCGTCCCGGAGCGAGCAGCGGCCGGCCGGTGACCAGCGAAACCTGGACATGCGGGCGGCCCCACCCCAGGACCAGGCGTCCCCACTGGGCCGGCGGTTCACCGATGAAGACGTCCGGCGCGACGTCCCGCAGGCAGCGGCGCACCTCGGCGCGCGGCTCGATCAGGACGGGCACGGCGCCGAGGGAGCACAGGGCGTACGCGACGACGGTGAGGTCGTACGCGTCACGGGTCATCACGACGGCCTTGTGGCCGGCCCGGACACCGGCCCGGTGCAGGGCCTGCGCGGTGCTCTGGCAGCTCCGCACCAGGTGGCCGCGGCCGACCGTCCGGGACGCCCCCTCACGGCAGTGGATGAGCGCGGTGGCGTCAGGCCGGCCCGCCAGGCGGGCGATGACGCCCGGTGCGGTCGTGGTCATCGGGTTCCTCGCAGGAAGTCGCGTACGCGGTCGCCGAGTTCGGCCGCGGCGTCCTCCATCACGAAGTGCCCGGCCTCCGGGAACCGGTGGACGTCCGCGTGGGGACAGCGGCGGACCCACTCCTCCAGCACGTCCGGGGTGAACACCGGATCGCGCATGCCCCAGCCGATCAGCAGGGGCAGCGCGGTCGGACCGGCGTCGGCGCCCGGAGGTTCGAGGAGCCGCCACACGGGATCGGTGACGTCACGCGGGATGGCGCGGACCGCGTCGGTGACGGCCCGCCGCTCGGCGCGCCGGGAGACGGGCCGGAGGTAGGCGCGGCGCTCGGCCGGAGACAGCGGCCGGTGCACTCCGGCGCGCACGGCGGTGCGCGCGAAGCCGTTCGTGAGGTGCACGGCGTCGGCCACCCGTGGGTGGTCGCGGATCCAGCGCAGGTAGAACGGCAGCCGGAAGCCGCCGGGCCACGGGAAGGCCACGGTGTTGCAGATGACCAGACGGGCCACGACCCCGGGGTGCCGCAGGGCCCAGGCGATGCCGAGCGGACCGCCCCAGTCGTGCAGGACGAGCGTCCAGCCACGCTCGGGCAGCCCCTCGTCCCGCACCAGGTGCCGGTGGAGGAGGTCCAGGTGTTCCAGCTGGACCTGGTACGGGTCCGGGACCCCGGCGGCCGGCCTCAGGTGCCGGGACAGCCCGAAGCCGGGCAGGTCCGGTGCCAGGCAACGGGCGTGCGGGGAGAGCCGGTCGAGCAGCTTGCGCCACGCGTAGCTCCAGGACGGATTGCCGTGCAGGAACAGCACCGGCTCCCCGGAGCCGAGATCGACGTAGTGCTGCCCGGTGGCCGGCACACGCCGCCAGTGCCGGGGCGCGGGATAGCCCGGCATCAGCCGTGCCAGCGCGGTGGCGCGTTCCGTCTCGGTGAGTGCCGGGGTACGCCCGGCCCGTGTCGTCACCATCGGACGAGGGCCAGCCCGAAGCTCAGGCCGCTGGCCACGCCGAGCATCGCCACGGTGTCCCCCGCTTCGACGCGGTCGGCCTCCCGCGCCTTGACGAGCTGTAAAGGCAGTGAGGCCGCCGCGCAGTTGCCGTGCTCGGCCACCGCGGGCAGGCACACGCTCTCGGGCAGGGAGAACAGGTCGAGCATCTGCCTGTACTGCGGCATGGCGATCTGGTGGAAGGCGACGAAGGCACCGGCGCGTGCCGCGGCCAGCTCGTCCCTGGCGACGGCGAGGGCGTCGGGAAGGACGTCGAGCAGCCCCTGGCGCAGGTCCCCGTTCAGACGCAGCGTGGTGTGGTCGTCGTGGACGGAGCGCTGGTGCATGGTCCCTCCGCCGGACACGGTGCACGCCTCCCAGGCGGCGGAGTTGCTGACGAAACGCATCGCCGTGATGCCGGGGCCGTCCTCGCCCGCGGGCCCGGCGGTGAGCACCATCGCGGCGCCGGCGTCGGACGCGGTGTAGCCGGGCAGGGCCCTGAGCAGCGCCTGCCGGTCGGGTACGTTCCAGCGGGTCACCAGGGAGCCCGTCTCCCCGCAGACGATGAGGACGGTGCGGTAGCGGCCGGTCTCGATGAACGAGGCGGCCGTCTCCATGGCGTTGAGGACGCTGTTGCAGGCGTTCTTGACGTCGAACACCGGGCAGGTGGCGCCCATCTTGGCGGCCACCAGGTGAGAGGTGGCGGGTTCGATCAGGTCCGCGGCGGTGGCGGCGAACAGCAGCAGATCGATGTCACCGATCCGCAGGCCCGCCTCGTCGAGTGCCTCGCGGGCGGCCGCCGCGGCGAGGTCGGAGGCGTTCTCCCCGTCTCCGCGCACATGGACTCCGCGCACTCCGGTGAGATCTTCGAGCAGGCCGGGCGGCGGTGCGTACTCCCCGCTCTTGGCGATCTTCTCGCGGATCTCGTCCATGGTCCGGTAACGAGTCGGTAAGTGGGCGGTGACGGCCGCGATGCGGGCACGGGCGGGTTCGGGCACCGCGTAACCGTAACGGCGCCACGAGGCCACTCGGACCGAAGATCCGCCCCCAGAGCGACCTTCACCCGAACGAGTGGCCGGTGTTGGCTTTCGCTCCCGTGATGCCTTTCAATCCGCACGAAGTCTGCAATCGGTGGGAAAAGGCGGGGGACGTGGCAGAACGGCAGTGTGGACGGTCCGTAGCGGTGGTGGGCGTCGGGTGCCGGCTTCCCGGAGGGATCACCGGCCTGGACGGGCTGTGGTCCGTGCTGCGTGACGGGCGGGACATGGTCGGCGAGATGCCCGCCGAACGGCTGCCCAGGGACCGGATGGTCGACCCGGGGACCGTACGGCCCGGCCGCAGTTACACCGCCGCCGGAGGGTTCCTCACGGACGTCGCCGCCTTCGACGCCGCCTACTTCGGGATCTCGCCCGCGGAGGCGCGGCACATCGACCCGCAGCAGCGGCTCCTGCTGGAGATGGCCGCGGAGGCGCTCGACGACGCGGCCATTCCCGCCGAGTCGCTGGCGGGATCGGACACCTGTGTCTTCGTCGGGGTCTCCGACCCGGCCTACGGCACGACGCTGACGCTGATGGAGGACCACACGAGTCCGCACACCATGCCCGGCGCCACGCTGTCCATCACCGCGAACCGGATGTCGTACGCCTTCGACCTGCGCGGGCCCAGCATGGCCATCGACACCGCCTGTTCCTCCGCGCTGGTCGCGCTGGACCGCGCCTGCCGCACCCTGCGCGAGGGTTCCAGCCGGGTCGCCCTGGTCGGCGGCGTCAACGTGCTGAGCAGCCCCCACTCCTTCGCCGGATTCTCCTACGCGAACATGCTGTCGCGGCGCGGACGCTGTGCGGCCTTCTCCGCGGACGCCGACGGCTTCGTCCGCGCGGAAGGCGGCGGGGTCCTCGTCCTCAAACGCCTGGAGGACGCGCTGGCCGACGGGGACCGCGTCCACGCCGTGCTCGCCGCCACCGGCAACAACACCGACGGCCGCAGCACCGGCATGATCGTGCCCAGCGCCGAGGCCCAGGAGGCGCTGCTGCGCGCCGTCTACGCGGAAGCCGGGATCGGCGCGGACGACCTGGTGTACTTCGAGGCCCATGGCACCGGCACCCAGGTCGGGGACCCGGCGGAGGCCGAGGCCATCGGCCGGGCGCTGGCCCGGCACCGGAGCGGCGGCCCCCTGCCGGTCGGTTCGGTGAAGACCAACCTGGGCCACCTGGAGCCCGCCTCCGGGATGGCGGGCCTGCTCAAGGCGATCCTGGTCCTGCGCCACCGGATCGCGCCCGCCTCGCTGCACGCCCTTCCGCTCAACCCCGCGATCGACTTCGACGGCCTCGGGCTGTCCCCGACGGTCGAGCCGGTCCCGCTGCCCCCGGGGCCGACGGCGGCCGTGGGGGTGAACGCCTTCGGCTTCGGCGGGGCGAACGCCCACGTGGTCCTGACCCCGCCCCCCTCGGCCCCCCGGCCCGACACGGGGTGGACCCCCGGCCGGCGCCCCCTTCCACTGGTCGTCTCCGCCCGCTCCCCCCAGGCACTGAAGCAGCTGGCCACGGGGACGGCGGAGCGCTTGCGGGCCGCGCGGCCCGAGGAGTTCTACGACCTGGCCCACACCAGCACGGTGCGGCGCAGCGCCCATCCGCACCGCGCCGCGGTCATGGCCGCGGACCCGGAGGACGCCGCCCGGCAGCTGGACCGGCTGGTGGCCGGTGAGCCCGCCTCCGGGGCGATCGTGCGGGGGGACGCGCGGGGCGGCACCGTCTTCGTGTTCTCCGGCAACGCCTCCCAGTGGCCGGGCATGGCCGCGGACCTGCTGGAGCACGAGCCGGTGTTCCGCGCGGCCGCCGAGGAGGCCGACGCCGCCCTCGCCCCGCACCTGGGCTGGTCGGTGGCGAAGGAACTGGCGTACCCCTCCCCGCCCTCCTGGCAGCGCACCGAGGTCGCCCAGCCCGCCCTGTTCGTCGTGCAGGTGGGCCTGACCGCGCTGCTGGCCTCGCACGGGCTGCGGCCGCGGGCGGTGGCCGGGCACAGCGTCGGCGAGGTCGCCGCCGCCTACGCCGCCGGGGCCCTGACACTGCCTCAGGCGGCGCTGGTCATCGCCGAACGCAGCCGCACCCAGGCCACCACGGCGGGCCGGGGCCGGATGGCCGCGGTCGGCCTGTCCGAGCAACAGGCCCGCGAGGAACTCCGCCGCTACGACGGCATGCTGGAGATCGCCGGAATCAACAGCGAACGCGCCGTGACCGTGGCCGGCTCCGCCGGTGAACTGGCCTCATGGGGCGGGGAGCTGGCCGGCCGCGGCGTCTTCTTCCGCGAACTGGACCTCGACTACGCCTTCCACAGCCGGGCCATGGACCCCATCGAGGGACCGCTGTGCGCCGCCCTGGACGGGCTGGCCCCCGGCACCGCCCGGATCCCGTTCGTCTCCACCGTCACCGGCACACCGCTGAACGGGCCAGAACTGGACGCGCGCTACTGGTGGCGCAACGTCCGCGAACCGGTCCGCTTCGCCGAGGCCGTCACCCACCTGGCGTCCGAGGGCGCCGGCCGTGTCGTCGAGATCGGCCCGCACCCGGTACTGCGCCCCTACCTGCGCCACACGGACCTCTCCTACGTCCCCACCCTGCACCGGGACGGCGACGGTGTCCGCGAGACCGCGAGCACGGTCGCCGCGCTGCTCGCCGCCGACACGGCCACCGACTGGCGGCCCTACTTCCCCCGGCCCGGCCGGGTGGCCGAACTGCCCGCCTACCCGTGGCAGCACGAACGGTACTGGTACGGCACCGCCCGGGACCGGATCGCCCGCAGCAGCGGCTCCGGCGCGCTCGACCACCCGCTGGTGGGGGAGCGGATGCCCGCCCCGCACCCCGTCTGGCACGGCACCGTCGAGCCCCAGCTGGTGCCCTGGCTGGGCGACCACAAGATCGGGGACGACGTACTCCTGCCGGCCGCCGCCTATGTGGAGATGGCCCTGAGTGCCGGCCTCCGCGCCATGGAACGCCCGGTCGAAGTACGGCACCTGGAGATCGGCCGGCCACTGGCTCTGCCCTGGCCGGACCCGACGCCGATCGCCCTCCAGACCGCCGTCACCCCCGACGACGGTGCCCTGACCATCAGCGTCCGCGAGGAACACGGCGGCGAGTGCCGGCCCGCCGTACGGGCCCAGGTCCGCACCCTGCTCGGCACCGCACCGCCTCCCCTCGACGTCGACGCGCTCCGGGCGCGCTGTCACGACGGCCTCGGCGGTGCGGACTTCTACCGCACCTGCCACCGCGTCGGACTGAACTGCGGACCCGCCTTCCAGCTCATCGAGCACCTGGACATCGGTGAGGGCGAGGTGCTGCTCTCCTACCGGCTGGCCCACCCCGCCGACGCCTACACCGTCCACCCGGTCCTTCTCGACGCACCGCTCCAGGCCACCGTGGCCCTGTCCGAACTCACGGCGGAATCCGCCGGCTTCCTGCCGACGGTCTTCGGATCCGTACGGGTGTGGCGTACCCCCGCGTCCACCGGGATCGCGCATCTGCGCCGCCGTAGCCGCAGCGCCAACGAGATCTGCTGGGACATCACCTACGCCGACCCGGACGGCACGGTCACCGTCGAGATCGACGGCTGCCGTACCCGCCGCGGCGGCATGACGGAGCACATCCCCCTGACCGTCCAGCGCACCGTGCTGCGGGCCGCCCCGCACCCGGGCGAACCCGCCCCGCCCTCCCCGCTCCCCGCTCCCGCCGAGGTGGCGGGCGCCGCCGAGTCCCGCGTCGCCGCCGCACGCGCCGCCCTGGACGCATGCGGCCACGACCGGTTCGTCGCCGCCGCCGAACGCACCGGGGCCCACTGCTGGGCCGCGACCCTGCACGGCCTGCTCACCGACCCGGCGGCCCCGTTCACGATGCGGGACCTGGTGACCGGAGGGCTCCGGCCCCAGCACCGACGGCTGGTGCGGCTGATGCTGCCCCTGCTCGTCGAGCACGGCCTCGCCCGGCCGGTCGCAGAGACCTGGCAGCTCACCGACGCCGAGCCCCGTCCCGAGGAACTGCTGCGCGGCCTGGTGGAGGACCACCCCGCGTACGGCTCCGAGACCCTGCTCCTCAACCGGCACCTGCGCCACCTGGCCGACGTGGTGCGGGGCCGCGTGGACGCGGACGAACTCCTCCCGCCGGGGGACAGCGCGTACGACCAGCTCCGCGAGACCGCCCCGGCCCACCGCTTCACCCACCGTGCCGTACAGGCCGTCCTCGGCGAGATGGTCGCCCGGTGGCCCGCCGACCGCCCACTGCGCGTCCTGGAGGTCGGTGCGACCACCGGCGCCCTGACGGCCGCCGTACTGCCCGTGCTCCCGGCCGACCGGACCCGCTACACCTGCACGGCCGCCACCGGAGCCGGTCTCACCCGCGCCGAACACCGCTTCGGCGGGCACGACTTCGTCGACTACCGCACCCTCGACCTGAACACCGGCCTGACCGGCCAGGGCCTGCCCCGAGCCGGTTTCGACCTCGTCCTGTCCGGCGACGCCCTGCACGCCACCCACGACCTGGCCGCGACGCTGCGGCGGCTGCGCACCGTGCTCGCTCCCGGCGGACACCTGCTGGCCACCGAACCGCACCACGCGCGGCTGCACGCCCTGCTGTCCGGCACGGCGGAGGACTTCTGGGAGCGCGGCGACCACTCCCTGCGCCCCGTCTCCCGCATCCTCGCCCGCGACCGGTGGGTACCGCTGCTGCGACGGTGCGGCTTCCCCGACCCGGTGCGGACCGGACCCGGGGACCGTTCCGTCCTCCTCGCCGCGGCCACCCGCGACCACGCCGCCGAGACCGGGGTACCCGCACCGGTTCCCGGCGCCACCTGGACCGTCGCCGTCGAGGACGACACCGAGACACGGACCGCCGAGGCCCTGGCGGCGCTGCTCGGCGAGGCCACCGTCGTCGCCGCGTCCGAGGAGGCCGACGCCTGGACCGGGGCGCTGGCCACCGGCCGCGAGCCGCACGTCGTCCTGCTGCTCGCCGAACCCCGGCCCGGGCGGACCGTCGCCCTGACCACCCGTCGCGCGGCCCTCCTGCGCGCCCTGGCCACGGCCTGCGACGGCCTCCGCGGCCGCACCAGCCCCCGGCTGTGGCTCGTCACCCGCCCGACCGGCCTGTTCCCGGCCCCGGAGCGGCCCACGCATCCGGACGACGCGGCTGTCTGGGCGGCCTGCCGCACCCTCGCCAACGAGCGCCCCGACCTGCGCGTACGACGCCTGTCCTGGCAACGCACCGGGGCCGTGGCCACCGACGCGCACCGTCTCGTGGCCGAACTCCTCGCCGCCGACGACGAGAGCGGTCAGGAGGACGAGATCGTCCTCACCGCGCACGGCCGCTTCGTCCCCCGGCACGTCCAGCACGCGCGGGACGAGCCACCCGGCGCCCCCGCCCGCACCCCGTACATCCTGGAAGCCCGCGACCCGAGCCTGCGCCGACGGCTGCTCTGGCGTCAGACCGACGCCCCCGAACCCGGGCCGGGCGAGGTGGCCCTGGAGATGCGGGCCGTGGCCCTGAACTACCGCGACCCCATGCGGGCCAACGGCCTGCTGCCGCCCGAAGCGGTGGAGAACAGCCCCCTCAGCCGGGGCCTGGGAACGGACGGCGCCGGCCTCGTACGCGCCGTGGGACCCGGCGTGCACCACCTGAAGCCGGGCGACCGGGTCTGCGGCCTCGTGCCCGCGGCCCTCGCCACCCACGCGACGACCGCCGCCGCGGCCGTCGTCCGCATCCCCGAGGGGATGAGCTACGCGGAAGCGGCGACCTTCCCCGTCGCCTTCCTGACCGTGCACCACACCCTGGTCAACCAGGCCTGCCTCGGCCCGGGGGAGACCGTACTCGTACACGGCGGGGCCGGAGCCGTGGGCCTGGCCGTCCTGCAATGCGCCCGCAACCAGGGCGCCCGCGTCATCGCCACCGCCGGTACGGAGACCAAGCGGGACCTGCTCCGCACGCTCGGCGCCGCACATGTCCTCGACTCCCGCAGCCTGGACTTCGTCCCCCGCGTACGGGAGCTGACCGGCGGTCAGGGCGTGGACGTCGTGGTGAACTCCCTCAGCGGCGAGGCCATCGCCCACAACCTCGACCTCCTGCGTCCCAACGGACGGTTCGTCGAGCTGGGCAAGAAGGACATCTACCTCAACAACCCCATGACGCTGCGTCCCTTCCACCGCAGCCTCACCTTCACCGCCTTCAACCTCGACGCGGTCATGGAGTCCCCGGCCCTCCGCTCCCGTCTCGTCTCGGTCTTCGACGAGCAGATCAGCCGGGGCTCCTACCGTCCGCTGCCCCACACGACCTACCCCGCCGCCCGTGTCGAGGAGGCCTTCCACCTCTTGCAGCACTCCCGGCACACCGGGAAGGTCGTCATCACCTTCGACCCCCTGGACGAACCCGTCCTGGTCGAACCCGCCCCCGGCACCCTCACCCTGGACGGGGACGGCACGTATCTGATCACCGGCGGGCTGAGCGGACTCGGTGCCGCCACCGCGCACTGGCTGGCCGACCTGGGGGCCCGGCACCTGGCCCTGCTGTCCCGCCGCGGACCCGGCGCCCCCGAGGCACCCGCCCTGCTCCGGGGACTCACCGACCGTGGCGTACGGGCCACGGCCTACGCCGCCGACGTCACCGACGAGAGCGCGCTGCGCCGGGTCATCGAGACCGTGGACGCCACAGGACACCGGTTGCGGGGCATCGTGCACGCGGCGACGCACATGGACGACGCACCGCAGTCGGAGCTCACCGACGACCGGTTCGCCGCCGTGCTGGCGCCCAAGGCGGCGGGCGCGGCCCTGCTGGACCGGCTCACCGCGGACCGCGGCCTGGACCTCTTCCTCACCTACTCCTCCGTCTCGGCCACCCTCGGCAACCCCGGCCAGTCCGCCTACGCGGCGGCCAACGCCTATCTGGAGGCACAGGCCCGAGCCCGGCGTGGCGCGGGCAAACCGGGTACGGCGGCGGCCTGGGGGCCCATCGGAGAGACCGGTTACGTCGCCCGTACCGGCATGGAGACGGCCATGACCGAACGCGGCCTCGAACTCCTCACCCCCGCCGAGGCCCTGACGACCGCCGGCCACTTCCTCGCGGCCGGTACCGATGTCGCCGGAGCGGGGCGCTACCGCTGGGGAACCGCGCGCCACCTGCTGCCCGCCCTGGGCACCCCCCGGTTCGCCCACCTGGTACCGTCCTCCTCCCTCGCTTCCCCGGACGGCCGCGACGAGCTCCTGGGGACGCTGGCGGACCTTCCGCCGGACGAGGCGGTGGTGAGGATCACCGAGGCGCTCGCGCAGCTCCTCGCCGGAGTCCTGCAAACCGATCAGGCCGACATGGACCCCACCCGGCCGGTCACCGACTTCGGCCTCGACTCCCTGCTCGGCATGCAGTTCCTCGTCAGCGCCCGTGATCTCTTCGCCGTCCGCCTCGCGCCGGCGGACCTGGCCGCCGGACGCACGCTGAGCCACTTCGCCCGGCTGGTCCACGAGCGTCTCGGCCTTCCCGGGCGCGAGGCGTAGGCGGGAGGGGTCAGAGCTTCGACGCGGCCGGGTCGAGGACGCGGGTGAGGAAGTCGCGGGTGCGCTCGTGCCGCGGGGAGCCGATCACCTGCGCGGCCGGACCCTGCTCGACCACCCGTCCCTCGTCCATGAAGACGACCCGGTCCGCGACCTCGCGGGCGAAGCTCATCTCATGGGTGACGACCACCATGGTCATGCCGTCCGCGGCCAGCGAGCGCATGACCGCCAGGACGTCGCCCACCAGCTCCGGGTCGAGGGCGGAGGTCGGCTCGTCGAAGAGCATCACCCGCGGGTCCATGGCCAGTGCCCTGGCGATGGCCACCCGCTGCTGCTGGCCGCCGGACAGCTGCGCGGGGTAGGCGTCGGCCTTGTCGTCCAGGGCGACCCGGCGCAGGTTCTCCCGCGCGACGCGGTCGGCGGTCCGCCTGTCCCGGCCCAGGACCCGGCGCTGCGGCAGGACGAGGTTGCCGGAGACGGTCAGGTGGGGGAAGAGGTTGAACTGCTGGAAGACCATGCCGATACGACGGCGGGCGGCGTCGATGTCCACGTCCGGGTCGGTGACGTCGGTGCCGGACACCACGATCCGCCCACGGGACGGCTCCTCCAGGAGGTTGACGCAGCGCAGCAGGGTGGACTTGCCGGAGCCGGACGGCCCGATGACGCAGACCACCTCGCCGGGCGCCACCTGGAGGTCGATGCCGCGCAGGACCTCGGTGGCACCGAAGGACTTGTGCAGGTCCCGGATCTCGATCTCCGTCGGCCGCGGCCGGGTCGCGTCGTTGTCGTCGGCGGCCATGGCGTGCTTCACCTTCCCCTTCACCTGGCTCGGGCGGCGCGGGCTTCGAGGCGGCGTACCACGAAGCCCAGCGGGACGGTCACCAGGAGATAGCAGAGCCCGGCGACGAGGATGGGCGTGGAGTTGGCGGTCTGGCTCGCCAGGTCGCGGCCGAACTTGGTCAGTTCGCGCTCCTGGAGGGTGACGCCGAGGAAGAGGACCAGCGAGGAGTCCTTGAAGAGCAGGACCAGTTCGTTGGTGAGCGGGGGGACGACGATGCGGAGTGCCTGCGGGATGATGACGGAGACCGTCGCCCGGGTGTGGGAGAAGCCCAGTGAACGGGCCGCCTCCATCTGGCCCTTGGGCACCGCCTGGATGCCCGCGCGGAAGGTCTCGGCCATGTAGGCGGCGGCGACCAGTCCCAGGCCGAGCGCGACCTTCCCGTACGTGCCGCCGGGTATCTCGGTGCCGGGGAAGGCGAGCGGGACGGCCACACCGACGAAGATGAAGATCAGCAGCGCGGGCAGGCCCCGGAAGATCTCGATGTACACGCCGGCCGCCCAGCGGTACGGCGCCACCGAGGAGAGCCGCATCAGCGCGATGACCAGTCCGAGCACCAGGCCGAAGAGGAAGCCGGAGGCGGTGTAGACGACGGTGTTGACCAGGGCGGTGGTGATGATGTCCGGGAACAGCCGGGCGACCAGGTCCTTCTGGGCGAACTGGTTGCCCAGCCGCGTCCAGTCGGCCGTGGTGACCAGGAGGCCGAGGACGACGAAGAACAGCGCGTACTGCACGACGCGGGACACGCGGCGCCATTGGCGCCGGGAGAGCCGGGAGGTCACGACCGGCCCGTGGGCAGTGGTCCGATCCACTGCTGGTAGAGCGCGTCGTACGTGCCGTCGGCGCGGGCGTCGGTGATCGCCTTGTCGATCGCCGCCTTCAGCTCGGTGTTGCCCTTCTTGACCGAGAAGCCGTACTGCTCGCCGGTCTCGATGTTCTGGCCGAGGGCGAAGGCGTCCGCGTTCGCCTTGTCCTTCAACCAGCCCTGGACCACCGGGTAGTCGATGACGAC
This sequence comes from Streptomyces halstedii, assembly GCA_000720535.1. Taxonomy (GTDB): domain Bacteria; phylum Actinomycetota; class Actinomycetes; order Streptomycetales; family Streptomycetaceae; genus Streptomyces; species Streptomyces halstedii. Next base: position 273,802 of record JOAZ01000008.1, read on the forward strand.
GGCGTCGACCTGGCCGGTGCGCAGTCCGTTGAGCACGGCGTCGGAGCTCTCGAAGGACACCGGGTCGAAGCCCTGGCCCGTGGCGTAGCTCTCGCCGGTGGTCTCGGCCTGGGCGCCGAGCCTGAGCTTCTTCGACTTCACGTCGGCCAGCGCCGTGACACCGCTCTTCTTCGTGGTCAGCAGGGCCTGGGTGGCGTCGAAGTACGGGACGGAGAAGTCGACGTTCTTCTTCCGCTCGTCGGTGATCGTCATACCGGCGGCCGCGAGGTCGCACTCGCCCGAGTTGAGGAAGGCGCCGGTCTTGAAGTTCTCGAACGGGGTGTCCAGGATCTTCTGTTCGACGTCCAGGTTCTTCGCGACCAGGTCGATCAGGGCCACGTCGAAGCCGACGACCTCGCCGTCCCGCTCGGACTGGAAGGGCGGATAGGGCAGGTGCGTGCAGGTGGTCACCTTGCCCTTCTCCACCACGTCCACGCCGCCCTTGGCCTGGCCGGGCCCGTCGCCGGACGAGCACCCGGCGGTGAGGACCAGCCCGACCACCGCGGCGCAGGCGGTGACAACGGCGGGGACGCGGACACGCGGCACGGTTACCTCCTGGGACATGGACCGGCCGGGACGTACAGGCCGCACGAGCGCCGATCGTAGGCCAAGGCATCACCGCTTTCTGCCGTACGGACGGATTCCCCGCACAGCACCGGGATTCGTTCACATGAACGTCATATGACGCCCCATGAGTCGGCCCCCGCCCGGCCCTGGTCCGGCCCCCGGTCGGAGGCCCGGCGGGTGTGGCGGGCCGCTCCTACGGCCGGAGCGCGACCAGGACGTAGCTGTTGCCCACCTGCCAGACCGGGCCGGCGTGGCCGAAGCCCGCTTCGGTCAGCAGCTCGACGTGGCGGCCGAGCGTGACGGAACAGCCCGAGCCGGTGGTTCCCCGGTTCCGGCGCTCGGCGCACAGCTCCGTCAGTTCGGGTTCGTTCTCGACGGCGGACCACCACGCCTCCCAGTCCTCGTGGTCGAACGCGCGCTGGCGCTCGGCCCGCCGGATTCCGACGAATTCCGCGATCTCGGCGCATCCGGCCGCGTCCTGCGACAGATGGTCCGCGTTGATCAGCACACCGCCGGGCCGCAGCAGCGCGGTCAGTTGCCTGTAGGTGCGCCGCAGGACGGGTTCGGGAAGGTAGTGGAGCGCGGTCGTGGACACGACCGCGTCGACCGGTTCCCGGAGGCCGAGGGCGTCCGTCCAGCCGTCCTCGCCGATCACCGTCTCCACGTAGCGGGCGGCGTCCGGGTGGCGTGCGTGGGCCAGCGCCAGCAGCAGCGGGTCCATGTCGACGGCGACGATCTCGGCCTTCGGCAGGCGCTTGATCAGCCGCGCGGGCAGCGAGCCGGGCCCGCAGCCCAGATCCAGCACACGGGGGACCTCATGGCCGGCCGTCACGTGTTCCACGACGTCCGCGATCACCGTGAAGCGTTCCTCACGGTCGATCGCGTACCTCTGCTGCTGTTGCTCCCAGCGGTCCACCCACCGCTGGGCCGTCGGCATGCTCACGCTCATCTTCCTCTACCACCTCTACCGTCCGGGTTCCGCTCGGTGATCTCCAAATCTACAGGTGAAAACGATTGTCATCGGCGTCATGCCAGCCCGGTGAGTACGTCCAGCAGTCGATTCACCTCCTGACGGCTGTTGTACGCGTGCAGGCTGACCCGTACGGAGGTGCGTTTTTCACCCGCCCGGCCCTGGCAGAGGCCGTCCGTGCGCACCATGAAGCCGTGGCTGAAGAGGATGAACCCGAGATCGACCGAGTCGATGTCCCGGTGCCTGAACGTCACGATGCCGTGCCGCCGCTGCACGGAGGAGTCCCTCGCCAGGCTCAGTTGGCACCCCAGCACGTCGAAGGCCGCCAGCCGGCTCAGCCCGTCGGTCAGCCGGGCCGCCAGGTCCACGGTCCAGCGTTCGATCCGCTCCGGCCCGGCCCGCTCCAGCCAGTCCAGGGCGGCACCGAGGCTGGCGATGCCCACGGTGTTGGGGGTGCCGCTCCAGCCGCGCGGGGTGAGGGGCGCTCCTCGTACGCCGCGGGCCCAGACCGCCCCGGACCCGGGCAGGGCGAGCGCCTTGTGCCCGGAGAAGACGGCGAAGTCGACGTCCAGCGCTCTCATGGAGACCGGGAGATGGCCGACGCTCTGGGCCGCGTCCAGGCAGATCACCACGTCCGGACCCACCGCCCGGCGTACGCGGTGCACGTTCATGTCTCCGCCGTAGACGTGATGGACGTGGGTGACCGCGACGAAGCGGGTGCGGGGGGAGACGAGTTCCCGGAGCTTCTCCGTGTCGTAGTCGCCGGAGGAGGACTGGTAGGGCATCTCCCGGACCGTGACCCGCGTGCCCTCGCGGGCCAGTGATTCGACGGCCTCCAGCCACGGCGAGACGTTCGCCTCGTGGTCCGCGAAGGGCACGACGATCTCGTCCCCGTCGGCGAGTTCACGGGTGAGCCAGTCGAGGGCCACCGTGCGCAGCCCCTCGGTGGTGCCGCTGACGAAGTGCACGGTGGACCCGGCCGGGTCCGGGTCGTCGAGAAAGGTCCTGACGCGCTCCCTGGTCTCCTCGATCAGACCCGTCGTCCTGTTGGCCCACGGATACGTCCCGCGACCGGCGTTGGCGTTGGAGGTCGTGAGGTAGTCCTGGACCACGTCCAGGACCGCCTGCGGCTTCTGCGCGGTCGCGGCGCTGTCCAGATAGGCCAGCTCGGGGTGGCCGGTGATGATCGGGAACTGGGCGCGCAGGGCGTTGTGCCAGTCGCTCAGGTCCTCCTCCCCCAGGGGGACGGAATCGTCGCGCATCGCGGTCACTCCCGCACCAGGGGGGCACCCGCGTCACGCCAGGCGATGATGCCCCCGGCGAGGCTGCGGACGTCCGGATGGCCCAGACGGGTCAGCAGGGCGGCGTACTTCAGGGACTGCTCACCGACGGGACAGGCGAGCAGCACCGGCCGGGCCTTGCTGAACGGGAGCCCCCCGCGCACGAGGTCCTCGAAGAGTTCGTCGACGATGTTCATCGAGCCCTCGATGTGCAGGGCGGCGTACGCGTACGGGCTGCGCATGTCCACGACCAGGGGATTCTCCTTGGCCATCCACTCCTGGGCCTCGGCGACCCCGATGCCGGCCGCCCGGCTCGCGTCCTCGGGGGACAACGACCCCACCGAGGCGCTCGTCCGCTGCCGGCCGAACAGATCGGGGCGGCGCTTCTTGATGTAACTCAGATAGCTCTCGACGCGGTCGCACACGATGAACACCGCCGTCGCCGTCCCGGTGAGCCGCGGCGCCACCTCCCGCAGATGCCGGACGGCTCCGAAATAGGCCGCTCCACCGGTCGGCCCGGCCAGGATTCCGCACCGCCGTACGAGGGTCAGCATGCCGTCGATGGCCTCGGTGGACGTGATCTTCTCGATGGTGTCGTAGGTGAGGGGATCGAAGATCCCGACCTCCTGCACCTCGTCGATGTTCCTGATCCCCGGAATGAAGTCCGACTTCTCCGCGACGAGGCCGACCACTTCCACCTCAGGGCCGTGCTTCCGCAGCGCCCGTGCCACACCGGTGGAGGAACCGGCTGTGCCGACACCGGCCACGAACCAGTCCGGTGCCCGGCCGCCGAGATCCGCCACGATCTCGGGGCCGGTGCCGGATTCGTGGGCCTCCGGGTTGCGGTCGTTGTAGTACTGGTCGGTGTGGAGGTAGGCGCTTCCCGGCTCCGCCAGGCTGCGGTGGAACAGCGTCAGGGGGTCCTCCGAGTCCGTCGGATCGAGGCATTCCGACTGCCCCGGCAGTTCCTCGATCTCGGCTCCCAGCAGGAGGAGGAGTTCCTTGATCTCCGGAATCTTCATCCGGTTGGTGACGCTCTTGAAGCCGAGACCGTGCATTCCGGCGATGGCGGCGAGGGCCTTGGCCGTGTTCCCGCTGGACAGTTCGACGATCTGGCTGCCCTTCTCGACCGCGGAGCCGAGGCCGGGCCGCACCATGTTCCACGCCGCCCGGTCCTTCAGTGATCCGAAGGGATTGCAGAACTCCAGCTTCGCGTAGAGGTCGATGTTCGGCAGGCCGTGGACCTCGGGGGCGATGCGCACGAGTGGCGTGTCGCCGACGGTTTCGAGGATGCTGTCATATTTCATCTGCGTCTCCCGTGGAATGTATGGGCCAGTACTGGTCGTCGAGCCGCCACTGCCAGCCGTCGGCGTTCCGGTACGCGGCGACCTTGCGGGCCGACGGCCGCCGCTGGGCGTGGTGGGCGTTGAAGTCCATGCAGTACCCGGCCGTGTTGGGGAACGCCAGCAGATCGCCCGGTGCGGGCAGGCGGGGGAGGAAGACCAGTCTGCGCGTGATGAGATCGGATTCGAGGCACAGATTCCCGTGGAGATAGACGCCGAAGGGCGCGGCGGAGCCGTCAGCAGCTTCCGGCGGCCGGTCGCGCCGGAGGAGGATCGGATCGAGGAGTATGCCGTGCTCCTCCAGGGTGCAGTCGTCGGCGTTCATCGCCAGGCGTACGACGTGTGTGCCGTCCGCCTCGCGCCGCGTCTCCAGCACCCGCGAGAGGGTCAGTCCGCACTGGTCCAGCAGGGCCCGTCCCGGCTCGACGTGCAGGTCGTAGAGGTTCTCCAGGAGCAGGGTCGCCAGGGGGCGCCCGAGCGTCGGCGCGGGGCTGCGCAGGAGTTCGTCGAGGTAGTCGGCCCCGGCGACCGGGCGGTACGAGGGGTAGAGCTGGAGGGTCCCCCGCAGCGTGCCCCCCTCGCTGCTCAGCCCGTAGGAGTGGTTACGCCAGGCCAGGGCCTGGCGCCGCCCCAGGGCCGCGAGGGCGAGCTGGCTGGTGTAGTGCTCCCACTGGGCGCCGTGGGCCAGGTAGTTGACTCCGAACCCGCCCCCGATGTCGATGACCCGCGGGCGCATGCCGCGCGCCCGGCACTCGTCCATGGCTCTGACGCAGCCCTCCAGCGCGACCGCCTTCTCTTCGAGGCTGGTGGTGTCGAGGTGGTAGGAGACGCCGACGACCTCCACGGCGTCACGGTGCCGCTCGGCGGCGTCGAGCAGGGCGGACAACTCCGACTCCGGGACCCCGAACCTGCTGCGGTGGGTGAGGATCCTCACCGCGGGACCGGAGAAGTCCGAGAGCCGCAGCAGCACCTGGGTCCGTGGCAGCCCGTGCCGGTGCACCAGGGCCGCGAGCGCTTCGAGTTCGGAGCGTCCGTCGACGTTCACCGTCGCGCCGGTACGTGCGGCCAGCCAGAGGAACTCCGGCTCCTTGGGCCCCGTCGCGCCGATGCGGTCCGGTGTGAACCCGCAGGCCAAGGCGTGCTGAAGCTCTTCGAGCGAGGCGACGTCCACAGCCGCCGGGGTGCTCGCGAGCCGGCGGACCAGCGCGCTCGATCTGTTGGCCTTGTGCGCGAAGTAGACCGTGCCCTCCAGGTGGTGGCGGCGGTACACGGACCGGAACCGTGTGACGTTCTCGGCGAACCGCTCCGGAACCACCACGTTGAGGGGCGATCCCAGCCCGTCGACGAGGCGGTGCAGTAAAGAGGCCGAGGCCAGCAGCGAGGTGAGCGGTGGGTCGAGCTTCGGTTCCAGGTACAGAGGGGCGACCAAGGGTGGCACTCGCCTTTCAGCGTGAAGTCAGCGGCAACCCCACTGCTGGTGACACAAGTTGGTGCTGCCGCAGGGAACGGATCGGCTCATGGCAATGATTGTCGTATCGATGATGTCCAGGCCGGACGGCCTCTATGCACGCCCCATGCATGAATGTCGACGGCGAGAGCGCCGGTACCAGGGGGCCGCACCGGCCCCGCACCTGGTGTGTCCGGGCACGTCAGGGGAGCGGTACGCGACCGGCGGGGCCGGGGTGGCGTGGCCGGTCGCGGCCGGTGACCGGTGACCGGTCTCACGTCCGCCGCGGATCGCGTACGGCCCCGGCCCGCCGGGAGTTCTCGGCGGGCCGAGGCCGTCAGTCGGAAAGGGCCGGCCGGAGGAAGGCCGGTCGGAGGATGCTGGTCGGGGGAAGGCCGGTCGGGGTGGAGGTCGACCGGAGGAAGGGCCGGACCGGACGATGCCGTGGCTGCGACCACCGTCCGGCCCGGAGTCTCAGGGGTGCGCCGCCGTGAGCGCCGGTTCCTGCCGCTCGTGCTCACACGCGTCGTCGATGCCGTAGGTGTCCCACGCCGGGAACGGGTCGGCGGCGGGTCGTGCCTCCCCTTCGCGCGCCAGGCACGAGCTCAGGGCCTCATGGAGGGCTGTCGCGCGCAACTCCGTGCCGATGAACACCAGTTCCTGGCCCTGCGTGGTGTCGTGGCCGCGGGCGCCGTACGGCTCGAACCGGGCCACGGACCCCGCCTGTGACCAGAGGCCGGTGACATGCGGCCGACTGGACAGCCAGAAGAATCCCTTGGACCGGAGGACCTGGCCGTACCGGCCGCTGTCGAGCTCCTCGGTGACGAAGGTCCACAGGCGGCCGGGGTGGAAGGGCCGGTCCGAGCGGAAGACGGTGCTGGAGATCCCGTACTCCTCGGTCTCCGGCACGTGGTCACCGTTCAGTTCCCGAACCCACCCGGGGGCCTGCTGGGCCCGTTCCACGTCGAAGAGACCGGTGCCGAGGACGTCGGAAGGCTCCACGCGCCCACGGCTGACGGGGACGATCCGGGCGACCGGGTTGAGACGGGTCAGCACGGCGTCGAGCTGCCCGCGCCTCCGGTCGTCGACCAGGTCCACCTTGTTCAGCACGATGACGTCGGCGAACTCGATCTGGTCCATGAGCAGGTCGCTGACCGTGCGCTCGTCGTCCTCGTACTGGTCGAGTCCGCGCTCGGCGAGCCCGTCGCCCTGGGCCAGTTCGGGAAGGAAGTTGGCCGCGTCGACCACGGTGACCATGGTGTCGAGCCGGGCGAGGTCGCCCAGCGTCGCGCCGTCGTCGCGGGGGAAGGAGAAGGTCGCGGCCACCGGCATCGGCTCCGAGATCCCGCTGGACTCGATGAGCAGGTAGTCGAACCGCCCCTCGCGGGCGAGCCGGTCCACCTCGTGGAGCAGGTCGTCGCGGAGGGTGCAGCAGATGCACCCGTTGGTCATCTCGATCAGACGTTCCTCGGTGCGTGACAGCGCGGCCTCACCGCCGCGCACCAGTGCCGCGTCGATGTTGACCTCGCTCATGTCGTTGACGATCACCGCGACCCGCAGGCCCTGGCGATTTCCGAGGACATGGTTCAGCAGCGTGGTCTTGCCTGCTCCCAGGAACCCGGAGAGGACGGTGACGGGCAAGGGGTCCCGCGTCATGGGGCGTCAGCCCCCGGGGCGCAGGAAACCGCGCTCGACGGCCTTCACCAGGCGCTGGGGCACCTGGTGGACGGTGCCGTCGACGGTGACCGACACGAGCTGGGGCGTGGTCGCCTTCCACTGCGCGCGCCGGTGCCGGGTGTTGCTGCGGGACATCTTCCGCTTCGGGACTGCCATGGGGGCCTCCTGGGGTGTGGGGTCGACTCGAACGGTATATGAAAACGATAGTCACTACCAAATGGGTTCGTCGTGGTGCCCGCGGCCGCTCACGGGCGGGGGCCGGGTGCGCGGGGCGGCCGGACGGGGAGTGGCCCGGCGCCGGGGGAGGCGTGCCGGACCGGGGGAGAGGGGTGGGCGCGTCGCCTGTGCCGCCGCGCGCGGGGATCACCATTCCGTCGGCCGGACGATCAATCCCCGTATAGTTTCGGAGCGTTGACGATCAGCCTCGGTCGTCGCCGGGTTCATTCGAGGAGTTGTGATGTCCGGAACGGACGAGTCCGCCACGTCCCCCGTGATCGACACGAGCAAGCCGCATCCCGCCCGCATGTACGACTTCTGGCTCGGCGGCAAGGACAACTACCCGGTGGACGAGGAACTGGGCCGCCGGATGATGGCCATCGAACCCGGTGTCCGGGACGTGGCGCGGGCCAACCGGGCCTTCATGCGCAGGGTGACCCGCTGGGCGGCCGGCGACGGGATCCGGCAGTTCCTGGACATCGGGACGGGCATCCCCACCGAGCCCAACCTGCACCAGGTGGCCCAGGCCGTCGCCCCCGGGGCGCGGGTGGTCTACTGCGACAACGACCCGATCGTGCTGGCCCACGCGGAAGCCCTGATGCAGGGCACGCCCGAGGGGGCCACCGCCTACGCGCAGGCCGATGTGCGCGAGCCCGAGCACATCCTCGAACAGGCGGCGGAGATCCTGGACTTCTCGCGGCCCGTGCAGCTCTCGCTGGTCGCGCTGCTGCACTTCGTCAGCGACGAGCAGGGCGCGTACGAACTGGTGGGCCGCCTGGCGGAGGGGCTGGCACCGGGCAGCCGGCTGGTGATCACCCACGCCGGTTACATCCCCGGGGACGACCGGCTGGGCGAGGTCGACAACCAGTACAGGTCCGGGCGGATCACCCTGGCCCTGCGCAGCCGCGAGGACATCGCGCGTTTCTTCGGCGGCTTCGACCTCCTGGAGCCCGGTCTCGTCCGGCCCGACCTGTGGCGGCCCGAACTCGACGAGGAGCCCGGGACACGTCTGGATCCGTCCGTGGCCTTCTACGCGGGCGTGGCCCGCAAGGGCTGACGGGCCACGCCCGGCGGGTGTCCCGGCCGGTGGAGGCCGAACGGCCCCCTCCGGCACGGGAGATCACCGGTCCGCCGGAGAAACAGCCCCGGCCCGCTGGGGGACGCCGGACCTCCGCAGGTACGGTCATGCTGTGCGCGCGTCCCCGACCTGGGGAGCAACTACCGCGTAGAAGCGGTGAGTAGGAGTATGTGATGACTGAGGAAGACATCGAGTTCCGCAAGAAGATCCGATCGGACGTTCCGCACTCCGCCCGGGTCTGGAACGCCTGGCTGGGCGGCAAGGACAACTATCCGGTGGACCGGGAGCTGGCGGACGCGGTGACCGCCGCCTACCCGCAGACGGCCGCGGTGGCGCTGGCCTCGCGCGCGTTCCAGGCGCGGGCGGTCCGTCATCTCGCCACGCTGGGGGTGCGCCAGTTCCTCGACGTCGGGACCGGCCTGCCGGTGGAGAACAGCACCCACGAGGTCGCCCAGGCCGTCGCGCCGGACGCCCGCATCGTCTACGTGGACAACGACCCGATCGTCCTGGTCCACGCGGCGGCGCTGCTGACCAGCACCCCGGAGGGCAGGACGGCCTACGTGGACGCCGATCTGTCCCGGACGGACGCCGTCGTGGACGAGGCGAGCGAGACCCTGGACCTGTCCCAGCCGGTCGCCGTCCTGCTGCTGTCGACGCTGGGGCACCTCACCCCGTCCGACGGGATCCAGGTCGTCCAGCGGTACATGGCGCGGATGCCCTCGGGTAGTTACCTGGTGCTCTGCGACACGGTGAAGACGCCCGAGACGCTCGCGGCGCAGGAGGCGTACGACTCGGGGGACAATCCGCCCTACCTGGTGCGGGAACCGGAGGAGATCACCGGGTGCGCCGAGGGGCTGGAACTGCTGGAGCCGGGCTTCGTGTCCATCCCGTTCTGGCGGCCGACCGAGGAGCGTCCGACGCCCGTCGACCAGTGGGGGCTCGTGGCCCGCAAACCGTGAACGGCCCGGGGCGGCCCGGACGGGAGGAGTGTTCCTGACCGGGCCGTCGGGGTCGCGGGGCACCCGGCCACGCCTGCCGGTGCCCCGCAGGTCCGCCGGAGCGCCGGCGGAAGGAGAGGCGGAGAGGCCGTACATGCCCGGACACCCCTCGCGCGTCCTGATCTACAGCCGTACCACCGCCTACCGCCACGACTCGATCCCCCACGGAGTGGCCGCGTTGCGTGAACTCTGCCTGGAGAGCGGCCTGGAGGCCGAGGCGACGGAATCCCCCGACGTGTTCGAGTCGAGCGGGCTGGACGCCTACGACGGTGTGGTGTTCCTGTCCACCAGCGGTGACGTGCTGACCGGCCTCGGCCGCCGTAACCTCCAGGCGCACCTGGGCGGGGGAGCGGGTTTCATGGGGGTGCACTCGGCGGCGTGCACCGAGTACGACTGGCCCTACTTCGGGGAACTGCTCGGCGCCAGGTTCGCGGGGCACCCCCCGGTGCAACCGGGCTGTGTCGTCGTGGAGGACCGAGACCACCCGGCCACGGCCCATCTGCCGGAACGATGGGAACACACCGACGAGTGGTACGACTTCACGGCCACGCCGCGCGGCTCGGTCCACGTCCTGGCGTCGGTGGACGAGGACTCGTACCAGGGCGGTGGCATGGGAGCCGGACACCCGGTGGCCTGGGAGCACCGCCACGGGGCGACGCCCGTCTTCTACACCTCGCTGGGGCACGCGCCCGAGGCGTACGCGGATCCGGCCTTCCGGGCCCATCTGCGCGGCGGGCTGCTGTCGGTCGTCCGTCAGCGCTGAACGCGGGCCGCCGGGGCGTACGTTCCGGGCTGTACGGCCGCCGCAGGGCACCGGCGCACCGGTGTCACCGCTCCTCACTCCTCCTTGCCGCCGCCCTCCTCCTCGTCCTTCCGCTGCGCCCGGTCCACCGCCCGGCGGAGGCGGGGGTGCGTGGAGGAGGGGGCCTCGGACACGGTCTCGCCGATCATCTTCCGGATGGCGTCGCGCAGTCCGTGGAGGGCCTGGCTGCGCGGCGGGCCCGCGCTCGGGTCCTCCTTGAGCTCACGGACCGTGGCCCAGCACAGCCCCAGCATGACGACGACGAAGGGGAGGGCGACGAGGATCGTGGCGGACTGGAGGGAGTCCAGGCCCCCCGCGACCAGGAGAGCCGCGGCGACGGCGGCCATCAGGATGCCCCAGGTGACGTTGAGCCAGGCGCGCGGGTTGAGGGCCCCGCGACTGGTGAGCGAACCCATCACCAGGGAGGCGGAGTCGGCGCTGGTGATGAAGTACATCATGATCAGGATCATGGCGAACCAGGACGTGACCGTGGTGAGCGGAAGGGCGTCGAGCATGGCGAAGAGAGTCGCCTCGGTGCCCTGGGACTGCTTCTGAGCCATGTCGACCACCCCCGTCTCGTCGAGCCGGATCCCGGTGCCCCCGAGCACGCAGAACCAGACGGCGGAGGCACCGGAGGGGACCAGCAGCACCGTGAGGAGGAATTCACGGATGGTGCGGCCCTTGGAGATACGGGCGATGAAGGTGCCGACGAACGGTGCCCAGGACAGCCACCACGCCCAGTAGAAGATCGTCCATTCCCCGAGCCAGGCGCCGTTCGTGAACGCGCCGGTGCGGCTCGCCATCGGGATGAGCTGGTTCAGATAGCCGCCGACACTGGCGGGAATCACGTCGAGGATGTAGACGGTGGGGCCCACGACGAAGATGAAGACCATGAGGACGGCGGCCATCACCAGGTTCGCGGAACTGAGCCATTTCACCCCGCCGTGCAGACCGGTGAAGGCCGACACCACGAAAGCCGCGCCGAGGGAGACGATGATGACCAGCTGAAGGCCGGTGGTGTCGGCGACGCCCGCGGTCAGATGCAGCCCCGTGGCGATCTGGAGCGCCCCCACGCCGAGGCTGGTGGCGGTGCCGAAGACGGTGGCGAAGACGGCCAGGAGGTCGAGCAGACGCCCCACGACCCCGTCCGCCAGCCTCTCACCGATCAGCGGCACGAAGACGGCGCTGAGGCGGTTGCCCCTGCCCTTGCGGAACGTCGTGTAGGCGAGCGAGAGCCCCACGACCCCGTAGATGGCCCACGGAGTCAGGGTCCAGTGGAAGAAGGAGTACTCCAGGGCCGTTCCCGCTGCCTCCGGTGTGCCGGGCCGCACACCCGTGGAGGGCGGCGGGAGCAGGAAGTGCGTGACCGGTTCGCCCACGCCGTAGAAGATCAGGCCGATGCCCATGCCCGCGGCGAACATCATCGACACCCAGGCGAAGTCGGTGAACTCCGGTTTCACGCCGTCGTCGCGGCCGAGTCGGATCCGGCCGAAACGGCTGAAGGCGATGAGGACGCACAGGACGAGGAAGACGTTCGCCGCCACGACGAAGAGCCAGGCGAAGTTCCGCAGGACCCAGGGGAGGGCGCTGTCGGAGAAATTCTCGAAGGACGAGCCGCCCAGGCTCGCCCACAGGACGACGCCGAGGATTCCGGCGATGCCGATGGCGACGACCACGCCGTCGGGGCGTGACGCGTCGCCGGGGGATTCGGGCGCGTCGGGGCCGGGACTGTCCGGGGGCGGATCGGCGAGGTCGGTGGCGCTCATAGCGCCCCACTATGATCCACCCCCAGGACAGCGCGGCGGTTACCACGCCGGAACCATGCGGACACGGTCGGTCACCACGCCGGGGGCGCGGGCGCGTCGCTCAGCGCTTGAGGAGTTTCCGGAGGCTCCCGCTGATCTCGGCGGGAGCCTCTTCCGCCATGAAGTGACCGCAGGTCACCGTGGCGTGGTGCAGGTCGGCGGCCCAGGACGACCACAGGGCCGCGGCCTCGAAACCGAGAGCCGCGCCCCAGTCCTGCTGGAGGACGGTGACCGGCATCCGCAGCCGGTTGCCGGCGGCCCGGTCCGCCCGGTCGTGCTCGATGTCGATCCCCGCGGACGCGCGGTAGTCGGCGACGATGGAGGGCACCGCCTCCCGGCAGGCCTTCAGGTAGGCGGCGCGGACATCGGCGGGGACGGCCCCGGGGTCGTTGCCCCAGAGGTCGAGGAAGTGCCCGAAGAACGCGTCGGGGGCGGCGGCGATCATCTCTTCGGGCAGGCCCGGCGGCTGGGCCATCAGGTAGAGGTGGAAGCCGACCGCCGCGGTCACCCCGTGCATCACCTCCCACATGTCCAGGGTGGGCAGGACGTCGAGAACGGCCAGACGGGTCACGTGGTCGGGGTGGTCGAGCCCGGCGCGGAAGGCGACGAGGGCGCCGCGGTCGTGACCGGCCAGCGCGAAGCGCTCGTGTCCCAGAGCCGTGGCCAGCGCGACGACGTCCGCGGCCATGGTGCGCTTGGAGTAGACGGTGCCGTCCGTGTCGACGGGCTTGTCGCTGTCCCCGTACCCCCGCAGGTCCGGGCAGATCACCGTGTGGTCGGCCGCGAGATCGGCGGCGACGTGCCGCCACATCAGATGGGTCTGCGGGAATCCGTGCAGCAGGACGATCGCCGGGCCCGCCCCCATGACGGCGGTGTTCAGGGCCACCCCGTCCGCGACGGTGATCCGCCGGTAGTCGAAGCCGGGGCCGAAGCCGGGGCCGGTGTCGGTGGGCGTCATGATCAGACTCTTTCTCGCGATGAGCAGGTACCTCCACCCTGGTCGCGGTGGATGAGCGTCCGATGAGCGCACGCCAGGGCTTGGCACCGGGGGCCCGGGGCGGGGCCTCCGCGGAGACGGCCTACCGTGACCGGGTACCGGGAGAGGGAGCGGGCCGTGGGTGTGGACGTGTCGTTCGGGATTCTGGGGCCGGTGGCCGCCTGGAGCGGCGACGACGCGGCCCCCGTCGACCTGAAGGGCCCACGTCACCGTGGAGTGCTGGCCCGGCTGATCGTCGCCCAGGGGCGCGTGGTGCCGGTCACCCGGCTGGTCGAGGACCTCTGGACGGACCCGCCGGCGGGCGGGGTGGGCGCGGTGCGCACCTTCGTGTCCGCCCTGCGGCGAGCCGTCGAACCGGAGCGCCCGCCCCGCGCCCCCGCCCGCCTCCTGGTCACCGAGGGCCCGGGGTACGCCCTGCGCGCCGAACCGGACTCCGTGGACAGCCGGCGCTTCGCACGCGTACTCGAACTCTCCGCCGGGCTGCCGCCCCGGGAGGCGCTGCCGATGCTCACCGAGGCCCTGGCCTCCTGGCGGGGGCCCGCCCTCGCCGACTTCCCGGACGAGCCGTGGGCCAGGACCGAACGCGCCCGCCTCGGCGAGCTGAGGCTGCACGCGGTGGAACGCCGGGGTGACGCCCTGCTGGCGCTTGGGCGGGCCGCCCAGGCGGTGGCGGACCTGGACGCACACGTGACGGAGCACCCGTGGCGGGAGGAGGGCTGGCGGCTGCTCGCCCTCGCCCTGTACCGCAGCGGCCGGCAGGGCGACGCGCTCGCCGTACTGCGCCGGGCACGCGGGCTCCTGACCGGCCGGCTCGGGCTCGAACCCGGTACGGCGCTGCGCCGCCTGGAGACGGACATCCTCACCCAGGAGCAGCACCTCGACCCGGGCGACCCCGCCGAACGCGTCTGGGCGGAGGCCGCCGCCGACTACGACCGCACCCTGCGCCACGGTGCCCGCGCCCGGCTGGAGTCGACCGTGGGGCTGCTGCGCAATCTCGCCGTGACGGGTGGCGGCGGCCTGGAGGTCGCCCGCCGCCACCGCTCGGCCACGGTCGAGGCCGCCGAGGAACTGGGCGACGTGGAACTGACCGCCCGCGTGATCGGCGCCTACGACGTCCCGGCGATCTGGACCCGCGCCGACGACCCGGGGCACTCGGCGAGCGTGGTCGCCGCGGCGGAGCGCACGCTGAAAGGCCTCGCCCCCGGACGGCACGACGCCGCGCGCGCCCGCCTGCTGACCACGGTCGCCCTCGAATCGCGGGGAACACGATCGGCCCGGGGACCCCAGGCCGCCCGGCAGGCGGAGGCGATCGCCCGCCGCCTGGACGACCCGGGCCTGCTGGCGTTCGCCCTCAACGGCGTCTTCATGCAGACGTTCCACCGGGCCGGCCTCGCCCCGCGCCGCGACGCGACCGGCGCCGAACTCATCGCCCTCTCCGGCCGGCACGACCTGCCTGCCCACACCGTGCTCGGCCACCTCGTCCGCCTCCAGGCGCGCGGCGCGCTCGCCGACTTCACGGGCGCCGAGGCGCACGCGACGGCGGTCGACCGCCTGGCCGAACACCACGAACTCCCGCTCGCCCGGGTGTTCACCCAGTGGTTCCGCGCCCTGCGTCTCGCCGTGACCGGCCCGGCACCGGCGGCCGAAGAGGCCTACCGGAGCGCCGCGGCCCAGCTGGACGGCGTCGGCATGCCCGGCCTCGAACAGGGCCTCCTCCCGCTGGCACTGCTCTGTCTGCGCGTCCAGGACGGCCGGCCCGCCCCGGCCGACGCCCCCGGTGACTGGGGACCCTACGAACCGTGGGCCACCCCGCTCGTCCTCCTCGCGCAGGGCGCCCCGGGCCAGGCGGCCGAGCGCCTGCGCCGACTCCCCGACCCGCCTCCTGGACTGCTGTACGAAGCACTCTGGTGTCTGGCGGCACGCGCGGCGGTCGCCGTGTCGGACCGGCCCACGATGGAACGGGCCGTCGGCGCGCTCTCCCCGGCGAAGGCCGAATGGGGCGGCGCCGCCAGTGGGCTGCTCACCGTCGGGCCGGTCGCACGCCACCTCGACGCACTCACCACCGCGCTCCGCCGTACACCCGGGGGCGCGGCGCGTCCCGGTTCCTGAGACGCACGGGCCCGACGCCCGCACCGCCCCGCGTCAGGCCGGGTGTTCGCCCGTCAGGCCGTGTCGTCACCGGGTGGTCCCGGGCTGTTCCGGTTCGGAGGTGTCCCTGACGGGTGTGTCCTCCACGCTCGCGCCCGGCGCACCGCGGTCGGCGGCGGCCGGGCTGTACGCGTGCTGCCGAGAGGGTTCGCCGCCGGCCCCCTCGGGCGGGATGCGCAGCGCCAGCAGTGCCACGTCGTCCCCGCTGGGCCCGATGCGGGCGAGGAGTTCGTCGAGGAACTCCTCGATGTCGCGGCGGGCCAGAGCGGCCGCGTGCCGGCGCAGCGTCGCGAGACCGGCCTCGATGTCCCGGGTACGGCTCTCGACGAGACCGTCGGTGTACAGCAGGAGGGTGGACCGGGGCGGCAGGTCCGCGTGGGCGTTCGGCCAGCCCAGACCCATGTGCAGGGCGGAGCTGAGACCGAGCAGCGGGCCGTGGCCGCATTCGAGGAAACGGGTGTGGCCGTCGGCCGTGATCAGCAGGGGCGGAGGGTGCCCGGCGTTGACCCAGTGCAGCTGCCAGGGGCCTCCCTCCCGGCCCTCGACGCGGCCGAAGACAC
Organism: Streptomyces halstedii; assembly: GCA_000720535.1. GTDB lineage: Bacteria > Actinomycetota > Actinomycetes > Streptomycetales > Streptomycetaceae > Streptomyces > Streptomyces halstedii. The sequence goes on from JOAZ01000008.1 coordinate 289,729, forward strand.
AGGTCGCCATGGGCGCGTCACTGGTATGGGTCATGGCCTCGTCCAGGCGGCGCATGATCAGGCTGGGCGGTTCCGTACGGTCCCAGGCCAGGGCGCGCAGCATGTTGCGGACCTCGGCCATGTGCGCGGCGGCCTTCAGGTCGTGCCCCACGACGTCCCCGATCACCATCGTGAGGACCCCGTCGCCGAGCAGGAAGGAGTCGTACCAGTCGCCTCCGATCTCCGCCGCGCTCTGGGCGGGCCAGTAGCGGGCCCCCATCCGCAGGTCACCGACCTGGGGCAGAGGGGTGAGGAGCTGGCGCTGCATGGTCTCCGCGACGTGGCGCTGCTGCTCGAAGAGTTCGGCGCCCTCCATCACCAGCCCGGCGCGCCGGGCGAGATCGGCCAGGACGAGGAGTTCCGCCTCGGAGTAGGAGGAGCCGGGCGCGGTACGGGCCACCGTCAGCGCCCCGAACACCTGCCGCCGGGTGTGCAGGGGCACCACCACGGCACTGGTCCCGCCCAGGCGCTCGAAGAGCTCCCGGTGGGCGGCGTCGAGCGGCGTCCGCGGCGGCTCGGCCAGGGCGTCCGCGTCCAGGACGACGGGCTGCGCGCCACGCAGCGCCCGCGCCACCGCCGAACGGGACGCCTCCGGCAGCGGCGGCAACGGCCCCCTGAGCGACCGGGCCGCCGCGTGGCTGCCGGGCGCGTGCACCGCGACGCGCCGCAACTCGCCCGTCTGTCCGGGCGTACGCACGTCGATCGCCGCCCAGTCACCCATGTCGGGCACCAGCAGTCCGGCCAGCCGGTTCAACATGTCGGACGTGTCCATGGTGGAGATGAGGACCGTCGAGACCTCGGCCACCATGGACAGCCGTGCGGTGAGCTCCTCCAGCGCCGCGAGATGGGCGGCGGTCTGCTCGGCGATGTCACGGTGCAGGCTGAAGTCGTGGAAGACGACCACCGCGCCTTCCGTGGCGCCGTCGTGCCGCAACGGTGTGGCCGCCCAGATGATCGGCAGAAGGCTGCCGTCACCCCGCAGGAGGAATTCCTCGCTTCCCTCGTTCGGCTGACCGTCGTCGAGCACGCTCAGCACGCGGCACCGGCCCCGTGGGACCGTGCCGCCGTCCGGCCCCCGGTGCAGCAGATCGTGCATGTCCGAACCGAGCAGCTCGTCGCCCGACCGGCCGAGCAGGTGCCGCGCGCGCGGATTGGCCGTGGTGAGCCGACCGGCGAGGTCGATGACGAAGACACCCGCCCCCAGGCTGTCGAACACCGCGCGCATGAACCCGATCTCCGGCGGGACCTCCCCGCCGCTCACCGGACGGCCCCCGCCGCCACCGGCCCGGCACCTCCGGCCGCCGGGCCGCGCGAGACGCCCGGGAACGGCACCCGGGCGTGCCGTACGGGGCCGGCCACGGGGGGAGCGGTCTGGGAGGTCATGCGCTCATGCCCTTCCGGTTCGGGGTCGCCGCGTGCCGTCCGGCGCGGGAGCCGTCCGGCGCCCCTCGGCGCAGCGGCGTGCGCCCCATCATTCCTCCGCCCCGCCGACCCCGCCGCTCGGGACACCGCGACCCCCGCCCGGGTACGGCCCCGCCGCCCAGGAGCCCAAAGGCGCCAGGCGTGGAGATCAGGCGCGGAGATCAGGCGTGTGGATCAGGCAGGGAAATCAGGCGTGGAAGCCGTTGCACACCACGGGGGTGTAGTCGGACGGCCCGCCCTCGACGTGGTAGAGCACCACCGTCCAGTCCCCCCGGTCGTCGCCCACCGGAATCGCCTTCACCGTACGGTCGCCGAAGTGCGCCCGGAAGTCGTCGGGGTAGGTGAAGGTGAGGGTGCCGTCAGGGGAGGCGCCGGAGTAGATGTCCACCGGCTCGCTGGTGAAGCCGATGCCCTTGCCTTCGGCTTCGGTGGGCCGGCCGGTGGTCCGGTCCGTCTCGTGCGGGGGCCGTACCCCCACCGACACGTAGTACGGCGCGGACCCCTTGTCCTTCCCCGCGCCCTCGGGGCGCAACGTCACCGAAGCGGTGTCCGATCCGGTGGTGTGCCCCACGGACGACTGGAGGTTCCCCGGCAGCGCGGTCGCCATGGAGAGACGGCTCAGGTCGCAGGACCCCATCCCCTGGGCGGCCTCGGCCGGGTTCTTCGACAGGGTCCACCGGTCCTGCGAGACCCGGTCGTTGACGATGTGGTCCGGCGGCCCGGCCGGAGTGCCGGTGGAGGCGTCCCGGGACGCGGCGGGGCCGGTGGCGGGACCGGACGGCCCGGCCGCCCCGGATCCGCCGCCACCGGTGTCCTCGCCGTCCGGCGCCATCAGTTGCCAGGCCGTCACCGCGAGGGCGCCCGCCACCACACAGGCCACCAGGCCCGCCCGCGCACCCCGGCGCGGTCCGCGCCGCGGTCCGTCCCCGGACCCGTCGTACGGGGTGGCCGCCTGGGCGGCCTCAGCGGGCGGGGACGCCGCGTCCCCTTCGCCGCCCGGCAGCGGCACGGTGAGCACGGGCCCCTCCTCCGGCCCGCCCGACGGCCCGGCGCCCGGCCCGGCGCCTGGCCCGCCCGACGGCCCGCCCACCGGCCTGTCCTCCGGCCCGTCCGTCCGCCCGGCCGTCGGCCCGTCCGCCGCCACGGGCTCCTCGGGCCGTTCCCGCGCGAGCGAACGGGGACGAGGGCCCAGCGCGAGCGAACGGTAATGGGGGTCCAGCGCGAGCGCCGAGTCCACCGCGCACCGCGCGATCACCTCCGCCGGGGACGGCCGGTCCGCCGGTGCCTTGGCGACACAGCTCCGGATCAGCCCGGCGAGCGAGCCCTCCACCCCGTCCAGGTCGATGTCCTCGTGCACGGCGCGGTAGCTCACGACCGCCGGGTCACCGGTGCCGTACGGCGGGCGGCCCGTCGCCGTGTACGCGAGGGTCGCCCCCAGCGCGAAGACGTCCGCGGCCGGGCCCGCCTCGTTGTGCCGCACGACCTCCGGCGCCGCGAACCCCGGGGTGCCCGAGGCCATCCCCTCACGGGTGAGGACCGTCTGGTCGAGGCCCCGGGCGATCCCGAAGTCGATCAGCTGCGGCCCCTGCGGCGCGAGGATCACGTTCTGCGGCTTCAGGTCCCGGTGGGTGACCCCGTGGGCGTGCACCGCCGCCAGGCCCTCGGCGAGCGCGGCGGCCAGCCGTACGGTGCCGCCGGGCGGGAAGGGGCCGGACTCCTCCACCGCCTGGCGCAGCGTGGGCCCCGCCACGTATTCGGTGGCCAGCCAGTAGGGAGGCGCGTCGAGCGAGGCGTCGACCAGCTGCGCGGTCCAGGCGCTCCGCACGGTCCGGACAGTGGCGACCTCCCGCCGGAACCGGGCCATCGCCTCCGGATGATCACTGATCTCGTCGCGGATCACCTTCACCGCGACGAGCCGCCCGCCCGGGGACCGGCCGAGGAACACCTGGCCCATTCCCCCCGCGCCCAGACGGGCGACAAGGCGGTAGGCGCCGATGCGCGCGGGGTCCTGGGGCCGGAGCTCGTCCACGGCCAGACTCTGCCACAACCGCCCCGCCCGCCGCCCCGGAACCCCCAGGTCCGGTGCGGACCGCCCACGGGCCCCACGTTCGGACGCCCCCCGGCACGGCGGTGCCGCGCCCCAGGGCCCGTCACGGGATGCGGGGCGGCCGGAACGAATCGAGGATGCGAAAGGGGGCACGAGCCGTGGGGCCGGTTCCACGGACCGAGAAGCGACCTCTCCTGGGAGACGAACACCATGGCACCACAGCGACCCTCTTCCGGCAGCACCGCACACCGCGACCCCGGACTCGCCCTCCCGGTGGCCGACGAGGCGGGGTGGAGCGAGGTGGACGTGCGGGCGGTGGACACCGTACGGGTGCTGGCCGCCGACGCCGTACAGAAGACGGGCAACGGGCACCCCGGTACCGCGATGAGCCTGGCCCCCCTCGCCTACCTGCTGTTCCAGCGGATCATGCGGCACGACCCCGCCGACGACCAGTGGCTGGGCAGGGACCGCTTCGTCCTGTCGTGCGGTCACTCCAGCCTCACCCTCTACATCCAGCTCTATCTCTCCGGCTACGGCCTGGAGATGGAGGACCTCAAGGCGCTGCGGACCTGGGGTTCGGCGACCCCCGGGCACCCGGAGTACCGCCACACCCGGGGCGTGGAGATCACCACGGGCCCGCTGGGACAGGGCATGGGCGCCGCGGTGGGCATGGCGATGGCGGGACGCCGCGAGCGTGGCTTCCTCGACCCGGACGCGGCCCCGGGTGCCAGCCCCTTCGACCACCACGTGTACGTGGTGGCCTCCGACGGCGACATGATGGAGGGCGTCGCGTCCGAGGCCTCCTCCCTGGCCGGGCACCAGCAGCTCGGCAACCTCGTGGCGTTCTACGACTCGAACCACATCTCCATCGAGGACGACACCGACATCTCCTTCAGCGAGGACGTGCCGGCCCGCTTCGCCGCCTACGGCTGGCACGTGCAGACGGTGGACTGGACGCGCACCGGGGACTACGTCGAGGACGTCGACGCGCTGCTGGCCGCCGTCGAGGCGGCGAAGCGGGAGCGGTCCCGGCCGTCGCTGATCATGCTGCGTACGATCATCGGCTGGCCCGCGCCCACCAAGCGGAACACCGGCAAGGCCCACGGATCGGCCCTCGGCGACGAGGAGGTCGCGGCCACCAAGCGGCTGCTCGGCTTCGACCCGGAGGCATCGTTCGTCATCGAGGACGAGGTCCTCGCCCACGCCCGCGCCGTCAAGGAGCGCGGCCGGGCCGTGCACGAGAGCTGGACGTCGGCGTACGAGCGGTGGCGTACCACCCATCCCGAGCAGGCGCGCCTCCTGGTCCGGCTGACCCGGCGGGAGCTGCCCGAGGGGTGGACCGACGTCCTGCCCGTCTTCGCCGCCGACGCGAAGGGCATGGCCACCCGCAAGGCGTCCGGCGAGGTGCTGACCGCCCTCGCGCCGGTGCTGCCGGAACTGTGGGGCGGCTCCGCCGACCTGGCCGGGAGCAACAACACCACCATGGAGGGCGAACCGTCCTTCATCCCGGAGAACCGGCAGACCGAGGAGTTCAAGGGCGGCCCCTACGGCCGGACCCTGCACTTCGGCATCCGCGAACACGCCATGGGCGCCGTGCTCAACGGCATCGCCCTCCAGAGCCTGACCCGGCCCTACGGCGGTACGTTCCTGACGTTCAGCGACTACATGCGCCCCGCCGTCCGCCTCGGCGCGCTGATGAAGCTGCCCGCCGTCTACGTCTGGACGCACGACTCGATCGGCCTGGGCGAGGACGGCCCCACGCACCAGCCGGTCGAGCACCTCGCGGCCCTGCGCGCCATCCCCGGCCTCGACGTCGTACGCCCCGCCGACGCCAACGAGACCACGGTGTGCTGGCGGACGGTCCTGGAGCGGACCGACCGGCCCACCGGGCTCGTCCTGACGCGCCAGAACCTGCCGGTGCTCGACCGCGCGGACGGCACCCTCGCCCCCGCCGAGGCGGCGGCCCGCGGGGGATACGTGCTGGCCGGAGGGGCGGACCCGGCACCCGACGTCATCCTGGTGGCCACCGGCTCCGAGGTCCGCATCGCCCTGGAGGCGCGCACGGTCCTGGCCGACGAGGGCCTGAGCGCCTGGGTGGTGTCCATGCCCTGCCGCGAGTGGTTCGCCGCACAGCCCCTCGCGTACCAGGACGAGGTGCTGCCGCCCGCCGTCCGCGCCCGGGTCAGCGTGGAGGCCGCCGTCGGCCAGGGCTGGCGCGAGGTCGTCGGCGACGCGGGCCGCATCGTGAGCCTCGAACACTACGGCGAGTCCGCCGACTACCAGACGCTCTACAGGGAGTTCGGTATCACTCCCGAAGCCGTCGCCGCGGCCGCCCGCGACAGCGTCCGTGACGCCACCGAGCCGCCCCGGCCCGGCGGCCGCCGCGACGACGAGGGCTGAGCGCGGGCGCTTCCGCAGGGCCCCCGCCGGACGTGAGACGTCCGGCGGGGGCCCTGCGTGTTCCAGGACGCAAGCCCGTCATTCATCCGATGAAAGGTGTGCACGACCCTTCTCTCCCGGGGAGCGGGAGCGCTACGATCGCGATGGTTTGGGAGCGCTCCCATGTGTGTCATGTCCCCCCACCGCCCTCTGCGGCGGTTCAGCTCGGAGAGGACGCTTCCGTGCGTTTGAGCACCAGACCCCTCGCCGCCCTCGTGGCGGCACTCGCCCTGACCGCCGGGTTGGCGATCACCGGAACCCCGGCCGTGGCGCGCTCCGACGAAGCCCCCGCCGCGATGGAGGCATCCGATGTGTCCATCGCGGCGGACACCTACACCTGGAAGAACGCCCGCATCGACGGCGGCGGGTTCGTCCCCGGGATCGTCTTCAACCGGTCCGAGAAGAACCTCGCCTACGCCCGGACCGACATCGGCGGCGCCTACCGCTGGGACCAGGCCGGGAAGCGGTGGAAGCCGCTGCTGGACTGGGTGGACTGGGACCGGTGGGGCTGGACGGGCGTGGTGAGCCTCGCCTCCGACTCGGCCGACCCCGACAACGTCTACGCCGCCGTGGGCACGTACACCAACAGCTGGGACCCGACCACGGGGGCGGTCCTGCGCTCCTCGGACCGCGGTGCCTCCTGGAAGGCGGCCACCCTGCCGTTCAAGCTCGGCGGCAACATGCCCGGACGCGGCATGGGGGAGCGGCTCGCGGTCGACCCGAACAAGAACTCCGTGCTCTACCTGGGCGCGCCCAGCGGCAACGGCCTGTGGCGGTCCACCGATGCGGGCGTCACCTGGTCCGAGGTGACGGCCTTCCCCAACCCGGGGAACTACGCGCAGGACCCGACGGACACCAGCGGGTACGGCAACGACAACCAGGGCATCGTCTGGGTGACCTTCGACGAGCGTTCGGGCAGCGCGGGCGGCGCCACGAAGGACATCTACGTCGGGGTCGCCGACAAGCAGAACACCGTCTACCGCTCCACGGACGGCGGCACCACCTGGTCCCGGATCGCCGGCCAGCCCACCGGATACCTGGCCCACAAGGGCGTACTCGACTCCGCGACCGGTTACCTCTACCTGACCCTCAGCGACACGGGCGGCCCGTACGACGGCGGCAAGGGGCAGATCTGGCGGTACGACACCGGGTCCGGCGCCTGGAAGGACGTCAGCCCGGTGGCGGAGGCCGACACCTTCTACGGCTTCGGCGGACTGTCCGTGGACCGGCAGAAGCCGGGCACCCTGATGGCCACCGCCTACAGCGCCTGGTGGCCGGACACCCAGATCTTCCGCTCGACGGACAGCGGCGCCACCTGGACCCAGGCCTGGGACTACACCAGCTATCCCGACCGCTCCAACCGCTACACCCTGGACGTCTCCTCCGTCCCGTGGCTCTCCTGGGGCGCCAGCCCCGCGCCGCCCGAGACCGCCCCCAAGCTCGGCTGGATGACGGAGTCGCTGGAGATCGACCCGTTCGACTCGGACCGGATGATGTACGGGACGGGCGCGACGGTCTACGGCACGGAGAACCTCACCGCCTGGGACTCCGGCGGCAGCCTCAGGATCACCCCGATGGTCCGGGGGATCGAGGAGACCGCCGTCAACGACCTGGCGAGCCCGCCCTCCGGCGCGCCGCTGCTGAGCGCGCTCGGTGACATCGGCGGGTTCCGGCACACGGACCTCGACGCGGTGCCGGGCATGATGTTCACCTCCCCGAACCTCGACTCGACCACCAGCCTCGACTTCGCGGAGACCTCACCCGGCACGGTGGTGCGCGTCGGCAACTCCGACACGGCCCCGCACATCGGCTTCTCCACCGACAACGGGGCCAACTGGTTCCAGGGGTCGGAGCCTTCGGGGGTCACCGGAGGCGGCACCGTCGCGGCCGCGGCGGACGGCAGCGGCTTCGTCTGGAGTCCGGAAGGCGCGGGCGTCCACCACACCACCGGATACGGCAGCTCCTGGACCGCGTCCACGGGCATCCCGGCCGGTGCCACGGTCGAGTCCGACCGGAAGAACCCGAAGAAGTTCTACGGCTTCGCGGGCGGCACCTTCTACGTCTCGACCGACGGCGGCGCCACCTTCACGGCCAAGGCCACCGGACTGCCCAGCGAGGGCAACGTCCGCTTCCAGGCCCTGCCCGGCACCGAGGGTGACATCTGGTTGGCCGGCGGATCGGCCACGGGCGCGTACGGGCTGTGGCGCTCCACCGACTCGGGGGCGACGTTCACCAAGGCGGCGAACGTCCAGCAGGCGGACAGCGTGGGCTTCGGCAAGGCCGCCCCGGGCGCGTCGTACCAGACCGTCTTCGTCAGCGCGAAGATCGGCGGGGTGCGGGGCATCTTCCGGTCCACGGACGCCGGGGCGAACTGGACCAGGATCAACGACGACGCCCACCAGTGGGCCTGGACCGGCGCCGCGATCACCGGCGACCCCAGGGTCTACGGGCGGGTCTACGTCTCCACCAACGGGCGGGGCATCCAGGTGGGCGAGTCCTCGGACACCGGCGGAGGCGGCACCGACCCGGGAACGGACCCCGGCCCCGACCCGGGTACGGATCCCGGCACGGAGCAGCCCGGGAACGCGGCCTGCGCGGTGACGTACACGGTCACCAACGAGTGGCCCGGCGGCTTCCAGGCGGATGTGACGGTCACCAACACCGGTGACGCGGCCTACGACGGCTGGAAGCTCGGCTGGTCGTTCCCCGGCGGGCAGCGGATCAGCCAGATGTGGAACGCCTCGTACCAGCAGGACGGGGCGAGGGTGACCGCCACCGACGCCGGCTGGAACGGCACGGTGGCGCCCGGTTCCTCGGCGGGCTTCGGCTTCACCGGCAGCTGGAGCGGTGGCAACGCCGAGCCGAGCGCGTTCACGCTGGACGGGGAGGTCTGCACCGTCGGCTGACGTGGCTTCGGACACGGACGCGGGGCCCCGGCGACGGCCACCGGGCCCCGCGTCACGCTGGTCCTGATGCCCTGTCAGGACGTGTTCCCCGTGAGCGACGGGTCCGGTGCGGGCGCGCCCGCCGGGGCGGTACGTGGGTGCCCGGCCCGCCTCGGGCGGGGAGCGGCGGCCGGGTGGAGGGGGCCCGGCCCACGGCGTGCTCCCGGCGACCGCCCACCGCCCCGGCCCGCCGACCGCCCTCCCCTTTCGGCCCTCCCCTTTCGGCCCTGCCCGGACCGTACGCATACATCGAAGATCGTCCCGGCCCAAACCTGCCGTCGGCGTGGCGTGCCGTCCAACGGGTGACATCTGGCGCTACGTCACATGATGAGCCCATGGCGTCCCCCGAATGCGGCGCTCTCCGGTGGTGGGCGACGGAATTTGAGCTGACGGTGGATCACGTCGCCCCTGCGGTCCGACGAGCGGGCAGCCGGCCCGCCTTCGCAGGAGTGGCGAAAGGACTGTGTATCCATGCGCTCTGCCCGCACCCTGTTCGCATCGGCCGCCGTCACGGCGGTCCTCGCGGTCTCCGTTCCCGCCGCATACGCCGTGACCTCCGCGGATGGCTGGGACAAGGACAGCGGCTCCTCATCCAGCAGCGACGACCACCACGACAAGCGGGACTCGTGGAAGCACGAGAAGCCCGAGGGTGGTGTGCACGCCGGTGGCGGTGCGCTCGCCGCTGTCTCCGGGGACGACTGGCAGAAGGACAAGGACAAGGAGTCCCGCGGCGACGACAACCGTGAGAAGCCGGACTCGTGGAAGCACGAGAAGCCCGAGGGTGGTGTGCACGCCGGTGGCGGTGCGCTCGCCGGTCTCTCCTCGGACGACTGGCAGAAGGACAAGGACAACGAGTCCGGCGGCAACGACAACCGTGAGAAGCCGGACTCGTGGAAGCACGAGAAGCCCGAGGGCGGCGTGCACGCGGGCGGGGGCGCCATGGCCCTGTCCGGTGGCGGTCTGGCCGCGGGCTCGGTGCTGATGCTCGGTGGCATCGGTGCCGCCGCGTACCGTATGCGTCGCCGCAACGCGACGGGTACCGCCGCGGTCTGACGGGCGGCCGCATCACCGAGTGAATCCTGTCGTGGCCGCCGCCCTCCTCCGGGGCGGCGGCCGCGCCGATTTCCCGTTTCCCCGGCCCGCACCCTCGCACCAGACGAAAGGCAGCACGCGCATGGCCGCCCCCGAGCCGTCCGGAACCGACTCCGCGTCCCCGGCCCCCGCCCGATCCCTGCTGTGGCCCGCCGCGGCGGTAGGGCTGGGTTTCCTCCTCGTCTACAACTCCCTCGACGCCTCCGCGGGCGTCCCGTCCCCGGCGACCACGGTGTCCGCGCCCGCCGCCACCGCGCCGGCGTCCGCGAGGCCGGCGCCCTCCGCGGCCGCGGACAACCCGGGGATGCCCCCGTCGGAGCCCTCGCGCCTCTCGATCCGGTCGATCGCGGTGGACGCGCCCTTCACCCCCCTGTCCATCGGGTCCTCAGGGCAGCTCGACGCACCGCCCGCGAACGACCCGAACCTGGTCGGCTGGTTCAAGGACGGCGCCACCCCGGGCGAACGGGGCACCTCGGTGGTCGCCGGGCACGTGGACACCAAGACCGGGCCCGCGGTCTTCCTGCTCCTGAGCACCCTCAAGGCCGGGAACACGGTGGACATCACCCGCGAGGACGGCAAGGTCGCCTCGTTCAAGGTGGACACCGTCGAGACCTTCAGCAAGGCGGACTTCCCCAGCGACCGGGTCTACTCCGACAACGGCACGGCCCAGCTGCGGCTGATCACCTGCGGCGGTCTGTACGACAAGAAGGCGAAGGACTACAAGGACAACGTGGTCGTCTTCGCCCACCTGGTCTCCGGCAAGAACGGCTGAACCGCCCGGTCGTACGCGAGGAGGGCCGCCCGCACCCGGGCGGCCCTCCTCGCGTACGACCGGACAGCGATCCCGCTCACTCCAGGTCGTCGTCGCGGTGCGGCGGGGCCGGACGCCGGGCCGCGCCCGACGCGCCGCCCGGGGTCTCCGAGGAGGGCACCGGCGGCTGGCCGGTCGGCGCGTTGTCCGTGACGGGCAGGCCGTGGGTCAGGAAGTGCACGACGACCGCGATCACCGCACCCGCCAGCGGGGCGACCAGGAAGAGCCACACCTGGCTCATCGCGTTGTTCGCGGCGAACACGGCCGGGCCCAGGGCCCGTGCCGGGTTCACCGAGGTACCGGTGAGGGGGATGCCCAGCAGGTGGATCACCCCGAGGCTCAGACCGATGGCGATACCGGCCGGCCCCTTGGCGCCCTTGCCGTGCGTCGTGCAGAGCACCACGAAGACGAGGAGAGAGGTGAGGATCGTCTCCGCGAGGAAGGCGCCGCCCGCCGAGATGTGCACCAGGGAGTTGGCTCCGTAGCCGTCGCTGCCGAAGGAGCCCCGCCCCGCCACCTGGAACACCGGGACGGAGTCGGCCAGCCAGGCCAGCAGCGCGGCTCCGGCGAGGCCGCCGGCGAACTGCGCCACCCAGTAGCACAGGCCCGTCAGGGGCGTGACGCGCCGGCCCAGCACCATGCCGAGGGTGACCGCGGGGTTGACGTGGCAGCCGGAGATCGGGCCGATCGCGTAGACCAGGGCGAGCAGCACGAAACCGAAGGCCAGCGCGATACCGAGGACACCCACGAACGGTTCGGCGAAGATCGCCACCCCGACCGCGAAGAAGACCAGCAGGAGCGTTCCGAAGAACTCGGCGATCAGGGCGCGCGGATCGACGTCCAGCGACCGGTGTCCGGCATCGGCGCGTGGTTCGTCACGCGGGACCGTGGCGGTTGTGCTCATGAGGACCTCTTCGTGGGTGATCGGGAGCCGGGCGCGTCAGGGCCGGGGCACCCCCTCACCTGTCCCTTATCCGGCGTTTACGGTTTTTCCACCGTAATGCCGTCGCTTGTCGCTGTCGCGCAGAGCGGATACGGGCCTGCGGCCGGGGGCGTACGGCCGGCACCGCCCCCACCGGAGGTGCCGGGCCCCTCCGGCCACCGTCCCGTCCTGTCTCCGCGCCCGTCCCGCCCCGTCCCCGCCCCGCAGGTCAGCCCCGGCCGTCGCCGTGTTCCTCCGCCAGGGCCACCTGGTGCAGGGTGCGGCCGCTGCGGGCCGAACGGGCGTGGTGGGGATCGGGCGTGCCCGGCCGGTCGTGGACGGCCAGGCGGTCGTTGGCCTTGATCAGCAGCCACGCCTCCGGGCCCGGGTTGTCCTGTTCGTCGCCCACCCGGAAGCGGGTGAGGGCGAATTCGCCGTGCAGCTTCGCCCCGTCCAGCCAGAACGTCGCGTGGCCGCGCTCCAGGGACTCCGCGAACGGCAGGGGGGAGCCGTCCGGGGCGTGGCCGAGCGGCCGGTAGGTCCCCTGGTCCCAGACGATGACCGTGCCGCTGCCGTACTCGTGGTCCGGGATGACCCCTTCGAAGGTGCGGTACTCCAGCGGGTGGTCGTCCGTGGGCACGGCCAGCCGCTTGTCGCGCGGATTGTCCGACGGTCCGCGCGGGACGGCCCAGGACCGCAGGACGCCGTCCACCTCCAGCCGGAAGTCGAAGTGCATCCGCCGGGCGTCATGGATCTGCACCACGAAACGCTGTGCGTCGTCGCTGCTCATGTCCCGCTCCTTCCGCCCTGGGCGCCGCCTCCACGGTGTGTGTCCGGAGCCCGGTCCGGCTCCGTCTCCCCTCCGCGTCCCACTCTGCCGCCGCGGGCCGGGCACCGCATGACGGCCGGGCCCGGGGCGGGAGCGGCGGGCCCCGAAGGCCCGGCACCCCACCGGACCCGGGGACGCGTGTGGTTCACGCACCCTTGACGGCTTCCGTCGGGCTCCCTTAAATCAAGTGTTGAAGCATCCGCGCCGGGGCGGGCTCGTCCCGCGTTCACTTCTCGGCGCGAGATGTCAGGAGCATGACCCCACTCATGCTCCGTGATCCGCCTCCGGAAGAGATGAGACGACCGTGACCACCTCCCCCCACGACCACAGTCCGGCGGCCAGGCCGCGCCGGGCCACGCTGTACGCGTTGTCCCTGCTCTGCTGTTCGGCCCTGCTGGCCGCCGTGCCCGCCGGGGCGTCCGCCTCGCCCGCCTCCGACCGGTCCGCCACGGCCCGCGGCACCGCGTCGGCCGCCGCCGTCGTGTTCGCCGACGAGTTCGACGGCCCGGCGGGCTCCGCCGTGGACGGCGGCAAGTGGCAGACCGAGACCGGCGACAACGTCGACAACCACGAGCGGCAGTACTACACGCCGGGCACCGACAACGCCGTCCTCGACGGCGAGGGCCACCTCGTCATCACCGCCCGCAAGGAGAACCCGGGCAACTACCAGTGCTGGTACGGGACCTGCGAGTACACCTCCTCGCGCCTGAACACCGCCGGCCGCTTCACCCAGACCTACGGGCACGTCGAGGCCCGGATGAAGATCCCGCGCGGACAGGGCATCTGGCCCGCCTTCTGGATGCTCGGGGCCGACATCGGTGACGTCGGCTGGCCCGAGAGCGGTGAGATCGACGTCATGGAGAACGTCGGGTTCGAACCCGGTACCGTCCACGGCACCCTGCACGGCCCCGGCTACTCCGGCTCCGGCGGCATCGGCGCCGGCTACACCCTGCCGGGCGGGGCCGCCTTCGCCGACGACTTCCACACCTTCGCCGTCGACTGGGCCCCCGACTCGGTCACCTGGTCCGTCGACGGCACCGTCTACCAGCAGCGGACCCCGGCCGACCTCAACGGCAACCGCTGGGTCTTCGACAAGCCGTTCTTCCTGATCCTCAACCTCGCCGTCGGGGGGTACTGGCCCGGCGACCCCGACGGCAGCACCCCGCTGCCCCAGCAGCTCGTCGTCGACTACGTCCGGGTGACCACCGACGGCTGACACCGCCGCGCCCACGCCCGGCACCCGTACCGGAGCGCCTTCCGGTACGGGCGCCGGGGAGCGCCTCGCGCGGCGCGTACCGACGTAGCATGACCCGCATGGAGCAGCGCATACTCGGCAGGACCGGCCGTGACGTATCGGTCGTGGGACAGGGCACGTGGCAACTGGGCGGCGACTGGGGCGAGGTGCGGGAGGCCGACGCCTTCGGTGTCCTGGACGCCGCGGTCGAGGCGGGCGTCACGTTCTTCGACACCGCGGACGTGTACGGCGACGGCCGCAGTGAACAGCTCATCGGCCGCTATCTCAAGGACCGGCCGGACGCGGACGTCTTCGTCGCCACGAAGATGGGCCGGCGCGCCGACCAGGTCCCGGAGAACTACGTACTCGACAACTTCCGCGCCTGGAACGACCGCTCGCGCGCCAACCTCGGGGTCGACACCCTCGACCTCGTCCAGTTGCACTGCCCGCCGACCGCCGTCTACGCGTCCGACGCGGTCTACGACGCGCTCGACACCCTCGTCGACGAACAGCGGATCGCCGCCTACGCGGTGAGTGTGGAGACCTGCGCCGAGGCGCTCACCGCGATCGCGCGGCCCGGCGTCGCGAGCGTCCAGATCATCCTCAACCCGTTCCGGCTCAAGCCGCTGGACGAGGTGCTGCCCGCGGCCGTCGAGGCGGGGGTCGGCATCATCGCGCGCGTCCCGCTGGCCTCCGGGCTGCTGTCGGGGAAGTACACCGCGGACACCGTCTTCGCGCCGGAGGACCACCGCACGTACAACCGCCACGGCGAGGCCTTCGACCAGGGGGAGACCTTCTCCGGCATCGACTACGCGACCGGTGTGGCCGCGGCGGCCCGGTTCGCGGAGCTCGCCCCCGAGGGCGCCACCCCGGCGCAGACGGCGCTGCGCTGGATCATCCAGCAGCCGGGCGTCACCAGCGTCATCCCGGGTGCGCGCTCGGTGGAGCAGACGCGTGCCAACGCGGCGGCGGCCTCACTGCCGGCGCTCCCGCAGAGCACCCTGGACGCGGTACGCGACCTGTACGACCAGCGGATCCGCGCGGAGACGCACGGCCGCTGGTGACCTACTCGTCCTCGTCCGCCTCGTCTTCGTCCGCCTCGTGCTCGTTCTCGTATTCCTGCTGACCGCCGGCCTGCTGGGGTCCGTCCCCGGCGGGACCGGCGGCGGGTGACTCGACCCCCGTGGACGGGGCGGGGGTGTCCCCGGTGCCGGAATCGGGCGAGAACAGGACCGTACCGAGGTACACAGCCGCGATGAACGCGATCGTCCCGGCGACGGCGCTCGCCACGCGCGGGCGGCGGCGGATGGCCTCGCCCGCGCTCATCCTGCGGGTGGTGGCGGCTCTCGCGGCCCGCGCCGGGGGAGCCGCCCGTCTGCGGCCCGAGGGCTGCGGCAGCCGGTACGTCGCCGGGCCCGCGGGCGCGGCGGGAGCGGGGGAGGCCGTCCGGGGAGCGGGCGGCGCGGACGGGGTCCGGTGCCGGGGCAGCGGCTCGGGGCGCCCCCGCCAGGCGTCGGTGCGGAACCAGTCGGAGACCTGCTGGGCGCTCGGCCGGTCCTCGGGCTTCTTCGCCAGCAGACCCAGCAGGTACGAGTCGAAGGCGGGGGAGATGTCCACCCCGCGCTGCCGTACCGGGACGGGCGGCGTGTCCACGTGCTGGTAGAGCGTCGCCGTCGCCGTGTCCGAGCGGAACGGCGGCTGGCCGACCAGGAGTTGGTAGATGACACAGCCGAGTGAGTACATGTCCGAGGCGGAGTCGGCCGTACGGCCGAGCGCGCGCTCCGGGGCGAGGTACAGGCTCGTGCCGACGATGTGGCCGGCCGTGGTCAGCGCGGTCGAGGGGTCGTCGACGAACTGGGCGATGCCGAAGTCCCCGATCTTCACGGACCCTTCGGCGTCCAGCATCAGGTTGCCGGGCTTGATGTCGCGGTGCACGATGCCCTGGCGGTGCGCGGCGGCCAGCCCGGCGGCGGCCTGGCCGGCGATGTGGGCGACCTGTTCGGGGTCGACCATCTCCTGGGACTCCAGCAGGTCTCCCAGGCTCTGCCCCTCGACCAGCTCCATCACCAGATAGAAACGGTCCTCCCACGACCCGAAGTCGAACACCGCCACCAGGTGGGGGTGGCTCAGCCGCGCGGCGGTCTGCGCCTCCAGGCGGAACCGGGCGGTCGAGGAGGCGTCGGCGTGGTCGCCCAGCAGCAGCTTCACCGCGACGGCCCGTCCCAGCACCTCGTCCGTCGCGCGCCACACCTCACCCATACCGCCACGGCCGATGGGGGATATCAAACGGTACCGACCAGCTACCAGCACCTGTGCACACCAATCTCGAACTGTGGCCTGCTCTCCGACTGCCGCGGCGGCGACCTCATCGGCCTCAACGGCTCGGTACGGTGCGTGGGGGTGCGCGACATGATCAGCTTATCGGTCCCGTGGACCTGTGTTCGCCCGGCCGTCCACGAGCGCCCTCAGGACGGCCGATCCGGGGCCCGCGGCACCGGCCGGAGCACCCCGCCCCACCCGGCGGCCAGCCGCTCCAGCACGGCGGCGGCCGTGAACTCCCGTTGCCCGCGCGGGAAGAGGAGATCGGCGCCGCGGAAGGCCGGGTCGCCCGCGGTCGCCTCGACGTAGGGGACGGCCACACAGCGCATGCCCGCCGCGCGGGCCGCCTCGACGCCCGGCACCGCGTCCTCCAGCACCACGCAGGAAGCCGGTGCGGCGCCCAGCCGCCGGGCCGCCTCCAGGAACACGTCGGGCGCCGGCTTCCCGCGCGCCACCTCCTCCGCCGACACGTACAGCGGGAGGAAGGCGTCCAGCCCGGTCACCGCGAGCACCGCCGCGATCGCGGTCCGGGAGGAGCCCGAGGCCACCGCCATCGGCACCCCGCGCGCGTGCAGTTCCTCCACCAGCAGCCGCATCTCGGGGTAGACCTCGGTCGAGGTCCCGGCCAGCTCCAGGTAGAGCGCGTTCTTGCCGGCCAGGAGTTCGTCCACCGGCGCGTCGATCCCGTACTCCGCGCGCAGGGCGGTGAGGGTCTCGCGGGTGCTCACCCCGATGAAGCGGGTGTGCTCCTCCCAGCCGAAGCCGTGGACGCCGTACCGGGCGAGGAGGCGGCGCCCCGCCTCGTAGTAGTTCGGCTCGCTGTCGACGAGGGTGCCGTCGAGGTCGAAGAGGACCCGGGGGGCCGGGGCGGGACTCACGAGGCCCCCGTGGCGGCGGCCGGGCGCCCGGAGCCGCCGGCCGCCCGGCCGACGGCCTCGACCAGGGGCAGGACCCGGTGGGGCACCCGCTCGCGCAGGGCCACGTCCGTGCGCGTCCGCACCACGCCCGGGAGCTGGATCAACTGCTGGATGACGTCCTCCAGATGGCCGTTGTCCCGTGCCACGACCCGGGTCAGCAGGTCGCCGCCCCCGGTGGTGGAGAACACCTCGATGATCTGCGGGAGGGCCGCGAGCGCGTCCCCGACCTCGTCCAGGTGCCCCTGGGTGACCTCCAGGTGGACGAAGGCCAGCACGGGGTGGCCGAGCGCCGCGGGGGAGAGGGACGGTCCGGTGCCGGTGATCACACCGTCCCGTTCCAGCCGCTCCAGCCGGGCCTGGAGCGTGCCGCGCGCGACCCCGAGGATCCGCGCGTACTCGCGGACACTGGTGCGCGGCTGCTCGATGAGCAGCCGAAGGATGCGGGTGTCGAGGACGTCCACCGCCATGTTCCGACTGCCTCCTGCCGACCGGAGGGCCCTCGGCCCGCCCGGGACGCAGCCTACCGGGCACGGGGCGCGGAGCCGCCCGGCGGGCACCGCCCAGGCGTGCGACGGACGGGTCGGGGGCCCTTCGCGGCGGGGAGGCGGCCGTTGGCAGGACCGCGGCGGTGTTTCCCGGCCTCTCACTGTGCCACTGGTACAGAACGGCCAGGCCGAGTTGAACCAGTAGTTCTGCTGATGGTGAGATATGGCTCCAATGGCGCTGCGGACCTCCGCGGCGCCTTTCTCGTGCCGAAAGTTCAGGTGACCGTGGAGAAGAAGGCGTTCATGGCTCCGGACCCGGGGCGGCTGCGGCTGCGCACCGCGACCAGGGCCGTCCTCGGCATCGGGTCCGCCGTCGCCCTCTGCGGTCTGGCCGGCCATTCGCTCGCCGCCGCCGTCACCGGCGGCCTCGCCGCGCTGCTCGCCCTGTTCACCGTCACCGACGCCACGGTGCGGGACCAGGTGGTCACGACGGCAGCCCTGCCCGCCGCCGGATTCCCGGTGCTGGCCGTGGCGGCCGGTCTGCACGGCCATCCGGCGGCGCGTGACGCGGCGCTGCTGGCGGTCGTCGGTCTCGGGGTGTACGCCCGCCGCTGGGGGCCGCGCGGCCACGCCCTCGGCGTGTTCGCGTTCATGACGTTCTTCAGCGCGCAGTTCCTCCGCACGACGCCGGAGCAACTACCGGAGCTGTACGCCGCGATCGCGCTCTCGCTGGCCGCGGCCTCGGCGGTCCGCTTCGGGCTGTGGTGCCTCGAACGGGACGCGCCGCCCGCGCCCGCCGTCCCGCCGCTGTCCGGGGGACGGGGCCTGAGCCGGACGACGACCCGGCAGGCGGTCCAGGCGACCACCGGTGCCGCCCTCGCGCTCCTGGCGGGACAGCTGCTCTCCGACGAGCGCTGGTACTGGGCCGTCGGCGCCACCTGGTGGGTCTTCGTGAACACCACGTCCCGGGGAGAGACGCTGGTGAGGAGCTTCCGCCGGGTCCTGGGCACCCTCATCGGCCTCGGTGCCGGGGTGGCCCTGGTCGTACCGCTGCACGGGGCGGCCGTCCCCACCGCCGTCCTCGTGGCGGTCTGCGTCTTCGGGATCTTCTACTCGGCGCCCGTCTCGTACACCTGGATGATGCTCTCGGTCACCGTGCTGGCCGGGTCCCTGTACGGGGTGCTCGGCGTGCTGGACACCGGCCTGCTCGTCCTGCGCCTCGCCGAGACGGGGATCGGGGCGCTCGGCGCGGTGCTGGCGGTGCTGGTCGTCCTGCCCGTCACGACCCACGCGACGACCGACGGCTGGATCCAGCGTGCCCTGCGCTGTGTGCACGCCTGCACCGAGGAGGCCGCCGCGCGGCTCGCCGGATCCCCGGCCGCCGACCCCGCCCCGCGCGTCGCCGAACTGGAGGCGCTGCTGGGACGGGTACGGCTGTCGCTCGCCCCCCTGGTCCACCCGCTGAGCCCATTGCGTGCCCGTAAGGCGCGGGCCCGGCGGGTCCTCGCCCTGCTGGACGCGTGCGCACGCGAGGTACGGGGACTGGCGTCCGTCGCGGCGGACCCCGAGGCCTCCCACGACGAGCGCCTCGGCGCCGCCTGCCGACGCGTGGAGGCCTCCGTGGAAGCGCTCACCGCCCACCGTTCGCAGGGCCACCGTCCCGCCATCCACCGTCCCGCCGCCCACCATTCCGCCGTCCACCGTTCCCAGGGCCACCGGGCGGCCGTCGCCGAGGGTGCCTCGCCGCTCACCGGTCCCGGACCCGCGCTCGCCCATCTGCACGGTCTGGAGCGGGCCCTCGCCGACCTCGCCGCACCGCTGCACAGCTCCCCGCGCGCCCCCCTGGCAGGCGTCTGAGGCCGGCCGTCCGGAGCCCGCCACCAGGCCCCCCCGTTTTGGTCTAGACCAAAACAGGGGGCCTGCTACCGTCGACAGGGAAGATCGCGACGGATGTGCGGAGGGTGGCCGATGGGCGGCAACAGCGCGGGGCGGGCATACATAGGGTCGTTCACCTCGGCCGGCGGACACGGCGTCACCGCCGCGGCCGTCGACCGGGACACCGGCGCGCTGACCGTGCTCGGGACCACGGACGCCGTCCCCGACCCGTCCTTCCTGGCCGTCGGCCGCGCCCCCGCCACGGGCGACCCGGTGCTCTACGCCGTCAGTGAGACCGCGCGGGGCGCCGTCGGCGCGTTCGCCCTCGACGGCGACGGCGTGCCCCGGCCGATCGGGCGGATCCGGCCGGTGGACGGGAGCGGTCCCACGCACCTGGCGGTCGCCGGGGACCACCTGGTCACCGCCAACTACGGCTCGGGCAGCGTCACGGCGCTGCCCGTCGAGGCCGACGGCTCGCCCGGACCCACCGCCCGGGTGCTCGTGCACGAGGGCCGGGGGCCCGACGCCGACCGCCAGGAGGGGCCGCACGCCCACCAGGTGCTGCCCGACCCCTCGGGGGCCTGGGTGCTCGGCGTCGACCTCGGCACCGACTCGGTACACGTCTGCGTGCTCGACCCCGCCACCGGGTCGCTCCGGCCGCACGCGCGGACCGCGCTGCGGCCCGGCAGCGGCCCCCGCCATCTGGCCTTTCACCCGTCCGGGCGACACCTCTACGTCCTGAACGAGCTGGTGCCCACGGTGACCGTGTGCCGCTGGGACGCGGTGACCGGGGAGCTCGACCCGGTCGGCGAGACGCCGGTGGTCCCCGAAGGCGCCGAGGCCGGGGACGGGGGCCGCGTCTACCCCTCCGAGGTGGTCGTCGCGCGGGACGGGCGCTTCCTGTGGACCGCCAACCGCGGACACGACAGCATCTCCGTGCTCACCCTCGACGAGACGGCCGAGAAGCCGGTCCTGGCCGCGTCCGTGGGCTGCGGCGGCCACTGGCCCCGCGACCTCGCCCTGGACCCGACCGGGCAGTGGCTGTACGCGGCCAACGAACGCTCCGGCGACGTCAGCTGGTTCGCCGTGGACGCGGAGACGGGCGTCCCGGCCCACGCCGGTTCGATCGAGGTCCCGGCCGCCTCCTGCGTGGTGTTCGTCTGACCCGCGACAGGCGCGGGCGGCACGTCCGGCCGAGCCGGTCCGTGCCGCCCGGAACGGCGCCCGTCAGTGCGCCGGTGCCCCCTGCGGCGTCGCCGGGGTGATCCCGAGCGCGGTCGCGTAGAGCGAGAGGACGAGCTTGCCGATGGCGGGGTACGCGCCGAGGGGCTCGGCGGTGGCGCACCCCACCTCCTTGGCGGCGGCCTCCAGCAGGCTCGCGTCGATCTCCGGCCCCACCAGGTACGGGGCGAGCGCGAGCTGCGCGGCGCCCGCGCCGCGCAACTGCTCGGCGATCGTGGTGACCGAGCCGTCCACGTCCAGGGCGGCGGCCATCACCGGCACCGCGAGGCGTGCCGCCAGCAGCATGCCGGTGATCCCGGCGGCCTGGACGGCCTCCTCGCCGCCCACCGTGGCCAGCACGATGCCGTCGGCCGCGGTGGCCACGGTGAACAGCCTCGCGCGGTCGGCGCGGGCCAGCCCGGCCTCCGAGAGGCGCACGTGCAGGGCCTCGGCCAGGAGCGGGTGCGGGCCGAGCACATCGGTCAGCTCGACCTGCGTGCCGCTGTCCATGACGGCCTGCCGTATGCGGCGGACGATGGCGCTGTCCGGCCCCGCGAGGAGCGGCACCACGACGGCCGACGGGCCCTCGGGCGCG
Source organism: Streptomyces halstedii (assembly GCA_000720535.1). Lineage (GTDB taxonomy): Bacteria > Actinomycetota > Actinomycetes > Streptomycetales > Streptomycetaceae > Streptomyces > Streptomyces halstedii. The sequence goes on from JOAZ01000008.1 coordinate 310,921, forward strand.
GACACGTCACGGCCGGCGGCGACGGCCTGCTCGTAGCGCGCGGTGCGCTCGGCCGAGGTGTGGGTGAGTACGGAGGCGAGCGCGGGGTGTTCGTCGTCGTCACCGTCGAGATAGCCGATCCGCGCGTGGAGACCGGGCAGCTCGGAACGGGCGATGCTGATCACCTCCTCGGCCAGGCTGCGCGTGGCCGAGGAGGGGGTACCGGGAACGGCGAGGACGAGCGCCGCCGCGCCCTCGGGTGCGACCACGGGCTCCGGGCGGCGGTGCCGTCCGGACTGGCGAGGTCGCGGCATTCGTACTGGCAGGCCGGAAGCGGGCCCAGTGGGGGTGCTCATGGCGCCGCATGCTACTGGTTTTGGGTACCTCTCTGTTCGGGAGGGGGTGGTCAGGCGTCATCTGTCCGTTTATGTCTGTTGCGTTGCTCCGTGGGTGCCCCCGTGGACTCCTTACGCCACTTCAGGCAGGAACAACAGGGTCGGATGGGGCGGAAGCCGCAATTCCGAACGGGCCAGGGCCCGGCCGATCTCCAGCGAGCCCGCCAGCGGATCCCCCGCCGCCCGCACGACCCGTGCCTGCGGTACCTGCCGGGCGAGTTCGGCGCGCAGCGGCACCAGCAGCGGATCGCCCGTCTTGAACAGGCCGCCGGTCAGCGCCACTTCGTAGCTCTCGCCCTTCAGGTCCGGCGGGCAGGCCGCGGCGGCGGCCTCGGCGATGTGTGCCGCGGCCGCCCGCAGGATGCCCGCCGCGACCTCGTCCCCGGCGGCGCAGGCGGCCACCTCCGGCGCGAAGGAGGCCAGGACCGCGGGACGGTCCGCGCGCGGGTAGAGCAGGCCGGGAAGTCCGGCCGCCGGGCCGAACACCGCCTCCAGCCGCGCCAGCAGGGCCGTGGAGCCGCCCCGCCGGCCGTCGTGGGCGCGCAGCGCCGCGTCGAGCCCGGCCCGTCCGATCCAGGCGCCGCCGCCGCTGTCGCCCAGCAGATGGCCCCAGCCGTCCGCCCGGCGCCACGACGTCAGGTCGGTGCCGAGCGCGATCAGGCCCGTGCCCGCCGCGACCACGGCCCCCGGGCGCTGCCCGAGCGCACCGGCGTACGCGGTCACCGCGTCGGCGGCCAGCGCCACGCGGCGTACGCCGAACGCGTCGGCGAGCGCGCCGGGCAACCGGTCCCGCAACCGGGCGCCGAGCGTCGCCATCCCGGCGGCGCCGACCGCCGCCGCGGCCAGGGTCGCTCCCGGCCCCGCCGCGGTCAGCAACGCGCGGGCCGCGGGGAGGACCTGGGCGAGCAGATGGTCCGCGTCGATGCCGGAGGGCCCGGTCCGTACGGGTCCGGCGCGGACGACGGTGGAGGCCGCGGGGGTGACCCGCCGGCCGTCGCCCACCGCCCCGAGCGCCACCCGCATTCCGGAGCCGCCGGAGTCCACCCCGAGGACGAACGCGTCCGGGCCGCCCGTCATGTCCGCCGCACGGTGTAGGGGGACCGGGGCCGGGAGGCGGGAGGAGCCGGGCGCGGACCGGCCCCGGACGTATGTCTGTGCGACCTCATGAACCGGCTCCGGGAGGGAAGGGAGTGGGACGACGACAGGCACCCTATCCGCGCGCCCGGCCGTTGTCCCGGGCGTCGGCCCGGCGGTTGTTCCGGGCGTCGGCCCGCCGGGTGCCGTGGGCTCCGGACCGGGTGCCGTGGGCCCCGGTCCGGGCGTCGGACGGGTCCGGGGACCCTCGTGATCACGTGTGTCCGTGTGGGCCGGTAGGGTGACTCCCTGTGGCAGCACGACCGTTGAGTGAACTTGTCGAGCCCGGCTGGGCCGAGGCGTTGCGTCCCGTGGCCGGGCAGGTCGCGGTGATGGGCGACTTCCTGCGCGCGGAGATCGCGGCGGGCCGTACGTACCTGCCGGCCGGGCAGAACGTACTCCGCGCCTTCCAGCAGCCCTTCGACCAGGTGCGTGTCCTGATCGTGGGCCAGGACCCCTATCCCACACCGGGGATGGCCATCGGCCTCAGTTTCGCGGTGGCGCCCGACGTGCAACGGCTGCCGGGCAGCCTGGAGAACATCTTCCGGGAGCTGCATTCCGACCTCGGTCTCCCGCGCCCCTCCAACGGCGACCTGACGCCGTGGACCCGGCAGGGGGTGCTGCTGCTCAACCGGGCGCTGACCACGGCCCCCCGCAAGCCCGCGGCACACCGGGGCAAGGGCTGGGAGGAAGTGACGGAGCAGGCCATCCGTGCCCTGGTCGCGCGAGGCACCCCCCTGGTGTCCATCCTGTGGGGGCGCGACGCCCGTAACCTCCGGCCCCTGCTCGGCGACCTGCCGGCGGTCGAGTCCGCCCATCCGTCCCCGAGGTCCGCGGACCTCGGCTTCTTCGGGTCCCGCCCCTTCAGCCGGACCAACGAGTACCTGGTCCGCGCCGGGGCGCAGCCGGTGGACTGGTCGCTGCCCTAGGCGCCGTGGCCCGGAGCGTGTTCCGGGCCGGGGCGGGCCGCCATGTTCCGGCTGACACGATGAACGCGCGTGACGGGCAAGCGAGTCGGGAATCCTGAGTGACGGGGGCGGCGAAGGCCGCGTCGACGGCGAGGGGGCTGCTCATGGCGACGGGCCGACGTCTGTGGAGGGCGCTGAGCGAGCCGGGATCCTGGACCCCGCGTCGGCCCCGGCCGGTGGGGGCGCTCCTCGGACTGGGCGGAGGGCTCCTGGTCACTGGCAGCGGCGTCCTGGCCGATCTCCTGCAGAACGCGCCCTCCCTCTACCTGCTCAGCCTCGGAGTGCCCCTCGTGGCCGTCCTGCTGGGGCTGCCGCTGCTGCTCGGCGTGTCCCGCGAGAGGCATCTGGCCGGACTGCTCCTGCTCGTGATCTTCCTGATCGTCATGGTCCCGTACGGCTTCCGCGGCGCCGTCCTCGACCGGCGCGGGGAGCGTGTACGGGCCACGGTCACCGAGGTGAGGCAGGGGAGGGACGGGCGGACCGGGGGTGCCACGTACACCTGCGAGGTCCTGGACGAGCGGGGGCGTTCCTCGTGGCTCCGGGGCAGCGAGCGGTGCGGCCCGGGGACCCGTCCCGGCGACCGTCACGAGATCCTGCGCGACCCCGGCGACCTGGTGGGCGCGTCGACGTCCGACCCGTTGATCAGTTTCCCGGTCTTGGTGGCGTACACCTGCGGGGCGCTGCTCCTGATGGCCGTGATCGGGGCTCAGGCCATGGACCGGTCGGCCGCCGGATCTCGGAAGGCATGAGCCGGAACCGGCCGGGCCGTCCGGCCTGAGCGCGCGAGGTGCCCCGGGCCGTGCCCGGGGCACCGCCGACGGCGCTGGTCAGTCCGTGGCGGCCGGCGGGGCGGTGCTGCTGCGGACCACCAGGCTGGTCGCCAGGTCCACCCGGGTGGTCGCGGGCTGCCGGCCCCGGCCGAGGTCGAGCACGAGACGGGCGGCGGTCTCCGCCATCTCGATGAGCGGCTGACGCACCGTGGTGAGCGGCGGGCCGACCCAGCGGGTGACCGGCAGGTCGTCGAAGCCGACCACGCTGAGGTCCTCCGGGATGCGCAGGCCCAGCTCGCGGGCCGCCTCGTAGACGCCGAGCGCCTGGAGGTCGTTGCCCGCGAAGACGGCGGTGGGCGGCTCCGGCAGGCGCAGCAGCTCCAGCGCCGCGCGGTAGCCGTCCTCGTGGTTGAACTCGCCCTCGCGGACCAGCTCGGAGTCCATCGGCAGGCCGGAGGTCTCCAGCGCGGCGCGGTATCCGTCCAGCCGGGCGCGGCTGCACATCATCCGGGCCGGACCGCCGATCACCCCGATGCGCCGGTGTCCCAGTCCCGTCAGATGGCGGGTGGCGGCCAGTCCGCCCTGCCAGTTGGCGGCTCCGACGGAGGGGATGTCGTCCCCCGGGTCCCCGGCCGGATCGACCACGACGAACGGGATGGCGCGGCTGTTCAGCTGGGCGCGCTGGGCGGCGTCGAGGTCCGACAGCACCAGGATCACACCGGCCGGGCGGCGGGCCAGGACGCCGTCCACCCACGTCTGGCCCGGGGTGAGACGGCCGGCGCTCTCCGAGAGCACCAGGCTCAGCCCCTCCTCCCGGGCGACGTTCTCGACGCCCCGTACGACCTCCATCGCCCAGGCGCTGTCCAGCTCGTGGAAGACCAGGTCGATGAGCTGGGACTGCTGGGAGGCGCCGCGGCGGCGGCGGTAACCGTGCCGGAGCAGCAGTTCCTCCACCTTCGTACGCGTGCCGGGGGCGACGTCGGCGCGGCCGTTCAGCACCTTCGAAACTGTCGGAGCCGAAACTCCGGCCGCTCGGGCGATCTCCGCCAGCGTGGCGGTGCTCTCCGACGACCCGCCGACGGACGCCTTCTCCTGTGGGGGCTGGACCTTTGCAGGGCTCATGCACGAATCGTAGCCGCACATCCCGTCGCACAGGTGCCGGGGCAAGGATCGTAAATCCTTGGTCCTACCCTCTTGACGGGCTCGAAACACGACCGTACGGTTCCGGCAACATTCGAGAGGCACACCGAAACATTCGACAGAGGTGCGGTCATGCGGTCGGGGATTTTCAGTCAGGGCACACGTACGACGAGATGGGCCGCCACCGCCGCGGCGATGGCGATGACGGGCCTGCTGGCCGGCTGCGGCTCCGGGGACGGTGGATCGGACGGCGGAACCCTCACCGCCTATGTCTACGGTGACGACGCGGTCAAGGTTCAGCAGGCCGCGGTCGATTCCTTCAACAAGACGTCCGACGTCAAGATAAAGCTGGTCCCGGTTCCCGGCACCGACTACGTCAACAAGCTCCGCAGCGCCATGGGTTCGCCCAACGCCCCGGACATCTTCTACAACTGGGGCGCGGGCTCCATCAAGCCGTACGTGGACGCCGGGCAGGTCGCCGACCTGACCTCCGCGGTCAACGACGACGCCACGCTGAAGGACGGCTTCATCCCCTCGATCATGACGGCCGGCGGCCTCGACGGGAAGATCTACGGGGTCCCGATGCGCGGGATGCAGCCGGTGATGCTCTTCTACAACAAGTCCCTCTTCGCCCAGCACAAGCTGGAGCCCCCCACGACCTGGGAGGACCTCCAGAAGGCCATCACCACCTTCAAGGACGCCGGCATCACGCCCTTCGCCCTCGGCGGCGCCGAGAAGTGGCCCGAGCTGATGTGGATGGAGTACCTCCTGGACCGGATCGGCGGCCCCGAGGTCTTCCGGAAGATCCAGGACGGCGACACCGACGGCTGGGGCGACCCGGCGGTCCTCAAGACGGCCCAGACGGTTAAGGAGCTGATCGACGACGGCGCCTTCGGCAAGAACTTCAACTCGGTCGACTACGCCAGCGGCGCGGCACCGACGCTGCTCAGCAAGGGCAAGGCGGCCATGCACCTGATGGGCTCGTGGGAGTACTCCACCCAGCTCGGCAAGGCCCCGGAGTTCGCCGAGAAGGACCTCGGCTGGACCACCTTCCCGACGGTGGCCGGCGGGGTGGGCGACGCGGCGAACATCGTCGGCAACCCGACCAACTACTGGTCCGTCAACTCCCGCACCAAGCACAAGGACGCCGCGATCGAGTTCCTGAAGGCGATGGCCTCGGAGACCTACGCGCAGGACCTCGTCGACAACGGGGACGTCCCCACCACGTCCAACGCGGCCTCGATGCTGAGCGGTTCGCCCAACCCGCAGTTCGCCACCGACCAGTACCAGATGGTCGAGAAGGCCCCGAGCTTCACCCTCTCGTGGGACCAGGCCCTTGAGTCGAAGTACGCCACCCCGCTGCTCACCGAGATCAGCAAGCTGTTCGCCGGCAAGACGAGTCCGGAACAGTTCGTCGAAGCGATGAAGGCCGCCAAGTAGACATGTCCGACCACACTCCGGCGGCGAAGACACGCGGAGACCGGAAGGCGGCCGTCGGCAACGTCGGCCGCCCGCCGGTCGGCTGGGCCGTGCCCGGCATCGTCTTCTTCGTCGTCTTCGCGATCGTCCCGCTGGGGATCGCCGTCTACCTCTCGTTCTGCGACTGGGACGGGCTCAACTCCCCGACCATGACCGGCCTCGACAACTGGACCAGGCTGTTCAAGGACTCCGAGTTCGGCCAGGCCGCCTGGCTGAGCCTCCTGCTCACCACGATCAGCTGGGTCTTCCAGACACCGGTGGCCCTGCTGCTGGGCGTCTGGGCGGCGGGCCGCCAGCGCAGCCGGGCCGTCCTGTCGGCGATCTTCTTCATCCCGCTGCTGCTCTCCACCACCGCCATCGCCATGCTCTTCCGCGCCCTCCTGGACCCGAACTTCGGCGTCATCAAGTCGATCGGCCCCTGGATCGGTGTCGACCCCAACGTCATGGGGTCCTCCACCGGCGCGCTGCTCGTCGTGGCCTTCGTCGGCGGCTGGCAGTTCATGCCCTTCCACACCCTGATCTACCAGGGCGGCGCCCGGCAGATCCCGGACGTCCTCTACCAGGCCGCCGCCATCGACGGGGCCGGCATGGTGCGGCAGTTCTTCCACATCACCCTGCCGCAGCTGCGGCACACGATGACGACCTCCTCGGTCCTGATGATCGTCGGCTCGCTGACCTACTTCGACACCGTACTCATCATGACCAGGGGCGGCCCCGGCACGGACACCACGATCCTGCCCTACCTGATGTACCGGACGGGCTTCCAGACCTACGACCTCGGCTACGCGGCGGCCATCGCCACCGCGCTCGTCATCGTGGCCACCGGTATCTCGCTGCTCATGGTCCGCCTCACCGGCTTCGGCTCGATGCGGTCCACCCGGGAAGGTATGTGACGCCATGTCGACCGACACCCGCCCCGCCGCGCCGCGGCAGGGCTCCCCGGCCGCGTCCCGCTCCGGCGGCGGCCCGGCCCGCCGCCGCGCGCGGCTCGGCAACCCGCTGGCCGGCCTGGGCTCGCTGGTCTGGCTCGTCATCGTCGTCGTCCCGCTCTACACCCTGGTCTCCGCCTCCCTGATGCGCCAGGACCAGGCGCTGAACGGCGAGCCGCTGGCGATCCCCACGGACCCGACCCTCGACAACTACCGCACCGTGCTGGACAGCGGGTTCCTCAGCCTGCTCGGCAACACCGCGATCGTCGCCGTGGTCACGGTCGCCCTCGTGCTGGTGCTGTCCGTCCCCGTGGCGTACGTGGCGGTGCGCACCCGCAGCCGCCTCTCGTCGCTCGCCTTCCGGACGTTCCTGCTGGGCGTCGCGATCCCGGCGCAGGCGGTGATCGTGCCCCTGTACCTGCTGATCGGCAAGATGGGCCTGTACGACACCCTGTGGGCGATCATCCTGCCGACGGCCGCCTTCTCCATGCCGGTCGCCGTCCTGGTGCTCAGCGGCACCATGCGCGACGTCTCCGAGGAGATGTACGAGGCGATGTCCCTCGACGGCGCCACCCCCCTGCGCATGCTCTGGCAGCTGGTGGTCCCGCTCTCCAAGGCGGGCATCTCCACCGTGGCGATCTTCTCGGCCCTCCAGGCGTGGAACGGCTTCCTGTTCCCGCTGATCCTCACGCAGTCCGAGGAGAACAGGGTCCTGACGCTCGGGCTCTTCAACTTCATGACCCAGTTCGGCGTGAACATCCCCGCGGTCCTGGCCGCGATCGTCCTCTCCGTCGTGCCGATCTTCCTCGTGTACCTCGTGGCCCGGCGCGCGCTGATCAACGGACTGATGGGGGTGGGCGGCAAGTAGGACACCAGCCGCCCGTACCACCGCACTCATGAGAGGAACCCCCGCCGCCATGGCAATCCACCCCGTCCCGCCCGCCCGACAGGCCGAGCAGGTCCCCGACGCCGACGGCCCGTGGCGCGACCCCGCGCTGCCCCCCGAGGAGAGGGTCGCCGACCTGGCGGCCCGGATGACCCTTGAGGAGAAGGCCGCCCAGTTGTACGGCATCTGGGTGGGCGCCGACGCCGAGGGCGACGGAGTCGCGCCCCACCAGAACGACATGGTCGACCCCGTCGACTTCGAGGAGATCACCACCCGCGGACTCGGCCAGCTCACCCGGCCGTTCGGCACCGCCCCGGTGGACCCCGGCGTCGGAGCCGTCGCGCTGGCCCGCGCCCAGGCCCGTATCGCCGAGGCCGGCCGGTTCGGGATCCCCGCGCTCGCCCACGAGGAGTGCCTGGCCGGATTCACCGCCTGGGGCGCCACCGCCTACCCCGTCCCGCTCGCCTGGGGCGCCTCCTGGGACCCGGAGCTGGTCGCCGAGATGGCACGGCGGATCGGCGAGGACATGCGGTCGGTCGGCGTCCACCAGGGACTCGCCCCCGTCCTGGACGTGGTCCGCGACCTGCGCTGGGGCCGGGTCGAGGAGACCATCGGCGAGGACCCCTACCTGGTCGCCACGGTCGCCACGGCCTATGTGAAGGGCCTGGAGTCCGCCGGGGTCGTCGCCACCCTCAAGCACTTCGCCGGGTACTCCGCCTCGGCCGGCGCCCGCAACCTCGCGCCGGTCAGGGCGGGCGCCCGGGAGATGGCCGACGTCATCCTGCCGCCGTTCGAGATGGCGGTACGCGAGAGCGGTGTCCGCTCGGTGATGCACAGCTACGCCGAGATCGACGGCGTCCCGGTCGCCGCCGACCCGGGCCTGCTCACCGGACTGCTCCGCGACACCTGGGGGTTCACCGGGACGGTCGTCGCCGACTACTTCGGCATCGGCTTCCTGGAGACGCTGCACAAGGTCGCCACCGACCGGGGCGACGCCGCCCGCCTCGCGCTGACCGCCGGTGTGGACGTCGAACTGCCCACCGTGCGCGGCTACGGCGACGCCCTGGTGGCCGCCGTACGCGAGGGATCCGTCCCCGAGGAGCTGGTCGACCGGGCCCTGCGCCGCGTGCTGCTCCAGAAATGCGAACTCGGCCTCCTCGACCCGGCCGCCACCGCCCTGCCCACCGCCCTGGACGGGGTGGAACCGGAGCGCGCCCGCGGCGCCGTCGACCTCGACCCGCCGCGCAACCGCGCGCTGGCCAGGCGGCTGGCCGAGCGCTCCTGCGTCCTGGTGGCCAACCGCGACGGCGCCCTGCCACTGGCCGGAACCGGGCGGATCGCGGTTGTCGGCCCGCGCGCCGACGACGCGCTGGCCATGCTCGGCTGCTACTCCTTCCCCAGCCATGTCGGCGTCTCCTACCCGGACATGCCCATGGGCATCGAGATCCCCACGGTGCTGGACGCGCTGCGCGAGGAGTTCCCCGAGGCCCGGGTCGACTTCCGGCAGGGCTGCGACGTGGACGGCGACGACACGTCCGGCATCGACCGGGCCGCCGCGCTGGCCGCGGACGCCGACGTCTGCGTGGCCGTACTGGGCGACCGGGCCGGGCTGTTCGGCCGCGGCACCTCGGGCGAGGGCTGCGACGCGGCCGACCTCGCGCTGCCCGGACGCCAGGCGGAGCTGCTGGACGCGCTCCTGGAGACGGGGACCCCCGTGGTCCTGGTGCTCCTCACGGGACGTACGTACGCGCTCGGCGCGCACGCGGACCGGCTGGCCGGCTGTGTGCAGGCCTTCTTCCCCGGTGAGGAGGGCGCGCCGGCGCTGGCCGGGATCCTGTCGGGGCGGGTCAACCCCTCCGGGCGGCTGCCCATCGGCATCCCGAGGAGCCCCGGCGGCCAGCCGTGGACGTACCTCCAGCCGCCGCTCGGCCGGGCCAGCGGGGTCAGCAACCTGGACCCGACCCCGCTCCACCCCTTCGGCCACGGACTGTCGTACACCTCGTTCGCCTGGGGACCGGTCTCCGGGGCGCCGGACGAACTGCCCACCGACGGCGGGACGGACCTCGGCCTCACGGTCACCAACACCGGCGACCGCGACGGCGCCGAGGTGGTGCAGCTCTACGTCCACGACCCGGTCGCCCAGACCACCCGCCCCGAGTCGCGGCTGATCGGCTACGCGCGGGTGCCGCTCGCCGCCGGGGAGTCCCGGCGGGTCCGCTTCCGCTTCCACGCGGACCTGGTCTCCTTCACCGGGACCCGCGGGACCCGGATCGTGGAACCGGGCGACCTGGAGCTGCGTTTCGCCGCCTCCAGCGATCCGGCGGACGTCCGCCACACGGTCCGGCTGCGCCTCACCGGCCCCGAACGCACCGTGGACCACCGGCGCACCCTGGTCTGCGCCACCTCGTCCGCCCCGGTGTCCGCGGCGGACTGACGGCGGGGGCGGCCGCGAGTGACGCGGCCGCCCCCGCCCGGAGCCGCGCCGAAACTTTCGAAGGCGGTCCGGCGCGGGCGTGCGGACGTCCCGCTCCGGGCGCCTTCCGGAGAGAGTGATGTCATGAACAGGACAATAGCGGCCGTGATCGGCCCGGCCGGCCACCACCCACGGCGGAGGAAGAGGCGACGGACATGACGGACATCAGGATCACCGGCGTCACGATCACCCCCGTGGCCTTCCGGGACCCGGCGCTGCTCAACGCGGTCGGCGTGCACGAACCCTTCGCGCTGCGGGCGATCGTCGAGGTGGCCACCGACCAGGGCCTGACCGGTCTCGGCGAGACCTACGCCGACGACGGGCACCTGCGCCGCCTGCGAGCCGCCGCGGACGCCCTCACCGGCATGGACGTGTACGCGCTCGGCGCGATGCACCGCGCACTGGCCGGGGTCCTGGCCGGCGACAGCGGCACGGACGGATCCGGGCTCACCGGGATGATCACCACCAGCAGCGCCGTCGACCGGGTCTTCTCGCCCTTCGAGGTGGCCTGCCTGGACATCCAGGGCAAGGCCGCGGGACGGCCCGTCAGCGATCTGCTCGGCGGCGCGGTCCGCGACCACGTCCCGTTCAGCGCCTACCTCTTCTACAAGTGGGCCGGCCACCCGGGAGGCACCCCCGACGACTGGGGAGCCGCGCTGGACCCGGAGGCCCTCGTCGCCCAGGCCCGGCGCATGATCACCGAGTACGGCTTCACCGCGATCAAGCTGAAGGGCGGGGTCAGACCGCCCGAGGAGGAGATCGAGGCGGTCCTCGCCCTGCGCGAGGCGTTTCCCGGGGTGCCGCTGCGGCTGGACCCCAACGCCGCCTGGACCGTGCCCACCTCGATCGAGGTGGCCCGCCGGCTGGAAGGCGTCCTGGAGTACCTGGAGGACCCCACCCCCGGGCTCGACGGGATGGCCGGGGTCGCCCGCGAGACCCCGGTCCCGCTCGCCACGAACATGTGCGTCGTCGCCTTCGGGCACCTGGCGCCCGCCGTGGAACGGGGCGCGGTGCGGGTGGTGCTCTCCGACCACCACTACTGGGGCGGTCTGCACCGCTCCAGGCTGCTCTCCGGGATCTGCGACACCTTCGGCATGGGCCTGTCCATGCACTCCAACTCCCATCTGGGGATCAGCCTGGCCGCCATGACACACCTGGCGGCCGCCACCCCGAACCTCACCTACGCCTGCGACACCCACTGGCCGTGGAAGAGCGAGGACGTGGTGGTCCCCGGCGCCCTCGGCTTCACCGGCGGCGCCGTACGCGTCCCGACCGGTCCGGGTCTCGGCGTCGAACTGGACCGCGACGCGCTCGCCCGGCTCCACGAGCAGTACCTCGCGTGCGGACTGCGCAACCGGGACGACACCGGATACATGCGCCGGATCGACCCCGACTACGAGAAGAAAACGCCCCGTTGGTAGCCGGCGCGGGCGGCGGAACCCCCACCCGCCGCGGCGCGCCCGACGCACAGCAAGGAGTTCTCGATGGCCATGCTCGACTGGGCCGCCCTGGGCGGCTACTTCCTGGTGATGCTGCTCATCGGCCTCTGGTCGCACCGCCGCGTCGGCAACGTCAGCGACTACTTCACCGGCGGCGGCAAGATGCCCTGGTGGCTCTCCGGCATCTCCCACCACATGTCCGGCTACAGCGCCGCCGTCTTCGTCGCGTACGCCGCGATCGCCTACAGCTACGGCATCACCGTCTACGTATGGGCGTTCCTGCCCCTCGCCTTCGGCACCGCCGTGGGGGCCTGGCTGTTCGCCCCCCGCTGGCAGCGGCTCCGGAAGCGGTACGCGGTCGCCTCACCGCTGGAGTACCTCGCCCGGCGCTACGACATACCCACCCAGCAGGCGCTCGCCTGGAGCGGCGCCCTGCTCAAGGTCTTCGACGTCGCCGCCAAGTGGGCGTCCGTGGCCGTGCTGCTGAACGTCTTCACCGGCGTGTCCATGACGGTGGGCATCCTGCTCACCGGGATCGTCACCCTGCTGTACTGCACCGTGGGCGGGCTGTGGGCCGACGCGCTCACCGACTTCGGGCAGTTCCTCATCCAGGGCCTCGCCGCCCTCGCGATGCTCTGGGTGGTCCTGGACCGGCTCGGCGACGGACCGGCGGGCCTGGTGACCCTCTGGGACCGGCTGCCCGACGGGCACGGGAAACCACTCGTCGGCCCCTACACCGCGACCTTCCTCGGCGCGTACGTCGTCGTGAAGCTCTTCGAGTACAACGGCGGGATGTGGAACCTGGCCCAGCGCTACATGGCCACGGACTCCCCGAAGGCCGCCCGCCGTTCGGCCGGCCTCTCCGCCCTGCTGTACGTGGTGTGGCCGGCCGTGCTGCTGTTCCCGCCGGTCGCGGCGGCCGTCCTGATGCCGGACATCGCCGACCCGGAGAAGGTCTACGCGCTGATGGCCGAGTCCTATCTGCCGGCCGGGCTGGTCGGCCTGACGCTGGCCGGGATGTTCTCCCACACCATGGCGATGGCCTCCTCGGACGCCAACGCCGTCTCCGCGGTCGTCACCCGCGACATCATCCCCGCCGTGGTGCGCCGCGCCAGGGAACTGCCCCCGGCCACCGCGCTGCTCCTGGCCCGCGTCTGCACCGTCGTCTTCATCTCCGTCAGCATGGCCGTCGCCGTCGAGGCCGACCACTTCGGCGGCGTCCTCGGCATCATCGTCGGACTGGTGGCGGCCGTGATGGGCCCCATCTCCATCCCGATGCTGCTCGGACTGCTCCCCGCCTTCCGGCGGTTCGGGCCCCGCGCCGCCCTGTCCTCCTGGGCGCTCGGCCTGCTCGGCTACGTCCTCGTCAAGTTCGTGCTGGACAGCGCCGACCAGACGCTCGTGATCGTCACCCCGCTCGCCACCTCGCTCGTGGTCTACCTCGTCGTCGGCCTGATCAGCCCGGAGCCCGACGACACCGCGGACGCGATCGTGGCCGCGCTCTCGCCCGCGGGCGGCGGGGACGAGAGGCCCACGGCGGACCCCGCCCCACGGCCCGCCGCCGCACCCGGCACCCCCGACTGACCCGTTTTTCCCGGCCCGGCGCCCGGCGCACCACCGACTGCCCCGCCTTCCCGGCCCCCGCGCCCGGCGCACCACCCACTGACCCGCCCTCCTGGCCCCGCGCCCCCGTACACCGCGGGCCTGCTCGTCACGCACACGCACCCATGGGGAGATCCAGCATGGACCAGCACACCCCGCACCACACCAGCCGCAGGTCGCTCCTCGGGGCCGGCCTCGGGATCACCGCGCTGACGGCGACACCACTCGGGTCGCTGACAGGGCTCACCGGCGAGGCCGGGGCGACACCCCACGGTCCGGCCGGAACCGGCACCGTACGCCCGACCGACCCCGGCGCCTACATCTCCTTCACCCCGCGCTCCGGGGCGTTCGCCCTGGTCAAGAGCGGCCGGGCGGTACCGGTCGTGGTCAGCGACCGCGACCACCCGGGAGTCATCCGGGTGGCCGGCGACCTCCGCGACGACATCGAGCGGGTCACCGGCGTCCGCCCGGCGCTCGCCCACGCCGCCCCGGCGAAGGCCCGCGAGATCGTCCTGCTCGGGACCATCGGCCGCAGCCCGCTGATCGACCGGCTGATCGCCACCGGCAAGCTGGACGTCTCCGGCGTCAAGGGCGCCTGGGAGACCAGCCTCCAGACCGTCGTCGAGCGGCCGCTGCCCGGTGTCGACCGCGCCTTCGTCGTCGCGGGCAGCGACCAGCGCGGCACGGTCTTCGGCGCGTACGACGTCTCCCGGGGCATCGGCGTGTCCCCCTGGTACTGGTGGGACGACGTCGTCCCCGTCCACCGCGACGCGCTGTACGTCCTGCCCGGCCGGTACAGCCAGGGCACCCCCGCCGTGAAGTACCGCGGCTTCTTCGTCAACGACGAGAACCCCGCCCTCGGCACCTGGGCCCCGGCCTACTTCGGCCCCGGCAAGGCCCCCGGCCACGAAGGAGGCTTCAACGCCGGCTTCTACGCCAAGGTCTTCGAGGTGATGCTGCGCCTCAAGGCCAACTACCTGTGGCCGGCCGTGTGGGGACGCGCCTTCGCCGAGGACGACCCGCTCAACCACGCCACCGCCAAGGCGTACGGCGTGGTCATGGGCACCTCGCACGAGGCGCCCATGATGCGGGGCATCGAGGAGTGGAACCGGCACGCCGTCGCGGCCGTACGCGACGCCGAGGGGAACATCACCACCCCCGGGCACGACCCCTACGGCGGCACCGGCGAATGGTCCTTCCGCCGCAACGCCGACGCCGTCAAGACCTACTGGCGCGAAGGCGTCCGCCGCATGGCCGACGAGGACTTCGAGGGCGTCGTCACCCTCGGCATGCGGGGCAACGGCGACGTCAGCCTGCCGGACGGCGACGGCATCGAGCTGATGCGGGAGATCATCGCCTCCCAGCGCGCGATCCTGGCCGAGGAACTGGGCTCGGAGACCGCCGTCCCCCAGGTGTGGACCCTCTACAAGGAGGTCCAGCACTACTGGGACCGGGGCCTGCGCGTCCCCGACGACGTCACCGTCGTCCTCACCGACGACAACTGGGCCAACATCCGCATGCTGCCCGACCTCGGCAAGGACGACCGGACGGGCGGCTACGGCCTCTACTACCACTTCGACTACGTCGGGGTGGGCCGCAACTACAAGTGGGTCGACACCACCTCGCTCCCCAACATGTGGGACCAGCTCCACCAGAGCGCCGCGTACGGCAACCACGGGCTGTGGGTCACCAACGTCGGTGACCTCAAGGGCAACGAACTGCCCACCCAGTTCTTCCTGGACTACGCCTGGAATCCGGAGCGCTGGCCGCTGGAGAGGCTCCCGGAGTGGGAGGAGGGCTACGCCCGGCAGAACTTCGGCGAGAAGCATGCCGAGGAGATCGCCGCCGTGCTGCGCACGTACTCCGCGCTCCAGTCCCGCCGCAAGCCCGAACTGCTCAACCGCAGGATCACCCTGGACCCCGCCAAGGACCCCGCGACGGACTCCTCGGCCGTCGTGTACGACGACGAGGCCACCCCCTTCAGCCTGGTGGACTACCGCGAGCTGGAACGCGTCACCCAGGACTGGCAGCGGCTCGACAAGGCCGCCGAACGCGTCCGGCGTGAACTCCCCGCGTCCGCCCAGGACGCCTGGTACGAACTGGTGGGCTACGCCGTACGGGCCACCGCCAACCTGTACGCCCTGCGCGAGGCGGAGTTCACCAACCTGCACTACGCGCCGCAGGGCCGCGCCCTGACCAACACCCTCGCGGCCACCGCCGAGGACCGCCTCGCCGACGACTTCGCCCTGGCACGGCGCTTCGACCACGAGATCGCCGACGGGAAGTGGGAGGGCTTCCAGAGCCAGCCGCACATCGGGTACGGCGACGTGGCCCGCTACGGCCCCAACGCCCCTTGGCAGCAGCCCGAGTTGAACGACGTGGCGATCGCGGACGAGATCTTCCCGGCCGTCCGGCGCATCACCCTGCCCCGGCGCGCCGAGATGGGCGTGGCCGTCGACGGCTCGGAGCACTGGTGGCCGGGCGGTGCCGGGAACGGCGGCGAGCCGGAACTGCCGGTCTTCAGCCCGTACCAGAGCCAGCCCGCGCAGTACGTCGAGGTGTTCAACCGCGGCACGGTCCCCTTCGACGTCCGGATCCGTACGGGCGCGTCCTGGCTGCTCGCGGACCGGACCCGGGGCCGAGTGGACACCCAGACCCGCGTCACCTTCCGGGTCGACTGGTCCCGTGCGCCTATGGGCCTCACCCGGGTCCCGGTCACCGTCACGGGCCCCGGCGGCCGGGAGGTCGTCGTCCGGGCCGTGGTGGACCGCCCCCGCACGGACCGCGCCCGGCTCTCCGGGTTCGTCGAGGCCAACGGATACGTCTCCATGGAGGCCGACCACTTCCACCGGGCGGTCGGGCGCGGCGGGATCTCCTGGCGGCGCGTCCCCGGCATCGGCCGCACCGGCGCGGGCATGGAACCCTTCCCGGTCACCGCGCCCCGCCAGACCCCGGGCGGGAAGGGGCCCCGGCTGGAGTACCGGCTCAGCCTGTTCACGACCGGGCCGGTCACGGTCTGGGCGTATCTCTCGCCCCGCAACAACACGCTGGCCTCCGACGGGCTCACCTACGCCGTCTCCTTCGACGACGACGCGCCGCGGTCCGTCAACATCACGGCGGTCACCGGTTCCGACGACGGGACCATGAACCCGCAGTGGGCCCGCACCACCTCGGACAACGTCAACCGCACCGCCACCGTGCACCGCGTCGGCCGGGCCGGGGCGCATGTGCTGAAATTCTGGATGGTCGACCCGACGGTGATGCTGCAGAACCTCGTGGTCGACACCGGCGGCCTCAAGCCCAGCTACCTGGGCCCGCCGGAGAGCCTCCGGCTGAGCTGAGCCGGGCCGGCCGGAGCGGGAGGAGGAGCGGATGGGCATCCGGATCGAGGACACCGAAGGGCACGGTGTGACGCTGGAGGTGGCCCCCGGCCCCGAGGGGCCGCCGCACGGGGGTCCGTCCGGGGGCGGGCCGGTGGTCGGCATCCGGATGGAGGCCCCTTCGGGCCGCACCGGCTGGTCCTGCTCCCCGGCCGCGGCCAGGGAACTGGCCGCGGCGCTCCTCGCGGCGGCCCGGGAGGCGGAGGAGGAGCGCTCGGAGCCCGTCACCGTCCAGGCGCGCGAACTGCTTCGCGGGGACGTCCGCGACGGTGAGCGGGTGATGACGGTCGAGGCCGTCCGGACGGACGGCGCCGACGTCCAGGTGACCTGGGCCTCGGAGGGCGGCCGCCGCACCTGGAGCCAGGTGTACGCCGCCGAGACCGCCATCAGGCTCAGGCGGAGGGCGCGGCGGGGGTAGTGGGACGGCGGAGGTGCGCGAGGAACGGGGGAGTCCCGGCCGGGAGCTACTAGTACGGCGGATGTCGTAATACGGCGAATCCCGTAGTACGGTTTTTCTCGTACGAGTCACGGTCCGGCCCGCCCGGTCCGCGCCGTGCCCCTGCCCGTCGCACCCGAGGAAAGCGGAGCCCCCCGTGAGCGCGCTGTTCGAGCCCTACACCCTGCGGTCGCTGACCGTTCCCAACCGCGTCTGGATGGCACCGATGTGCCAGTACAGCGCCGAGACCTCGGGGCCGGACGCGGGCGTGCCCGGCGACTGGCACTTCGCCCACTACGCCTCCCGCGCGGCCGGCGGCACCGGCCTCGTCCTGGTCGAGGCCACGGCGGTCAGCCCGGAGGGCCGGATCAGCGCCGCCGACCTCGGCATCTGGAACGACCGTCAGACGGAGGCCTTCCGCCGCATCACCCGGTTCCTCGCCGAGCAGGGCACGGTATCCGGCATCCAGCTCGGCCACGCCGGACGCAAGGCCTCGACCGGGCGCCCCTGGCGCGGCGGGGCACCCGTCGCCCCGGCGGACCCCTCGGGAGAGGGCTGGCAGCCCGTCGCCCCGAGCCCTCTCGCGCACGACACGGGCCACACGGTCCCCACCGAGCTGACCACCGACGAGATCCAGCAGATCGTCGGCCAGTTCGCCGACGCCGCCCGCAGGGCCCTCACGGCGGGCTTCCAGGTCGCGGAGATCCACGGCGCGCACGGCTATCTGATCGGCCAGTTCCTCTCCCCGCACAGCAACCACCGCACCGACGCCTACGGCGGCTCCTTCGAGAACCGGACACGTCTCGCCCTTCAGGTCGTGGACGCGGTACGCGCCGTCTGGCCCGACGAACTGCCCCTGTTCTTCCGGATCTCCGCCACCGACTGGCTGACCGAGAACCCCGACGACGAGCGCGAGGGCTGGACCGCCGACGACACCGTGCGGCTGGCCCGCGAGCTGCGGGCCCACGGTGTGGACCTGCTCGACGTCTCCACCGGCGGCATCGCGCCGAAGGCCCGGATCCCCGTGGGCCCGCACTACCAGGTGCCCTTCGCCGCGCGGGTCCGCGCCGAGACGGACCTCCCGGTGGCCACCGTCGGGCTGATCACCGACCCCGTGCAGGCGGAGAAGATACTCACCGAGGGCCAGGCCGACGCCGTCCTGCTCGGCCGGGAACTGCTGCGCGACCCCTACTTCGCCCGCAACGCGGCGCGCGCGCTGGCCGGCGAGGTCGCGGCACCGAAGCCGTACGGGTACGCGATCTGACCCGGCGCCCGCGGGGACGCCGCCGTCCGGCGGCCGCCCGGCGCGGGTGCGCGGCCCGGACGACGCTGCCCGTGGGGTCACGCCGTCCGGACGACGGTGCCCGTGGGGTCACGCGGTCCGGGCCGCCGTCCGGCGCGGGGCGTGCTCCGGTCCGGCGACGCCCGGCCGGTACGCTGACGGCGATGTCCACTCCTCACGGGCCCACCCTGCGCGAACTGGCCGTCCAGGCGCTCTCCTCCACGATGCGCGGGTACGACCTGCTCGCCCCGAAGTTCGACCTGACCCCCTACCGGACGCCGGACCGGGTGCTCGACGCCGTCGCCCGCGCGGTGCGGCCGCTCGGCCCGTTCGACAGCGGGCTGGACGTCTGCTGCGGCACCGGGGCCGGTGCGGGTGTCCTGCGCGGGCTGTGCCGGAGGCGGGTCACCGGTGTCGACTTCAGCGCCGGGATGCTCGCCGTGGCGCGGGCCGCCCACGCGGACGGCGGAGGCGGCCCCGCCGTGGACTGGGTCCGCGCCGACGCGCGGGCGCTGCCCTTCGGCCCCGTCTTCGACCTGGCGCTGAGCCTCGGGGCGTTCGGGCACTTCCTGCCCCGGGAGCGGCCCGGCCTGTTCGCCCAGGTGCACGCCTCGCTGCGGCCGGGCGGCAGCTTCGTCTTCCCGGTCGGCGCGCCGCCCGAGGCCGGTTCGCGGGCGTACTGGGCGATGCTCGGATTCGACGGTGCCATGCGGGTGCGCAACGCGCTGTGGCGCCCGAGGTTCATCATGTACTACCGCACGTTTCCGCTGGCCGGGGTGGTGGACGACCTCGTGGCGGCCGGTTTCGGGGTGCGGCTGCTGCCGCTGGAGGAGCTCGGGCGGCGGGCGGACGGCAGTCCCCGGGCCCGGCTGGTGGTCGCGACCCGGGCCCGGCGCCGCGACCGGAAGGCCGACCGGCCCACGGCGACCGGAGCGTACGACACCTCTCGTACCATGGAGAGCCAGGACGAAAGGGAGCCACCGTGACGCCGAACGCCCGCGCGCTCGCGCATCCCCCGCGCGAGGAGATCCGCGTCGAGGGTGTGCTCCACGCGCTCTCCGACCCGGTCCGGCTGCGGATCGTGCGACGGCTCGCGGGCGCGGGGGACGAACTGGCCTGCTCCCACTTCGACCTCCCGGTGTCCAAGTCCACCACCACGCACCACTTCCGGGTGCTCCGGGAGAGCGGGGTCATCCGGCAGATCTACCGGGGCACGGCGAAGATGAGCGTGCTGCGGTCCGAGGACCTGGACGACCTCTTCCCGGGGCTGCTGGACAGCGTGCTGGCCGCGGCCCGCCTCCAGGCGGAACGCCTCGGCGAGGGCTGACCCCGCCGCGGCCCCCGTCCGCCGCCGTCCCCTCCGTGCCCGGTCCCTTCCGTGCCCGGTCCCTTCCGTGCCCGGTCCCTTCCGTGCCCGGTCCCTTCCGTGCCTGCCGGACGGTCAGGTCAGCAGGGTGCGCATCCGGCCGATCTCCACGGTCTGCTGGGCGATCACGTCGTCGGCCATCTCCTCGATCAGCACGTTGTTGCCGTGGGACAGGGCCTCGGTGGCCATGGTGATCGCTCCCTGGTGATGGGTGATCATCAGGGTGAGGAACAACTGGTCGAACTCCTTGCCGCGGGACGCCCGCAACTCCTTCAGCTGGGCCTCGGTCGCCATCCCGGCCATGGCGGAGTGGTCGTGCGGCTCCGGGGCGCGCCCGTCGCCGCCGTTGTTGGTCAGCCAGCCCTCCATGGCACCGATCTCCGGCCGCTGGCCCGCCGCGATCCGCTCCGCCAGCCGCTTCACGGGCGTGGAGGAGGCGCGCTCCGGCACGAGTGAGGTCATGACGACCGCCTGCTCGTGGTGCTCGATCATCATCCGCGCGTACCGGAAGTCGGCGGAGTTGGGGGTGTCGTCCCCGGCGGCCTTCACCGCCTCGGCGGGGGAGAGGGTCCTGGCCGGCTCGCCCGGTCTGCCCGGCGCCACCACCGCGGGGCCCGTGGCCTTCGAGGCCGCCTCGTCACCGCCGTCCGCGTCGCAGCCCCCGAGGGCAAGGGCGGCGACCACGAGCGTCCCGAGCGCGGCCGCACGCCCACGCGCCATGTGACGGGCTATCAACACATCGACCTCCTGAGCCACTTGGTGTGTCGCAGACCGTCCTAACACCTTCCACAGGGCGCCGACCGGAAACTTTTGTTACGTCTGTGTTGCCACCTGTTGGTGTGTACATGATGCGAGCGATACTGCCGGGGTCCAGCAACCGTTCACCCGCGGACGGACACAAGGGAGGACAACAGTGACCTCGTTGCACACCACCAGCGTGCGGCGCAGACGCCTCGGAGTGGCGGCAGCCGCTGCCGGGCTCATCGCCACGCTGTTCACGGCCGGACCCGCGGCCGCGACGCCCGATCCCGGCGACACCGCCACCACCGGCGTCTCCGTGAGCCGGCAGGCCGAAGCGGCGGCGGAGGCGGCCATCAGAAGCGGCGAGGTGCCGGGTGTGGACGAGATCGTCCACAGCGACAACATCGAGCACCTCACCAACGTCCCCAAGGACGCGCTGCAAGGGCTCAACACGGACATCGCGTTCCAGGGGAACTACGCCTACGCCGGCAACTACGACGGCTTCCGGATCTTCGACATCAGCAACCCGAAGAAGCCGAAGACCGTCGCGCAGGTGCTCTGCCCCGGTTCGCAGAACGACATCTCCGTCTCGGGCAACCTGCTGTTCCTGTCCACGGACTCCTCGCGCAGCGACGACTCCTGCTCCAGCACCACCCAGCCCGCCACGGAGAAGTCCTCCTGGGAGGGCATGAAGGTCTTCGACATCAGCGACAAGCGGCACCCCGAGTACGTCGCCGCCGTCGAGACCGCGTGCGGTTCGCACACCCACACGATCATCCCGAAGCGCTCGGACGTGTACATCTACGTCTCCTCGTACGCCCCGAACGCGGCCTTCCCGGACTGCCAGCCGCCGCACGACGGGATCTCCGTCATCAAGGTGCCGCGCAAGGCGCCGGAGAAGTCCCGGGTCGTGAACTTCCCGGTCCTCTTCCCGGACGGCGGGAACCCCGGCGCGCCGACCAACCCCGGGGTGTCGCAGACCACCGGCTGCCACGACATCACGGTGCTGCCGTCGAAGGACCTGGCGGCGGGAGCCTGCATGGGCGACGGGATCCTGTTCTCCGTCAAGGACCCGGAACACCCGAAGGTCATCGACCGCGTCCAGGACAACGTGAACTTCGCGTTCTGGCACTCCGCGACCTTCAACCAGACGGCCGACAAGGTCGTCTTCACCGATGAGCTCGGCGGCGGCGGCGCGGCCACCTGCAACGACGAGGTCGGTCCGAACCGGGGTGCGGACGGCATCTACGACATCAAGGGCCGGGGCGACCACCGCAAGCTCGTCTTCCGCAGCTACTTCAAGATCGACCGCCCGCAGGCCGAGACCGAGGTCTGCGTCGCGCACAACGGATCGCTCATCCCGGTGAAGGGCAAGGACCTGATGGTCCAGGCCTGGTACCAGGGCGGGGTCTCCGTATGGGACTTCACCAACTCCTCCAAGCCGAAGGAGATCGCCTACTTCGAGCGCGGCCCGGTCTCCACGGACGCGGTCACCACGGCCGGCCCCTGGTCGGCGTACTACTACAACGGCTACATCTACTCCAACGACATCGCCAAGGGCCTCGACGTCCTGAAACTGAACGACCGGCGTACGGACCCGGCGAAGAAGGTGCGGCTGACGGAGCTCAACGTGCAGACGCAGCCGGAGTACTTCGGCCGCTGACCGCCCCCGCGACCGCGATCCGGAGGAGAAAAGGTGTCCCGTCGAGCGGCCTCCCGCCCGGCGGGACACCTGTGCCGGTACGGGCGCGCCACCCTTCCCGGTACGGGCGCGCCACCGGCCGGTCTCCGCCCGTCCGGAGAGGCCTCGGCCGGGTCCCGGCCCGGAAGCGCCCCTCAGCCGGTCTCGGCCCCGGCGTCCGGCCGTACGGTGGTACCGGCCGCCGCGGACCATTCCACCAGCAGCCGCTGGTACTCCCTCTCGTCCTCCGGGGACAGCAGACCGCCCGAGCGCTGCCACAGTTCGCGGATCTCTTCATTGACCACGGAGGCGGGGCGCACGGGAACGGACATGTTCGGGTACGGGGACATGCCTCCAGGCTAAGGCCGGACACGGCTTCCCGCGCCGTCCGGAGACGGGAGATCTCTCACATCTCCTCCCGGAATCCTTCACGTCTCGCGCGGAACCCGCACGGAGCGAACTGCGTCCGTCGGCCGCCCCGCCACAGGACGACCACCGCCACCGTGACCAGGAACGGCGGGGGAGCGGGACGGCTGGACGGCGGGACGGCGCCGTACACGCGAAGCCGGTACGCGGCGCCGGGCGGTCGTCGGCAGCCGGAAGGGGCGGAGGGGACCGCATGGGCGGCGATTCGCGCCGACACCCCCGCCGCTAGCCCAGAGCGCGGAGCGCCGGGACGAACGCCACCAGCAGCGGCACGACCGGGACCATCGCGGCGGCCGCCGTCAGCCGCAGCCGCCGTCCCGCGGTGAGCCGCTCCCTCGGGCTGAGCAAGCGGTCCACTCGCAGCGGGAGTTGCGCGTCGGAGGCCGGCCCGGGACCGAACACCCCCCGGTCCTCGTTGAGTTCGACCAGGGCGAGCGCGATCGTGAGGCGGCCGAAGCGCCGTGACGCCACATCGTCCGCCGCCAGCTCCACCAGCCGGTGCATCTCGTCACGGAAGGCCGCGAACACCGGCACCTGGGGGAAGCCCGTCGCGAGCGCCCCCGAGCAGTGCAGCAGCCAGTCGTGCCGGGCCTGCGCGTGTCCCTGCTCATGGGCGAGCACCGCGTCGAGCTGACGGCCTTTCAACCGGCCCAGCGCCCCGGTGGTGATGACCAGTTGAGGGGCCGCGCCCGGCAGCCACCACGCGTCAGGGCGCTCACCCTCCAGCACCACCAGCCGCCCCGCGCCCGGCTCCTCGCCCGGCATCAGCGGGGAGCGGACCAGCAGCTCCGCGCGCCGCCGCCCGCGCCGGGTGCGGGCCCGCAGGACCTCCCGTACGAGCATGGCGGCCGTCCACAGCCCGCCGAGCGCCAGCAGCACCGCGATGACCGCCGACCACGGCCCGTACGCGCCCAGGGCGTACGCCTCCACCACGGCGTGCGGGGCGGGCGCGAAGACCTGTCCCCGGACGGCCTGCCAGGCGGCGGCCGCGCTGAACGTCATGGAGAGCCCGAAGGAGAGCAGCACCGCCGCCACCACGCACTGCCAGACCCACAGCGCCACCACCGGCTCGCGCTCCGGCCAGCGGGCCCGTGCCATCAGGCTCGGGGCCACGACGGCGGCCAGCGCACCGAGCAGCAGCAGCACGAGGGAGACCAACATGGGCGCCAGCCTATGAGGGGCGCGGCACCCACCGATATGGCCGCGCGCGTCAAGTGACGTAGGACACGGTTTGCCGGGGCGGCTGTCTCACAGGGTGAGCAGCATCGCGAACATGGCCATGCCCATCGTCAGCCGGCACGCCAGGGCCAGCTCGGGGCGCGCTCCCCAGGTGAGGGCCGGTCCGGCCGCCGCCGCGGTGCCCGCGGGGGCCGCCGCCACCGGTATCAGCCGGCCGGCCGCGCGCAGGACGTAGAGCGCGTAGTACGCCAGCAGCAGACCGGTCAGCAGAGGGACACCGCCGGCGGCTCCGCCCGCCCCGTGGGCCGCGTGCCCGCCGTGCCCCCCGGCGGCGGCCCAGGGCGCCATGGCCACCGCCATGTAGACCATCGCCAGCGAACCGACCAGGTGGTGTGCGTGGTGCGCGTCGCTCCGGGCCGCGGCGAGCGCGCGCACCGAGGCGGCGCTGAAGACCACCGCGTACACCGCCCACCCCCAGCGCGGCGGCGTGAGCACCGCGGCGGGCAGGGCCATGGCGGCCATGCCGAAGCCCATGACCGCCTCCGCGCGCGCGGAGGACCGCTCACGCACCGCGCAGTGGCGCGCGCGCAGCAGGCAGTACCCGCCCGCGACCAGGCAGAGCACCATCAGCAGCCAGCCGGACAGCGCCGGTCCGTGCACGACCCACCCCCTACGGCGAACGACGCCGGTCCGTCCCGTCCGACGCCGGTACATCCCGTCCATGCCCCGCCAAGGCCCCTTCTACCGGGGCGCACTGGCGTACTGGGGGAGCGCGCCGAGAGGCGTGAGGCACATTCCGCGCCGGGTTAGTCTCGGACGGCACCGTCGGTCACACACTCCGGAGAACGCCACCATGGACACCGCACCGGCCCCCGAGCAGACGCGCCTCACCTTCCGCGACGCCACCGAGGAGGACGTCCCCGCGCTCGTGCGGCTCGTCCAGTCCGCGTACCGGGGCGACTCCAGCCGGGTCGGATGGACGACGGAGGCCCACCTCCTGGAGGGGCAGCGGACCGACCCGGACGGCGTGCGCGAGGTGATCACCGCTCCCTCCGGGCGGATGATGATCGCCGAGCGCGAGGGTGTGACGGTCGCCTGCTGCCAGCTCGAACACCGGGGCGACGCCGCCTACTTCGGGATGTTCGCGGTCGACCCCGGACTCCAGGGCGGCGGCCTCGGCAAGGCCGTGATCGCGGAGGCCGAGCGGGCGGTCCGCGAGGACTGGGGCGTGGGCGAGATGCACATGACCGTGATCTCGCTCCGCGACGAGCTGATCGCCTGGTACGAGCGCCGGGGCTACCGCCGTACGGGAGAGATGAGCCCCTTCCCGTACGGCGACGAGCGCTTCGGTGTCCCGCAGCGCGACGATCTCGCCTTCGAGCTGCTGGTCAAGAAGTTCTGACCGTGCCGACGGTCTGACACGGTGGCCGGGCGGCGCCGCGGGCCGCCCGGCGCGATGCTCCTCGCACCCGGGACCAACAGGCCACGGCCCGGGATCAGCCGGTGCCGCGGGCCGCGCGCCGGATCTCCGGGTGGTCGGTCGTCGCGCCGTCCAGGCCGAGGGCGTGCGCCAGCCGCAGGTGGTCCTCGGTGTTCACCACCCAGCCGATCACCTTCAGACCCTCCGCGTGCGCCCGCTCGACGACCTCCAGGGTGAGGCGGCGGATGTTCAGCGCCAGGGTGGCCGCGCCCACCGCCTTCGCCCGGTCCACGACGTCCCCGCCCCAGCGGCTGGCGATGAGCACCGTGCGCACCCCGGGCACCAGCTGGGCGATCTCGGCGACCGCCTCGTCGTGGAACGAGGACACCTCGACCCGCCTCGCGAGGTCGCGCCGCAGCATCACCTCGGCCAGCGCGCGTGCGGCCGCCACGTCCTTGATCTCCGCCTGCACGGGTGAGCCGACCGCGTCGAGCACCTCCTCGAAGACGGGGACCCGCTCGCCCTGCCCGGCGTCGAGCGCGCGCAGCTCCGCCAGGGTCTTCTCCGCGATCAGCCCGCTGCCGTCCGTCGTGCGGTCCACGGCCGCGTCGTGCATCACCGCGAGCGCGCCGTCCTTGCTCAGATGGAGATCGAGTTCGACGGCGTCCATGCCGGCCCGCTCGGCGTGCGCGAACGACCGCAGTGTGTTCTCCGGTTCGACGCCCATCACTCCGCGATGGCCGATGGTGAGAAAAGTCAAGACATCCTGCTTCCGTACGTCGTCGGCTTTCCGGCCCGGTGCTCCTACCCAGAGAACCAGTTCTCCCGCACCGGGCGTCGTCGGGCCCGCGCCGACGACGGAAGAAGTTGTCGAAGTGATGTGTGACGGGAAAAATCGCGGTGATGATGAGATGTAGCCGGATATTTTTCTGGCCTCCACTTGTCCGATGGAGACGGCCACGGATACGGTGAGTAAGACGCCAGGTTCTCCCGTGAAGGAAGTGTCATGACGGAAATTCTTGAGCACGCCACCGCTCCTGGCGCGAAAGCTTCTGCCCCACGGGTGGTCGAGCACCCTGCCTGGGCGACGCTCAAGAGTGCCGTGGAAGAGATCCGCCCGTGGCAGTCCAAGGACGGATCCATCGACCTCGCCGCGGAGGACGCCCCCACCGCCGCAACGGCCACCGCCGCCGTCGAACGTGTGATCGCCGCGGTCGAGGAGCTCTCCCCGCTCCTCCCGCACGACGCCGCCTACCACCGTGCCCTGGCCCTGGACCTGCGCCGCTGGGCCGACGACGGCTTCGGCATACCGGACTTCCTCGACTCGCTGCTCGCCTTCCAGCCCGCGAAGAACCGCGCCGACGGCCTCCAGCACCTCGTCGTCTTCGCGATGTACACCCAGAACGGCAACCCGGACCGCAACCTCGAAGCGGTCGTGCTGCGCATGGTCTGGCCCGAGTGGCTCGCCGACCTGGAGTCGACGCGGTACGACAACCCGCTGTTCTGCGGCATCACCTTCGAGGACTTCACCGCCGGATACGACACCAACTCCGCGGTGCTCTTCCCCGAGACCATCGCCGTGCGCGAGGCCCCCGAGCGGTTCAGCTGGGGAGGCATCTTCTGCGACCGCGAGGCGGCCCGCTTCCGCCGGGTGACCGAGGCGGCCGTCGAGCTGCTGGGCGTGGAGCTGCCCGAGGACATCCGCGAGATGGTCGGCGACCAGAAGCGCTGCGAGCAGGCCTTCGTCCTCTGGGACATGGTCCACGACCGCACCCACAGCCACGGCGACCTGCCGTTCGACCCCTTCATGATCAAGCAGCGCCAGCCGTTCTGGATGTACGGCCTGGAGGAGCTGCGCTGCGACCTCACGGCCTTCAAGGAGGCCGTGAAGCTCGACGCCGACGGCTTCGCCCAGGGCCGTGACGTGCAGTACGCCGTGCTGTTCGACCGGATGTTCCGCTTCCCGGTCACCGGTGAGCGCGTCCGCAACTACGACGGGCTGGGCGGGCAGCTGCTCTTCGCCTACCTCCACCAGCACGACGTGGTGCGCTGGACCGACAACACGCTGAAGATCGACTGGGCGCGCGCCCCGCAGATCACCAACCAGCTCTGCGCCGAGATCGAGAAGCTCTACCGCGACGGCATCGACCGCCCCAAGCTGGTGCACTGGTTCGCGGCCTACGACCTCGTCGCCCGCTACCTCTCTCCGCACCCGGGATCCCGCTGGGCCAAGGGCCCGGACGCCCTGGACCTCACAAAGCCCCCGCGTAAGCTCGTCGACGACGTGCTTCCGGACGAGTTTCCCCTGAGCATGTTCTATGAGGCGCTCGCCAAGAAGCTGAAGCACGTGATCGCCTCGACCAAGGGGATCACGGCGGCGGAGACCGGGCGGGCAGCCGCGTGAACGAGGGTTCCAAGGAGGCGGTGGCCATGAACGCGACAACAGCGGGCATCGAGGGGAGCGGCGTGCTCGAAGGTGCGGTGGTCGCGGTCGCGGGCGCGGCGGGCCCGGCCGGGCGCGCCACCTTGCTGAGCCTCGCCGAACGGGGCGCGACCGTGGTCGCGTCCGACTCGAACCCGGAGCGGCTCGCGGAGGCGGTGGACGCCGCTCGGTACGCCCACGGCGGCGCGACCGTCACCGGCGAGACCGTGGACCTGCTCGACCTGGACGCCGCCCGCGCGTGGGCGGACAGGACCGAGGCGGAGTTCGGCCGGATCGACGGCCTGGTCCACCTCGTCGGCGGCTGGCGCGGCGGCTCCAGCTTCGCGGGAACCAGTCTGGCCGACTGGGACTTCCTGGAGAAGCTGCTGATCCGCACCGTCCAGTCCACCTCGCTCGCCTTCCAGGAGGCCCTCCAGCGCAGCGACCGGGGCCGTTACGTGCTGATCAGCGCGGCGGGCGCGAGCCGCCCCACGGCGGGCAACGCGGCCTATGCCGCGTCGAAGGCGGCGGCCGAGGCCTGGACGCTCGCCCTCGGTGACGCCTTCCGTAAGGCGGGGGGCGACGCGGGTCCGACATCGGCGGCTGCGATCCTGGTCGTCAAGGCACTGGTGCACGACGCCATGCGCGCCGAGCGCCCGAATGCGAAGTTCGCGGGCTTCACGGACGTCACGGAGCTGGCCGAGGCCATCGCCGACGTCTGGGACAGGCCCGCCGGAGAAGTGAACGGAACGCGCCTGTGGCTGACCCCGCAAACGTAAGGACCGATGCCCGGCGCCACCATGATCCCCAGGTACGCGGTTTCGCCAGCGACAACTACGCGGGCGCGCACCCGGAGATCCTGGCGGCCCTCGCCCTCGCCAACGGCGGCCACCAGGTCGCCTACGGCGAGGACGACTACACCGGGCATCTCCAGAGGGTCATGCACAGCCACTTCGGCCCCACCGCCGAGGCTTTCCCGGTCTTCAACGGCACCGGCGCCAACGTCGTCGCCCTCCAGGCGCTGACCGACCGCTGGGGCGCCGTCATCTGCGCCGAGTCCGCCCACATCCACGTGGACGAGGGCGGGGCGCCGGAACGCGTGGGCGGCCTGAAGCTGCTCACCGTACCCACCCCGGACGGGAAGCTGACCCCGGAGCTCATCGACCGCCAGGCGTACGGCTGGGACGACGAGCACCGGGCGATGCCCCAGGTCGTCTCGATCACCCAGAACACCGAGCTGGGCACCGTCTACACCCCCGACGAGATCCGGGCGATCTGCGACCACGCCCACGAACGCGGGATGAAGGTGCACCTCGACGGGGCGCGGATAGCCAACGCCGCCGCGTCGCTCGACGTTCCGATGCGGGCGTTCACCACCGTCGCCGGGGCCGACGTCCTGTCCTTCGGCGGCACGAAGAACGGCGCGCTCTTCGGGGAGGCCGTCGTCGTCCTCGCCCCGGACTCCGTCCGCGCCATGAAGCACCTGCGCAAGCTGTCGATGCAGCTCGCCTCCAAGATGCGGTTCGTCTCGGTCCAGCTGGAGGCGCTGCTCGCCCGCGACCTCTGGCTGCGCAACGCCCGGCACGCCAACGCCATGGCCCGGCGGCTCGCCGAGGGCGTCCGGGCGGTGGACGGGGTGGAGATCCTCCATCCCGTGCAGGCCAACGCCGTCTTCGCCCGGCTGCCGCACGCCGTGTCCGAACGGCTCCAGAAGCGCTTCCGGTTCTACTTCTGGGACGAGCCGGCCGGTGACGTCCGCTGGATGTGCGCCTTCGACACCCGCGAGGAGGACGTCGACGCGTTCGTCCAGGCGCTCAAGGAGGAGATGGCCGCCTAGAGGCGTCACATAGATATGCGGTCGGCCGTAAAGATAGTGATACGCGGCCGACCGTATACCTATGCTCTCCCGTCATGGAGCTGATCCAGCAGAACCCCGAACTCGCCGCCTACCTCGCCGCCGACGAGGCCGTCGACCACGGCCATCCACGCGTCCACGAGACGTCCCGGCGCCTCGGGGCCGAGACCCTCGACGCATACACATACGCGGCCGCCGCCTACGCCCACGTACGCGACACCATCCCGCACTCCTCGGACACCGGGGACCCGCGCGTCACCTGGCGCGCGTCCGACGTCCTGGCCGCCCGTACCGGTATCTGCTGCGCCAAGGCGCATGCCCTGGCCGCCCTGCTGCGGGCCGCCGGCATCCCCACCGGCTTCTGCTACCAGCGGCTCACCGACGACGGCGCGCACCCGGTCGTCCACGGCCTGATCGCGGTACGGCTCCCCGGCGGCGACCGCTGGGTACGGCAGGACCCGCGCGGCAACAAGCCGGGCGTGGACGCCCACTTCTCGGCCGGGCCGGAACGGCTCGCCTGGGTGCCGCGCGCGGAGTACGGGGAGGTGGACTACCCGGCCGTCCACGCCGCACCGCACCCGGCGGTCCTGCGGGCGCTGCGCGAGGCCCCGGACCGCGCGGGACTGTGGCGCGACTACCCCACCGCTCTGTGACACCCGCCGGAGCGCGGGGCGGGCCGACCGCCGGAGGCCCCCTTCCCGTACGGGAAGGGGGCCTCCGGAGAGCCGGGCCGGGAGCGCGGCGGTCCCTGCGGGCCGGGCGCCGGTTCAGCCGCGCTCGCGCACCTCGGCGGGGGTGGGAGCCGTACCGCCGAGATGGGCCGGCACCCACCACGTGTCGCCCGCGTCCCGGGGGCGCACCGGATAGGCGCGCTGAGCCGCTTCGAGGAGCTCCTGCACGCGCTCCCGCAGCCGGCGGGTGATCGCACCCGCGTACTGGTCGGCGGGAGCGTCCAGCGCCTCGCCCACCCGGATCGTGACCGGGATGTGGCTGCGCCGGAAGTTGCGCGGGCGGCCCTTGGTCCACAGCCGCTGGGTGCCCCACAGCGCCATCGGGATCAGCGGGACCCCGGCCTCCTGCGCCAGCCGCGCCGCACCGGACTTGAAGCTTTTCAGCGTGAAGGACTGGGAGATGGTCGCCTCGGGGAACACCCCGACGATCTCACCGGAACGCAGCGACGCGAGCGCGTGCGCGTAGGCGTCCTCACCCCGGCTGCGGTCGACGGGAATGTGCTTCATGCCGCGCATGAGCGGTCCGGAGACCTTGTGCCGGAAGACCGAGTCCTTCGCCATGAAGCGCACGAGCCGTTTCTGCGGCAGCGCGCCGAGTCCGGTGAAGATGAAGTCCAGATAGCTGATGTGGTTGCTCACCAGTACCGCGCCACCGGTCTTCGGGATGTGCTCCGAACCCTGTGTGTCGATCTTCAGGTCGAGCGCCTTGAACAGCGTGCGAGCGGCGCCGATGACCGGCCGATAGACGAGTTCTGCCATCTGGATGAAGACCCTTCTTCAATGCCTCGGGAGGGTTCTCCCGGCGGAAGTTACGCAGCCGTAGGTTTTCGGCATTGTGGCGATCGTGCCCCATGCGCGACTCCGTGGCCAGCCCCACAGGGGCCTGAGCGGGAGATTCTCGTCACGTGAATCCCGCGGGAATGCGATGCGTCGGCCCGGTGCTGATGCTCAAGGACGGAAATCGGAAGGGGAGCGGAATGCGAGGGCACGGTGCCGACGGCACACTGGACGCCGCCCAACTCGGCGCGGAGCTGGGGGAACGGGCGACGCTGGTGCAGTTCTCGACCGCGTTCTGCCAGCACTGCCGGGCAACCCGGCGCGTCCTGGCCGAAGTCGCGGGCATGGTCGAGGGGGTGGCCCACGTCGAGGTCGACGCCGAGGCGCGTCTCACGCTGGTGCGCCGGCTGGGTGTCAGCCGGACCCCGACCGTCCTGGTCCTCGACGCGGACGGCCGCGTCGTGCGCCGGGCGGCCGGAACACCGCGTACCGCCGACGTCGTCGCCGCCCTGGGCCAGGCGATGTGACGGGCCGTGACACATCTCCCACCTGGTGGGACGGGCTTGACTGTGCACACCACGCGTCGTCAGTCTGACGTGGTGCCGCCAGTACTCCTTCTTCACGGCCGGGCCTGTGTGGACCTCACGCGCCATGCCGGCGCGCGTTGTCCGGGTGTCTGACGAACCCCGCCCGCCCGCCCCTCGAAGGAGGACTCCCGCATGACCGTCCCGACCGGTACCGGCACCCCCCGTACGGCCTCGCCCGAGCTGCTGCGCTCCGTCTTCCGCCAGCACGCCGCCGGTGTCGCGGTGATCACCGCCTCCGGCGGCCGCCCGGTGGGCTTCACCGCCACCTCGCTCAGCTCCGTCGCCGCCGAACCCCCGCTCCTCTCCTTCGGCGTGGGCACCGGCTCCTCCAGCTGGCCGGTGATCGCCGAGGCCGAGTACGTCGGCGTGCACATACTCGGCGAGGACCAGCGGGAGCTGGCCGCCACCTTCGCCCGCAGCGGCGCCGACCGGTTCGGGCCGTCCACCGACTGGCGCGCCGGGCCCGAGGGCGTACCGCTGCTGGGCGGTGTCGTCGCCTGGATGATCTGCCGCGTCGTGGCCCGCGTCCCGGCGGGGGACCACCGCGTCGTGATCGCCGAGGTGGTTCTCGGCGAGCCCCCGGACGACGGCCGGCCGCTGATCTACCACCGAGGCCGGTTCACCGCTCTGCGAGACTGAACGCGAGCAGGCGCCGCGAACCGGCCGCGTTGGCAAGGTCACAGTTCCAGGCGCTTGCTCATGGGTAAAACACTGACTGTACTGGCGAGTAATATTTCGCTTGGCACATCGGTCGACCCGACCGGAAACCGCCCCAAAAGGCGCCTATGCTGCGTGCAACAAGGCAGCCCAGAAAAGACGATGCAGTAGGAGAGCCGGCGTGAGCTTGAGGATCGTTGTCTGTGTGAAGTACGTGCCCGACGCCACCGGCGACCGGCACTTCGCCGATGACCTGACCCTGGACCGGGACGACGTCGACGGTCTGCTGTCGGAGCTGGACGAGTACGCCGTCGAGCAGGCACTGCAGATCGCCGACGAGGCGGACGACGCGGAGATCACCGTGCTGACGGTGGGTCCCGAGGACGCCAAGGACGCGCTGCGCAAGGCGTTGTCCATGGGTGCCGACAAGGCCGTCCACGTCGAGGACGACGACCTGCACGGCAGCGACGTCATCGGCACCTCGCTGGTGCTGGCCAAGGCGATCGAGAAGACCGGCTACGACCTGGTCGTCTGCGGCATGGCGTCGACCGACGGTGTCATGGGTGTGCTGCCCGCGCTGCTGTCGGAGCGGCTGGGCGTTCCGCAGGTCACGCTGCTCTCCGAGGTCTCCGTCGAGGACGGCACGGTCAAGGGCCGCCGCGACGGCGACAGCGCCAGCGAGCAGCTCGAAGCGTCGCTGCCGGCCGTGGTCTCGGTGACGGACCAGTCGGGCGAGGCCCGCTACCCGTCCTTCAAGGGCATCATGGCGGCGAAGAAGAAGCCGGTGGAGTCCCTGGACCTGGAGGACCTGGAGATCGAGGCGGACGAGGTCGGCCTGGAGGGTTCCTGGACCGCTGTCGACTCGGCGGCGGAGCGTCCGGCCCGTACCGCGGGCACGATCGTCAAGGACGAGGGTGAGGGCGGCAAGCAGCTGGCCGCCTTCCTCGCGGAGCAGAAGTTCATCTAGACGCGGTCTCGCGGGCCCGGAGTTCCGCCCGGCCCACGGCTGTTCCCTCCCTCGCCCCCGTACTCCCTCGCACGCAGGAGATTGAAGTCCCATGGCTGAAGTACTCGTCTATGTCGACCACGTGGACGGTGCCGTCCGCAAGCCCACGCTGGAGCTGCTGACGCTCGCCCGCCGCATCGGTGAGCCCGTCGCCGTCGCCCTCGGCAACGGAGCCGCCGACACCGCCGCCGCGCTCGCCGAGCACGGTGCGGTCAAGGTGCTCACCGCCGACGCCCCGGAGTTCACCGACTACCTGGTCGTGCCGAAGGTGGACGCCCTCCAGGCCGCCTACGACGCCGTGTCCCCGGCCGCCGTGCTGCTGCCCTCCTCCGCGGAGGCCAAGGAGATCGCGGCCCGCCTGGCGCTCCGTATCGGCTCCGGCATCATCACCGACGCCGTCGACCTGGAGGCAGGTGACGAGGGCCCGGTCGCGACGCAGTCCGCGTTCGCCGCCTCGTACACCACCAAGTCCCGTGTCTCCAAGGGCACTCCGGTCATCACGGTCAAGCCGAACTCGGCCGCCGTGGAGGCCGCCCCGGCCGCGGGCGCCGTCGAGGCCCTGACCGTCTCGTTCTCCGACAAGGCGACCGGCACCAAGGTCCTCTCCCGCACCCCGCGCGAGTCGACGGGGCGTCCGGAGCTGACCGAGGCCGCGATCGTCGTCTCCGGCGGCCGCGGTGTCAACGGCGCGGAGAACTTCGCGGTCATCGAGGCGCTCGCCGACTCGCTCGGTGCCGCCGTGGGTGCCTCGCGTGCCGCGGTGGACGCCGGCTGGTACCCGCACAGCAGCCAGGTCGGCCAGACCGGCAAGTCGGTCTCCCCGCAGCTGTACATCGCCTCCGGCATCTCGGGCGCGATCCAGCACCGGGCCGGCATGCAGACCTCGAAGACCATCGTCGCGATCAACAAGGACGCCGAGGCGCCGATCTTCGAGCTGGTCGACTACGGCGTCGTGGGCGACCTCTTCGCGGTCGTCCCGCAGCTCACCGACGAGGTCACGTCCCGCAAGGGCTGATCCGCCGCGAGAGTCGTACCCAGTTGGACGGCCCGGGGCCGCGTGGTGTCCTCACCACGCGGCCCCGGGCCGTTCCGGTCACCATTGACGCCCGGACCGAGGACTTATAACTTCACTATGCGGATGATTCATTCCGGCAAGCGGAAACCTTGAGCGGGTGGAGGGCATGGTCATGGGTCAGCAGGAGCAGGTGGCGACGAGCCTCGCGGGTACGGTCGGCGCGGAGATCGGCGCCTCCCTCACCGCGGTGGACGCCGAACTCGCCCGCCGCTATCCGGGAGACCCCGGCACACGCCGGCCCGTGCACACCGTCTACGTCCCCGCCGACGCCTTCGAGGCCGGCACCGTCCGCTCCTGGGGCGACCGGGCTCTGGCCGCGCTCGACGAACACGCCCCCGACGCCGCCGCGTTCGCCGAGATCCTGTCCGTACCGCCGGAGCTGGCGGAGGCCGTCCACGGCCGGGTGCGCGCCAAGCTGGAGCGCGAACCCGTGGAGGACCTGCGCATCGACTTCGAGGACGGCTACGGGTTCCGCCCCGACGCCGAGGAGGACGAGGCCGCGGCCCGCGCCGCCCGGCTGGTCGCGGAGGCGTACGCCGCCGGAACCGCCGCCCCGTACACGGGCGTCCGCGTGAAGTGCATGGAGGCCGCCGTACGGGACCGGGGCATCCGCACCACGGACATCTTCCTCACCGGCCTGATGCGCGCCGGAGGGCTGCCGGACGGCCTCGTCCTGACACTGCCGAAGGTGACCTACCCGGAGCAGGTCACCGCCTTCGTGCGGCTCCTGGAGGCGTTCGAGACGGCCCACGGGCTGCCGGACGGACGGATCGGCTTCGAGATCCAGATCGAGACCAGCCAGTCCATCCTCGCCTCCGACGGGACCGCCGCCGTGGCCCGCATGATCGACGCCGCGCGGGGGCGTGCGACGGGCCTGCACTACGGCACGTTCGACTACAGCGCCTGCGTCGGCGTCAGCCCCGCCTACCAGGCGAGCGACCACCCGGCCGCCGACCACGCCAAGGCCGTCATGCAGGTGGCCGCCGCGGGCACAGGGGTACGCGTCTGCGACGGCTCCACCAACGTCCTGCCCGTCGGCCCCCCGGAACAGGTCCACGACGCGTGGCGGCTGCACTACCGCCTCACCCGGCGCGCCCTGGCCCGCGCCTACTACCAGGGCTGGGACATGCACCCCGGCCACCTGCCCACCCGGTACGCCGCCGTCTACACCTTCTACCGCGAGGGCCTGGACCAGGCGGCCTCCCGTCTCGCCGCCTACGTGGCCAAGGCGGGCGGCGACGTCATGGACGAACCCGCCACCGCCAAGGCCCTCAGCGGCTACCTGCTGCGCGGGATCGACTGCGGCGCGCTGGACACCGAGGAGGTCGCCCGGCTCACCGGCCTCACCCGCGCGGACCTGGACGCCTTCGCCTCACCCCGCCGGGGCGGCCTGACGGTGACGGCCCCGTAGGGGCGGCGCCCGGCCCGGCTCAGGCGGGCGGCAACTCGCCCGAGCCGCGGGCGACGAGCCGGGTCGGCAGCTCCACCCGGGCGGGCGCGTGGCCCGCGCCGTCGAGGCGGCGGAAGAGGTGCTCGGCGGCGGTACGGCCGACGGCGGCGGCGTCCTGGGAGACCACGGTGATGCCCAGCAGGTCGGCCAGCTCGATGTCGTCGAAGCCGACGAGGGCGACGCGCCGCTCGCACTCCGCGAGGACGCGGACGGCGGTCACGGTCACCCGGTTGTTGCCCGCGAAGAGCGCGGTGACCGGCTCCGGGCCCGACAGCATGGCCTCGGCGGCGGCCTTGACCCGGCCGGGGTCGGTCGTACCGAGCGAGACCCAGTCGTCCTGGACGGTGATCCCCGCGTCGGTCATGGCCGCGTGGTATCCGCGCAGCCGCTCGGTGGCCGTGTGGATGCGCGGCCGGTCGCCGATGAAGCCGATCCTGCGGTGGCCGTGCTCCACCAGGTGGGCGACGCCCTCCCGGGCGCCCCCGAAGCTGTCCGAGAGCACCATGTCGGCGTCGATCCGGCCCGCCGGGCGGTCGACGAACACGGTGGCGACGCCCGCCTTTATCTCGGGCTCCAGATAGCGGTGGTCGTCGCCCGCCGGAATGACGATCAGGCCGTCCACCCGGCGGGCGCAGAGGGCGAGGACGAGTTCCCGCTCCCGCTCGGGGTCCTCGGCGCTGGAACCGTTGATCAGCAGGGCCCCGTGGGCGCGCGCCACCTCCTCGACCGCGCGGCTCAGCGGGCCGTAGAAGGGGTCGGCGAGATCCTCCAGGACGAGCCCGATGGAGGCGGTCCGTCCCTTGCGCAGCACGCGCGCGCTGTCGTTGCGGCGGAAACCGAGGGCGTCGATCGCCTCCTGGACGCGGCGCTCGGTGTCGGGCGTGACGCCGGGTTCGCTGTTCACCACCCGGGAGACCGTTTTGAGGCCCACTCCGGCTCGGGCCGCCACGTCCTTCATGGTCGGTCTGGTGCCGTAGCGGGGCTCGGGATGACGGGCGGTCTCGGCCACGATGCGCTGTCCTGTCGTCGGTCGGATGTGCTTTCATCCCTCCCACGGGCGGCGTGGGAGGGGTGCCGGAGGCTGTGGCGTCGAGCATAGGCCCTGGACAACGTTGTCATGGCGGGAGAGACTGGTACGAACACCGAACGAAGCCGCAGGTCCCGTCACGCACCCCTCCGGAGAGTCGCCCCCGATGCATACCCACCTCGTCGCCGCGCTCGACATCGGCGGCACCAAGATCGCCGGAGCGTTGGTGGACCGCGACGGATCCCTGCTCGTACGCGCCCGGCGGTCGACGCCCGCCCAGGAGGACGCCGAGTCGGTGATGGGGGCGGTGGGCGACGTCCTGGCCGAGCTGACGTCCTCACCGCTGTGGGCCGGGGTGCGCGCCCTGGGTATCGGCAGCGCGGGACCGGTCGACGCCTCGGCGGGCACGGTCAGCCCGGTCAACGTCCCGGGCTGGCGCGGTTTCCCGCTGGTGGAGCGGGTCGGAGCGGTCACCGGCGGGGTCCCGGTCGTGCTGGTCGGCGACGGGGTGGCCATGACGGCGGCCGAACACTGGCTCGGGGCGGCCCGGGGCTACGACAACGCGCTGTGCCTGGTGGTCTCCACCGGCGTCGGCGGCGGGCTCGTGCTCGGCGGAAAGCTGCATCGCGGCCCCACGGGCAACGCCGGGCACATCGGCCACATCAGTGTCGACCTGGACGGCGACCCGTGCCCGTGCGGGGCGCGCGGCTGCGTCGAGCGCCTGGCCAGCGGCCCCAACATCGCCCGGCGGGCCCTGGAGAACGGCTGGCGGCCGGGCCGGGACGGCGACACCACGGCGGCGGCCGTGGCCGCCTCCGCGCGGGCGGGCGACCCCGTGGCCACCGCCTCGTACGAGCGGGCGGCCCAGGCACTCGCCGCGGGCATCGCCGCCACCGCCACACTGGTCGAGATCGACATCGCGGTCATCGGCGGCGGTGTCGCGGGCGCGGGCGACATCCTGCTGGCGCCGCTGCGCAGGTCCCTGCGCACGTACGCCACGCTCTCCTTCGTCCAGCGGCTCACGGTGGCGCCCGCGCTGATGGGCACCGACGCGGGGCTCGTGGGCGCGGCGGCGGCCGCGGCGGCGGTCCCGGCGGGCGGGGCCAACGGCGTACGGACGGTCGCGGCGCAGTGACGCCGGACGGGCGGCCGGTCGCGACGTAGTGACGCCGGACGGACGGCCGCGTGCCGTCCCGGCGATCCCGACGAACCGCCTGGCT
The DNA here is from genome assembly GCA_000720535.1 of Streptomyces halstedii. Classification (GTDB taxonomy): domain Bacteria; phylum Actinomycetota; class Actinomycetes; order Streptomycetales; family Streptomycetaceae; genus Streptomyces; species Streptomyces halstedii. The sequence continues at coordinate 348,833 of JOAZ01000008.1, forward strand.
CCGACCGCCCGGCTACCCCCCGGCGATTCGCCGGACGTCAGCCGAGCGGCTTCCGCGGAGGGACCGTTCGGGGGGTGAGCAGTGCGGTGATCTCCCGGGCGAGCTCCGGGCCGAGTTCGCCCCAGCCGTCCTTGTAGCCGTAGACGCCGGCCAGCGTACGGGCGTCGTAGTCGCCGTTCATGATCTCGATGTCGTCGGCGGTGATGAACGCCGGGTGGACGACGCCGACAGCTCCCGACACCTTCAGCAGCTCCTTGCGCAGGGTGCGCAGATAGACCGCCGCGCGGGTGGCCTTCGAAGGCGCGTCGATGCCGCGCATCAGCCACGGGTCCTGGGTGGCGATGCCGGTGGGGCACTTGTCGGTGTGGCACTTCTGCGCCTGGATGCAGCCGATGGACAGCATCGCCTCACGGGCGACATTGATCATGTCGACACCCAGGGCGAAGGCGACGGCGGCGTTCTCGGGCAGGCCGAGCTTTCCGGAGCCGATGAAGGTGAGATCGTCGGTGAGACCTTGCTCGGCGAACGTGCCGTACACGCGGGAGAAGCCCATGCGGAACGGCAGTGACACCGAGTCGGTGAATATCAGGGGAGCCGCCCCCGTCCCGCCCTCGCCCCCGTCGATGGTCACGAAGTCGACCCCGCGATCACCACGCGCCATCAGCAGGGCCAGCTCCTGCCAGAAGCTCATCTCCCCCACAGCGCTCTTGATCCCGACGGGGAGACCGGTCTCGGAGGCGAGCAACTCCACGAAGTCGAGCATCGAGTCGACGTCGTGGAACGCGGAGTGCCGAGAGGGGGAGGCGCAGTCCTCGCCGACCGGGATGCCCCGGATCCGGGCGATCTCGGGGGTCACCTTCGCCCCCGGCAACATCCCGCCGAGCCCCGGCTTGGCCCCCTGGGAGAGCTTGATCTCCAGCGCCTTCACCGGGGCGCCGGCGATCACTTCCTTGAGCTTGTCGAGGCTGAAGGTACCGTCCGCGTCACGGCAGCCGAAGTACGACGTCCCGATCTGAAGGACGAGGTCACCGCCGTTGCGGTGGTACGGGGAGAGGCCGCCCTCGCCCGTGTTCTGCATCGTGCCGGCCAGCGCGGCGCCCTTGTTGAGCGCCGTGACGGCCGCGCCGGACAGCGATCCGAAGCTCATCGCCGAGATGTTCACGACGCTCGCGGGCCGGAACGCCTTGGCGCGCCCACGCGGACCGCCCAGCACCTTGGCCGAGGGCAGGGGCGCCTGCGGGTCGTGCACGTCGGTCAGCGTGCCGGCGAACGTGCGCTGCTTCACGTACGCGTGCCCCTGCACATGCTCGACGTCCACGTCGGTCCCGAACCCGAAGTAGTTGTTCTCCTCCTTCGCCGACGCGTAGATCCAGGTGCGCTGGTCACGGCTGAACGGGCGCTCCTCCTCGTTGGAGGTCACGACGTACTGCCGCAGCTCCGGCCCGATCGCCTCCAGCAGATACCGGGCGTGCCCGATCACGGGGAAGTTTCTGAGCAGTGCGTGCTTCTTCTGGACGAGGTCGCGGGCAGCCACCAGGGCCAATGCTGTTGCGGCGGCAGCGCCTATGCTCCGAGCACGCATGAACGTTCCTCTCCTCGACTGCTCGATCCCCGACACCATCGCCGTGCGGCGGACGTTGTGGGCGACGGGCGCCGGATGCGGCCAGGCACGCACCGGCGTCCGACGACGAAACGACCACGATATGAGAGGCCCCCCGCGAACGGGCGGGCGGGGCGGGGCACGTGAGCCGGGCCCCCCGTCCGGCATGCGGCCGGAGCGGCGTGTGTGCCACGGTGATCGCATGACGTGGAACGGTGACGAGTACCAGGCCCGGTTCGACCGCATCGCTGCGGAGGGCGGAGACATTCACGGGGAAGCCGCGCTGCTCCGGTCCTTCGAGCCCGCCACCGTCCTCGACGCGGGCTGCGGCACCGGCCGGGTGGCCATCGAGCTGGCCCGCCACGGAATCTCCGTGGTCGGCGTGGACGTCGACGAGTCGATGATCGCGACCGCCCGGCGCCTGGCGCCTGACATCCGCTGGTACCGGCACGATCTGGCCGGCCTCGACCTGGGGCAGTCGTTCGATGTCGTGGTGATGGCGGGCAACGTCCCCCTGTTCACCCCGCCGGGAACCGAACCGGCCCTGGTGGCCGGGGTGGCGGGCCACGTCCGTTCGCGCGGCCGCCTCGTCGCGGGGTTCTCCCTGGACCGCGGATACACGCTGGACGACTACGACGCCCACTGCCGTGCGGCGGGACTGACCCTCGAAGCCAGATACGCGACGTGGTCCCGGGCTCCCTACACGGACGGGGACTACGCCGTTTCCGTTCACCGTAGGTTCTGACCGCCGGCGCCACAGGTTCTGACTGCCCGCAGGGCGTACGGGGGGTCCGCGCCCGGAGTGACGCCGGGAGCCTCGGTGCCGGCTCCGGCCGGCGGACCGGGTGCGTGCCGTGCGGGGATCATGCCCGCCGTGCCCCCAGCCGTTCGGCCAGGAAGGCGATGATCTCGTCGCGGGCCCGCACGGTGGGGTGACCGCTCTCGTCGACGAGGTGTGCCGTGACGACGCTGTGGGCGCAGCCGACGACGTCACGGAAGAAGGGCGGTGGGTTCGTGTTCGCCGTCTCGGACTTGAGCACGCGGCCGTCGAAGGCGTTGCCGAGCAGTGCTCGGTAGGCCGCGAACCGTTGGCCGGTGCACCACTTGTCGTTGTCGAACCGGTAGGCGAGAACCTTCAGGCCGTCTCGCGCCACCCGCTCGGCCACGGCAGCGGCGTCTTCGTCACTGATCTCCAGACCACCGGGGTCGTCGAGCGGAAGCGAGGGATGGTTCACCACCGGGGCGATGACGGCGGGTTCGAGTGCCATGGTCAGGGCGAAGTTGCCGCTGAAGCACAGCCCGACGGCGCCGACGCCGGGCCCGCCTCGCTCGGCGTGCGCCAGCCGGGCGAGGCCGCGCAGCCATACGACGACGGGGCTGGTGCCCCCACCGGCGAACGCCCGGAACTCGGCGCTGACACACGCACGTCGAACGACGGTCTCCTGCGCCTCGGCGAGCGGATAGGCACCGTCGACACCGAAGAGCGAGGGCAGGTACACGGAGAAACCGGCATCGCGAACCCAACGCGCGAACCGGGCGACGTCGGGACTGATACCCGGCATCTCGGGCATGAGGACGACCGCCGGTCCGGTTCCGGCGACATGGACGGTCTTGTCGACGCCGTCGACGCCGACGACCCTCCGGGAGAAGTCGTCCAAGGGGTCGTTCTGTCCTCGCGTGATTGTCATGACCGAGATGATGACAAGCGGCCGTCCCCCTCGGGAAGCGGCGGCATCGCCATGTGTCCCGCTAATATCGCCATCCGGTCGAGGCGCTGGAGGGGCCGTATGAGTCCGTTGCGAGTGGGTGTGCTGGCCTACCCCGGCTGCTTCGCGTCGGAGGTCTTCGGAGTTCCCGACCTCCTGACGGTGGCCACTCACGTCGCCGCGGCGCACGGGCCGGTCCGGACGGATTACGAGGTGTCGGTCATCTCGCCGCGGCGGCGGGTGACCGCGTCCGGCGGCTCGGCCCTCGACGTCTCGGCGGTTCGCCCGGTGGACGTCCTGATCGTGCCGGGCTTCGAGCTCTCGCCCACGCTCGATCTCGACGCGACACTCGCCCGCCTGGGACCGGAAGTGGCGTCGATTCGATCGCAGGCGGCCTCCGGGGCCGCTGTCGTATCGATCTGCGTGGGCGCCTTCCTGGTCGCCGAAGCCGGACTGCTCGCCGGGCGCGAAGCGACCACGTCCTGGTTGTTCGCGGACCGGTTCGCCCGCAGGTACGCCGACGTGTGCCTCCGCCCGGAGAGTTTGGTCGTGACCGACGGAGGGGTGACGACCACAGCGGCCTTCAGCGCCATGTACGACTTCGCGTTGCGGCTCATCCGCGAGCACGACGGCCCCCGTGTCGCCCGCAGTACCGCGCGCGTCGCGCTTGTCGACGACGCGCGTTCCACGCAGGCCTCCTACGTCGACGCGCGGCTCCTGCCCACCGCGGGCGGGGACTTCTCGCTCGGCGTCAAGCGCCGGCTCGACCAGAACCTCGGTGCTCGCTACGATCTGCCCGCCCTCGCCCAGGAGTTCCACGTGAGCACGAGGACCATGCTCCGTCGCTTCCGTGACGAAGCCGGCGAGACACCACTCGCGTATCTGCAAGCGGTCCGGGTGCGCCGAGCCAGACTCCTGCTGGAGACGACCGACAGCACCGTCGCAGCCATCGCCGCCGCTGTCGGATACCTCGACCCAGGGGCGTTCACCGGCATCTTCGTGAGGCACACGGGGCGGCGGCCGGGGGAGTACCGCGCGACGTTCCGTCGCCGCCACGACGGATAGCGCCTCCCGCACCACCCCCGTACGTCCTGCCAGGCGCCGGGCCGTGGGCCTGACGGCCAGGCCGAGGGCCTGGGCCACAGCTTCGCGTACGAGGCACAGGCGAGCCTTCTACGCCGGACGGCCCAACGCCGTGCGCGCCGCCGCCCGGCTCAAGGCGATCCTCAAGGTCCGCGCAACTCCGTCGAGCCGCAAACGATCAAGGAGCCACTCGATATGGCCGACCACGGATTCGAGCAGATCTTTCCGCTCGGGGAGACGAACGACGCCTACGCCGAGAACTTCGTCGGGCAGAGCTACCTGGCTCCGCTGACCGGCGGGAGCACCCCGGTCAGCAACGTGTCCTTCGAGCCCGGCTGCCGCAACAACTGGCACATCCACCACGGCAGCGCGGGCGGCGGCGACCAGATCCTGCTCTGCACGGCCGGCAGCGGCTGGTACCAGGCCGAGGGCCGGGACGCGGTCGGCATGGAGCCGGGCACCGCGATCCGCGTCCCGGCGGGCACGAAGCACTGGCACGGCGCGAAGGCCGACTCGTGGTTCTCCCACATCGCCTTCATCACGCCAGGAGAAGACGTCAGCAACGAGTGGCTGGAGCCGGTCACCGACGAGGTGTACGGGCGGCTGCCGAAGAGCGGAGAGAACGCATGAGCATCCTTCACGAGACCTACGTCCTGTCCAACGGCGTCGAGATCCCGAAGCTCGGCCTGGGCACCTGGTTCATCGACGACGACAAGGTGTCCGACGCCGTGCGCGCGGCGGTCGGGATCGGCTACCGCAACATCGACACCGCCCAGGCGTACGGCAACGAGCGCGGGGTCGGAGCAGGCGTCCGCGCCTGCGGGGTGGCTCGCGAGAGCCTCTTCGTGTCGACGAAGCTGGCCGCGGAGATCAAGGACCACGACGCCGCGGCCGCGGCGATCGACGATTCGCTGGCGAAGCTGGACATCGGCCACATCGACCTGATGCTGATCCACGCCCCGCAGCCCTGGGACGACTTCCGTGGCGGCGACTACGCCGAGGGGAACCGCCAGGCGTGGCGCGCGATGGAGGACGCCCACAGGGCGGGGAAGATCCGCGCGATCGGGGTGTCGAACTTCCTGCGGCCCGACCTGGAGAACATCCTCGCCCACGGAACCGTCGCACCGCACGTGAACCAGGTGCTCCTCCACGCCGGGAACACCCCGCAGGAACTGCTGGCGTTCTGTGAGGACCACGGCATTCTCGTACAGGCGTACTCGCCGATCGCGCACGGCACGCTCCTGGACAGCCCCCGGATCGCCGCGATCGCCGAGAAGTACGCGGTGAGCGTCCCGCGGCTGTGCATCCGCTACGCCCTGCAACTGGGCACCCAGCCGCTGCCGAAGACCGCGAACCCCGAGCACATGCGCTCCAACGCCGAGGTCGACTTCGAGATCTCCGAGGCGGACATGGCCGCGCTGCGCACCCTCGACGAGCGCGACTACGGCGAGCACGCCGCCTTCCCCGTCTACAGCGGCAAGTAGGCCGGAGCCGGGCCGGCCGCGTCGTGCCGCGGCCGGCCCGGCATCCCGTCTCGTCGCCGCCGTCACGACGGCGGATGGCGGGCCGGTCCGCCCGGGGATCTACGCCGGAGGGCGTGGTCCGGGCCGGACGTGTGGACGGAGGACGCCGGGCAGGAGCGTCAGGGGACCCGCACCCAGTCGAGGGTGCGTTCCACGGCCCTCTTCCAGCCGTCGTAGCCGGCCGAGCGCTGTTCCTCGGTCCACTGGGGCGACCAGCGCTTGGACTCGTGCCAGTGGGTGCGCAGTTCGTCGGTGTCCCGCCAGAACCCCACGGCCAGCCCCGCCGCGTAGGCGGCACCGAGAGCGGTGGTCTCGGCGACCACGGGCCGGCTGACGGGTACGCCGAGGACATCGGCCTGGATCTGCATGCAGAGGTCGTTGGCGGTGACGCCGCCATCGACCTTGAGCACGTCGAGGTGGACGCCCGAGTCCTGCTCCATCGCCTCGACGACGTCGCGGCTCTGGTAGCAGATCGCTTCCAGCGTGGCACGGGCCAGGTGGGCGTTGTCGTTGTACCGGGCCAGGCCGACGATCGCTCCTCGGGCGTCGGAGCGCCAGTACGGCGCGAACAGGCCGGAGAAGGCGGGGACGAAGTACATGCCGCCGTTGTCGTCGACACCCCGGGCGAGTTCTTCGCTCTCGGCCGCGGTCTTGATGATCTTCATCTGATCGCGCAGCCACTGCACCGCGGAGCCGGTCACGGCGATGGAGCCCTCCAGCGCGTAGACCGCCGGGCTGTCGCCGAACTGGTAGGCCACGGTGGTGAGAAGGCCGTGCTGCGAGCGGACCGGTTCCGTGCCGGTGTTCAGCACCAGGAAATTGCCGGTGCCGTAGGTGTTCTTCGCCTCGCCGGGCGCGAAGCAGACCTGGCCGACGGTGGCCGCGTGCTGGTCGCCGAGTACCCCGGTGACGGGTACGGCGCCGCGCAGTGGCCGGGAGGTGCGTGTCGAGCCGAAGGCCTCCGGGTGCGACGAGGGGTTGATGGTGGGGAGCATGGCCCGGGGGATGCCGAAGATCCCGAGGAGCTCCTCGTCCCAGTCGAGGGTCTCCAGGTTCATCAGCATGGTGCGGCTGGCGTTGGTCACGTCGGTGGCGTGGACACCGCCGTCGGGACCGCCGGTCAGATTCCACAGGACCCAGGCGTCCGTGTTGCCGAAGACGGCGTGGCCGGCCTCGGCCGCTTCCCGTACGCCGTCGACGTTCTCCAGGATCCACTGGATCTTGCCCCCGGAGAAGTAGGTCGCGGGCGGCAGTCCGGCCTTGCGCCGGATGACGTCGCCCTGCCCCGTACGTTCGAGGTTCGCCGCGATGGCGTCGGTCCGGGTGTCCTGCCACACGATGGCGTTGTAGTACGGCCGTCCGTTGCGGGGGTCCCAGACCACCGTGGTCTCACGCTGGTTGGTGATGCCGATGGCGGCGAGGTCGTCCGCCGTCAGACCGCCGAAGCGCAGGGCGTTCTGCATCACGGAGTTGGTGCGCTCCCAGATCTCCACCGGGTCGTGCTCCACCCAGCCGGACCGGGGGAGGATCTGGGCGTGTTCGAGCTGGTGCTTGGCGACCTCGTTGCCGCCGTGGTCGAAGACCATGAACCTGGTGCTGGTGGTTCCTTGATCCACCGCGCCTATGAACTCTGCCATGATGTGCCACCTCTCCGGGCGGGGCCGTCAGTCCTGTGACGCGGGGACGCGTCCCGGCGGCTCGGGTTCGGCTCTGGGCATGAACCGGCTGATCAGTGCCTGGTACAGCCCCGCGCCGAGCAGACCGCCGACCAGCGGGCCCACGATCGGCACCCAGAAGTAGAGATTTCCGTACTGATCGCGCCAGGCCCCGCTGTACCCGGTGATGAAGCTCGCCAGCCGCGGGCCGAAGTCACGGGCCGGGTTGATCGCGTAGCCCGCGTTGGTCCCCCAGGCCATGCCGATGGCGACCACGACCAGCCCGATGATGAGCGCGCCCAGGTTCGCGCCCGGTGGTGTGTTGAGCGTGTCGGTGATGGCCATGATCAGCAGCAGCAGGATGGCCGTGCCGATCACCTGGTCGCGGAAGGCGCCCCACTCGTGGACCGGCAGAGCCGGATTGCCGTTGGCGGGAAGTGTGGAGAACGCGATCTGCGTCTTGTCGGTGTGCCCCGGGTCGGCTTTCGCCAGCGCCTCGCTGTAGTTCCAGCGGACCAGGAGGGCGGCCACGAACGCGCCGGCCGTCTGGGCCAGGGCGTAAGGGGCCACCTTGCTCCAGGGAAAGCCTCTGAACGCGGCCAGAGCGACGGTCACCGCGGGGTTGAGGTGGGCGCCGCTCAACCGGGCCGCCACGTAGACACCCAGGGTCACGCCCAGCCCCCACGCCCACGCGATGCTGTCGTGGTCTCCGAGTCCACCTGGCGGACTCGTCAACGCCCCGCCCGCGATCACCTGGGCCACCACACCGCACCCGAAGAGGATGAGGATCATCGTGCCCACGAACTCGGCCGACAACTCGCCGATCAGTCCTGTTCTCGTACGTAGCCCAGCCATGAGAGCTCGCCCTCCGCCGGCTGAACCGGCCCTCGACCACCCGAGCAATGTCAGTAGGCTAAGGCGCCCCGCAAAAGCGCGCATTTCGGAGGAATCCCGGGCTTTCTGACCGGGTGGCCGACCCGGACCGGCACGGTCGAGGACGGTGCCACCGACTCCGGAGAGGACGGAGGCGGCGGACCGCGGCCGTCCCCCACCGGCGATCGAGGACCTTCCGTCGAACCCCCGCACCGGTCACCCGCGCTGAACGCCCCTGGACCAAGCGCTTGGTCCTACCGGCTGTTCCGTTGGTCCCGAGGCCGGGAATCGGGGAGTACCTTCGGCGCGTACGGGAGAAGGAAGTAGTGGGTGCGGGGTTGTGGACGCCTCCTTTTTCCATGCCGCTCCCGGATGACCTGCGCAATGCTGCTCCGTCCTTGTTCAGCGGCCTTCCAGTCTTGGAGTACGAATGATCGTCTGGATCAACGGTGCGTTCGGTGCGGGCAAGACCAGCGCCGCGAACGAACTGATCGACCTGATCCCGCACAGCACCTTCTACGATCCCGGCGTGACCGGCGAGTACCTGCGCCGCCTGCTGCCGCAGAAGAGGCTCGCCGATGTGACCGACTTCCAGGACCTGCGGATGTGGCGGCGCCTGGTGGTGGACACGGCAGCCGCGTCGCTCGCCGAGACACCCGGCGTCCTGGTGGTGCCCATGACGCTCCTGCGGCAGGAGTACCGCGACGAGATCTTCGGCGGGCTGGCCTCCCGCCGTATCCCGGTGCGCCATGTGCTGCTCGCACCTGAGGAAACGATCCTGCGGCAACGGATAGCCGGCCGCGAGAAGCGCTCCGAGGGCTCCGCGCAGGCCGAGGAGGCGGGCCGATGGGCGTACGACCACATCGAGCCGTACCAGGAGGCGCTCGGCTGGATCACCGGCGACGCCCTCACGATCGACACCGGCGCGCTCACCCCGTACGAGACGGCCGAGCGGATCGCGGAGGCCCTGCGCACCGGTGAGGCCGGGGAGTGCGGCATCGTCCAGAGTCCCGAACCACGGTCCGAGACCGTCGCCTCCGGGGTGCTGCTCTTCGACGGACAGGACCGGGTCCTGCTCGTCGACCCGACGTACAAACCCGGCTGGGAGTTCCCCGGCGGGGTGGTGGAGCCGGGGGAGGCCCCCGCCGAGGCCGGGATCCGGGAAGTGGGGGAAGAGCTGGGCATCACCCTGCGGACCGCTCCGAGGCTGCTGGTGGTCGACTGGGAGGCACCCCGGCCGCCCGCCTACGGTGGACTGCGCTTCCTCTTCGACGGCGGACGCCTGGCCGACAGCGACGCCGCACGCCTGCTGCTCCCCCGATCCGAACTGCGCGGCTGGCGCTTCGCCACCGAGGCGGAGGCCGCCTCCCTGCTCCCGCCCACCCGCTTCGAGCGGCTGCGCTGGGCGCTGCGGGCCAGGGAGCGGGCCACCGTGCTGAACCTGGAGGCCGGGGTCCCGGTGGGCCCGTGAACGCGGCGCTCACCCGGCGGCGGCCCGCAGGACGGCGGCCGTGCCGGTGCCGAGGGGGCCGCCGTGGCCGGTGGCCGCCCCGGGCCGGCGGCGCCCGAGTCCCGTCAACGCGTGGGCGTACAACGGGCGTTCCCCGTCGGCGAGCACCGGGCCGGCGATCTCCTCCTCACCCCGGATCACCGGGGCGTCCAGCCGGCGGGCGCCCGCCGCCGGGATTCCGTCCCTGGCGGCGTTCGCCCGAGGCGTGCCGCGGTCTCGGTGCCTCAGCCCTTCCTGGACTCCGCGTAGTTGCGCAGGAACAGCGCCTCGGTCACCGAGAGCCGCTCCAGTTCCTCGGGGGACACGCTCTCGTTCACCGCGTGGATCTGCGCCTCGGGCTCGCTCAGCCCGATCAGCAGGATCTCCGCCTCCGGGTACAGCCCGGCGAGGGTGTTGCAGAGCGGGATGGATCCGCCCATGCCCGACGACTGCATCTCCTGGCCCGGGTAGGCGACCCGCATGGCCTCGGCCATCGACGTGTAGGCCGGACTGGTCATGTCGGCGCGGAACGGCTGGCCCTGACCGACCTGTTCGACGGTGACCCGGGCGCCCCACGGCGCGTGCGCCCGGAGATGGGCCGTCAGCAGCTCCGTCGCCTCGGCGGCGTTCTGGCCCGGCGGCACCCGGAGGCTGATCTGCGCGCGGGCGGTCGCCTGGAGCGAGGGAGTGGCCCCCACCACGGGCGGGCAGTCGATGCCGACGACCGTCACGGCGGGCCGGTCCCAGATCCGGTCGGCGACCGTGCCCGTGCCGATGAGCTCCACACCGTCGAGCACCTTGGCGTCCTTGCGGAACTCGTCCTCGGGGTACTGCAATCCGTCCCACACCGCGTCGGTCGCCAGCCCGTCGACCGTCGTCGTCCCGTCCTCGGCGCGCAGCGACGCCAGCAGCTGGATCATCGCGGCCAGCGCGTCCGGGGCCGCACCGCCGAACTGCCCGGAGTGCAGGTTGCCCTCCAGGGTGTCCAGCCGCACCCGGAGCATGGTCATGCCCCGGAGCGTCGAGGTGACCGTGGGCAGGCCGACCCGGAAGTTCCCGGTGTCGCCGATGACGATCGTGTCGGCGGCGAGCAGCTCCGGGTGCGCCTCGGCGTACCGTTCCAGGCCGCCCGTGCCCTGCTCCTCCGAGCCCTCCGCGATCACCTTGACGGAGACCGGCACACCGCCGTTCGCCTTGAGGGCGCGCAGCGCGAGGAGATGCATGATGAAGCCGCCCTTGCAGTCCGCCGCGCCCCGGCCGAACCAGCGGCCGTCGCGTTCGGTCAGCTCGAACGGAGGGGAGAGCCACGCCGACTCGTCGAGCGGCGGTTGCACGTCGTAGTGCGCGTAGAGCAGTACGGTGGGCGCGCCGGCCGGACCGGGCAGGAAGCCGTACACCGACCGGGTCCCGTCCGGGGTGTCCAGCAGGGCGACGTCCTGGAAGTCCTCGGCGCGCAGCGCGTCGGCGACCCAGTCGGCCGCCGCCTCGCACTCACTGGTGGGAAACTGCGCGGGGTCCGCCACCGACCGGAAGGCCACCAGCTCCGCCAGCTCCGCCTTCGCACGGGGCATCAGCGAGGCAACGGTCTCGGAAATCGGACGGGCGGTCATGGGCACGCTCCTGGTGGGTGCGACGTTAGGACTGTGGCGCGGTGTACGCGACCGCGGGTGACCCCGCCGTGGACGCTGTGTCGCGTGTACGACGAAATCACGGCTGATCCTCCCACAGCGGGGCTCGGCCACAACGCGCCGTAGGATGCCGTGAGCAACTGGGGCCACTGGTCGGGATCGGGAGCAGAAGCACATCGTGAGCAGCGAGAACGCAGACGCCGGACGTGAGCCGGAAGAGTCGTCGTCGGTATGGGACGTCGTCGTGGTCGGCGCGGGTCCGGCCGGAGCTTCCGCGGCGTACGCGGCGGCCGTCGCGGGCCGTCGGGTCCTGTTGCTGGAGAAGGCGGAGATCCCGCGTTACAAGACGTGCGGCGGCGGAATCATCGGGTTCTCCCGGGACTCGCTCCCCCCGGGGTTCGAACTCCCCCTGAAGGACCGGATCCACGCGGTGACCTTCTCGCTCAACGGGAAGCTGGCCCGCACCCGCAAGTCCAGGCGCATGCTCTTCGGGCTGGTCAACCGGCCCGAGTTCGACGCCGGTCTGGTCGAGGAGGCGCAGAAGGCGGGCGCCGAACTGCGCACCGGCGCCTCGGTGTCGCGGGTCGAGCAGCACGGCCCGGCCGTCCCGGACCGGCGCACGGTCGCCGTGGTGCTGGCGGACGGGGAGACGGTCCTGGCCAGGGCCGTCGTCGGCGCGGACGGCAGCGCGGGCCGCATAGGGGCACACGTCGGGGTGAAGCTCGACCAGGTGGACCTCGGCCTGGAGGCGGAGATCCCGGTCCCGGAGACGGTCGCGGAGGACTGGGCGGGGCGGGTCCTCATCGACTGGGGGCCGATCCCCGGCAGTTACGGCTGGGTCTTCCCCAAGGGGGACACGCTGACCGTCGGTGTCATCGCGGCACGGGGCGACGGCGCGGGGACCAAGCGGTATCTGGACGACTTCGTCGGCCGGCTGGGGCTCGCCGGCTTCGAACCGAAGATCTCGTCGGGTCATCTGACGCGGTGCCGCAGTGACGACTCGCCGCTCTCGCGTGGCCGGGTGGTGGTCTGCGGGGACGCGGCCGGACTGCTGGAGCCGTGGACGAGGGAGGGCATCTCGTTCGCCCTGCGGTCGGGGCGGCTCGCGGGCGAATGGGCGGTACGCATCGCGGAGTCGCACGACGCGGTCGACGCCCGGCGCCAGGCGCTCAACTACGCGTTCGCCATCAAGGCGGGCCTGGGCGTCGAGATGGGCGTCGGCCGCCGCATGCTCAACCTGTTCGAGCGGCGCCCCGGGCTCCTGCACGCGGTCCTGACGGGTTTCCGCCCGGCCTGGAGCGCGTTCGCGGGGATCACCCGGGGGACGACCTCGCTCGCGGAGCTGGTCCGGACCCATCCGCTGGCACAGCGCGCGATGTCGGCGCTGGACCGCCGCTGACGACCGTTCTCGGGCCGTCGCGAATCGGGGATCGGGGCCGGTGCTTTGGCTGTGCCGGTGGCCGGTGGCCGGTGGCCGGTGGCCGGGGGCAGGTGGTCGGTGGCCGGTGGCTGGCCGCCGGGCCCCGCTCGTGTCGGTGGTTGTCAGGCCATGGCTGTTCGGAGACGGGCCGGTGACGCCGACGGGCGGCGCGTCGGTGGCCGGAGGCTCTCGCCGGCCTTCCGGGGCGGGCCCGTGCGGTGGCCGAGGGCGGGCACCGCCGGTCACCTGGGCACCGCCAGGCACCTGGGCACCACCGTCCCCCGGGGCACACCGTCCCCCGGGGCACACCGTCCCCCGGGGCACACCGTCCCCCGGGGCACACCGTCCCCCGGGGACTTGGGGGCGGAGGCGGCGCCCGGCGCCGTCACTTCTCGGTCGTGATCCGGAAGACCGGGTGGTCCGCGCAGGCCGCCAGGAGTTCGGCGTCGCTCGACTTGGCGGTCACGCCCTGGAAGTACTGATTGACCTCCCAGCCCCACCGCTTGAGGTACGCGCGCAGGACCAGCACCTTCTGCGCGTCGTCCGCGATCTCCTCCGCCGTGAACGTACGGGTCTTCCGTCCCACCCGGAGTTCGCCGCCGCCCGCCACGCGCATGTTGCGCACCCACTGCGAGTGGCCGCGCGCGGAGACGACGTACTGCTCGCCCCGGTAGGTGTGCGGGTTCACGGGGATGCGCTGCATCCGCCCGCTCTTGCGGCCCCGTACCGACATCTCGGCGGTCCCCAGCAGGCTGACGCCGTGACGGGCGAGCCATCCCACGAGGCTGTTCATCCGGACGTTGAACGCGCTGCCCTGGAGGTAGTACGGCTGAGACATGGGAGAACCCGCCTTCGGGTAAGGGGAGAAACAATACGAGAGCACTGCTCTCGCTTGAGAGCGGTGTGTGCGAGCGAGATCAGTGTGCACGAGATCGCTGATCCAAAGCAAGAGCACTGCTCTCGTTGTTGTTCAGTGATCTGCTCGCGTGGCAGACTGACCGCATGAGCGCCATCCGAGGAGCCAGAGAACGCGCCCGCGTCGAGGTCACCGCCGCCATCAAGAAGGAGGCGAGGCGGCAACTCGCGGCGGACGGCGCCGCGAAGCTCTCCCTGCGTGCCGTCGCCAGGGAGCTCGGCATGGCCTCCTCCGCCCTCTACCGGTACTTCCCCAGCCGCGACGACCTGCTCACCGCCCTCATCGTCGACGCCTACGACGCGGTGGGCGAGAGGGCCGAGGCCGCCCGTGCGACGCCCGCCGGGTCCACCGGCCCGCACACGGCCCGTTTCGCCGAGGTCGCCTGCGCCGTCAGGGACTGGGCTCTGGCCCACCCCCACGAGTACGCGCTGATCTACGGCTCACCCGTCCCCGGCTACACCGCCCCGCAGGACACCGTGGGGCCCGCCTCCCGCGTGGGTTTCGTCTTCCTGGGCCTCGTCCGCGCCGCCTACCTCGCGGACGGCCTCGCCGTGGGCCGGATGCCGGGCGAACTACGCCCCGAGGCGGAACGGATGGCCGCCGAGCTGGCCCCCGACCTGCCGCCCGCCTCCGTGGCGGCGCTCATCGCCGCCTGGGCGCAGCTCTTCGGGCTGATCTCCTTCGAGGTCTTCGGCCAGTTCCACCGAGTCGTGGAGGCACGGGACGCCTTCTTCCGCCACTCCGCCGGCGAACTGGCCCGCTCGGTGGGACTGTCCGACGGCCCGGCCACCGGCACCGGGGACACACACGACCGGACGCACTGACCCGGCGCCCGAGCCGGGCCCCGCCGCGTACTCCCCGCGGAGTACGCGGGACCACCACGCCTGGCTGACGCCCGCCACGCCCCGGCCCGTCTAGCGTTGCCGGTATGGACGACCAGCGATCGCGCAGCGGCGCGGCCACGCCCCGGCGACCGGGCGGGCGGGGCCCCCATGCCGGGCACGGGCCGCCCGCGTGGCTCTCCGACGCCCGGTCCGGCACGGGGGAGGGCGCGGGGCCGCCCTGGGTCTCGACCGTCGCGCTCGCCGTGTTCGTGATGGTGGGGACGAACATCGCCGCGCACAGCCAGGGCCGCGAACCCCTCGGCGTCCCCGGCCGGCTGCTGCTGCTCGCGGCGGTGGCCGTCCTGCTGGTACGCCACCGCCACCCCGTGGCGGCCGTCTCCGCGACCTGCGCCGTGACGCTGGTCTACCTCGCCCTGGGCTACCCGTACGGTCCGGTGTTCCTGGCCGTCGCGGTGGGCTGCCTCAGCGCCATCGTGTCCGGGCACCGCAAGGCGGCCTGGTGGTCCCTGGGGGCGCTGTGGGCCGGACATGTGCTGGTGGCCCACTGGCTGTACCGGTGGCTGCCGCCGGACGGCGACGGCCCGGCGCCCTGGGCGCAGGAGGCGTTCATCACCGCCTGGGTGGCGGCGATCGTCGCCGTGGCCGAGTTGCTGCGGGTGCGCCGGGAGCAGTGGGCCGCCGCCCGCGAGGAACGCGCGGCCGCCGAGCGGCGGCGGGCCGACGAGGAACGCCTGCGCATGGCACGCGAACTGCACGACGTCCTGGCGCACAGCATCTCCGTCATCAACGTCCAGGCCGGGGTGGGGCTCGCCCTGCTCGACAACGATCCCGAACAGGCCCGTACCGCCCTGACGACCATCAAGTCCGCCAGCAAGGAGGCGCTCGGCGAGGTGCGCCAGGTCCTGGAGAGCCTGCGCACACCGGGGGACGCCCCACGGGCCCCGGCCCCCGGCCTCGACCGGCTGCCCGAACTGGTCGAGCAGGCCGCCGGAGCGGGCCTCACCGTGACGGTCACGACGGACGGCGACCGCACCCCCCTCCCGCCCGGCACCGACCTGGCGGCCTTCCGGATCGTGCAGGAGGCCCTCACCAACGTGGTGCGGCACTCCGGTTCGCGCACCGCCCGGGTGCGGCTCGCCTACCGGGACGGGGGCCTCGCGCTTCGTATCGAGGACGACGGCCCCGCCACGGGCGACGACGCCGGAGGGAGCGGCAGCGGGCTCATCGGCGTGCGGGAGCGGGCCGCCGCACTGGGGGGCACCACCTCCGCGGGGCCACGGCCCGGCGGCGGATTCCTGGTCCGCGCCGAACTGCCCCTGTCCCCGGGCCCGTACGCTCCGGCGGCAGCCGCCGAGGAGACGCCGTGATCCGTGTACTGCTCGCCGACGACCAGCTCCTGGTCCGCGCCGGGTTCCGGGCCCTGCTCGACGCCCAGCCGGACATCGAGGTGGCGGGCGAGGCCGCCGACGGCCGGGAGGCCGTGCGCCTGGTGCGCGAACTACGCCCGGACACCGTGCTCATGGACATCCGCATGCCGGTACTGGACGGCCTCGCCGCCACCCGCCGGATCACCGAGGACCCGGCCCTGAGCGAGGTGAGGGTGGTCATGCTCACCACCTTCGAACTCGACGAGTACGTCTTCGAGGCCATCCGGTCCGGCGCCTCCGGCTTCCTGGTCAAGGACACCGAACCGGAGGAACTGCTGCGGGCGGTCCGCGCGGTCGTCGCCGGAGACGCGCTGCTGTCGCCGGGAGTGACCCGCCGGCTGATCGCGGAGTTCGCCGCACGGTCCAAGGAACCCGCCGCCGCCACGGTCCTGGACGCGCTGACCGAGCGCGAGCGGGAGGTGATGGCCCTGGTCGGGATCGGTCTCTCCAACGAGGAGATCGCTCGCAGACTGGTCGTCAGCCCGCTGACCGCCAAGACCCATGTCAGCCGCGCCATGGTGAAACTGGGCGCCCGCGACCGGGCCCAACTGGTGGTGCTCGCTTACGAGTCGGGGCTCGTCCGGCCCGGCTGGCTCGGCTGACCCGCCCCGGACGGCAGAGCGGCCGCCGACCCGGGGAAGCGCCACAGGACGTGGACCACCCGGACGACGAAGACCACGGCGCCGAGCACGGCACCGGCCATGAGCAGGAGACGTTCAGCCGTCGGAGGCGGATCGAGGAACAGGGCCGGCAGCGAGACCCCGCCGAACGTGGCGGCGCCCACCAGGAAGCCGCTGACCAGCGCGTAACCGATCTCGACGGTCATGGCGTCCCGCTCGGCCCGTGTACGTCGCCCCATCCCCGGAGTATCGCCGCGGCCAGAGCCCCTGGGCAAGGAGCCCGACCGGCACCGTTCCGTCCGCCGGGGTCCCCGCGTGTGCCCGTACGCCGAAGTGCCGGGTCCCCGCGTGTGCCCGTACGCCGGGCGGAGCGCCGCGATCCGCGTACGGGCCGGTGGCCGTCAGGCGTTCTGCGGGCGGGCGGAGCGGCCGCGCCCGGTACCGCGCAGCAGCCGTGCGAACCAGCCGAGCGCGCAGGCCTGCGCCAGCACGGACACGAGCAGGGCGAGATAGAAGAACCAGGCAGGCCCGCCCGCCTCCGCCCCGGTCATCGAACCGCCGATGAGGAAGACGAACACGGTCGGCGCCGCCAGGAACAGCACCCAGACCCCGGCGAGCGAGGCGTCGGCGTGGGCCACGAACAAGGTGTCCACCGTGACGAACACGGTGGCCGCCAGCACGAGGGCGAGGTAGATCCGCGACGCCGCGTTGCCGAACGTCAGGTGTGCCGCCGTACGCAGACGCCGGTGGGTGATCAAGCGCTGAGTCATGTCCCGCTCCCCGTGGATGGCCGATGCCTCCATGGTGCGCCGGGGGAGCGGAGTACGCCTGAGTACGCCTACTCAACCGCCGGTGCCCGGGTGGTGGCGCGGGCCGCGTAGCCCAGCACCGCCGCGATCGAGGCGAGCAGCGTCACCGTGGTGAGCGCCATCGGCAGCGAGAGCCGGTCGGCGAGGAAGCCGATGAGCGGCGGGCCCACCAGCATCCCGCCGTAGCCGAGCGTCGACGCGGCGGCCACCCCGCTCGGTCCGGCCAGTGCGCCGGCCCGGCCGACCGCGACGGGGAAGACGTTGGCCAGCCCCAGTCCGGCCAGGGCGAAGCCGGACAGGGCCAGCCAGACGGTCGGGGCGAGCGCGCCGAACAGCATGCCGACCGCGGCCGTCGCCCCGCCCGCCACGAGCGTGCGGGTCTGCCCGTGGCGTTCCAGCAGCGCGGTGCCGCCGAGCCTGCCGATGGCCATGGTCAGCGCGAACAGCGAGTAGCCGGCCGCGGCGGCGCCCGCACCGGCGTGCAGGTCCTCGGCGAGGTGCAGGGCTCCCCACTCGGCGAGGGCGCCCTCGCCGTAGGCGGTGCACAGGGCGATGACACCGAACAGGATCACGATCCGGCGTGTGGCGCCGCTCATCCGGTGCCCCGGCCCGGAAGGGGGCCCGGACTCGGGGGCGGATTCCGGCCCGGAGGCGGCCCCTGGCCCGACAGCGGCCCCCGGTTCGGTTCCCGGTCCGGTCAGGGTGGCGGGCGGTTCGGAGGCCCGCCGGTTCCGCAGGAGTACGGGACCGGCGCACGCGGTGACGAGCAGCCCGGTCCCGGCGAGGCCGAAGAGGTGGGTCGCGGGGGAGAGACTGCCCGCGACCAGCCCGCCCAGTCCGGCGCCCGCCATGCCGCCGAAGCTGAACGCGGCGTGGAAGCTCGGCATCACCGGGCGGCGCAGCGCGGCCACCAGATCGACGGCCACACTGTTCATCGCCACGTTCATCCCGCCGTAGGCCGCGCCGAACAGCAGCAGGACCAGCCCCAGGGCGAGGACCGAACGCGTCTGCGCCGGAAGGCAGATGCTCAGGGAGAGCAGCACCGCGCAGACCACGGTGACGGCGTGGCCGCCGAAACGCCGGCAGAGACGGCCGGTCAGCATCATCGTGATCACCGCGCCGGCGGAGACCCCCAGCAGGGCGAGCCCCAGGGTGGAGGCGCTGGCCCCGGTCTGGTGCTTCACCGCCGGGATACGGACCACCCAGCCGGCGAACACGAAACCGTCGAGGGCGAAGAACACGGTCAGTGCGGTACGGAGCCCGGCCGACGAGGGCACGGCGATGTCCCCGCCGAACTCCCCGGGCATCGTCGTCCGCAATTTGTTTAGTTGCGGCACAAAGGCAGCATAGAGGCGCCCCGATCACGCACGCAAGCCCCTCGGCCCCGACGGGAGGCCGGGGCCGAGGGGGAGTGCCGGGGCGTCCGCGGCGGCCCAGGATCATGGGAGACTCGCCCCCATGAACGGCAAGTCGACCACCACGCGGACGAAGTTGGAGCGGGGCCGCAGCGCCCTCGGTCCCGCCCTGGAGCTGGTGCACACCGGCCGCGCGCCCACACGCGCCGTGCTGACCTCCGAACTGGGCGTCACCCGCGCCACCGCGGGCGCCGTGGCCGCGGAGCTGGAGGCACTCGGACTCATCAAGGTCGACTCCAGCCCGGGTTCCGCCGCCGGTTCGCAGGGCCGTCCCTCGCACCGGCTGTCCATCCGGGACGACGGCCCGGTCACCCTGGCCGCCCAGGTGCACTCCGACGGCTTCCGCGCCGCGCTCGTCGGCCTCGGCGGCAGGATCGTGGCCACCGCGCCGGGCTGCGTCACCGTCATGGCCGACCCCGCCCAGGTGCTCGGCGAGGTCGTCGAGGCGGGCGCCCAACTGCTGCGTGAGACCGGTCTGCGCTGCGTCGGTGCCGGACTCGCCGTCCCCTCGGCGGTCGCCGAACCCGAGGGCACCGCCCTCAACCCGATGCATCTGGCGTGGCCCGGCGGCGCCCCCGTACGGGAGATCTTCACCAGCCGGGTACGCGCGGCGGGCATCACCGGACCGGCGTTCACCGGCAACGACGTCAACCTGGTCGCCCTCGCCGAACACCGGCACGGCGCCGGACGCGGCGCCCAGCACCTGCTCTGTGTCGCCACCGGCCACCGCGGTGTCGGCGGCGCGCTCGTCCTGGACGGCCGTCTGCACACCGGCAGTTCCGGCCTCGCCCTCGAAGTCGGCCACCTCACCGTCAACCCCGAGGGCCGCCCCTGCCACTGCGGCGGACGCGGCTGCCTGGACGTCGAGACCGACCCGCTCGCCTTCCTCACCGCGGCACGCCGGACGCCCGGCCCGGAGGAGTCCCTCCTCAAGCAGGCCGGCGACCTGCTGCGCACCGAATACGCCGACCCCGCCGTACGGACCGCCGCCGAGGAGCTGATCGACCGGCTCGGCCTCGGCCTGGCCGGCCTCGTCAACATCCTCAACCCGGACCGCGTCATCCTCGGCGGGCTGCACCGCGACCTGCTGGAGGCCGACCCCGACCGACTGCGCGCGGTCGTCGCCGACCGGAGCCTGTGGGGCCGCAGCGGCAGCGTGCCGATCCTGTCCTGCACCCTGGCCCACAGCAGCCTGGTCGGCGCGGCCGAACTCGCCTGGCAGCCCGTGCTGGACGACCCGCTGACCGCTCTGGTCTGACCGCGTCCCCACCCCGTCGGCGTACCGCCCAGGACGGCGCGGACCCGGCTCAGTCCCGGCGGATCGCGCTCGGGAGCGGACAGTCGCAGCGCCTGGTACCGGTCGCCGGGCGGGCGCCGGGGCACGCACACGGGCGGGCGCGTCGGACCCCTCGGGGACCGGCGCGCCCGCCCGTGCGGAGCGGTGTCAGCCGACGACGGCCGACCGGGCCCTCGCGGGTGCCGTCACCGGCTCCATGGTGACGGCGGGCATGGAGCCGAACGGCCCGTCGGTCGTCGACCCGTACACCGGGAGGGGAGGCAGAGCGGCGGCGAAGGAAGGTGCCGGCAAGGTGAACCAGACGACCTTTCCCGTGTCGTCACTCGGTCGTACACCCCAGCTCTCGCTGACGGCGGCGATCATCGCCAGGCCGCGGCCCGAGGTCGCGGACCAGTCGGCGTCGCACACGGTCGGCAGCCGGGGGTCGTGGTCGTGGACGGAGACCGTCAGCCGGTCGAGCAGCAGCTCGATCTTGACGGTGCATGATTTGTCCGGCTGGGCGTGCCGGTGGACATTGGTCAGCAGTTCGGTGACGCCGAGCGCGGCATGGTCGATCAGAGGATCGAGATGCCAGTAGCGCAATTGCGCCGAAATGATTCTGCGGACCTGACCGATCCGCGACGGCAGGGCTTGGAGCTCCACCGCGCAGTGCCTGCTTGGCTCGCTGATCACGGCTGCGACTCCCCGAAAGAGGTCCGGAAGAAGACGAAGGGACGGATCCAGCAGATGGCTGACTGCTGTTTCTGGTCGGGTCATGCGTGGTCCGCCCTGATCGGCCCGGCGGAGCGGCTCGCGCTGTCACCGCCGGTTCACGATCAGTGACGTGTGACCAGCGTGACTCAGGGGGTTGGGGTCCGCAACTCGCGGTGGCTGTACGGAACCGTCGCGTCCGCCTCACCGCCGCGCAGCGCCGCGAGGAACCTGCCGACCGGTACGGCGCCACCGGGCCTGCGGTTGCGTTGGCCCATCGTCAGCCGGTACCGCACTCCGTTGACGTACGCGACGGCGGAGTCGGCCCCCAGGAACCACCGCCTGCGCGCGGTCACCGCGCTCAGCGGGGCGCTGTCGATCTCCCGGCCGTAGCTGGTCAGCAGCGCCAGGCGTCCGTCCTTCACGATCACCTGGCCGGCCCGGGTGAGAGAGCGGAACCACCGCTCGATCCTGACATCGGTCGCGCTGAACTCGCTGTCCGTCACGGCGACTTCACCCCCCATATACCGGCTTCTGCCGAGAAGTCTCCCTCGAACGGGGCGTTCGCACCAGACCGCGTCCAGCGGAATCGTTCCGCCTGGGCCAAGGCGGGGCTATGGAGCATCAAAGTGAACGTTTGTGCAGGTGGGGGGATTATCGTGGGGGAGGGAACAGCCCCCGGGACGAGAAGGAGACCGCCGATGGACACCAGTGGACACGGGCCCGGCGGTGCGGTCACGGCGACCGGGGACGTCGACCGCAGCGACCCCGACTACCGTGCGTGGCTGAAGAACGCGGTGCGCACGGTGCAGGCCGACGCCAACCGCTCGGCCGACACCCACCTCCTGCGCTTCCCGCTGCCCGAACCGTGGGGCATCGACCTCTACCTCAAGGACGAGTCGACACACCCCACCGGCAGCCTCAAGCACCGGCTGGCCCGCTCGCTCTTCCTCTACGGCCTGTGCAACGGCTGGATCCGTCCCGGCAAGCCGGTCATCGAGGCGTCCAGCGGCTCCACGGCCGTGTCGGAGGCGTACTTCGCGAAGCTGATCGGCGTGCCGTTCATCGCCGTGATGCCGCGCACCACCAGCCCCGAGAAGTGCCGGCTGATCGAATTCCACGGCGGACGCTGCCACTTCGTCGACGACGCCCGGCTGATCTACGAGGAGTCCGCCGCGCTCGCGGCCGAGACCGGCGGCCACTACATGGACCAGTTCACCTACGCGGAGCGGGCCACCGACTGGCGGGGCAACAACAACATCGCGGAATCGATCTACCAGCAACTGCGCCTGGAGCGCTACCCGCACCCCACCTGGATCGTCGCCACGGCCGGCACCGGAGGCACCTCCGCGACCATCGGGCGCTACGTCCGCTACATGCAGCACGACACCCTGATCTGCGTCCCCGACCCGGAGAACTCCTGCTTCTTCGACGGCTGGACGCACCACGACCCGCTGGCCACCAGCGACCGGGGCTCACGGATCGAGGGCATCGGCAGACCCCGGATGGAGCCGAGCTTCGTGCCCGGCGCCATCGACCGGATGATGAAGGTGCCCGACGCGGCGTCCGTCGCCGCCGTCCGCGTCCTGGAACGCGCCCTCGGCCGCAGGGCGGGCGGCTCGACGGGCACCGGGCTGTGGAGCGCGTTCAGGCTCGTGGCCGAGATGGTCGCGCAGGGCAGGACCGGCAGCGTCGTCACCCTGTTCTGCGACCCCGGCGACCGCTACCTCGACAAGTACTACTCCGACAGCTGGCTGGACGACCAGGGCCTGGACATCCGGCCGTACACCCGCACCATCGACCACTTCCTGGACACCGGCGACTGGACCGGATGAACCGCGCGGCCGGCCCGGACGACCCGTACGGACCGGCCGTTCAGCCGTCCAGCAGCGTGCCGAGCACCCGCCCGAAGACCCGCCGCCCCACCCTCGCCAGCAGCGGATCGACCCCGGACGGCAGCAGCCGCACCCACAGCTCCTCGACCCAGATCACATGGGAGCCCGCCCCCGTCGGACGTACGTCGATGGAGGCGCGGCCCCGCACCAGCGAGCCGCGCTTCTCCAGCTCGCACACCCCGGCCCGCCCGGCCGCGGGCGGGGTCCACCGCACCACTTCCATCGGATCGTCGAACCCCAGCGGCCCCAGGCCCGTACGCGCCACGAAGAGCGTGCCGGTCCGGGTGGGCGGATCCGTCCGCACCCTGACCGAGGTCAACGGGACGGTGTCCCCATGGCGCTCCCACGCGGTCACCCGCCGCCACGCCTCGGCGGCGGGGAGGGGAGAGAAGCGCTCGATCCGGAAGACGGCCACAACACGATCCTAGGACGTCCGTCGCCCGCGCGAGGCGGAGCGGAACACGCATGTCACGGGCGGCCGGGCCGCCGCGCCGGGCCGCCAGGCCCTCAGGACGCCGCGTCCGGACCCGCGACCACCAGCCCCGGCAGATGCTCCTCCACCTCCTGCCGGACCCCGTCCGGCAGGCCCGCGTCCGTGACGAAGGTGTCCACCTCGTCCAGCGAGGCGAACGAACTCAGCCCCACCGTCCCCCACTTGGTGTGGTCGGCCACCACCACGACCCGGCGCGCGGAACGCACCAGGCGGCGGTTGGTCTCGGCCTCCGCGAGGTTCGGGGTGGAGAGACCGGCCTCGGCCGAGATCCCGTGCACCCCGAGGAACAGGACGTCGAAGTGGAGCGAGCCGATCGCCCGGTCCGCGACCGGACCGACCAGCGAGTCCGACGGCGTGCGGACCCCGCCGGTCAGGACCACCGTGGCCGCCCCGGACCGCCCGTTGCCCGGCGCCGTGCGCTGGGCGTCGTGGAACACGTCCGCGACCCGCACCGAGTTCGTCACCACCGTCAGACCCGGCACGTCCAGCAGGTGCCGGGCCAGCGCGAACGTGGTCGTACCGCCGGACAGCGCGATCGCGCTGCCGGGGGCGGCCATCGCCGCCGCCGTCCGCGCGATGTCCTCCTTGGCGCTCAGCTCCAGCGTCGACTTGGCCTCGAAACCGGGCTCGTGGGTGCTCGCCTCGGCCACCGGGACGGCCCCGCCGTGCACCTTCTCGATCACGCCCTGCCGCGCCAGCGCGTCCAGGTCCCGGCGGACGGTCATGTCGGAGACGCTCAGCCTGCGGGTCAGCTCGTTGACACGGACGCCGCCCCGCTTGCGCACCTCGTCGAGGATGAGAGCACGCCGCTGCTCCGCGAGCAGATTCTGGTTCTCGCTCAACGCCGGGCCCGGTCCTTCCCTGGAGTCCACACGGTCCGGCAGCGGCCTGCGGGACGCCCTCATCCTGCCACGCACCCCCACCGGCCGTGCCACTGGGGAGATTCGGTGAGAAGGGTGCCGCCGGCACCGCCCGTCCGGGACAGTGGTGACTGAGCGTCAGTGCGGGACTCCGCCCCGCGCCGGCGTCCCCTTCCCCGCAGGCCGAGAGGCCGGACGACCGGAGAGCGAGCACCGACCGTGACCCGTGCCCCTCAGGCCCCGCCGAGCAGCGGGGCAGCGCTGGAACTGCTCGTCCACGGCGTCGGCGGAACCACCCCGCACGAGATGCTCGGCGACCCCCGGATCACCCGGGTCACCGGCGACACCACCGCGGCCGTCTACCGGCGCACCGAGGACGTCGGCGCCGAGGACCACCCGGAGCGCCACCGGGACGGGCCCGTCCCGGAGGCCTACTGCTGGTCCAACCTCACCTCCGGCAACGGCTCCCGGGCCCTGTGGCTGCTGCTGCTCCCCTTCATGGTGGTCAACCTCGCCCACTGGATGCGCCCCACCGCACGGGGCAGGGGCCCCGCGGTCCGCCTGTACGGGGTACTGGTCCGGCTCATCGCCCTCAGCCTCACCGTGCTGCTCACGGCCGCCGCCTGCGAGGTCGCGCTCGACCTGGTCGCCTGGCAGTGCGCCGGCGCGGCCGAGTGCGTGGGGCGCCGGTCCTGGCTCGGCTTCCTCTCACCCGGCCAGGGCGGCTGGTGGTCCCAGCCCGGCCGCCGCCTGGCACTCGCCGCCGTCGTGCCCGCCGCGCTCGTCGGACTGCTCTGGTACCTGTCCAACCGCACCTGGAGCGCGTACGAGTCGCAGCGCCCGCTGGAGCCGGAGGAGCCCGACGACGCCCCGGCCCCGGCGGGGGCCCCGGAACCGGACGGCGCCCCCGCCGACCGGCCAGCCCTCGGCCGGCCGGGCTTCTGGTACGGCCGCAGGCTGGTGGCCCGGCTGCGGGCCGCCCACACCGCGGCGGGATTCCTCACCGTCGCGACGGCCGTCGGGGGAGCGGCCGCCCGGTACGACCGGTCCGCCGGAAGCCCCGCCGCCGCCTCGCTGGGCCTGCTGCTCGAAGGGGGACTCGTGGCCTGCGGGGCCGTCGTCGTCGGGGTGGTCTGCCGCCGGGGCCGCAGCGAACGGCGCCTCGACAACCGGATCGACCGCGCCGTCACCAGCTTCCTGCCGCCCGCCGCGCTCCTCCTGCTCCTCCTCGCCTGCGTGTACGCCGCGTGGTCGCGGCCCGGCTGGAACTCCTCGGGTGCCCTCCCCGGCGAGGCCGTCTTCGGCGTACTGGTGCTCGGCCAGGGCCTCCTCGTCCTCGTGCTCGCCGCTGTGGCGTGGAGCCTGTACCGCCGTACGCCCGAGCCGCGCACCACCCTGCGCGGACTCGGCGGTCCCGCCGTCGCCATGCTCGCCTGCGCGCTGGGCGGGGTGATGACCGGCGGGGTGGCCCAGCGCGTCGCCGACTGGCTGGACGGCCCCGCCACCCCCGGCATGGGCGGCCCCTCCCTCGTCGAGGGCCCGCCCGTGCTCCTGAGCTGGCAGGCCTCCGTCATCCCGGTCCTCCTGCTCCTGCTGCTGGCCCCCGTCACCTGGCTCGTCGCGCGCACCGCGCGGCGCGCGCGACGGCTCGGACCCGAGGTCGAGGCGGAGTACGCCCCGGCCCACCCCGATCCCGCCCGCACCCGGCGGATCGCCCGCATCAGGGCCACGGCCGTGCTCACCGACTCCGCGCCCCGCATCGTCGGCCTGGTCTCCGGCGCCACGCTGTTCCTGGGCGCCGGGGCGGTCGTCGGTTCCTGGTACAGCGGGCAGGTACCCGGCCTCGCCCTGGACGACGCGGGACCCTTCACCGAATCGCTCGCCGAGGCCGCGCAGGCCACGGGCTCCTGGCTGATAGGCGTCGGATTCATACTGTTCGTCACCTGGGGGCGCCGCGCCTACCGCGACGTCTCCGCCCGCCGCACCATCGGCATCCTCTGGGACGTCGGCACCTTCTGGCCGCGCGCCGCCCACCCCTTCGCACCGCCCTGCTACGCCGAGCGGGCCGTCCCCGACCTCTCCTCCCGGATGTGCGCCTGGACGGGGAGCACCCGCGGCAGACTCGTCATCTCCGGCCACTCCCAGGGCAGCGTGCTGGCGGCCGCCGCCGTGTGGCAACTGCCGGCCGCGGCACGCCACCAGGTCGCGCTGCTCACCTACGGTGCCCCGATCGAGCGGCTCTACGGCCGCTGGTTCCCCGCCTACTTCGGGCCCGGACCGCTCCAGGGCCTGCACCGGTCCGTGCACTGCTGGCGCAACCTGTGGCGGGCCACGGACCCCATCGGCGGTCCCGTCAGGATCGACGAGGGCGGCCGCCCGGAGGTGGACCGGGGCCCGCTGAGGGACCCACTGGTCTACGGACGCACCGTCGGACACCCGCTGCCCGAACCCGTCCTCGGGCACTCCGACTACCAGGCCGACCCGGTCTTCGCCGTGGAACGGGCCGCGCTCCTGGACCGGCTGGGGCCCGCGCTGCCCCGGCAGACCGCCGGGGAGGCTCAGGGCAGCTCGGGCAAGTCCTCGGGGTAGAGCAGGGTGAGGTCGTCCGTGCTGGGCTCGGTCAGCTGGGCCACCCGGCCCGCGTGGCGCTCGACCATCGACTCGAACGTCTGCCGGGCCGTACGCCCGTTCCCGAACGCGGGGCCCTTGGGGAGCGCGGTGAAGTACTTGAGCAGCGCCTCACCGCTGCCGTCCGCGAGGCTGTACTCGTGCTCCTCGGCCTGCTGCTCGACGATGCGCAGCAACTCCTCGGGCACGTAGTCGCTGAAGGTGATCGTGCGGGAGAAGCGGGACGCCACACCGGGGTTGACGGTGAGGAAGCGCTCCATCTCGTGGGTGTATCCGGCCACGATCACCACGACCGCGTCCCGGTGGTCCTCCATCAGCTTGACCAGGGTGTCGATGGCCTCACGCCCGAAGTCGCGGCCGGAGTCCTCGGGCGACAGCGCGTACGCCTCGTCGACGAACAGCACCCCGCCGCGCGCCCGGTCGAACGCCTCCTGGGTGCGGATGGCGGTGGACCCGATGTGCTCGCCGACCAGGTCGACCCGGGACACCTCCACCAGGTGACCGCGCTCCAGTACGCCGAGCGAGGCCAGGATCTCCCCGTAGAGCCGGGCCACCGTGGTCTTGCCCGTGCCGGGGGAGCCCGTGAAGACGAGGTGCCGGCGCACCGACGCCGCCTTCAGACCGGCCAGTTGGCGGCGCCGGCCCACCTCGATCATGTCGGTCAGCGCCCGCACCTCGCGTTTGACGCTGTCCAGCCCCACCAGCGTGTCCAGTTCGCCCAGGACGGCACCGGCGTCACGCGGCGGCTCCGCCGGGTCCAGCGGTGCCGGTACGGAGGCGGAGGACGCCGGGCCCGCGACGGACGGGGCGGCTTCCGTCGTCCGCTGTCCGGACACCGGGCCGAGCAGCCCGGCCGTCCGGTCCGGGGCCAGGACCGGCGGGGCCGGGGGAGCGGCGGGGCGCAGCGCGCTCTCGTCGCTGGTGCAGTCCTCCACCACCGGGCCGCCCGTCCGCCCCTCGGTGTGCGGGGACGTCCCGTCGGCGAACTCGTAACCGCCGCGCGCGCACCGCTCGGTGCGGCACCGGCTGAGGATGGAGCGGCAGCCGTCCATCACATGGAAGCCGTACCCCTCGCTGCCGGTCACCCGGCAGCCGCGGAAGGTGCCGCGGCCCTCGGCGGAGACGTAGAAACCGGCCTCCGCGGGCGAGGAGACCGTACAGCGCTCGATGGTCGGGTCGGCGCCCTTGGTGACGATGACCCCGGTCTGCGCGCTGTCGATGGTGCAGTTGTTCAGGGTGCCGCCGCTGCCGTGGTCGCGGAACCAGGCACCGGTGGACGCCTCGCGGATCCGGCAGTCGTCGAGCTGGGCGGTGGCCCCGTCGCTCACCGAGACGGCCGTGTTGCGGATCTGCGACAGATCGCTGTCCACCACGTCCGCGCGCGAGCCCCGGTCGAGGACGAAGAGCGCGTCGGGCACGTCGTGGACCCGGCAGGAGTCGAGGACGACGGTGGCGCCGTCGCTGACCCAGACCGCCGGGTAGTCACCGGTGCTGTCGTGGATCTCGCACTGGTTGGCGTCCACCCGTGTGCCCGGGTCCCAGACGGAGAGGCCGTTGCGGCCGAAGCGGCGCACGGTCGAGCGGGTCAGGGTGAGCACCGCCCGGGAACGCAGGTCGATCGCGTTCTCCGGGATGTCGTGGATGTCGCAGTCGGCGAGGGTGAGGACCGCGTCGGTGTCCAGGGTGACGCCGTCCGCGGACGTGCGGTGCACGGTGCAGTCGGTGAGGTGCGCGGAGCCCCGGCCGGTGACCTGCACCCCGCTGCCCTTGATCTCGTACACCTCGCAGCCCACCGCCTCCAGGGCGCTGCCCTCCCCGGTCACGCTCAGCCCGGCGCCCGAGGCGTGGTGGACCCGGCAGCGGTCGAGGCGGGGGCGGGCGCCGTCGCGCACCGAGATGCCGGACTGGCCCGCCGAGACCACCTCGCACTCCTCGAACACACCCCCGGCGCCGTCGAGTACGGCGATGCCCACCCCGGCCGGATTGTCGACGCCGCACCGGCGGACCGTCGGCCTGGCACCGCCGCGCACCTCGATGCCGACGGCCGACCTGGTCACGACGCGCAGGTCCGTCAGCTCCGGTGTGCCCTCCTCCACGAGCAGGGCGGGGGCCGCCGCGTCCTGGCCCTCCACATGGATGTCGCGGATCACGGCGGCGGACCGCACGGTCAGCGGCACCCCGTCGGCCGGGGCTATGCGCACGGAGCCTGCGGAGCCCTCCCCGCCGCGCAGGGTCACCGCCCGGTGGACGACGAGATTCTCCCGGTAGGTGCCGGGGGCGACGGTCAGGACGTCCCCGTCGGCCGCCGCCTCCAGGGCCGCGGTGAGGGAGGCGTATTCGCCCGTGCGGCGGCGCCATCGCGATGTGCCGGTGTGCGTCACCTGGACCGTGCCCTGTGCCATGGTGCTGCTCTGCCCCCACCTCGTGCCGTGTGCGCTGCCTGTTGCCCGTCCGCACGCCGTGCGGCTGCCGTCACCGCCGGTCACGGGCAGCCCGGGGTCAGCCTGCCGAGGAGACGGGCCGGCCGGTCCACCGTAGCGCGCGCCGCGACCCCCGGTTGACGGGTCGGCCGGCCGGAGGGGGACGGTGGTGCCTCCGGGACCGGCGGCCGCCCGCCCGGCGGTCAGTTGCCCTTACCCGTTCTGCCCCAGTCGGGGCCCGTTTCGGCCCAGGCCCGGTCGATCCGCAGGTACCGCCGCCGCACCATGCGCCACAGCACGAGTCTGCGCGCCACCTCCACCGAACCGGCCGCGAGCAGGGCCGTACCGACACCGGCGAGCACCGCGTGCGTACGGGCCGTCGAGGCGTCCATCGGCCGCATGGCGGGGGCGCCCGTCTCATCCGTCCAGATCCGGATACGCGTGCCGGGGGCGGTGGTCTCGGACGTCGTGGAGACCGTGCCCGACCGCTCGGTGCCGTCCGGCGCCTTCCAGACGGCACTCACGGAGGTGCGGGTGGTGGCCTCCCGCACGACGCTCTCGGAGTCCTGGACGAACGGTGACGTGCCGTCACGGTTCGCGCGGACCACGACGGCCGTCGTGAGGTGCCGCCGCGCGCGCTGGCTCTCGACCGCCGCCTGGAGGGCGTCGTCGGTCAGCGAGCCGCACAGCCGGCCGAGCAGAGGGGCCGCCACCACCATCAGCAGCAGGGCGGCCAGCGTGAGCCACGCCTCGTGGCGGTCGGTCGGGCGGCACAGAGGATTGCGCCGCCAGCGACGGAACCCCAGGACCGCCCGCACCGTCACACACCCCTCCCCGTCCGTCCGCGCCCGCCCCCTCGGCACCCCTCCCGGAGCGGCGACAGCGGGACCGGAGCCTCCCCACGTCACCAACGACGGGTGTGCCCCGGTGAGTTCCCGGCGGCCGGTCCGGGCGGTGGTGCGCGACACGGCGACCGCACGGCTTCACCGTCCGGAAGGCGACCTCCCCGGTCGCGACGCGCTTCCAGCCGTCCTCGGCCCGCTCCGGAACAGCACGACGACGGCCGTGGCACGGGGGCCGCCACCCGCACGGGACAGGTGGCACGCTCCCGGGCGCGGACGGCTCACTCCCCCCGCCTGGCCGGAAGCCCGCCGCTCAGTACCCCCGGCTCTGGTACGGCCGGTTGTACGGGTCCTCGTACGGCGACTGCGCCGGGGCGGGAGCGGGCCGGGGCGAAGCGGGGCGCATCGCCTCGTACCCGGTGCCCGGCCGCTGCGGTTGCTGCTGCTGCGGCGGCGGGGGCTGGTAACCACGGGGCGCCGCCGGCTGCTGCGGGATGTACGGCGTCGGCGCGGGATGCAGTTGTGCCGGCTGCATCACCGGCGCCTGCTGCGCTCCCGCGTTCTGGTACTGCGGCTGCCCCATCGGCTGCTGGTAGCCGTAGGACCCGGTGTGCTGCTGGGACGGGGCCGCGGGCAGGGCCGGAAGCGCCGAAGGCAGGGCCGGCAGGTAGCTGTCGGCGGTGTCGTAGGCGGCGGGAACCCGGATCGGCGCGATCTGAGGTGTGCCCCGCTCGGCGACCAGGGAGTCGTAGATCGGGGTGTCAGGGAACGACGGCGCGGCGTAGTAACCGCCACCGTAGGTGGAGCGGGGGGAGGTCATGGCCATAAGTTAAGCCCACGATGTGCGGATTGGGGAGTCCCAGTCTCCGGGTCATCCGTTTTATGCTGGTTCTGTCCGCTTGACCTGTCAGAACACCGTAAAGCTTCTGTTAACAGCGGGGACTTTTCCGGGGGGAGGAAGCCGAGTCTGACGAGAAGTGGCGGACGGGTCACAAAGGGCGACATCCGCGGGGTACTCACCACGGCGGAGGGCATCGGCCCCCGGGTGCCCGGAACTTCGGCCGCCCCGCCCCATGATCTGATCGGCGGCCGGAGGCTTTGCGGATCATCGCCGGGAACTCGGCGCGGCATTCCCGGCACGTGAATGACACGACGCGCGAATGACGCGTGCCGTGGAGGTCCGGCCCGGTCGCGGTCACCCTGGGAGGAGGTCGTCGCCGTGCGGACAGCGGGTGATCCCGGTGATCCGGTGGCAGAAGCGTGCCCTCCGTCGGAACTCCGCCCTCGCGGCGGGCGGGCGGCCGGCCGGTGGCGTGGAACTCCCGGACAGTCCGCTCACGCGGTTCGACGGAGTGTTTATGCGGGCGGCCCGCCTTACCCCAGGACCGCGAATCCGTGCTTCACACGGGCACGAAACCGGGTCCGGCTCGGATGAGTACCGCCTTTGCCGTGAGACCCGGATACAGGCGCCCGTCCCTATGATCGCCGTAGGCCACCGGCCCGGCCCGGACCGTCACTTCAGGGTGATTCGTGAGCCGTGATCGGAAGGTGCGAATGAGGCCGGGGCCGGCGGATTCGACCGCGCCCGGGAGACGGCACACCCAAGGCACTTCCGCCACGCACGCCCATCCGGGACGACTGGCATGTCCCGGGTATCCGTTGCGGAGACAGGTAGTTGACGGAAAGTCGAAGAAGAAGCCGTGTCCCACCCGAGCGCCTTCCTCCTTCGGCGCGTGCGCGGGGCGCGTACACGGTACGGCCGGACAGTCCGTGCGCGGCAAGCACGGCAACCGGTCCGTACGGCGCACGGGACCTCGCCGCCCTCGGCGTCGCCTCCCCGCGGCACCGACGCGCGCCGTCCGGGGGAGCGCGCCCGCGTAACCCCCGGGCCTCGGTGTCGTTGAGCTGGCGTGGGGTCTGTCCGCCGGGCGCCGCGATGGGGGAGGGGTCGCACATGTCCGACACGGAGCACGGCGCGCGAGGCCGCCCGTGGACCGTTCGCCGCCGTCGGGGGGCCGTTGGAGGACCCGTCTCCCGCACGTCGTCCGCGGCGCCCCGGCCACGGGGCCGTGGGGGTGCCTGACGCCCTGAGGCCGGTGACCGCGCCGGCCGGGGACCCGCGTACGGCGACGGCGCCCGCGAGGACGGGCCGGACCCGGACGGACCGGTCACCGCCGCGCTCGCCCTGACCGACCCGCCACCCACGCACTCGCCCTGACCGACCCGCCACCGCCGCCGCGATGCCACGCGTACCCCGGGGCGGCCGTACCCCGAGCGGCCCGTCGGGCCGCCCCGCCCGCCACAGCAGAAAAGGTGATGACGCATGAGCTCCGGAGAAAGTCCCGGCCGGCCGGTTCCGCCGCGCGCCCCCGGACGGTACGTGCCCGCCCGGGGGGTCTACACGGAGGCGGCGCGGCTACGACGGCTGAGCTGGCTCCGCTCGGTGACCCGGTCGGCGCTGGACTCCCTGCAACACACACGGCTCGACGCCGCCACCCTGACCGGCAACATCGAGGGGCTCGTCGGCACCGTCGAGATCCCGGTCGGTGTGGCCGGGCCCCTGCTGTTCCACGGGACGCACGTCCAGGGCGAGGTCTACGCCCCCATGGCGACGACGGAAGGCGCCCTGGTCTCGTCCGCGACGCGGGGAGCCCTGGCCGTCACCATGGCGGGCGGCGTCAGCACACACGCCCTGTCGCAGGCGATGACGCGCGCTCCCGTCTTCGCCTTCTCCCGGCTGGCCGGTGCCGCCCGCTTCGCCTCGGCGGTCGTCCAGCACCTCGGAGACCTCCGCACCGCCGTCGGGCAGGTCTCCCGGCACGCGGTACTCGTCTCCGTCGAGCCCGTGGTCCTGGGCAGGACCGTCCACCTGCGGTTCAGGTACACCACCGGGGACGCGTCGGGGCAGAACATGACGACCGCCTGCACCTGGCACGCGTGCCGGTGGATCCTGCGGCAGCCGCACCTGGTCGCCGACGGGGAAGTCGAATCCTTCCTCATCGAGGGGAACACGTCCGGCGACAAGAAGGCGTCGGCCCAGGCCGTGGCGGAGGGCCGCGGGATCAGGGTGGCCGCCGACTGCCTGCTGCCCGCGGGGATCGTCGAACGGGTCCTCAGGACCACCCCCGACGAACTGGTCGGGGGATACCGGCACATCACGGCCGGAGCGGTCCACAGCGGGGTCCTGGGGTCGCACGCCAACACCGCCAACATGGTGGCCGCGGTCTTCACGGCGACGGGCCAGGACATCGCCTGCGTCCACGAGTCGGGCTCGGGGCAGTTCGTCCTCGAACGCACGCCGGACGGCGTCTACGCGAGCATGACCCTGCCGGGCCTGGCACTCGGCACGGTGGGAGGCGGCACCCATCTGCCCACCCAGCACGAACTCCTGGCGGCCATGGGATGCGCCGGCCCGGGAAGCGCCGCCCGGCTGGCGGAGATCATCGCCGGCTTCGCCCTGGCCCTGGACCTCTCGACGGTCTCCGCGGCCGTGTCCGGGGACTTCGTCGGCGCCCACGAACGCCTCGGCCGTAACAGGCCGCCCGCCCGGAGCGGCGTTCCCCGGCGGACCGTGCCACCGGCCGCCGCCGCCGAACGCCGGACCGGCGATCCGGCCACGCCCGCGCCCCGTGGACCCCGGCCCGCCGCGGTGCCCCACCCGGCCCCGGGCCACGACCGCACCGCCCCGGGCCACGACCGCGCGACACCTTCGCCCGGCGAACCCTGAGAACCGCCGACCACCGGCTCGTACGAGCGGCGAGGGCACGCGCGGCACCGGCGGACACCCGTGCCCCGCCGCCGGGGTGGTGGGCGTGGCGGCGTCCCGGCGATTAGGTTGGCCCGAAACTCTCCGGGCAGCCGGACTCGTGTTGGGGGCGAGCATGACCATGCAAAAAGGAACGAACGTCGCGGTACCGGCCCAGGCCGTCCGGGTCGAACTGGGCTGGCGCGCCGCGCCCGGAGCACCGGACGTGGACGCCTCGGCGCTGCTCCTCGTGTCGGGAAAGGTGCGCGGTGACACCGACTTCGTGTTCTACAACCAGCCCGCGCACGGATCGGGCGCGGTGCGCCACGAGGGCAAGAGGACCGTGGGCGGCGACGTCACGGACACCCTCCTGGTCGACTTCGGCCGCATGGAGCCGGCCATCGAACGGGTCGTCGTCGCGGCCTCGGCGGACGGCGGCGCGTTCGGCCGGGTGACCGGTCTGTACGTGCGGCTCGTGGACCAGGCCAACGGCTCGGAGCTCGCCCGCTTCGAGAGCACGGACGCCACGGTGGAGACCGCCTTCATCCTGGGGGAGCTCTACCTGCGCCAGGGTGCCTGGAAGTTCCGGGCGGTGGGACAGGGCTACGCCACCGGACTGGAGGGCCTGGCGACGGACTTCGGCATCTCGGTCGACGAACCCCAGCGGCCCGTCGCGCCCCCGCCGCCCGCCGCCCCGCAGCCCCCGTCGTACGTGCCCCCGGCCCCCCAGCCCCCGTCGTACGTACCTTCCGCCCCGCAGCCGCCCGCGTACGCACCCCCGGCCCCGCAGCCCGCCTGGCCGCCGGCCGCACCGGCGGCCCCCGCACCCCCGCCCGCACCGCCCGTCACCCAGCCGGTGCGGCTGACCAAGATCACCCTGACGAAGGAGACGCCGTCCGTCTCGCTGACCAAACAGGGAGGCACCTCCGGAGCGCTGCGCGTCAACCTCAACTGGGAGGTGCGCAAGCAGTTCAAGGGCTGGGGCGCGAAACTCGGCCGGGCCGCCGCCGTGCACGGGGACCTCGACCTCGATCTCTGCGCGCTCTACGAACTCACCGACGGCCGCAAGGGAGTCGTCCAGGCCCTCGGGAACGCCTTCGGCTCGCTCGCGCAGCCGCCGTACATCCACCTCGACGGGGACGACCGCACCGGCGCGGTCTCCTCCGGCGAGAACCTCACGGTCAACCTCGACCACAAGGACCGGCTGCGCCGGATCCTGATCTTCGTCACCATCTACGAGGGCGCCCGGAGCTTCGCCGACCTCCACGCCACCGTCACCCTCCAGCCGAGGAACGGTGCCGCGATCGACTTCTCCCTCGACGAGTGCACGGTGCCCTCCACCGTGTGCGCGCTCGCCCTGATCACCAACGACGGCTCCGGAGACCTCACCGTGCAGCGCGAGGCGCGCTACCTCGTCCCCCAGCGCGGTGTGAGCCCCCAGCGGACGATCGACGCGGCCTACGGCTGGGGCATGAACTGGACCCCCGGCCGCAAGTGACCCCCACCGCGGGGCCTCAGGGCTCGGGCGCGGCCTCGGGACGGGCGTACGTACGCCCCTTCCAGGCCGCGCCCCGGCCCCGGTGGTGCTGGACCGCCGAGTCCACCGTCATCAGGAGGTAGAGCACCGCGGTGAACGGCAGCAGCGGGGCCAGCCAGAAGGACTGCCGGTAGTAGCCGAGCATCGGCAGGTACGTCCCCGCCATCACCGCCCACGCCACCCCGCCCGTCCACGCGGCCACCGAGTCACCCGTGGCCAGTCCCGCCACCAGCGCGGCCGGCGGCACGACGTAGACCAGGAGCAGTCCCGCCACCGCGGCGGCCAGCAGCGCCGGACTGTGCCGCAGTTGCGCGTAGGCGCTGCGCGAGACCATCCGCCACAGGTCCCGCAGCCCCGGATACGGCCGCACACTGTCGACCCGGTCCGCGAGCCCCAGCCAGATCCGTCCCCCGCCGCGCCGCACCGCGCCCGCCAGCGACACGTCGTCGATCACCGCCTGCCGGATGGACTCGGGGATGCGGGCCCGCTCGGCGGCGTCGGCACGCAGCAGCACACAGCCGCCCGCGGCCGCCGCCGTCCGCGACCGCTCCCGGTTCACCCACCGGAAGGGGTAGAGCTGCCCGAAGAAGTAGACGAACGCGGGCACGACCAGCCGCTCCCAGGTGCTCGTCACCCTCAGCCGCGCCATCTGGGACACGAGGTCGAAACCGTCCGCGCCGCCCTCCTGGCCGCCCTCGGCCGGTCCGGCCGCCGCCCGGACCAGCTCGCGCAGGCTGTCCGGCTCGTGCGCGATGTCCGCGTCCGTCAGCAGCAGGAACTCCGGCTTCCGGCGGCGGGCCAGGGCGATCCCGTGCCGCAGCGCCCAGAGCTTGCCGGTCCAGCCCGGTTCGGGTTCGCCCGGTGTCACCACCGTCAGGGGCAGGCCCCCGCAGCGTACGGACAGGGCGCGTGCCAGCTCCCCCGTGCCGTCCTCGCTGCAGTCGTCGACGAGCACGACCTCCGCGTCCCCGGGGTAGTCCTGGGCGAGCAGCGACGGCAGGCTCCTCTCCAGCACCGCGGCCTCGTCCCGCGCCGGGACGACCACCGCCACCGACGGCCAGCGCTCCGGCTCCGCCCGGTCGGGGAGCCGCTGGTCGGTGCGCCAGAAGAACCCCTGACCCAGCAGCAGCCACATCCAAGCGGACAACGAACCCACGGCGATCCAGGCAACGGCGCTCATCCGCCGAAGTCTGCCCCACTTCGGCCGGGGCGCAAGGGCGGTCGACTATGGTGACCGGGTGAAGATCGCACTCATGGACTCGGGAATCGGCCTGCTCGCGGCCGCCGCCGCGGTACGCGCGCTGCGGCCCGACGCCGATCTGGTGCTGTCGTCCGACCCCGGCTCGATGCCCTGGGGACCCCGCACCCCCGACGACGTGACCGAGCGCGCGCTCGCCGTCGCGCGCGCCGCCGCGGCCCGCCGGCCGGACGCGCTGATCGTCGCCTGCAACACCGCGTCCGTCCACGCCCTGCCCGCCCTGCGGGCCGAGCTGGAGCCCGGTCTGCCCGTCGTCGGCACCGTGCCCGCGATCAAACCGGCCGCGGCCGGCGGCGGCCCGGTCGCCATCTGGGCCACCCCGGCGACCACCGGCAGCCCCTACCAGCGCGGGCTGATCCATGACTTCGCCCGGCACGTCGAGGTGACCGAGGTGCCCTGCCCGGGGCTCGCCGACGCCGTGCAGCACGCGGACGAGGCGGCCACCGTCCGGGCCGTGGCCGCCGCCGCCGCCCTCACCCCGCCCGGGGTGACGGACGTCGTCCTGGGCTGCACCCACTACGAGCTGGTGGGGGACCGCATCCGTGCCGCCCTGCGGCGCCCCGGCGCCCCGGAGGTCACGCTCCACGGCTCCGCCGAGGCGGTCGCCGCCCAGGCGCTGCGCCGCGTCGGCGCCGAGCCCGCCCCCTCGGCCGAACCGTCCGGCACCCTCACCGTCCTCCTCGGCGGCCGCCCCGCCGGCCTGCCCGTCCCCGCACTGGCCTACCCGCAGGGCGCCTTCCTGGGCGCCGTGAGCGCCGCGCTCTGACCCGCCCGCCGGGGCGCGCGCTCCGCCGTTGCCGGTACCGGCGGAGCGGATCCTGGGTACGCTGCTTCGCATGACGGACCACCCCGGCAACACGCGGCACGGTTCGAACCAGACCCCCGCGATGGTCTGGACGGGCCGGGCCACCAACCGCTTCCAGTGGCTGCTCGCGGCCGTGGGCGTGGGATGCATGGCGCTCGGTGTCGAGCTCGCCGTCGACTCCGCCTGGACCTCCGGTTCCGCCCCGCTGCTGATGTCGGTCATCGGCTGCCTGGCCGCCGGACTGCTGATCCTCTTCGGCACGCTCGCCTTCGTCCATGTGGCCGTCACCGTGGACGGTGACGCCCTGGAGGTGCGCTGCGGTCACATCGGGCTGCCCCGGCGCCGGATCCTGCTCGCCCATGTGGTCGGCGCCGACTTCGCCCCCCAGGTCACCCCGAGACAGTGGGGCGGCTGGGGTTACCGCTGGCGCCCCGAGAAGGGCACGGCCGTGGTCGTACGCCGGGGTGAGGCCCTGGTGCTCGTGCTGGGCGACGGCCGCAGGTTCACCGTCACCGTGGACGACGCGGAGGCGGCCGTACGGTTCATCCGCGACCGGCTGCACCTGGCGCCGGCCACCGAGAAGCCCACCACGCCCTGACCGCGCCGCCGGAACGCTCCGGCGGTGCCACGGCTGCCGTCCCGCGCCGTCCCGCGCCGCGCCGCCCGCACAGCGGCGCACCGTAGACTCCGGCAGGTGAGCGCCACCATCACCACCGCCGAACCGCAGCCCGCCCCCGTGTCCCGCGGCGGGAGGCACGGGCCGTGGCTGGTCCGGCCGGCCGCCGCCGTCCTCTCCGGCGTCCTGCTGTATCTGAGCTTCCCGCCCCGCCCCCTGTGGTGGCTGGTGCTCCCCGGCTTCGCCCTGCTGGGCTGGGTCCTGTCCGCCCGCGCACTCCGCGCGGCACTGGGCCTCGGCCTTCTCGCGGGCCTCGGTTTCATGCTCCCGCTGCTGCACTGGACGGGGGAGGACGTCGGGCCCGTCCCGTGGCTCGCGCTCGCGCTGGCCGAGGCGCTGTTCGTCGCGGTGGGCTGCGTGGGCATCGCCGCCGTCTCCCGCCTGCCGTACTGGCCCCTCTGGGGGGCGGCCGTCTGGACCCTGGACGAGGCGGTACGGGCCCGGGTGCCGTTCGGCGGCTTCCCCTGGGGCAAGATCGCCTTCGGCCAGGCCGACGGCCCGTTCCTCCCGCTCGCCGCGCTCGGCGGCACCCCCCTGCTCTCCTTCGCCGTGGTGCTGTGCGGCTTCGGGCTCCTCGAAGCGGCACGCCAGGTCCACCGCTACCGGGTCACCGGCACCGTGCGCCGGGCCGCCGTCGCCGCGGCCGCCGCCACCGTCGCCGTACCCGCCCTCGCCGTGTTCGCGTCCCTGCCGCTCGTCGACGACTCGGCCGAGGACGGCACCGCCACCGTCGCCGCGATCCAGGGCAACGTGCCGCGCCTGGGCCTCGACTTCAACTCCCAGCGCCGAGCCGTCCTGGACAACCACGCCGCGCGCACCGAGCAGCTCGCCCAGGACGTGAAGGCGGGCAAGGTGCCCCAGCCGGACTTCGTGCTCTGGCCGGAGAACTCCTCCGACCTCGACCCGTTCCGCAACGCCGACGCCCGCGACGTCATCGACCGGGCCGTGCGGGCGATCGGCGCGCCCACCGTCGTCGGGGCGGTCCTCACCCCCGACACGGGAAGCCTCCGCAACACGCTGATCCAGTGGGACCCGGAGAGCGGTCCCGGCGACACGTACGACAAGCGGCACATCCAGCCGTTCGGCGAGTACATGCCGATGCGGTCCTTCGTCCGGATCTTCAGCAAGGACGTCGACCGGGTCCAGCGGGAGTTCGGCCCCGGCGGGAAGGTCGGGGTGTTCGACCTGGCGGGCACCAAGGTCGGGCTGGTCACCTGCTACGAGGCCGCGTTCGACGACGCCGTCCGCGACACCGTGAAGCACGGGGGGCAGCTGATCGCCGTACCGAGCAACAACGCCACCTTCGGGCGCAGCGAGATGACCTACCAGCAGCTCGCGATGTCCCAGGTCCGGGCGGTGGAGCACGGGCGGTCCGTCGTGGTGCCCGTCACCAGCGGTGTCAGCGCGGTGATCCGGCCGGACGGCACGGTCGTGGAGAAGACGGAGATGTTCACCCCCGCCGCCCTGGTCGACGAGGTGCCGCTGCGGTCCTCGCTGACCCCGGCGACCCGCATGGGAGCCCTGCCCGAGGGCCTTCTCGCGCTCGTCGCGGTGGCCGGCCTCGGCTGGGTGGTGGTGCGCTCCGTGCGCGCCAGGAAGGACCGGGCGGCGGGGCCCGGGGACGTCCCGGCGGCCCCGTAGGCTCCTGGCATGGCTACTCCTGACTTCATCCGCGAGATCCGTGCCACCGCCGGCCACCAGCTGCTTCTGCTGCCCGGCGTCACCGCCGTCGTCTTCGACGACGAGGGAAGGGTGCTGCTCAACCAGCGGTCCGACACGGGCAGGTGGTCGGTCATCGGCGGCATCGCCGAGCCCGGCGAGGAGCCCGCGGCGACCGCGGAGCGTGAGGTGTACGAGGAGACCGCCGTGCGCTGCGTCGCGGAGCGGGTGGTGCTCACCCAGGCGCTGAAGCCGGTGCAGTACGCCAACGGCGACCACTGCCAGTACGTCGACATCACCTTCCGCTGCCGGGCCACCGGGGGCGTGGCGCGGGTCAACGACGACGAGTCGCTGGAGGTGGGCTGGTTCCCCGTGGACACGCTGCCGCCGCTGAGCGAGTTCTCGCTGTTCCGGATCAAGCAGTCGCTCACGGACGGCCCCACCTGGTTCGCGCCCACCACCGGAGCGTGAGGGCCCGGCCGACGGTGGGCGCCGTCCCGGCCGCTCGTACCGGCCACGGCCGGGACACGGCGTCGAACCCGTGTTCAGGTGTCTGGTCCATACCAGGCTCTTGACAGCTTCATCGTTCACTTCTTAAATCGCGTAGTGAACTAAGCCCCCCGCAGGGCGAGCCGTCGCCACCCGTCCGTCCCCTCCGGCGAGGGTCCGTGCCGTCCCTGCTTCGCCCCGCGATCTGTCATGCCCATGGCATTACGGATCTGCTCGTCGTCCCATGAAGGGCAACCATGGACTCCCCACGCCTGTCCAGACGTCTGCTTCTCTCGCTCGTCTCGGCGCTGACCCTCACGGCCCTTTCCGCCGGGCTCGCGCCGGGCGCGCCGGCGGCCGAGGCCCCCGCGCCCGCCGCCGCCGCGGCCGTCACCTTCTCCGACGAGTTCGACGGGCCCGCCGGCTCCGCCGTGGACGGCGGGAAGTGGCAGATCGAGACCGGCGACAACGTCAACAACCACGAGCGGCAGTACTACACGGCCGGCAACCGCAACGCCGTCCTCGACGGACAGGGCCACCTGGTCATCACCGCCCGCAAGGAGAACCCGGACAACTACCAGTGCTGGTACGGCCGATGTGAGTACACCTCCGCACGGCTGAACACGGCCGGCAAGTTCACCACCACCTACGGCCGCGTCGAGGCCCGGATGCAGATCCCGCGCGGCCAGGGCATCTGGCCCGCCTTCTGGATGCTGGGCAACGACATCGGCCAGGTCGGCTGGCCCTCTTCGGGCGAGATCGACATCATGGAGAACGTGGGCTTCGAACCCTCCACGGTCCACGGCACCCTGCACGGCCCCGGCTACTCCGGCTCCGACGGCATCGGAGCGGGCTACACCCTGCCCGGCGGGCAGGCGTTCGCGGACGCGTTCCACTCCTTCGCGGTCGACTGGAGCCCGAACGCGATCACCTGGTCCGTCGACGGCACCGTCTACCAGCGGCGCACCCCGGCCGACCTCGGCGGACGGCAGTGGGTCTTCGACAAGCCCTTCTTCGTCATCCTCAACCTCGCGGTCGGCGGCTACTGGCCCGGCGACCCCGACGGCAGCACCCCCCTGCCCCAGAAGCTCGTCGTC
The DNA here is from genome assembly GCA_000720535.1 of Streptomyces halstedii. Taxonomy (GTDB): domain Bacteria; phylum Actinomycetota; class Actinomycetes; order Streptomycetales; family Streptomycetaceae; genus Streptomyces; species Streptomyces halstedii. The sequence continues at coordinate 390,233 of JOAZ01000008.1, forward strand.
GACTACGTCCGCGTCAGCACCGACGGGGGCGGCCAGCCGGGTGGCGGCGGACCCATCACCGGTCTGGGCGGTAAGTGTGTGGACGTGGAGGGTGGTGCGTCGGCGAACGGGACGGCGGTGCAGTTGTACGACTGCAACGGTACGGCGGCGCAG
>JOAZ01000009.1 GCA_000720535.1 Streptomyces halstedii
GTGGGTGGGTGGTGCGGCAGGGGTGCGGTGGGGGGCCGTATCGACCGGTTCGGCATGCGTGTCTCTCCTCGTGGGGGGGGCGGGCCGAGCGGGCCCCATTGTTCCCGGAGGAGGTGAACTCCCGGTAGATGGAGGGGTGTTCGGACTTCGCGTGAGGCTGGACGGTCAGCCTTCACATACGGTGGGAGGTCCGGCGTTCGCGTGATGGCGGCCCGTTCACCCCTCGGGCGGGGTGGCCCCTCACACCGACCGCAGCCGCTCCAGGGTCGCGGCCAGTTCGTCGCGCAGGGTGCGGCCGGCCCGTTCCGGTTCGCCCGCGACGACCGCGTCCACCAGGGCGGCGTGGTCCGCGTCGCCGTGGTCGGGGTCGGCGGTGCGCAGGCCGAGCAGGTCCAGCATGTCGATGAGCCCACTGCGCAGGGCGGGCACGAACTGGGTGAACAGCGAGGTCAGCACGGGATTGTGGGCGGCCGCGACCACGGCGGAGTGCAGCGCGATGTCGGCGTCCACGAAGGCGGCGTTGTCCGCGCGGCCCGCGGCCCGGCGCCCGGCCAACGCCTCCCGCAGGGCCTGGACGTCCTCGTCCGTACGCCGCCGGGCGGCCAGTTGCGCCGCCTCGACCTCGATGAGCATGCGGACCTCGTAGACGTCGGTGACCGCCGCGCGCCGCAGCTGGGTCGCCCAGTCCTCCTTGGGTTCCGTCGCGAGGACGAAGACCCCGGCTCCCTGGCGCGGCTGGACGAGTCCGGCTCCGGCGAGCGCCCTCAGCGCCTCGCGGACGGTGGACCGGCCGACGCCCAGGGACGCGGCGAGCGTGGTCTCGCCCGGCAGCTTCGTGCCCACCGGCCAGGCGCCGCACGCGATCCGCTCGCGCAGGCGCTCGGCGGCCTGCTCGACCAGGGGCGACGGCCGTAGCGCGCCCAGTTCGCCGAGCGGTCCCCGCGCCATGTCGTCCACCTTCCGCCACACCTCAGCTTGTCTGAGGAGTTCGTTTGCCCTACTGTACCCGGCATGCCGCAGCGCGAGCTCCTTCTCCTCGACTGCCGCTGCGGGGCCTGATCACGACCGGCCCCCCGCAGCGGAGGTCGGGCCGTGCCGGTCGTCGTAGGCCGAGTGAGAGAAGTTCGCCGTGACCCCTCCCGTACAGCCGGGCACCACCGTCCGGGCAGCCACTTCCGTCCGGGCAGCCACCGCCGTCCAGGCAGCCGCTCCCGCCCAGACGGTCACCGCTCCCCTCCGGACCACCGCGTTCCCGACCCTGCGGACGCCCGCCGGGGAGGTGCCCGCCGGGGCCCCCGCGTGGAATCCGCAGCGCCCGAGCGCGATGCCGCACCACCGCTACCGGCCCGCCCACGACCGGGTCGCGCTGCCGCTGACCGACCGGAGCTGGCCCTCGCGACGGCTGACCCGGGCCCCGCTGTGGGTGCCGGTGGACCTGCGGGACGGCAACCAGGCGCTGGCCGAACCCATGGACGCCGCCCGCAAGCGCCGGATGTTCGACCTGCTGGTCGCCATGGGGTTCAAGGAGATCGAGGTCGGCTACCCCTCCGCCAGCGAGACCGACTTCGGCTTCGTACGCCACCTGGCGGAGAGCGGCGCGGTGCCCGACGACGTGACGGTGTCCGTCTTCACCGCCGCCCGCGAGGACCTGATCGACCGCACGATCGCGTCCGTCGAAGGGCTCCCCCGCACCCTGGTCCACCTGTACACGGCCACCGCCCCCGTCTGGCGGGACGTGGTGCTGGGACGGTCGAGGGCCGAACTGCACGCGATGATCCTCGACGCGGCCACGTATCTGATGCGGCGGGCCGAGGAACGGCCGGGTGCCGACATCCGGTTCGAGTTCTCCCCGGAGGTCTTCAACCTCACCGAGCCGGACTACGTGCTGGAGGTGTGCGACAGCCTCACCGAGCGGTGGGAGGCGAGCTGGGACCGCCCGGTGGTCCACAACCTCCCGGCGACGGTGGAGATCGCCACGCCCAACGTCTACGCGGACCAGATCGAGTACATGCACCGCCATCTGGCCCGCCGTGACTCCGTGATCCTCTCGGTCCACCCGCACAACGACCGGGGCACCGGGGTGGCCTGCGCCGAACTCGCCGTCCTGGCCGGGGCGCAGCGGGTCGAGGGCTGCCTGTTCGGCAACGGCGAGCGCACCGGCAACGTCGATCTCGTCACCCTGGCCCTGAACCTGTACGCGCAGGGCGTGGACCCGATGGTGGACTTCTCCGACATCGACGCCGTACGGGAGGTGGTGGAGCACTGCAACCGCCTGCCGGTCCACCCGCGCCACCCGTACGGCGGCGAGCTGGTGCACACGGCCTTCTCCGGCACCCACCAGGACGCCATCGCCAAGGGCATGGCCGATCACGCGAGGCGCGCCGCCGAGCGGGGCGTTCCCGAGAGCGAGGCGGCGTGGGCGGTGCCCTATCTGCCGATCGACCCGGCGGACATCGGGCGTACGTACGAGGAGGTCATCCGCATCAACTCCCAGTCGGGCAAGGGTGGTATCGCCCATCTGCTGCGCACGCACCACGGGCTGGACCTGCCCCGGGGCATGCGGCCGGACTTCTCGCGCGCGGTGCAGCGGGTGACCGACGACACCGGTCGGGAGCTGTCGGCGAAGGAGCTGTGGGAGCTGTTCCGCACCACCTACATCGCCCCCGCCGAGGAGGGGACCGTCGAGCCGGTGTCCTGGAGTACCGCCGAAACGGCCCCAGGGGCCCATGAGTTCACCTGCGTCCTGCGGATCGACGGGCGGGAGCGCACCTGCCTGGGCACCGGGAACGGGCCGCTGGCCGCCCTCACCGACGCCCTGCGTACGGCCGGGGTGAGCGTGGACATCCTCGGCTACTCCGAGCACGCGACGGCCGCCGGGCCGGACTCCCCCGCCGTCGCCTACGCCGAGTGCCGGGTGGACGGCACCACGTGCTGGGGCGCCGGGTGGGACACGTCGGTGCTGACCGCGTCGGTCAGCTCCGTCATGGCCGCCGTCAACCGCGCCCTCGGGAGCCGGTCATGAGCGCGGAACCCACCGTGGCCACCCCGGGCACCGTTCCGGTCCTCTGCGCGCGGGAGGTGGACGTCGTCCGGGACGGCCGGCCGATCCTGAGCGAGGTGTCGCTGACGGTGCGGACCGGTGAGCACTGGGCGCTGCTCGGCGCGAACGGCGCGGGCAAGAGCACCCTGCTCGGCCTGCTCGGCGCCCTCACCCACCCCACCCGGGGCACCGTGGACGTCCTGGGGCACCGGCTGGGGCGGGTGGACATGCGCAGCCTGCGGGCGTACGTGGGGCATGTGGATCCCCGGCACGGCCTGCGCTCGCCGCTGAAGGTCCGTGACGTCGTGCTGACGGGGCTGACCAACAGCATCGAGAAGGTCCCCCGGCGGCGCCCGACACCCGACCAACTGGCCACGGCCGACCATCTCGTCGGCCTGCTCGGCCTCGGCCACCGCAGGGACGCCCTCTGGCCGACCCTGTCCCAGGGGGAACGCGGCCGGGTGCTGATCGCGCGGGCCCTCATGCCCAAGCCCCGGCTGCTCCTGCTCGACGAGCCCGCGACCGGCCTGGACGTGGCGGGGCGCGAGCAGCTCATCGAGCGGATCGACACGCTCCAGCAGACCCACCCGGAGCTGGCGTCGGTCCTGGTCACCCACCATCTGGAGGAGCTGCCGCCGGGGACGACGCACGCGATGCTGCTGCGGGACGGGCGGTGTCTGGCCGCCGGGCCGGTCGAGAAGATCCTGACCGGTGACCTGGTCAGCCGCTGCTTCGACCATCCGGTCCGGCTCTTCCGCGACGAGGGGCGGTGGAGCGTACGGACGGGGCGGACGGCCGCGGCGCTCCGGACGGGCTGACCGGCCGGGCCGTCCGGGCCGTCCGGGCCCGCGCGTCAGGTTCCGCGTCGCGGCCCCGGCGCGTCAGGTGCCGTGTCGCGCGCCGCCGGGGCCCTCCGCACCACTTCCCCTGCGCGGGGCGCCGCCCCCGGTTGCCGGGCGCGCCCGTATGGGTTTGCTTCGAAGGTGGGGACGGGGACGGACCGCCCCCGCCGAAGACGGCGCGGACTCCGGAGGCGAGCGACAGTGCTGTTCATGGATCGTACGGACGCCGGACGCCGGCTGGCCGGGGCGCTGGGGAACCTCGGGCGGCGGGAGCCGGTGGTCCTGGGCCTGCCCCGCGGCGGGGTTCCGGTGGCGTTCGAGGTGGCGCGGGCACTGGGCGCCCCGCTCGACGTGACGGTGGTGCGCAAACTGGGCGTCCCCTACCAGCCTGAGCTGGGCTTCGGTGCGGTCGGCGAGGGCGGGGCGCGGGTCGTCAGCGACGCGATCGTCCGGCACGCCGGGATCAGCGAGGCGGACATCCTGGCGGTCGAGCGCGCCGAGACCGCCGAGCTGGAGCGGCGGGCGCACGCCTACCGGGCGGGCCGGGAGCGGCTGCCGCTGCGGGGGCGCACGGTGATCGTGGTGGACGACGGTGTCGCGACCGGCGCGACCGCCCGCGCGGCGTGCCGGGTGGTACGGGAGCAGGGCGCCACCCATGTCGTGCTGGCCGTCCCGGTGGCCTCGCCGGACGTGGTGGCCCGGCTGCGCGACGACGTGGACGAAGTGGTGTGCCTGTCCACCCCGGCCCTCTTCTCCTCCGTGGGCGAGTGGTACCAGGACTTCTCCCAGACCTCCGACGACGAGGTCGTGGCCCTGCTGGCGCGGGCGGGCCGGGGCGGCACGGTGTCCGAGGAGGTCGAGGTGGAGTCGGGCGGGACCCGGCTGGCCGGGGACCTGGTGCTCCCGCGCGGGACGGGGGCGGTCGTGGTGTTCGCACACGGCTCGGGCAGCAGCCGGCACAGCCCCCGCAACCGTGCGGTGGCGTCGGTCCTGAACGGCGCAGGTCTGGGCACCCTCCTCTTCGACCTGCTCACCCCCGCCGAGGAGACGGACCGGGCCAACGTCTTCGACATCGGGCTGCTCGCGGGCCGGCTGGCGGACGCCACCGGGTGGCTGCGGAACCGGGTGTCCGTGCCGGTGGGCTCCTTCGGGGCCAGCACCGGAGCGGCCGCCGCGCTGCGGGCCGCGGCGGCGACGGACTCGGGTGTCGGCGCGGTGGTCTCCCGGGGCGGGCGCCCGGACCTGGCCGGCGCGGACCTGTCCGGGGTACGGGCGCCGACCCTGCTGATCGTGGGCGGCGACGACGGCACGGTGATCGACCTCAACCGGCAGGCGCAGGCGTCACTGCACTGCGAGAACCGGCTGGAGGTCGTCCCCGGCGCCACCCACCTCTTCGAGGAACCCGGGGCCCTCGACCAGGTCGCCGCGCTGGCCCGCGACTGGTTCACGGCACACCTGCTGCCGGAAGAGCCGGACACGGCCCCCTGAGCCCGCCCCGGCCGTCCCGCCCTCGCCCCTATCCTTTCCGCACCGAGCGGCACAGGGGGAAGGGGCGATCGTGCGGGTGCGGGTCTTGGACGGCGAGGGTGTCGGTGCGTACGCGGACGGGATACGGCGGGTGTACGCGGACGCCTTCTCGGGCCCGCCGTGGCACGAGGACGACCCGGCGGCGGCCCGCCGGTACGTCGAGCGGCTCGCCACCGACGCGGTGCGCCCCGGGTTCACGGCGGCGCTGGCCCTCGACGCGGACGGCGCCGTGAGCGGTTTCGCCACCGCCTGGACCACCCCCGACCCCTTCCCCACCGGACGCGCGTACGACGCGGTGGCGGCGGCCCTGGGCCCGCGGCGGGTGACGGACCGGCTGTGCGGGGCCCTGGAGGTCGACGAACTGGCCGTGGCCCCGGCCGCTCGCGGTACGGGAACGGGCGCGGCACTGCTCACGGCGGTCACCGCGGCTGCTCCCGGCGGACGCTGCTGGCTGCTCACCTCGCTGCGCGCCGGGTCCGCGCTGCGCCTCTACCGGCGGGCCGGATGGCACCGGCTCCCGGAAGCCGTACCCGGCCGGGCCGCCCTGACCGTACTGCTCGGCCCCGCCCACCCGGGCGCCGGTGCCGCCGCCGGTGCCGGGTAGCGGCCTGACGCGCGGGCGGGCACGGACCGGGGGCGAGCCGTGTGCGGCGGGCGAGACGTCCACGACGGGCGGGCCGTGTGCGTACGACCGCGACCGGCCTCAGGACACGATGTCCTTGCGGCCGAACCCCCGGAAGGCCAGGGCGAACAGGACCAGGGCGTACGCCACCGAGACCGCCGCCCCCTTCGCCATCCCGCCCCACTCCAGGTCCGGCTGGAGGGCGTCCGCCCAGGCGAACTGCCAGTGCGCGGGCAGGAATTCGCGCCAGGAGCCCAGCGCGGTGACGGCGTCCAGGACGTTGCCGACGATGGTCAGCCCGACCGCGCCGCCGACCGCGCCGAGCGGTGCGTCCGTCTTGGTGGACAACCAGAACGCCAGCCCGGCCGTGACGAGTTGGGAGACGAAGACGAACGCGACGGCGAGGGCGATCCGGGGCACGGTGTCGCCCGTGGCGAGCGCGCCACCGGTGGGCAGCCGCAGCGGGCCCCAGCCGTAGGCGACGGCTCCCGCCCCGAGTGCGACCAGCGGCAGCAGCACCATCGCGGCCAGGCTGAAGCCGAGCGCCACGACGAGCTTGCTCCACAGCAGCCGGGCCCGGGGCACGGGCGCGGCCAGCAGATAGCGCAGCGAGGACCAGCTCGCCTCGGAGGCGACGGTGTCCCCGCAGAACAGCGCCACCGGCACCACCAGCAGGAACCCGGCGGAGACGAACAGACAGGTGGCGGCGAAGTTGCCCGCGGACTGGGTGGCGACGTCCATGAGGTTGATCCGCGAACCGCCGCGACCGCCCCCTTCGCCGCCGGGTGTCCCGCCGATCGCGAAGGCGGTGATCAGCACGAAGGGCAGGGCGGCCAGCACCCCGCCCATGAGCAGGGTGCGGCGCCTGCGCAGTTGCCGCATCGCCTCGACGCGCAGCGGCAGGGTGCGTCGGGCGCGGTAGCCGGGGGCTTCGGCGAGGCTCTGGAGCTCGCTGGCGGGGCTCATGCGGAACCTCCGGAGATGAGGGTGAGGAAGGCGTCCTCCAGGCGGCGGTGGGGTCCGACCCCGGTGACCGGTACGTCGAGCCGGACGAGCTCACTGACCAGGGCCGGGACGGTCGCCCCGTCCAGCCGGACGAGCAGGCCGCGCCCGTCGTCGGCGCGGACGGCGGAGCCGATGCCGGGCAGCGCGGCGACCTTCTCCGCGAGCGGCTCGGGCACCTCCTCGGCGGTGGTCACCAGGACCGTGTCGCCCGCCCCGGTGATCTCGGCGACCGGCCCGGCCTGGACGAGCCGGCCCCGGTCCATGACGACGAGGTGGGTGCAGGACTGCTCGACCTCGGAGAGGAGGTGGCTGGAGACGATCACGGTGCGGCCCGCGGCCGCGTACCGGATCATCACGTCCCGCATCTCACGGATCTGGGGCGGGTCGAGACCGTTGGTCGGCTCGTCCAGGATGAGCAGGTCCGGCAGGCCGAGCATGGCCTGGGCGATGGCGAGGCGCTGCCGCATGCCCTGGGAGTAGGTGCGTACGGCACGGGCCAGGGCGTCGCCGAGCCCGGCGATCTCCAGCGCCTCGTCCATGTGGGCGTCCTCGGCGGGGCGTCCGGTGGCCTGCCAGTACAGCTCCAGGTTGGCGCGGCCGGACAGGTGCGGGAGGAAACCGGCGCCCTCCACGAAGGAGCCGACCCGGGACAGCACGGGCGCCCCGGGCCGGATGGCGTGTCCGAAGACCCGGATCTCACCGGCGTCGGGGGTGATGAGCCCCATCAGCATCCGCAGGGTGGTGGTCTTGCCGGCGCCGTTCGGTCCGAGGAGGCCGAGGACCTGGCCCTTCTCCACCTGGAAGCCGAGATCGCGGACGGCGTAGCGGTCGGTGGCGCCCGCGTACTTCTTCGACAGGCCGGTGATCCGCAGCGGTACCCGGGCGAGGTCCGGGTCGGGTGCGGGGGCGGCGGAACGCCTGCGGGTGGTGAGCAGCAGGGCGGCGGCGACAAGGAGCCCGGCGGCCGGAAGCCCCCAGGTCCACCAGGGCAGTCCGGTCGCGGCGGTCGTCACGGCGGGCGCGGTGGGGACGGTGAGGGGTCCGTCGAGGGACACGGTGTACGTGGCCGGCTCGGCGGGTGACGCGTAGCCGAGGTCGGTCGCGGACAGGACGAGGCGGAGCCGGTGCCCGGCCGCGATCTCGTGGTCGACGGCGGGCAGGGTCAGCTCGACGGGCTTGCCCTGCTCGCCCGCTGCGATCCGGTAGGGGGCGACGAGCTGGGACGGCAGCACCTGCTGCTTGCCGTCCGGGGAGACGTCGTACACCTTGCCGAAGAGGACGGCGTCGCCGTGGTCGGCCTTGACGTTCACGCGGACGGTGGGTGAGCCGGTGACGCGTAGCGGTGCGTCCAGCGGGGCGGAGTCGTAGCGCGCGTACTGGCCGGGGAAGTCGAGGGAGAGCCCGACGCCGAGGGACGACAGCTGGGAGAGCCCGCCGCCGATGCCGGGCAGGGCGGAGACGGAGGGCGGGTTGGCCCCGGCGGGGTTGCGGACGGTCTGGGTGCGCCGCCCGTCGAGGGCGAAGCGCTCGCCGCCGCTGTGCAGCCCCGGGTAGACGGCACCGTCCGCACCGCGCATGAGGGCGGCCCCGTCGGTGGAGTCGACGCCGCCGGTGCGGGTGACCCGGAAGGCGGGCCCGGTGTCGGCGCCCTTGTCGTCCTTGAGGTAGCGGTCGAACCACTGGCCGATGCGGTGCTGGACGCGGTCGGCCTCCATGTCCCCGCCGTCGTGCCCGCCGGAGATCCAGTCGACGGAGACGGGGGCGCCGTTGCCCCGGATAGCGCGGGCCATGGCGTCGGCCTGCCCGAGCGGGAAGAGGGAGTCGCTCTGGCCCTGGACGATGAGCGCGGGAACGTCGATACGGTCGGCCACGGCCACGGGGGAACGTTCCGTCAGGAGCGCCCGCGCGGCCTCGTCCGGCTTACCGTCGACCGCGACCCGCTCGTACATCGCGCAGAGGCTCTTCTCGAACTTCTGGCAGCCGCCGCCGGTCGTGACGAAGATCCCGGCCCAGAGCTTCTTGAACACCCCGTCGGGGAACAGGGCCTCGGCCAGGTCCCAGTAGGTGATCACCGGGGCGACGGCGTCCACCCGGGGGTCGTGTCCGGCGGCCAGCAGCGACACGGCCCCGCCGTAGGAGGACCCGGTCACGCCGACGCGCGGGTCGCCCTTCGCGTCGAGCTGTACGTCGGGCCGGGTGGCGAGCCAGTCGATGAGCCCGGAGACGTCCTTGACCTCGCCGTCGGCCGCGTTGAGGCCGATCTCCCCGGTGGTCCTCCCGAATCCGCGCGCGGACCAGGTCAGCACGGCGTACCCGTCGGCGGCCAGCTTCTCGGCCTGGGCGCGTACGTCGTCCTTGCTGCCGCCGAAGCCGTGCCCGATGAGCACGGCGGGCCGGGGCCGGCCGGGGTCGCCGCCGGTGAAGTACGAGGTGTCGACGGACACCCCGTTCATCGGCATCATCCGGTCCTCGCGGTGCACGGACGGTGTGCTGTCGTCGGCCACGGCGGCCCAGGTGCCGGCACCCGCGAGCAGGACGAGCACGGCGACGAGCGCGGCCCACCTGCCCGGGGTGCCGGGCAGCCGGACCCGGGCGCGGGGCAGCCGGGCACGCCACCGGGAAGTCGGAGTCTCCATGGTCCGACCCTAAACGGCACGCCCCGGGCCCCCGGGCGCCCCCGGGGTGAGGTTGCGGACCTCCCTGAGGGGTACGCCTCGTCCACCCCGTACTCCGCACGCGGTACGCCACCGGCCCGAAGGGCCCCCGCCGACGCGTATCCATCGCACCACCACCAGGGATCAACTCCACGCGGTCGGGGCCCTGTTCGCTGAGCGCCGCATGAGGAGGGCGGTCGGGGTGTGATCAGGCGTAATCCCCTCGCAGGGGCCGCGCACGGCCTGGCAGGGTACGCGCATGGACGACATCGACGGCACGGGCGGCCTGGACAGCACGAACAGCGCGGACGGCACGGGCGGCACGGGCGGCACAAACGGCACAAACGGCACAAACAGCATCGTGGATCCGGCCCCGGCCCCGGGCCCCACCGAGGTGCTGCTGATCGGCGGCCGGGCGGGCGTGGGCAAGACGACGGTGGGCTGGGAGATCTCCGACCGGCTCCGCGAGGCGGCCGTGGCGCACGCGATCCTGGAAGGCGACTACCTGGGTCAGGTCCACCCGGCCCCGCCCGACGACCCGCACCGCTCGGCGGTCACGGAGGCCAACCTGACGGCGGTGTGGGGCACCTACGCGGCTCTCGGCCACCGCCGCCTCGTCTACACGAACACGGTGAGCGTCCTGCCGGACTCGGCCCCGATGTTCGAGCGGGCCCTCGGCCCCGGCGTACGGATCATCCGCGTCCTGCTCACCGCCACCGACACCACGACCCTGACCCGCCTCACGGCCCGCGAGATCGGTTCGGCCCTGGACCGCGAACTGGCGGGCAGCGCCCGCAAGTCCCGCCTCCTGGACGCGCACTCCCCGCCGGACACGGTCCGGGTGGCGACGGACGACCGGACGGTGGGTGACATCGCGGCGGAGGTGCTGGCGGTCACGGGGTGGATGGCGCCGGACACGGGTGGCGACAGGGGCCGGTGAGGCCGGAGCGGGCCAGCCTGACCGGGCTCGTCCCCGCTGACGCGCGGGGCAGGTGGTGTCGGCGGTCTCCTCGTTCTCGCCGGGAGGGCCATCCCCGCGTCGCGGGGAGCGGGAGGGGCCGGTCGTCGTCCGGGCCCGTCGCATAGGGGCATTCCCGCGTGGGGGCATTCCAGCGGGGGGGCATTCCCGCGTGGGGCATTCCCGCGTGGGCGGGCAGCAGCGCGTGAGATACACCCTCACGACCACCCCGAAGGGTTCATCCCCGCATACGCGGGCGGCAGGCACTCGGCGTACGAGGTCGCCGTCGAGCAGGGGGGTCCATCCCCACGCATGCGGGGAGCGGGCCTTGGTGCGGTGAAGGAGCAGCACGTCCGCAGGACCATTCCCGCATCGGCGGGAAGCGGCCGGAGGACAGCCGCCACCCAAGAAGCGTACGGGAGTTGGCGCGAGCGGCCCGTCGGCACCCGACCGGGCCGATCGGCGACAGAGCACCCAGGGCCGGCTCCGGAGAGGGCATGGCCGGGGCGGAGGCGTCAATCCAGCCACACCCCGTCGCGCATGACGAGTCTCCCGCGCAGTTCCGGCTCACCGCGCCAGGCACGCACGGTGCTCGGGACCACGCGTACATACGTAAAGGGACCCTCTTCCACGCGTGGATCCCACCCGAACTTCGCGGCGAACGCCTCCGCCGCGTCTCGGGGCACATCCTGGTCCGGGAACCACTCCGCCTCCCCCTGAAGGAGAACCACGTCGAAGCTGTCCGGGAGCGACAGACGAACGCGGGGCTCCACGCGGACGTTCCGGGCAGTCACGGAAGTGGCGCCGGTACACATCCACACCGCCTCCCCGTCCCACAAGAACCACAACGGCACCTGGTGCGGCCCATGCTCGGGATGAGCCGTCGCCACCCATACGTCCCGCTCGCTGACGAGCCGTTCCAGCACGTCACGCTTACGCTCCGCCGTCCGGCGACGACCGGTCCCCGAGGTCTCCATGCGGACCGACCCTAGCCAGCGGGCGCGGAGTGCGCCTGAGGCGCGGGACCTACTCCCAGCGACGGATGCCCCCTTGGGACGGCCCACCACCAGACCATGGCCGGCCGCGAGGCCCCGGGGGATCGCGATATCGGGCAGCGCGCCACACAGACCTCGTCGCTGACGCCCCGGCCGACGCGGTGCCGGTGGCCTGGCCGGTGACACCCGTGCCCGGTGCCCAGGAGCCGTTCGATCACCTCCTGGGCCGGTTCCGGCTCGGTCGCGAGGACGGCGATCCGGTCGCTGTGCGCTGCGGCATCGTTCATCCCCGCTCAAGCGGGGGGACAGGACACGCTCAACTACGCCGACTTTCAACGGTCGGGGCCATCCCCGCGTGAGCGGGGAGCAGCAGGAAGCCCCGCGCCCGGAGCGCTTCGGCTTCGGGACCACCCCCGCATGCGCGGGGAGCAGCACATCCGCAAGTGCCCTTCCACGGCGGGATCGGGACCATCCCCGCGTGCGCGGGGAGCAGGGGAGGTTGGCGAGCAGCCCGGTCACCGCGGTGGGACCATCCCCGCGTGCGCGGGGAGCAGCGATCTCCTCGTAGAAGCCCCAGCGCAGCGGGGGACCATCCCCGCGTGCGCGGGGAGCAGCTGGGGCTGCTGTTCGCCCCGTTCGCCCTGTTGGGACCATCCCCGCGTGCGCGGGGAGCAGCGCCTGGCCGCGCTCGGTCTGCTGTCCCGGGCGGGACCATCCCCGCGTGCGCGGGGAGCAGTCGGCGCCGAGCGGCCCGGTGCGCTTGATCTTGGGACCATCCCCGCGTGCGCGGGGAGCAGAGGTTCCGGACGTGGACGAGGGTGGGGCCGGAGGGACCATGGCCGCGTGCGCGGGGAGCAGTCGGGCTGGGTGGCGGCGATGTCTCCAAGGTGGGGACCATCCCCGCGTGCGCGGGGAGCAGGCGCAGTGCACGAGGCGCACTTCGCCGCGAACGGGACCATCCCCGCGTGCGCGGGGAGCAGGTCGAAGGTCACCCGTGGCCTTCAGCACCTCGGGGACCATCCCCGCGTGCGCGGGGAGCAGATGCCCTTCGGCTGCCCGCCCGTCCCGGTTCCGGGACCATCCCCGCGTGCGCGGGGAGCAGACTCCGTGACCAGCGGGTCTACCGGCGCGGCTGGTCATTCTGAAGCACTTTCACCAACTCCGGCAATACGCACAAAAGACCCATCTTGACGAACCCCCTACCTTCGGAGAGCCAGCCTAGCCAAGCTCTCGCCGCCGATCACCAGTTGCCAGGCCTCAGCCGTCTCGGCACCAATCCTGCTCCGCTTTCCAGCACACCCATTTCGGGCCGTTGTGGTCGGAGGCATATCCCATGACGCGGGACGCGGTGTGCTGGAGCACGCCGAACAGGTACGAGACCTCGCGGAGGGAGACCATCGGACGGGCGTCCATGCGCGGAGCGAAGCGGACAAGGGGGTCGCGCGGGACGCTCGGCCGCCTGCGGGCACATTGTCGGCAGCTTCCGACAGGCTTGTACGTATGACTCAGCTTCACGCATCATCCGCTGACGGCCGGACCGTCACCGCCCTGGACGACGGCTCCGGGCCGAACCTGCTGGTGGTCCACCCGGGCGGTGGGGACGCGACGGCCTGGGACAGCGTCGCCCGTCGCCTGACCGACGACTTCCGCGTCGTCAGGATCCACCGCCGTATCTACGCACCCGGAGCGGACATCGCGCTCCCCCACTCAATGGCGATGGAGGCCGCCGACGTTCTCGCTGTGGCGGAGGTCGTCGGGTCCCCGATGCTCCTCGTGGGGCATTCCTCGGGAGCCGTCGCCGCGCTGGAAGCCGCCGTACTCGCTCCGTCGTCGTTCGCCGGGCTCTTCCTCTACGAGCCCCCCTTGCCCACCCGAGGGCCGATCGCCGGAGAGGCCGGCGCTCGTGCCCGTGCCGCACTCGACGCGGGCGACCCGGTCGAAGCGATGCGGATCCATATGCGCGACATCGTCCGCATGCCCGTGAGCACCGTCGATGCCATGTTCGCCGACGCGCGGGTACGGGCGGCCTTCGCCGCCCACGCGGACGCGCAGATCGCCGATGACGAGGCGATCGACGCCCTCGGCATCGGCACCGACCGCTTCGCGGACCTCTCCGTACCGACAACCTTGGTTCAGGGTGACCTCAGCCCCACGCATCTGCGCGAGCGCGTGGCCGACCTGGCGGCGGCCCTCCCGAACGCGCGGACACTCACCCTCACCGGGCAGGGGCACATCGCCCACCTCACCGCCCCGGACGCACTGGCCGACGCGGTGAGGGAGGCGGCCGGGCGAGTACTCCACGAGTGAGGCGCCCAGCGCCCGGACAGGGCGGCTCAGGACCGCTACGACGCCTCTTCCGGCTCCGGGGAGACCCCGTTGAAGAGGTCGATGAGTCCGAAAGGTGCCCGCTCCCCCAGGCAGAGGTCCAGGATCTCGTGCGCGTCGGCGTAGAAGGCCTCGCTGCGCGGGAACATCGCCTCTTCGTAGACGGTGAGCGCCGTTTCGGGGTCATCGGGGTGCGCGGCGATCGCCCGGCCGAGTTCGGCGCCGTCGAACATCGCCAGGTTCGCCCCGTCACCGGACGGCGGCATCAGGTGGGCGGCGTCGCCGAGGAGCGTCACTCCGGGCACGCGGTCCCACCTGTGTCCGTCCGGAAGGGTGTGGATCATGCGCGCGACCAGAGGCGTCTCACCGTCCGTGATCAGTGCGGTGAGTTCCGGCGCCCATCCGTCGAACTCGGCCGCGATCCGGGCGGTCGCGGCGGTGTCGGTGAAGTCGATCCCGGCGACCCATTCGGCACTGCGGTTCAGCTGGACGTACGTGTGGAGCACGTTCCCCGCCTCGCGGTGGGAGACGATCCCCTTCCCCGGGGTCAGCGCGTACATCGCGCCGGCGCCGACCGCCTCGGCCGTCGCGGTGTGCCGCTCGTCCACGTCGTACAGGTAGGTCTCGACGAAGGTCGTGCCGATGTACCGGGGCTTCGCGTCGGAGAGCAGAGGGCGGATCCTCGACCAGGCGCCGTCCGCACCGACGAGGAGGCCGCTGGTCACCGTCGAACCGTCGGCGAAGGTCAACTCGTGCCGGCCGTCGCCGAGGGGCCGGACGCCGGTGACCTTGTGCCCCCACCGGACCGTGCCGTCCGGCAGGGAGTCGAGCAGGATCCGCCGCAGGTCCCCGCGGAGCACCTCGGGGCGCTGCGCGGTCCCGTCGTCGGATTCCTCGTGCAGCGGTTCGCCGTGCGGGCCGAGTACGCGCAGGGCCTCGGCGCCCTCGTGGATGATCGCGCGGAACTCGTCGGTGAGACCGGCGTCCGCGAGCGCGCGCTGCCCGTCGTCCTGGTGGATGTCGAGTTGGCCGCCCTGGGTGCGGGACCGGGCCGAGGGGTCCGCCTCGTAGACGGTCGCGGGGATGCCGTGGACGTGCAGGACCCGGGCGAGGGTCAGGCCTCCGAGGCCCGCGCCGACGATGACGATCGGATGGTGAGGGGTGGTGCGGGTGGTGTCCATGGCTTCCTCGTTCCTGTGCGGAGTTCCTGTACGGACGGAGCACCGGACAGTTGCCCGGACGCTATATGGACCGACGTTCCATAAGCACTATGGAACGCCGTTCCAGGGTGTGTCAAAATGAGGGCATGCCACGGACACGCGGAAGAGCACCCGCCGGAGGACGCGCCGACGCCCTTTCGCGGGAGGTGGTCGTGGGCGCGGCGGTCGAGCTGCTGGACGAGCACGGCGAGCGGGGACTTACGTTCCGGCTGCTCGCCGAGCGGCTGAGCACCGGCCCCGGCGCCTTGTACTGGCACGTGGCCAACAAGGACGAGCTCGTCGCCCTGGCCGCCGATCACGTACTCGGTCACGCCCTGGCCGAGGTACCGCCCCCCACCGGCGACGCGGTTGCCGGGCTGCGCACGCTCGCTGTCACCGTCTTCGACGCCCTCGACCGGCACGCGTGGGCGGCGTCCCGCGTCACGGCACCCGCCACACTGGCGAACGCGCTGCGCCTGTTCGACCGCATCGGCACTCTGGTCGCGCGAACGGGCCTGCCCGCCGAGCGGCATTTCGAGGTCTCCACCGCGATCTCGTACTACATCACCGGCGTCAGCGCCCAGATCATCGCCCCGGGCCTCACCGTCTCCCCGGCCACCAGCCGCGAGGACTTCCTGGCCCGGACGGCCGACCGCTGGGAAGCGCTCGACCCGGCCGACTACCCGTTCCTGACGCGCACCACGGCGAACCTGCGGGACCACGACGACCGCGACCAGTTCACCACCGGCCTCGACCTGCTCCTGACCGGCCTGAACACAACCACGGAGCCGGGCCGTCCGGCGTAAGCGGGCGTGGGTGCCGGACATGCCCGCTGACATCGCCCGCCGCGCGCACCACGCGGGAAGTTCTCACGCGCATGCGCTTCACCCATGGGCCAGGGTTCGGCCTCGGGTCGCGCATTCCGGCCGGCCGGGAACCCGAGGTCGGAGTCGCCCGTCAGCGACCCACCCAGCAGGCGACCGCAGCACTCCCGGCCGTGGTCACCAAGGTGATCAGCCACGCGGGAACGCGCTGGACGGTCACGTGGACCCCACCCCAACGAAGTTCGAACTGAGCGTCCTGCTCAGATGTTGCAACTCTTCGGCTCATAAGCACAGTTGTAGGTGATCTTCTCGAATTGCCGCAATACGGATACGAGTTGCGGCAGGCGGGCGCGCCGACACCGCGGGCGACACCCCCGCACCAATGACTACACCTGCCTCAACTGGACACGGCACCCATTCCCGCGTCACGCGGGGAGCAACGCGAGCTCCTGCTCGACGGAGCCGCCGCCACGGGACCATCCCCGCATGCGCGGGGAGCAGCACACGGGCCTGTGCTTCCTGGTCATCCCGCTGGGACCATCCCCGCGCGCGCGAGGAGCAGGCCACATACCGGCGAGGCGCCCCCTACATAGCGGGACCACCCCCGCATACGCGGGGAGCAGGCCACCGGCTACGGCAGCGTCTTCACATTCTGGGGTCCATCCCGGCGGCGCGGGAAGCAGCCGGTCAGGCGGCCAGTTTTACCGATGCAGTCGGGACCATTCCCGCGTGCGCGGGAAGCAGAGGCTTCCGGCGATCGTGATGGACCTCGACACGGGTCCATCCCCACGTGCGCGGGGGAGCAGCCGTTACCCAGGGCCTTGCCCATCGTCGTCAGGGGACCATCCCCGCGTGCGCGGGGAGCAGGCGCGCAGCACCAAGTGGTAGCCGCCGGTGGCGGGGCCATCCCCGCGTG
This sequence comes from Streptomyces halstedii, assembly GCA_000720535.1. GTDB lineage: Bacteria > Actinomycetota > Actinomycetes > Streptomycetales > Streptomycetaceae > Streptomyces > Streptomyces halstedii. The sequence continues at coordinate 16,908 of JOAZ01000009.1, forward strand.
CACGGGGAGCAGCCGTCGGCCGACGCCCGTTGGTGTCACCTCTGGGGACCATCCCCGCGTGCGCGGGGGGCAGACTCCGCGACCAGCAAGTTTACCGGCGCAGTCGGTCATTCTGAAGCACTTTCGCCGACTCCGGCATTACACGCAAAAGACTCAACGCGGACGAACCTTCCTTACCTCGGGGGCCAGCCTAAGGGCTGCCCCGTTGACCACCGGCCATGCAGGAACCCCCATAGCCAGAATTAGAGCCTTCCGTTCGGATCAGCACTCGCAGCGACTCAGGCGGCGAGCAGTCATCGCCGCCCTTATCCGGCTAGCCAAATGACGCGGTCTAGGCTGATCGAATGGACCTGGGGGCGGTACTCATTGCGATCACTGGTGTAGCGGGAACGCTTGGGGGCGCGTTGCTTACCCAGCGGGGCGCCGACCGCACCAAGAAGCGCGAGTTGGAGATGGCCCATGCCATCCAGGAAGCTCGCGAGAATCGTGAGGTACGTCGGAGCTGTTACACACAACTGCACCGGGATGCCAGGCAGTTCGCCACGGCACTCAGCCGGCACTTGTACGTCATGCGGGATCACACCCTCGGGCAGGAGGACGTATCGGCGTTGGAAGGTACCAAGGATGCCCACCGTGACCGATGGTCCGAGGCTCTGATGATCGCCCCCGATGCGGTGATTGTTCCGGCTGACGAACTGAACGAAGCGCTGACCGGGGTCTACGGACAGATCAAGCGCCTGGAACGGGAAAGCCCCCGACCGGGCGAGACCTTGCGTTCAGCCGCCGAAGCGCAGCATGCGCTCTGGTCTCTCATAAGCGTCATGAGAGAGGCGATGCGCCGTGACCTGGGCGTCACCGTAGACGCCGGCGAGGGAGCCACCCGTCGAACACCGTTGGTCTCTTCCAGCAATCCCACTGCCTTGACCAGGGATTTCACCGAGTCGTCCGACGGCCTCAACTAGGGGCTTTCGGAACAGCGAGCCTCGCAGTCGAAGGCCGGTGGCCTGCCGCCCCGGATTCCTCGACGCAGCCGGTGGCCACGCTGATCTGCAGGGACCGGGATCACCGCCCGGATACCGCGCTTGCGCAGGTGGTCGCGGATCGCACGGGATGAATCGGCCTTGTCCGCCGGGACCACGTACGGCCTGGTGCGAGGGCGTCCGCGCCGCCGAGGGACGGGGCCTACTGCTTCCCGGTCCTGCCGTCGTACACCCTTACCCACCAATGGCTGCGCGAGCTGACCCGTTTCGGCAGCCGGGGCGGACTTGTGGCAGTCCACGTGCGGCTTGAAGATGCCCAGGACGTGTTGGTCGGACGTTATGCCGACCGGGCACGGGACGCCCAGGCCACCGTCTCCGCGTCAGAGGCGGTGCGGCGGATCGCGGCGTTGGAGGACCCTCGCGGATGGGAGGTGTTCGTCCCCCGGGCGATCCGGCCGCGTGAGGTGCACCGGATTCGCACCGCGCCGCAGGTCGCGGGCTGGCGGTATCTGCCGGACGCGCACGGCGTGCGCCCCTGCACCTGTTTCGGATGCCGTGTGCGCGGCGGGTACGGAGCGCGGCGCCTGCGCGAGCGGTTGCCGCATCCGCTGGATGGGCCGCCCCCGCCCGTCAAGGTGCTGCTCGCCCGCGTCGCAGCCGGTGACCCCGGGGACCCAGCCGCGCTGCGAGAGGCACTGCACTGGTTCGGTATGCGTCGGCGCGGCCCCCTCGCCCAGTTGAGCCGTCTCGCCACCCACCCCGACCCCGGGGTACGGGAGGGCTTGGTGTGGGCGGTGGCCCCTTGGTCCACCCCAGGGGTCACCGAACTGCTCGACGGCCTCGCCGACGACCCGCACTCACACGTCCGAGAGGCAGTGGAAGCAGTCCGTGACGCAGTGGCCACTGCTCCCCTGGAACAGATCGTCTAGGCCCGGGTCGGTCGGGGCGCGGGCAGGTCCACCGGCGCCTCCGTCGGCAGGAGGTCCGCAGCCCGGTCCCGCTGCCCCGCCCTGAGCAAGCCGTGCACCTCGCGGGCCAGTGGTGTCACATCGCGGATCGACACCGTCCACTCGTCGGCGTACCTCCTCGCCGCCTCACCGGCCAGCCCGAGTTGCAGCGACCGGTACGGCAGCGGGTTCAAGTCCATGTCCCGTTCCGGGTCCCACTGCACCCGGGCCGGAGCGGCCCGCAGGCTCCGCTTCCAGGTGGCCTCGTCCTCGTGGACGTCACGCACGTAATGGGACAGCTCCGCGTGCTCCAGCGCCCAGGCGAGTCCCGCCCGCTCAACCTCGACGGCAAGCACGACCTCCTGCCCCTCCTTCGTACCCCACCCGCAGCGGTACATCATCCACAGGAAGCTGGGTTTGACCCAGGTCATCCGATCCCGCTTCCAGGCTGCCGGGAATCGACCGTCCCGTACGGCGGGCAGCCCGATGGCGGGCGAGTACGCCTGATACACGGTGACCGTCGAAGCGGTGTACTGGGCGCGGATCTCGTAACGGGGCGTTGCCACCTGGACGTTCATACGCCCCAGGATGTTGGACGCTCACACGCCCGGCACCTCGTTTTCTTACGCGGGAAGGTTCGCCTTCAACTCGTTGACGAAGGCAGACCAGGCCGACGCCCTGAACACGAGCACCGGTCCCTGCGGGCGTTTGCTGTCTCGGACCTCACTTATCCCTCTCGGTGCTGGCACCGCCACCCCCGCGTGCGCGGGGAGCAGTCAAAACCGACGGTGCTTTCTCCGGTGCTGCCGGGTCCATCCCCGCGTGCGCGGGGAGCAGTCGGTGGTGGCTTCGCCGTGGTCGGCGCGGACGGGTCCATCCCCGCGTGCGCGGGGAGCAGCGCTCGCCCCCATCGTTCTCGGTCTGCTGGTTGGGTCCATCCCCGCGTGCGCGGGGAGCAGACCGCGTGACCAGCGGGTTTACCAACGCGATCGGTCATTCTGAAGCACTTTCACCGACTCCGGCATTACACGCAAAAAACCCAACCTGGCTAGCTACCTTACGCGGAACGGTCCGCCTTCACCTCGTTGACGAAGGCAGACCAGGCCGACGCCCCGAACACGAGCACCGGTCCCTGCGGGCGTTTGCTGTCGCGGACCGGGAGCACGCCGGGGAATCCGTCAGCGACCTCGACGCAGTCGCCGCCCTGCGTGTTGCTGTAGCTGGACCTGCGCCAGACGACGGCGCCGAGCCCGGGACGGAAGTCGGGAGACACAGTACCCCTCCTCGATGACGGAGCGGATCAAGTCGGCAGACGCTCGGGGCGAAAGCGCAAGGGCTTGCAACTGGTCAAGCTCCAAGGCGAACTCGGCCACGGTTCCAGGATGCTCCAACTTCCTCGGTGTGGGCACGGCAACCCCCGCGTGCACAGGAGCAGTCGTTCACGTTCATCCTCCACGTCCCGATCCAGGGACCATCCCCGCGTGCGCGGGGAGCAGGCGATGGCGTGCCCGAGGAGCATGAGGGCGGCGGGATCATCCCCGCGTGCGCGGGGAGCAGACTGCGTGACCAGCGGGTTTACCAGCGCGATCGGTCATTCTGAAGCACTTTCACCGACTCCGACATTGCCCGCAAAATGCCCAACCTGGTGAGGCTTCCTTACGCGGAACGGTCCGCCTTCACCTCGTTGACGAAGGCAGACCAGGCCGACGCCCCGAACACGAGCGCCGGCCCCTGCGGGCGCTTGCTGTCGCGGACCGGGAGCACGCCGGGGAATCCGTCAGCGACCTCGACGCAGTCGCCGCCCGCCTGATTGCTGCAACTGGACCTGCGCCAGGCGGCGGCGCTGAGAGCGGCTCGGGAGAGGTCGGTCACGATAGCTTTCCTTTGCTGCGGAACGGATCAGGTCGGCCGACTCCTCTGGCGGGAGCGCGAGAGCCTGCAAGTAGTCGAATGCTAAGGCGTATTCAGCCACTGTCGGAGCATGCTCAACCAGTTCACCAGAGTACGAACTCTCCAGGTAGGCGACATCCGGACGGTCGAGGAACGACAACACCGTGGCCGAACCGTTCAGAAACGTGTGCTCACCCTGATCAAAAGGCAGCACTTGCAGGACGACATGCTGGAACTCTCCCGTAGCACGCAGGAGCCGTTCCATCTGCTCCCGCATGGTCGCCCGGCTGCCGACACGTCGTCGCAGTACGGCTTCATCCAGGATGGCCCAGAGAACGGGGGCGCCGCTCTCGCCGAGAATGCCCTGCCGAGCGAGCCTCGCCGCCAGCAACTCTTCGACTTTGCTGTCCTCCCGAGGGCGAGCCACACCCAGCAACGCCCGCCCGTAAGCCTCGGTCTGGAGTAGGCCCGGGACCGTGTGGGCCATGTACTTACGGATCTTGCTCGCCTGCGGCTCCAGATTCACGTACCGCCGGGCCCAGTCCGGGATCGGTGTCCGGACCACGTGCTGCCACAGGTCCAGCAGGTCCCCGTCCGCCTTGAGCAACCGGTCGAGTGCCTGGGCCACGTCCGGAACCGGTGTCTCGTTGCCGAGCTCGAACTGCGCGATGCGGCTGTGCGCGATCGGGATCCTGTCCCCCAACTCCCGCTGTGTCCAGCCCGCCTTCGTCCGGAACTTGCGGAGCATCGACCCGTAGAGCGCCGTGAGCGACTGCGTCGGGTCGAGCTTCTTCGGTGCGGGCACTGCCATCCCCGTTTTCACTCGGCACCTCGTAAACAACTACACCTGGTGATCGTAGCGATACGGACCGATGCTCAGGGGTGGAACAACCCATGACCGATTCATGGCCACTGAAGGCCAGTCAGGTCGACTCATCGAGGAGTACGTACGTGAGCGTGGAACAACACAGGACCGCGGCAGAGCGGATCAGTGAGGCCGAGACGGCGAGGGACGACTTGCGGCGGGCGCTCACCGCCGTGGGGGTGACGTTGCCGTCATTACGTCTGGACCCGGCGTCGCTCGCCGCCCAGGTGCCGGTGCCCCTGGTGGAGTTGGGGCGATGCAACCTGGAGACCACGCGTCGGCTGACGGCCGCCCTGCACCGGCGACGGCCCGAGTGAGCGGCGCCGTGGGGGCGGGACCACAGCCCGAAGAGGAAAACGGGGACGCGGACACGGCCCCGGAAACGGTCCCGGACCCGGACACCGCCCCCGTCACCCCGGCCGCGGCCGGCGAGCAGCGCCGGGCGGCGCTGCTCGCCAGGGTCCGCGAGGCCAACAAGTGGAGTGCTGACAGGCCCACCTGACCCCCGCTCCCTGCCGGTGACGTATCACCTGGCAGTGGCTCCCGGCAGGGAGCGGGCCGTACGAGAACAGGAGAGACCATGCGACGGGCCGCTGTCCAGACCACCCGGCGTGACGCTCTCTCAGTGATTGCGCGGGAAGCCCAGGTCCACGCCGGCCGGGGCGTCGGCCGGGTCGGGCCAGCGGGTGGTGACGACCTTGCCCCGGGTGTAGAAGTGCACACCGTCGTTGCCGTAGATGTGGTGGTCGCCGAAGAGGGAGTCCTTCCAGCCGCCGAAGGAGTGGTAGCCCACGGGCACCGGGATCGGGACGTTGACGCCGACCATCCCGGCCTCGACCTCCAGTTGGAAGCGCCGGGCCGCGCCGCCGTCGCGGGTGAAGATGGCGGTGCCGTTGCCGAACGGGGAGGCGTTCATGAGGGCGACGCCCTTCTCGTACGTCTCGACCCGCAGCACGCACAGCACCGGGCCGAAGATCTCGTCGCGGTAGGCGTCGGAGTCCGTCGAGACGTTGTCCAGGAGGGACAGGCCGATCCAGTGGCCGTCCTCGAAGCCCTCGACGGTGAACGCCGTGCCGTCCAGCACCACGTCCGCGCCCTGGGCGGCGGCGCCCTTGACGTACGAGGCGACCTTGTCGCGGTGGGCGGCCGTGATCAGCGGGCCCATCTCGGAGGCGGGGTCCGTGCCGGGGCCGATCGTGACCTGCTGGGCGCGCTCCTTGATCCGGGCCACCAGGTCGTCCGCGACCGAACCCACCGCGACCACCGCCGAGATGGCCATGCAGCGCTCGCCGGCGGAGCCGTACGCGGCCGAGACAGCGGCGTCGGCCGCGGCGTCCAGGTCCGCGTCCGGGAGGACCAGCATGTGGTTCTTCGCGCCGCCGAGCGCCTGGACACGCTTGCCGTTCGCGGAGGCGGTGGCGTGGATGTGGCGGGCGATCGGGGTGGAGCCCACGAAGGAGACGGCCGCGACATCGGGGTGGGCCAGCAGCGCCTCCACGGCGACCCTGTCTCCGTGGACGACGTTCAGGACGCCGTCGGGCAGGCCCGCCTCCGCCGCCAGCTCGGCCAGCAGGTTGGCGGCGGAGGGGTCCTTCTCGCTGGGCTTCAGCACGAACGTGTTGCCGCACGCGACGGCCAGCGGGAACATCCACATCGGTACCATCGCCGGGAAGTTGAACGGGGTGATCCCCGCGACCACGCCGAGCGGCTGCCGGATCGAGGAGACGTCCACCCGGCTGGAGACCTCGGTGGACAGTTCGCCCTTGAGCTGGGTGGTGATCCCGCAGGCCAGCTCGACGATCTCCAGGCCGCGCGCGACCTCGCCGAGCGCGTCGGAGCGCACCTTGCCGTGCTCGGCGGTGATGAGTGCGGCGATCTCGTCGCGGTGGGCGTCCAGCAGCGCGCGGTACCGGAAGAGGACGGCCGTACGGGCGGAGAGCGAGGAGGTGCCCCAGGTGGCGTACGCGTCCTTCGCGGCGGCGACCGCGGTGGCCACCTCGTCCGGTGAGGCGAGGGCGACCTGGGTGGTGACGGCGCCGGTCGCGGGGTCGGTGACCGGGCCGTAGGTGCCCGACGTGCCCTCGACGGTCTTGCCACCGATCCAGTGGTTGAGGGTCTTCATGGCTGGGCTCCTTCGAAGAGGGTGGCGGGGTCGGGGTTCGCCGGACACACGGGCGGCGGTCGGAGCGCGCCGCGTCGTTCACAGGTGGCGGCGTCTCCGTGTTTCACAGGTGGCGGCGCCGGGCCGCGATCTGCCGGTCGTACGTCTTCCTGGCCTCGGCGGCGGGCGGGCGGCTCGCGGTCTCGGCCACGGGGACATCCCACCACGCCTGGGCCGGAGGGGGTCCTGACGCGGTGTCCGCCGTCTCGGTCTCGACGTGGACGCAGGTGGGACGGTCCGCGCCGCGCGCCTCGGTCAGGGCCTCGCGCAGGTCCCGTACGGTACGGGCGCGCAGCACCCGCATGCCGAGCGAGGCGGCGTTGGCGGCGAGATCGACGGGGAGCGGGAGGCCGGTGTAGGCGCCGTCCTGGTCGCGGTAGCGGTAGGCGGTGCCGAAGCGTTCGGCGCCGACCGACTCGGAGAGACCGCCGATGGACGCGTACCCGTGGTTCTGGAGGATGACCAGCTTGACCGGCAGCGCTTCCTGTACGGCGGTGACGATCTCGGTGGGGTTCATCAGATAGGTGCCGTCACCGACCAGTGCCCAGACGGGGCGGCCGGGCTCGGCGAGCTGGACGCCCAGGGCGGCGGGGATCTCGTAGCCCATGCAGGAGTAGCCGTACTCGACGTGGTACTGGCGTGGGGAGCGCGCCCGCCACAGTTTGTGCAGGTCGCCGGGGAGCGAACCGGCCGCGTTGATCAGGATGTCGTCCTCGGTGACCAGGGCGTCCAGCAGGCCGAGCACCTGGGCCTGGGTGGGGCGGGCGTCCGGGTCGGGAGCGGCGAACGCGGCGTCCACGCGCCGTTCCCAGCGCTCCTTGGCGTCGGTGTACTCGGTCTCGTAGGCGGGGTCCACGCGGTACGCGGGCGCGTCGAGGGCGGCGCCGAGCGCTTCCAGGCAGCTGCGGGCGTCCCCGACGAGGGGGTGGGCGGCGAGCTTGTGGGCATCGAAGCCGGTGATGTTGAGGTTGAGGAAGCGGACGGCCGGGGCGGCGAAGAGGGTGCCGGAGGCGGTGGTGAAGTCCGTGTAACGGGTTCCGACGCCGATCACCAGGTCCGCCCCACGGGCGAGGTCGTCGGCGGTGGCGGTGCCGGTGTGCCCGATGCCTCCGACGTCGGCCGGGTGGTCGTGGCGCAGCGAGCCCTTGCCTGCCTGGGTGGAGGCGACGGGGATGCGGGTGGCGGCGGCGAACGCGGCGAGGGTCTCCTCGGCGGCGCTGTGGTGGACGCCTCCGCCCGCGACGATCAGGGGGCGCCGTGCGGCGCGCACGGCCCGGACCGCCCGCGCCAGTTCGTCCGGGTCGGGGGCGGGCCTGCGGACGTGCCAGACCCGCTCGGTGAAGAACTCCGCCGGCCAGTCGTACGCCTCCGCCTGCACGTCCTGCGGCAGGGCGAGCGTGACCGCGCCGGTGGCCGCCGGGTCGGTGAGCGTACGCATCGCCTGGAGCGCGGCCGGGATCAGCGCCTCGGGGCGGGTGATCCGGTCGAAGTAGCGGGAGACGGGGCGCAGGCAGTCGTTCACCGAGACGTCGCCGGTGTGCGCCACTTCGAGCTGCTGGAGCACCGGGTCGGCGGGCCGGGTCGCGAAGGTGTCGCCGGGCAGCAGCAGCACCGGGAGGTGGTTGACGGTGGCGAGGGCGGCGCCGGTCACGAGGTTGGTGGCGCCGGGGCCGATGGAGGTGGTCACGGCGTGTGCGGAGAGGCGGTTGGACTGGCGGGCGTATCCGACGGCCGCGTGGACCATGGCCTGTTCGCTGCGGCCCTGGTAGTACGGCATGGCGGGTCCGGCTTCGACGAGCGCCTGGCCGACACCGGCGACGTTGCCGTGGCCGAAGATGCCCCAGGTGGCGCCGATCAGCCGGTGGCGGCGGCCGTCGCGCTCGGTGTACTGGCGGGCCAGGAAGGTGATCAGCGCCTGGGCGGTCGTCATCCGGCGGGCGGGCGCCCGCGTACGTGCGGTGGTGGTCACCGGGTGGCCTCCGGATCCTGGGGTGCGGGCGTCGGGCCGGGAGACGGTCCGTACAGCGGGAGCCGGGGGTCCACGGGCAGGTCCGGCCAGGTGTCGCGGATCCAGCGGTGGTCCGGGTGGTCGCGGATCAGCCACTCGCGCTGCTCGCCGGGGCCCGCCATCACGTTCAGGTAGTAGAGGGTGCGGCCGGGCGGGGCGATGGACGGGCCGTGCCAGCCGTCCGGGATCAGGACAGCGTCCCCGGTGGCGACTTCGGCGAGCACGTCCGTACCGTCCGCCCGGGACGGCGACACGCGGTGGTAGCCGAGCCCGCCGCCTTCGACCTCGAAGTAGTAGATCTCCTCCAGCTCGGATTCGATGCCGGGGTGGTGCTCGTCGTGCTTGTGCGGGGGGTACGAGGACCAGTTGCCGCCGGGGGTCAGCACCTCGACAGCGATGAGCCGGTCACACACGAAAGTGTCGGCCGCCGCGAAGTTGTTGACCTGCCGGGAGCAGTTCCCGGCACCTCGCAGCTCCACCGGAACCTCCGGCGCGGGGCCGTAGCGAGCGGGGAGTCTTCGCTCGCACTTCGCTCCTGCCAGGGCGAAGCGGCCGCCTGCGCCGGAGGCGATCTGGGCGCGGGTATCACGTGGCAGATAGGCGAAATCCGTGACCGAGCCGAACACGTCGTCCCTGCCCAGCAGTTCGAAGTCCGCATCTGCCGTCTGCACCGTACAGGCACCGGACAACGGCAGGACGATCCATTCGCTGTCACCGGTGACGAGGGTGTGAACACCGCCCGGCACCAGCTCCAGGACGCGCAGGCTCGACCGGTCCCATCCGGCGGTCTCCGGGGTGATGTCGAGGGCGTACGAGCCGCTCGCGGCCCGGCCGGCCGGCAGGTGGTGGTGGCGGCGGGCGGGGCTGCGGTGGGGGTCCCGGTGCCCGCTCCGGTCCGGGGGGCGGCCGGGGCCGGAGTCCGGGCCGAGGTCCGGGCTGCGGTGCTCGTGCTGGTCGCGCGTCGTCATGGTGCCATCCCTACCCGTCTCCCCTCTCGTGTCTCCCGTTCCGCCGACTCCGTTCCCCGTCCCCCCGTCTTTCTCGCGTCTCCCGTTCTCCCGTTCTCCCGTTCCGCCGACTCCGTTCTTCCGTCTTCCGGCTCGCGGCCGTCCGCCCGGCGGTCCTGCGGTGCGTTCGCCCGGCGCGTCACAGCAGCCCGACCGCCGTGTCGACCGCGCCGGCCACGTCCCCGTCCGACGGATAGAGCAGCGAACGCCCGACGACCAGCCCGCGAACGGTCGGCAGGCGCAGGGCCGCACGCCACTTCTCGTACGCCTTGTCCAGGTCGTCCCCCACCTCGCCGCCCAGCAGGACGGCGGGCAGGGTCGAGGCCCGCATCACCCGGGCCATGTCGTCGGGGTCGTCGGTGACGGGGACCTTGAGCCAGGTGTACGCGGAGGTGCCGCCGAGGCCCGAGGCGACGGCGATCGAGGTGGTGACGGCGGCGGGTGTCAGATCGGTGCGGAGCCTGCCCTCGGTGCGGTGGCAGAGGAACGGTTCGACGAACACCGGCAGCCGGAGGGCCGCCATCTCGTCCACGGTACGGGCGGCGGTGTGCAGGGTCTCCAGGGAGCCGGGGTCGCCTCGGTCGATCCGCAGCAGGAGCTTGCCCGCGTCGAAGTGCCGGTGCGCGAGGTCGGCGGGGCGGTGGCCGGTGAAGCGGTCGTCCATCTCGAAGGCGGCCCCGGCGAGGCCGCCCCGGTTCATCGAACCGATGACGATCTTGTCTTCCAGGGCGCCGAGCAGCAGCAGGTCCTCCAGGACGTCGGCACCGGCCAGCACGCCGTCGACGCCCGGCCGGGAGAGGGCCAGCCGGAGACGGCCCAACAGGTCGAAGCGGTCGGCCATGGCGTACGCGTCGTCACCGACCGCGAGCGCGCCGCGTGCCGGATGGTCGGCGGCGATGATCATCAGCCGTCCGGAGGGGCCGATCAGGGGGCGTCGGCGGCGGGCGTCGGCAGCCTCGGCGACCGCCTCGGGGCGGTGGGCCCGGAGGCGGACCAGGTCGGCGAGGGTGTCGGCGGCGGGGGCACTCACGCGACGGCCTCCGACGAACCGGAAGCCCCTGCCGCCGGCCCTGGCGAACCGGAGGTGGGGGCAGCCGTGTCCGGCGAACCAGGAGCGGAAGCCGCCGTTCCGGGCGAACCGGAAGCCGGGGCCGCTGCCCGCTCCGCCGGGACGGTGCCTTCGGTGAGGGCCTGTTCGACCTCGTGGGGGAAGGGCATCGCGGACGAACAGGCGAGGCGGGAGGCGACGATGGCGCCGGCGGCGTTCGCGTACCGCATGATGCGCGCGGTCTCCCAGCCGGCCAGCAGACCGTGGCAGAGGGCGCCGCCGAACGCGTCCCCCGCGCCCAGCCCGTTGACCACGTCCACCGGCAGGGGCGGGATCTCGGCCGTGGTGCCGTCCCGGTGTACGGCGAGGACACCGGCGGGGCCCCGCTTGACGACGGCGAGCTCCACCCCGGCGGCCAGCAGGGCGCGGGCGGCGGCGTACGGTTCGCGTTCGCCGGTGGCTACCTCGCACTCGTCCACGTTGCCGACCGCGACCGTGGCGTGGGCGAGCGCCTCCCGGTAGTGGGCGGAAGCCGGGGAGGTGGTCGCCGTGGCGCCGCTCCGGCTCGCGTCGGGCCAGAACATCGGGCGCCAGTCGAGGTCGAAGACGGTGGCCCGTGGGGACACCGCCCCAGTGGACTCCGGGCCTGCGGACACCGGGCCTGCGGCGCTGCGGGCGCGGAGGGCGGTGAGGGTCGCGGTGCGGCTGGGTTCCGCGCACAGCCCGGTGCCGGTCATCCAGAAGACCCGGGCCGCGCCGACCGCTTCCAGGTCGAGTTCATGGCCGTGGATCTCCAGGTCGGGTGCCGTGGGCTGCCGGTAGAAGTAGAGGGGGAAATCGTCCGGGGGGAAGATCTCGCAGAAGGTGACCGGTGTCGGGTACTCCGCGACGGGCGTCACCCACCGGTCGTCCACCCCGAACTCCTTCAGGGCACTGTGCAGGTAGTCGGCGAAGGGGTCGCTGCCGGTCCGGGTGATCACGGCCGCGCGTCGGCCCAGCCGCGCGGCGGCCACGGCGACGTTGGAGGGCGAACCGCCGAGGAACTTCCCGAAGGTCTCGACGCGGGCCAGCGGCACACCGGTCTGCAAGGGGTAGATGTCCACCCCGATCCGGCCCATGGTGATCACGTCGTACGGCTCAGGCATATCCATCCCTTCGACCGGCCCCCAGGTCTAGCCCTACCCAGGAAGACTGTCAACACTTTGTCCGGACATGCGGAGGATCCCTTGGCACGCCCTTGACACCCCCTCAAGGGGGCGGAAGGGTGGGCGATATGACCTCCTTCGCACCCTCTCCGACCGGCATCCGTATCGGCTCGGCACCCGACTCGTGGGGGGTGTGGTTCCCCGACGACCCTCGGCAGGTGCCCTGGGAACGCTTCCTGGACGAGGTCTCCGAGGCGGGCTACGCGTGGATCGAGCTCGGCCCGTACGGCTATCTGCCGACCGACCCCGCCCGGCTCCGGGACGAGACCGCCCGGCGGGGCCTCTCCGTCTCCGCGGGGACCGTCTTCACGGGATTGCACCACGGCCCCGGTGTCTGGGACCGGACCTGGGCGCATGTCGCCGACAACGCGGCACTCGCCCAGGCCGTGGGAGCCGAACATCTGGTGGTCATCCCGGCGTTCTGGCGTGACGACAAGACGGGTGAGGTGCTGGAGGACCGTACGCTCACGGCCGCCCAGTGGCACGACCTCACCACCCAGACGGAGCGGCTGGCCCGCGAGGTGCGGGAGCGCTACAGGCTACGGGTCGTGGTGCACCCGCACGCCGATACGCACATCGCCGGCGAGGAGGACGTCAACCGCTTCCTCGACGCCACCGACCCGGAGCTGGTCTCGCTCTGCCTCGACACCGGCCACTACGCGTACTGCGGCGGGGACAGCGTGAAGCTCATCGAGACCTACGGCGAACGCATCGGCTATCTGCACCTCAAGCAGGTCGATCCTGAGATCCTGGCCGATGTCGTGGCGAACGGGGTGCCGTTCGGCCCGGCGGTGGCGCGCGGGGTGATGTGTGAGCCTCCCGGCGGAGTGCCCGCGCTGGAACCGGTCCTGGACGCCGCACGCGCCCTGGGACGGGACCTGTTCGCCGTCGTCGAGCAGGACATGTACCCCTGTCCGCCCGACAAGCCGCTGCCCATCGCCCGCCGCACCCGTGCGTTCCTCCGCTCCTGCGGCCCCGCCCGCCCCACCGCCTGACCCGAGCCCGCCGATCACCGGGCCACCGGGCCGTGGGGCTGTGGGCCGCTCAGTCCTCCTCCGTGGGCCGTTGTGCCGGGTCGATGACCGTGACGCCCGCGCCGGGGGCCGTGCCCATGGCCGCCAGTGCCGCCGGGGCGGCGTCGAGGGTGATCGTGGAGGTCACCAGCAGATCGGGCCGTAGGGTCCCGGTCCGGACCATGTCCATCATCGGCGGATAGTCGTGGGCGGCCATGCCGTGGCTGCCGAGGATCTCCAGCTCCAGGCCGATCACCCGGGCCATCGGCACGACCGTCTCGCCCGCCGCCGCCGGCAGCAGGCCGACCTGGACGTGGCGGCCCTGGCGCCGCAAGCCGTCCACCGATGCCGCGCAGGTCGCCGGGGAGCCCAGCGCGTCGAGCGACAGGTGGGCACCGCCGCCGGTCAGGTCGCGTATCGCCGTGACCGGTCCGGCCGGGTGCGCCGAGGCGTCCACGCACTCCGCGGCGCCGAACGCCTTCGCCAGCTCCAGGGCGCCCGGCGAGACGTCCACCGCCACGACCCGGGCGCCGGCGGCGGCCGCGATCATCACGGCGGAGAGTCCGACCCCTCCGCAGCCGTGCACGGCCACCCACTCCCCCGGCGCGACCCTGCCCTGGCCCACCACGGCCCGGAAAGCCGTGGCGAAGCGACAGCCGAGCCCCGCGGCGGTGGCGAACGACAACTCCTTGGGCACCGCGACCAGATTGACGTCGGCCTGCTCGATCGCCACGAACTCGGCGAAGGAGCCCCAGTCGGTGAAGCCGGGCTGGGTCTGCCGCTCGCACACCTGCTGCGCCCCCCCGGCGCAGGCGGCGCACCGGCCGCAGGCGCAGACGAAGGGAACGGTGACCCGGTCACCCGGCCGCCAGTTGCGGACGTCCGGTCCCACCGCCTCCACCACGCCGGCCAGTTCATGGCCGGGCACGTGCGGGAGGACGATGTCCGGGTCGTGCCCCTTCCAGCCGTGCCAGTCGCTCCGGCACAGCCCGGTCGCCCCGACCCGGATCACCGCTCCCGCCGTGGACGGGGTGGGGTCCGGCACCTCCCGGACCCGGGCCTCCCGGCCGAACTCCTCGAACACCACGGCCCGCATCGGCTCCGCCTCCCCTGGATCGGCTCTCGGATGGATCGGCTCGGATCCGGTGAATCTACGCGCCCGCCCTGATCCTGTCCCGGTCTTGGCCGCCGCCCTCCCCCGGTATCTCCTCGGAAGCCCCGCCCGGTATGCCCCCGGGTGCGCCGCCGGGTATCCCCTCCGCGGGCCGGGACCGCGGGGGGACTGCCGGTGCCGACTCCCCCTCGCTCAGTCCGAACCGCCGGTGGAACGCGCGCAGGGGTGCGGGCGCCCACCAGGTGGCCCGGCCCATCACCTTCATCACCGCGGGCACCAGCAGGCTGCGCACCACCATGGCGTCCATCAGGACGGCCAGGGCGATGCCGAGTCCCAGCATCTTCGTGTTGGTCACCCGCGAGGTGCCGATGGCGACCATCACCACGGCGAGGATCACGGCGGCCGCGGTGATCAGTCCGCCGGTGTGCCGCAGTCCGAAGGTCACCGCGTGCTCGTGCTCGCCGGTGCGGTCGTACTCCTCCTTGATACGGGAGAGCAGGAACACCCCGTAGTCCATGGAGAGCCCGAACGCCACGCAGAACATCAGCACGGGCAAGGTGGTCTCTATGTCGCCGGTGCTGGTGAACGCGAGCAGACCGGAGAGGTGGCCGTCCTGGAACACCCACACCACCGCGCCGAACATCGCGGTCAGGCTGAGGGCGTTGAGCACGACCGCCTGGAGGGGGATCAGCACACTGCCGGTCAGCAGGAAGACCAGCAGCAGCGTCACGACGACGATGATGCCCACCGCCCAGGGGAGCCGGTCCGCGATGGCGTCCTGGGAGTCGACCAGCGCGGCGGCGGTGCCCGTCACCGAGGTGTCGAAGGGGGCGGGAACGGCCCGCAGGTCCCTCACCAGGTGCTGGGCGTCCTGCCCTACGGACTCCCCGTCGGGCAGCACCTCGAAGTAGGCGGTGTTCTCCGCGGTGAGCGGGCCGTCGACCCGTCGCACCCCGTCGAGGGCGGCGACCCGGGCCCGGAAGTCCTCGTACTGGGCGGGGGTCGCCGGCCCTTCGGCGAGCACTTCGAGGCCGCCGCCCGGGTTCCCGGGGAATCCGTGCTGGATGTGCTCCTGGACGACACGGGACTCCGCCGTCGCGGGCAGTTGGCGGTGGTCCGCCGTACCGAACTTCACCCCGAGGAAGGGCAGGCCCAGCAGCACGAGCCCCACTGTGGTGAGCACGGCGAAGACCGGTGCCCTGCGCATCACGAGCGCCGCGAAGCGGCCCCACCGCGCGCCCGGCCCGGTGTCCCTGCCTGGAGGGGTGCCCTTGCCCGATTCGGTGTCCCTGCCCGAGGCGGTGGCCGGAGCGGTGGACGCGTCCGCGGCCGCCGTGGCCCGCCTCGGTCGGCGCAGCAGGCGGCGCAGGTCCAGGGAGTTGACGCGCGGGCCGAGCAGCATCAGGGCCGCCGGGAGCAGGATGAGGGCCGCGGCGGCGGCCAGGAGCACCACGGCGATCCCGGCGTAGGCGAAGGAGCGCAGGAAGTACTGCGGGAAGACCAGCATCGCCGCCAGTGACACCGCCACCGTGAGCGCGGAGAAGAGCACCGTGCGCCCCGCTGTGCGCAGCGTGGTGCCGATCGCCGCCCGGGTGTCCGCCCCCGCGTTCAGCTCCTCACGGAACCGGCGCACGATGAACAGGGCGTAGTCAATGGCCAGTCCGAGGCCCAGTGCCGTGGTGAGGTTCTGGGCGAAGACGGAGACGTCGGTGAACTCGGTGATGCCCCGCAGCACCGCGTTGGTCCCGAGGATCGCGACGATGCCGACGCCGAGCGGGAGGAGGGCGGCGACGGCGCTGCCGAAGACCATGACCAGCAGCACCAGCGTCACGGGCAGGGCGATGAGCTCCGCGCGGAGCAGGTCCTCCTCGATGATGGTCTGCATGTCGTGCTGTACCGCGACGGGCCCGCCGACCGAGACCTCCACCGGGCCGTGCTCGCCGCGGTAGGCGGGGGCTATCCGGTCGAGGATCTCGCCCGCGGCCTTCTCCTCGCCCTCGATGCGGGCGACGACGAGCGCTTCGTGTCCGTCCTCGGAGCGGAGGGCGGGGGACTTGCCCTGCCAGTAGGAACCGACGCCGGTGACCCCTTCTTCGGCGGCCAGGCGCTCGGTGAGCCGGGCGGCTTCGGCGGCCACCGCCGGGTCGTCGACGGAGGCGCTTCCGCTGTGGACGAGGAGCAGGAGGTTGGGCTGCGAGGCGGGGAACTCACGCTCCAGCGCCTTGGTCGCGTAGGTCGACTCGGCGCCGGGGGCCGTCCAGCCCCCGCTGCCCATCCGGTCGGCCACGCCGCTTCCCGCGAACACGGCGAGCACCGTGATGACCAGGGCGGCCAGCAGTGCGAGCCGTGGTCGCGCGGTGACGAAGCGGGTCCAGCCCCCGACGCGCTCGCCGCTGTTGACTTCGGACATGGTGCGGTGTCCCCTTCACCCCAGACCCGGGCAGCGCAGGGCAGCATGGGTCGGTCATTGCCAATTAGACTGGCAAACACGAGTCGGCGCTCGCGTTTTTCAAGAATGCGAGTGGCTACTCGTGTTTGTCAACCGCGTCCTGAAAGCTGGGGATTGACCGTGTCGGAGGCCAGGGCCAACAAAGCCGCCGAGCCCGCGCAGCACACCGAGGCCGGAACCGGAACCACACCAGGAACCGAAGCGAGGACCGGGCCGAGAACCACACAAGGAGCCGGACCCGGACCCGGAGCGACACCGGAGGCCGCAACCGATCCGGAATCCGCAACCGGTCCGGAGGCCACAACCGCCCGCCCCCGCCGCCGGCAGGCGCGCGGCGAGGCCCGTATCGCCCAGTTGCTGGAGGCCGCCGCCACCGTCTTCACCACCAGCGGTTACAACGGGGCCAGCACCAACGCCATCGCCCGGGAGGCGGGCGTGTCCCCCGGCACCCTCTACCAGTTCTTCCCGAACAAGGAGGCCATCGCGGTCGAGCTCGGCAACCGGCTCACGCACCGCTGGCGGGAGACGTACGGAGCCGCGTTCGTCCACAGCCACCTGGAGCTGCCGCTCGACCGGATGCTGGACGCGATCCTCGACCCACTGATCGCCTTCAACTGCGAGAACCCGGCCTTCGCCGTCCTGACCCACGGCTCGGAGATCCCGGGCGTGATCAGCCAGGAACACGACGCCCTCCACGAGACGATGCTCACCCGCACCGAGGAGCTGATCAGCGGCTACCTCCCCGACCTCCCCGCCGACCGGGTGACCCGCATCGCGGACACGGCGTTCGTCGTCTTCAAGTCGGGCCTCGACCTGGTCATGGCCCACGACGGGCCCGAACGGGAGGCGTACATCGCGGAGTTGAAGGCGGTGATGTACGGCTACCTGCACCCTCTGGCCCGCGCCCGGCCAACCGGGGTGACGGCACACGACACCGATACCCCCTAGGGGTATAGTATCGAAGAAGTGGGGCGCACCGGCCTTCCCGGTGCCCCTCGCTCCATGCCCCCGTGTGCCCGCGAAGAGGAGAACGTCATGACCACCGAGACCGAGACCCCCCGGACCGCCGGCTCCTGCTGCTCGTCCACCGGTTCCTGCCAGGACGGGGCGGCGGACGCCCAGGCGGGCGGCGTCACCACCGTCTACACGGTGACGGGCATGACCTGCGGCCACTGCGAAGGCGCCGTCTCCGAGGAGATCTCCGGGCTGGAGGGCGTCACCTCCGTCCAGGCCGAGGCGTCGAGCGGCCGGGTGACCGTCACCTCCGCGGCCCCGCTGTCCGAGGACGCCGTACGCGCGGCCGTCGACGAGGCGGGTTACGAGCTCGTGGGCCAGGCCTGAGAGCCGGGCACCCGCCCGACGCCGGGCGGTGCGGGTCCGTGAGCCCGGACCCGCACCCCGCCCGGCCCCCGGTGGCACGCCCCGTGACCCGGGACCCGCGCCCCACCCCTTCCCCGTCGGGCCGGCCGCCGCCAGGAGATCCGCGCGAGCGGACACCGGTGAGCGAACGGCCCGGCATGCGTCACCCAGGAGTCCGGCCATGGCCAGTACCACAACAGCCGATGCCCCGGCAGCGGAAGCGTCCGAGGCCGAGCTGACGATCGGCGGAATGACCTGCGCCTCGTGCGCGGCCCGCGTCGAGAAGAAGCTCAACCGGATGGACGGCGTCACCGCCGCCACCGTCAACTACGCGACCGAGAAGGCCCGCGTCCGGTTCGCCGCCGGAACCACGCTCGACGATCTCGTCGCCACCGTCGAGAGGACCGGGTACAGCGCGCGGCCCGTCCCCAAGGCGGCTCCCGCACCGTCTCCGGCGGCCCCGGCGTCCACCACCGGGGGCCACGGCGGGTCCGACGAGGGGCACGCCCCCGACGACGGGGACGAGCGCGCCGACACCCAGGACACCGCCGACCGCGGCGCCGCCGACGCCCTCGCCGCGCTGCGGCAGCGCCTGCTGGTCACCGTCACGCTCGCCGTGCCGGTGGTCCTGATGGCGATGGTCCCCGCCCTCCAGTTCGACAACTGGCAGTGGCTCTCCCTCACGCTCGCCGCCCCCGTGGTCGTCTGGGGCGGGCTGCCCTTCCACCGCGCCACCTGGACGAACCTCAAGCACGGCGCGGCGACGATGGACACCCTGGTGTCGGTCGGAACCCTCGCCGCGTTCGGCTGGTCGGTGTGGGCGCTGTTCCTCGGCAACGCGGGCATGGCCGGGATGCGGCACGGGTTCGAGTTCACCGTCTCCCGCTCGGACCCGTCCTCCACCATCTATCTGGAGGTCGCGGCCGGGGTCATCGCCTTCATCCTGCTGGGCCGGTACCTGGAGGCCCGGTCCAAGCGCCAGGCGGGCTCCGCGCTGCGCGCGCTGATGCACCTCGGCGCGAAGGACGTGACGGTCCTGCGGGACGGCCGGGAGGTACGTGTCCCGGTCGGCCGGCTCGTCGTCGGTGACCGCTTCGTCGTGCGGCCCGGCGAGAAGATCGCCACGGACGGCACGGTCACCGAGGGGTCCTCGGCCGTGGACGCCTCGATGCTCACCGGCGAGTCCGTGCCGGTGGACACCGCCCCGGGCGACTTCGTCGCCGGTGCCACGCTCAACATGTCGGGCCGGCTGGTGGTCGAGGCCACCCGGGTCGGCGGGGACACCCAGCTGGCGCGGATGGCGAAGCTGGTCGAGGACGCGCAGAGCGGCAAGGCCTCCGCCCAGCGCCTCGCGGACCGCATCTCCGCGGTCTTCGTACCCGTGGTGCTGCTGATCGCCCTGGCCACCCTGGTCACCTGGCTGCTCGTCACCGGCGACGTCACCGCGTCGTTCACCGCGGCCGTCGCCGTACTGATCATCGCCTGCCCGTGCGCCCTCGGGCTCGCCACGCCCACCGCCCTCATGGTCGGCACCGGGCGCGGCGCCCAGCTCGGCATCCTCATCAAGGGCCCCGAGGTCCTGGAGACCACCCGCCGCGCGGACACGATCGTCCTGGACAAGACGGGTACGGTCACCACCGGCCGGATGACCCTCGGCGCCGTGCACACCGCGCCCGGCACGGACGAGGCCGAGGTGCTGCGGCTCGCGGGCGCCCTGGAGTACGCCTCCGAGCACCCGATCGCCCAGGCGGTCGCCGCCGGGGCCGCCGACCGCACCGCCGGGCCGCTGCCCGCGACCGAGTCGTTCACCAACGTCCCCGGGCTCGGGGTCCGCGGCACGGTCGAGGGACACGAGGTGCTGGCGGGCCGCCCCCGGCTCCTCGCCGACGCCGGTATCGCCCTGCCGGCCGCCCTGTCCGGCGCGCTGGCGGACGCGGCGAGGCAGGGGCGCACGGCCATCGCGGTCGCCTGGGACGGCGAGGCCCGTGGAGTGCTGGAGGTCGCCGACGCGGTGAAGGAGAGCAGCGCGGAGGCCGTCGCGGAGCTGCGCGCCCTGGGCCTGCGGCCGATCCTGCTCACCGGCGACAACCAGGCCGTGGCGGACGCCGTGGCCCGTACCGTGGGGATCGACGAGGTCTACGCGGAGGTCATGCCCGAGGACAAGGTGGACGTCGTCCGGCGCCTCCAGGCCGAGGGTCGGTCCGTGGCGATGGTCGGTGACGGGGTCAACGACGCGGCGGCCCTCGCCGTGGCCGATCTGGGCCTGTCGATGGGAACCGGCACGGACGCGGCGATCGAAGCGGGCGACCTCACGTTGGTTCGTGGAGATCTCAAGGTGGCCGCTGACGCCATCCGGCTGTCAAGGCGTACGCTGTCGACCATCAGAAGCAACCTCTTCTGGGCCTTCGGCTACAACGTGGCCGCACTGCCTCTGGCTGCGTTCGGGCTGCTCAGCCCCATGATCGCGGGTGCGGCGATGGCGTTTTCGTCGGTCTTCGTCGTGACGAACAGCCTGCGGTTGCGCTCCTTCACATAATTTCTACAAAGAGACTTAGATCACACCGATTCGAGGGTAACCATCTGATGGGTTGGTGAGTCTAAGAGTGCGATGCCAAGGATGTCTTGGGGGACGTCCGACTGGAGTGTCTTGGGGGGCGCTCCTGGCAAGCGTGGCCGGGGCACGTGCACCGGGGAGCTTTGAGCGGCCCTCCCGTGCGTACGTACCCCGGCAGATCGCACCAGCAGGACCGAACTGAATACGCGCCACCGTAAGGAACAGCGGGAGCCCGAGTGCTCCCCGCAGACGCCCGGCCGGATCCCGTGGGGGGAATCCGCACCGGGACATGGGAAGCGCCCCGTCCGTCGACCCGTGGGGGGATCGGCAGACGGGGCGCTTCTCGCGTTCGCCGCCGCGCGCCGGGCCCACCAGCCCGCGAGGTGCGTCAGCCCGTGGCCGTGTCCCCCGTGCGGGGGACGCACAGGTGTCCACCGTGAGGTGACGATCCCGGATCGCCGGATCCGTAGCGTTCAGGGCAACGGCGGAACAGGGCGACAGCCCCTGAACCACCGCCCACGGCTTGGCCGTTACCCACCTTTTCCCTTCCCGGAGGACATCATGGCGCGCACGATCAGGACCACCGTTATGACCGCACTGTGCTGCGCGGTGGTCGGCGCGGGGCTCGTCGGCTGCGTGGACATCACCGAGACGGAGCCGCGCCCGGCGTCCACCACCGGCGCGTCGCCGAGCGGATCCGGCCTGCTCTCCGGGACGAAGAAGATAGACGTCAAGGGCCGTTCGGTGAACGTCTCCTGCTCCGGCGACGCGGTGGACGGCAGGCCGGTCGTCGTCCTGATGGCCGGGCTGGGTGACGGACTGGACAAGATGGCCGCCCTCCAGAAGTCCTTGAGCGAGAAGGACCGGGTCTGCTCCTTCGACCGTCTCGGCGAGGGGGCGAGCGACAAGCCGACCGGTGCGCAGACCGTCGCCGACAGCGGGAAGGTCCTCACCGCCGTGCTCGACCGGGTCGCGGGCGACGGACCGGTCGTCCTGGCCGGCCACTCGCTGGGCGGACTGCTCGCCGCGCGGTACGCCCCCGACCACCAGGACCGGGTCAAGGGCCTCGTCCTCATGGACGCCACGTCGCCGACCACCACCGCCGACATCGCGAAGGTGATCCCGGACTCGGCCGACGACGCGGGTGCCGAACTGCGGGCGCAGACCCTCGCGGTGAACGAGGGGGAGAACCCGGAGATGCTGGTCGTCCCCGACGGGAAGGTCCTCTCCGCCGGGGACATCCCGGTGGAGGTCATCCAGCACGGCACCCCCTACCTCGCCGAGGTCCCCACCTACGGGTCCGGCCTGGAAGAGGTGTGGTCCGAGGGCCAGCAGCAGTGGCTCGCGGTCTCCCCCGGGCGGGCCGTCCTCACCACCGCCGCCAAGAGCGGCCACTACATCTACGCCGACCGGGCCGACCTCGCGGTCAAGGCCATCCAGCGCGTCACCACCCAGGCCGCCGGCTGAGGACGGCCCGCCAGGGGCACGGTCGGCCACCGCTCGCCCCCTGAACGCCGAATCGCCCCGGCACCGCGCTCGATGAGCGAGCGCGGCAGGCGGGGCGAAGGCATGGGCCGCGGGGACCCGGTACGGCGGTGGCTCCGGTGGGACCGGAACCGGTGGTGGTCGGGGCTCAGCGGCTCTCGACCGGGACGAAGTCGCGCAGGACCTCGCCGGTGTAGATCTGGCGCGGGCGGCCGATGCGGGATCCCGGCTCCTTGATCATCTCGTGCCACTGGGCGATCCAGCCGGGAAGGCGGCCGATCGCGAAGAGCACGGTGAACATCTCGCTCGGGAAGCCCATGGCCCGGTAGATCAGGCCCGTGTAGAAGTCCACGTTGGGGTAGAGGTTGCGCGAGACGAAGTAGTCGTCGGAGAGCGCGTGCTCTTCCAGCTTCAGCGCGATGTCGAGCAGCTCGTCGGACTTGCCGAGCGAGGACAGCACGTCGTGCGCCGCAGCCTTGATGATCTTGGCGCGCGGGTCGAAGGACTTGTACACCCGGTGGCCGAAGCCCATCAGGCGGACGCCGTCCTCCTTGTTCTTGACCTTCTGGATGAAGGAGTCGACGTCGCCGCCGTTGGCCTGGATGCCTTCCAGCATCTCCAGCACCGACTGGTTGGCACCGCCGTGCAGGGGGCCCCACAGCGCGGAGATGCCGGCGGAGATGGAGGCGAACATGTTGGCCTGCGAGGAGCCGACCAGGCGCACGGTGGAGGTCGAACAGTTCTGCTCGTGGTCCGCGTGCAGGATGAGCAGCTTCTCCAGCGCGGAGACGACGACCGGGTCCGGCACGTACTCCTGGGCCGGCACCGAGAAGGTCATACGCAGGAAGTTCTCGACGTAACCGAGGTCGTTGCGCGGGTAGACGAACGGGTGACCGATCGACTTCTTGTACGCGTACGCCGCGATCGTCGGGAGCTTGGCCAGCAGCCGGATCGTCGAGAGGTGGCGCTGCGTCTCGTCGAACGGGTTGTGGCTGTCCTGGTAGAACGTGGACAGCGCGCTGACGACCGAGGACAGCATGGCCATCGGGTGGGCGTCGCGCGGGAAGCCGTCGAAGAAGCGCTTGACGTCCTCGTGCAGCAGCGTGTGCTGGGTGATCTCGTTCTTGAAGTCCGACAGCTCGTCGGCCTTGGGAAGCTCACCGTTGATCAGCGTGTAGGCGACCTCAAGGAAGGTCGAGCTCTCCGCGAGCTGCTCGATCGGGTAACCGCGGTAGCGCAGGATGCCCTGTTCGCCGTCGAGATAGGTGATGGCGGATTTATAGGCGGCGGTGTTGCCGTATCCGCTGTCCAGCGTGACCAGGCCGGTATTGGCCCGGAGCTTCCCGATGTCGAAGCCCTTGTCGCCGACGGTGCTGTCGATCACCGGGTAGGTGTACTCGTCATCGCCGTACCGCAGTACTACAGCGTTGTTGGTGTGCTCGCTCACGTCATCCCTCACCGACGTAGTGCCTCTTCTTCGAGGTGCCCTGACTGTCTCCACCCTCCCCCATTTGGCTCAGGAGAGTGCACTCGGGGTCGTCCATTGGACCTACCGACGGCACTGAGTGCCGCCAACTTTCTCATCCTGCCCCCTCTCTTCCGGTTCCGGAAGAGCTCAGTGATGTTTCCCACCGTTTTGATCGATCATTTTTCCGCGAAGTCTCCTGTGCCGCCTCCCCGCAGCCGGAAAGCCAGCCCCGTACAGCGCCTGCCGGCGGAAACCGTGCGGACCGCCTGGCCGATCGCCCTGCGCGAGCCGACCAGGACGACGAGCTTCTTCGCCCTGGTCACGGCCGTGTACAGCAGGTTCCGCTGGAGCATCATCCACGCGCTGGTGGTGACGGGGACGACGACCGCCGGGTACTCGCTGCCCTGGGAGCGATGGATCGTCATGGCGTAGGCGTGGGACAGCTCGTCGAGCTCGTCGAAGTCGTACCCGATCTCCTCGTCCTCGTCGGTGAGGACGGTGAGCGTCTGCTCGTCCGTGTCGAGGGCGGTGACGACGCCGACCGTGCCGTTGAAGACGCCGTTCGCCCCCTTCTCGTAGTTGTTCCGGATCTGGGTGACCTTGTCGCCGACCCGGAAGACCCGGCCGCCGAACCGCTTCTCCGGCAGGTCGGGGCGGCCCGGGGTGATGGCCTGCTGGAGGAGGCCGTTCAGATGGCCCGCACCGGCCGGACCCCGGTGCATCGGGGCGAGCACCTGCACGTCACGGCGGGGGTTCAGCCCGAACTTGGCGGGGATACGGCGGGCCGCGACGTCCACGGCGAGCACCCCCGCGTCCTCCGTCTCGTCCTCCACGAACAGGAAGAAGTCGCTCAGCCCCTGGGTGTGCGGCGGGAGACCGGCGTTGATGCGGTGGGCGTTGGTGACGACACCGGACTGCTGGGCCTGCCGGAAGATCGTGGTCAGCCGGACCGAGGGCACCGGCCCGTCCTCCGCGAGCAGATCGCGCAGGACCTCCCCCGCGCCGACCGAGGGCAGCTGGTCCACGTCCCCGACCAGCAGGAGGTGGGCACCCGGTGCCACCGCCTTCACGAGTTTGTTGGCGAGGAGCAGGTCGAGCATCGACGCCTCGTCCACGACCACCAGGTCGGCGTCCAGCGGCCGTTCGCGGTCGTACGCCGCGTCCCCGCCCGGCTTCAGCTCCAGCAGCCGGTGCACGGTGGACGCCTCGGCGCCGGTCAGCTCGGAGAGCCGCTTCGCCGCCCGGCCGGTGGGAGCGGCCAGCACCACCGTGGCGTTCTTGGCGCGGGCCAGCTCCACCACGGACCGTACGGTGAACGACTTGCCGCAGCCGGGACCGCCGGTGAGGACGGCCACCTTCCGGCTGAGCGCGAGCCGTACGGCGGCCTGCTGCTCGGGCGCCAGCGTGGCCCCCGTACGCCGTGCGAGCCAGGACAGCGCCGCGTCCCAGTCGACGTCCTGGAAGGCCGGCATCCGGTCCTCCGGCGTGTGCAGCAGGCGCCGGACCTGGGCGGCGAGGGAGATCTCGGCGCGGTGGAAGGGCACGAGGTAGACGGCGGTGACGAGCGCGCCGTCCTCCGGGCCCGGCACCTTCTCCCGTACGACGCCCTCCGGGTCCTCGGCCAGCTCGGCCAGGCACTCGATGACGAGCCCCGTGTCCACCTGGAGGAGCTTCACCCCGTCCGCGATCAGCCGCTCCTCGGGCAGGAAGCAGTGGCCCTGGTCGGTGGACTGCGACAGCGCGTACTGGAGGCCCGCCTTGACGCGTTCCGGGCTGTCGTGCGGGATGCCGACGGCCTGGGCGATGCGGTCGGCGGTGAGGAAGCCGATGCCCCAGACGTCGGCGGCCAGCCGGTAGGGCCGGTTCCTCACGACGGAGATCGAGGCGTCCTCGTACTTCTTGTAGATACGGACGGCGATGGACGTCGAGACGCCGACGCTCTGGAGGAAGACCATGACCTCCTTGATCGCCTTCTGCTCCTCCCAGGCCGCGGCGATCATCTTCGTGCGCTTGGGCCCGAGCCTGGGCACCTCCACCAGCCGCTCGGGGTGCCGCTCGATGACGTCCAGGGTGTCCACGCCGAAGTGGGTGGTGATGCGGTCGGCCATGACGGGTCCGATGCCCTTGATCAGGCCGGAGCCGAGGTAGCGGCGGATGCCCTGGATCGTGGCCGGGAGGACCGTCGTGTAGTTGTCCACCTGGAACTGTTTGCCGAACTGCGGGTGCGAGGCCCAACGCCCCTCCATCCGCAGGGACTCACCGGGCTGCGCGCCCAGCAGCGACCCGACGACGGTGAGCAGGTCCCCGCTCCCCCGCCCGGTGTCGACGCGGGCGACGGTGTATCCGTTCTCCTCGTTGGCGTAGGTGATCCGCTCCAGGACGCCTTCGAGCACGGCGGTGTTGGACATGGGACCGACGGTATCGGGCGGGGGTGACAGTGCTCGGCCGGGCCCGTGAGGGACGGAGCGCGCGACGAGGGCGCCGCCGGGGCGGGCAGCCGTACCACCCCCCGCCCGCCCGGTCCTCAACGCCGGGTAGACGCAGGGGAGATGACCGTCACCCGGCGGCGGTCACGGCGTGGGGGGTGTCACCGACGCGAGGTAGGTCGCGGCCTCGGTGCCGGTGTTGGTGTAGCGGTGGGGCCGTGCGGCGTCGAAGGTCAGGGCCTCCCCCGCCTGGAGCTCGAATCGCTGGTCGGCGAGGTGCACGGTGACCGTGCCGCTGATGACGTAGGCGCACTCCACGGCGACGTGGCTCCACTGCTCGTCACCGGAGGACTGACCGGGCTCCAGCGTGCCGAGCAGGACTTCGAGCTGGCCGTTGCCCGGGGTCAGACGCTCGTACTGCACGTGCCCCTTCGGCATCACCAGCCGGGAGCGTTCGCCGGCGCGGCTGTGGTGGGCCGTGAGCGGGGTCTGCCCGTGGAACAGCGAGGCGGTGGACGGGCCGAAGACGGTGCTCAGGGCACGCAGGGTCTTGAGACTGGGCTCGCGGACCCCCCGCTCCACCTGGCTGAGGAGGGTCGCCGACAGGCCGGTCTGCGCCGCGAGGTCGCGCAGGCTCAGTCCCGCCTCCGTCCGAAGCGCGCGTAGCTGATCTCCCATCACGCGCCCAGGTTATCCGAGGAGCACGCACTCCCGTGCACGATTGTGCACGAGACGCTCATGACGCGACACGGGGAGAGCACGTTTTACCCGGCAGGTCAACTGTTGACAGGAATGGGATGTGCACTGTTGTGTAGCGATGTAAATAAATACACATCCTGCTGTCCCCGACGTTGTGGAGAGAGGTTCATCGCCATGAGCGACGAACGGCCCCTGGTGTTTCGTGGAGGAAGACCCCTGGCGTTCCTGCCGGTGGCCGTCTTCCTCGCCTTCTGCATTGTCTTCTTCGTCGTGTTCAAGACGTTCGACATGACGGCGCTGGCCGCGGGAGGCGTCGTCGCGCTGCTGGTCGGTGCGGTGTTCGCCAGGTCGTACTCGACGTACTGGTCCGCCGTGACCCGGGGTATCGGGTCCTCCACGGCGGTGACGATCGTGATGATCCTCTTCTGCGTGGGACTGATGTCCGCGCTGATCAAGGAGACGAACGTCTCGGGCGGGTTCGTGTGGCTCGCCGACTTCCTCGGCGTCGGCGGCGGCACCTTCACGCTCTTCACGTTCGTCGCGGTGTGCGTCATCTCGATGTCGACGGCGTCGTCCATCGGCACGATGTTCACCGCGTTCCCGATCTTCTACCCGGCGGGCGTGCTCCTCGGCGCCGAGCCGGCGTTCCTCGCCGCCGCGATCATCTCCGGCGCGATCTTCGGTGACAACGTCGCACCGATCTCCGACACGACCGTCATCTCGTCGTCGACCCAGTCCTTCCGCCGTAAGGACGGGAACGCGGACATCGCGGGAGTCGTGCGCAGCCGGGCCCGTTTCGCGTTCACGGCTGCGGTCGTGGCGGCCGTCGGGTTCTTCGCGCTGGGGGCGTCCGGTCGTTCGGGCGACACCGCCCAGTCCCAGCAGCTCCTCCAGCAGGCGTCCGACCCGCTCGCCCTCGTGATGCTGGTCCCCGTCGCGCTCATGCTCGTGGTGGCGCTGCGGACCCGCGACATCTTCAAGGCGGTCACGGTCGGACTGGTGTCCGGCATCGTCACCGGACTCGCCTCGGGACTCCTGTCCCTGGACGGCGTCATCGGCGTCTCCGACGGGGCCCCGACGGGATTCCTGGTCGCGGGCGTCGGCAGCATGCTCAGTGTGATCGCCCTGGTGGTGACCGTGTTCGGCATCATGGGCGTGCTGACCGAGGCGGGCATCCTCGACTGGCTGGTGAGCGCGCTGACCGGCAGCCGTCTGTCGCGGACCCCGCGTGGCGCGGAACTGGCGATCGGCATGGGCATCTCGGGCACCACGCTGCTGTTCGGCGGCGTGAACTCCGCCGCGATGCTCACCTTCGGCCCCGTCGCCGACAAGATCGGCGCCCGCGTCGGCCTGCACCCGTACCGCCGGGCGGTCGTCATGGACTGCTTCGCGATGGGAATCGCCTCCATCGTGCCCGTCCTCAGCGCCTACCTGTTCATCGGCGCACAGCTCACGACCGGGATCGAGGGAGTTCCCGCACTGGCCACGACGGAGATCTTCGTCGCCATGCTCTACCCCCTCGTCCTCACCGTCGTCATGGTCCTCGCGGCCGTCACCGGCTGGGGCCGCCGCTTCGAGGGCCCCGAGGGCATCGAGCTGAAGCAGCCCGAGAGCGTGCCGGCCACGGTCTGACACGCCCCGGAAGCACGCCGGTCGCAGCCTGACACGCCCCGGAAGCACGCCGGCCACGGTCTGACACAGCCCGGAAGCACGCCGGTCGCAGCCTGAACGGCCGTGGCACGTACCCGCACCCCCCACCGGACGAGGTTGGAGCACACACATGGACCGCAACACAGTCGACTGGCGCGGCTACATCCCCGCCGTCACCACCCCCTTCACCCGCGACGGAGCGCTCGACCTCGACGCCCTGCACGTACAGCTGGCATGGCTCGCCGACGAGGGCGTCCAGGGCGCGATCCTGGCCGGAACCAGCGGCGAGTGGTTCGCCATGTCGGCGCGGGAGCGCGCCGACCTGTTCGCGGCGGGCGCCGAGCACCGCAGTGCCGCCTTCCCCGTCCTCGGCGCCTGCAACGCCTTCACCCCCGACGAGGCGATCACCCACGCCCGCGCCGCGCGGGCGGCCGGTCTCGACGGCACCCTCCTCACCCCGCCGCCCTACATCGTGCCCAACAGGAAGGAGATCGTCGGGTTCTACCGGGCGGTCAGCGACGCCGTCGACATCCCGATGACCGTGTACAACTGGCCGCGCGGCTGCGTCGTGGACATGGACGTCGACCTGCTGGGCGAACTCGCGCAGCTGGAGAGCGTCGTGGCCGTCAAGAACTCGACGGGGGACTTCGCGAGCTTCCTCGCGGGGATGTACGCCCTGGAGGACCAGGTACGGTACTTCGGCCTGCCGACCAGTGCCCTCGGCGCCGACCTCGCGATACTCGGCCACGGCGACGGACTGATGGGGACGGGCGGCATCCTCGGCCGCGACCAGGCCGATTTCTGGAACGCCGTCGACGCGGGAGACCGGGAGCGCGCCATCCGGCTGGGCGAGAAGGACCGCGTCTACATGAAAGCGTGGTTCCGCCCCGACTACGGCGTGCAGTTCGGCAACCAGCAGGCGATCATCAAGACCGCGCTGCGGCTGCGCGGCATCCCGGCGGGGTTCGTGCGGTCGCCGCTGCTCGAACTCACCGGGGACGAGGTCGCCCGCGTCGAGGCGACCCTGCGTGAACTCGGCATCGAGACGGTCGCCCTCACCGATGAGTGAGTCGTACGACGTCGTGGTCGTCGGCGGCGGGCTGCTCGGCTGCCTCACGGCCTGGATGGCGGCACGCGACGGCGCGCGCGTGCTGCTGGTCGACAAGGACCAGGTGAACCAGCACGCCTCCGGGCAGAACGCCGGAAGCCTGCACTTCCAGCTGGAGTACCGGATGGTCGAGGCCGGCGAGGAGGCCGCGCGGGTCGCGGCGGAGGCCATGCCGCTGCACCTCGACGCCGCGGCGATGTGGGCCCGCCTGGAGGAAGAGATCGGCGAGTCGCTCGGTGTGCGCCAGACCGGCGGACTCATGGTCGCCGAGAACGCGGACCAGGTCGGGATGCTCGAATTCAAGGCCGAGCTGGAACGCTCCTGGGGCCTCGACGTCCGCACGCTCGACCGCTCCGAGCTCGACACGGTCGCGCCGTACCTCTCCCGGGACATCGTCGCGGCCAACCTCAGCGCGCTGGAGGGCAAGGCCGACGCGCGCATCGCCGCACCCGCGGTCGCCCGCGCCGCCGTCGCGGCCGGGGCGGCCGTGTGCGCGCGCACCCGTCTGACCGGCGCGTCTCACACGCCGACCGGGTGGGACGTCACCCTCCGGGAGACGGACCGCACGGGAGAGGTACGGACACGCACCGTCCGGACGGCCGCGGTCGTGATCGCCGCCGGGGTGTGGACGACCGAGCTCGGCCAGGTCTTCGGCGCCGGGCTGCCCACCGTCCCGCTCGCCCTGACGATGACGGTCACCTCGAAGGTCCCCGCCTTCATCCCCCACCTCGTCCAGCACGCGGGCGCCCGTCTGTCGCTCAAGCAGTCGCTCGACAAGACGGTCCTCATCGGCGGGGGCTGGCCCGCACGGCTCATGAGGGACGCGGACGGCGCCCCGGAGTTCGACCGCAAGCACCAGTTGATCCCCCGGTCGATCGCCGGAAACGCCCGCGCGGCCGTGAACGCCGTGCCCTCGCTGGAACGGGTGCCCGCCGTACGCAGCTGGGTCGGCACGACGACGGTCGCCCCCGACCAGCTCCCGCTCGTGGGCGCGGTCAAGGGCGCGCCGGGCGTGTTCGTCGCCACCGGCGGATCGGCGTTCACCCTGGGTCCGAGCTTCGCGCGGGTGCTGACCGGCCTGCTCGCCGGGCGCTCGCCCGACATCGACCTGGCACCGTACGACCCGGCCCGCTTCACGGAAGGGAGCACCCCATGACCAGGGACGACACCTGGCGTCGTACCGCGCGTCGGCGCGGGGCCGCCGTGACCGTCGTCGTGGACGACGAACCGGTACCCGCCTGTACGGGCGAGACGGTCGCCGCGGCCATGCTGACCGCGGGCGCCGCGTTCGAACAGGACAGCGGCGGAACGCCCCGTGCGCCGCTCTGCACCATGGGGACGTGCTTCGAGTGCGCCGCCACGGTCGACGGCCGGCCGCTGACGCGCACCTGTCTCGTGCCGGTACGCGACGGCATGGTCGTCGAGACATCGAGGAGGCTGTGATGGGGCGGACCGGGACGGACCACAACGCCATCGGGCAGGCCGGGACGGAGCACAACGTCGTCGGACACGGGACCGGGCAGGCCGGGATGTTCGATCTCGCGGTCGTCGGCGCGGGTCCGGCGGGTATGGCGGCGGCCCTCACCGCGGCCGATCACGGCCTGAAGGTCGTCGTCGTCGACGAGCAGCAGCGGGCGGGCGGACAGATCTTCCGCCAGCCACCCGAGGAGTTCACCGGCAGCGTCCTGCGCCCCACCGCCGGTTACGGCTGGGCCACCGGGCTCATCCGGCGCTTCGAGGCGGACGAGCGGCTGACGACCGAGTTCGGCTGGTCGGCGATCGGTGTGCTGTACGACGACGCGCTGCCCGGCGGCCTGTGCCTGGCGGTCAACCACCCGCAGGACGGCACACGCGTGATCGGCGCTCGCCGCCTGCTGATCGCGACCGGCGCGTACGACCTTCCCGTCGCCTTCCCCGGCTGGACGCTGCCGGGCGTCATGACCGCCGGTGCCGTCCAGACGCTCGTCAAGGCACAGAAGATCGCACCCGTCGGCGACGTGGTCCTGGCCGGTGCCCACCCGCTGCTGCTGCTCGTGGCCGACCTGCTCGTCCGTGAGGGGGTGCGGGTGAGCGAGGTCGCCTTCGCGCAGAACATCCCGAAGCCGGCGGACCTGCTCCACGCGCTGGGCGCGGTGCCCGGTCATGTGCGGATGCTCGCGGAGACGGGCGGCATCCTGGCGCGGCTGGTGCGCAACGGGGTGCGTGTCTCGTCCCGGACCGTCGTGACGGCCGCCCGTGGCGAGGAACACGTCGCCCGGGTGGAGCTGGCCCGCGTCGACCGGCGGTGGAAGGTGACCGGCACACCCCGCGCGGTCGACGCCTCCCATCTGGTGCTGGGATACGGCTTCTCCGCCTC
The DNA here is from genome assembly GCA_000720535.1 of Streptomyces halstedii. GTDB lineage: Bacteria > Actinomycetota > Actinomycetes > Streptomycetales > Streptomycetaceae > Streptomyces > Streptomyces halstedii. The sequence continues at coordinate 48,700 of JOAZ01000009.1, forward strand.
CACCGAGCTCGCCCGCCAGATCGGCTGTGACCTCGTGTACGACTCACCGAAGGGCGGCTGGGTCGTTTCGCACGACGACCGGCTGCGGACCTCCGTCCCGGGGGTCTTCGTCGCGGGCGAGCCGACCGGCGTCGCCGGCGCCGACCAGTCCCGTGCCGAGGGCGAGTTGGCGGCCCTGGCGATCGCCGCCGACCTCGGCCGCGACGTGTCCGCCACGGCCCTGGCCGAGGCGGAACGCGGCATCCGTACGGCAACCCGTTTCTCCACCGTGGTGCAGCGGATGTTCGAGCCGGCCCGCGAGGCCCTCGGCGACCTCGCCGGGCGGGACACCACCGTGTGCCGGTGCGAGACGGTCACCCGCGGCACCCTCGACGACTTCCTCGAAGCGTCACCGTTCGTCAGCGATGTCAACGCCGTCAAACTCTCCTGCCGCACCGGCATGGGCCCCTGCCAGGGCCGCTACTGCGAAGGCAGCGTGGGCACGATCCTGGCGTCGGCACGGGAGCAGCCGATCGGGCTCGGCGGGCGCTTCTCCGCCCACCTGCCGATCAAACCCGTACCGGTGGGAGACCTCCGGACCCTCGACTCCTTCCTGGACGCCCCACCGGACGCCCCACCGGACGGGCCGGGTGGCGACGGCAGCGGCGCCGTCGACGGCTGAGGGCGCGCCAGCCCCCTGGCGTGAACCGGGCCCGCGTCCTTATGCTGCGAGCTGTCCACCGCCGTCGCCCATCCCCCGTCCGGCCCGGCATCGCACTGTGCCGTAGGGAACTCACCATGCCCGTCCGCCGGAACGCCACCGTCCTCGCCGCGATATCCGTCGCCGTCCTCCTGCTCGCCGCCTGTGGCAGCAGCGACGTGCACGGCACGATCACGGAGAAGGAGCACAAGGCGGCCCGCACCACGTGGTCCACCGAGCCGGTCACCAAGAGGCAGTGCACCACGACCAAGAAGAACGGCACGTCCAAGAAGTCGTGCAGCACGGTGAAGACCGGCACCAAACGCGTCTCGCACCGCGAGCCGGAGTGCTGGCAGATCGAGTTGGACGACGACAGGCACGAGCTGTGCATCGCCAAGAGCCGCTGGGACAAGGTGCGCGTCGGCGACCGGTGGTGAGGTGGCGACCGGGCCGACGCGGGGCACGGCGGACCCGGCGTAGGGACGATTCCTCAGCGGCGTGACGTCCGCCCTCGACAACCGGGTGTCACAGGTCGGGCGCGACGTACAGCAGATGAAGGATCTCCCCCTTCTCCGCCGTCCCGCGTCCGTGCTGGGGCTCGAAGCCCGCACCTGCCGCTCGACCCCCCGCGTGCGGAGTCGTCGGACACCGCCACCGGCCGATGAGGAAAAACCTCTTGGAACCGTGACTCGACCTGTCCGTAACATACCCGGGCCGGCGGCCCCCGCTCTGTGCACACCACTGTCATCGATCCACCTCCAGCTCACAGGCCGAACCAGATCCGCGCGCATCTGTCAGGGAGTCGGAATGTCCGCTCAACACGCCCTGCTTCCACGTTCGGCACCGGCCGCCTCGGGAATCTCGTCCCGTTCGATCGCCGCGCTGCTGGACCGGCTCGAAGCGCACTCGGTCGAGTGTCACTCGATCATGGTCGTGCACCACGGTCACGTCGTCGCCGAAGGCTGGTGGGCGCCGTACTCGGCCGAACGTCCGCATCTCCTCTACTCGCTGACCAAATCGTTCACGTCGATCGCCGTGGGGCTCGCGGTCGCCGACGGACTCCTCTCGCTGGACGACCGGGTGGTGCGGGTGTTGCCGGACCACGTCCCGGCCGACCTCTCGGAGCAGGGAGGCCGCATCACCGTTCACCACCTGCTGTCCATGACGGCCGGGCACCCCACGGACAGCCTCGCCGAAGCCTGGCGGCTGGAGCCCGACGACTTGGTGAAGGGTTTCCTGGGCCTGCCGTTCGCCACGGCCGAGGGAACGCGGCACACCTACGACAACTCAACCACCTTCATCCTGGCCCGGATGGTGGAACGGGTCACGGGTCGCAGTCTCCCGGAGTTCCTCGACGAGCGCCTCTTCAAGCCGATGGGCGTCGACCACGCCGAATGGGACCGGGTGAAGAGCGGTGCCGCCTTCGGATTCCACGGACTGCACCTCACGACCGAGGCCATCGCCGCCTTCGGTGAACTACTGCTGCGCGGAGGCCGCTTCGGCGACCAGCAACTCGTCCCGCGCGAATGGGTGGAGCTCGCGACCAGCCGGCACATCGACAGCGAGTGGATCCTGGACGGATCGGACCAGGCGGACTTCTCTTACGGCTACGGCTACCAGTTCTGGATGTCGCGTCACGGCTACCACGGTCATGGCTCCTTCGGACAGCAGTGTGTGGTGGTCCCCTCGCACGATCTCGTGGTCGCCGTGACCGCCCAAGGGGTGTCCCAGAAGGTTCTCGACGCCGTATGGGAGTGCCTGCTCCCCGGCGTGGACCGCGCGGGAAGCGCCCAGGACGACGAGATCCTCGCCGGTCGGCTGCGGCAGCTGTCGTTGTCGCCGGTGCCGGGTTCCGCCGGCCCGGGGCGTTCGGCCAGTGCCACGCTGGACGCCTCCGCCGAGGGCTCGGCCCTGCCCGACGGAACGACGGTGATCGTCGATCCCGTCGACGGCGGATGGCTCGTACGGTTCGAGTCGCTCCTCGACGTCGAGGTCGGCCATGGCGACTGGCGGGAAAGCTCCCCGCTCGGCCGGCCTGTCGTCGCGGCCGGTGCCTGGCAGGGCAGCACATTCATGGCCGATCTCTACGTCGTCACCACCCCACACCGGGTTCAACTGGTCGTCGACGCCGAGGCGAGGACCGCGGCGGCGACGTGGAGCACCGTGCCCCTGACCGGTCCCAGCCTGGAGTTGCACGTGCGTTCGCCCCTGATGACACGACCTGACGTCCAGTAAGAGACAGCGGGCGAAAGGGTGTTGCGCCCTCGGTGGGACCGCGGGCGCGGAGTCGTCAGGCGGGCTGGGCGGTGATGGTGCAGAGGCGTTTGGTGGCCCGGGTCAGGGCTACGTACAAGTCTCTCTCCCCACCAGGGCGCGCCGTGATGATTTCCTCGGGGTTCAGGACGACGACCCCGTCGAATTCCAGGCCGCGTGCTTCGGACGCCGGCACGATGCGTGCCTGGTGCACGATATCCAGGGCCGTCAACTCGCTCACCCTCGCGTCCGCGCAGATCACCCCCAGAAGCTCGTCCGGGTGCGTGGTGCTCTGCGCATGGATTTCCTGGACGACGGCGGCGACCGAACCGTCCTGTGGTGTGGTCACGGTACGAGGGCTCTCACCGCTGCGCAGTGACCGTGTGGGCTTCTGGTCCGGAGCGATCCGCGTGAGCAGGTCCCGGACGCTTTCCAGGATCTCCTGCGTGGTGCGGTAACTGACGGTCAGGTTGTGCAATTTGAACCTCGGTCCGACGTGGGGGCTCAGCGCCTCCCTCCAGTCCCGTGCCGTCGCGACGGGGCCTGCCTGGGCGAAGTCGCCCACCAGCGTCATCGCTCTTGCCGGGCAACGGCGGACGATCATCCGCCACTGCATGGCGGTCAGTTCCTGCGCCTCGTCGACGACGACGTGCCCGTACGTCCGCTCGGGGGGACCCTCGACCAGGCTCGCCGCCTCGTCCAGCAGCGGGACATCGGCACCGGTCCACGGGTCGTCCGGACCGCGCAGGAGCAGGGACCGCTCCCGCTCGGTCACGCCAGGCAGGTGCTCGGCGAGAGCGTCGGCGCTCGTCAGGAGCTCTTTCACGAGGCCGCCCGGCAGGAGCCGCGGCCACAGCGCCTCGACCGCCCGGTCGACGCCTGCGTCGTCGAGGAGGTCGGCCCGGATGGCGTCCACGTCCAGCTCGTGGGCAGGATCCGGGTCGGCCGCGCCTTCGGCACGGCGCTGCGCGGCTCCCGTGAACCGGTCGAGGTTGAGACCCGTCATCTTTTCGGCATCGGCGTCGATCTGCTCCAGGACGTCGCCCATGTCCCGCCGCATCACATCGGCGACGGCATCGACCAGGAGCTCCTTGAACACCTGGCGCGCGGGGTTGTGCCCCGGTGCGGCTGCCACGGCGGCGTCGCGTGCCGTGGCCACGTCCTTCTCGGACAGGTGGACCACTTCCTGACCGACCCGCACGGTGAAGTCACCGGCAGGGGCTTGGTGGACGCGCAGCAGTCCGGCCAGGGCGTCGGCGAGGCCCGAGGTGCCCTTGAGACGTGCCGTGTCGAAGGGGTCCGCCGCCTCCGTGAACACTCCGGCCAGTTCCTGGCACGTCGCCAGAACCACGTCGTTCTCTCCCAGTGAGGGAAGGACCTGGGAGATGTAGTCGAGGAACCGGGCGTTAGGGCCCACCACCAGGACTCCCTCTTCCGCGGCGCGCGGAAAGGCGTACAGGACGTAGGCCGCCCGGTGCAGGGCGACGACCGTCTTGCCGGTGCCGGGCCCGCCCTGCACCACGGTCACCCCTCGGTGGCGGGAGCGGACGATCTCGTCCTGCTCGGCCTGAAGCGTCGCGACGGCGGCGTGCATCCTGCCCGTGCGCCTGGCCGACAGGGCCTCGGTCAGCGGGCCGTCCCCCACGATGTCCTCGTGGGTCGGCGCGGTCCCGTCCAGCAGTTCGTCGCTCACCGAGAGGACGGTGCGGTCGTCGAGGCGCAGATGCCTGCGGCGCCGCAGGTCCATCGGGTGGACCGGTGTCGCCTCGTAGAAGGGCCGCGCCGCGTTCGCGCGCCAGTCCACCAGCAGCGGCAGGTCGTCCTCCTCCGTGTGCAGTCCGATCCGTCCGATGCGCAGGGCGGTGCCGTCGGTCCAGTCGATGCGCCCGAAGACCAGCCCTTTTTCGGCGCCCTCCAGCCGGCCGATTTCCTTGGCCAGACGGTCGGCGGCGATTTCCCTCTCGTATGTCTCACCGGCGCTGTCCGCCGGGCCCTTCAGCACACTCGCTCTGTGTGCCCGCGCCTCGGAAAGCCGCTCGGTGAGCAACTCGTACAACGAGGACACATAATCCTGCTCCAATTCAACCGCACGCACGGCAGAATCATTTTTCTTCGACAACAAGACCCTCCTCCGATTCGACCCACACCATACGGACGAAGCTCCCTAAAGGTAAGTCTTGACTTACTTGTCGGGACTATGCCCTCATGACTGGGTCCATGACGGCCGACCATATTTACGTGTCACGCATTTGGCTGCTCCATATATCGGAATGCTGGATGGAATGGCCCTTGAGTGAATCGAGTCGGTGCCGGAGGCACGCGACGGTCTCTGCCGCCTGATCCTCGATGATCGAGAAGTGATCTGCCTCGATGCGCTCGGCCGGTCCACGGTGTCGCCGGTCGGGGACGGGATCGAAGTCGCCGGGGGGGCGCGCGTTGTCCCGATACCGGGCGACGATCGCCCCGCCGCCGGTGACGAGGCGACCTGTGGGCTTTCAGCCCGCCGCGGTCTCCTGGAACTGTGCGACGTGGCCGGCGTCCAGTTCCACGTGCCTGCCGGTGAAGCGGGTTCGCATGCGGCGGTCGTGGGTGACGACGACCACCGCTCCTCGGTAACCGGCCAGGGCTCCTTCCAGTTCTTCGACCAGGACCGGGGAGAGATGGTTGGTGGGCTCGTCCAGCAGCAACAGGTCGACGGGTTCGCTGACGAGGCGGGCCAGTTCGATCCGGCGCCTTTGTCCATACGACAGTTCGCCCACTTTCAGGCGCAGGTCGGCAGGGCTGAACAGGCCGAGGGACAACAGTTGGTCGATGCGCTCATCCAGTGAGCCCCCGCGGCCGTGGGCGAACGCCTGTGGGACTGTCAGGCCGGGCGGCCACGGTGTCCCCTCCTGTCTCAGGTGCCCGACTCTGCCTCGCGTCCGCACCGTCCCCTCATCGGGCCGCAGCTCACCCGCCAGCACCCGCATGAGCGTCGTCTTGCCGGCCCCGTTGGGCCCGGTGACCAACAGCCGCTCCTCGCCGCCGATCCGCAGTGAAGGTACGTGCAGTCGGTCCTCAACACGGATGCCGGTGAGTTCCGCCGCGGCCTGCGACATCTGACCGTCGGCGGCGGTGGTCATCCGAACGGCGAACACCAGCGGTTCGGGCGGCGGCGCGACGGCGTTGTCCGTCAGCCGTTCGACACGCTCCTTCGCATTGCGGATACGGACCATCGCCCCGTGACCACGGCCACGGGCACGGAAGCCGCCGTGACCGAACACGGCAAACGGCAGCTTGCGCGGGATCGCCTCCAGCCGTACCACGTTCGTGGCGGCCAACTTCTGATTGCGGGCCAGCTCCGCGGACCAGTCCGCGTACTCCCGCAGAAGGCGCCGCCGCTCAGCGGCCTTGGCGGCGAGGTAGCCGTCGTAGCCGTCGCCGTGACGCGTCACCTTGCCCTCGCCGACCTCCAGGATCGTGGTGGTGACCCGTTCCAGGAACACCCGGTCATGGGTGACCACGAGCACGGTGCCGCGCTGCGCCCGCAGGTGTGCCTCCAGCCAGCCCACCGCCTGGTCGTCCAGATCGTTGGTCGGCTCGTCCAGCAGCAACAGCTCCGGCTGGGACGCCAAGGTCGCCGCCAGAGCCAGCCGTGACCGCTCACCGCCCGACAGCGTGCCCAGGGTCCGGTCCCGAGCCAGACCCGGCAGGCCGAGCCCGTGCAGGGCGATGTCCACCCGGGCATCGGCTTCATAGCCGGCGCGCGCCTCGTACTGGGCGACCATGTGGGCGTAGGCGTCCAGCGCGGCGGTGAGCTCAGCCCCCGTCAAGCCCGTGAGTCCGGCTTCGGCGTGGTGCATCCGCCCTTCGAGTTCACGCAGGTCGGCGAGAGCCATATCCACTGCGGCCTGGACGGTGGCCTCGGGGGGCAGGGCCAACGACTGGGCCAGATAGCCCGAGCCACCTGGTGCGACGACGGTCAGTTCGCCGTTGTCGGGCCGGTCCTGCCCGGCGATCAGTCGCAGCAGGGTGGATTTTCCGGCTCCGTTGTCGCCCACGATGCCGGCCCTCTCGCCCGGCTTGACGCTGAAGGACACGTCGTCCAGCACGACGTGGTCGTCGTAGCGGCGGGTGACGTTCTGAAGGGATAGCTGTGCGGCAGTAGGCATGGGGTCCCCTGTTCTCGGCCGGGCCGATCGGCGCGGGTGGATGGACGCGTCCGCGCACGCCGGAACACTCCACGGCACGCCGAACAGACGTCATCACGGGAGAGGCGGAAGCACGGAGGAGAACGCGCGACGGCGGAGCCAAGCTCAACGCGGCCGCACGGGGAATATCACAGGGAACCCATGCGCAGAACCGTAAACGGGGAGTCCGTGTGGCTGCAAGCCATTTCTTCGGTGAGGTGGCAGAAAGGCGCGACAGGGACGGTTGAATCCCCGCGGTCGACCGGCGACGACGGGTACGGGAGCGCCCGTCGCCCCGGCGGCGAGTGGCTCGGCAGCCTCGGCCTGAAGGCTCCGGGCCCGTCGACCCGGCTCTCCCCTCTCCCGGACGACCACGTCGGCTTCCTCGGCAGCCACTCGGCCGTCGGCGCCGGGCCCGAGATCAGTCCTGTGCCGGCCGGGGCGCGTGCGCACCGGCTCGGTCCCCTGCCCGCCGTGCTCGTGTGGCTACGGAACACCCACCTCACGGGGCCGGGTCTGGGAGCCGAAGGCCGGGGAAGGCGGCGGGGGTCGCCCAGCCGCGCAGTACGGCCTCGATCGTCGACCGGAACGCGGTCTCGGCCGCGGTGCCGTCGAGGCCGCCGGCGAGTTCGAGGGTCACGAGCCCGTGCAGGGCGACCCACAACGAGACGGCGATCAGTGTGGTGTCGCCCGTGAGGATCCGGTCCGCCACGGCACGGTCGATCGCCGCGACAAGCGGTCGCACCGGGTCTCGGTCGCCGATCCGGGCCGACGGTGCGAAGGACTGTGCGCCACCGAACAACACCGCGTACAGGTGGCTGTGTTCGCGTCCCCAACGGCGATACGCCACGGCCAACGCGTACAGGTCGTCCAGGGCGGCCTCCGAGCAGGGAACGGCCGTCAGGTCCTGGAACAGGCCGGCGACCGCCTGGTCGCGTACCTCGCGGATCACTCCGTCCTTCCCCTGGAACAACGTGTACACCGCCGCCGTCGACGTTCCGGCGGCGGCGGCCAGCGCGCGGACTGTGACCGACTCCCGCGGGCGGGTGGCGAACATCTCGGTCGCGCATGCGACGAGCCGTTCTCTGACGTCGGCGTCGTTGGTTCTCGGCCTTCCCATGCCAAGCAGTGTACCCAAGCTGATAACATCGTTTCAAAACGTCGTTCCAAAACCCTGGGGGGTTCACCATGCCACCGTCCGTCATACGTCCCTCGCGCCTTGCCGGCCGCCTGCTGGCGGCCACCGCGGCGGTAGTGGGGCTGGTCGCCCTCTTCCTGGCGCTGACCGTCGCCACCGACGGCGCGGGGTCGGGGTCAGCCGCATGGTCCGCGACTGCCGGGGTCGGGGTCGTCGCGGCGGTGTGGCGGGGCCGCCGCCGCTCCTGTCGGGGGCGGCTGGTGCCCTTCCTGCCGGTCCTCGTCGCAACGGCTCTGACCCTGTCGGTGTGCGTCCCCACCGTCCCCACGACGCGCCACCACCCGCCCGCCCTGTCGTTCGTGGCCACCGAGCACATGCGCCTGTCCACCGGCAGCCGGGTCGCGGTCTACCACTACCCGCCCACCGGCAACGGCCCCCGGCAACGCACCCCGCTCGTCTACCTCAACGGCGGCCCGGTGCGCGGCATCTCGGTGCTCGACCACCACTTCCTCCAGCGGCTCGCGGGACAGGGCTATGACGTGTACGCCTACGAACAGGCCGGTGGCGGACGCAGCGACCTGCTGCCCATGAACCAGTACTCGATCACGCGGTCCGTCCACGACCTCGGCGCCTTCGTCGACGAACTCGGCGTGGGCCGCGCCGACGTACTGGGCTTCTCCTCGGGCGCGGTCGTGCTCACCCGCGCGCTCGCCGACCCCACCGTCGCCGACCACCTGCGCCGGGCGGTCATCGCCGAGCCGGGCCCGATGGACGGCCCCACCGCCCGCATGGCCGGGCAGAAGGGCCGGCCGTCGGCCCGCGACATCGCGCCGGCCATGACCGGACCGCGCTCCACACGCGTCCCGCGGTACGCGGTCGCCTTCGGCCTCATGCGGCTCGGACTGCTCAGCCCGGACAACGGGCTGGTAGGGCAGGCGGAGGGCGACAACGCCTTCACCGCCGCCGACCTCGGCAGCGACACCGCGTCCGCCTACTGCGCACGGGACGCGCACCGCATCCCGGTCGAGGACACCGCGGAGAACTTCTCCTTCAGTGCCGCCGCCAGCCTCCGCGTCCAGCGGACAATCCAGGACTCCCCGTCCGTCACACCCCAGTTGAGGCGCTCCCGGACGCCCGCGATGCTCATGATCGCGGAATGCTCCTCCCAGATCCGGCAGTGGCAGACGACCCTCCTCGCGGACAACCCCGCCGTCCAGCGCACTCAGTACATGCCCGGTGTCGGCCACCACATGTGGAACGGCCTGGGTGACAACGACCAACGAGCGGCAGCCGTCATCACCGCGTTCCTCCAGGACAAGCCCGCACCGCTGCCCGACTACCCGACCCGAGCCGACATCCCGGCCTTCCTCCGTGACCACAAGTAGGCGGGCGGGCCCTGGACATCGCACCCAAGGTGCGGGAGAAGCCGGCAAGGTCCACCGGACAGGTCCTACCGGTATCGGCGACGACGCCCCGCGCCTCTCACCGACGATCCTCTGCCCGAGCAAGCTCGAAAACGGCCGGCCGCATCCCGCACACCCGGGTCCGCCGGACCGAGCCCGGCGGCGTCATCCTGGAGGCCGCGGCTCAGGAGCGGCCCACACGGTCCCCGGGACCGGCTCGGAACACCCTTCGCGCAGGCACCGGACGCCGCCGCGGGCCGCCGGCGACAGGCTCCGGCAAAAGCCGAATGGGGTCCGGCCATGTGGCCGGACCCCCCTCGCTTTCCCCCTCCGTCGGGTCTTCGCGTTCCCCCCGGACTCCCCCCGGAAGCCCCGACGCCGAATACGACGACGGAAGGTACGGAAAGGTTGCAGCCCTTTACATTTCCTTTACCGAAAGGGTCGTTCCTTCGTTGTGAACCGCCCCGCCACATGATCGAAACGCTCCGCTACCATCCCGCCCATGGGTAGACCGAAGCACCTCATGGCAGCACTCACGACCACCGCGATCGGGGCCGTCCTCCTCACGGGATGCTCGTCCGACGACGCGGACGCGGACGCCAAGGAGCCGGTGGCGTCGTCGCCCGCCACGTCCGGCTCCCCCGCGGCGGACGAGAGCTCGGCCACCGGGTACACCACCCCCGCCGCCTGCGAGGGCGTGCGGCTGGAATCCGAGGCGACGATTTCCGGCAAGGACCTGGCCGCCTGTGTGGTCGCCGCGATGGAGGCCTACGGCACCGGCACCGAGTACGTGCTCTCCGGGGACCGGTCGGGTACCACGCGGTTCCGGTTCGGGGACGACCCGGCGATGGCTGGGGACATCGACGGGGAGGACGGGCAGGAGGGCGCGACCTCGTTCGTGTTCCTCGGTGACGAGGAGTGGATCAAGAGCAACGGGACATGGGTCAAGGGTGATCCGGACGGTGACGCCGAGGCGGTCGTCGTCGCCTCGGTCGGTAAGGCCTACCGGGTGCTCTCGGACCCGCAGGTGACGGCCGACGTCATCGCCACGTCCCCGGAGTGGAAGGTCGACACCGAGAAGGCCCTGATCTCCCTGGAGAACGGCAAGGACACCAACGCCTGGCGCATCACCAACACGGAGCCGTTCACCTGGAACGGCGCGACGATGACCGAGTACATCGTGTGGCTGGAGGACGACGCCACCCCGGTGGGCGCCCAGGGCACCTCCCAGGCCGGTGGTACATCCAGCACCACGCTCCAGCACTTCTACGACCTCGGCGAGCCGGTCACCATCGAATCGCCCAAGTGAAGCGGCCACGTCCCCCGGGGCCCGGACCGCACAACCGGGCCCCGGGGGACGTGTGTTCAGCAGGCGTGCTCCAGATAGCGGGCGGCGACCTCGGCGATCACCTCGGCGCCGTCACGCGCCCACAGCTCCTCGTTGAAGATCTCCACCTCGATCGGCCCGTCGAATCCGGTCGCCTCGACGTGCCGCCGGAAGAAGCGGAAGTCCACGCTGCCGTCGCCCAGTTGGCCCCGGCCCACGAGAACGCCCGCGGGCAGCGGGGTGATCCAGTCGGCCAGCTGGAAGGAGTGGATCCGGCCGCCCTCGCCCGCACGGGCGATCTGCGCGGGCGCCTGGTCGTCCCACCAGACGTGGTACGCGTCCACGACGACCCCGACCTGTTCCGCCGGGAAGCGCTCCGCCAGGTCCAGGGCCTGGGACAGCGTGGAGACGACACAGCGGTCCGAGGCGAACATCGGGTGCAGCGGCTCGATCGCGAGACGGACCCCTCGCTCCCCCGCGTACGGGGCCAGCTCGGCCAGGGCGTCGGCGACGCGTTCGCGGGCACCGTACAGGTCCTTGTCGCCCTCGGGGAGCCCGCCGGAGACCAGGACCAGGGTGTCGGTCCCCACGCCCGCGGCCTCGTCCACCGCCGCACGGTTGTCGTCCAGGGCGCGGGCCCGCCCGGCGGGGTCGGACGCGGTGAGGAAGCCGCCCCGGCACAGGCTGGTGACGGTGAGCCCGGCGTCCTTCATCAGCTTTCCGGCGCGCTCGGCCCCGTACTCCTGCACGGGGGCCCGCCACAGGCCGACCTGTCCGACGCCCGCCTTGGCGCAGCCGTCGGCCAGTTCGGGGAGGGAGAGCCGGCGGACGGTCTCCTGGTTGATGGACAGCCGGGAGAGTGCGGAGCTCATCGGGTACCTCCGTGGACGGCGAGCAGCGCGCGCATACGGGACTCGGCCAGCTCCGGATCGGGGAACAGGCCCAGCAGGTCGGCCAGTTCGTACGCCTTCGCCAGGTGCGGCAGCGAACGGGCGGACTGGAGGCCGCCGACCATCGTGAAGTGGTCCTGGTGGCCCGCCAGCCAGGCGAGGAGGACCACGCCCGTCTTGTAGTAGCGGGTCGGCGCCTGGAAGAGGTGGCGGGACAGCTCGACCGTGGGGTCGAGCAGGGCCCGGAAGCCCTCGGTGTCACCGGTGTCCAGGACGCGTACGGCGTGGGCGGCCAGCGGCCCGAGCGGGTCGAAGATGCCGAGCAGGGCGTGGCTGAAGCCGCGTTCGTCGCCCGCGATCAGCTCCGGGTAGTGGAAGTCGTCGCCCGTGTAGCAGCGCACCCCGCCGGGGAGGCGGCGCCGGACGTCGATCTCGCGCCCGGCGTCCAGGAGCGACATCTTGATGCCGTCGACCTTGTCCGGGTGTTCCGCGATGACCTTCAGGAAGGTGTCGGTAGCGGCGTCGAGGTCCGCGGAGCCCCAGTAGCCGTCCAGCGCCGGGTCGAACATCGGGCCGAGCCAGTGCAGGACGACGGGTTCGGCGGCCTGGCGCAGGAGGTGGGCGTAGGTCTCCAGGTAGTCCTCGGGGCCGGTCGCCGTGGCAGCCAGGGCCCTTGAGGCCATCAGGATGGCCTGGGCGCCGCTCTCCTCGACGACCGCGAGCTGCTCCTCGTAGGCCGCGCGCACCTCGGCGAGCGTGGCGGGGCCGGTGAGCTGGTCGGTGCCGACACCGCAGGCGATCCGGCCGCCGACCGCCTTCGCCTCGGCGGCGGACCGGCGGATCAGCTCGGCCGCACCGGCCCAGTCCAGGCCCATGCCACGCTGCGCGGTGTCCATCGCCTCGGCGACGCCCAGCCCGTGCGACCAGAGGTGGCGGCGGAAGGCGAGGGTGGCGTCCCAGTCGACGGCGGCGGGGCCGTCGGGACCGGCGTCGGCGTACGGGTCGGCGACGACGTGGGCGGCGGAGAACACCGTACGGGAGGCGAGCGCCGCGCCGTCCGGGGCGGGGCCGAGGTCGAGCGGGGTGGTACGCGGCTCGTACGGGCCCTGCGGGAGGTGGATGGTCACGGGATCAACTCCGGTGCTCCGGGGGCGGGTCGGGCGCCTACGGCTGCGCTCGCCGGGCCGCCCGTGGGGCCGTACGGGGGTTCGTTCAGGACACCGTTCAGGGGGCGGTTCGCAGCGCCGTCCACAGGACCGCTCACAGGGTGGTTCACAGGGACAGCTCCGGGACGTCGAAGCGGCGGCCCTCGGCCGCTGACTTCAGGCCGAGCTCGGCGAGCTGGACGCCCCGGGCGCCCGCCATCAGGTCCCAGGTGTAGGGCTCGTCGAGGGCGATGTGGCGCAGGAACAGCTCCCACTGGGCCTTGAAGCCGTTGTCGAAGACGGCGTTGTCCGGGACCTCCTGCCACTGGTCGCGGAACGGCTCGGTGACCGGCAGGTCCGGGTTCCAGACCGGCTTGGGGGTGGCGGAGCGGTGCTGCACACGGCAGTTGCGCAGACCGGCGACGGCGGAGCCGTGGGTGCCGTCCACCTGGAACTCCACCAGCTCGTCGCGGTTGACGCGGACCGCCCAGGAGGAGTTGATCTGGGCGACGGCCCCGCCCGCCAGCTGGAAGGTGCCGTAGGCGGCGTCGTCGGCGGTGGCCGCGTAGGGCTTGCCCTGCTCGTCCCAGCGCTGCGGGATGTGCGTCCGGACGGTTGCGGAGACGCTGGTGACCTGGCCGAACAGCTCGTGCAGGACGTACTCCCAGTGCGGGAACATGTCCACGACGATGCCGCCGCCGTCCTCCGCGCGGTAGTTCCAGGACGGCCGCTGGGCCTCCTGCCAGTCGCCCTCGAAGACCCAGTAGCCGAACTCGCCGCGTACGGACAGGATCTCGCCGAAGAAGCCGCCGTCGATGAGGCGCTTCAGCTTGAGCAGTCCCGGCAGGAAGATCTTGTCCTGCACGACGCCGTGCTTGATCCCGGCGTCGCGGGCCAGCCGGGCCAGTTCGAGGGCGCCCTCGACATCGGTGGCGGTGGGCTTCTCGGTGTAGATGTGCTTGCCGGCCGCGACGGCCTTCTTGATCGCCTCGACGCGGGCCGAGGTGACCTGGGCGTCGAAGTAGATGTCGATGGTCTCGTCGGCGAGGACCGCGTCCAGGTCGGTGGACCACTCGGTCAGGCCGTGCCGCTCGGCGAGCGCCTCCAGGGCGTGGGCGCGGCGGCCGACGAGCACGGGCTCGGGCCACAGCACGTCGCCGTCGCCGAGGTCGAGACCGCCCTGCTCCCGGATCGCGAGGATCGAGCGCACCAGGTGCTGCCGGTATCCCATGCGTCCCGTGACGCCGTTCATGGCGATGCGCACTGTCCTGCGTGTCACGAAAGGTCCCTCCATACAGCCGTAGCAAGCGCTTTCTATGAGGGATGACGCTAGCCTGCCGACAGCGGCCCGGACAAGAGGGGCCGCTCCACAACTCCTCGGAGGAGAGCGATGACAGTCACGCTGGCGGACGTGGCGGCCCGCGCCCGGGTCTCCCCGGCCACCGTGTCCCGCGTGCTGAACGGCAACTACCCGGTGGCCACGTCCACCCGGGACCGGGTGCTGCGCGCGGTGGACGAACTGGACTACGTGCTCAACGGCCCCGCCAGTTCGCTCGCCGCGGCCACGTCCGACCTGGTGGGGATCCTGGTCAACGACATCGCCGACCCCTTCTTCGGGATCATGGCGGGCGCCGCGCAGAGCGAGATCGGCGGGCCGGGGGACGGATCGGGCCGGGCGGGCGGCGAGAAGCTGGCCGTGGTGTGCAACACCGGCGGCTCGCCCGAACGCGAGCTGACCTATCTCACCCTGCTCCAGCGGCAGCGCGCGGCGGCCGTGGTCGTCACCGGTGGAGCGCTGGAGGATCCGGACCACCAGGCCGCCATGGCCGCGAAGTTGGCCAAGCTCGCGGACGCGGGCACCCGGATCGTCTTCTGCGGGCGCCCCCCGCTGCCGGACTCGGACGCCGTCGCGGCCTCGCTGGCCTTCGACAACCGGGGCGGTGCCCGACGGCTCACCGAACACCTGCTGGAACTCGGCCACCGGCGGATCGGTTACGTCGCCGGCCCGCTGGAACGCACCACGACCCGGCACCGGCTGGAGGGCCACCGCGAGGCGATGCGCGCGGCGGGCCTCTCCGGCGACGAGGAAAGCCTGACGGTGCACGGCCCGTACGACCGGAGCTCCGGCTACGACGCCACGTGTGAACTCCTGTCCCGCGAAGGGACGGTGACGGCCGTCCTCGCCGCGAACGACACGGTGGCGCTGGGTGCCTGCGCGGCGGTCCGGGACCACGGGCTCCGCATACCGGAGGACGTCTCGGTGGCGGGCTTCGACGACCTGCCGTTCTCGGTGGACGCGGTACCGGCGCTGACGACGGTACGACTGCCGCTGGCCGAGGCGGGCGCGCGCGCGGGCCGCCTGGCGATGGGCAAGGAGAAGCCGCCGGCCGGGGGCATCACGACGATCGAGGCGGAGCTGATGGTACGGGGCTCGACGGCGGCCCCGCGGGGCTGAGGGTGCCTTGCTGAACGGCGCGCCCCGCGTCCGAGCGCACGACGGCCGGACGCTGAGGTCCGCACGTCCGATACGACGCGGGTCCGGATCCCGCGACCGGTAATCGGCGGGGGCCACCTTCCCACCCGTACGGCCCCCGCGCACCGTCCCCCGAAAGATGGGGGCCACTCCCCCATGTGCCGGGCCCGCCCGCCCCGCAGGATGGGTCGCGGGAAGGCCGCTCGGTCTTCCACGGCCGGGGAGGTGGACGCGGTGGCGGAGAAGAACACGGTCCGCGGGACGGAACCGCTCACGGCCCCGGCGCCGCGTGTGGCGGCGGCCCGCACGGCCCCCGGGCACCCGCACGACATCGCGCCGGAGCCGCACGAGCCGTACGGTCCCGCCCGAGCGCCGCGCGACGCCGCCCCGGCAACGCGCAGTCCCCTCCCGGAACCGCACGACGCCGCACCCGCACAACGCGGCGGCCCCGGCCCGGTCCCACACAGCGTGGCCCCGGAACCGCGCGACCCCGCACCGCACAGCGGCCCTGTCGCCGAGCCGGGCGACACCGCCCCCGGGTCCGGCACCCACGACCGGACGCCCGGGGGCGCCCCGCTCCTCGGCGCCCGTGGGCACGGTGAGCCGTGGTGGTTGCCCGGTGTCGTGGGGCAGCCGGCCGGCGGGGAGCCCGACTGGGCCGTGTTCGTGCGGGAGGCCGTGGCGGGCGCACCGGTCGAGGTGCGGGTTCCGGACCGGCCGTATCCGGACCTGACCGGTTTCGAGCTGGTCGTGGCGCCCTTCGTGGCGCGGGCCGCCGACCGGGTGACCGAGGCGTGCGGGGCGGGCGGCTGCCCCGCCGCCGTGCTGGAGGGGTTCCGGCAGGACACCGCCCGGCGGCTGGCGCGGCTCGCGGCCCGGACCCTCGTACTGGAACTCCACGAGGCGCGCACCGGGGGCCGGTTGGGCGGGAAGGGATCGCGGGAGCGGTTCCGGGACTTCCTGCGGCTGACGGCGTGCCGGGCCGGTCTCGCGTCGCTGGTCACCGCGTATCCCGTGCTCTCCAGGGTCCTCGCGCGCAGCGCGCTGAACGCGGCCGACGCGTTCGCGGAGATGCTCCGCAGGCTCGCGGCCGACCGGGATCTGCTGGCCTCCTCCGGGGTGCTCGGCGACCGGGGCGCGGGGGTGGCCGGCGGCTGCGGGCCCGATGCCCTGACGGGGGTCGCCGCCGGTGCCGGTGACAGTCACCGCGGGGGCCGTTCGGTGATGCTGCTGCGGTTCGCGGACGGTGCCCGGCTGGTCTACAAGCCCCGGCCGCTCGCCGCCCACCGGCACTTCAACACGCTGGTCGCGTGGTTCAACTCCCGTGTGGGCGGCCCCGATCTGCGCTCGCCCCGGGTGCTCGACCGGGGTGCGTACGGCTGGGCCGAGTTCGTCGAGGAGGCGCCCTGCCGCTCGGCCGCCGAGACCGCGCACTTCTACCAACGGCTGGGCGCGCTGCTGGCCCTCCTGCACGTCCTGGACGGAACGGATCTGCACCACGAGAACCTGATCGCCCGGGGCCCGCACCCCGTGCTGGTCGACGTGGAGACGCTGTTCCACCCGCCGCTGGTGCCGGCCGGCTTCGCCGATCCGGCCGCCCGCGCCCTGCACGCCTCCGTCCACCGGGTGGGACTGCTCCCGCAGTTGCTGGTCGGGGACACCAGCGCGCTCGACATGTCCGCCATCGGCGGAGGCCGGGCGGCGCCCTCCCCCGTCGAGACGGCGGACTGGGCGGCGGCGGGTACCGACACGATGCGTCTGGTCCGCAGGGCGGGCCGGTTCACCGGGTCCGCCAACCGGCCCCGGCTCGACGGGGTACGGACCGACCCGTCCGCGTACACCGACGCCCTGTGCGACGGCTTCCGCGCGGCCTACACCGCCCTCAGCGACTTCCGCGACGAACTCCTGGGTCCGGACGGCCTGTTGAGGATGTTCGCGCACGACGAGGTCCGCTTCGTGCCCCGGCCGACCTCGGCGTACGCCACGCTGCTGCACGAGTCCACCCACCCCGACCTGATGCGCGACGCCACCGAACGGCAGCGGGTGTTCGCCCTGTTGCGCACCGGCGCCCTCGGCGCGACGGCGCTGCCCGGTCTGGAGGACGAGGAGATCGCGGAGCTGTGGCGGGGTGACGTGCCGGTGTTCACCACCCGGCCGGACACCACGGACCTGTGGAGCGGCACGGGGCGCCGGGTGCCCGGATCCGGTGGCCCCCGCGGGCTGGAACGGGTCGAGGCGAAGGTGCGCGCCCTGGACACGGTGGACCGGCAGGACCAGGAGCGGATCATCCGGACCGCCATGGTCGCCACGTCCGCCGAGCCCCCGCACCGCGCCTCCGGGACCGGCCGGCCGAGGGTGGCGGCCGCCGCGCCGGAACCGGAACGGCTGCTGTCCGCCGCCCGGTCGGTCGGCGACCAGCTCGTCTCGCAGGCGTACCACGACGGGAACCGGACCAACTGGATCGGCCTGGAGCTGCTCGGCGAACGCTACTGGCGGCTGACCCCGCTGGCCGCCGACCTCGCCTGCGGCTACACCGGCCCGGCCCTCTTCCTCGCCCAACTGGCCGCGCTCACCGGGGACTCACGGTACGCCGACGCCGCCCGTGCGGCCCTGGCGCCGGTGCCGGGGCTGCTGGACGCCCTGCACCGGCGGGTGGACGACCTCGGGGTGCTCGGCTCCGGCGCGTTCGCCGGCCTGGGCGGCATCGCGTACGCCCTGACCGAGGTGGGAACGCTGCTGGACGATCCCGGGATACGAGAGTGGGCGGGCCCCGCCACCCGGCTGAGCCACGCGGCGGGCTCGGCCGAGGACGGGTGCGGGGTGCGCGGCGGGGCGGCGGGCGGGCTGGTCTCGCTGCTCGCCGTGCACCGGACCACCGGCCGGGCGGAAGCCTGGCGTGGTGCCGAACTCTGCGCCGAGCGGATCGCGGCGGCTCCCCTGCCCATGACGGGGGGCTTCGCGGACGGGGCGGCGGGCATCGGCTGGGCGCTGTTGCGGTTCGCCGGTGCGGGCGGCGGTGCGCGTTACCGCGAGGCGGGGCTGGCGGCCCTGCGCCGCGCGGTGCTCGGTGACCACGAGGGCCAGGCCTGGTGCCGGGGCACGGCGGGCGTCGCGCTCGCCGTCGCCGACAGCCCCGACGCCCTGGCCGACCCCGAGCTGGCCGCCTGGCTGGCGGTGCGGGCCGGGGAGCTGGCCGAGGCCGCGCCGCTCGCCGACGACAGCCTCTGCCACGGCGAGCTGGGCGTACTGGAGCTGCTGGGCCACTCCGCCCTGCCCCACGCCCGCCCCCACTGGCTGCGCCGGACCGGCATCCTGCTGGCCGCCGCCGACCGGGCGCAGCCGCACTGCGGGACGCCCGGACACGTACCGCACCCGGGGCTGCTCACCGGCCTGTCGGGTATCGGGCACGGGCTGTTGCGGGCGGGCTTCCCCGACCGGATCGGCTCCGTGCTGCTCCTGCGCCACTCCGCCGGGATCCCCCCGGGACGGCCCGGCCCCCTCCGTACCCCCGTCGTCGACCACGGCCGATGACCCGTCACCGATGGCCTGTCAGCGATGACCCTTCCTTGATGACTCCACCCTGATCACCGACAAGTGAGGCAGACATGACGCAGATCAGCGACTCGGCCCTGTACACCGCCGCCACCACCGCGTACGAGGGTGCCTCCGAGCACCCTGCGGGCCGGATCTCGCTCGGTTCCGGCGGGGCGCTGGGGCTGCGCAGCAGACTTCTCAGCTCCTCGGACGGGGACGGCGGCTACGGCCCGGAGCTGCCGCTGACCACCTTCACCGTCCCGCTCACCGCGCTCTGACCACCTATACCGCCCCGATCACCTCGCTCCGATCCCCTTCACCGTCCCGGTCCGTCCGGCTTCTTTCACCTTTCTGTTACGGTCCGGCCCCTTTGGCCCTTCCCCTTCACCCCTTTCGCGGGACAACGCACCGGATTCCGGCGAATGCGCCTACTGCCGCGCTCTGTACGGCTCCAGTAGCCTGCGGCCATGCGAGCCACTTCGCCGGTCATCGTGGGCCGGGACGACGAGATCGTCCTGCTGGGCAGCGCCCTGGACGCCGCGCGACGGCGTTCGGGGCGGGCGCTGTTCCTGCTCGGCGAGGCGGGGATCGGCAAGTCCCGGCTGGGAGGTGAATGCGCCTACCGGGCCTACGGTCTGGGCATGCCGGTGCTGCGCGGGCGGGCCGGTTCGACGGGCCTGGTCGTGCCGTTCCGCCCCCTGGTGGAGGCCCTCTCGTCCCACTTCCGGGCGGCGGGCACCCCCACCGACCCCGAACTGGCGCCCTATCACCCGGCGTTGGCCCGACTGGTTCCGGAGTGGCGCGGCAGCGCGTCCCCGGGATACACCGAGACCGTGGTCGAACTGGCCGAGGCGCTACTGCGGTTGCTCTCCGTGCTGGGCCGGGACACCGGCTGTGTGATGCTGCTGGAGGACCTGCACGACTGCGACACGGAGACCCTCGCGGTCGTGGAGTACGTCGTGGACAACCTGGCGGACCTGCCGATCCTCCTGCTGGGCACCCTGCGCCCGGAGCCGGGGACGGCCCTGGACCTCGTACGCGCGGCCGAGCAGCGCAACAGCGCGGCCGTACGGGAGTTGGGGGCGCTGGACGGGACGCAGGTGCGCCTCCTCACCGGCGCCTGTCTTGAGGCCGCGCCCGAGCGGATACCGGCGGCGGTCCAGCGACGGCTGGCCGAACGCGCGGCGGGCAACCCGTATCTGGTGGAGGTGCTGCTCGCGGACCTGCTGGACACCGGCAGGTTACGGCGGACGGAGAGCGGCTGGGAGGCGGCGGAGCAGCCGGACGGCACGCTCCCCTCGCGCATCCTGAGGAGCTGGTCGCGCCGGCTCGACCGGCTGGACGAACCGGTACGGGACCTGCTGCTGACGGCGGCCACCCTCGGCAGCCAGTTCTCCGTGGGGGTCCTCCAGACCGTCACCGGCCTGGAGGACCGGGCCCTGTTCACCCACCTGAGGTCCGCCGTCGAGACCGGGGTGATCGCCCCCGACGGCGCGGCCCCCGACCGCTACACCTTCCGGCACACGCTCACCGCGGAGGCGCTGGTCTCCTCGCTCGCCCCCGCCGAGCGGGCGGCGCTCGCCCGCCGGGCGGCCACCGCCGTCGAACGCTCGGGTGAGCCCCTGGACGAGGACCGGCGGCAGCTCGTCGCGTCCCTGGAGCTGGCGGCGGGCAACCGCTCGGGCGCCGCGCTCCAGTTCGCCGAGGCGGGGCGGCGGATGCTCGCGGCGGGCTCGCACGGCTCGGCCGTGGTGCTGCTGGAACGGTCCCGTTCCCTGGCGGCGGAGGCCGACCGGGCCGCCGTCACCGAGGCCCTGGCGGTGGCCAGGGCCGAGAGCGGGGACCTGGACGGCGCGCTGGCCTTGGTGGAGACGCTCCCCCCGGTCCCCGCGCACTCGGAGGCGGCCGTCCGGCGCGGAGAGGCCCACATCAAGATCGCCTGGGTGGCGGTGATGGCGGAGCGGGCCGACGACACGGACCGGCAGATCGGCGCGGCGCGCGCACTGCTCGGTCCGTCGCCCTCCCCGGCGCGGTGTGCCTCGCTCGCGGTCGTCGACGGGCACCTCTCGCTGCTGCCCGGCCAGGAACGGCTGGATCCGGAGTCGGTCGAGCGGGCCGCCCGCGAGGCCGCCCGCACCGCCGAGGCCGAGGGACTGCCGGTGGTCGCCTGCCAGGCCTGGCAGTTGCTCGCGCTGCTCACCCGGGAGGAGGGCTTCGACGCGGCCGACGCGTGTCTGGAGCGGATGCTGTCGCTCTCCACCGAGCACGCGTTACCGCTGTGGCGGGTGGAGGCGCTGGTGCGCCTGGGTGCGAACGGTTTCATGCGGACCGGTGACGCGGCCCGGCTGCACTCCGCGCGGGCGGCCGCCGCGGAGCTGGGGTCACTGCTGCTGACGCAGACGGTCGACGGGCTGCTCGCCATGAACGCGGTGATGTGCGCCCGGTGGGAGGAGGCGGAGGAGACCGTCGAACGCTCGGTGGAGGTCAGCGCCCGGATCGGGAATCTCGCCGCCCACCGCTATCTGCTGCTGGCCGGGGCCACGATGGCCGCGCACCGGGGCCGCCGCCGGGAGCGGGACCGCTGCCTCGCCGCGTTCCGCCGGGCCGGTGGCGAGGACTCCCCGCTGGTGCCCCTGCGGCTGGGGTTCTGCCGGGCCCTCGGCGCGCTGCTGGAGGAGGACCGGGCCTCGGCCGTGACGGACCTGGACGCCGTGATGGCCTGGGAGCGCGACCACCCGAGCTACTACTACCTCAGCGGCCGCAACGGGCTGCGTCCGCTGCTGCGGGTGCTCGCGGGCGAGGCGGACCGTGCGGAGTACGAGGAGGTGGCGGCCTCGCCGGGTGCAGCGCTGGCCTGGAACCGGCAGTTCCTCGACCTGGCGGACGCGGTGCTGCTGGGCAGGGAGGGCGAACGGGCCGCCGCCGTACGGCGGATGGCCGCCTTCGACGCGCGGTCGGCGGCCTTCCCGGTCGCCCGCCACCTGGGGCTCCGGCTGGTCGCGGACGCGGCGTTCGCCGACGGGTGGGGGGAGCCGGTGTCGTGGCTGCGCACCGCCGAGGAGTACTTCTACGACGCCGGGGTGCAGCCGGTGGCGGCGGCCTGCCGGGCGGCCCTGCGGCAGGCCGGGGTGAGCGTGACCCAGCACCGGGACGGCCGGGACCGGATCCCCTCACCGCTGCGGACGCACGGGGTGACCCCCCGGGAGTACGAGGTGTTCGTCCTGCTGGCCGAGCGTCCGGGCAACCAGCAGATAGCGCGTCGGCTGTCCATCTCGCCCCGCACGGTGGAGAAGCACCTGGCGAGCCTGATCAGCAAGACGGGCCGGGCGAACCGGGCGGCCCTGTGCGAGTTCGCGGCGGAGTGCCTGGTCGACCACGCCTGAGGGCGCCCACGCATGTGGACCGGCACGCCTGAGGGCGATCACGCGTGTGGACCGGCACGCCTGAGGGCGGACCACGCGTGACGCCCTGAGGACGACCGCCCGGCGGACCACCCACCCCGCCCATGGGGGCGCGGGGCGGCAACATGGGGGCCCCGGGCGTCGGAGGTCGGGTGCGCGCCCCGGAACATACGGGGCACTCACCGATGTGCCCCGCCCCCTGGCCCGGAAGGATCGGCGGGTGTACGGCGGCCCGTCCCCGTCCGGTCGGCCGGTGTACGGCAGCCCGCCGCCCGTCCCCCCGCCCTGGAGGCCCGCCGATGACCCGCCCTCCTGCCCGACCCGCCCCCACCGGCTCGGTGTACTTCTCCCTGCTCGGCCCCCTCACCGCCGTGCTGGACGGCAGACCCCTGCCACTCGGGCCCCGCAAGCAGCGGCTGGTGCTGGCCACCCTGCTGGCCCGCCCCAACACCCCCGTACCGGTGGATGTGCTGACCGACGTGGTGTGGCCGGAGGCGCCCCCGCGGACCGCGCGCAAGAACCTCCAGGTCTACGTCAGCGCCGCCCGGACCCTCTTCGGTGCCGTGGACGGCGGTGACCGGGACCGGGTGGTGCACGGCTGCGGCGGATACCGGTTGCGGATCGAGGAGGGCGAGCTGGACACCCTCCGCTTCCGGGCGCTGGCACGGGCCGGACGGGCCGCCGGTGAGCGGGGCGACCTGCGCACCGCGGCCCGGCTGCTGCGGGAGGCGCTGGACCTCTGGGGTGAACGCCCGCCCCTGCACGACCTGCGGGACTCGGCCGTGGTGGCGGACGAGGCGGAGCGGCTGGAGGCCCGGTGCCTGACGGTCTACGAGGACTGGGCGGAGGCCGAGATCGAGACGGGCCGGGCCGCCGCCGCGGTGGACGGCCTGCGGGACCTGGTGGAGCGTCACCCGCTCCGCGAGCGGCTGCGGGCGGCCTGGATGAACTCCCTGCACCAGTCCGGCCGGCAGGCGGAGGCGCTGGAGGTGTACGACGACTACCGGCAGTTACTCGCACGGGAGTTGGGGCTTGAGCCCAGCCCGGCGCTGGCCGCACTCTACGGCCGCCTCCTCGGCCGGGGTGCCGCACCGCGCCCGGCCGGGCCCCGCCCGGCCGCACGGGACGTGTCGCTGCCCGCGGACCTCCGGGTCTTCACCGGACGCGACGACGAACTGGCCCGGCTGCTCCCGGTGGCGGGCGCCCCGGACGGCGGTGTGGTGGTCGTGACCGGCCCGGCCGGGGTGGGCAAGTCGGCGCTGGCGGTGCGGGCGGCGCACCTGCTCGCGGAGGACTTCCCCGACGGGCGGGTGCACGTCCGGGCCCGGCACCAGGACGGCACGGCACGCGTCCGGACCGACATGCTGGAGGAGTTGCTACGGCTGTGCGGCGCGGGGACCTCGGGCAGGCCCGACGCGGCGGAGGCGGAGGGCGCCTGGCAGGACTGGCTGTCCCGGCACCGGGCCCTGGTCGTGCTGGACGACGTGGCGGACGAGGCGTCGGTGCGCGGGCTGCTGCCCCGGTCGGGCCGCTCCTCGGTGCTGCTGACGGCGCGCGGGCTCCTGGCCGGGCTGGCGCCCGTGCACCGGATCGCCCTGTCCGCGCCGGAGGAGGACGAGGCGCTGGACCTGCTCGGGAGGCTGATCGGCGCGGACCGGCTGCGGACCGACCGGGCCGCGGCGCTGCGCATCGTACGGGCCTGCGGGGCGCTGCCGGTGGCGGTGGCGGTGAGCGGGATGCGGCTGGCGGTGCTGCGGCACCTGCCGTTGGCGGAGTACGCGGCCCGGGTCGAGGACCCGTCGGCGGCCCTGGACGAACTCGTCGCCGGG
The DNA here is from genome assembly GCA_000720535.1 of Streptomyces halstedii. GTDB lineage: Bacteria > Actinomycetota > Actinomycetes > Streptomycetales > Streptomycetaceae > Streptomyces > Streptomyces halstedii. Next base: position 72,941 of record JOAZ01000009.1, read on the forward strand.
GACGTGTCCGTACGGTCGCGGATCGCGGCGGGCTGGCGGGACCTCGGTCCGGGCGACCGGGGGGCGCTGGCACGCCTCGCCGACCTGGCCCCGGACGGCGGTTTCACCCTGGAGCGGGCGATGGAGGCCCTGGGGTGCGGGGAGCGGGGGGCGATCCGTACGGTCGAGTCACTCATCGGCACCGGTGCGGTGACCTCACCGGCCGGGGAGGTCACCGCTCACGCGGCGTTGTACGAGGTGCCGCGCCTGTTCTGTCTGTACGCCCGCGAGCGGTCCGGGGGCGGTGCGGGCGGGCCCGGAGCAGGTGTGCCGGAGCCCGCCCTGCCGTTCAGCCGAGGGTGAGCAGTTCGAGCAGCCCGGCGGGGGCGGGGCCCGTACCCTTCCCGCCCTCGTCCCCGGCCCGGTCCTCGCCCCGGGACAGGAAGTGCAGGCCGAGCAGGACGCCGGCCGCCCCCGTGGCGAGGTCGGCGGAGAAGCGGCGCAGGGTCGCGCCCGGCACCAGCAGCCGGTCCTCGTCGGCGACGAGGTGCCAGGTGAGGTTGCGTACGGAGGCCAGGACGTCGTCGTCCTTCCCGGCGCCCGTCGCCGTACCGCGAACGGCCCCGGCGCCCGTCGCCGTACCGGAGGGGACCCCGGCGCCCGTCGCCGTACCGAGCTGGCCCGCCGCGGCGACGAGTCCCGTCCGCCCGGTGAACAGGCCCGGTTCGCGGACGAATTCCGTGACGCAGCCCGTACGCACCCCCGAGAGCAGGGCGCTCGGCGCGGGCTGCCCGAACCGGGCGGCGTACGCCTGGGCCACCAGGGCGACGCCCGCGCTGCCCTGGTCCAGGTAGAGCAGATGGCGCCGGCCGTCCTTGACCTGGACGGAGCCGCCGGGCATGGCGACGAGGTGCCCGGTCTCCCGGTCCAGCGCCTCGCGTGCCGCCTCCCGCAGCCACTCCTCGCCGGTCAGCGCGTACAGCTCCATGTGGAGCAGGGCGGCCCCGCTCAGCCCGCGCAGCAGTCCCGCCGACTCCGGGAGGCGCGTCCCCGGTACCGCCTCTCCCCGTACCAGCTGGTCCAGGTCCCACGCGGTGCGCAGGGCGGTGTCGAGCAGCGCCTGGTCGGGGGACGGGCCCGTGGCGCGGGCCATGCGCAGGGCCGCGAGCGCGATCCCGGCGCGCCCGGTGAGCAGGTCCGCCGAACCGGCCGCCGGTGCGGGCGACATGGCCCGGTCCCACAGCTCCCGCCCCTGCTCGCCGCGGCCGAGGAGGGTGAGGACGAGGGCCGTGCCCGGCAGCCCGTCGTAGAGTCCGCCCGCCGCGGCGGGGTCCCGGCGGAGCGCGGCCGAGGCGAGCCAGTCGGTCCACTCCCCGGGGACGGGGGCGCCCACCCGGTGCAGCGCGTACAGGACGCCCGCCGCGCCGTGCGCGATGCCGGTGCCCCCGGTGGCGAAGAGGCCCGGGTCGCCGGGGAAGAGCCGGTCCGCCCGCTCCGGGGTCGCCCCGGAGCGGATACCGGCCAGCAGGCGGGTGCGGATCTCCGCCCAGTCCGGGACGGGTCCGTCGAACAGGGCGGCCACCTCCGCCTCGCGTTCCCGTGAGGCCGTCGCGTCCCGGAGCAGCCGGGGCCGGGCCGGTCCGGCGTCGGACGGGAGGCCGTAGCGGCGCCGGGCCCAGCTCTCCAGGGTGAGGGCCTTCGCCCTCTCGTGTCCGGCCATCTCCGTGATCGGCATCAGCATGGTGAGCCAGGTCGCCCAGAGCGCGTAGGCGTCCGCCTCCGCCCCGGGCGTGCCGGGGGGCGCCTGGAGCCCGAGGGCCCCGGCCAGCGGGGTGCGCTCGTCGTCCAGCGCGGTGGCGTACTCGAAGTCGATGAGGGCGACGCGGCCGTCGGGCCGGAGGATGATGTTGGAGGGGTGCAGGTCGCCGAAGCGGAGACCGCGCGCGTGGATCGCCTCCAGCGCCCGGGTCAGTTCACCCAGCACCGAGTCCACCCACTGGGTGTACGGGGCGAGTCGGTCCGCCGTGTCCGCCCCGCGCACGAGGGCGAACCGGGCGACGATCTCCTCCAGCAGGGTGCTGCCCTCGATGTGCTCCTCGATGAGGAAGTGGTGCTCCCAGACGGTCCGTACCCCGTACACCTCGGGTACGCAGTCCAGTCCGGCCAGTGCCGTCAGCGCCCGGTGCTCGCGGTGCAGCCGGGTCACGGCGTCGTCGCCCGCGCCGTCGAGGCCGCAGTGCGGACGCGCCTCCCGGAGCACCACCTGACGGCCGGTCTCCCGGTGCCTGGCCCGGTAGATCCCGCCCGCGTTGGAGAACTGGAGCGCCTCGGTGACCGTGTAGGGGAAGCCGTCGTCGCGGGCGGCGGCCCGCGCGGCGAGGTGCGGCCGCAGGGCCGCGGGGACGTCGAGCCACTCGGGCATCCGGAAGACCACACCGCGTTCGTCCGGCACCAGCGTCCCGGAGGGGTCGCGCAGGGCGAGGACCCGGCGGCCTTCGGCGTCGGTGCACCAGAGGGGGACGTAGGCGCCGTACCGGGTGTACACCGGGGCGTCACCGATGCGCAGGTCGCTGAGGACGTAGGGGCCGCTGCGCCCCGCCAGCTCCCGGGACAGCGCGTCGGCCAGGGTCAGGAACACGGCCTCGTCGGGCGGGTAGACGGCGATGAACTTGCCCGCGCCGCTGCGGTTCATGTACTTGTCCGCCATGAGCAGCAACGCCCGTTCGCTGCGCAGGAACTTGAACGGCACCCCGTGGCGGAGGCAGAGCCGGGCGGTGTCCCGCAGGGTGGCCTCGGCCTCCTCGGGCACGGTGGACACATGGATCTTCCAGCCCTGCTCGGCAGGTCGGGCGTCCTCGGGCACCAGCGAGGTCCACAGGCCCACGGCTTCGCGCCGCCAGCCGGCCGGGGGCGGTTCGCTGTCGAGCCGGTACCGGGTCTCCTGGTCCGGCAGCCGGTCCGGGACGTCGAAGTACCTGCGGTCGGCGAGGCAGTAGAGCTGGGTCTCCTGGGGGCCTGGCACGCTCGGCTCTCCTTTCGCGAAGCCCACCGGGGGCGCGGGGCCCGCCGAGGGCGCGGGCGGTGGGTGCGGGGCGGGTGTTCCGCGCGCGGATCAGTCCCCGGGCACGGCACGGTGCGCGCCGGCCGGTGCGTGACCGGGGTCGGGCGCCGGTACGTGACCGGGGGCGGGCGCCGGTGCGGTACGGGGGCCGGACTCCGGTCCGGGACCGGGGTCCGGGGACGGCGGGTCCGCGGGTTCCGGCGTCCGGTGCGGGGTGATCCGCTGCCGTGTCGAGGGCGCCAGGGTGACCACGAGGGCGGACACGGCCAGCACACAACCGGTCAGGGTGAACGCCCAGCGGGCGCCGAAGGCGGTCAGCAGCGCGCCACCGGCCAGCGGTCCGAACGGCTGGACGATGGAGGACAGGAAGCTCGCCGCGCTCTGCACCCGCCCCACCCGCTCCTCGGGGGTCACGATCAGCAGGGTCGAGAGGAACCCGATGCTGGCGATCGTCGCCAGGCACATGCAGAGCGCGCAGAGGGCCCCGGCCACCAGCGGATCGGTGAACCACGCCATCCCCCCGGCGGCCGTCACACAGGTCCAGCAGGTGGCGAGGATCAGGAGCCGGGAGTGCCGGTCGGGGTTGATCCGCGGCGCGATCAGCGCCCCGGCCAGTGCCCCGGCCGAGACGCAGGTGATGACGAAGCCGCCGCCCACACCGGAACGGCCTCCCTCGGAGAACACGGACAGCGCGGTGAAGGTGAGCGCCCCGAACGCGAAGTTCATGCCCAGGCCGAAGACGAGGAGCACCGTCCGCAGATAGGGGATGCCCCAGAGGAAGGACAGGCCCGCCGTCAGCTCGCGTCTGCTGAACACCGGACCCGCCGTGGTCCTGGCCCGGGAGCGGGTGCGTACGAGGGCCACGCAGACCGTGGACAGCAGCAGGCCGACCGCCTCGGACGCGAAGGGCAGGGCCGGGTGGACACCGAACAGCGCGCCCCCGACGAGCGGTCCGACCAGCCGGACCGTCTGGGTGCGCGCCTGGAGCCGCGCGGTGGCGGTGCCCATCTGCTCGGGCGGGACGACCGCGCGCATCAGGCCGAAGACGGCCGGGGCGTAGATGCTGCTGAGCACCGCGCCGGAGGCGGCGACCAGCAGGACGAGTGCCATGGGGGCCCGCCCGAACCAGACGGCCGTGGCGAGGGCGGTGACGACGGTCAGGGAGCCGATGTCGCACAGCCGCATCAGCCGCCGGCGTTCGACGCGGTCGGCCATGACACCGCCGGGCAGCATCGTGATCAGCACGGCTCCCACGGCGACCGTCCCGACGGAGCCGGCCTGCACCGCGGAGCCGGTCTCCCTGAGCACGAGCAGGGGCAGGGCGAGGGCGCTCATCTGCGCCCCCAGGACGGCGAAGAGGCCGCTCATCCAGAGCAGCCGGAAATCCCGGTTGTCGCGCAGCGGCGTGGTCATCGGAGGCTCCCGGTGGTCGTCGGGGTGGTGACGAGAGGTGCGGGCGGCCGCGTGGGGCGGGGTCGCGCGGACGCGGTGTGCCGCGCCCGGATCCGTGACCCGCCGTACGGCGCCCGCCGCCCGCGACGCGCGGGCCGGGGCCCGGCACGGGCCGCAAGCGGCGGCGGGGCGGTCTCCGTCATGACGGAGCCGCCCCACTCACCGGCCGGCCGGGCGCCACGGCGGAGGCGTCTGCCTCGGTCCGCCGTGGCGCGCGACCCGGTTCATCCGGTCACTTGGCGTTCTCGACCACGCTGACCAGGCTGACGCAGTTGCCCGGGGCGATGACCTCGTGCACGGAGGTCTCCTGGAGGTCCAGCACGGAGTGCGCCTCGACCTCGGGGGTCTCGTTGGTGTCGTCGGCCGCGGGCTTGGTGTTCTCGGACATGGTGGTCTCCGTCCACTCGTCACTGCGCTGGTCCCGGTACCGCCGGCGTGAACCGGGATCCGGTGCGGCGGGCCGGTTGCCTGCCGTTGCCGAGAAAACTAGGAGGGCCGGCCTGGCAGACGCTTCGGCGGCGGTATGGACCCGGTATCGGGCCAGCTCGACGGGGCTGCACGGCGGTCCGCGGCCCGCGTGACGGCTCGGTGCCGCCCCCTGTGGCCTGCGCCCATACCGTCCCTGAAGCGGCGGTGGACCGCCACCGAACCGGGGCGCCCCAGGCTGGCTACGCGCCCGACGCGCCCCGGCCCTCTGAAGGAGGCGGCCCCGCATGGAACTCGGCGAACTCGTCGGACGGCGGCCCTTCCCGGCCGCCGGTCTGCTGCTCGGACTGACCCGGCGCTGCCCCCTGAGCTGCGCCCACTGCTCCACCGGATCGGACCTGAGCGTGCGGGAGCGGCCCGAGGCCGGTCAACTGGCCCGTTTTGTGGGCTCGTTCACCCCGGACGACCGGCCCGACGTGGTGATGCTGACCGGCGGCGAACCGCTGCTGCTGCCCGCGCTCGTCGAGGAGCTGAGCCACTCGGCCCGCCGCGCCGGATCGCGTACGGCGCTGCTGAGCGGCATGTTCTTCGCCCGCTCGCCACGGATCCCGGCGCCGGTCCTGCGGGCGATCACCGCCGTCGACCACTTCTCGGCCAGCCTGGACGTCCACCACGAGCGGGAGGTCGGCCGGGCCGACGTCTTCCGCGCCCTGCACCGGATACGGGAGGCGGGGGTGGCGGTGAGCTTCCACCTCACCGGGACCGGGCCGTCCGACCCGTACCTCGCGGACCTCACCCGGGCCGTCGAGGCGGAGTTCGGCGGCGAGGTGCCGTCGCTGGTCAACGAGGTGCGGCCGTTCGGGCGGGCCGCGTCCTGGGCCCGCCCCGCCCGTACCGGGCCCGCGCCGGACGCGGTGTCCCCGTGTTCCATGGCCGCCTGGCCCGTGGTCGCCTTCGACGGCACGGTGCTGGCCTGCTGCAACCAGGACACCGTGGACCTGCGGCCCGTCCCCGACCACCTGTACCTCGGGCACATCGCCGCCGACGACTGGGCGGCGGTACGCCGGCGCGCCCTGGAGTCGCCGGTGCTGCGCATGATCCGCACGGTCGGCCCCGTCCACCTCGCCGCCCGTTCCGGCGCCCCGCCACGGGACGGCTCGTACTGCGACGGCTGCCGGGCCCTGGGCGGCGACGCGCGGGTCGCGGCCGGGGCGCGGGCGGTGGCGTCGGGCGCGACGGGGGCGCTGCTGGACCTGGCGGCCGCGCGCCGGGGAGCCGCCGGGGGTCCGCAGGGCGTGGTGCGCCGCCATGGCTGCGCCGCGTACGCCCCGCTGGTCGTCGCGGGCCCGGCACCGGCCGACGCCGTGCGAGCCCCGGTCTCCGGCGGGTCCCGGTGAGCGCCGCCCGGCCGAGCACCTCAGCGCGGCTGCGGGTCACCCTGCGGCTGCTGGACGGCGAGCTGCTGGACGCGATGGAGCACCTGTGGCGCCCGGAGGACCTGGTGCCCCGCTACCGCGACTACCTGTGCGCCATGCACGCGGTGGTGCGCGCCTCGGTCCCCCTGATGGAACGGGCCCGGGAGCACGCCGCGCGGCTGGCGTCCCACGGCGACCCGGTGGCCGGCCCGCTGGCCGCCTACCTGACCGAGCACATCCAGGAGGAACAGGACCACGACAGCTGGCTGCTGGAGGATCTGCGGGCCGCCGGTGCCACGCCCGAGGACGCGCTGCGCCCGATGCCCGCGCCGGTCGTCGCCGCGCTCGCCGGTTCCCAGTACTACTGGATCGAGCACCACCACCCCGTGGCCCTGCTCGGCTACATCGCGGTGCTGGAGGGGTACGCGCCCGCCGCGACCCTGACCGCCCGTATCGCCAGGACCACCGGACTGCCGGACGCCGCCCTGCGGACCGTACGGGAGCACGCGGCGCTGGACACGGGCCACCTGGACGACCTGCACGCGCTGCTGGACCGGCTGCCGCTGACCCGAGGTCAGGAGGCGGAGGTGACGGTCAGCGCCATGCACTCCCTCGACGCGCTCACCCGGCTGTTCGTCCGGCTCGGGCGCTCCGGGACGGTGCCACCGCCCCGGGGAGCCGGACACCCCTCACCGATGGGAGTCACCCCATGACCCGACCACCCGAGAACGACGGCGGACAGCCCGTGCTGCCGGACGCGTTGTACGAGGCCGGACTGCCGGTGGACCTGCTCAGCGACGAGCAGCGTCTCGTGCTCAGTCAGCTGACGCCGGAGGAACTGGGCGTCCTGCTCGACATCAAGAGCCGGCTCGACGCGGTGGAACCCGAGGTCCAGGCGCACGGCGAGATCGCCGGCGGCGCGTTGTTCTAGACCGGCTCCGCGTTCCGGACGGCCCCGCCCCGGCGCCCCGGTCCACCGGGGCGCCGACGGCGCGGCCCGGCCCTCTGGAGAGAAGGAACCGTCATGACCTGCCCCTCGTGCCGTCAGGACCTCCCGCCCAAGGCCCGGTTCTGCTCGTCCTGCGGGACGCCGTGCGCCGCCCCCGCCGCGCCCGGCGACGACGAACGCAAGCCGGTGACGGTGCTCTTCTGCGATCTCGTCGGCTCCACGGCGCTGTCCGGCGTCCTGGACCCGGAGACCCTGCGCACGGTGACCCTGCGGTACTTCGAGGCGATGAGCGAGCGGATCGTGGCGCAGGGCGGCACCCCGGAGAAGTTCATCGGGGACGCCGTGATGGCGGTGTTCGGTGTGCCGGTGGTCCGGGAGGACGACGCCCGGCGGGCGCTGGCCGCGGCCCTCGGGATGCGGGAGGCGCTGGACCGGCTCAACGAGGAGCTGCACGCCACGCTCGGCATCCGGCTCGCCACCCGGGTCGGCGTCAACACCGGTCAGGTGGTGGCGGGTGGCGACGCGACGGCCCGTCAGGCCCTGGTGTCGGGCGAGACCGTCAACATCGCCGCCCGCCTGGAGCAGAACGCCGCTGCCGGAGAGATCCTGATCGGTCCGGACACCCTGCGCGCCGCCGGTCCCACGGTGTCCGCCGAGCCCACCGGGCCGCTCCGGCTGAAGGGCAAGCGGGCCAGTGTGGAGGCCTACCGGCTGCTCGCCCTGGGCACCGACGACCCGGCCCAACTCCGGCGTTTCGACGTCCCGTTCGTGGGGCGCGGTGCCGAGCGTGACGCCCTGGACGCGGCGCTCGCGGCGACCGTGCGCGACGGCCGGGCGGGCCTGCTGCGGGTCACCGGCGAGGCGGGCGTCGGCAAGACCCGGCTGGTACGGGAGTGGCTCGCGCGGGGCGCCGCCTCGGGCGCCCTCGCCTACGGGGCGGGCCGGTGCCGCAGCCACGGGGAACAGGGCACGCTCACGCCGCTCGCGGACGCCCTGCGGGCCCTGCCGGCACTCACGGGCGAACCGCCGGAGGCCGCCGGGGCCGCCGCCGACGAGGACGCGAGGGCCCTGCTCTCGGCCGGACTGCTCCGGGACGGCACCCCGAACGCGCCCTTCGACGACATGTGCGCCGCGCTGTCCACGGTGCTGGAACGGGCCGCGCGGCTGCGGCCGGTGGTGCTGGTGCTCGACGACGCGCACGCGGCGGCGCCCCTGCTGACCCGCACGCTGGAACGGCTGACGGCCGGGTCGGGCCCCCCGGGTGTGCTGCTGGTCCAGGTGGGCCGCCCGGACGGGACGGCCGACACCACGGGCGCCCTCCCGGTCACCGGACTGCCCCGGGACGAGGCCGCCCGGCTGGCCGCCCTGCTGGCCCGGCTCGACGGCCGGGACGGTCCGGTGGACGAACGCCTCCTCGCCCGCGCCGAGGGCAATCCGCTCTACCTGGAGCAACTGCTGGTGGACGGGCGGGCGGACGGGGCCGGTGGCACCGGAGCGGACGCCGGTCTGCCGCCCACGCTCCAGGCCCTGCTGGGCGCCCGGATCGGCGCGCTGGCCAGGGCCGAGCGGACCGTGGTGGACCTCGCCGCCGTCATCGGCCGGGAGTTCACCGCGGCGGAGCTGGTCCTGCTGGAGGTCTCCGCGCGCCTGGCGGAGCGGCGCCCGTCCACGGTGGTGGCCGCCCCGCCCCAGGAACGCGCCCGGCAACTGGCGCGCGCCGAGGAGGTGTTGGCGGCGCTGAGCAGACGGCGACTGGTGGAACCGGCGCCCCGGCCGGGCCCGGAGACCTCGGCGTACCGGTTCAGCAGCGGCCTGGTGCACGAGGTGACGTACGGTTCGCTGTCCAAGCGGGCCAAGGCCGACCGCCACGCGTGGGCGGCCGAGCTGCCCAGTGTGCTGCGCGCCGGGGACGGGGCGGTCGGCGGCCACCTGGAGCGCGCCTACCGCTACCGCGCCGAGCTGGGGCTGCTCGACGACGCGACCCGGCGGTTGCGTGGCCGCGCCGCCGCCGCGCTGGGCCGGGCCGGGGCGCAGGCCGCCGCCCGGTCCGACCTGCCCTGGGCGCACAGCCTGCTGGAGCGGGCGGCCGGCCTCGACCCCGACGACGCGGGCGCGGTCCGCAGGCTCGGTGAGGTGCGGGTGGCCCTCGGGGACACCGAGGCGGGGGCGGAGCTGCTGCGCCGGGTGCGGGACCTGGAGTCCGCCCCGCTGGAGTCCGCGCACGCCCGGCTGGCCCTGGTGGTGCTGGACCCCGGCGGCCCGGGGCCCGGACTGACCGCGACGGCGCGGGCGGTGCTGCCGGTCTTCGAGGAGGCCGGGGACTCGGTGGGCCGGGCCCGCGCGCATCTGCGGCTGGCCCAGCGGCTCCAGCAGGCAGGCCGGCACGAGGAGGCGGAGCGCGACCAGGCGCGGGCCCTGGAGCAGGCGGAGCTGGCCGGGGCCGAGCCGGAGCGCGCCGGGGCGCTCGGCGCCATCGGCATCTCCCTGTGGCGCGGTCCGGTACCGGCGCCCGAGGCCGTACGGCGCTGCCGCGCCCTGCTGGCGGCGCACGGGGTGGGCCGCCCGACCGTCCGGCTCACCCTGAACTGCCCGCTGGCGGTGCTCTACGCCCTCCAGGACCGGCCCGCCGACGCGTACGGCTGCCTGGCGGAGGCGGAGGAGCTGGCCCGGAAGCTGGGGTTCGCGGAGGCGGAGGTGTTCCTGCCGGTGTTCCGGGCCGCGGTGGAGTCGCTGGTCGGCCACGGATCCGCCGCCCTGGAGCTGCTCGTCCGCGCCGACGAGGCGGCCCGGCACACCGGCGCGGCCGGGATGCGGACGGCTGTCGCGCTGGACGCCGCCCGGATCGAGCTGGACTCGGGACGCACCCGCCGGGCCGCCGCCCGGCTGGCGGCCATCGGGGAGGAGGCGGACCTGAGCCACGCCGACGCGGTCGATCTCCGGGGGATGCGGGGCCGGCTGTCGGCCGCCGAGGGGCGCCCGTTCGAGGCCGTGGTCCACGCGGACCGGGCGGTGGCGGCCTCGCTGCTCACCGACTCCCCGCTGGTCCAGGCGACGGCCGAGCTGGACCGGGCCCGCACCCTGTCCACGCTGGGGCGGTGGGCGGACGCACGGGCCTCGGCGCGCACCGCGCGGGAGCACTACGCGAGCAAAGGACATCTGCCGGGGGTGCGGGCGGCCTCCGGCTGTGTGCCGGACGGGCCCGCCCCGGACGGGACCGCGCTCATCACGAGGGAGAGGAGCTGACCGATGGGAGCCACCGGAACAGGCACGAGGCCGGGGCAGGAGCTGACCTGGAGCCTGCGCGGGCGCGGCCCCGAGGACGTACCGGTCCCCGCCGACCCGGGCCCGCCGGGGGGCCGTCCCGAAGGGAAGGCGACCGGGCGGGGGGTGCGGGTGTGCGTGGTGGACTCGGGCGTGGAGCGCGACCATCCGCTGGTCGGCCCGGTGGACGCCTCCTGGGTGGTGGTCAAGGACGGGGAGAGCGGCGCGATCACCGTCGAGCCGACCACGACCGGCGACACCTGCGGGCACGGCACGGCGTGCGCGGGCATCATCCGCCGTACCGCCCCCGACTGCGAGATCCACAGCGTCCGGGTCCTCGGTGAGCGTTTCTCCGGTACGGGAGACGTCCTGATGGCCGGGCTGCGGTGGGCGGTGGAGCAGCGCTTCGACGTGGTGAACCTGAGCCTGTCCACCACCAGGACCCGGTTCGCCCCGGAGCTGCACGGCCTGGCCGACCGCGCCTACTTCGCCCGTACGGTGATCGTGGCGTCGGCCCACAACACCCCGGTGGAGAGCTTCCCCTGGAGGTTCGCCTCGGTGATCTCCGTCGGCAGCCACCAGGAGGACGACCCGGCGCTCCACCTGTACAACCCGGAGCCCCCGGTGGAGTTCTTCGGGCCGGGGCAGAACGTGACGGTGCCCTGGCTGGGCGGCCGGACGATCCGGACGACCGGCAACAGCTTCGCCACACCGTACGTCGCGGGGCTCTGCGCCCAGATCCTCTCCGCGCACCCCCGCATGACGGCCTTTCAGCTCAAGAACGCGCTCTATCTGTCCGCGGCCAACGTGCACGCCGGTCCGCGTCCTTCCACAGCGGCAGGAGATATCCGTGACGACTCCGAGAACTGACACCACGCTCACCTCCTCCCCCTTCCCCGCGCCGGGCGAGGCGGCCCGGCGCGAACTGCTCCAGTCGGTCGTCGACGTGGCGCGCGCGATCTTCGGGGCCGCGGCCAGCTCGGTCTTCCTGCTCGACGAGGAGGCGGACGAACTGGTCTTCCAGGCGGTCTCCGGCGAGGGCGAGGAGTTCCTGGTGGGCCGCCGGTTCCCCGCCGGCCGGGGCATCGCGGGCTGGGTGGCGACCTCGGGCGAGCCGATGGTGGTGGACGACCTGAGCAGCGACGCGTCCTTCGACCGGTCCCTGGCGGAGTCCACGGCGTACGTACCCGACGCGATCATGGCGGCCCCGCTGATCAGCGACTCCCGGGTGCTGGGGGTGCTGGAGGTGCTGGATCCGTCCCCGCAGGCCCGCTCGGGCGTCCGGGAGCTGGACCTGCTGGCGATGTTCGCCCGGCAGGCGGCCGCCGCGCTGCGGGTGCTCGCCCCCGAGCCGGTCGCGGCGGCCTCCGTGGCGCGGACGCTGGACGGTGCCCGGCGCGAGGACGCGCTGCAACTGCTCGGCAGCCTGGAACGGCTTCTGCGGGGCACGGGCTGAGGGGAGGACACGTACGCCGGGCCCCTCGGGAGTGACGTCCCGGGCGCCGGCCCGCGCAGGACGGAAGGACACACCGTGAAGCTGGCTTTCTCGACCCTCGGAGTGCCGGGGATGTCCGTGACCGAGGTGGTGCGGCTCGCCGCCGGGACCGGCTACCAGGGGGTGGAGCTGCGCGCCCACCCGGAGGAGCCGGTGCACCCCGGCCTCACCCCGGCCGAACGGGCGGCCGTGGCCGAGGAGTTCGAGCGGGGCGGGGTGGCGGTCCTGGCGGTCGCCGGGTACGCCAGGGTCGCGGCCGAGGGCGACGACGAACCGGTGGCGGCCGAGCTGGCCGGGCTGGTGGAGCTGGCCCGCGACCTGGGCGCGCCGTACGTCCGGGTGTTCCCGGGCGGCGGCGGCCAGGACCCGGCCGAGGCCGACGCGACCGCCGCCCGGCGCCTGGGCGCGGCCGCTCCGCACGCCGCCGACCTGGGCGTACGCATCCTGCTGGAGACCCATGACTCGCACCGCGCCGGGGCCGACGTGGCGCGGGTGGCGGGCACGGTGGGGCACGGGTCGGTCGGCGCCGTCTGGGACGTGATGCACACCTGGCTGGCCGGCGAGGAGGCACCGGACGCCCACGCGGTGCTCGCCCCGCACCTGGGCTATGTGCAGGTCAAGGACATCGCCTCCGCCGAGGACACCACCCCGCTGCCGCTGGGGGCCGGGGTGCTGCCGCTGCGGACCTGTCTGGACGCGCTGGACCCGGGCGCCTGGGTCTGCTGGGAGTACGAGAAGCGCTGGTACCCGGACGCGGCGGAACTCCCGGGACTGCTGGCCGGGGGACGGGACTACCTGCTGCGGCTGGGCGCGCCGAAGCAGTAGGGCGCCCGGGGCGGGAGACCTCCGGAGCGGCGGGCCGTCCCAGCAGGGGCCGTCCGGGCGGTCCCGGAGGCGGACGGCCGGAGGGGTCAGACCCGCGTCTTCTGGGGCACCGGCGGGGGCATGACGGCGGGGCGCGGCCGGGACAGGGAGGTCAGGGCCACCCCGCCGACCAGCAGCGCGGCCGACAGGCACCGCAGCGGGCTCACCGACTCGCCGAGGAGGAGCGCGGCCGACGACATCCCGAAGACCGGGACGAGCAGGGTGAAGGGGGCCACCGAGGAGGCCGGGTGGTGGCGGAGCAGGAAGCCCCAGGCCCCGAAGCCGAAGACGGTGGAGATCCAGGCGACGTAGACGAGGGTCCCGGCGCCGCTCAGGTCGAACGCGGCCAGCGCCTCGACGTCCCGGTCCCAGCCCTCGAAGAGCAGGGACAGGACGAGCAGGGGCAGGACGGGGACGGTCGAGACCCACACCATGAAGTTGAGGGAGTCCGGCGGGGCGGCCTTGCGGGTGAGGACGTTGGACACACCCCAGCAGGCCGCCGCCGCGATCACCAGGACGAAGGCGAGCACGGGCCCGTCCGCCCCCTCGTCCACGGCGGCCACCCCGATGCCGGTGAGGGCCACGGCCATGCCCACCACTCGTACCCCGCCGGGCCGTTCACCGAGCGCCAGGGCCGCGAACAGGGCGGTGAAGACGGCCTGGACCTGGAGGACGAGGGAGGACAGCCCGGCGCTCATCCCCCGGTCCATGCCGATGAAGAGCAGCCCGAACTTGGCGACCCCGAGGGCGGTCCCGACGCCCACGATCCACTTCCACGCGACCGTGGGCCGCCCGACGAGGAACACGGCGGGCAGGGCGGCGACGAGGAAGCGCAGCGCGGAGAAGAGCAGCGGCGGGAAGTGGGCGAGGCCGACCTCGATGACGACGAAGTTGAGGCCCCAGACGGCGGCGACGAGCGCGGCCAGGCCGATGTGGAGGGGACGCATGTACCGAGGATCGGGGGCGGGACCGTGTAGCACCAGCGCGGATTCCTACATGGTTGGATTAAGCACAGCTCATGTGTCCCCGCCCCGCCCGCGCGACCGCGCGGCCGCGCGCGGCCGTCACCCGTCCCCGTCCCCCTGCGGGAGGTCCCCGATGCTCGATCTCGCCCGGCTGCGCGCCCTGCACGCCGTCTCGGTCCACGGTTCGGTGGCGGGCGCGGCCACCGCCCTCGGGTACACCGCGTCGGCGGTCTCCCAGCAGATCACCAAGCTGGAGCGGGAGACCCGGACGACCCTGCTGGAACGCCGTGGTCGCGGGGTGGCGCTCACCGAGGAGGCGGTGCATCTGGCCGCCACCGCCCAGCGGTTGCTGGCGATCGTGGAACAGGCGGAGACCACACTGGAGGAGCGCCGGGGACGGCCCACCGGGCGGCTGTCGGTCGGCGCGTTCGCCTCGGCGGCACGCGGGCTGCTGCCGGGCGTGCTGGCCGCCCTCGCCCGGGAGCACCCCGCGCTGGACGCCCGGCTGACGGAGGTCGATCCGCACCTCTCGGTGGACCTGGTGGCCAAGGGCGTGATCGACCTCGCCGTGGCGCACGACTGGGACATCGCGCCGCTGCCCGCGCCGGAGGGGGTGGCCCAGGCGGTGATCGGCCAGGACCGCTGCGACCTGCTGGTACCGGAAGGGCACCGCCTGGTCGGCCGGACCGCGGTGCGGCGGGAGGAATTGGCGAAGGAACGCTGGGTGTGCCAGCCGCCGGGCACGGTCTGCCACGACTGGCTGATACGGACGCTGCGGGCGGCGGGCTACGAGCCGGACATCCGGCACCAGGCGGAGGAGAACCACACCCAACTCGCCCTGGTCGCCGCCGGACTCGGCGTGGCGATGATCCCCCGGCTGGGCCGGGGCCCGCTGCCGCCGGGCGTGGTGGCGGTACGGCTGGACCCCGTACCGGTACGCCGGCTGTACGCCCTGTGGCGCGCCCAGGCGGCCCGCCGCCCGGCGATCACGGCAACGGTGGCGGCCCTCCAGGCCGGCGGCGCGGAGGCGGGACTGACCTGACACGCCGACAGCACGCATGCGTGACCGATCTGACGCACCGGCAGCGCGCAGGCGGGACCGACCTGACGCACCAGCAGCACGCAAGCGAGACCGAACTGACGCACCGGCAGCACGGAGGCAGGGCCGACCTGACGCACCGACAACCGACAACCGGGCGCGGGGCACCGGCCCCGACCGGACGCCGGGGCCCGTCCCGCGCGCCCCGGACCTGACCGCCGCCCCCATGTCCGGGCATGTCCGGCCGTCCCTCCGCGTGTCCCTCCCGTTCTCGGGCCGCCCCCTTGACTGGTAGTTACTTTCCCTATATCCGTACCTTCTTGGAAGTTTCTTTCAGCACCGGAAGGGGCTCACGTGCACCACCGCACCTCCAGACGCACCCTCCTCGCCGCCACCGCGGCCACCGCCGCCGCCGCGGCGACCGGCGTGGTCGCCGTCCCCGGCACCGCGCAGGCGTCCGGCACCTCCACGGACAGCCGCCTCAAGCGGCTCATCGCCCGGATGAGCCTTGAGGAGAAGGTCGGCCAGCTCTTCGTGATGCGGGTGTACGGGCACTCCGCCACCGCGCCGGACCAGGCGGACATCGACGCCAACCTCGACGAGATCGGTGTGCGCACCGCCGCCGAGCTGATCGCCAGGTACCACGTGGGCGGCATCATCTACTTCACCTGGGCGCACAACACCCGCGACCCGCACCAGATCGCCGACCTCTCCAACGGCATCCAGCGCGCCGCGCTCGCCCAGCCCACCCCGCTGCCGCTGCTCATCTCCACGGACCAGGAGCACGGCATCGTCTGCCGGGTGGGCGAGCCCGCCACGCTGATGCCGGGCGCGATGGCTCTCGGCGCGGGCGGTTCACGCTCCGACGCGCGCACGGCGGCCCGGATCGCGGGCGCCGAGCTGGCCGCCCTGGGGATCAACCAGAACTACGCCCCCGACGCCGACGTCAACGTCAACCCGGCCAACCCCGTCATCGGCGTACGCTCCTTCGGCTCCGACCCGCAGTCCGTCGCGGGGCTGGTCGCCGCGCAGGTGAAGGGCTACCAGAGCGCCCAGGTCGCCTCGACGGCCAAGCACTTCCCCGGGCACGGCGACACCAGCACCGACAGCCACACGGGCCTGCCCTCCATCCAGCACACCCGTGAGCAGTGGGCCGAGCTGGACGCCCCGCCGTTCCGGGCGGCCGTCGCCGCCGGTATCGACTCGATCATGACCGCGCACATCGTGGTCCCGGCGCTGGACCCCTCGGAGGACCCCGCCACCCTCTCCCGCCCCATCCTCACCGGCATCCTCCGCGAGGAGCTGGGGTACGACGGGGTCGTGGTCACCGACTCCCTCGGCATGGAGGGCGTCCGCACCAAGTACGGCGACGAGCGCGTCCCCGTCCTCGCCCTCCAGGCCGGTGTGGACCAGCTGCTCAACCCGCCGGACCTCTCCGTCGCCTGGAACGCCGTCCTGGCGGCCGTCAAGAGCGGCGAGATCAGTGAGGCCCGCATCGAGGAATCGATTCTGCGGATCCTGCGGCTGAAGTCGAAGCTGGGCCTCTTCCGCGATCCCTACGTCACCCGCCGGGGCGTCGACCGCACGGTGGGCGTCAAGGAGCACCTGGCCACCGCCGACCGCATCGCCGAGCGCACCACCACGCTGCTCGCCCACACCGGCCGGTTGCTGCCGCTCTCACGCCGTACCCACCGGAACGTGCTGGTGGTCGGCGCCGACCCCGCCTCGCCCTCCGGCACGACGGGCCCGCCCACCACCACCCTGGCCGCCGCCTTCGAGGAACTGGGGTTCCGGGCCACCGCCCTGCCCACGGGTACGGCACCCTCCCCGGCCACGATCGACCAGGCGGTGACCGCCGCCGCGGGCAAGGACGCCGTGGTGGTGGGGACGTACGGCGTCACCGCCACGAGTTCCCAGCGCACCCTGGTGGCCGCGCTGGCGGCGACGGGTGTCCCGGTGATCTGCCTGGCCATCCGCAACCCGTACGACATCGCCCATCTGACCGGCACCGGTTACGCGGCGAGCCTGGCCACGTACTCCTGGACCGACGTCGAACTGCGGGCCGCCGTAAGGGTGATCGCGGGCCGGGCGCGGCCGAAGGGCCGGCTGCCGGTCCCGGTGCGGCGCGCGGACGCCCCGGAACAGACGCTGTACCCGGTCGGCTTCGGCCTGTCGTACTGACCCGGGGCCCGTCACCACCGCCCCGCCGGAAGCCGGTTCCGGCGGGGCGCGGTGCCGTTCCCGTACCTCCGCCGGAGGAGCCACCGGGCCGTCACAGTCCCCCTCGGCCCCGCGCGTTCACCCCATGGAGGGCAAAGTCACGCCACGCCTGGCGCGCGCCCGCCCCGCCGGGCCAGGCTGGCGGACGTCATCACGGGACGTATCGGGGGGACATCCATGTACGAGCGCCGACGCGCCCCGGGACCGGTGCGCGTCCTGCTGCCCGCCCTGGGGCTGCTGGTCCTGACGGCCTGTCACCCGTCGTCCGGGGCACCCGCCGGACTCGCCGGGCAGCAGCCCTCACCCGGGGGCTACGGCGACGTCTTCCTGGGACCCGCGGACTGCAGCTCGCGCGGCGAGCCGGTGCGGGAGGTCTCCTGCCGCAGCGAGAAGGCGGCGGCCCGGGTGCTGGCCCGGTACTCCGGCGTGCCGTCCAACGGTCCGGCCTGCCCGCCCGCCACCGACTTCGTCCTGCACATCGCGGAGGACGGCGGCCCGGCCGAGGCGGGCGGCCCGCCCGAGGACGACCGCGACGGCCCCGCCCAGGAGCCCGGCACACTCCGGGGCTACGCCTGCATGCGCAATCTGGAGCCCCCGCACCCGGGTGATCCGGGGCAGGGCGGCGGCCCGCTCACCGTCGTCGGGGACTGCGTCTACGCCTCCCGCGAAGGAGAGGTCAAGGAGACCGCCTGCGACGGATCGGGCACGCACGCACCGGAGTTCGAGGTGGAGTCGGCCGTCGCCTCCCGCGACCGGTGTCCCGGCACGACCGATCTGTACGTCCAACTGGGCGGGGACAGCCCGGTGGGCTGTGCGCACCGGGTGCGGTGAGATGCCGGCACCCGGTGCGCACGGACGGAAACCCTGGCGGGGCACCCCTGAGGGGCGGGTCCCCTTACGGGCGCAGGGTGCCCCGGTTCCGCTCGATCTCCGCGTCCCGCTTGTCCAGACGCGCGTCGAACTTCGCCAGCGGCTTCGCCTGGGCCGGGTCCGCCTGGACGGCGGCCGGGGCGACGCCCGCCCAGCGCAGGATGGCCGCGGTGGCCTTCGCCTTCTCGGCGTCGACCAGACCGGAGACCTTCGAGCCGTGGTTGCCGCCGGGCACGGTGTAGACGTAGCTGTCCCGGGCGCCCCGGCCGAGGTGGAAGGGCTCGGCACCCCACGGGTCGTTCTCGCCGTAGACGTACATCATCTGCCGCGCGTTGTTCTTCACCCAGCGGTCCACGTCCCGCATCGCGGAGGCCTGGAACTTCATCGGGATGGAGCGCGGTACGAAGGTGCGCGGCGGCTGGTAGCCGTAACGGCTCAGGTTGCCGAGCCAGGGCTGCTTGATGTCCGGCGAACCGAGCTGCGTGCCCGCCTGGTAGTAGTACGGCGTGTACTGCTCCAGGTCCTGGTCGCTGTAGGCGGAGAAACCGGAGATGCCGTCGACGGAGTCCCAGATCTGCTGGTCCGTGGCCCCGCGCGCGTCGGCCGGGATGGCCTCGCAGTCGGCGAGCATGCTGTACTGCCAGAACGCCCAGATGTAGTCCATGACGACGGCTTCGTACGCCTTGTCGAGGGTGCCGACGGTGGTGAAGGTGAGGCCGTTGCTTGCGGCGTAGGCCTCGAACTTCTTCTCCAGCGGCTTCCTGCGGATCAGCGCCTCGCGCTGCACACCGTTCAGCCGGGCGCGGCACTCCTTGGTGCCGACCTTGGCGAAGAACCGGTCGTAGGCCGAATCCTCGTTGTTCACCACGTCGTTGGGCGCCACATAGGCGACGACGCCGTCCATGTCCTTCGGGTAGAAGCGCTCGAAGTAGGTGGCGGTCATGCCGCCCTTGGAACCGCCGGTGGCCAGCCACTTCTTCGAGTAGATCTTCTTCAGCGCCGTGTAGACACGGTGCTGGTCACTGGCGGCCTGCCAGATGTCGAGCTTCGACCAGTCGGCGGGCTGCGGACGGGACGGGGTGAAGAAACGGTACTCCAGGGAGACCTGGTTGCCGTCGACGATCTGCGTCGGCTCACTGCGGCTCGGGTTGGTCGAGACGTTGTAGCCGCTGGTGTAGAAGACCGTGGGACGGCTGGTGTCCTTGTGCAGCAGGGTGATGCGCTGCTGGAACGTTCCCCTGGACGGCTTCTTGTGGTCGATCGGCTGGGTGTACTCAAGGACGAAGTAGCGGTAGCCGGTGTACGGCTTCTCCTCGATCAGACTCATGCCCGGGATGGCCAGGATGCGGTCCTTGATGTCCTTGGCGCTGGTCTCACCACTGCTCACGCCGCTCCGCGTCGCGGCCGGTTCCGCGGCGGTGGCCGCACCGGCCGAGGCTCCCGTCGCACTCACCGTGCCGATGAGCACCGCGAGCGAGAGAACCCCTCTGAGCGTCTTGCGCATGCACCCTCCCCTTGTTTCACGACAGACGCCGTGAACCTAGCGGGGACGACGCCTGCCACGCCAGACCCCGGGGCGTGTCAGCACCCGATCCACCCGGTGGACCCCGCCGACCCGCCGACCGAACCGGAGGCCCGGACGCAGCGGTTGAGGGCGTGCACCCGCACCGGTCCGGCCCGGGTGGTGAACTTCCCCTGGTCGACGACCGCCCGGCCCCCACGGGGTTGCAGCGACACCTTCATCTCGCGGCGCGCGCCCGGCTTCTTGGCCACGGTCACCGCGCAGGCGTAGGCCCTGCTCTTGTAGACGCGCAGCGAACCGGTGGAGAAGGTCACCGTCTTGACCAGCCGTCCGGGGCAGAGCGCCGCGGCGGTCGCCTCCCCGGCGCCGAGGACCAGTCCGGCCGCCGCGAGCACCGGCAGGACGAGCAGCACCGCCGCCAGTCGTCTGCCGGTGGCTGCGCGCCGCCCGACCGGCCGCCCGTTCGAGCCCGGAGGGGCCTTCGGCGGCCCCGCCGCGCCACGCGCCTCGTCCGTCCGGTCCGTCCGGTCCACGCGGTCCACCCGGTCCACCTCGCCCACGTCGCCCACCCCGTCCATGCCGCCCGCCCCGTTCACGCCGTCGAACACATGGAGCCTTGGCCGACACCTGTGCGTATCCCTCTACGACGCGTCCGGCGGACCGGAAGGTTGCGGACAGGGCGGACGGGACGGACGAGACCGCCGGGACGCCGGGGCGGGGCAGGCGACAGCCGGCCCGGGGCGCCGGTGGAGCGGGGCGGGACACACCCGGCAGGAACGCCGGGGAGGAACGCCGGGTCAGACGTTCGCCGGGGCGCCCTCCCCCAGGTCCTCCCCTATGAAGGTGCGCCAGAGCCGGGCGTACCGGCCGCCCAGGGCGAGCAGTTCCTCGTGCGTACCGTCCTCGGCGACCCTGCCCCGGTCCATCACCACGACCCGGTCGGCGCGGGCCGCGGTGGTCAGCCGGTGGGCGACCACGAGGGTGGTGCGCCGGCCGGCCAGCCGGTCGGTGGCCTGGTTGACCTGGGCCTCGGCGGCGAGGTCGAGGGAGGCCGTCGCCTCGTCGAGGAGCAGGACGTCCGGATCGACCAGTTCGGCGCGGGCCAGCGCGATCATCTGGCGCTGGCCGGCCGAGAGGTTGCGGCCGCGCTCGGCGACCTCGTGCAGATAGCCGCCGTCCAGCGTGGCGATCATGTCGTGCGCGCCGACCGCCCTGGCCGCCGCCTCCACCTGGGCGTCGGTGGCCGCGGGGCGCCCGTAGGCGATGGCGTCGCGGACGGTCCCGGCGAAGAGGTAGGACTCCTGCGGTACGACACCGAGCCGGTGCCGGTACGCGGTCCTGTCCAGCGCCCGCAGATCGACGCCGTCCGCCGTGACCCGCCCGTCGGTCGGGTCGTAGAACCGGGCGACGAGCTTGACCAGCGTGGACTTTCCCGCGCCCGTCTCCCCCACGAACGCGACGGTCTGCCCCGCCGGGATACGCAGGTCGATGCCGCTCAGCGCCTCCTCCTCCCCCTCGCCGTCGGCCGCCCTGTACACGAACGACACGTTCTCGAACGCGATGTCCCCGCGCAGCGACGGCACCTCGCGGGGCGCCTCGTGGTCGGCGGTGGAGGTGGGCTCGCGCAGCAGTTCCTGGATCCGGCCGAGCGAGACCGCGGCCTGCTGGTAGCCGTCGAAGACCTGGGAGAGCTGCTGCACCGGGGCAAAGAACAGGTCGATGTAGAGGAGGTAGGCGACCAGCGCGCCCGTCGTCAGCGTGCCGTTGTCGACCCGGCCCGCGCCGACGATCAGCACGGCGGCGGCCGCGACCGAGGCCAGCAGCTGGACGAACGGGAAGTAGACGGAGATCAGCCACTGGCCGCGCACCCGGGCCTGGCGGTAGTGGTCGCTGCGGTCCGCGAACCGCTCGGCGCCGTCCCGCTCGCGCCGGAACGCCTGCACGATCCGCAGCCCGGAGACGGACTCCTGGAGATCGGCGTTGACGACGCCGATGCGCTCGCGGGCCAGCTCGTAGGCCTGGACGCTCTTACGGCGGAAGAAGACGGTGCCGATGATCAGCACGGGCAGGGTCGCGAAGACGACCAGGGCGAGCTGGACGTCCAGGGCCAGCAGCACGACCATGATCCCGAGGAAGGTGACGACCGAGACGAAGGCCGTGACCAGCCCGGTCTGGAGGAACGTGGACAGCGCGTCCACGTCCGTGGTCATCCGGGTCATGATCCGGCCGGTCAGCTCGCGCTCGTAGTAGTCGAGGCCGAGCCGCTGGAGCTGCGCGAAGATCTTGAGGCGCAGGGAGTACAGGACGCGTTCGCCCGTACGGCCCGTCATGCGCGTCTCACCGATCTGCGCCGCCCACTGGACGAGGACGGCCAGCAGCCCGATCCCCGCCGCCGCCCAGACGGCGCCGAGCGCCATCCGGGTCACCCCGTCGTCGATGCCGTGCCGGATCAGCACGGGCAGGAGCAGGCCCATGCCCGCGTCGACCGCGACCAGCCCCAGGCTGATCAGCAGCGGCAGCCCGAATCCGCGCAGCAGCCTGCGCAGCCCGTAGGACTCCTCGGGGCGCACCGCGGCCGCCTCGTCGACGGCGGGGAGGTCGGTGGCGGGTGGCAGGGCGTCCACCTGCGCCAGCAGTTCGGGGGTGGCGGGCATGCCGGCCGCCGCGGTGTCGCGCGGTTCCTCCTTGCGGATCCACAGCTCGGGGGTGATGCCGCGTTCGGCGTCGAACTCCGCGGCCAGCTCCTCCTGGAGCGCGCGGTCGTCCTCCACGGCTCCGGGCACGTCGAGCTGATGGCCCGGTGAGGTGCCGCCCAGCTCGTCCGGGTCGGTCAGCAGCCGCCGGTAGAGCGCGGAGCGCGCCTCCAGCTCGGCGTGCGTACCGATGTCGGCGAGCCGCCCCCGGTCGAGTACGGCGATACGGTCCGCGAGGCCGAGGGTGGAGCGGCGGTGCGCGATCAGCAGCGTGGTGCGTCCGGCCATGACCTCGGCCAGGGCCTCGTGGATCTCGTGTTCCACCCGGGCGTCGACGGCGGAGGTGGCGTCGTCGAGCAGGAGGAGCCGGGGGTCGGTGAGGAGGGCGCGGGCCAGGGCGACCCGCTGGCGCTGGCCGCCGGAGAGCGTCAGCCCGTGTTCGCCGACCTTGGTGTCGTAGCCGTCGGGCAGCTGGGAGATGAAGCCGTGGGCCTGGGCGGCGCGCGCCGCCTGTTCGATCTGTTCCCGGGTGGCTCCGGGGTGGCCGTAGGCGATGTTCTCGCCCACCGAGTCGGAGAAGAGGAAGCTGTCCTCGGGGACGAGCCCGACGGCGGCCCGCAGGGAGTCCTGGGTCAGCTCGCGCACGTCGTGGCCGCCGACCAGGACGGCGCCGTGCGTCACGTCGTAGAAGCGGGGCAGCAGGAGCGAGACGGTCGACTTGCCGCTGCCGGACGCGCCGACGAGGGCGACGGTCTCGCCGGGTTCGATGGTGAGGGAGAAGCCGTCGAGCACGGGGCGCTCCTCGGCGTACCCGAAGCGCACGTCGTCGAACTCGACGCTCGCCGGGGCGTCGGCCGGGAGCTCCTTGGTGCCGTCCGCCATGGACGGCTCGGTGTCGATGAGCTCCAGGACGCGTTCCACGCCCGCCCGCGCCTGCTGGCCGACGGTGAGGACCATGGCGAGCATCCGGACCGGGCCGACGAGCTGGGCGAGGTAGGTGGAGAACGCGACGAACGTGCCGAGGGTGATCTCGCCCCGGGTGGCCAGCCAGCCGCCGAGGGCGAGCATCGCCACCTGGCCGAGCGAGGGGACGGCCTGGAGGGCGGGGGTGTAGCGGGAGTTCAGCCGGATGGTGCGGAGCCGGCCCGCGAAGAGCTTGCGGCTGACCTCGCGGAGCTTGCCGGTCTCCTGCTCCTCCTGCCCGAACCCCTTGACGACCCGGACCCCGGTCACCGCGCCGTCCACGACCCCGGCGACGGAGGCCGCCTGGCTCTGGGCGTACCAGGTGGCGGGGAAGAGGCGGGTGCGGGAGCGGCGGGCGATGAACCACAGGGCGGGGGCGACGGCGAGGGCGACGAGGGTCAGGGGCAGCGACAGCCACGCCATGATCACCAGGGAGATGAGGAAGAGCAGGACGTTCCCGATGGTCATCGGGAGCATGAAGAGGAGCCCCTGGATGAGCTGGAGGTCGCTGGTGGCCCGCCCGACGACCTGCCCGGTGGACAGCTCGTCCTGCCGCTTCCCGTCGAGCCGGGTGAGGGTGGTGTACATCTCGGTCCGCAGGTCGTGCTGGACGTCGAGGGCGAGCCGGCCGCCGTAGTAGCGGCGGATGTAGGTGGCGGCGTAGACGAGGACGGCGGCGGCGATCAGGAGGCCGGTCCAGACGGCGAGGGAGCGGGTGTGGTCGGTGACCACGTCGTCGATGATCACCTTGGTGATCAGCGGGACGAGGGCCATCACCCCCATGCCCGCGAGCGAGGAGCCGAGGGAGAGGACGACGTTGCGCCGGTAGCGCCACGCGTACCCGGTCAGCCGCCGGGCCCACCCCTGCGGCCGGGCCTGTGGCCCCGCGCCCCGCTTTCCGTGTTCTTCCGTCGCCTTCTTCTGCTCTTCCGTCGCTTCCTGCGTGCCCTTGACGTCGTCGGCGCCCGCCACCCGTGCCTCCCGTTCAGCCGGCCGGCCCCCTGGCCCGCCGCATGTCCCCAACGCGGCGGGCGGAGGATTTCATCCCGCCGCAACAATCCTGGGCCGAAGGTCGGAGGCGGAGGGGGTGGGTGGTCGTAGGACTCAGGTCAATGAATCAGACAAGGCCACTCGCATGGGTGGTCGACCGGCCCAGCGCGTCGCCATACACTGGAGCATCTATACCTTCCTGTATATGGAGAGCTCTTACGTCATCGAGATCGAGCCCGAGGTGCGGTTGTGGCTGATGAATCTGCGCTACCACGACTACCTCGTCGTCGAGTACGTCACGGACGTGCTCCATGAACGGCCGACCACTCTCAGCGAGCCGTACTCGCGCCACCTCGGCGACGGTGTCAGGGAATTGCGTTTCGTACTGGGCGACAATCGGGAGGCCACACGGCTCTCCTACTGGCTCGCGCCGGACCGGCGGATCGTTCTGCTCACCGTCTTCCGTAAGACGAGGCAGCGGGAGACCGCGGAAGTGGCTCGGGCGAAGAGGGCCAAAGCGGTCTGTGAGGCCTCTCCCGGACCCGCGCTCGATGTGTACGCCCGCGAAGTGGAAGCAGCGAAGGAGGAGCGGTAATGGTCAGCCACGCGCACTGGAAGCTCGCCCGTGACAAGAAGGTCGCTCAGGGGATCGCGGACGATGCGGCGGCGGAGAAGCTGCGTGAGGAGATCGCCCTCCGTTTCGACCTGGGCCAGGCGGTCCACGACCGGCGGACCGCGTGCGGCCTGTCGCAGACGGAACTGGCTCGGCGGGCCAGGATGACTCAGCCCCAGGTGTCCAAGATGGAACTCGGCGGCACCATGCCCACGATGGCTCTGCTGGTCCGGTTGGCCAAGGCCATGGACTCCTCCTTCCGCCTGGAGCCGGACGGGGAGGGCGTCCGGGTGGCGTTCACGGCGCGGGCGGCGGAGCCCGAGAAGGAGTCCGGCGGCGCGGGCGTGGCGCGGGCGGCCCACGGCTGAGCCGCTTCCCGCCGGAAGGTCCGGTCCACTTGCCGTCGGACGGCCAAGGGAGCCGCAAGCGCCGCCCGCGCCGGGGTGCGCCCGCGTGGCCGGCTACCGCGCCCGGAGGACGATCACCGAGGGGCCGGGGGCGCGTAGTGCCGTCGTCAGGTCGGTGGCGAGCGACGCGGGTGTGGACCGGAGCGCCGGTACGCCGAGGGACTCCGCGAGGGCGACGAGATCGGGGCGGAGGGCGTCCGGGCCGCCGTCCTGGACCCCGGAGGCACCCGGGCCGTCGCCGTCCACGAGCAGCCAGGTGACCGGCAGGCCGTACCGCCGCGCGGTGGTCAGCTCCGCGGCCGTGTGCGGGGCGTCGTCCTCGCCGGTGACCGCGAGCACCGGTGTGGTCGGGTCGGCGAAGGCCGCGCCGGTCGCGGACGGGAGGGCGTAGCCGGAACCGCCCGCGCCCTGGGCCGAGTGCATGGTGTTGGGGCGGCGGGTGTCGAAGGCGGACCAGGCCAGGGTGGTGAGGGGCGTGAGGTCCCAGAAGCTCGGCGCGGTGTCGGGCAGCGCGGCGCGGACGGCGGCAAGGACCCGCGCGTCCGGGCCGGGCCCCTGAGCGGCGGCGGCCGGGTCGGGCGCGGTCTCCAGGGTCGTACGGACGCGGTCGGCGGCGGTCGCGTCCTCGCGGGGTTCCACGGCGTCCAGCAGGGCGTCGAGGGCTTCGCGGGCGTCGGAGTGGATGCCGAGCGCGGGGTGGTTGGCCTCCAGCTTCCCGGCGTCGGCCTCGATCTGGACGACACGGCCGCGCGGGGCGAAGGTGTGGCCGCCGGAGGAGAGCGCGCCGAGGCCGGAGCCGACGACCAGCAGGACGTCCGCGGCCTCCAGCAGTTCGGTGACGCGCGGGTCGCCGGGCCAGGACCGCAGCGACAGCGGGTGCTTCCAGGGGAAGGCGCCCTTGCCGCCGTAGGTGGTGGCGACCGGGGCGGCGATCCGCTCCGCGAGCGCGCGCAGCTTGCCGGTCGCGTCCGCCCGTACGACCCCGCCGCCCGCGATGATCGCGGGGCGTGCGGCGCGTGCCAGCAGGTCGGCGGCGACGAGGGTGAGTTCGGGGCGCGGGTACAGCTCCCGGGGTGTGGCGTCGAGCGCGCTGACCGGGGGCAGGACGGTCTCCGCGCGCAGGACGTCCTCGGGGATCTCCACCCAGACCGGCCCGTGCGGGGCGGTCAGCGCGGACTCCCAGGCGGCGGCGATCGCGGACGGGATCTGGGAGGCGGTGCGCACGGGGTGCACGGACTTCACGACCTCGCGGAACGACGCCTGCTGGTCGCGGAGTTCGCGCGGATGGCCGTGGCGCCGGCCGCCGAGTCCGGCGGCCGGGACCTGTGCGCAGACCGCCAGTACGGGGGCGGACGCGGCCGCCGCCTCCTGGAGCGCGGGCAGCGCGGCCAGGGCGCCGGGACCGGCGGTGAGCAGCAGCACGGCCACCTCGCCGGTGATCCGGCCGTAGGCGTCGGCGGCGAAGGCGGCGTTGTTCTCGGCGCCGAGTTCCACGTACGCGAGCGCGGAGCGCCGCAACGCGCCGGACAGGCCGGGCGCGGGCCGGCCGGACACCCCGAAGACGGTGGCGGCGCCGAGGCCCTGGAGGGTCTCGGTCACCAGGTCGCCACCGACGCGGCCGGGCGGCGGGTTCAGCGCCGCCTCGGCCTGCGCGGCGTTGAGGCCGGGCCGGTCGTCGTGGTCGTGGCTCACCGGGTACGGCCTTCCGCGATCTGCCGGGCCATGATCGTCGTCAGCTCGTACGCCGTGTGGGAGGCGGCGACGGAGGTGATCTCGGCGTGGTCGTACGCCGGGGCCACTTCGACCAGGTCGGCGGAGACCAGGTGGCAGGAGGCGAGCCCGCGCAGGATCTCCAGGAGCTCGCGCGAGGTGAGCCCGCCCGCCTCGGGGGTGCCCGTGCCGGGGGCGTGCGCCGGGTCCAGTACGTCGATGTCGATGGAGATGTAGAGCGGCCGGTCCCCGATGCGCTGCCGCAGCTGGTCGGCGATCTCGTCCACACCGCGCCGCATGACGTCGGCGGAGGTCACGATGCCGAAGCCCATCTTGGCGTCGTCGGTGAGGTCCTTCTTGCCGTACAGCGGGCCGCGGGTGCCGACGTGGGAGAGCGCCTCGGTGTCGAGGATGCCCTCCTCGACGGCCCGGCGGAACGGGGTGCCGTGGGTGTACTCGGCGCCGAAGTAGGTGTCCCAGGTGTCCAGGTGGGCGTCGAAGTGGAGCAGGGCGACGGGACCGTGCTTCTTGGCGACGGACCGCAGGAGCGGCAGCGCGATGGTGTGGTCGCCGCCGAGCGTCATCAGCCGTGCGCCCGTCGCGAGGAGGTCGTCGGCGGAGGCCTCGACGGTCTCGACGGCCTCGTTGATGTCGAACGGGTTCACCGCGATGTCCCCGGCGTCCGCGACCTGGGCGAGGGCGAAGGGGGAGGCGTCCTGCGCGGGGTTGTAGGGGCGCAGGAGACGGGAGGCCTCCCGGACGGCGTTGCCGCCGAAGCGGGCGCCGGGACGGTAGGAGACCCCGCTGTCGAAGGGCACGCCGACGACGGCGACATCGGCGGAACCGACCTCGTCGAGGCGGGGCAGCCGGGCGAACGTCGCGGGTCCGGCGTACCGCGGGACGCGGGAGGAGTCGACGGGGCCGCGCGGCGAGTCGGTGCTGCTCATGAGGTCGGTGCCTTTCGTTCGGGCGGTACGCGCCTTGTGGGCGGTCGGCGGGCAGTCGGCGGTCGTGCGGTGCGGCACGGTCCCTGTACGCGGTGCGGCACGGGTCTCGTGCGGTGACCGGAGGCGAGCGGCGGGTGGGCCGGCGCTGCTGAAGTGTACGTTTCCGCCCCTTCCGGGTGCGGGCGGGCCGGTGGGGCGGGGCCCTACGGCCACGGGGGAGCCGGGTCCGTACGCCGGGGCGGGCCGTGGCAGGGACAGGCCGCGAGACCGCTCCGTGTGGGCCACCGGTCCGGCCCGGCCCGGATCCGTACGCCGGGGGCCGCGCCTGACCCGCCCCGTGCGGCCGCACCGCCCCTCAGCCTCCGTAGACCGGCTCCGACCCCGACTCCCCCAGCGTGGCCGCGAAGTCGCGCGCGAGCTCCTCTGCCTCGGCGGGGGTGAGGGCGGCGGTGGTGACGCGTACCCCCGGCGGGGAGGCGGAACGGAAACGGGCGCCGGCCGCCGTCCACCAGCCCCGGGTGCGCAGCCCGTTGACCACGGCGGACTCGTCGCGGACCGGGACCCACACATTGAGGCCGCTCTCCCCGTGGGAGGGGATACCGTGCCGGTCCAGCGCCTCGCGCAGGGCGTCGCGGCGGGTGGTGTACGTCTCCGCGGCCCCGGCCACCAGCGCGCGCACCTCCGGATCGGTGAGCAGGTCCGCGACGGTCCTCTGGAGGATGTGGCTGACCCATCCGGAAGTCAGCAGCATCCGTCCGTCGTGGCGCGCGAGGGTCGCGGGGTCGCAGGCGAGGGCGGCCCAGCGCAGATCGATCCCCAGGTGCTTCGAGACGGTGCGCACCTGCGCCCAGCGGGGCAGGCCGCCGGAGGCCAGGGTGGCGGCGTCCGCCCCCGCGATGTCCGCGTTGTGGTCGTCCTCCACCACCAGGACGTCCGGGTAGTCGCCCAGCACGGCCAGCAGCGCGTCCCTGCGGGCGGGCGTGAAACGGGCGCCGAGCGGGCTCTGGCCGCGCGGGCTGCACACCAGGGCGCGGGCCCCCGCCCGCAGCGCCCTCCGCAACGGCTCGGGCCGCATGCCCTCGTCGTCCACGGCCACCGGCAGCATGCGCAGCCCCAGGGCCGGGACCAGGTCGAGCAGATGGTGGAAACCCGGGTCCTCGACGGCCACGGCGTCGCCGGGGCGCAGCTCGGTGGAGAGCAGCCGGCCGACGCAGTCCAGGGCCCCGTGGGCGAACGTCACCGAGCCGGTGGGCACCCCGTCGCGGGCGAACCAGTCGCGGGCGGCCTCTTCGAGCGCGGGGAGCCGGGGCGCGGCGCGGTGCGAACCGGGGACGGGCTCCACCCGGCCCGGCGGGCGCAGCACCGGCAGGCAGGCGGGGTCGGGGTGTCCGCCCGCCAGGTCCCGCAGCCCCGTGGGCACCCTGGGCGGCCGCCGGGAGGTGACGGAGGGCGCGGCCGCCACCACGGTGCCGCCGCGCCCCAGGGTCGTCACCACCCCGCGCCCGCGCAGCTCCTTGTAGGCCGCCGCGACCGTACCGGCGCTCACACCGAGGTGTTCCGCGAGCCGGCGCACGGGAGGCAGCGAAGCGCCCGGCCGGAGTGTGCCGTCGGCGACACGGCTTTCGACGGAAGCGGAAATCTCTCTGGCCGTCCCACCGGAGAGCGCATATTGTTCTGCCACAGACGCAAGTTTGTACCGATACAAAAACTGTGTCAAGGGGGACCGATGAAGCCGGTGAAGAAGCGGGCCGAGACGGAGAAAGCCGGGGCGGGGGAAGCCGAGACGGAGAAAGCCGGGGCGGGGGAAGCCGAGACGGAGAAAGCCGGGGCGGGGGAAGCCGGGGTGAGGGAAACCGGGGTGAGGGAAACCGGGGTGAGCGGGGCCGGCCGGGTCCCGTTCACCCGGCGGCTCGTCGTACCGGGCGGCCGTGACGGCAGACGGATGCTGGTCATCGCCGTCATCGACAAGATCGGTACGGGCCTGTGGGCCGGGGCGTCGACGCTCTACTTCATCTACGTCGCGCACCTGTCGGTCGGTCAGATCGGCACCCTGCTGGGCGTGTCCGGGGTCCTGGGCATCGCGGGCCCGCCCCTCGCCGGACGGCTGGCCGACCGCTTCCCGGTGACCCGCGTCCTCGTCGTCGCCCAACTGGTGCGGGGCGCGGCCCTGGCGGCGCTGCTGACCACGCACGAGTTCCTGCCGCTGGTGCTGTTCTCGGCACTGGGGGCGCTGCCGGACCGGGCGTCGAGCGTCCTGACCAAACTGTTCGCCGCACGGGTCGCGGGCCCGCAACGCGTGCGGTACCAGGCCATCCAGCGCACGGCGGTCAACATCGGCTGGGCCGTGGGCGGGGCGGGGGCCGCCGCCGTCCTGACCGTGGGCACCGCGACCGCCTACGAGACCCTTCTGCTCGCCAACGTCGGCTCGTACGCGGTGATCGCGGTCCTGACGCTGCGGTGCGCCGAACCGGCCGCGCCCGGCCGCGTGGTGGCGGAGCAGGGCGCCCGTATCGCACAGACGGGGAAGGGGCCGACGCCGTGGCGTGACCGCCGCTATCTCGCCTTCACGACGACGGAGGTCTGGCTCTTCCTGGACGACAGCGTGCTCCAGGTCGGGTTCCCGCTGTGGATCGTGCACGCCACCGACGCCCCGGTCGGGCTGGTTCCGCTGATCCTCGTGCTCAACAGCGTGCTGGTGATCGTGCTCCAGGTGCCGTTGTCCCGCTACGGCGAGACCCCGGCCGCCGCCCGCCGCCTGCTTCTTCCCATCGGCGTCGCGTTCCTGGCGGGCGGCGCGGCGCTCGCGGCCTCGGCCGGCGGTGGTCCGTGGTTCGCCACCGGGGCGATCCTGGTCGCGGCCGTGGCGTTCACCCTGGCGGAGATCCTGCACTCCCTGTCCTCCTGGGAACTCTCCGTCGCCCTCGCCCCCGGCGACGCCCAGGGCGCCTATCTCGGGGTGCACGGCCTGGCCCAGTCGGCGCAGCGCAGCCTCGGCCCGATCGTGGTCGGCGCCGCCGTGGGCGTGGGCGCCCTCGCCTGGCCGGTGCTGGGCGCCACCCTGGTGGCGACCTGCCTGATCCAGCACCGCCTGGTCCGGCCCCAGGACCCGGAACCGGCGCCCTTGGCGAAGGATCTCGCCCGGACGGAACAGCGGCAGAACGTCACCGAGAACGCGGCGAACAACGCGGAAACGCACACCCCCAGCCCCCACGGCCTTTCCTGAGCGGAACCGACGCCGTTCCGTCCGAACCCCACCCGAACGGCCTGGAAAACGGCCGGGACGGTACGCCCCGGCATGTCCGTCCGGGCGCCCATGGCCTATGTTGCAGAGGCAAAGCAAGGGGGGCGGGGGCGGAATGGCACGTGACTACGACAGCCAACTGCTGGAGTCGGTGGGCGTACGCCGTCGACGCATGCGCGACGCGCTGCTGTTCGGGGCCCAGCGGGCCCGCCGCACGGCGGACGAACGGCTCGGCAAGGCCTTCGCGGGAGTCGCCGTCGCCGCCGTACTGTGCGCGGGATGCGTGGGATGGTCCTTCCTCCAGCACACGTTGGACAAGCAGCAGGCCGAACAGGAAAAACAGCAGCGCCGGACCCAGCAGTACGAACAGCCGACGAATTGACCGGTAGCGCGGAAATGACCGTATCCGAGGGCGCGTTCAACAGGCGGCTGCCAACCGCGCGGCCACCGGGCTTTCCTGCTTCCCGTAATGCTCACAGGGCCCGCCGGTCAGACCCAGCAACGCCCCCTCGAAACCCCAGAGTTCCCTACGTCGCGATGGTAGGTTCCCGTAAGTGGCGAGCACAGCAATGACTTCCCGGACGGAACTGAGCCGGGTGACCCTGGTCGGCGAGCGTCGCCGGGCCGACATCGTCCTGCCCTCCGACACACCGATCGGTCACCTGCTGCCGGACATCCTGCGGTTGCTCGACGACCGGGTCGCCACACGTCCGCTCACCCGGCAACTGCTGACGTCCGACGGTTCCGCCCTGCCGCACGACAGCACCCTGGCGTCGTCCGGCATATCCGACGGCGCCGTACTCCGGCTGGTCAGGAGCCACTCCGCGCCGCCCGCACCCGTCGTCCACGACGTCACGGACCAGGTGGCCGACGACCTCGACCTTCGGACCTGGCGCTGGCGCCCTGCGGCACGCCGCGCCTGCGCGGGCCTCGCGACCGTCGCCTTCGCGGTCTCGGCCGCGCTGCTCGCCCGCCGCGAGTTCGCGCCCGGCTCCCTGGCCGGGGCCCTCGCCGCCGTGACACTGGTCCTGTTCGCCGCGGGCGCTCTCGTAGCGAAGGCCGGGCAGGGCAACCGCGGCCTGGCGACCGCCCTGCTGTCCGTCTCCGGCGGACTGAGCGTCCTGACCGCGTGGACCGCCGCCGACGCGTACGACTGGCCGTGGACGGTGCGGCTGGCCGCGGTCGCGGGTGCGCTGGTCCTGACACTGGTCCTGCTCGGACACTTCTCGGCGCTCGGGCGCGGCGGGCTGATCGGTGCCGGAGCCGGCGCGGCGGTCACCGTCGTGTGGGAGGCCGTCGCCGCCGTACAGGACGACCCCGCCCGGCTCGGTGCCGTCATGGCGGTCTTCTCCGTCGTCCTGCTCGGCCTGCTGCCCCGGCTGGCGCTGATGGCGTCGGGGCTCACAGCGCTGGACGACCGCCGGTCCGGCGGTCTGTCCGTCAGCCGTCACGAGGTGGGCAACGCGCTGGCGGCCACGCACCGAGGTCTGGCCCTGGCGACGCTGGTCACCGCCCTCTCGGCGGCCGGCGCCGGCTGGCTGCTCGCCTCGGCCGGCCGGCCCACGGTCTGGACCGTGCTGCTGGCCTCGGTCCTGACGGTGGTGCTGCTCTCCCGCGCACGGGCCTTCCCCCTGGTGGCCGAGGTCACCGCGCTCTTCGCCGCGGCCGGGCTCCTCCTCGTACGCCTCATGATGCTGTGGATGGACCACGCCGGGGGCGCCGGGGCGATCGCCGTGCTGTGCGTGGCCGCGGTGCTCCCCCTGCTGGCCCTGGCGGTGGAGCCGCCCGAGCACGTGCGTGTGCGGCTGCGGCGCACGGCCGACCTGGTCGAATCCCTCGGCATGGTGGCGCTTTTCCCGCTCGCCGTCGGAGCGTTCGGCGTGTTCGGACAGTTGCTCGACAAGTTCTGAGTCAACGCGCGGCCGGCCTGGCCACGGGCGCGGCGGAGGAGAAGGGCAGACATGCCGAACGCGGACAACTGGCAGGGCGACGTGCTGCGGGACCTGAGGGGCCCGGACCGGCCCGCCGAGCCGTCACCCGGCGCTCCCCCGAGCGCCGTCGCGCCCGGCCCCGGCGCCCCGGTGGCCGCCGACCGGCCCGGGCCGGTCGAGCAGACGCCCGCACACCGCGCCCCCGCCGCGCCCCCACGGACCGCCCCCGGCTCCCGGGCCGTGGTGGACGAGGAGCTCGCCGCCGCCGTCCGCAAGGCACGACACGGCGAACACCTCGCCGCCCGTACCGTGCGCGCCATAAGGCGAACCGTTTCCTCATCGGCGGCACGCGAGGTCGCCGAACTCACCGGCACCGCCGAGCTGCTCCAGCAGCCGGTCACGACCGGCAGACAGATAGCCGTCACCTCCATCCGCGGCGGAGCCGGGAAGTCGACGGTCGCCGCCCTGCTGGGCACGGCGTACGCGCACTACCGGCAGGACCCGGTCCTCCTCGTCGAAGCCGATCCGGCGCTCGGTTCACTGCCGATCCGGCTCGGCGCCCGGAGCCTCCGCTGGACCACCGGTGACATGGCCGGCATCGTCGAGCCGCAGATGTCCCTCCTCGACATCACCGGTTATCTCGTCCAGCTCCCGGAGAACGCCTGGCTGCTCCCCGGCAGCCAGGGCCAGATCGGCGCGATGCTGGACGTCCAGGCGTACGAGCGGGTGATGGTCTCCCTGCGCCGCTACTTCGGCGTGACGGTCGTCGACTGCGAGACGCTGCCCGCCGAGGTCGCCCGGGTCGCCCTCACCGCCTCCCAGGCCCGGGTGCTGGCCACCCCGGCCACGCTGGACGGCCTCACCAGCACCTACAACGTGCTCCAGTGGATGCGGGGACTGCCCCGGTACGTCATCGAGGGCACGGTCGTGGTGCTCACCGAACAGGTGCCGCGGCCCGGCGTCGACCTGGTCCGGGCGGCGCGGAAGCTCACCTCGACGGGGGCCGCGGTACACGTCCTCCCCCACGACGCGCACCTGGCCGCCGGCGGCACGATCCGTACCGAGCTGCTCGCCCACCCGACCCGGCGGGCCGCCACCCGCCTCGCCGCGGACGTCTTCCAGCTCTCCCAGAAGCGCCGCTGACCCCGTACCGGGCCCCTCCGTGAGCGCCGGACGACGACATCTCACAGACGACGAGTGACGGACGACGATGAGCACCCGACTGGTACACCGCCCGGCCAGGACGACCAGGCCTCCGGCCGCCCCCGGACCACGCACCATCGAGGCACCGCCCAACCTGCCCGAGGGCAAGGCGGGCAGCATCGCCATGTCGCTGCTGCCCGTGGCAGGGGTCATGTCCTCCGTCGTCATGATGACGGTCGTGCGCAACAGCCAGTTCGCGGGGCTCGGCGCGATCATCCTCGTCGTCACCGTCCTCGGCTCCGTCGCCCTCCTCTTCTCCCAGCGCGGCAAGGCCCAGCGCACCCGGCGCACCCAGCGGGAGGCCTACCTCGCCTATATCGAGGACCTGCGCGAGGAGTTGTCCGCCGAGGAGCGCACCCGGCGGGAGCGCGCCGACCTCCTCAACCCGCCCCCGCACGCCCTGTACGACATCGTGCGCGACCCCGCCCGGCTGTGGGAGCGCCGCCGGGCCGACCCCGACTTCCTGCGGGTGCGGATCGGCACCGGCGAGATGCCCGTACGCGATCTGCGGATCGCCGACCAGGGCTCGTCGGTGCTCACACCGCCCGACCTCTTCATGCTCAACGAGGCGTCGGCGCTGATGAACCGCTTCCGGACCGGCACCGAACTCCCTCTCACCGTCCCGCTCGACCGGGTGGGCGACATCAGCGTCGTCGGGCCGCGCGAGGACTGCCTCCGGGTCGCCCGCGCGCTGCTCGTCCAGACGGCGGCCACGCACGCCCCCGACGACGTGGCGCTGGCACTCGCCGTGCCCGGCGACCGGATCGCCGACTGGGAGTGGGCCAAGTGGCTGCCCCACCTCCTGGACACGGAGCAGCTCGACGGACCGGTCGCCGCCCGCCGTATCGCCCCGTCCGCCCCGCAGCTCGCCCGGCAGCTCGGCCCGGAGCTGCGCCGCCGCGCTTCCTACGCGGCCGAGGTACGCCGGGGCCTGGCCGGCCGGGACGCCCTCACCATGACGTCGCGGCTCGTCGTCGTCGCGGACGGCCACGGCGAGGACGCGGTCGAACTGCCGCGTCCGGACGAGGCGGTCGGGCTGCGCGAGATGGGCGTCACCGTCCTGCACCTCCTGGCGGAGCGGGTCCAGGAACCGGGGCAGGTGGGCGTCCGGATCACCGTCGACGGCGGCCAGGTGGTGATCGAGGACCTGCGCGAGGAGGAACCGGTCGGCGCCCACGGCGACGTGGACGAGGTGGGCGCCCCGTTCGCCGAGGGCCTGGCCCGGATGCTCGCACCCTCGCGCCTGTCGGCCGAATCGCTGGTGGACGCCCCGCTGTCCGGGCCCGTCGACTTCGCCGGCCTGCTCGGCATCGACGACGTGGCCCGCCTGGACCTGTCCCGCCTGTGGGCACCGCGACCCGAACGCGCCTTCCTGCGGGTGCCGATCGGCGTCAACGACGCGCGCGAACCGGTGCTGCTGGACCTCAAGGAGTCCTCGGAGCTGGGCATGGGACCGCACGGTCTCTGTGTCGGCGCCACCGGTTCGGGCAAGTCGGAACTTCTGCGGTCCCTCGTCCTCGCCCTCGTGACCACCCACCCGCCCGAGGACCTCGCCCTGGTCCTCGTCGACTACAAGGGCGGGGCCACCTTCGCCCCCTTCGCGAAGCTGCCGCACGTCGCCGGCGTCATCACCAACCTGGAGAACCAGGCGGGCCTCGTGGAGCGCGTGCACGCCTCACTCGCCGGGGAGGTCAAGCGCCGCCAGCAGACCCTCAAGGACGCGGGCAACATAGCCGACATCGGGGACTACGCCGCGCTGCGCGCCACCGGACGGCCGGACCTGGACCCGCTCCCGCACCTCTTCGTCGTCATCGACGAGTTCGGTGAACTCCTCACCGCCAAGCCGGACTTCATCGACCTGTTCCTGTCCATCGGCCGCATCGGGCGCTCCATCGGCGTCCATCTCCTGCTCTCCAGCCAGCGCATCGAGGGCGGCAAGCTCAAGGGTCTGGACACCTACCTCTCCTACCGGCTCGGCCTGCGCACCTTCTCCGCCGACGAGTCCCGTACCGTGCTGGACACGGCCGACGCCTTCCACCTGCCGCCGCTCCCCGGCTTCGGCTATCTCAAGGTGGACACCAGCCACTACGAGCGTTTCAAGGCCAGTTACGTCTCCGGCGCCTACCGCGGCCCCGCCGAACGCACCGACGAGGACGACACCGGCCCCCTGGCGCTGGCGTACGAGGCCTACAACACCCTCGGGGACCCCGAGACGCCCGGTGCGCCCGAACCGGCGTCCCGGCGCCGCGAGACGGGCCCGACCGAGATGGGCGTCGTCGTCGGCCAGCTGGAGGAGGCCGCAGCGGCACCGGTCCGCGGCATCTGGCTGCCGCCCCTGCCCGACGCGATCTCCCTGGACCGGGCCGCCGGCCCCCTGGACGCGGGGCCGCGCGGCATGCAGCTCTCCCGTCGGCGCGGCACCCTGCGGATTCCGCTCGGCCTGCTCGACGACCCGGCCCGGCAGTGGCAGGGGCAGTGGTACCTGGACCTCACCGTGGCGGGCGGCCACGTCGCCCTGATCGGCGGTCCGCAGTCCGGCAAGACGACCCTGCTGCGCACCCTGGTCCTGTCCCTCGCGCTCACCCACACCCCGCAGGAGGTCGGCGTCTACGGCCTCGACCTGGTCGGCGGCGGCCTCCAGGCCCTGGGCGGCCTGCCGCACGTCGGCGGCATCGCCGGACGTGCCGACCGCGAGCGCGCCGCCCGGACGGTCGAGGTGGTCCGGAGCATGCTCGCCACACGCGAGGACCTCTTCCGCGAACACGGCATCGACTCGGTCGAGCAGTTGCGCACCCTGCACCGGGCGGGCCGGCTGCCGCAGCTGGCGTCCGCCGAGATCGTGCTCGTGATCGACGGCTTCGGGGCGCTGCGCGACGACTTCGACGACCTGGACGAGGCGGTCGGGGACGTCCTCAAACGCGGTGGCGGTTACGGCATCCACGTCGTCGCCGGGATGCTGCGCTGGAACGACGTGCGCATCGCGGTCCAGTCGGCCTTCGGCACCCGGATGGAACTGCGTCTGAACGACCCCGGCGAGTCGAGCATCGAGCGCAAGCTCGCCCAGACCCTGTCACCCGAGGAGCCCGGCCGGGTCCTGACCGACGGCAAGCTCTTCGCCCAGGCCGCGCTGCCGCGTACGGACGGCCTGTCCGACACCACGGACCTCGGCGCGGTGCTGGAGCGCTCGGCCCGCTCGATCCGCGCCGCGTGGAGCGGGGAGGTCGCCCAGCCCGTACGGGTCCTGCCGCACGTGGTGGAGCCCCACCTGCTCCCGGGGCCGGCCGCCGAGCCCCGCCGTGTGCCGATCGGCCTGGACCAGACCGCGCTCGCCCCCGCCCTGCTGGACCTCTTCCACCACGATCAGCACCTGCTGGTCATGGGCGACAGCGAGTGCGGGAAGACGAACCTCCTCAAGACGGTCGCCCACGGCCTCATCGACCGCTACGGGGAGGACGAACTGGTCTTCGCCGTCATGGACCCGCGACGGAGCCTGCGCGGCGCGATCCCGGAGGAGTACAACGGCGGGTACGCCTACAACAGCAAGCTGTGCGGGGCGCTCGCCGCCGGTATCGCCACCGAGCTGGAGAGGCGGCTGCCCGACGAGGGCGCCCGCCTGGAGGACCTGGAGCCCGGCAGCTGGGGCGGCGGCCCCCGGATCGTGGTGCTCGTCGACGACTACGACGTGCTGACCACGGCGGGCCAGTCGCCGCTCGCGCCCTTCCTGCCGTACATCCCCGCCGCGGTCGACATCGGCCTCCACTTCGTCCTGACGCGCAGGGTCGCGGGCGCCTCGCGCGGCATGTACGAGCAACTGGTGCAGGGGCTGCGTGAGTCGGGGGCCTCGGCCGTCCTCATGGCGGGCGACCGCGGCGAGGGCCAGCTGTTCCCCGGTGTGTACGCGAGCCGGCAGCCCGCGGGCCGGGGCGTGTTCATCCGCAGAGGACAGCCGAACCGCCTGATCCAGACCGTGTACGCGCCCGCGTAGCAGCTCACCTCCTGACCCAGAAGGAACCGACGCCGCATGACCAAGGACGTCATCGCCCTCACCACCCGTATGCCCGACCCCTGGACCGTGCTGGTGGGGCTGCTCTCCGGGGGGCCCGACAAGCTGGTGGACACCCATGCCGACGGCGCCGTCGTCCAGCTCTGCGACGCGGAGGGCCGCCCCCTGGTCTCCGTCGAGGCGCCGTTGCTCGTCCAGGTCGCCGGGGAGGCGGAACGCCTGCTCGGCGCCACGGCACCGCCGGTTCCCTTCTGGTGGACGGAGGCCCGCGCCACCACGGGCGTCGCGGAGGCGGAACGGCTCGCGGGCACCTTCGCCGCCCGGCTCGCCCACCTGGCCGGCGGCTCGGCCTGGCCACCGGAGGCCGCCCGTTCACTGGCCGTGGTGCCCACCGACGGGGTGGGCGTCGCCCCCGTCCCGGCGGCCGCGGTGCCCGCCGTCGACGTACTCACCGAGAAGGTCGCCGTCGTCATCCAGGACCGCCCGGTGGTCGCCCTGACCGCGTGGCTCGCCGACGCCTTCCGGGCCGCCGCCGAGTCGGGCCTGGGGCTCCAGG
Source organism: Streptomyces halstedii (assembly GCA_000720535.1). GTDB lineage: Bacteria > Actinomycetota > Actinomycetes > Streptomycetales > Streptomycetaceae > Streptomyces > Streptomyces halstedii. The sequence goes on from JOAZ01000009.1 coordinate 111,716, forward strand.
TCGTCACCCCGCCCGGGACGACGCTCTCCCCCGCGGCACGCCACATCCTGAGCACCTGGCCGTCCCGCTGGATCGTCCAGGACGAGCGGGACGGCTACTACGACGGACTGTCCGGGGCCGTACTCCGCTGGCAGGAAGGCATGTTCGCCCCCGTTCCGGGGTCCGGCGCCATCCCCGAGGACCTGCGGGCCCTGGTCGCCGCCACCTACCAGGAGACGGCGGACACGGCCGAACGCCAACTGGCGCTGACGTTCCGCTCGGTCCACCCCGCCGACGACCGCCTGGTGCTCGGGGGCGGCCTGGAGTCCGTGTGGACCGAGCTCACCGGCGCGCCCCCGGCGGGCTGGGGGACGGCGGAACCCGCCAACCTCCCCTGGTCACCGCAGCGCCTGACCGACCTCGCGTTCGAGCGGGCGCCCGAACCGACGTGGACCGTCGTCGTCGGCACGCCGGACCGGCCCGGCATCGCCACGGTGCGCGTCACCCGGACGACGGCGGGTGTGGAGGAGGAGGTGACGCTGGCGTTCGGGTACGGGCCGGACGAGGAGATACCGCTGGACGCGCTGCCCCGGGCCGCCGAGGTGCTCGCCACCCGCCACCGGCTCCAGTCGATGCTCGTCCAGCTCCGCAAGGCCCGCCGCGACCTCGCGGTGCCGCCCCGCTTCGAGGGCCCCGGCGTCCCGCTGGCCTTCGTACTCGGCGCGGAGGAGGTCCGGCAGATCCCCGGGGACCGTGCCCGGAACACCCCGCTGTCCGCCCGCCCGGTCCACCTGGGCCCGCGCGCCCGTCCCGCGCTGTACTACCCGCTGCCGGGCGATCCGTCGGACCTCGCGGGCTGGTCCGACTTCGAGCGGCTGGTACGCCATCTCAAAGGCACCTGAGGGGATATGGCGTTCCGTCATGGAACAGCCACAGTGACCGGATAGCCGATTGCACCGGCCATGTCCGGTTGATAGACATGAATATTCGTACGGTTGTTCAGACTGCTGGGGGAATCAGATGAAGTTCGACATGGGGGCATCGGCTCTGACGAACCTGATGTCGCGTTCGCAGGAGTCGAGTACGGACCTCGGCGACCTGATCCGTCAGCTCATCGCGGCCGCGCAGCCGCTGGAGGGCAAGTTCAACGGTGCGGGCCGGGTGGCGTTCGACTCGTTCAAGGAGCGTTCGGACGAGATCACGGCGGCGCTGAACGGTTCGCTGGCCGCGCTGCTCGGGGGCCAGTCCGGGATGGACGCGGCGTTCGGCACGGGCGACCAGGAGCAGGGCGACAACGCGACGTCCCTGATGGCGTCGGCGAACTTCGACGCGGCCCGCTTCTCGGGCCGCGGCTGACCGTCCCGCTCGCGACGACCTATTCCGATCTCATCTCACGGGGAGAAGTGACCATGGCTGGGGACAGTGACCGTCGTTCGTACGACACCGGCGCGTCGACCGAGGCGCAGGGCAACATCCAGGCGGTGATCGGCCGTCTGGAGCAGGTGATCCGGGCGCGGGACGCCCAGGTGAAGGCGGCCATGGCGGACTTCGCCGCCGACGGCGTGGCCGACGAGTACCACGGCAAGGAACTGCGCTGGAACACCACCTCGCAGGAGGTCCGCAACATCATCCAGCTGCTGAAGACGACGCTGGAGAAGAACGACGACACGGCGCACCAGACGCTCGCACGCGCCAAGGCGGCGGTCGACAACATCGGCTGAGCCGCTGCCGCCCGCGGCGGGAGGAGCGTTCCTGCCGTGCGGGTGGCACGTGGTGGTGGTCGTACGGCAGCGGATCGGTATACGGGGCGGGGGAACGGGACGTCATGTCGGCGTGGGACATCAAGCCGCAGGGGGTACAGGGCCAGTTGCAGGTCACCGGCACACACGCCGGTGACCTGGAGAAGGCGCTGACGGCTCTGGTCACGACGATGTCGGAGGCGGCGACGGCCGCGGGGACGGCAGTGCCGGGCACGGAGGCCGCGGCACCGCTGCAAGGCCCGGTGCCGGTGGGGGCGGCGCCGTTGTCGCAACCCGCGGTGGGGCCGGTGGCCTCGGCGCTGAGCCAGTACCTCTCCGTACGGCAGAGCGATCTGAAGTCGATGGCGGAACGCATCCAGGCGGCCGTCCTGGGGGCGGCGAAGGCCACCAACGAGTACATGGCGGGCGACCTGGACGCCGCGAAGCACGCACAGGACGCGGCGAAGGCCGTACGCCTGGACCTGTTGAAGGACGCGCCGGGGGGCCGCAAGTGAGCGACGACAAGCCGATAGCCCTTGAGGGCATCCCGGTCTTCACCGGGAATCTGGCGACGCTCGACGTGAAGGTCACCGAGCTGTCCTCGGCCGCGGAGACCATCGCGACGACCACCGGGGACGTCCACAGCAGCTTCGGCGGCCTTCAGGCCTTCTACCAGGCCCCCGAGGCGGAGCAGCTCTTCGCCACGACGAAGCCGGTCGTGGACACCGGCCAGACGCTGAAGTCCGATCTCACGGCCATTTCGCGGGCGTTGAGCACATACTCGGACGAGGTGTATCCGCTGGTCGAGAAGTTGAAGGAGATCAAGCGGGACGCCGGGGCGTTCCTCGTCAAGATCAACGCCGACGACAAGTGGCGCGAGGACGGCGACCTGATCGACGAGAACAACCACCGCCGCGACCAGATCGCCGACACCCTGGCCGCGTTCCAGGACGCGGAGATCGCCTGCTACAACAAGATCGTCGCTCTGGTCTGCGGCGTGCCGCTGAAGAAGAGCGACGGCTCCGACAGCGCGCACCAGTACGGCTTCGACGCCGAGACCTACAAGCACGCCGAAGGCCTCCCCTGGGGCGACCCGCTCGTCGAGTCGATCCCGGGGTGGCAGGTGTGGGAGCACGCCTGGGAGTTCACCAAGGGCTTCTTCGTCGACGGGGTGTGGGGCACGATCAAGGGCCTGGGCACCCTGGTCGGTTACGACGGCTTCGACGCGGCCGGCCAGGCGTGGAAGGGCCTGGCCCAGCTCGCCACCGGCGTGGTGATCAGCGTCGTCCCCGTCGCCGGGGAGATGTTCTGGAGCGCCGACGACAAGGACATGCCCGGCTGGCTGCGTGACTCGCGCACCGCGGTCAAGGAGACCGGCAAGGCGCTGCTGGCGTGGGACCAGTGGGGCGAGAACCCGTCCCGCGCGGCGGGCGCCGTCACCTTCAACGTCGTGACCACCGTCTTCACCGGCGGCACCGGCGCCGCGGCCTCCGGCGCCGGCAAGGGCGCGCTCGCCGCCAAGGCCCTGACGGCGGCGGGCAAGGTGGGCCGGTTCGTCGACCCGATGACGTACGTCTTCAAGGGCGCGGGCGTCGGCCTGTCGAAGATCGGCGACGTCATGGCCGGCCTCAAGAACCTGGGCAAGGTCGAAATCCCGCCCCTCCCCGACAACGTCCTGACCCTCCCCGCCGGCTGGACCCGCCTCACAGACGGCACCCTCGACGTCCCGGCCGGCGCCACCCTCCCCGACGGCGCGGTCAGACTCCCCGACGGCACCGTCAGACTCCCGGAGGGCACGATCGCCCTCCCCGAAGGAACCGTGAAGAACCCCTTCGACGAAGGCGCCGCCTACGCCGACCTCAAGGGCAACCTCTACGACGAACACGGCAACGTCGTCCAGAAGGCAGCGGATGCCCCCAGGGAAGCGGGCAGGACGACCGACACGGACACCCCGGACCACACCCGCGCGGAAACCCCGGCCAGGCAGCCGGTGCTGGCCGGAGCGGGGGCGCGGGCGGGCGACGGCCCGGGCGACGTCGGACGGGCCGGGGACAAGGTGCCGGGAGGCGGGATACCCGGCGGCGCCCCCGGCGGCGTGGCCCACAACATGCCGAGCAACAGCCTGGATCCCCACGGGGCTGCTGGCCGCCCGGGCGACGGTACGCCGGGAGGCGGTACCGGTCCTGGGCCGCACGGAAGCAAGGCTGACGGGGATCTACCCGAGAGCAAACCCCACCCACACCCCGGTGAGCCCGATACCAGGCGTAGTAGTGCAGAGCCAGAAACGCGTCACCACCCAGAAGGCATGGAACACAATGGCGGCGAAGCTGGATTTGACAGCAACGTCACTGATGGGCCTGGAGCTCCCCATGGCGCCCATGCTGACGGAGCCGACGGCCAAACAGTCCCGCCTGACCCCTTCGGTGCCGGCCGACGTGACCCGATGGCCCGTGGGGGCGCGACGGAAGAGCAGCTCCGTGCAGCGATAAAAGAGATTCCTGGCAAACAGCGCCCGAAGCCGAATGTTCTCGAAAGGGTACTCGATCGACTCGCATCGGAACCCGATGGTCACCGAATTGCCGAAATTATTGGTTCAGGCCACTTCAGCAAGAGTGACGGTTTCGGCCAGGTCGTATCTTCCCTCGGGGCGAACAAGACTGCCATGTTCCGGCCCGGCGCCGACCAGCTCATATTCGCTGATGACCTTGTACGGAGCGGCGTCCCGGCACACTCCATCGATTTTGAGCACAAAGTTCCCGTCGGCTCCGATTTGGACATCCGAATCAAAACCGACTCGGGAGAGATTTATGGATACCAGCTGAAACATCTCAACGACCCTCTTGACCCCGTCAGTGAAATCACAAGGGGCAAGTACCTCCTCCAACTGGCGAAGGCCGAGGCGGACTACCGCGTGTTCCTCGTCGATGGAGGTCGCGGAACATGCGCCAGCTGGGTAGCCGACGGCTACTATAATGCTCTCATGGATGTGCATCACGGGCGCAACGGCGCCAAGGGGGAAGGAATTACCTTCGTGATCCGCCTCGAAGACGGGACGCTCGTAGTCCCCCCCGGTAGCAAGTTCGACCCCAAGGACGCCCTGTGATCACCTCCGAAGACCCTGTCGGCGACTGGACTTGGGAAATCACGCAAAACAAGATGACCGAAAGTCCGCCGCTCCGCGCGGTGGAGACCGCTGCCGCCGTGTGGAGCATCTTGCTCCGGCATGAGCTGGCTGCACCCACAGCAAAAGGCTCCCTCTCTGTTCGTTCGATGCCGAACACGGCGCCTCCCCTCGTCGAAGTCAACGGATTTACTTTGGAGTTCGCGACTCTGAAATCGGAAACAATACTCTCACAGGCCGTGGCGGAGGCAGAGCGAGCTCTACCTCAGGATCACGCCCTCGTCAGCTTCCGACTACAGTGCCCCGGGTTCTGGTCTGCATCAGGGACAAAATTTCGTGCCGAGAAGATGTTCATTGTCCAGGTCGACGCCTGGGCGAGGGACTTTGCCCTCGTGACGCTGGAAACGTATTCCGATGCATGGCTGACCGTAGACACAAGGGATCGGGAACAGCTTGAAACGCATGCCGAGAATTCTCCGCGCCTCGCTGCGGCGCTGAAGGCCATCTCGGTCCTGCTCGGCAGCACACCCACACCCGGCGACTCGAACCGGTACGCGGCACCGACAGAGACAGGATTTGAGGACGTAAGAGACGAAGGCCCTGCATACGATGATTCCTGGGGAACCTTCGAAATCCCAGCTCGGTCGCGGAGACTTCGGTCGAGCCTCCCGCCCTCTGAAGAGGAGTACTCGGAGACCACCGATCACCCAGTCCGGTACTTCACGGTCCAACACGAGGGCCTAGTGCTGGGCTACCTGTGGGCTTCGGCCGATGACGAAGCCGCAGGCTACGAACCTCGGACAGCCGCCGGGGACTCGGCGTTCGAAGCCGGCAGGGAGTGGCTACTGCGACTGCGAGAGGCTCATTCACAAGGGCTCACCGCACTCGTCGCTCTGAGCTGGCTCGCCCATCTTCCACGAACGGGACTGAGCGAAATCGTCGGCACGGTACCCACTCCAGCTTCTTCGTTGGATGCACTGGAAGATATGTCAGGTCGAATGTAGGAGAAAGCCACCGGCCACCGTCGCCACTTCGAAGCGGCAGTTGATGGCAGAGGCGCGGAATGAGATCTGTGGGCCAGGGCACCAAAAACGAACACCAACACACGTTTAAACTTCCCGCTGCGAGGATCGCCTCCGGTCCTGCGGGACTGTCGGAACGCGGTTGCAATCCCGATGTCGCTGTTCAAGTCACCCGTCTCACCGAGCTGTCCGCCTATGGCGGACGCGGAAAATACCGGGAGACGGTGGCGGCAAGCTGCTACGAATGAGGCTTCCCCACCCGCCCGCAACGACTGGATGTACGCCATGCCCCGCGCCGTCACCCTCATCCGTTCCACCGCCCTGTCCGATGTGGCCGAGTACGCCTACGCCGCGACCGCGCCCGCCGACGCGCGGCTGATCTTTCTCGCCGGGTCGTGCCCGCTGAACGAGGACGGCTCGACCGCGGCGGTCGGTGACTACGCGGGTCAGGCCGCGAAGGCCCTGGAGAACATGCGGACCGCCCTCGCCGCCGCGGGTGCCGGACTGGAGGACGTCATCAGCACCCGGGTACTCGTCGCCTCCACCCGGCAGGAGGATCTGGTGACCGCCTGGCAGGTCGTCCGGGACACGTTCGGAGACCACGACGTGCCCAGCACACTGCTGGGCGTCACCGTCCTCGGGTACCACGACCAGCTCGTGGAGATTGAAGGCGTCGCAGCCGTTCTCGACTCCTGATCTCCCGGGCGCCCGCTCAGCTCTGCGCACCGAGCCCGAGCGCGACCAGGCGTTCTCCCCGGCTCTCCGCGATGCGGTGTACGTCCCGAAGCGACTCGGCCATGCGTGCCGCCACATAGCGCAGCTGGACCGGGGTGACATGCGGATCGTCCAGCATGTCCGCGACGTGGCCGAGAAGTTCGTCGGCCATTCCCAGTTGAACGCTCTCCATATTGTTCGCCAGCCGGGAGACATAGCCGGTGCCGTCACCGAGCAGGTAGCAGGGGTTGCCGTCCGGGCTCGCCCACGGGAGCAGGCGTCGGGCCTCGGCTGGTGTCTCGTGTCGCACGTCGTCAACTCCGGTGGTGAGGGTGTCAGCTGCATCTCTCGCTGTGTAGCGATCTGCACACAGAGTGAGAGGAACCTGACTACGCTCGCCAGAGGGTCGCTGGTGACACGTGATCCGTCACACGGGAGTTGACAATGAGTAATACCTATGGCGATTGGTTGCGGGCGCAGCGCGAGACGGCGGGACTGACACAACAGCAGTTGGCGGACATGGCGATCATGACCCGATCCCATATCTCCCACATCGAGGGCGGACGGCGTGTGCCGTCCCGGGAGGACGCGCGCAGGCTGGACCGGGCCCTCGGCACCGGGGACGTGTTGAGCAGCTTTCTGCCGAGGCAGGACGACGTTGCGGTCGCCGACTACTTCGGCGCGGCCCAGCACCTCGAACAGCAAGCCGTCGTCATCCGCGAATTCGCCCTGTCCTTCGTGCCGGGGATCCTTCAAACGGAGCGGTACGCACGGGCTGTGCTCGGCATGGGGTACCCGCCATTGAGCGAAGCCGAGTGTGACAGGGCCGTTGTCGCACGGCTCGACCGGGCCCGGATCCTCGATGACCCGAAGTCGCCGGTGGTGTGGGCACTGCTGGACGAGTCGTTGCTGTGGCGCCCCATCGGGGGTCCGGAGATCATGGCGGAGCAACTGCGCCACATCACCGCACTAGTCGAGAGCGGTCGCATTCGCGCGCACATCATTCCGTTCTCGCTCGGATATCACCCCTTACTGGAGAACATGCTGACGCTGATGTGGTTTGAGGATCAGCCGCCTGTCGCATACAGCGAAGGTCTGCGCATGGGGAGGCTGCACGACTCCCCGGCCGTGGTCGAGGCTCTCCAAGGCCGCTACGCTCTTGCCTTGAGCGACGCGTTGCCACTGAGGGAGTCGCTGGCACTGCTGAAAGCGACAGCGAAGGGCTTCGAAGAGCATGACTGATCGCACCGTTCTCCACGGTCCTTCACTCAACGGCTGGCGCAAGTCCTCCTACAGCAACAGCGAGTCCGGCAGCTGCGTCGAGGTCATCGACCACCACCCGACCGCCGTCCCCGTCCGCGACTCCAAGGTGCCTTCCGGGCCGATCCTCCTGGTCCCCACCGCCAGTTGGACATCCTTCGTTTCCGCCCTCAAGGCGGACCTGCTCAGTCCCTGAGCGACGCGGCGAAGGCCGGATGTCGTCGGTGTCGTCTCACCACTTCCCAGGGGCGATGAGTTGTTCCACGTCCGCCCCTCGGCGTCATTGACTCTGCTGAGGACGACTGCAAAGGAATACGGACATCGTGACTGAACCCACCTCGGACGTGTCCGCAGGCGCCGGCTGGCGCAAGTCCTCGTACAGCGGGAATGAAGGCGGAAGCTGTCTCGAAGTCCTGGACGGCCACCCCACCGCCGTCCCCGTCCGCGACTCCAAGGTGCCTTCCGGGCCGGTCCTGCTCGTCCCCGCCGCCAGTTGGACGCCCTTCGTCTCCGCTCTCAAGGCGGACCGGCTCGCCCTCTGAGCGACGGGACAGCGCGGCGACGGGCGGGGCGTCGTCTCACCACTCCCTGGGGGCGATGAGCTGCTCCACGTCCGCCTCCGCGAAGCCGTATGCCGTGGCGACGAGCCAGAAGTCCTCGGCTATCTCCTCCCGGGCGGCCGTCTCGATCTCGCTCCCCGCTGCCTCGAACTCGGCCTCCAGCGCGTTGAACTCCTCCGTCGCCGCGTGCGTCAGCACGTACAGCGCCGCGAGGTCGGCCGGCTGCCGCGCCTCGATGGTCTCGCAGAGGTGGACCAGGACGGCCTTGCCCCGGTCCACCACATGGTCGGGGAAGTACGCGTCGTCGTAGAGGCCCTGGAGGAAGGCGTGCCGCCTCATCCGCTCGTTCGTGATGGCCATGGTGCTCCCCCGTCGTCCCGCTCGGTGATCCGTCGTCCCGATCCTGCACCACGCCACTGACAACGCCCTGCCTCCGCCGGGGCACAGGGGCACAGGGGGCGCGTACCACCGCCCCCACAAGCCTCGGGCGCCCCCTGTTCGGGCGCTTTCCGCGCAGGTCAGGGCCGGGTCACGCTGGTGTCGTTCACGGGGACACCCCGTTCATGGACCCCCCGTGCACGGAGACGCCCGTGCACGGAGACGCCCCGTTCACGGAGCCACCCGTCCACGGGGACACCCCCCGAATCGCCCCACAGAGGAAGGGCCCCACCCTTGAACCGCTTCACCGCACTCGCCGCCGCCACCCTCGCCGCCGCCTTCGGTCTCGTCGGCCCCGCCGAGGCCGCTCCGGCGGCGCCGGCTCCCGCGTACAGCTGCTCCTCCGGGTACTTCTGTATCTACAGCGACTGGAACGGCGGCGGCACGCGTTGTCAGTGGTCCCAGAGCCAGTTGGCGAACACGGCCGACAACTGTTCGTTCATCCAGCGGGGTCAGAACGTCCGCTCCGTGTGGAACTCGACCGGCCACCGCGTGCAGTACTACACGGGGACCAACTACACGTCGCGCGTCGGCTCGACGCCCTCCGGCAACGGCGGCAACCTCCAGGGCAACTACCAGATCCGCTCGTTCAAGCCCCAGTAGGGAGCCCGGCGGCATCGCGCGAGCCCCTCCCGCCGTCTGCCGGGAGGGGCCGCGCCTCTGTCCGATGTCCGCCTCCGCGCGGGACGCACCGACGCGAGGGCACCGGCCGCGCCTCGTCTCACCGCACGCGGGAGGTGCTCTGACGCGAGCGGTCCTCGTCGTCGTTGTCGTCGTCGCCCGGGATGTGGACGTCGAAGACGTTGATGTTGATCTCCACGACCTTCAGTCCGGTCATGGACTGCACCGCGTCCGTCACGTTGCTCCGGATCCGGTCGGCCAGTTCGTGGATCGGCACGCCGTACTCGACCGCGACGTCGACATCGACCGCCGTCTCCTTCTCGCCCACTTCCACCTTGACGACGCGGCCCGCGCCGGAGGACCCGGGCATACGGCCGGTGACGGCGCCCACGGCCTTCGAGGCCCCTCGGCCCACCGAGTACACGCCGTCGGTCTCGCGGACGGCGATTCCCGCGATGGTGGCCACCACACCGTCGGCGATGGTGGTCGTGCCGCGCGCGGCCTTCTCCGATGTGCTGCCTGTCGTGGAGTTCCCGCCCAGGGATTCGGCATCAGCCATGATTCGCCTCACAGAGAGTTGTCACGACGAGGCGGCTCGCACCCTCGTCAGCTCCTCGTTCCACTGTGCGGCCGTCCGCCCCGGCCCGCCATTGGAGTCAGCGCGAGCCCCACGGTGACCCCGTTCAGCCCCGTGGTCCGGACGGAGCCGGGCCGTCGAGCGGGGCGGGCCGGGAGCGGGGTGCGCGGCATCACCCTGGACAGTCGGCATGACCGCCGGGTAACTTTCGACCAGGGCTGAGCAAGCGCTTAGGTGTACGGCCGAAACCACCCGGGCCGAGACCACCCAGGCCGCATCCGCGCCCCGAGCCGAGACCCGCCGAAGCCCGATCCGACGCCGACACCAGGAGGCACCCCGTGCGCCGTACGGTTTACAACGAGGACCACGAGGCGTTCCGGGAGACCCTGCGGGCCTTCATCGAGGCCGAGGTCGTCCCCGTCTACGACGAGTGGTGCGCGGCCGGCCAGGTGCCCCGCGAGTTCTACGGCAAGCTCGCGGAGCTGGGGCTCTTCGGCATCGAGGTGCCGGAGGAGTACGGCGGCGCGGGCGAGGAGTCCTTCAAGTACCAAGCGGTCATCTACGAGGAGACCTCCCGCGCGGGTGTGTCCTTCGGCGGCTCCGGCGTGCACGTCCTGCTCTGCCTGCCGTACCTCAAGGCGTACGCCACCGAGGACCAGAAGAAGCGCTGGCTCCCGGACTTCGTCAACGGCACCACCATGTACGCGATAGCCATGACCGAGCCCGGCACCGGTTCGGACCTGGCCGGGATGAGGACGACCGCCAAGCTCTCCGAGGACGGCACGCACTACGTCCTCAACGGCGCCAAGACGTTCATCACCGGCGGTGTGCACGCCGACCGCGTCATCGTCTGCGCCCGCACGGACGCCCCCCGGCCGGACGACCGCCGGCACGGCATATCGCTGCTGGTCGTGGACACCAAGGCCGAGGGCTACTCGGTCGGCCGCAAGCTCGACAAGCTGGGCCTCAAGGTCTCCGACACCGCCGAACTCGCCTTCACGGACGTCAAGGTGCCCGTCGAGAACCTGCTGGGCGAGGAGAACAAGGGCTTCTCCTACCTCGGCCAGAACCTCCCGCAGGAGCGCCTCGGCATCGCGGTCGGCTCGTACGGGCAGGCCGCCGCCGCCGTGCGCTTCGCCCAGCAGTACACCCAGGACCGCACGGTCTTCGGCCAGAGCGTCGCCTCGTTCCAGAACACCAAGTTCGAACTCGCCGCCTGCAAGGCCGAGGTCGACGCGGCCGAGGCCGTCTGCGACCGCGCGATCGAGGCCCTGGACGCCGGGGAGCTGACGCCCGCCGAGGCCGCCTCCGCGAAGCTGTTCTGCACCGAGGTCGCGCACCGCGTGATCGACCGCTGCCTCCAGCTCCACGGCGGTTACGGCTACATGAACGAGTACCCGATAGCCCGCCTGTACGCGGACAACCGGGTCAACCGCATCTACGGTGGTACCAGCGAGGTCATGAAGTCGATCATCGCCAAGTCCATGGGCCTCTAGAAGGACTGCGCCTCTTCCATGAGCGAAGCACTCGACTCCCTGCTCGACCTCCTCGACCTGGAGCGGATCGAGCAGGACATCTTCCGCGGCCGCAGCCGCAGCGCCGTCGTGCCCCGGGTCTTCGGCGGTCAGGTCGCGGCGCAGGCGCTCGTCGCCGCGGGCCGCACGGTGCCCGCGGACCGGCCCGCGCACTCGCTGCACGCGTACTTCCTGCGGCTCGGGGACCCGGGCGCGCCGATCGTGTACAGCGTGGACCGGATCCGCGACGGGCGGTCCTTCACCACCCGCCGGGTCGTCGCCGTCCAGCACGGGAAGCCGATCTTCCACCTCTCGGCGTCCTTCCAGGTGCACGAGGAGGGCATGGACCACCAGGCGGAGATGCCGTCCGCCCCGGACCCCGACACGCTGCCGACGGCCGCAGAGATGCTCCCCCGGTACGCGGACCGCTTCACGGACCCGCTCATGGTGGACCGGCTGCTGGAGGCGCGGGAGGCGGTGGATCTGCGGTACGTGGACGCCCCGCCGTTCGCCACCGCCGGTGAGCCGCGTGAACCGCGCTCCCAGGTGTGGTTCCGGACGGTCGGCAAGCTGGCCGACGACCCGCTGCTGCACGTCTGCCTGGCGACGTACGTGTCCGACATGACGTTGCTGGACTCGGTGCTGCTCGCCCACGGGCGCGGCGGCTGGGCGCTCGGTGACGTGGTGGGCGCCAGCCTGGACCACGCCATGTGGTTCCACCGCCCCTTCCGGGCCGACGAATGGCTGCTGTACGACCAGCAGTCGCCCTCGGCGTCGGGGGGACGCGGGCTGGGGCAGGCCAGGATCTACACGGCGGACGGGCAGTTGGCCATCACGGTGATCCAGGAGGGTGTGGTCCGAATCCCGAGGAGCTGAACGGCTGAGGCCGGGCCTCCTCGCGCCCGGAGCGGCCCGCGCGCCCCCGTGCGCCCGCGCACCCCTTCTGGCTTGCCACTGCCGCGTTCGCGCCCTCGGGCACGGGTAAGTACCTCGGCGCCCACCCCACCGCCCCGAGGAGCCCCGTCATGTCCCGGCAGTCCTCCCCGATCGTGCTCGACCCCGCGGCAGGCGACGCCGACGCGGAACACCGGCTGTTACGCGCCCAGGGGCCCGCCGCCCGTATCGACATCCTCGGCGTGCCCGCCTGGTCCGTGACGGATCCGTTCCTGCTCAAGGAGTTGCTCACCAGCCCCGACGTGTCCAAGGACGGGCGACGGCACTGGCCGGGCTTCGGCGCGGCCCTGGAGAGCTGGCCGCTGGCGCTCTGGGTCGCCGCCACCAACATGTTCACCGCCTACGGGGGCGACCACCGCCGGCTGCGCCGCATCATCGCGCCCGCGTTCAGCGCCCGGCGGATCACCGCGTTAGGGCCGGCGGTCGAGGAGATCGCGACCCGGCTCGCCGACGACCTGGAGACCACCCCGGCGGGGGCGGTCACCGATCTGCGGGAGCGGTACGCCGTGCCCCTGCCCATCGCCGTCATCGGCCGTCTGATGGGGGTGCCGGAGGACCAGCGGGTCGAGTTCCGCACACTGGTCGACGGCGTGTTCGACACCCTGCTCTCCCCCCAGGAGGCCGCCTCCAACACCCACGCGCTGTACGCGATGCTGGAGGAGCTCATCGCCGCCAAGCGGGCCGGGCCCGGTGACGACCTGGCCTCGGCACTGGTCACGATGCGCGACGAGGACGGCGGATCGGCCCTGGCCGAGGAGGAGTTGCGCGACACGCTCCTCCTGATGATCAACGCCGGGTACGAGACCACCGTCAACCTGATCGACCAGGCCGTCACCACCCTGCTGACCCGGCCGGAACAGCTCCTCCACGTCAGGGCGGGACGGGCCGAGTGGGCCGACGTGGTGGAGGAGACACTGCGTCACGAACCGCCCGTCAAGCATCTGCCGCTGCGCTTCGCCGTCCGCGACATCCCGCTGCCGGACGGGCAGACGATACGCGAGGGCGAGGCGATCCTCGCGTCGTACGCCGCCGCCAACCGCCACCCGGACTGGCACGGCTCCCCGGACGATTTCGACGTCACCCGCCTCACCAAGGACCATCTCGCCTTCGGCCACGGCATCCACTTCTGCCTCGGCGCCGCACTGGCCAGGCTGGAGGGCGAGATCGCGCTCCGCGTCCTGCTCGACCGCTTCCCGGACGCAGAACTTGCCTCCGAGGAAGGGGGGTTGCGGCCGCTGCCGTCGCTGATCAGCAACGGTCACCGCGCGCTTCCGGTCCGCCTGCGACCGTAGCGGCCCGAAGCCGGCGCCTCCCGCAGCCTCAGCCGAGGCCGGCGAAGAACTCGCGTACGTCCTCGACCAGCAGTCCCGGCTGCTCCAGGGAGAGGAAGTTGCCGCCGCGCTCGAACTCGGTCCAGCGCACCACGTGGTGGTCCCGCTCCGCGAACCGGCGGACGGCGACGTCGGACGGCAGCGCGACCGCCACCGCGGTGGGCACGGTGCCGCGCTCCTTGGGTGCCCAGGCGCCCGGGTCGTGGGCCATCTCGTAGTACAGGTGGGCCGACGAGCCCGCCGTCCCGGTGAACCAGTACACGCTGACGTTCGTCAGCAGGGTGTCGCGGTCCACCGCGTCCTCGGGCAGTTCCTTCTCCGGGTCCGTCCATTCCTTGAACTTCTCGACGATCCAGGCGAGTTGACCCACCGGTGAGTCGTGCAGGCCGAAGGCCAGGGTGTCGGGGCGGGTTGACTGGATGACGTTGAAGCCCATCTTGTCGTCGCGGAACGTCTGGAGCCGCTCCAGCCGGGCCTGCTCACCCTCGGTGAGACCGGCGAAGTCGGCGGGGTCCTCCGACGGGAAGGTGACCAGCCCGTTCACATGGACACCGCACACCCGGTCGGGGGCGAGTCGGCCCATCTCGGCCGCGGTCCAGGCGCCGCCGCCGTTGCCCTGGACGCCGTAACGCCCGTAGCCGAGGCGGGACATGAGGGTGGTGAACGCCGCCGCGATCCGGCCGGTGTTCCAGCCGGCCGAGGAGAGCGGGCCGGAGAACCCGACCCCGGGCGTGGAGGTGACGACGACGTGGAAGTCACGTGCGAGCGGCTCGATCACCTCGATGAACTGGACGAACGAGCCCGGCCAGTCGTGGATCAGCAGCAGCGGGGTGGCGTCCGCCTTCGGCGACCGGACGTGTACGAAGTGGATGTCCTGGCCGTCGATCTCGGTGACGTACTGCGGGAACGCGTTCAGCTGGGCCTCGGCCTCGCGCCAGTCGAACCCGTCCGCCCAGTACTCGGCCAGGCCCCGCAGATAGTCGGCGGGCACCCCGCGCGACCAGTCCTCGGCCCCGGGGACACCGGCGCTCCAGCGGGTACGGGCCAGGCGGTGGCGCAGGTCGTCCAGATCGGCCTGCGGGATCTCGACCCGGAAGGGCCGGACGGACGTGTCTGCGGCTGCGGTGGTGCTGCGCTTCTCCATGAGGAAGACTCTAGGATCGATATAGGCACGTTACGTTCCTAAAGAACCGTCAGGCTGCTCCCCATGCTGGAAACCTCCGCACGACTCCTGCGCCTGCTGACCCTGCTCCAGTCGCCCCGCGCGTGGCCGGGGACCGAGCTGGCCGACCGGCTCGGTGTCAGCGGCCGCACCGTCCGCAACGACATCGAGCGGCTGCGCACGCTCGGCTACCCGGTCGACGCCACCCGTGGATCCGCCGGGGGCTACCGGCTGGCGGCCGGCAGCGCCATGCCTCCGCTGCTCCTGGAGGACGACGAGGCCGTGGCGGTGACGCTGGCCGTGCGCACGGTCGCCCAGAGCTCCATGGCCGGGACGGAGGAGACCTCGCTGCGTGCCCTGGCCAAGCTGGAGCAGGTGCTTCCGGCCCGGCTGCGCCGACGGGTGAAGGCGCTCCAGGAGTACACGGCGCCGGTGCCCGCCGACCGTCCGGGCCCGACGGTGGACACGGACCTGCTGATGACACTGACCGCGGCCTGCCGCGACCACGAACGGCTGCGGCTGGACTACCGCGACCACGCGGGGGCGTCCACCCGGCGGCTGGTGGAACCCCAGCGCGTCGTCAACTGGGGCCGCCGCTGGTATCTGGTGGCCTGGGACGTGGACCGGGACGACTGGCGCACGTTCCGCGCGGACCGGATCACCCCGCGCACGCCCGCGGGCCCGCGCTTCGCGCCGCGCGGGGACCCGGAGGGCGACGCGGCCGCGTACGTCGCCGGGAAGGTCTCGGCCGCGGCCTGGCGCCACCACACCCGGGTGACGGTGCACGCCCCCGCGGCCACGGTGCTGGAGCGGATCAACCCGGCGGTGGGCGTGGTGGAGGCGGTGGACGGGCGGACGTGTGTGCTGGTCACCGGCGCCGACACGCTGGAAAGCCTCGCCGTCCACCTGTCCGTGCTCGGGTGCGACTTCACGGTGACGGAACCTCCCGAGCTGGTGGCGTACCTGCGGGAGCTGGCGGGGCGCTATGCCCGCTCCACGCCCGCGGCCGCCCCCTTGGCACCGGGTGCGGGCGCACCGGCACCGGTGGCCGGATCTCCGGACGAGGGGAGCAGCCCGGCCGCGTGCAGCAGGTAGTCCGTCATCGGGTCGTAGAAGCGCGGGTCGGTGACGTGGTCGTCGAGCGGGACGGTGACCTGGAGGGTGCCCTCCGCCTCTCCGAGGAACAGCGCGGGGTCGTTGCAGTCCGCGTACCCGAGGGAGTCGAGCCCGCGCTGCCCGGCGCAGCCGGCCCACCCGTGGTCCGCGACGACCAGGTCCGGCAGCGGGCGGCCCTCGCGCTCCAGGCCGTCCAGGATCGCGGCCATCGGCGCCGGTGAGTGGGTGTGCCAGAGGGAGGCCCCCCGCTCCAGCACGGCCACGTCCGCGAACTGGAAGACCATGCACTCGTCGGCCACCAGCCCGCCGGGGATCCGCACGATCTCGCAGCCGGCGGCCCGCAGCGCCTCGGCCGTCCTGCGGTGCACGTCGAGCAGCCCGCCGGGGTGCCCGGTCGCGAACAGCACCCGCTCCCGGCCCTCGGCCGCCTGCCGGAGCCGGGCCGCCATCCGGTCCAGGGCGTCCACGGTCAGCTCGGGGTCGATGGTGTCCTGGCCCTGCCGGTGCTCGGGGTCGTCGTTCACCCCGCATCTCTCCGCCATCACCGCCAGGACGTCCTGCTCGTCGCGCCACCGGTCACCGAGTTCGAGCCCCAGCCAGAAGTGGCGGTCGCCGTTGGCGAGCCTGCGGTAGTGGTCGAGGTTGTTGTCCCGGGGGGTGGCGACGTCGCCCGCGATACGGGTACGGACGAGGTGCTCGACAAGAGTGGCGCGGCTGGGTATCGGCATGCGCCCATTGTGCCGCCGCGAACGCGCTGTGTGCCTGGTGTCCCGGATGTCGGGAAAGGGCGCGGGAGGGGGGCCGGCAGTCCCCGGACAGATGCCGGAACCGGATCGGCGGGGGTCCGGCAGCCCCCCGGACGGATGCCGGAACCGGATCGGCGGGGGTCCGGGGTCGCCGTTCAGTCGTCCTGGGCCGCCGCCTCGAAGGCGCCCCGGGCGAGGCGGTGCAGCAGGGAGGCGGTGGCCGCTCGGCCGGGCAGCGCTTCGGGCCGGGCCATGTGCGGGGTGGAGTTCAGCAGGCCGAACACCGCGTGGACGGTGACGCGCGCCTCGTTGTCCCCGAGGGTCGGGTACAGGGCGCGCACCGCCTCGACCCAGACCTCGACGTACTGCCGCTGGAGGCGCCGCACCCGTTTGCGGTCGGTGTCGCGCAGCCGGTCCAGCTCGCGGTCGTGGAGGGTGATCAGGGGGCGGTCGTCGAGGGCGAAGTCGATGTGGCCCTCGATGAGCGCGTCCAGGAGGGCTTCCGGGGAGCTGTCGGGCGAGGCCCGCTCCTCGCTCACCCGCAGTCTGCCGCCGTCGAGGAGGCGCTCGCTGATGCCGACGAGCAGTTCGGCGAGCATGGCGTCCTTGCCGGGGAAGTGGCGGTAGAGCCCCGGACCGCTGATGCCGACCGCGGCCCCTATCTCGTCGACGCCGACCCCGTGGAAGCCGCGCTCGGCGAAGAGGCGCGCGGCCTCCTTCAGGATCTGCTCGCGGCGGGTGGGTGCCGCGACGCGGGAGATGGCGCGGGCGGCGGCGCGGTCGGCGGCATGGGTGCTCATGGAGATTCATTCTAGACAGTGGCGTTAGCGCTCGTTAACCTGAAGCCATGCGTTAACGCTCATTAACAACGGCTCATCAGCCACAGCACGCTCATCCACTACTGCGGTACGGGCAAGGGGGCTCACCACGATGCAGCAGGCACCGGTCCTGGCGAGCGCGGCGGATCCCGCCTCGGAGGCCTGGCGGGCCAACGAGGCGGCGCACCACACGCTCGCCGAGGAGCTGCGCACGCGGCTCGCCACGGCACGGCTCGGCGGGGGTGAGAAGGCCCGCGCCCGGCATGTGGCGCGCGGCAAGCTGCTGCCCCGGGAGCGGGTGGACACGCTGCTCGACCCGGGCTCCCCCTTCCTGGAGCTGGCCCCGCTGGCCGCCGAGGGGCTCTACGGGGGCGCCGCGCCGGCCGCCGGGGTGATCGCCGGGATCGGGCGGGTCAGCGGCCGTGAGTGCGTGATCGTCGCCAACGACGCCACCGTCAAGGGCGGCACGTACTACCCGATGACGGTGAAGAAGCACCTGCGGGCCCAGGAGGTGGCCCTGGAGAACCGGCTGCCCTGCCTGTATCTCGTGGATTCCGGCGGCGCCTTCCTCCCGATGCAGGACGAGGTCTTCCCCGACCGGGAGCACTTCGGCCGGATCTTCTACAACCAGGCCCGGATGTCCGGGGCGGGCATCCCGCAGATCGCGGCGGTGCTGGGGTCCTGCACGGCCGGCGGGGCCTATGTGCCCGCCATGAGCGACGAGGCCGTCATCGTCCGCGGCCAGGGGACGATCTTCCTCGGCGGGCCGCCCCTGGTGAAGGCCGCCACCGGCGAGGTCGTCACGGCCGAGGAGCTGGGCGGCGGCGAGGTGCACTCACGTACGTCGGGGGTCACCGACCATCTCGCCGAGGACGACGCGCACGCGCTGCGGATCGTGCGGAACATCGTCGCCACGCTGCCCGCCCGCGGCCCGCTCCCCTGGTCCGTCGAGCCCGCCGAGGAGCCCGCGGCCGACCCCGCCGGGCTGTACGGCGCGGTGCCCGTCGACTCGCGTACGCCCTACGACGTGCGGGAGGTCATCGCCCGGGTGGTGGACGGCTCGCGCTTCCAGGAGTTCAAGGCGGAGTACGGGCAGACGCTGATCACCGGCTTCGCGCGCGTCCACGGCCACCCGGTCGGCATCGTCGCCAACAACGGCATCCTGTTCTCCGAGTCCGCCCAGAAGGGCGCCCACTTCGTGGAGCTGTGCGACCAGCGCGGCATCCCGCTCGTCTTCCTCCAGAACATCTCGGGCTTCATGGTCGGCCGGGACTACGAGGCCGGGGGCATCGCCAAGCACGGCGCCAAGATGGTGACGGCCGTGGCCTGCACCAGGGTGCCGAAGCTGACCGTCGTCGTCGGCGGGTCCTACGGCGCGGGCAACTACTCCATGTGCGGCCGGGCCTATTCGCCGCGGTTCCTGTGGATGTGGCCCAACGCCAAGATCTCCGTCATGGGCGGCGAGCAGGCCGCCTCGGTCCTGGCCACGGTCAAGCGGGACCAGATCGAAGGGCGCGGCGAGGAGTGGCCCGCCGAGGACGAGGAGGCCTTCAAGGCCCCGGTCCGCGCCCAGTACGAGGAGCAGGGCAACGCCTACTACGCCACCGCCCGGCTCTGGGACGACGGTGTGATCGACCCGATGGAGACCCGGCAGGTGCTGGGACTCGCCCTGACCGCCTGTGCCAACGCCCCGCTGGGTGACCCCCAGTTCGGCGTCTTCCGGATGTGAGGTGAGGACCCCCGTGTTCAGCACTGTTCTGGTCGCCAACCGTGGCGAGATCGCGGTCCGGGTCATCCGGACCCTGCGGGAGCTCGGCGTGCGGTCCGTCGCCGTCTTCAGCGACGCGGACGCGGACGCCCGGCACGTCAAGGAGGCCGATACGGCGGTCCGGATCGGGCCCGCGCCCGCCGCCGGGAGCTATCTCTCCGTGGAGCGCGTCCTCGACGCGGCCCGCCGCGCCGGGGCCCAGGCCGTCCACCCGGGGTACGGCTTCCTCGCGGAGAACGCCCACTTCGCCCGTGCCTGCGAGGAGGCCGGACTGGTCTTCATCGGTCCGCCCGCCTCGGCCATCGCGCTGATGGGCGACAAGATCCGCGCCAAGGAGACGGTCGCCGCGGCCGGGGTGCCGGTGGTCCCCGGATCGTCCGGCAGCGGCCTCACCGACGGTCAACTGGCCGACGCCGCCCGCGAGATCGGCACCCCGGTGCTGCTGAAGCCCTCGGCGGGCGGAGGCGGCAAGGGCATGCGGCTGGTGCGTGACGAGACGCTGCTCGCCGACGAGATCGCGGCGGCGCGGCGTGAGGCCCGCGCCTCCTTCGGTGACGACACCCTGCTGGTGGAGCGGTGGATCGACCGGCCGCGTCACATCGAGATCCAGGTGCTGGCCGACGCGCACGGCCGGGTGGTGCACCTCGGTGAGCGGGAGTGCTCGCTCCAGCGCCGCCACCAGAAGATCATCGAGGAGGCGCCCTCGGTCCTGCTGGACGAGGAGACCCGGGCGGCGATGGGCGAGGCGGCCGTCCAGGCGGCCCGCTCCTGCGGGTACGTCGGCGCGGGCACGGTGGAGTTCATCGTGCCGGGCGCCGACCCCTCCGCGTACTACTTCATGGAGATGAACACCCGCCTCCAGGTGGAGCACCCGGTCACCGAGCTGGTCACCGGCCTCGACCTGGTCGAGTGGCAGCTGCGGGTGGCCTCCGGGGAGCGTCTGCCCTACGCCCAGGAGGACATCACGCTCACCGGGCACGCCGTGGAGGCCCGGATCTGCGCCGAGGACCCGGCGCGCGGCTTCCTGCCCTCCGGCGGCACCGTGCTCACACTGTGTGAGCCGCAGGGCGGCGGGGTGCGGACGGACTCGGGGCTGAGCGAGGGCGTGCCGGTCGGCAGCGCCTACGACCCGATGCTGTCGAAGGTCATCGCTTACGGGCCGGACCGCGCCGCGGCGTTGCGCGGGCTGCGGGCGGCGCTGGCGGACACGGTGGTGCTGGGCGTCCCGACGAACGCCGGTTTCCTGCGGCGGCTGCTGGCCCATCCGGCGGTGGCCGCGGGTGACCTGGACACGGGCCTGGTGGAGCGGGAGGCGGAGTCGCTGGTGCCGGAGGGCGTACCCGAGGAGGTGTACGCGGCGGCGGCGCTGCTGCGGCAGCCGTTCCCGGCGGACGCGTCCGGCTGGACCGACCCGTTCTCGGTGCCGAGCGGCTGGCGCCTCGGCGGTACGCCCGCGCGGACCTTCCACCACCTGCGGGTGCCGGGCCACGACCCGGTGCGGGTCGGGGTGCGCCGGGGCCGGGGCGGCACGGCCGAGCTGGACTTCGGGCACGCCGGGGACCGGGAGGAGCCGGCGGACGCCTGCGGCCCCCTCCCCGCGCGGCCCGCTCCGGAGGGCTCACGTCTCGTGGAGGTGTCGGCCCGGCGGGTGACCGTGGAGCTCGACGGCCTCACCCACACGTTCAGCCGGGCGGACTCCCCGGACGGGGTCTGGCTCGGCCGGGACGGGGACACCTGGCACGTGCTGGACCACGACCCGGTCGAGGCCTCGCTGAGCGGCGCCGCCCGCTCCGGGGCGGACACGCTCGCCGCCCCCATGCCCGGCACGGTCACGGTGGTGAAGGTCGCCGTCGGGGAGGAGGTGGTGGCCGGACAGAGCCTGCTGGTGGTGGAGGCGATGAAGATGGAGCACGTCATCTCCGCCCCGCACGCCGGCATCGTCACCGAGCTGGACGTCACCGCAGGAGCCACCGTCGCCATGGACCAGGTCCTGGCCGTGGTCACCCCCGGGGAGGACGCATGACCGACACCGCGGGAAACCCCGTGAGCGCCACCGCGCTGCCGATGACCGTGCCGCTGCCGGGGCTGCCCGACCGGATCCGTATCCACGAGGTCGGGGCCCGGGACGGCTTGCAGAACGAGAAGACGGTCGTCCCGACCGAGGTGAAGGCCCGGTTCATCCGCAGGCTCGCCGAGGCCGGGCTGACCACGATCGAGGCGACCAGCTTCGTGCGCCCCGAGTGGGTTCCCCAACTCGCGGACGCCGAGCAGCTGTTCCCGCTGCTCGGGGAGATCGCGGACGTCGGGGACGTCGAGCTGCCCGTCCTCGTACCGAACGAACGCGGCCTGGACCGGGCGCTGGCGCTCGGTGTCCGCCGGATCGCCGTGTTCGGCTCCGCGACCGAGACGTTCGCCGCCCGCAACCTCAACCGCACGGTGGACGGGTCGCTGGCCATGTTCGAGCCGGTCGTGGCCCGCGCCAAGGCGGACGGGGTGGGGGTGCGCGGCTACCTCTCGATGTGCTTCGGCGACCCGTGGGAGGGCGCCGTGCCGGTCGCGCAGGTCGTCCGGGTGGCGAGGGCGCTGATGGACCTCGGCTGCGACGAGCTGTCCCTCGGCGACACGATCGGGGTGGCCACCCCGGGCCATGTGGTGGCCCTGCTCGCCGCCCTGGACGAGGCGGGTGTGCCCACCGCCTCGATCGGAGTGCACTTCCACGACACGTACGGCCAGGCGCTCTCCAACACCCTGGCCGCGCTCCAGCGGGGGGTGACGACGGTGGACGCCTCCGCGGGCGGCCTCGGCGGCTGCCCGTACGCGAAGAGCGCCACCGGGAACCTCGCCACCGAGGACCTCGTGTGGATGCTCGACGGCCTCGGTGTCGCCACCGGGGTCGATCTCGGCGCACTCACCGCCACAAGCGTGTGGATGGCCGAACAACTGGGCCGGCCGAGCCCGTCCCGTACCGTCCGCGCCCTCTCTCACAAGGAGTGACCCAGCATGTCCCTGGACCACCGGCTGACCGCCGAACACGAGGAACTGCGCCGCACCGTAGAGGAGTTCGCGCACGAGGTGGTCGCCCCGAAGATCGGCGACTTCTACGAGCGCCATGAGTTCCCGTACGAGATCGTGGCCGAGATGGGGCGCATGGGCCTGTTCGGGCTGCCGTTCCCGGAGGAGTACGGCGGGATGGGCGGGGACTACCTCGCCCTGGGCATCGCCCTGGAGGAGCTGGCCCGGGTCGACTCGTCGGTGGCGATCACCCTGGAGGCCGGTGTCTCGCTGGGTGCCATGCCGGTCTACCGCTTCGGCACCGAGGAGCAGAAGCGGCGGTGGCTGCCGAGGCTCTGCTCGGGCGAGGCGCTCGGCGCGTTCGGGCTGACCGAGCCGGACGGCGGTTCCGACGCCGGTGGCACACGCACCACGGCCGTGCTGGACGAGGCCGCGGGCGAGTGGGTGATCAACGGCTCCAAGTGCTTCATCACCAACTCGGGCACGGACATCACGGAGCTGGTGACGGTCACCGCCGTCACCGGCCGCAAGGAGAACGGCGCACCGCGCATCTCTGCGATCATCGTCCCGTCCGGCACCCCCGGCTTCACGGTGGCCGCCCCGTACTCCAAGGTCGGGTGGAACGCCTCGGACACCCGCGAGCTGTCCTTCTCCGACGTCCGGGTCCCGGCGGCGAACCTGCTGGGCGAGGAGGGCCGGGGGTACGCGCAGTTCCTCCGCATCCTGGACGAGGGCCGGGTCGCGATCTCCGCGCTGTCCACGGGCCTGGCCCAGGGCTGTGTGGACGAGTCGGTGAAGTACGCCGCGGAGCGGCACGCCTTCGGGAAGCCGATCGGGGCCAACCAGGCGATCCAGTTCAAGATCGCCGACATGGAGACGCGGGCGCACATGGCCCGGGTCGGCTGGCGCGACGCGGCCTCCCGGCTGGTGGCGGGCGAGCCGTTCAAGAAGGAGGCGGCGATCGCCAAGCTGTACTCCTCGACGGTGGCCGTGGACAACGCCCGTGAGGCGACGCAGATCCACGGCGGCTACGGCTTCATGAACGAATACCCGGTGGCCCGGATGTGGCGCGACTCCAAGATCCTGGAGATCGGCGAGGGCACCAGCGAGGTCCAGCGGATGCTGATCGCCCGTGAGCTGGGGATGCCCGCCTGACACCAGGCGAGGATCGAGGGCCGGCCCGCGTCGCGGCGCCGGCCCTCGACGTCTCCCGCCCGCCGGGCGGGGCGCGTCACGGCGCGGGGCGCCGGGACGGGACGCATCGCGCGGACGACGGACGGGACGCACAGCCGCCCGGCACCCACGGCCGCCCGGCACCCCGTACGCCTGGATCGCGGGCGAGGCCTCGGGGTACGGGCGCCGCGCCGCCACCTCGTCCAGGAGCGGGGGATCGGCCGGAAGCGGGTCACTCGTCGGCTACCGGCGGCGCGGCCTCAGCGAGCAACAGCTGAGGAAGAAGGCGAGCAGAGTGGCCGAGTAAGGCCTATGACAACGGCGGACACCAAGCAGTACCGTCTTCAACCAAACCGCTCAGTCGGTTACGCGGAGCCGCACGGCTGGCAGAATCCGCCGCATGGCGGACATCATCACGCGTGACGGAACATGGAGCTTCGACGGGGAAACGGTACGCGTCGTCCCGGGCGGAAAGGCGCATCCGGTCCGGCAGGGCCTCGGAGAACTGGCCGTCCCCCTGAAGGCGGTGGCGGGGGTCTCGTTCGAGCCGGACCGCAAAGGCGGCCGGTTGCGGCTACGGCTGCGCTCCGGCGCCTGCCCGGTGCTGCGGGCCGCCGACGGGCGGCTCCAGGACGCCTCCGACCCGTACCAGCTCTCGGTGGAGAAGGACCGCGTGGGCGTCGCCGAGTACCTCGTGGACGAGATACGCAACGCCCTGCTGATCGAGCGGGTGCCCGACGGCCCGGTGGACCACTTCCTGCTGCCGGGGCCCGCGGTCCCCGTGTCCGGCGGCGGCGGGGACGGCACGGCCTCCTTCGACGGGAAGACGGTCCGCCTCACCTGGAACTGGAAGGCGGAGGAGTCCAAGACGGCCGGCGGAACGGTGTCCCTGCCGCTGGCCGAGGTGACGGGGGTGCGCTGGATGCCCGGCATCGGGCTGGAGAACGGCTCCCTGCGCTTCGACCGGGCCGGCGCCGTCTCTCCGGCACCGGCCAAGTTCGACCCGTACTCCCTGGAGCTGTGGGGACTGTCGAAGCGGGAGTACACGGCGGTCCTGGTCGCGGCCGCCGTCCTCGTACGGATGCCGGCGCCGGACGGGCCGGCCGCCCCGGCGCTCACCCCCGCGACCGCGCCGCCCGCCCTCGCCGCCGCGCCCGGGACGCCCGCCCCGGCCGCCGACGACCACGACGCGCTGCTGCGCAGGCTGCGCGAGCTGGGCCAGCTGTACGAGGCGGGCATCCTCACCGACGACGAGTTCAGTACCGCCAAACAGGCGATCCTGAAGCGCATGTAGGCCCGGTCGGACACCCTTTCCCGACGATTCCTGCCCGATATCGGGCAGATTTCTTGCGAAAGTCGCCCGTCCCGAGCAATATCAACGGGTGCTCGAACGCCGCCCGTCACATGACGACCTGATCGACCACCTCGTCCGGTCCACCGCGCTCCAGCGCGGCGAAGCCGCCCGGGTGGTCCTCGACGTGCTGGCGTACTTCAACGAGACGACCGAGGCCTTCGTCCGCCGCCGCCACCGCGAACTGCAGTCCGGCGGCCTGGTGAACACGGAGATCTTCGAGCGGATCGCGGCCGAACTGCCGCACCGCGCGGTGGCGCCGCAGGAGCTCTCGCTCCGGCAGCTGCGCCGCATCGTCTACGGCTGAACGGACCGGGGCAGGCCGGGGCACCGGACTCTTGTACGTCGATGGAGGGCAGAGACTCTATGTGCGGAATCGTCGGATACATCGGGAAGCGTGACGTGGCCCCGCTGCTGCTGGAAGGGCTGCAACGGCTGGAGTACCGGGGGTACGACTCCGCGGGCATCGCCATCACGGGCAAGGCCGCGGCGGGCAAACCGGGCACCCTGAAGACCGTCAAGGCCAAGGGCCGGGTCCGCGACCTGGAGGCCCGGGTGCCCAAGCGGTTCGCCGGCACCACCGGCATCGCCCACACCCGCTGGGCCACCCACGGCGCCCCGAGCGACGAGAACGCCCACCCGCACCTGGACGTGGACGGCAAGGTCGCCGTCGTCCACAACGGCATCATCGACAACGCCGCCGAGCTGCGCGCGAAGCTGGTCGCCGACGGCGTGGTGTTCCTCTCCGAGACCGACACCGAGGTGCTCGTCCACCTGATCTCCCGGGCGCAGGCCGCCACCCTGGAGGAGAAGGTCCGCGAGGCGCTGAAGGCGGTCGAGGGCACCTACGGCATCGCCGTCCTGCACGCCGACTTCAACGACCGCATCGTGGTAGCTCGTAACGGCTCCCCGGTCGTGCTGGGCATCGGCGAGAAGGAGATGTTCGTCGCCTCCGACGTGGCCGCGCTGGTCGCGCACACCCGCCAGATCGTCACCCTGGACGACGGCGAGATGGCCACCCTCAAGGCCGACGACTTCCGTACGTACACCACCGAGGGCTCGACCACGACGGCCACGCCCACCACGGTGGAGTGGGAGGCCGAGTCGTACGACATGGGCGGCCACGACACGTACATGCACAAGGAGATCTCCGAGCAGGCCGACGCCGTGGACCGCGTGCTGCGCGGCCGCATCGACGACCGGTTCTCCACCGTGCACCTCGGCGGCCTCAACCTGGACGCCCGCGAGGCGCGCGGGGTGCGCCGCATCAAGATCCTCGGCTGCGGCACCTCGTACCACGCGGGCATGATCGGCGCCGGCCTCATCGAGGAGCTGGCCCGCATCCCCGCCGACGCCGAACCCGCCTCCGAGTTCCGCTACCGCAACCCGGTGGTGGACCCCGACACCCTGTACGTCGCCGTCTCACAGTCCGGCGAGACCTACGACGTGCTGGCCGCCGTCCAAGAGCTCAAGCGCAAGGGCGCCCGCGTCCTGGGAGTCGTGAACGTGGTCGGCTCCGCCATCGCCCGCGAGGCCGACGGCGGCATGTACGTCCACGCGGGCCCGGAGGTCTGCGTGGTCTCCACCAAGTGCTTCACCAACACCGTCGTGGCCTTCGCGCTGCTCGCCCTGCACCTGGGCCGCATCCGCGACCTGTCGGTGGCCGACGGCAAGCGGATCATCGACGGCCTGCGCAGGCTCCCCGAGCAGATCGGGGAGATCCTGGCGGCGGAGGACGAGATCAAGAAGCTGGCCGAGGAGTACGCGGGCGCGCAGTCGATGATGTTCATCGGCCGGGTGCGGGGCTACCCCGTCGCCCTGGAGGCCTCGCTGAAGCTCAAGGAGATCTCGTACATCCACGCCGAGGCGTACCCGGCGTCCGAGCTGAAGCACGGCCCGCTCGCGCTGATCGAGCCGGCCCTGCCCACGGTCGCGATCGTCCCGGACGACGACCTGCTGGAGAAGAACCGCGCGGCTCTGGAGGAGATCAAGGCGCGCAGCGGACGCATCCTGGCCGTCGCCCACCGCGAGCAGGCGAAGGCCGACCACACCATCGTCGTGCCGAAGAACGAGAACGAGCTGGACCCGATCCTGATGGGCATCCCGCTGCAACTACTCGCGTACCACACGGCGCTGGCCATGGGCCGGGACATCGACAAGCCGCGCAACCTGGCGAAGTCGGTCACCGTCGAGTAGCCGGACCGGGACCCGGCGGGTTCGTGCCCGGGTCCGGCCGGGTCCCACGGGGCCCGGCGGGAGGGGGCGGCCCCCGCACCACGTCACACCGTGGGCGCGGGGGCCGCCCCCTTCGCGTGCCTCCGTACGGGAAGTGCCGTGGGATGGACCGGTGCTGACGGCCCCTCAGTGGGCCCGCCGGGCGCCGGGGACCGGCCAGATCCGCCGACAGGGACCGGCCGGACCCGGAATCAGGGACAGGTCAGGGTCCGGAATCAGGGAGAGTTCAGGGTCGGGGTCAGGGGATGACGATGACGGGGCGCTGGGCCCGGCGCGCGAGACGGCCCGCCACCGACCCGAAGAGGCGTCCCACGATGCCGTGCGTGGAGCCGACGACGATCGCGTCCGCCGAGTACTCCCGGCCGACCTCCTCCAGTTCGTGGCAGATGTCACCGCCGCGCTCCACCAGCACCCAGGGCACCTCGGCGAGGTAGTCCGCGCAGGCCAGCTCCAGGCCGAGGACCTCGGTGCGGTGATCGGGCAGGTCCACGAAGACGGGGGGCTCGCAGCCCGCCCACACGGTGGTGGGCAGCCGGTTGGCCACATGGACGATGATCAGGCCCGAGCCCAGCCTGCACGCCATTCCGATGGCATACGCGAGGGCTCGTTCGCTTGAGGTGGAGCCGTCGAAACCGACCACGACCCCATGCCGGAAGGCGGGATCGCAGGAAGGGCGCGACTCTACGACCGGCTGCGGGTCCGACCGGGGGTCGGCCACCTGCTTGCGGTCTGCGGGTTCAGGGATTTCGTGACCGGCCATCGGTGTCTCGGCGAAGAGAATCCTCGTGAGGAGGGAGCGGTGTGAAGGTGTCGGCGAGCGGCGAAGCTGTGTCCGGGAATCATCTTTCCAAGCCCTTACCCCTAAGGGTACGGCGCCACTCCTCCTCTGCCCATCCCTCACAAAACGCATGCGGCATTGCAGGGAGCATGCCGGAGACGGCCCCGTAAGGCAATGCCGGATGCGTCGTACATCCAGCTCTCGGGGCCGGGCCGCGAGCCGCTTCCGGATCTCGCCGGCCGTGCCGCACGGATCCCGTCGCGGCGGCCGAATGCCTCTCGCACCCCAGAGGCCCGGCTGTCACAGCACGCCATCGGACGACTGCGCTTCGTCCACCCCGTGGAGACATTACGGTCCTTGGGGAGCATGGGGGCGCACTGAAGCGCTCACCCCTGTGGGGGGTGCGCCGGTCACATGACTGGATTCCGCGTGCACAACCGCTGGTTTTCAGCCAACTTCTCGACTATCTCGGTTTCTTGCCGTCATGGCCGACCAACCTACGTGCCAGCAGGCAGGAATAGACCGCGCGGTACGCTTTGAACCGATGGGGACGGGCCATGATCACCAAGCCCGCTTCCCACCGGGGGGCCGTGAGTGAAACGCTCGTGATCGAATGCTTCGCGCCAAGTTGCCTTGTCGACATAGCGGCCGTGGGGGAACGTGTCATGTCGGCACCGCGGAACGCAGTAGATTCGATCTTGGGTATCGAGGACTGGGGACGCGTGCGAGACCGAGGGGAAACGTGCAGGTGCGACAGGCCCGTAAGGACCAGGGAGACGCGAACACCGAGGGGGGCTTAGCGTCATGAGCCAGGACTCCGCCACCGTTACGGAGGCCGCACGAAAACTGACCGGGCGGCGACGCCGGGAAGTCGTAGCCGTACTGCTGTTCAGTGGTGGCCCTATCTTCGAGAGCTCCATCCCGCTCTCCGTTTTCGGAATCGACCGGCAGGACGCGGGAGTTCCCCGCTACCGCCTGCTGGTCTGCGGCGGGGAGGAAGGGCCGCTGCGCACCACGGGCGGTCTCGAACTGACCGCCCCGCACGGCCTGGAGGCGATCAGCAGGGCCGGCACCGTCGTGGTGCCCGCCTGGCGGTCCATCACCTCGCCGCCGCCCGCCGAGGCCCTGGACGCGCTGCGCCGCGCCCACGAGGAGGGCGCCCGCATCGTCGGACTGTGCACGGGGGCCTTCGTGCTCGCGGCCGCCGGCCTGCTGGACGGGCGCCCGGCCACCACGCACTGGATGTACGCGCCGACGCTGGCCAAGCGCTATCCGTCGGTGCACGTCGATCCGCGTGAACTCTTCGTCGACGACGGCGATGTGCTCACCTCGGCCGGGACGGCGGCCGGAATCGATCTGTGCCTCCACATAGTCCGTACCGACCACGGCACGGAAGCGGCCGGGGCCCTGGCCCGCAGGCTGGTCGTCCCGCCACGGCGCAGCGGCGGCCAGGAGCGCTACCTCGACCGGTCTTTACCTGAGGAGATCGGCTCCGACCCGCTCGCCGAAGTGGTGGCGTGGGCGCTGGAGCACCTCCACGAGCAGTTCGACGTGGAGACGCTGGCCGCGCGGGCCTACATGAGCAGGCGGACCTTCGACCGCCGGTTCCGTTCGCTCACGGGCAGCGCGCCGCTCCAGTGGCTGATCACCCAGCGGGTGCTCCAGGCACAGCGGCTGCTGGAGACCTCCGACTACTCGGTGGACGAGGTGGCGGGGCGCTGCGGCTTCCGCTCCCCGGTCGCGCTGCGCGGGCACTTCCGCCGCCAGCTCGGCTCCTCACCGGCCGCCTACCGGGCCGCCTACCGGGCCCGCCGTCCGCAGGGCGGCGCGATGGAGGGCATCGCCCCGGTGCTGGAGGCGTCCGTCCCCGCCCAGGGCACGGCGTCGACCCGGCGGGGCACCGCCGCCGGGGGGCCCGAGGGGGTCCCGGAGGGCCTGAGACCGGCTCCGGAGCCCTATGTTCCCGGTCGCCCGGCCCTGCCGGGCCAGCGGAGCGCCCCGTAGGGTGGACGCATGAACGACCGCATGGTGTGGATCGACTGCGAGATGACCGGGCTCTCGCTGGCGGACGACGCACTCATCGAGGTGGCCGCGCTGGTCACCGACTCGGA
Organism: Streptomyces halstedii; assembly: GCA_000720535.1. Lineage (GTDB taxonomy): Bacteria > Actinomycetota > Actinomycetes > Streptomycetales > Streptomycetaceae > Streptomyces > Streptomyces halstedii. The sequence continues at coordinate 141,816 of JOAZ01000009.1, forward strand.
ACTGAACGTGCTCGGCGAAGGGGTGGACATCGTGATCCGCCCGCCGGACGCGGCCCTGGAGACCATGCCCGAGGTGGTACGGCAGATGCACACCGCCTCGGGCCTCCTCGACGAGTTGGCGGGGGGTACGACCCTGGCGGACGCCGAGGAGCGGGTCCTGGCCTACGTGCGCGAGCACGTCAAGGAGCCCGGCAAGGCCCCCCTGTGCGGAAACTCGGTCGGTACCGACCGCGGCTTCCTCGCGCGGGACATGGCGTCGCTGGAGGGCTTCCTGCACTACCGGATCGTCGATGTGTCCTCGGTCAAGGAGCTGGCGCGCCGCTGGTACCCGAGGGCGTACTTCAACAGTCCGGAGAAGAACGGCAACCACCGCGCCCTGGCGGACATCCGCGACTCCATCACGGAGCTGCGGTACTACCGGGAGGCGGTCTTCGTCCCGCAGCCCGGCCCGGACTCGGCCCGCGCCAAGGAGATCGCGGCGCGCCACAGCGGTCCCGCCGGACAGTAGCCCGCCCCCTGGTCACGGCCCTTTTCCCGGCCCGTGACCGGGTCCGGGGAAACATGTGCGCGAGCACCCTCCCGGACCCTGTACACTTTTTCTCGGCCGGTCGGAAACGACCGGACGACATGGTGGGTATAGCTCAGATGGTAGAGCACCTGGTTGTGGTCCAGGATGTCGCGGGTTCAAGTCCCGTTACTCACCCTTTCAGGGAAGCCCCTGACCTGCGGAAACGCCGGTCAGGGGCTTTTTCGTCCGCCGGGGCGGCCCATCCACGGCCAGGCGCGGCCGGATTTTCGTCCTACCGTGCGCCTCATGGCAACGATCAGGAAGCGGTCCGCAAGGACGGAACGGCGAGCTACCAGGTCCGCCGGCTCCAGGAGGGCGTGACGGCCACCCGATCGGGGCAGGTGATGCCGGCCACCAGCGACAGCATCACCGCTGACGACGTTCAGGACTGGGTCCGACCGCAGGAAGCGGGCGAGCACGACCCGAAAGCAAGGCGGTGGGTCCGTCAACCGGCCTCGCCGAAGTCCACAGCCAATCGAGGCCCTGCGGCTGCGGGCGGTGGCCGCGTTGGTGGCGGGACGGGTCCGCGAGGACGTGGCCGCGGTGTTCGGGGTGTCGCTGAAGACGGTCGACATCTGGTGGGCGGAGTGGCAGGTCGGCGGCCGGGAGGCACTGGTGATACGTCCGTGCGGCAAGGCTGTCGGGGTTCATCAGGTGCTCGGCGAGGCCGAGCAGGCCGCGGTGCGGCAGGCGGTCCTCGATCACCGGCCCTGTGACGTGGGACTTTCCGGGCAGTTGTGGACGCGGCGACTGGTGGGCGAGCTGATCGTGAAGCTGTACCGGGTGCGGCTGACCGAACCGGGGTGGGAAAGTTTCCGAAGCGGTGGGGGCTGTCCCTCCAGCGCCTGGACAAGCGGGCCGTGGAACAGGACCCCGGGGCTGTGGCGCGCTGGCATCAGGGGACCTGGCCGAAGATCCGCGCGAAGGCGAAGGCCGCACCTGGGGCGAGAATGGCAGCACGCCCGTGGTGCGGCGGAGCGGGAACCGGTTCTCGGTGCACGCGATGTCGGCGATCAGCACCAAGGGCCGGATGCTCTTCATGGTCTTCACCGAGCACTTCACCGCCGAGGTGATGTGCCGCTTCATGGAACGGCTCGCCGGCCACGTCGACCACAAGGTCCACCTCGTGGTCGACGGGCACTCCGCGCACCGCTCGAAGAAGGTCCGGGACTGGCTCGCTGCCCATCCCGACGACGTCGAGCTGCACTTCCCGCCGCCGTACTCGCCCGAGCTGAACCCCGACGAGTTGGTCAATGCCGAACGAAGCACGGTCTGCCCAAGCAGCACCGGGCCCGAGACCAGGCCGAACCCGCCGCCGAGACCCGGGAGCCAGGGGCAGAGCGAAGCAGTACGAACACCGAACACCTCGGGGCTCGCTACGGCTCATCGATACGCTCCGTCTGGTGGCCGTGCCGCACACAATGCACTCCACCGCGACAAGCGATCACATATGCTCCATCTCACGAGTGAGCCCAACGACATCCAGCACCTCACCCTCCGGACGACGGGCGAGGAAGTCGTTCCCGAGGATGATCTGCACCGCTTGCTCTACTGCGATGTCCCACTTCGAAGGCTCGCTCACGAGGCCTTGCTCGTACATCTGACGGCACGAGCACCAGGCGCAGTAGCGACTGTTCTTGCTACGGATCTCGCCGTAGGTGATCAGATCGGGCTGACCACATTCAATGCACACGCACTGACGCACATGCTCCGGGGAGACGTATGACTCACAGGGGTTCCCCCCAAGTTGCCGGTGTCGGTTGTCCTTCGGAGCAGATCTGTACGAGCCGCCACGTGATCTCGATCGGTCTCTGGGTGATGCGGACCCGGCCCTCCGGACGACGCTCACTGATCCGAAGAGTGCAGCAAGGCGGGCCCGTTGGCTCTTCGTTCCCGAAGCCGTGAGGAGGCTGTGTGTTCCATCTGAGATTACGAGCGCGGCCGACTGCCCCGCGTGACCTGAGACCCGGTGTCCGGGAGCTGCCAACTCCCGCGACGCGGGCCCGCCCTGAGTGAGGAATTCACCTCGGCGCGGTGTCGGCGGCTTTGCAGGAGAAGCCGGCACCGCGCCTCCTGCGAACCACGAGGAGCCGCTGCGATGCAGCATGCCCTGATACCCTCGCGCCCCGAATAGACACCGCTGTTCGGCCGGCACTTCCGACGGCCTCCTGCTCGACCGGCGGTACACAGCCTGTGGATACCTCGGCTGTCGCTACCCAGGTGGAGGCGATCCTGGACGGCGGCGCCAAGCGGACGGTTTCCGTACCGGGGCCGGATGATCCAGTCATCCAGTCGATGCAGGGGGACGAGCCGTTGCCTTGATGGCTGGAATTCTCTGCCCGACGTTGCATGAGATGTGATCTAGGTTACCTTCAGGGGGACTGGATGGAGAACCGTGATGATTCGGGGCTGGGAAGCCGATCCCTCTTCGCCGTTGCTGCGCCGCCTGGGTAAATCCCCCACCGAGCTCGGGACCACGGGCGGCGAGCAGGGATGCCCGGACATCTGGGAACTGGAGAACGGGGACATCGCCGTCGTTGGCCGAGACCTCACCGGTTCCTACCTGCCCAACCTTCCCCCGGGGCTCGTCGTCGCCCCGGACGAACGGATCGTCGTAATCCCCCGCAGGACAGCCGCTGCGGCGAAGGTAGACCTTCCCGATGCTTAGCCCACAGGCCGACGGCCCGGGTCAGCGCCTCGAACTTGACGACTACACAGAGGACTTCGGTCGCCATTTCTGGCGTTCCGGCTCCGAGGGGTTCTGGAAGCTCGAACGTCAGCAGAGCTTCCGGGAGCCCGGGGTGGAGAGCTGGGAGGCCTTCCGCGAGGGGCACTGGGACGAGTCCCTGGCGCTGATCGAGGGACAGCGGGGTCACTACGAGAAGTACCTCCGGCGAATCGCCGGAAGCGGGTTCGCCCTCCACCGTGTCCGCTGTGTGGAGGAGCCCATCGCTCCGTACCTCCAGTGGGAGCTCCACCTGCTGAACCTGAAGGCCCAGTGCGGGGAGGACACGAGAGTCCTCAGCAGGGACGGCATCCTCCGGTACGAAGCGCAGCACCCGCTTCCGGAGATCGTCGTCCTCGGCTCCTCGGTGATGTACGAGGTCCTTTATGACGACGACGGGACACTCGCCGGCGGTATCCGCTTCGACGATCCGCGCGTCATCTCCCGGTGGCGGAAGACGATCCAGGAGATGCACCGGGCTGGTGAGCCGTTGGACGCGTTCTTCAGTCGCCGGGTCGCCCAGCTGCCTCCGCCGGCCGTGATCGAGGAGTAGGGCCGAGTGATCCCGCCCGGAACTCGGTGGAGAGTCCGGGATGGGTATGAGAGTTTCGGCCGGGTACCGGTCGCATCACAAGGGCTACATATGCGCATTATCCTGATTTCATACTCTGCTCAGGGCTTCGCCCTCCTGCACCGCGTGTGCGAACGGGCCGGGCACACGCCCGTCGCATACCTGCACGCTCGATCGCTGCGGCCGGGGCAGCCGACGCGACGCGGTGCGGGCGATGCCGTGGGCGAGATCGTCGACGCCCTGCCGAACGGGATGGATCTGCTGGTTCCGGGCCGAAAGAGCATGTTGCCGCACATCATCGCGGGATACCAGGCCGATCTCATCGTCTGCTACGGCTTCCCCTGGAAGCTGCCGCCGGCGGTACTCCGGTCAACGAACTTGGGTGCCATCAATGTGCATACGTCGATGCTGCCGAAATACCGAGGCCCCATTCCGGTCAACTGGGCAATCAGGAACGGCGACAAGGAAATCGGCGTCAGCATCCACTGGATGGAGAGCGAATTCGACGCCGGCGGGATCCTGGCACAGGAGGCGGGTATCGCGTTGGGTGACGATGTCGCCCCTCAGTTGTTGTGGGAGGAGGTCGACCGATACATCGAGCGGCTTCTGCCCCGCGCGCTCTCGCTGGCCGTAGCCAGTTCGCCCGGCACACCGCAGGATGAGAAGTCAGCCACCTACGCGGGGTGGATGGAACCCGAGTTCTCTCAGATCGACTGGAACACTGCCAGGGAAGAGATCCACAACCAGGTACGCGCCATCAGGTTCGGCAGCTCCGGAAGAACCGGCCCAGTTGCCGTGGTGGCTGACCGTCGTCTGAGAGTTCTGCGCACATCGTTACAGTCGGCGGACGGAATCAAGGTGATGTGTGGGGATGGACCCGTGTGGATCACGGAGTCCGTGCCAATGGCGGACTCCGAATCCTGAACGGACACCGAACCACCGCCAGTCAGTTCGGGTCTGGTGACGTTGCCTCCGCCAGGGAACGCCGGTACCGCCCGAGCTTGTCCCGGATTCCCCTCGTCCACGGGTGCTCAGGACCGAGTACCCGCTCGCGCCATTCCCTGACGACTTCCGCCTGTTCGATGGCTTCCCGGTCCTCGCCGACCGTGTGCAGGACGTTGCTGAGCAGGCTTCGTGCCGCCAGCGTGATGGGGTAGTGAGCTCCGAACCGGCGTTCGTGCGCCGCAAGCGCACGGCGGGCCGACAGCAGTGCTTCGGCGTGCTTTCCGGTGTTGAGCAGCGCACCGGCGCAGTTGAGGTCGGCCGACAGTGTGATCGGGTGGTCTGGGCCCAACTCACGGCGACAGTCGGCGACCAGATCCGTTCCTGCCAGTGCCTCACGGTCCAGGTCCGGGCCGGGAGGCAGTTCGAGCAGACAGGCCCTCGCCTCCAGGGTCAGCGGGTGCCATGGGCCCAGCAGCGCGGCTCGCCCGGCAACCGCCCGGTGCATCAACTGCACGGCTTCCGTCACTCGATCGAGCCAGACCAACGGGCGGGACAGATGGAGGCAGGTGGTCAGGGTGTCCAGCGCCTCGGGACCGCAGACCCGTTCGAAGTCGTCGAGCAGTCCGCGGTGAAGATCCGCTGCCTCCTCAAGGAGCCCCAGACGATCCGTCGCCTTCCCGATCCGCTGCCGCAGGCGCAGCACCAGGACGTGATCGTTTCCCAGTCGTCGTCCCACGAGAAGTGTCGCCTGTTCGGCCATGGCCAGCGCAGATGCGTAATCGCCGGAACGATGCTGGGCCGTCACCATGAGCAGGGCGCAAGTGGCAGCGGACTCAACGGTGCCGATCGTGATCTCGGGCCAGGTCATGACGCGGCGAAGCAGCGCCAGGACATGTGGGGCGAGGGGGGTGAGCAGGCTGTCACGCACGCCGCGTTCCGGGGACGCGGGCAGGGAGTGCAGAAGAAGTCCGGCCGCCGTGGAAGCGAGTTGGTCGCGTTCACCGGCCGGGGTGACGCGCGCGACGCTGTCGAGCAGCACTCCGTGCGTACGCAGGCAGCGGATGTCGCCGGGAACGAGTTCGGTGAGCGAGTGGTCGAGCAACCCCCGAAGCGCCATTTCCACCCGGTCTGCGGGCAGGGGCAGGTCGAGCCGGGCGTTGGCCAGCAGCGACAGGGGCAGCGGGTCGTTCGACCAGCAGGCCAGGAGGCGCAGCAGGGTGACAGCCTCGGGCAGGTTCTGCCCGGCCAGGGAGTTCAGTGAAAGCTGCCACGTTCCGCTGACCAGGTGACGCGAGTCGTTGCCCGCGTCGATGGCTCCCTGGTCGATCAGTTCGATGGGATCCGGACGCTCCCGCAGACGGCGCCCGTACTCCTCCATCGTCCAGGGGGCGATCACCTGGTGGGCCAGAAACCCGCCGGCCAGAGTCAGGGCGAGCGGCAGGCGGCCGAGGCTGTCGGCGATGGCGGCCGCGTCCTCGGCAGAACCCGTTCCTGGGGCGAGATCGCGCAGGACCTGAGCCGCCTCCGCCCGCGGCAGGACATCCACGTACAGCAGCTCGGCAGCGGGCCACCAGTGGCCGGCGGCCTGCCGTGTGGTCACGAGGACGGTGCCGCGCGGGCTGGTGCGCAGCCATCCGCCGTCCCGCAGCACCGCTGGGTCATCGGCGTTGTCCAGCACCAGCAGCCATGGCACGTCGGACCGGTCGAGATGGCCCCAGACCAAGTCTGCGGCCGCGCGTAAGCCGTTGCGCGCGGCCATCAGCTCACCGTCGCCGGCGCCGCGGTCGGCGGCCACGGCAAGCATCCCGGCCCGCAGGGATGCCTGATCGGAGGCGTTGACCCACAGACCCAGGCGTCCGCGTTCCCGGGTGGCGTGTTCGAAGAGTGCGCACGCCACCGCCGTCTTTCCGCATCCTCCCAGGCCGTGCAGGACGAACACGGTGCTTCCGGCGTCCTCGGATACCGCCTCTTTCAGGCGCCTGATGAGTTCGCCGCGATCCCTCAGGATCGCCGGTGCTCGGCCGACAGGCGGATGCCGCACCGAGTCCGGGCCGGCCCAGGCGCCGCCGTGATGGTGGTGCTCGGTGATGTGCTGGTCACCGGAAGCCTGGTAGACGCGCCCCTGTTCAGTGGCCCGGCCGTCGTTACGGCCGGTCACCGCTGGTCGACGTTCAGGTCACGGCCGGCCTGGTAGACGCGCGAACTGCCGGAGGCGGTCGCACGTTGGGTGACGATCGGGGTGGCGGGTGTGCCGGGGTCGAGTTCGGTCAGCAGGGAGCGCAGTTCCGCCACCAGCTCGGGGTGCGCGACGAGGAGGCGGCGAATGCGGCCCTGCCACTCCGCAGCGATCTCCCGCTCGGCCTCCTCGTCACCACTGCTCTGCGCGCCCAGGAGGTCCCGGCGCGACGTGTCGAGCTGGGCGCCGACTTGCTCCTCGTGGTCCGGCCGGACACGTCGCCACAGACTGACCACGCCGTTCCGCACGCCGTTCCACGTGTCGGTCGCCAGCAGCGCCGCGATCGTCGTCCCGGCAGTACCCGCTAGAAGGGTGATCTCCGCGTCCATCCTTTGCCCTCCCTCAATCCGGCTCGGGTTACAACTCTATGGAGCCGACGCGGTGTCAGTACACCGGACTTTCAGCGACATTTCGCGCCGCTGTCGGCCCGCTGCCACGGACCTACCGCTCCCAGCCGTCGGTGTACCCCCGTATCCGCTCAGGGCGGTACAGCCGAAAAGGGCTCAGCTTCCTTGCCTAAATAAGGGTGCTCGGCGCAATAAGGGAGGCGCGCTCGGGCGGGGGATGCGGAACACTTCGGCCGGGTGATCGCGATGCAGCCCGTCCCGGAGATATACGCACCTTACGGCTTGGGCCTCTGCCTGTCGCCGGGCTCCGGTCGTTGACTTTCTGCCTCACGGAGCCGAACTCCGCGACGTCTTCAACACGATCCTCTCCGTGAACCGCACCAGAATGTTCAGGAGGTACGTCCCGCACGACTCCCCCAGGCCGGCCTGCCGGCCTGGGCAAGCAACGAGCGGTCCACGGCCTCGACCAAGTGGCCTGTCGTCGTACTCATCACGTGCACTCCTTCGGGGAGATCCACACCCGATGTCCGTCGACACATGCTGCGCCGGTTCCCGGGCCCTGGCCCCAACCTGCCACTGCCACTCGCCGTGTTGATCGCCGACGGCGGCCAAGAAGGCTACCTCCCGGCAACGGTGAGCGACGCCCTCAGCTGGGCCTGGCCAAACCCACCAACGCCCCCGAGGCTCCCATTCCGTCGCGCGCCCTCCCACTGCGCAGCCTCGCCGCACACCCCATGCCGAGCGGTGTACGCGGCGCGCTGGTACAGCGTGTCTCCGTCCTGCCCGACCGGCCGCTCGACGTCACCGGTTCGCCGCCGAATCCCCGGGACTCCCTCTCGGACGCATTCGCCTCCGCCGGGTGCCGGCTTCCCCCACCGGCTGGAACGTCACCGCCCACCGGACCTGGCCACAGCCGAGGTACGCCTCGCCTCCTGGCCTATCGCACCGGACGACTGACCGCATCCGACCATCCACGAGGTACTCGGTCTGTGCACCGCCCTCACGGTCACGACCGCGGCCCGCGATCTCTTGTCGCCCCCCTCGCCCACGGCTTCCGGCCAGGCGCCCCTGCCGGCCCTTACGCGTTCCGGCATGAACCGCCCTCGACCGGGCACGCGCCCTACAGGTCCTGCCGCGCACTCCCCCGACGCGGCAGGACCTCCCCCGCCCCTCCGGAACAGCCGTATTCCCGCCCCTCGGCGGCAGGGCCGGGCGCTCGGCGGCAAGGCCGGGCGTTCTGCGGCCGGGGCCCGGTGCCCGGTCCGACCAGAGCCCTGTGCCCGCTGCGGGCGGGGCCGGACGGCGCTGCCAGGCGGCCCCGGGGAAGCTGCCCGGATTCAGCGGGCCTCCGCCGGCTCGGCCGCCGGCCGACGTGTTCCGCGGGTCTCCAGGTGAGCGATCACGTGGGTGTGGAAGCGGTCCACCGCCTCGTCGACGCTGCGGATGAACCCGGTCTCGGCGTTGCCCCGCCCGTTGCCCATGCCCTTGAACAGGGAGAGACGGAATCCGGCGATCTCCGCGCCGTCCTTGGGCAGGATGTCCGCCGGTTCGGGGCGCAGGCGTTCCAGCGTCCCCCGTGGGCCGGTGCCGCCTTCGACGAGCGTTTCGATGTGCAGGTCGGCCGGTGCCGCCGCGAGTTGGCGGATCAGGCGCTTGGCACGACTGAGCGGATAGCCTCGTTCGGCCGCCGGCACCTCGATCGAGGTGCGGAGCTTCCGGGTTCGCAGGTCCGCGGTGATGGCGAGGATGCCGGGGGTCCCCTCGATACGGAGTTCCGAGTGGAGCCTGCCCTGGGAGCAGAGCTGATCGGCGAGGGCGGCCCGGCGGGCCCGGGGGTCGGTCCCGCGCTTCGCGCGCTGGACCGGAAGCACCTTGTGGCCGAGCTCACCGCCGAGCCCCAGGCAGACCTGGCGGACGAGCCGTTCCCAGCTCTCGATCACTTCTGTGGCCCGGGGGTCGCCCTGGGAGAGGGTCTCGTCGTCGATCGCCTTGCGGACGGGCACCCAGGCGGCTCCCATGTTCTGGAATCCGTGACAGCCCGAGTGCTCGTGCTGGAGGTAGTGGAGCAGTTCCCGCAGCAGCCACGCGTGACTGGCGTTGCCCACCCCCTCGTGGCGGATCAGCATCTGCGCCTGGTGCGCGACCTCGGCCCAGGACAGGTGCCAGAGAGCCACCTTGTGCTTGCGCCGACCGTCGATCCGGACATCGACGAGCGGGGTGCCGTCGAGCGCCACGTCGTTGGACAGGGTGATGACGGCCTCGTAGCCGCGGCGCGCGGCGATGTCCATGTACGCCTGTACCTGGTCCGGCTTGAGGGCGTTGCCGTTGGTCTTCGTCTCGACCAGCGCGGTCCACAGCTTGCCCGCCCGTTCGACGCGGATGACGCCGTCCGGGCGCCTGGGTGAGTCCCCGTGCGGCAGCGAGACCTCGGTGAACGTCTCCATACGGCCGGCGGGTGCTCCGAACCCCGCGGTCAGGCGCCGCCCGAACTCCGGTACCTGGGTCATCACCGACAACAGGACGGACGTGGCCCGGGTCTCACGTTCGCGGTCGTTCTTGAGCGCGGAGAGCGGGAACAGCCTGGCGGTACGCCAGGAGTCGTTCTCCGCCAGTGTCTTCTTCTCCGCCCTCGGGAGCGTGACCTTCTTCCTCGCCGTGCGCGGCCTGGCGCGTGGCTTCGTCTCCTCGGACGGTGTCCGCACAGTGCCGGCCGGGGCGGCAGGCGCGGGTTCCGGTGCGCGTGGCGCGGGGACCGCCGGGGAGCCGGCCTGCCCGTCGGGCTCGTCCGCAGAGCCGCCCCGCGGGCCGTCGGGCTCCTTCCCAGACTCCGCTTCGGCCTCCACATCGGCATCCGCGGCGACCTCCGCTTCGGACTCCACGTCGGCATCCGCGGCGGCATCCGCGTCGTCGTCGATGTCGACGCCGAAGTCCGTCGCCAGGCCGGCCAGACCGGTTGCGTATCCCTGCCCGACGGCACGGAACTTCCAGGCGCCGTCCCGCCGGTAGAGCTCGCCGAAGACGCAGGCGCTCACGGCGCCCGCGTCCTCGACGGAGAACTGGACCAGGCTGTCGCCCGAGCCGTCGGCGAGCGTCAGACGGAGATCGTCGAGATCACCGAACCGCGCCCCGCCGTACCGGCTGGCCGCCACGACGATCTGCTCGACCTCCGCCGGTACCGCGTCCAGGTCGAAGCTGATCCGGTCCTCGTCACCGTCGGACGTGGGCGTCTTCCCGAGCAGTTGTACGCTGCCGTTGCCGACGACCGGATTGTTGTAGAAGCAGAAGTCGGCGTCACCGCGCACCTTGCCGTCGCCGTCGAGGAGGAGCACGGAGACGTCCGCGTCTCCCTCCCCGGTCGGGCTGCTCCAGCCCAGGCTCATCACGACCGAACCGACGTTCTCGCTGAGGGAGGCCAGACCGATGTTGGCACCCTTGATCATCTTCTGCATGCGGCCCCCAATGCACTGCCGGGCCGGAACCGTTCGCGCGGCAGATCGTTGCGTGACGGTGTGTGGTGCGCCACACACATCCGTATGCGGGGAACCATAACGTCCACACAGCCGAGACATGGAGGAGTTGTGAAAGTTTTGCTCTTCCTGTAGATGCCCGGTCGCGCCTTCCGGTGAGCACCGGCACCCACCCCGCGACCGGACCCCTCCCTGGCCTCAGGACGACTCGCGGATCACCAGTTCCGTGGGGAGCACGATCCTCGGGCGCTCCTCGGTGCGGCCCTCGTGGTGCTGGGCGATCTCCTGGAGGAGCACGGCGGCCATCACGCGGCCCATCTCCTCGATCGGCTGGCGCACACTCGTCAGCGGCGGGTCCATGTGGCGGGCCACCGCGGAGTCGTCGAAGCCGATCAGCGCCACGTCGTCCGGGATCCGCCGGCCGGACTCGCGCAACACCTGGCGGGCGCCGGCCGCCATCACGTCCGAGGCCGCGAAGACCGCGTCCACGTCCGGGCGGCGGGCCAGGAGTTCGCGCATGGCGCGGGCGCCGCTCTCCTCGCTGAAGTCGGCCGGGGCGATCAGCCGTTCGTCGGGGTCCAGCCCCGCCGAGGCGATGGCCTTGCGGTAGCCGTCGAGGCGGCGCTGGGCGCCGTAGACGTCCAGGCGTCCGGTGATGGTGGCGATGGACCGCCGGCCCCGCGCTATGAAGTGGTCGACCGCGGCCCGCGCGCCCTCGAAGTTGTCGGAGTCGACCGAGGGCAGGGTCTCGGCGGCGTGTCTGCGGCCGCTGATCACCGACGGCATGCCGAGCTGTTCCAGCAGGTCGGGCAGCGGGTCGTCGGCGTGTACGGAGACCAGCAGCACCCCGTCGACACGGTGCGCGGTCAGGTACTGGGCCAGCCGCCGGCGCTCACGGTCGTTGCCCGCGAGGGTCAGCAGCAGCTGCATCTCGGTGTCGGCGAGGGCCGCCCCGACCCCGCGCACGATGTCGGAGAAGTACGGCTCGGCGAAGAACCGGGTCTCCGACTCGGGTACGACGAGGGCGATGGCGTCCGTGCGGTTCCCGGCGAGGGCGCGGGCCGCGCGGTTGGGCACGTACCCCAGTTCGGCGACGGCCGCCTCGACGGCCTCGCGTGTCTGGGCGCTGACCCTCGGGGAGCCGTTGATGACGCGCGAGGCCGTGCCACGCCCCACCCCGGCCCGTGCCGCTACCTCTTCGAGCGTGGGCCGCCCGCCACTCCGTACTCGCGCTGCCGCCATGGCTGCCTCCCGTTCGCGGTCAATTTCTCACAGCCGGATTACCAAACCAAGTCCCGCTGTCCGATCCCTTGACACTTGTGCGGCCACCGGCCGTTCCGCAGCGCCACACTTCTTGGGAGCGCTCCCAAGACTACGGGGTGGCGATCGCGAGCGGAGATGAGGGCATCAAAAAGCGGGACCCGGCCCCCCGGCCGGGTCCCGCTTCGGTCGCGCCCTCGCGCCCTCGCCGATCAGGCCGTACCGCCCTCCGGCGGCAGGCCGTGGCGGCGGATCACGTCGGAGTACCAGTGGGCGCTCGCCTTGGGGATGCGGCGCTGGGAGGCGTAGTCGACGTACACCGCGCCGAAGCGCCGCGAATAGCCGTACGCCCACTCGAAGTTGTCCATCAGCGACCACAGGAAGTAGCCGCGCACGTCCGCGCCGTCGGCGACCGCACGGCGTACGGCGTCGAGGTGCCCGTGCAGGTACGCGATGCGCTCGGGGTCCTCGACCTTGCCCTCGGGCGAGACGTAGTCGTCGAAGGCGGCGCCGTTCTCGGTGACCATCAGCGGCAGGCCCGGGTGGTCCCGGTGCACGTCCATGAGCAGGTTGTAGAGCCCGTCCGGGTCGATCGACCAGTCCATCGCGGTGCGTTCCTTCCCCTCGGCGAGGTGGAAGGCGACGTGTTCGGAGCCGGGCCACGGGGAGTGGTCGCTGGCGCCGTGGGCGTCGCTGCGCGCGTAGTCGGCCCCCTCGACCGGGGTCGAGACCAGCGTCGGCGTGTAGTAGTTGATGCCGAGCGCGTCGACCGGGCGGGAGATGGCCGCCAGGTCGCCGTCCTTGACCAGCTTCGACCAGTCCACCAGGTGCGAGGTGTCGGTGATCAGGTCCTCGGGGTACTCCCCGCGCAGCATCGGGCCGGTGAAGATCCGGTTGCCGACCGCGTCGATCCGGCGGGCGGCGTCCGCGTCGGCCGCGCTGTCGGTGAGCGGGCGGACCTGGTGGAGATTGAGGGTGACCGAGGTCTGCGCGGCAGCGGGGAGTTGGGCGCGCAGAACCTCGATCGCCCGGCCATGGGCGAGGTTGAGGTGATGGGCCGCCTGCAGCGCCGCCGCGGGCTCGGTGCGGCCGGGCGCGTGCACGCCGGAGCCGTAGCCGAGATAGGCCGAGCACCACGGCTCGTTGAGGGTGGTCCACATGCCGACGCGGTCGCCGAGCGCGCCGGAGACGATCGCGGCGTAGTCGGCGAACCGGTCGGCCGTCGCGCGCTCCGGCCAGCCGCCGGCGTCCTCCAACTCCTGGGGCAGGTCCCAGTGGTAGAGGGTGGCGACGGGCATGATGCCCGCGTCGAGAAGCTCGTCGACGAGCTTGCGGTAGAAGTCCAGCCCGCGTTCGACGGCGGGGCCGCGGCCGGTGGGCTGGACCCGCGACCACGAGACGGAGAAGCGGTAGGCCTTGAGACCGAGCTCCTTCATCAGGGCGACGTCGTCGCGGTAGCGGTGGTAGTGGTCGGCGGCGATGTCGCCGGTGTCGCCGTTGCGGACCTTGCCGGGGGTGCGGCTGAAGGTGTCCCAGATGGACGGCGTTCGGCCGTCCTCGGCGGCGGCGCCCTCCACCTGGTAGGAGGCGGTGGCCGCGCCCCAGATGAAGCCCGTGGGGAAGTTCGTTGCCTCGGGCGCCTGGGGGGTGGTGTCAGGTCGTACTGCAGTCATGCGGGAGCGCTCCCATGGGTTGACGAACGTGGACGGGAAGAGCGGGGACCCCGGCCCCGCGGGGCCTGTGGTCAGGTACGGACCGTACGGACGGCCGGGGTCGGACCAGGAAACCGGAACAGGTTCTCGGACCAGGAACGGAAATCGGACCGGATACGGGAACACGCGCCGGGAACGCGGACGGCGGGCCGGGTCAGCCCTTGACCGCCCCGGACATGATGCCCCCGACGATCCGCTTGCCGAAGATCACGAAGACGACGAGCAGCGGCAGGGTGCTGATCAGAGCGCCCGCCATCACGATGCTCTGGTCGGGGACGTAGGAGGCGCTCAACTGGCCGAGCGCGACCTGAAGGGTCGGGTTCTCCGCACCCAGGGCGAGGTACGGCCAGAAGAAGTCGTTCCAGGTCTGGACGAAGGTGAGCATGCCGAGGACCATCATGGCCGGTCGGGCGACGGGAAGCACGATGCTCCACACGATGCGCAGGTTGTTCGCCCCGTCCACGCGGCCCGCCTCGATGAGCTCGTACGGCAGTGCCTCCAGCAGGTACTGGCGCATGAAGAACACACCGAAGGCGCTCACCAGGGTCGGGAAGATCACCGACTCCAGCTGACCGTTCCACCCGATGTCCGACATCATCATGTACAGCGGTACGACGCTGAGCTGGGGCGGGACCGTCAGGGTGGCGATGACCATCGTCATCAGCGCGCCGCGCCCCCTGAAGCGCATCTTGGCGAAGGCGTAGCCGGCCAGGGTGCAGAAGAAGAGCGTCGCCGCGGTGATGCTGGCGGACACCAGGAAGGTGTTCCAGATCGCCTTGCCGAGCTGGGCCTGCTCCCAGGCCGTCTGGAGGTTGCTGAACAGGTTGCCGCCGGGGATGAACGGCGGGGGCGAGTCCAGCACCTCGTCCTGGGTACGGGAGGCCGCGACGAGCGTCCAGTACAGCGGGAAGAGGGAGCCGATGCCGACGACGGCGAGGGCGAAGTAGGCGAAGGGCCCGCCGTGGTGCTGGCGGCCCGCGCCCTGCTTGAACCTGCTGCGCCTCGGCGGGGTGCCGGGGGCGGCGGCCTTGGACACACCGCGGCGGTCCGGGACGGTGAGGGGACTGGTCGTGGTCATGGGTATCGCTCCCGGTCAGGCCGCGGTCTTGCGCACGGAGCGCCCGACGAGCCAGTTGATCGCGGCAATGAGCAGCAGCAGGGCGAGCATCGCCCAGGCGACCGCGGCGGCCGGACCGAGGTGTCCGAGCTTCCAGCCGTAGTTGTACAGGTAGACGCTGAGCGTCTCGTACTGGTGCTCGCTGCCGCCCTGGGCGCCGATGGTGCCGCCTTCCAGGAGCAGCGGTTCACCGAAGAGCTGCATCGAGCCGATGGTCGAGATGACGATCGTGAAGAGGATCGTGGGCCGCAGGGCCGGGATCGTCACGTTGCGGAACTGCTGCCAGCGCGAGGCGCCGTCGAGCGAGGCGGCCTCGTAGAGGTCGGACGGGACGGCCTGCATCGCGGCCAGGTAGATCAGGGTGTTGTAGCCGGTCCAGCGCCAGATCACGATGACCGCGATGGCGATCTTGGACGACCAGTGGCCCTGGGCCCAGTTGGTGTCGCCGAGGCCGACGAAGTCGAGGGCCCAGTTCAGCAGGCCGCCGTCGGCGCGGAAGACGAGCGCGAAGACGAGGGCGGCGGAGGCCACGGAGGTGGCGTACGGGGTGAGGATCACCGTCCGCCAGAAGGTGCTGGCACGCAGCTTGTAGTTCAGCAGGTGCGCCAGGCCCAGCGCCATCAGCAGCTGCGGGACCGTGGAGATCACGCCGATGACGAAGGTGTTGGCGACGGCCGTCCAGAACTCGTCGTCCTGGAGGATCTTGCTGAAGTTCTCCCAGCCGACCCAGTCCATCTGGTCGAGGCTGACCATCTCCACCCGGTGCAGGGCGATCCAGCCGGTGTAGATGAGGGGGTAGAGCCCGAAGGCCCCGAAGATGAGGAAGAAGGGCGCGATGTACGCGTACGGCGAGGCCTTGTCGTCGAAGCGCCAGAGCCGGCTCCGCCATGCCTGGCGGCCGGGGGACATGGCCTTCGGGTCGCGGCGGCCCGGCCGCGAGCCGTGAGTGCCCCGGGTGGGGGTCGAGGTTGCCACAGGTGGGAGTCCTTCCCTGGGTGTGCCGACACCGCAGGGGCAGGCCGGACCTCTGGTCAGGTCCGGTGGGGTGTCGGAATCCGTGCGCGGGCCGGCCTGGAGGCCGGCGCCGGAGCGGGCGGGCCGGGACGGGGTCACCGTCCCGGCCGCCCGCTACGGAGAGGGTCAGCCGATCACCTTGTCGACCGCCTCGACGGCGTCGTTCCACGCCTTGTCGGGCTTGGTGCCGCGCTGCTCCATGTTGTTGATCTGGGTGGAGATGCTGTCCTTGATGACGCCGTCCTTCGGGCCGAGCACGGCCGCCGGGATGGACTGGGCCTCTTCGGCGTAGATCGCGCCGATGGGGGCGTTGTTGAAGTACTCCAGCGTGGCGTTCTTCACGTCGGGCAGATCGTAGGCGCCCTTGTTCGACGGGAAGACACCGACGGCCTTGAACACGGCGGCCTGCTGCTCGGGGGCGGTCGCCCACTTGATGAACTCGCCGGCCTCCTTGACGTGCTTGCCGCCGGCCGGCACGGCGAGGAAGGAACCGCCCCAGTTGGCCGCGGTGTCGCCCGGGGTGCGGGCGATGTCCCACTTGCCCTTGAAGTCGTCACCGGCGTAGGTGGAGATCTGGGCGGCCATCCACGCGGGGCAGGCGATGGTGGCGATGGAGCCCTTGCGCAGCGCGGCCTTCCACGGGTCCTGGAACTGGGCCAGTCCGGCGCTCAGCTTCTTGTCGGCGGCCTCGGCCGCGAGGTTCCAGCCCGCCTTGACGCCGGCGCTCTCCTTGTAGATCGCCTTGCCGTCCTTGGAGTAGTACTGCTCCTCGTTGGAGCTGACCACGCCGTTGTACATGGCGCTGGCGGAGTCCATGTAGAAGGTGTCCTTGGGGGCCTTCTTCTTGTACTCCTCGCCGAGCTTGAGGTAGTCCTCCCAGCCGCCGGCGACCCTCTCGGCGACCTCTTCGCGGTCGGTCGGCAGCCCGGCCTGCTCGAACAGGTCGCGGCGGTAGCAGAGGGACATCGGGCCGATGTCGGTACCCGCGCCGATCACCTTGCCCTCGTCCGTGCTGGCCTGCAGCGCCTTCCAGTTGACCCACTGGTTGGCGTCGATGACCTTGGAGAGGTCCGCGAAGGCGTCCGCCTTGGTGTCGACCAGCTCCTTGACGCGGCCGACCTCGATGCCCTGGATGTCGGCGAGCCCCTTGCCCGCGTTGAGCTGCTGGAGGAACTTCGGGTAGTAGACCTGCTCGTCGGCCGTGGTGGTGGCCTTGACCTGGATGTTCGGGTGGAGCTTCTCGTACTTCTCGTAGAGGCCCGCCTCCTTGTACCCGAACTGACCGAAGTCGGCCAGGGTCAGGGTGATCTTGCCGTTCGAGTCGGAGGCCTCGTCGGAGTCCGAGCCGGAGTCGCTGCAGCCGGTCAGCAGCAGCGCGGCGGCGGTGAGACCCGTGGTGGCCACGACGGCCGTTCTGCGGCGTCGACCTGCGACGGTGCGGGTGATGCGCATTCCACTACTCCTTGTTCCAGGGTGGGACTGGCGTTCGATCTGCTCGGCATACGCGCTGATGGGTGCGGGTGCCAGGGGTACGGAGAGACATGGGCGGTGTCGTCCCCGTACGAGCGAAAATCCTCGTTCGATATGGGAGCGCTCCCATGCGCTGATGCCGGAAGATTGCTGCCTCAGGGGGGTGGGTGTCAAGAGTTGAAGACGCTTCCGTTGCCCGAGTGTGTCCTCCAAGTCACGCGAACGTGTCCGACCGAAGGCTTGCGTTACGCGGAACGAGCTGCGTGGACACCTCGACCTCTCCGAATGTCCGCAGGTCAGAGGGGTGTTGCTGCCTCGGAGCCGTCCGGCGCTCCGGAACGGGGTTCGGACGGGAGGCATTTCCCCGCCGGTTTCGCGGGGGTGCCCCGGCTTCCGCCCGGTCCGGAGGGGCACGCCGGAAGATGAACGGGGCGAGGCGTCGCGGGGTCGTCCGGAGGGGGGTGCGGCGGGTTCCGTGTTCTTTCCCCGAACTCCGGCGCGGGCTCGCGGGGTTCGGCCGGAGATCCGGACGAGGAGGCGCGCGCCCCGGCCGGTGGTGGGGGTGGGGGCCGGCCGGGGCGCGCGCGGCGGGGGTGGACTCCGGGAGGAGCGGGGCGCGGGGGCCGGTCCGCGGCCCTCCGGCCCCGCGGTGTCCCGTGGGGGGAATCCGTCTGCACGCTAGCCGCACCGGAACCGACGAACCGGACCTTCGGGACCTGGGGCGATGTTCTTAGGGCTGGCTTAAGGAGCACATCGGCACGGGTTAAAGCTGGGGCCCCGCACCGGCGGTGCCGAGCGGTTCCGCGCCCCGGCTCTTCGGACCGGGGGTGCCGAGGGGATCCGCGCTCCGGCCCTTCGCCTGCCGCCGCTGCCGCCGTACGCCCCGCCCGCCCGACCGGTGCCCCCGGCGGCCGCGCTCCGAGGGGCCGCCGTCCAGGGCGATCCAGACGCGCACCTCGGTGCCGCCGAGCACCGAGCGCCCGACGCGCAGGTCGCCGCCGGTCGATTCGGCGACCCTGCGGACGATGTCCAGCCCCAGTCCGGTCGAGCCCACGGCGCCCGGCCCGTCACCGCGTCCGCTGGCCCCCCGCGCGAGGGCCGCCTCCGGGTCGGGGATGCCGGGGCCCGCGTCCGAGACCAGCACGATCACCGCGTCCCCGCTGTGGTGCACATCGACGGCGAACGCGGTGCCCTCCGGGGTGTGCCGGAAGACGTTGCCGAGCAAGGCGTCCAGCGCGGCGGCCAGTTCGGCTCGTGCGACGGGGATCCGTACCGTACGGCCGACACCCGCCAGCCGGACCGTGCGGCCCTCGTCCTCGGCCAGGGCCGACCAGAACCCCATGCGTTCCCGGATCACCTCGCAGGCGTCGCAGCCGCTGACCACGCCGCCGTACGGGCCCTGGGTCTGCGGGCGCTGCTCCCGGGCCGTACGGATGATCGTGTCCACCTCCCGCTCCAGCTGCTCCACGGCCGCCCGGGTCTGCTCGGCGGCGGGTCCCTCGCCCAGGGACGCCGCGTTGAGCCGGAGCACGGTCAGCGGGGTGCGCAGCCGGTGCGAGAGGTCGGCGGCCAGTTCGCGTTCACCGGCCAGGAGTTGGACCACCTGGTCCGCCATCGAGTTGAACGCGACGGCGGCGGACCGCAGTTCGGTGGGGCCTTCCTCGGGGACCCGGGTCCCCAGCCGTCCCTCCCCCAGGTCGTGGGCGGCGCCCGCGAGCCGCCGGGCGGGCTCCACCATGCGGACGCCGAGACGGTCGGCGACGGCGACCGAGCCGACGATCAGGGCGGCGCCGACACCCGCCAGCATCAGCCAGGCGGTGGTGACGCCGTGGGACACCTCGTCCTGGGGCACGAACACCTCGACCACGGCGATGCCGCCTGAGCCCAGCGCGGTGGGCTGGAGCAGCGCGAAGCCGCCCGGCACCTCCGTGACCGCGGCGCGCCCGGACGCGCGGACGGTCTCCAGGTCCTCGCGGGTGGCGCGTCCGGTGCCGATCTCCGGTGGCCGGGCGGCCGGTTCGCCGGCGGCGGGCACATGGACGGCCAGCCGGCCCCGGCCGCCGGGTTCGGTGGACAGGACGGCCCGGGTCAGCTCCTCCCGGTCGCCGGTGATGGTGAGGGTCGGGCCGATGGTGGCGGCCTGCCGTTCGGCGTCGGAGAAGGCCCGGTCGCGGGCCATCTCCCTGACGACCAGCCCGAGGGGGACGGCGAAGGCGATCACGACCATGGCCGTGACCGCCAGGCTCACCTTGACCAGGGCCCATCTCATACGGGGTGCTCGGGGACCGGCGGGGGTTCGAGCTTCACGCCGACGCCCCGCAGGGTGTGCAGATAGCGCGGGCGGGCCGCCGTCTCACCGAGCTTGCGCCGCAGCCAGGAGAGGTGGACGTCGATGGTCTGGTCGTCGCCGTAGGACTGCTGCCAGACCTCGGCCAGCAGTTCCCTGCGCGGCACGACGACTCCGGGGCGTCCGGCGAGGAAGGCCAGCAGGTCGAACTCACGGCGCGTCAGGTCCAGTGTCGTGCCGTCCAGTTCGGCCTGGCGGCGCAGCGGGTCGAGGCTCAGCCCGCCGACCTGGATGACCCGGGGCGGTGCCTGGCCGGCGGGGCCCCGGGTGCGGCGCAGTACGGCGGCCATGCGGGCGGAGAGGTGCTCCACGGAGAACGGCTTGGTCAGGTAGTCGTCCGCGCCGTCGTTGAGCAGTCTGACGATCTCGGCCTCGTCGTCCCGGGCGGTGGCGATGATCACCGGCACGTCGGTGACGGAGCGCAGCATCTTCAGCGCCTCGGCACCGTCGAGGTCGGGCAGCCCGAGGTCGAGGACGACCACGTCGAAGCGGTGGTGCGCCACCTCGCGCAGGGCTTCGAGCGCGGTGCCGACGCTGCGCACGGTGTGCGAGGCCTCCCTCAGGTGCCGGATGAGGGCGGAACGTACGAACTGGTCGTCCTCGACCACGAGCACACTGGGCATGGGCCGCACCGTAACCCATGCGCGGGCGCCGGGTGCCCGTAGGGACAACACCGGTGCGGGTGCGGCAGGATGTGCCGGATGCGCCGAGGACTCGTACACGCGCTCGCGTGGTCGCTCGCCACCGGGGCGTCGGTCACCCTGTCCTGGTGGGGGGTGCACACGGTGCTGTCGGGTACGGCGTACGACCGGCCGCGCGCGGTGCCGGTCTCGGTGGGCGCGGGCGGCGACCGGGCCACCGAGGAGCCGGTCTCCTCCTCGACGCACCGGGCGTCGCCGTCGCCCGCCCCGAGCGCGACCGCCACCCGTGCGGCGTCCCCGCCCGGCCCCCGGTCCTCCTCGCCGCGTCCGCCTTCCGGCCGTCCGTCGGGCGGTGGGGCCACCTCGGCGGCGCCCTCGGTGGCGTCGGGGGACGTGGAGAGCTATCCGACGCGGGGCGGGCGGGTCGTGCTGGAGCTGGCGCCGGACGCGGCGACGCTGGTCTCGGCCACGCCGGAACCGGGCTGGTCGATGGCGGTGTGGACCGAGAACCAGTGGATCCGGGTGGACTTCAGCGACGGGGCGGGGGCGACGGTCTCCGTCTTCTGCACCTGGAACGGCCATCCGCCGGCGGTCGAGGTGGTCGACCGCTGACCGCGTCCGGCCCGCCGCTCAGTCGAAGGTGCCGGGCGGCGGGGCCGGGGAGGGCCGGGCGGCCGCGTCCGTGACGACGGCGGCGCCGCCGTCGAAGTCCGCGAGGGCGCGGCCGTGTTCGACCCGGCCGGGGTGCGGGTCACCCGCCACGCGCCGGGTCAGTTCGGGGACGGCGACGGGCAGGTCCGAGGCGACCAGGACCGCGTTGCCGAAGCGGCGGCCCCGCCACACCACGGGGTCGGCGGCGAGGGCGAGTTCGGGGAAGAGCGCGGCGGCGGTGGCGATCTGGCCGCGCAGGTGGGCGAGCGGCGGACCGTCGGTGAGGTTGGCCGCGTACTGTCCGCCGGGCTTGAGCACCCGGCGTACCTCGGTGAGGAATTCGACGGTGGTGAGGTGGGCGGGGGTGCGGGCACCGCTGAAGACGTCGGCGATCACCAGGTCGGCCCAGCCGTCCGGGATCCTGCCGAGTCCGGCGCGGGCGTCCATGGCCCGCACCCGTGTCCGGGCCTGCGGATCCAGCGGGAGTTCGCGGCGCACCAGTTGGACGAGGGGCGCGTCGACCTCGACGATCTGCTGGGTGGAGCGCGGGCGGGACGCCGCGAGGTACCGGGCCAGGGTGAAGGCGCCGCCGCCGAGGTGCACGGCATGCAGCGGCCGGCCCGCGGGCGCGGCGAGGTCGATGACATGGCCGAGCCGGCGCTGGTACGCGAAGGAGAGGTGGGCGGGGTCGTCGAGGTCCACATGGGACTGGGGCGCGCCGTCCAGCAGCAGCGTCCAGCCGCGCGGGCGTTCGCGGTCGGGCACCAGCTCGGCGAGGCCGCCGTCCACCGGGGCGGTCACCGGCTCCCGGGTGCCCTCGGACCGTTTCCGGGCGGCGGCGCCCTTGGCCGGTGTGCCTCGGCGTGCCACGTGCGTTCGTCCTCGCTGACCGGTCCGGGCCGGTTCCTCGACGGACCGCCCCGGCGGGTGGGAGCGGCGGCGGGAGGTCCGCCTACCCGGCCATTATGGCCTCGGTGGCGGGTGCCGGCGGCCGGTCCGGCCTCGTCGGCGGCCGCGGCGCCCTCAGTGGCAGTTGTCGGCCGCCTCGATGAGCCGGGCCGCCTGGCCGAGCGCGGCCCGCAGGGCGGCCGGGTCGGTGACGGGGGCGTCCGCGCCGGGCGGCAGGAGCCAGCCGCCGCCGGCGACGGGCGGTTCGGCGGGGATGCGCAGGCCCCGGCCGTCCGTGCGGGTGCAGGCGCTTCCGGGTACGTCCCAGGCGTCGGCGGTGCCCGGGGGCACCAGGAAGCCGAGGGTGGCACAGGTCCCGTCGTGCAGGACCGGGCCGACGCCCGGGTGTCCGGCGCCCCGCCGCAGGATGTCCACCGCCTCCAGGCCTTGGCGCGCCGGGACGGTCACCAGGTCGCACGGTGTGGTCTCCGGGCCGATGTGCGGCATGGGAACCTCTCCTCTTCGTCTCGATACGGAGCCGCGCCCCGTCTCCACATGGACCAACGCGCCGACCACGTCAAGGGCTACGGCGGCACGCCGCCGCAAAGGGTGGCAGTTCATGGCGGATCGCGGGAGAGATGTCCGCTTTGTTGGGAATCGCTGCGTGTGCGTGCCGTCACGGCGGGTACGTTCTTGCTCCGCCGGGACACCGGAAGCAGAGACCCGGCCGCACCAGAGAGGGCCCCGCCATGGTGTCGACACGGGCAGTTCCCAACCTCGTCTTCCGTCGGCTGCGCGGACAGCGCTCCGCGGCGGAGTTCGCGGCGGCGGTCCGCAGAGCCGCGCGCGAGATCGGTGAACAGGTCGCGTGCGACGCCCGGTACGTCGGACGCGTGGAGGCGGGCGAGATCCGCTGCCCGAACTACGCGTACGAACGGGTGTTCCTGCACATGTTCCCCGGGGCGTCCCTGGTGGACCTGGGTTTCTCGGCCCGCGAGAGCGTGCGCGGCCGGGGGGCGCGAGCGGTGATGCCGTCCGCCCCTTCCCCGCTGTCCCTGCCCTCCACGCTCGACAGCGATACCGACGAGGAGTGCGACGTGCTACGTCGCGTGTTCATGACGAGCGGCACCGCCACGGTGGCGGCCGCTTCCCTGGGCCTGGACGGCCCGCCCGCCGCCGCCACCGGTCCGGTCTCCGTGCCCGTCCAGCGGCGGGTCGGCGAGGCCGAGGTGAGTGCCGTCGAGAGGGCGGTGCGGGAGATCCGGGTGCTGGACGACCGGCACGGCGCGGACGGCCTCTACCGGAGGGCGGCCCAGCCGCTCCGGGCCGCGTTCGACCTGCTCGACGCGGCCTCGGCGGCCCGTCGCAGCACCTCGGACCGGCTGTACTCGGGCGCCGGTGAGCTGGCGATCTCGGTGGGCTGGCTGGCGCACGACTCGGGCCGCCTCGACGACGCCCGCTCGCACTACGCGGAGGCGCTCGCGACGGCACGGCTGGCCGGGGACGCCGCGCTGGAGGCGCACGCGTTCTGCAACGCGTCGTTCCTGGCCCGCGACATGGGGCGGGCGCGCGAGGCGGTACGGGCGGCGGAGGCGGGCCAGCGGGTGGCCCGCCCGCTGGGCTCACCGCGGCTGATGGCCCTGCTGGCGCTGCGGGAGGCGGGCGGCCGGGCGTGGCTCGGGGACCGCTCGGGGTGCGAGCAGTCCATCGGGCGGGCGCGTACGGCGTTCGACCAGGGGGCCGCCGGGACGGACCTGGAGTGGATGAGCTTCTTCCGGGAGGCGGAGCTGGAGTTCCTGGTGGCCCAGTGCTGGTCGGCGCTGGGTGACTGGCCCCGGGCCGCCCGCCACGCCCGGCGCGCGGTCCGGCTCCAGGACCCGCACTTCAGCCGCAACCTCGCGCTGTACCGGGCGCAGCTGGCCTGGGATCTGACGCGGTCCGGGACGCCCGACGAGGCGGCCGCCGCGGTGCACGAGGTGCTGGACCTGCTGGAACGGGTCCAGTCGTCCCGTGTCCGGGGCATGCTGGCGACCACCGTGCGGGCGCTGGGCCCGCAGGGCGGCCCCGAGGTGACCGCCCTCCTGAACCGCTACGAGGCGCTGCCGAGCTGACCGACGGGTCCCGGCCCGGAACCCCTGTCCCGGGCCGGGCCGCCGGTGGCCGGGGTCCGGCCGCCGCCGGGCTTCCGGTCGCCGGGGTCTGGCCGCGCCGTGCTTCCGGTCGCCGGGGTCCCCTCCCCCGGGCCGGGGCGTGCGGGGCCGGCCCCGCACGCCCCGGGACCGCTATCCGTCCAGGTGTCCCGTGTCGTTCCAGCGCTCCAGGGCCGGTTCGCCGTACGCCCAGCCGAGGACCGACAGCGAGGTCGGCTCCAGCCGGACGCGGGCGCCGAAGGTCAGGTCCTCGCCGAGCCAGCGCGCCGCCAGGGCCCGCAGGATGTGCCCGTGGGCGAAGACCAGGACGTCCCGGTCGGCCGAGCGCGCCCACTCCACGACGGTGTCCGCGCGGGCCGCCACCTCGGCCGTGGTCTCGCCGCCCGGTACCCCGTCGCGCCAGATCAGCCAGTCGGGCCGGTCCGCCCTGATCCGGGCGGGGGTCAGCCCCTCGTAGTCCCCGTAGTCCCACTCCATTAGCGCGTCCCAGGGCGTGGCCCGGTCCCCGAACCCGGCGAGGGCGCAGGTCTCGGCCGCCCGGACCAGCGGGCTGGTCCGTACCTCCACACCGGGGAGCCCGCCCCAGGGCTCGCGGTGCAGCCGTCGGCCGAGGAGCCGGGCGCCCGTACGGCCGCTGTCGAGGAGGGGGATGTCGGTCCTGCCGGTGTGATTGCCCTGGACCGACCACTGTGTCTGGCCGTGCCGGGCGAGCAGGATTCGCGGTGCCATGACGGCTCTCCCTGAAAAGTACGGAGATCTGAAGATCTGAGGACCCTAGGATCTGGTGGGTCCTGGACAGCGGTGTCCGGGACGGCGAAGGGGGCGCCGACGGCGTCCACCGGCCAGGGGGACGGTGCGGCGCGGGCCCGCTCCATCATCTCTCACGGCCTCTCCGGGCAACCCCGGGGGCGCCGCCGACGTCCCTCACCGGGGCACCGGCCGCACGGGTCCGCGGGGGGAGGCCCCCGGCGGGTCGCACGGCCCACGACCACCGTACGGTTGAACGCCCGCCGTCGACCGCATGAACCAGGGGAGAGCCACCGGATGCCGCACGCCACCGCCGCGACCTCGCGGGCCGGCCACCGGCCCCGCTGGTGGACGGAGCTCCCACTGATCGCGGTGGTGTACGGGCTGTACTCGCTGGGCCGTCTCCTGGTCCACGAGGACATACCCGCGGCCGTCGAACACGGCCTGGCCATCCTGCGCCTGGAACAGGCGCTCCACCTCAACGCGGAGCACCCGCTCAACCGGCTGCTGACCGAGCACGCGACCCTGGGCGTACCCGCCGACTTCGCGTACGCCTCCCTGCACTACGTGGTCACCCCGGCCGTCCTGGTCTGGGTCTTCCGGCGCCGCTCCGCCGTCTACCGGGCGGCCCGGACCTGGCTGATGACGTCCACCCTGCTCGGGCTGGTCGGCTTCACGCTCATGCCGACCTGTCCGCCCCGGCTGCTCGACGCCCGGCACGGGTTCGTGGACACGATGGCCCAGTACAGCCAGTACGGCTGGTGGGGCACGGGCGCCAGCGCCCCGCGCGGGCTCAGCGGGATGACCAACCAGTACGCGGCGATGCCCAGCCTGCACGTCGGCTGGGCGCTGTGGTGCGGCGTCCTGCTGTGGCGGCACGGCCGCCACCCGCTGGTCCGGGCCGTGGGCGTGGCGTACCCGCTGCTCACCGTGCTCGTGGTGATGGGCACCGCGAACCACTACTCCCTCGACGCCGTCGCCGGCGCCGTCGTGATGGGGCTCGGAGCCCTGCTGGCCAGGCCGGTCATGCGGATCGCCGACCGGATCAAGGACCGGGTGGAGGCGCTCCTCCCCCGGCTTCCGGCTTCCGTTCCCCCCACGGGTTCCACGATTGTCAGTGGCGGATGGAAGACTTCCACGGGTGAGCGAATCCCCGGCCAGCGGACCGCCTCCGCAGATCCCGGCGCAGCCGACGGCCCCCCGGCCGCCGACTCCGCGACCGCCGGCGACGACGCTCCGGCAGCGGCTCGCTGAGCTGCGCGGCCCGTCCGTCGCACCGCACCCGCTGGACGCGCGCGCACTGGCCGCGCTCGCCGCCAACCCGGGGTGCAGACGGCGCGCCCTGCTCGACGGCGCGGGGGTGGACAAGGCCGCGGTGGCCACCGCGCTCGGCTCCCCGGCCCCGTTCGGGCAGTCCCAGTTCGCGCTGGTCCGGGGCAACGCCTTCGAGGCGAAGGTCAAGGCCGGCGGCGGCACGGAGCTGCTGCGGCTGCTCTTCGAGCGGCTCGGCGCCGGGGCGGACGCGCCCGGTGAGGCCGTGCTGCCGGATCTGACGGCGGCCGGTCCCGAGGGCCGCACGGCCCGCACGGCCCTGGCGCTGCGCGAGGCCACGGCGTCGGACGGCTGGACCCTGCTGGACCATCCGATGCTGGCCCTGGAGGTGGCGGGCTCGCCCGTGTATCTGGAGCCGGACGCGGTGGTGGTGCACCCTGACGGCACCTGGACGGTCGTCGAGATCAAGTCGTTCCCCATGATCGACGCGTCGGCGGACGCCGCGAAGGTCGGCGCGGCGGCCCGCCAGTCCGCGGTCTACGTCCTGGCGCTGGAGCGGATCGCGTCGGTGACCGAGGGGGCCCGGGTCGGGCACCGCGTCCTGCTGGTCTGCCCGAAGGACTTCTCGAACCTGCCGACCGCCTCGGTCGTGGACGTACGCAAGCAGCGCGCGGTGACCCGCCGTCAGCTGACCCGGCTGACCCGGATCGAGGACATCGCGGCGGCCCTCCCCGAGGGCGCGACCTTCGACCCGGGGTGTACGCGGGAGGAGCTGGGCACCGCCGTCGAGGCGGTCCCCGCCGCCTACGCCCCGGAGTGCCTGGCCGCCTGCGAGCTGGCCTTCCACTGCCGGGCGAGGTCCCGGGCCGAGGGGGCGGTGGAGACGCTCGGCCGCGGTGTGCGCGGTGAGCTGGGCGGTCTGACGACGGTGGCCGGGGTGCTCGCGGCCGCGTCCGGCAAGGAGGGCGATCCGGCGGACCCGACGGTGGCGGCCCTGCGCAGGGCCGCCGCCCTGCGCGCCGAGGCCCTGGAGACGGCGGACGGGGGTGCGCGGTGTCGCTGATCACGACCCTGGCCCGGCTGGAGGCGGTGGACAGCGGCCGGGCGCGGCCGCTGGCCACCGTGTGCCACCGCCATCTGACCGGCCGGCCGCTCGTCCTGGTGCCGCTGACCACCGCCGGTGAGGCGGGCGCGCCGCTCGGGGCGCTCGTCGGCACGGACCGGGACGCGCCCCGGCTGCTGGCGGTCGCCCAGCCGCGCGACCGCGACCTGCGTTTCGCGTTCCTGGCCGAGCTGGCCGAGGCGGTGCTGCCGCACATCGAGTCCGCGGCCGACGCCGTCGAGCCGGCCGAGCGCAGCGAGGTGGACCCGGAGACGGGCAGGAGGACCAAGGTCGAGGTGGAGCTGTGTGCGGACGCGGCCCAGCTGATCGTGCCGAGCCGGGCCGGCATCGACTTCGTACGGCTGCTCGGGCGGTCGATGCGGTTCCGGCGGACCGCCGAGGACGACCCGGACACGCCGTATCCGGCGCCCGCCCGGGTCCCGCTGCTGGGCCGCTGGCTGACGCACTACGGAGAGCGGGCCCGGGTGCCGGGCTCCTCGCTGCTGCTGGCCACGACGGATCTGCTGAACCGGCACTGGGCGACGGGCCAGAGCAGTCTGGAGGACCAGCACCTCGGCGCGCTGCTCGCCTGGATCGATCCGCCGCCCGGCGAGTCCGGGGCCGAGGCGGCGTTCCGCGCCGAGCTGGCGCGGGACGGCGCGGGCCAGTTGCTCTGTCCCCCGGCCGGTCCGGCCACCGACCCGGCGTTCGACAACCGGCTGCTGGCGCCCGCGATCGAGGCGTACGACCGGGCGCGGGTGGCGCTTGCCGCCGCCGAGGACGGCCTCACGGCGGACGCCCGGCTCGGTGAGCTGAGCCGGGCCGAGCGGGAGATCCGCTCGCTGCTGGCCGCGGTGATGCGGCCGACCTGGGACGCGGTGTGGCGCGGGCTCGACCTGGCGCGGGGGCTGCCGGAGGGGGCCCGCTCCCAGGACCGCTGGACCCGGGACCGCTGGTCGTTCACGGCGCACCGGGACCGGGTGCGGGCGGGCGAGCCGCCGCAGCCGCGCCGCGACGACGCGGTGACGGCGGCGAGGAAGCTGGCCGCGCGGGAGACGGCGCAGGCGCAGGTGGAGGCGCAGGAGGCGCTGGACGACCCGCTGGTGCTGGCGGGGCGGCGGCTGGCGGGCGAGGCGTTCCTCGGGGAGGTGACGGAGGTGGAGATGACGTACACCGAGTCGAAGCGGCCCTCGCCCCGCCCCCTGGTCACGGTACGCACGGACGAGCGCCCGCACCTCGGGGAGCGGACGAAGGTCTACCGCTCGCTGGACGGGAAGCCGCAGACCGCCGAGTTCGTGGGGTACGCCGCCGACTTGGCGGGACGACACGCCGCCGAGTCCGTGGCGCACGCCGCCGAGGGCCCGGCCGGTGCGGAGAGCGCGCTCGTCCTGCGGATCACGGACCGGATGGGGCGCGGCAGGGAACCGGCCCCCGGCTCGGTGCCGGAGCCGGGTGACCGGATCGCCTGGACGCTGTTCGAGCACGACCAGCGGGGCGGTCCGGCGCTGCCGGAGGCGGAGAACACCCCGTGGACGCACGGCGGCCCGCCGGGGGGCGCCGAAGAGGCCGAGAAGCCCGATCCCGTGACCGCGGAGGACCTGTTGTGACCACCGTGACCGACCCGTCCGCCGCCGCGGCGCGGGCGACCGACGCCATCCTCGGCGACACCCTGCGCGGTACGGCGCGGGGCGTGGTGGTGGACTCCCCGCCGGGCGCCGGCAAGTCCACGCTGGTGGTGCGCGCCGCGCTGGAGCTGGCCGCCGCGGGCCGGCCGCTGATGGTGGTGGCGCAGACCAACGCGCAGGTGGACGACCTGGTGGTGCGGCTGGCCGAGAAGGCCCCGGAGCTGCCGGTCGGCCGGCTGCACAGCAGCGACTCGGACCCCTACGACAAGGCTCTGGACGGCCTGGACAACGTCCGCACCTCGGCGAAGGCCGCGGACCTGGCCGGTCTGGACATCGTGCTGTCCACGGCGGCCAAGTGGGCCCATGTGAAGAACGTGGAGCCGTGGGGGCACGCGATCGTCGACGAGGCGTACCAGATGCGGTCGGACGCGCTGCTCGCCGTGGCCGGGCTGTTCGAGCGGGCGCTGTTCGTCGGGGACCCGGGTCAGCTGGACCCGTTCTCGATCGTGGGCGCGGACCAGTGGGCGGGGCTGTCGTACGACCCGTCGGCGAGCGCGGTCACCACGCTGCTGGCGCACAATCCGGAGCTGCCGCAGCACCGGCTTCCGGTGTCGTGGCGGCTCCCGGCGTCGGCGGCGCCGCTGGTCTCGGACGCGTTCTACCCGTACACGCCCTTCCACAGCGGCACGGACCACGGGGACCGGCGGCTGTCGTTCGGCGTGCCCTCGGACGGTTCGGGTCCGGACCGGGTGCTGGACGAGGCGGCGGAGTCCGGCTGGGGCCTGCTGGAGCTCCCGGCCCGCCACACCCCGCGCACGGACCCGGAGGCGGTACGGGCGGTGGCCCTGGTGGTCCGCAGACTCCTGGAGAGGGGCGGCGCGGCGACCAGCGAGCGCGGCCCGGACCCCGTCCCGGTGACGCCGGACCGGGTGGCGGTCGGCACGGCCCACCGCGACCAGGCCGCGGCGGTGCGGGCCGCCCTGACGGAGCTGGGGGTGACGGGCGTGACGGTGGACACGGCGAACCGGCTCCAGGGCCGCGAGTTCGACGTGACGGTGTTCCTGCACCCGCTGTCGGGGCGCCCGGACGCGACGGCCTTCCACCTGGAGACGGGCCGCCTGTGCGTGCTGGCCTCCCGGCACCGCCACGCGTGCGTCGTGGTGTGCCGCGCGGGGGTGGCGGACCTGCTGGACGAGCACCCGTCCACCGAACCGGTCCAGTTGGGCGTGACGGTGAAGTTCCCGGACGGCTGGGAGGCGAACCACGCGGTCCTGGCCCACCTGTCCGAACACCGGGTCACGTGGCGGCCCTGAGTCACCGGATCGGATGCCTCCGAAAGCAAGATCACACACAGCGGCACAGAGCACCAGGATGTGACCCCAACCGCCCCATCCTCCGGTCATGGGCTCTTGGCTCGTACTCACCCTTGACCCGGCCGCCCCAGAAGGTGAGGGTCAAGTAACAGCTTGCAACGCAGTGCAACACTCGCAGCAGGGGGGCGCACCATGGGTTACACCTTCATCGGCAAAGATCCCGAGTCCGACGTGAACGGGTGCCCGGCGGTTTGGGTGGATGACGACCGACGGCTGCTCGTGCAGGGCCGACGAGCCGGGGAAGACGTTCAGGCCCGGACGGTGGCTGACTCACCACGCGCCGGGGATGAGACGCTGATCGTTCTGGAACCGAGGATGATCCCGCTTCTCAAGGAGGCAATCCGTGTCGCAGAGTCTGGCTGAGTTCGCCGATCTGCTCAGGCGGTGTGAGCGCTCAGCGGTGCACCTTGAGACCCGCGACGCGTATGCCGTCCCCGGGGAACACCCTGCCTTCGACGCCTGGCTGGCAGGGGAGCGCAAGGACTGGGACGACCGTTCGTCGTGGTGGCGCGATGACTGGCACGGCCTCATCCAGAACATCACCGCCCAAGGTGTGACGGTGCGCCGCGCGAGGGTGGTGGGTGAGCCCGCTTCGGAATACATCAAGTGGGAGCACAACGTCACGTATGGCAACGTGGCTTGCGGGGAGGAAGTCCGGTGGCTGCCGCGTCGGCAGGCATCCGGCCTGCTGTTGCCCGGGAACGACTTCTGGCTCTTCGACGGCAAGCTGGTCCAGTTCAACGTCTTCGACGGTGACGGCCGTTGGACGCACACGGACTTCACAGAAGACGCGGGCGTGGCGGCACGGTGTGCTGACATGTTCGAGGCGGTTTGGGAGCGAGCTGTCCCGCACAACAAGTACAACGTCTGACGGAACTGCGGCCAGTCCATGACCTCACCTCTGTCGACGGCCGAAGAGGCCCATAAGGCAGTTGCCGACCGGCTCACTCGCATGATGGAAGACGCCGATCTGTCGGGGGCCCGGCTGGCCGCACTGTGCGGCTGGGACCGCTCCAAGACTCATCGAATCGTGCACCGGAAGACGATCCCGAAGCCCGCCGACATCCGCGCATGGTGCACCGCGTGCGGAAGGCCCGAAGAAGCCGAAGCGCTGATAGAGACCACACGCACGGCCAAAACCCTGTACGTCCAGTGGACCCAGTATCTGAAGGGCGGCCTCAGCAAGGCCCAACGCAGCGGCATCTACCAGGAGACACGTTCCTTCCGCGTGTACAGCTGCGGGGTGCTCCCAGGAATGCTCCAGACCGAGGCGTACGCACGGGGCATTCTGCGTACGATCCGTCGCTTCAGAGGTCTTCCCGACGACGTCGAGGACGCTGTACAGGCGCGCCTGGAGCGCTCGGACGCCACGCTCCGAGGCAATCAAGTGTCCGTCCTCGTCGAGGAGTCGGCCCTGTACATGCCGATGACCAACCCCCCGCAGCATGCGCGACAACTGGAACACTTCCTGTCCGTCATCGGGCACCCCAACCTGGCATTCGGGATCATCCCCCAGATGTCACGGCGCCCGGTATGGCCCATCGAGTCCTTCTATGCGTTCGATGATCGGGAGGTTCAGGTGGAAACCCTGACCGCCATGGTCCGGGTGACGAACCAAGCCGAGGTCGACGTGTACCTCAGCGCGTTCGCTCAGATGGCACGAGCCGCTGTGTACGGCTCGAAAGCCGAAGCCTTGATCAGGAAGGCCCTCGACGCCACCGAGGAATGAAGCTGTACAACACCGTGCAACATCGGCCCTGCCTGGCTGCCCCTCTTCTCTACGGTTCTCGGCACAGCCAGTTGACAGCCGGAGGCAAGCATGGCGATGACCATCGCGGTCTATCAAGTGACGAGGAACGGCATCACGGAGCGGGTTCCGAAGCATGAGGTGGCACCCGCTTCAGAGCCTTCCGCGTCGATCCGCTTCCCGCTGTGTCGCTGCCCCGTTCACGCGGGCAAACCATGCGCTCCCGAGAGCGAGCGCCGCGTCCCGGGACTGCGTCTGAGCGCGACTGGCCGGCCCGCACGGTCCACGCAGCCCTTCTCCCTGGAGGTACGCACGATGAGCACAGCCGTTCAGACCCGCACCCGTGAGCCGGAGATCATCCTCAACGCACTGGCCCATCGAGTGCCCCACCTGATCACCGACACCGAGCCGACGCTGTGGGACCGAGAAATCGCTCTCCTGCTGCGCGACAACAGCGTCATGACCCGTGACACCGCCGAACGGCTGCTGGGCCAGGCCATCGCGTACACGATCACCGCCATGGAGCGGAAGGACGTGGACATGGGCGTCGGCTACACGGTGGACGTGGCCGTGCACGCCCTGATCCTGGACACCCCGCTGTACTTCGCCTTGTGCGACGAGTACAACGGCGGCCGGTACAAGCACCACGCTCCCCTGATCCAGCGGCGCTGCGACGGCACCGTGACGCGGACGGCCGACATCCTGCGGGACAACGGGTTCGCCGTGGACGACGAGCTGTGGGACATGGACGCGGCGGAGTGCTCGCCGTGCGACAACAAGGTGCCCGACAGTCACTAAGGGCTGTCCCGTAGCACCACCCTGTACGGGGTGCCCCGCCTTCCCTCCCAGGCGGGGCACCGAACCGACGTGGAACTGAGGACGACAGTTGCCCGCTCCGCACGACATCGACTCTGAACGCGAACTCTGGGACACCTTCGCCGAGAGCACGAAGGACACGGCTCTGGAGGCTGAACCGGTGCTCTGCTGGACGCAGTACGCCGGACACGGCCCAGGGCCGGAACTTCTGGGTTCGCCACGTACGGCACTGGAAATCGGCTGCGGTACCGGGCGAGCGTTGGCGTTCCTTCTGAACCAGGGAATCAAGGTCAAGGGCTTGGACCTGTCTCCGGTCGCCGTCAAGCACCTGTCCGAACGCTGGGCACCTATGGGGGCGGAGTTCATTTGTGCGGAAGTGCTTGAGCACCTGGCGGCGAGCACCGAGACGTACGACGCCATCTACTCGGTCTTCGGCGCGGTTTGGTTCACCGACCCGGTGAAACTTCTTCCACTGATCGCCAAGCGGCTCAACCCTGGTGGCACATTGGTCTTCTCCCAACCCCCGGCCATCCCAGGGGCGTACGGCCCCCAGGGCATGTACAAGGGCGGCTTCGCGGGCAAGGCCATGTTCACCTACCGGTACAGCTACACACCGCGCAAGTGGTCCGCCCTTCTCGCCAAGAGTGGTTTCCAGGACATCGACGCCACCGTCCTGGGTGCCCCCACCGCCGGACACATCGGAACCTTGATCGTACGCGGCGTCAAACGCTGATCTCCTGGACATGCGCACCCCCCGATGGAACGTGAACGTGAACACGGAGCCCCCGCGACTCCGGTTTCCGCGTGATCCGCGCATCATGGGCCCGGTTCCGGGGAAGCGCTCTTGCGCCAGGCGCGACAATGGAAGGTGGCCGTCCGGCCGCGCGAGGAAGGAATCAGCCCATGGCACAACCCGAACGGAACGAGCGGCAGAGGCTGCGTCCCGCACCGCTGCTCTTCGAGCCGTCGGAGGCGACGGCCGATCCGGAGCACTTCTTCGGCCTGGAGTCGCTGGAGGACCCGAAGGAGCTGCTGGCACGGGCGACCGAGCTGAGCCTCGCGTTCCGGGCCGCGACCGACCGGGCCGTGGAGTTCCAGGCCGTCGCCGCCGCCCAGCTCGCCGACCCGCGCCGGTTCGACCGGATCACCCCGGCGGAGATAGCCGATCGGGCGGGGTGGACGGAGGACTACGCCAAGAAGATGATCGAGTTCGGCCGCTCCCTGCTGGACGACGTCCGCCCCTGACCCCCGCCGGTCCCTGCCCCTGCCCCGACCCGCCGCACCGGCCGCCCGCGCCCCCACCGCACACGTCCCGCCCGTCCCGCCCGCCCTGTCCGTCACTCCGGGTACACCCTTGGCATATGCCGACGCGCAAGATACCCGCTTCCGGTGCGCCCCGCCCCGCTTTCGGCAACTCTCGGGAACAGGACCGTCACTACCGGTAGACCTGTCGTCATGACCGCCTGGCTGAGAGACGAAACGACCCTGCACCCCGGTGACACCCCCGCCCCGCACCCCACCGCCGGCATCCTCGCCGCGCTGCGGGACGGCACCGACGACGGCAGCGGGGAGCGTATCGACGACCGGCTCACGGACCGGGCGGGCGAGCGGCTCAGGAATCAGGCAGGCGAGCGGATCAGCGACCGGCTCACGGACCAGGCGGGCGACCGGGCCGGAGGGCGCGCAGGGGGCCGGTCGGGAGGGCGCGCCGACGAGTGGGCCCGGGAGCGGGCGGGCGACCGGGCCGCCCAGGTCACCGCGTCCGGCGCGGCCTGGCTCGCGGGGGCCTCCCCGTACCCGCGGAGCACCCTCGCGCGGTGGGAGGCACACCCCACCGCCCCCGGTGTCCTGCCGTGCGGTTCGTCCTTCGACGTGGTGAACGTGCCCGCGCTCTTCGGGCGCCGGATGCTGGAGCGGCTCTGGGCGGAGGGCCCCGGCTCAGGCCCGGTGGCCACGCACCGCGGCCGGCTGCTGCTGTTCGCCGCCCCCGGGACCGCCCAGCGGCTGCCCTCGCTGCTGACCTGGGAGGAGTGGGGCACCGGCACCCCCCGTGTGCACCCGGCGTCCCTGCCGGCCCTGCTCTGCCACGGCACGGGCGACGCGGTGACGGTGCCGCCGCTCGTCGCCGGTCCGGGCACCGGCGGGCCGCGCTGGCTGGTCGCGCCCGACACCCGTGCCCCCTGGCTGCCGGGACCCGATGTGCTGCTCTGGGCCTGTGTGCGGGTGAGCCGGTCGGCGGCCCCCTCGACCACCGGGTATTCGATTTTTCCTCCCGCCGATCCGGGTGCTAATGTCTACGACGTCAGCAGGCGCCGCTAGCTCAGTTGGTTAGAGCAGCTGACTCTTAATCAGCGGGTCCGGGGTTCGAGTCCCTGGCGGCGCACAGACGGAAGAAGCCCCCTCGCGGACCGCGAGGGGGCTTCTTCGTGTGCGGGCGAGGGCCCCGGGTTCAGGCTCCCGTGGTGATCCGTACCGTCCAGGCGCCGGAGGGCGTCCGGCCCGCGACCTCCACGCGGGCGTGTTCACCGGGCACGGTGTACCGCTCGCCCTCCCGGAGCGGGGCGTCCGCGAGCGGCGGGTAGACCGAGCGGTCCCAGCAGGCGTCGGAGTCGGGGTGGGTGTCGAGGACCTCGACGGGGCCGCCGCCGGACGGGGTGGCGTTGTGGATGCGGTAGATCAGGACGCCCTCGGCGCAGGTGGTCCGGTCGTTGCCGGTGGCGCTGCGGGCCTCGACGGCGAGCGCGCTGTCCGAGCCGGTCCTGATGACCGCCAGCCGGGTCCCCTTGGATCCGCCGCGTACGGGTTCCTCGGCCATCGGCACCAGGGTGAGGTCGGCGCTGCCCTGGACGCACACGATCTCGTCGCCGCCCAGCCAGCCGAGCTTCCACTTGTGCCAGCCGAACAGGTCGGGCGCCAGTCCGAACTGGCTGCCCATGACGTCCCAGTCGCCGACGTAGGTGTCCCAGTCGCCCTTGCCGTCCTCCGGCCGGTGGTAGAGGTCGGCCAGGTCGAAGACGTGGCCGGTCTCGTGGGCCAGGACGTTCCGGTCGGGCGGGTGCTCCTCGAAGACGGTGACGACGCGCCTGATGTCGGTGCCGTCGACGCGTACCGGACGGTCGAAGTTGACGACCTTCGTGGCGTCGGAGTCGACACCGGGCGCGTCCGGGTCGGCGACGAGGTACACGATGTCGTACCGGGAGAAGTCGACCTGGTCGTCGGCGGCCTTGATCGCGTCGCGCAGATAGGCGCCGCGCCGCTCGGACCCCCAGTCGCGCTGTATCCCGTACCAGGTGGACGGGTGCGGCATCTCGACCCAGCGGCTCTGCGGGTGGGCGCGCAGGGTGAACGCGCCGTAGGAGGCGCGCTGGAAGAAGCGGGTGGTCGAGGGGAAGTGGTCGGCGGTCAGCACCTTGGGGGACACCACGGGCTCCGAGTCCGGGAACGAGAGGAAGACCATCACCGCGTCCAGGTCGTGGTCGGGGCGCGGGTAGGCGTCGTTCCAGGTGTCGAGGCCGAGCGAGTGGTGGGCGCGGGTGCGGGGCAGGGCGCAGGGGCCCGCGTCGCGCGGGGCCGCCGCCGCGGGCCCGGCGACCAGTCCGGTGGCCGCGAGCGCCAGCAAGGAGGTGAGGGCGGCCGCGGCCCTGTGCGGACCGGACCGCCGCGCTCTCCCGTGTCTGTGCTGACGCGGCACGTGAACCTCCGGTGGCGACTGCGGGATCCGTTCCACCACCCTGTGCCGGGCCGGTGCCGCACGCCTCGTTGTGCTGCCCCACACGGGTCAGCCGGAGGGGTGAGCTCCGCAGCCATAGCGCTCACGGAACGTCACAATCAGTCAGGCGAACAACGCAATTCACCAGGTGTTCACAGGGCCGATCAATAGCGGGCAAACCGAGGGGTGATGTCTACGCGCCCGACGTAGGGCCATGCGTGTGCGACCGGTCGTGCCGCCACCACGAAACGGTGGCCGCGCTGGTACGCCCCAGGCGCCACCCTCTATGCTTCACCTCGCTTTCCTGTGTGGTTTCCGCCTCCGGCACGGCGTCCCCCCACGCTGCCCCAGGCCGGCCACATCTGTTCACGACAATCTGCACAGCGGGAGCGAGCGGTGAGCGGAACCTCCGAAGGGCCGGCGCCCGAGTCGGGCGAGCCGCCCCGCGCCGGACCCTCGATGGTCACCGAGCGTGACGAAGAGGGTTTCGGCGAGCTGCGTGACTACCGCGCCGCGTTCCGTGCGGCGGCCCTCCCGATGGCGGTCGTGGACCACCGCGGTCAAGTCGTCCGTGTGAACGACGCGCTGGCCTCGCTGCTCGGCACCGGCCCTGACGCGCTGCGGGGCGGGCGCGCCGCCGACCTGGTGGATCTCGCGGCGGACGGACGGAGCCAGGAGGCGTACGGCGAGGTCCTGGCCGGTACGCGGTCCCGGCTCCGCTGCACCCGCCGGCTCAAGCACCCCGACGGCCGCTCCCTGTGGGCCGAGGTCACCGTCGTCCCGATGGCGGACCCGGCCGAGGGGCCGGGCAACGCCCTGCTGTCCGTGGAGGACGTCAGCGACCGGCACGAGCTCCACCTGCGGCTGCGTCATCTGCGGATGCACGACCCGGTGACCCGGCTGCCCAACCGCACGCTCTTCTTCGAACGCCTCACGACCGCGTTGGAGACGCCATTTCACGAGGCCCAGCCGCCCCACGAGACCCCGCCGTCCCAGGAGACCCCACCGCCCCACGAGACCCGGCCGTCCCAGGAGACCCCGTCGCCCGGGAACGGCCGGATCGGCCTCTGCTATCTCGATCTGGACGGCTTCAAAGCGGTCAACGACACCCTGGGGCACCATGTCGGCGACCGGCTGCTGGCCGCCGTCGCCACGCGGCTCACCGACTGCGCGGACGCCGACGGCCACCACCGCGCCGGGGGCCACCTGGTGGCGCGGCTGGGCGGTGACGAGTTCGCGATCCTGGTCGAGGACTCGGCCGGTGCGCACCAGCTCACCGAACTGGCCGGCGCGGTGCTCGGCGCGCTCGAACGGCCCTTCGACGTGGGCGGCCAGCGGCTCTCCGTCTCCGCGTCGATCGGGGTGGTGGAGCGGGCGGCGGCGGACGCCACGCCCACCGGCCTGATGCAGGCCGCGGACACCACGCTGTACTGGGCGAAGGCGGACGGCAGGGGCCGTTGGACGCTCTTCGACCCGGAGCGCAACGCCCACCGGATGACCCGGCAGGCGCTCTCCGCGACCCTGCGGGCCGCCGTCGAGCGCGGTGAGTTCACCCTGGAGTACCAGCCGCTGGTCGGCATGGCCGACGAGGTCGTACGGGGTGTGGAGGCGCTGGTCCGCTGGAACCATCCGCGGTTCGGGATGCTGGCCCCGCACCGGTTCGTCCCGATCGCCGAGGAGGACGGCACCATCGTCCAGCTCGGCCGGTGGGTGCTGCGTACGGCCTGCCGTCAGGCGCGGCGCTGGCAACTGGAGCACCCGGCGGAACCGGCGCTGTTCGTCAGCGTCAACGTCGCGGTCCGCCAGCTCTGGGACTCCGACCTGGTCGCCGATGTGGCGGAGGTGCTGGCCGAGACCGGTCTGGCGCCCGGCCTGCTGCAACTGGAGCTGACCGAGTCGGCCGTGACGGGCTCGGCCGGGCGGCCGCTGCGGGTGCTTCAGGCGCTCAGCGACATGGGTGTCCGCATCGCGATCGACGACTTCGGCACCGGCTACTCCAACCTGGCCTATCTGAGCAGGCTGCCCGTGTCGGTGCTCAAGCTGGACGGCTCCTTCGTACGCGGATTCCGGCAGGACGACGGCAACCGCTCCAGCCCGGCCGACGAGACGATCGTCGAGGCGATGGTGCAACTGGCGCACCGCCTGGGCCTGACGGTCACCGCGGAGTGCGTGGAGACCTCGGGCCAGGCGGAGCGGCTGCGGCGGATCGGCTGTGACACCGGGCAGGGATGGCTGTACTCACGGGCGGTGACCCCGGAACGGATCGCGGAGCTGATCGGCTCCCGGCCCCCGGGGAGCTGAGCCGGTCGACGGCCTGGGGGCCGCCCGCCGCGGACCCCGGGCCCCGCCCGCCGGTCAGCCCAGGTCGGGCAGGCCGTAGGCGTCCGCGATCAGCTCGTACGAGCGCAGTCGTGCCTCACCGCCGTGGGCGTTGGCCGTGATCATCAGTTCGTCGGCGCCGGTGCGCTTGGTCAGGGCGTCCAGTCCGCCGCGCACCTCGTCCGGGGTGCCGTGGACGACATCGGCCAGCCAGCTGTCGACGAACTCGCGCTCCATGGGGCTGAAGTCGTACGCCTCGGCCTCCTCCGGCGTGGGGACCAGCCCCGGGCGGCCGGTGCGCAGCCGGACCATCGACAGGGCGCCGGTCAGCACCTGGCGGCGCGCCTCACGCTCCGTCTCGGCGGCCAGGGCCGAGACGCCGATCAGCGCGTACGGGGCGTCGAGCACGGCAGACGGGGTGAAGGACTCCCGGTACAGGTCGAGGGCCGGGACGGTGTTGCGGGCCGAGAAGTGGTGGGCGAAGGCGAAGGGCAGCCCGAGGACACCGGCCAGCCGGGCGCTGAAGCCGGAGGAGCCGAGCAGCCAGACCGGCGGCCGGGCGGGCGACTGGACGCCACCGGGCGAGGTCGCCTGGACCGGCCCGGGAACGGCGTGGATACGGGCGTAGGGGTGCCCGTCGGGGAAGTCGTCGTCCAGGAAGCGGGTCAGCTCGGCCAACTGCTGCGGGAAGTCGTCGGCTCCCTCGTTGAGCCGGTCCGTGCGCCGCAGGGCGGCGGCGGTGGCGCCGTCGGTGCCGGGGGCGCGGCCGAGCCCGAGGTCCACACGGCCCGGGGCCATGGCCTCCAGGGTGCCGAACTGCTCGGCGATCACCAGGGGCGCGTGGTTGGGCAGCATCACTCCGCCGGAGCCGAGCCGGATGCGCTCGGTGTGGGCGGCCAGGTGCGCCAGGATGACGGCGGGCGACGAGGAGGCCACACCGGGCATCGAGTGGTGCTCGGCCACCCAGAAGCGGTGGAAGCCCCGGCGCTCGGTGAGCCGGGCGATGTCCACGCTGGTGCGCAGGGCCTGGCTCGCGGTGCGTCCGGCGCCGACGGTCACCAGGTCCAGTACCGACAGGGGGACGGAGGCCGTCCCTCCCGCGGTGCCGCGGATCTGGCCGCCTCGGTTCGCTTCGCCTCGGTTCTCGTCCACGTGTGTCGGGCCTCTCCGGTGGTGCGTCTGGGGTACCGAAGGGCCCCAACAGGAGGATGACTCCGCTTATTCCCGGTGCCTGCTCCGCGCGCCCGTCACGGCGCCTGTCACGGCACCCGTCACGGCACCTGGGGACGACGCCCGCTCCCGGCGCTCATCTCCGGGCTCCGGTGCCCGTCACTCCCGCACCTCGATGCCCCGGTGCTCGTCGGTCCCGGGCGGCGGCTCGCGGGTCGCGAACAGCGTACCCAGGGTGGGTGCCCACACCCGGCGGTCGGCGAGCCGGAGCCCTTCCCAGACGGCGACCTGGTTCGCCGTGAGGACCGGCTTGCCCAGGCGTTCCTCCAGCTCGGGGATGTACGCCGCGGTGCGCAGCGCGTTGTCCGGGATCAGGACCACCTGCGCGTCGGGATGGTCCGCGGCCACCGCCAGTTCCTTCACCCGCTCCGCGTCGCACGCGGCCGCCTCGTCCGCGGTGGCGACCCCGGCGCTCTCGGTGGTGATCACCTCCAGGTCCGCCGCCTCCAGGAACTCGGCGAAGAGCGGGGCGACGTCCTCGGTGTAGGTGGCGGCGACGGCCACCCGGGTCGCGCCGAGTTCGCGTACGGCGTGGGCGAAGGCGAAGGAGGTGCTGGACGCGGGCAGCCCCGCCGTCCGCGCCAGGGCGGCGACCTGGTCGTGGGCTCCGTCCCAGCCTCGGACGAAGCTGCCGCCGGTGGTGGCCCAGATCAGCGCCTCGGCCCCCGCCATGCGCAGTTCCTCGACCCCGGCGGCCAGGCGTTCCGCTTCGCCGGCCGCGCGCAGGGCCTCGACGCCCCGGGAGCCCCCCTCGGTGACGGTGTGGAACAGCGGCAGTCTGATGTCGCTGTCGATCATGACCTCGATCCGCGGGAAGTCGTCCTCCGCGGCATGGCCCGGGTAGAGAAGTCCTACGGTCGTCATGTCCATCCTTCCTGCGTGTCCGGATGTCCCGCCGGCCCTTCGCGGGCGCCCTGTCTCCGCTGCCCCTGCCTGTGTCGAGTATTCCTCCGTCGGTCGCCCCCCGCCGCTCCGGAAGCCGCCCGCCGCAGGGCGGATCGCGGCCGACCCCGTCCACACGGCCGGGTGCGCGACCGGGCGGGGGCACGACGACGCGGGGGCACGACCGAACGGGGACACGACCGGGCGGGGCACGGCAGCGCCGGGGCACGACCGGACGGTCGGTGAATCGGTCTGTTTACGCACCCGGAGACCGGGCACCCGGGGAAGCGTCCCTCCCGCACCGGGGACATACGCCACGGTTACCCATCGACCCCACAGAACCAGCCATAACGGGCACCCAAGGGCCCGATGATGCCCAGGGAATACGCCCCGCGCACCTCCCGTCGCGCTCCGCCCGTGACGAGACACGGGAAGGTCACCCTCCGGCCACTGTTCGATTACATGGACCGGGCTCGCTGCATAGACGCATGGGATCGGGCAGGCGCTCACCCTGTCCGGACCGTCCGAGCCCTCCAGGAGATTGCGAACCATGGCTGACTTCCCGAATCTGTCCCGCCGGGGTTTCCTCAACCGATCGGCAGCCGTGGGCGGACTGCTCGTCGTTCCCGGCCTGCTCTCCGCGTGCAGCAAGACCGACTCCGGATCCACGGACGGCGAGGGCGCCCTCGACAAGCTGCGCAAGCAGGGCTTCGTCCGTGTCGCGTACGCGAACGAGGCCCCCTACGGCTACATGGAGGGCAAGGACCTCAAGGGCGAGGCGCCCACCCTGCACCGGGAGATCTTCAAGGCGCTGGGCGTCGACGAACTGAAGCCCACCCTCTCCGAGTGGGACGGACTGATCCCCGGGCTCCAGGCCGGCAAGTACGACGTGGTCAGCGCGGGCATGGCCATCACCCCCGAGCGCTGCGCCAACGCGCTCTTCTCCGACCCGGAGTTCATCTCCCCCACCGCGATGATGGTGAAGAAGGGCAACCCGAAGAAGATCACCGACCTGGCGTCGGCGAAGGCGGCCGGCGCCGTCATCGGCGTGATGTCGGGGGCGGTCGAGGACTCGTACGCCAAGGGTGCGGGCATCTCCGGGAGCAAGATCAAGACGCTCCAGAAGCCGCAGGACGGCGCGGACGCGGTCAAGGGCGGCCGGGTCGACGCCTTCCTGCTCACCGGCATCTCGCTGCGCTGGCTCGCCAAGACCAACCCGGAGACCGAGGTCACCGAGGCGTTCGTACCGGAACTGGACGGGCGGCAGCAGTTCTCCCCGGGCGGCGCGGTGTTCCGCAAGGGCAACGAGGACCTGCGGGACTCCTTCAACCGCGAGCTCAAGAAGATCACCGCGGACAGGTCCCGCTATGTGGGCCTCCTGGAGGACTACGGCTTCGGCGCCACGGAGATCCCGCCGGCCACGCTGAAGACCGCCGACCTGTGCAAGGGCTGACGGGGGCGAACCACACCCTATGAGTGACTTCTTCTCCACCCTCCTGGATGAGTTCCCGCAGGTCAGAGCGGGATTGTGGGTGACGGTCGAGGCAACGGTCCTGGGCTCCCTGCTCGCCCTGCTGCTGTCCTTCCTCCTCGGCCTGATGGCGGGCAGCAGGCTGCTGCCGGTGCGCGGCGTCTCCCGGGTCGTCGTGGAGTTCTTCCGCGGCACCTCGCTCTACATCCAGCTCTTCTGGCTCTACTACGCGATGCCGCAGCTGACGGGGTACGAACTGACGCCGCTGGTCTGCGGTGTCGTCGCCTTCGGCCTCAACTACGGCGCGTACGGCTCGGAGATCGTGCGCGGGGCGATCAACTCCGTGCCCCGCGCCCAGTACGAGGCGGCCGTGGCGCTCAACATGACGCCCTTCCACCGGATGCGGAAGGTGATCATGCCGCAGGCCTGGGTGCAGATGATCCCGTCCTTCACCAACCTGCTGATCCAACTCCTCAAGGCCACCCCGCTGTTGTGGCTGATCTCCGCCGCCGACCTCATGACCGCGGTCGAGCACGTCCGCAGCCGCACCGGTGAGACGCTCGTCTCGTATCTGCTGCTGCTGGTCGCCTACTTCGTCCTCGCCTACGCGCTGACCCTGCTGATGAACCTGCTGGAGCGGACCGCCAAGCGGCGGCTCGGCCTGCACCCCGGGGCCGGCAGCCTGCTCAAGACCCGTACGGCGGAGTCCGCCGCCACAGCCGGAGGTACCCGGTGAGCCAGACGTTCGACTGGGACGCCGTCAGGGACTCGCTTCCCCTGCTGCTCCAAGGATTCCGGGTCACCCTGCTGGCCACCGTGCTCGGTACGCTCGTCGCGGCGGTGCTGGGACTGGCCATCGCGGTGGCCGGGCGGGCGCCGTCACGGTGGGTGAGCGTGCCCGTCAAGACGGTGATGGAGTTCGTCCGCGCCACCCCGCTGCTCGTCCAACTGGTCGGCGCGGCAGCCGTCTTCACCTCCGTGGAGCCGCTGACCATCGGCATCGTCGTCCTGGGCATCCACTACGCCACGTACACCTCCGAGGTCT
Source organism: Streptomyces halstedii (assembly GCA_000720535.1). GTDB lineage: Bacteria > Actinomycetota > Actinomycetes > Streptomycetales > Streptomycetaceae > Streptomyces > Streptomyces halstedii. The sequence continues at coordinate 185,263 of JOAZ01000009.1, forward strand.
ACCGGGCCGGTATCGACGGGGTGCCCAAGGGCCAGTGGGAGGCCTGCCGGGCGCTGTCGCTGACGCCCCGGCGGACCTGGCAGGCGGTGATCCTGCCCCAGGCGGTGCGCAACGTGCTGCCCGCCCTCGGGAACTACGCCATCTCGATGTTCAAGGAGACCCCGTTCCTCGCCGTGATCACGGTCCAGGAAATGGTCTTCGAGGCCCGCAAGTACGGGACCGACCACTTCGCCTACACCGAGGTGTTCACGCTCGCCGGACTGGTCTTCCTGGTCGCGAGCTACCCGACGTCGCTGTTGATGAGAAAGCTGGAGAAGCGCCTTGGCCACTGACTCTGCCTCCCTGAAGGAGCCCGCCGGCTCGGCTCCGGCCCCCGGGACCACCGGCGTGGAGCCGCTGGTCCGCTTCGACAAGGTCGTCAAGCGCTACGGCGACCATGTGGTCCTGGACGAACTGGACTTCACCGTGAAGCGCGGCGAGCACGTCACGCTGATCGGCCCGAGCGGCTCCGGCAAGACCACCATCCTGCGGCTGCTGATGACGCTGGAGAAGGTCAGCGACGGGGTCATCTGGGTGGACGGCTCACCGCTGTCGCACACCCGCAAGCCGGACGGCTCGCTCAAGCCGGCGGGCGAGAAGCAGTTGCGGGAGTCCCGGAAGAAGATCGGCATGGTCTTCCAGCAGTTCAACCTCTTCCCGAACATGAAGGTGCTCCAGAACATCACCGAGGCCCCGGTCAACGTCCTGGGCATGGAGCGGGAGGAGGCGGAGACCCGCGCCCGCGAGCTGCTCGACATGGTCGGGCTCGCCGGCAAGGTCGACGCCCACCCCTCCCAGCTCTCCGGCGGCCAGCAGCAGCGGGTGGCGATCGCCCGCGCGCTGGCGATGCGCCCGGAGATCCTCCTGCTCGACGAGGTGACCTCGGCGCTCGACCCGGAGCTGGTGGCGGGCGTGCTGGAACTCCTCGGCGACATCGCGAGGAACACCAACATCACCATGCTCTGTGTCACGCACGAGATGAACTTCGCCCGGGACGTCTCGGAAAAGGTCCTGATGTTCGACGCGGGCCGGGTGGTGGAGTCCGGGACCCCGGAGAAGATCTTCACCGACCCGGAGCACGAACGGACGCGGGAGTTCCTCAACGCGGTGCTCTGACCTCGGCACCGGCACGGCAGCTATGACCTTGGCATATGCGGACCGGAAGTGCCCCGGACGACACCTCCGGGGCGCCCCGGGACAACTCGTCAACGCCCTCTCCGTAGTGCGCTTGTGACCGCTATCGTGGGGGCCTGACCGCAGGTCACAACCTGGTGGGGGAGAACCGTGGCGTTGAAGCCCGAGCCGAAGGCGCCGTTCCACTCGGTGCAGTACGCGCTGCGTGTGCTGGAGTCCGTGTCCACCCACGACGGCGGCGTGACCGACGCGCAGCTCTCCCGTGAGACGGGGCTGCCGGTCGGGCACCTCGCCTCCCTGCTGCTGACCCTGCGCCGCGAGGGGTACGTCGAGCAGATCGCGGACGGCGCCTACGTCGTCGGGGCGTCGCTCGCCGAGCTCGGCTCCGGAGCGACCCGGCGCCGGGCGGTGGAGGCACGGCTCCAGGAGACCCTGACGCAGCTGCGGGACTCGGTCGGCGCCGCGGTCTACGTCAGCCGGTACGTCGACGGCGAGATCCGGATCACACAGGTGGCCGACGGCCCGCGCACGCCCGCCGTCAACGAGTGGGTGGACTTCCGGTCGGCGGGGCACGCCAGCGCGATCGGCAAGTGCCTGCTGACCCAGCTCGACCGGAACGGCCGGCGCGACCACCTTGCCCGGCACCGTACGGCCCGGCTCACCTCGCGGACGATCACGAACGAGAAGGTGCTCTTCTCGAAGCTGGACAGCCAGCCCGCGACGGTCCCGGTGCTCGACATCCAGGAGTACGCGGTGGGCACGGTCTGCGCGGCGGTGCCGCTGACGGCCGGGGCTTCGGCGGGGTGCCTGGCGCTGTCCCTCCCGATCGAGGACGCGCACCGGCTGCGATCGGCGGCGGACACGCTGAACCGCCGGGCGGCCCCGCTCCTGCTGTCGATGGCCCTCTGAGCCGGGGCCTCGCTCCTGCTCTCGCCGGCCCTCTGAACCAGGGCGCCGCACCTCCGCCGGGGACCCTGCGGGGCCCGACGGTGTCCCCGCGGCGGCCCCGGTGGGCGGCCCCCGCGGGCGCGTGTCGTCAGCACCCTCGGGGACCGGGTATTATTTTCGAGTCAGCAGGCGCCGTTAGCTCAGTTGGTTAGAGCAGCTGACTCTTAATCAGCGGGTCCGGGGTTCGAGTCCCTGACGGCGCACAGACGACGCGGTGGGCGGTTTCCGGATGACGGAAACCGCCCACCGCGCTTTCGTGCGCCGAGCCGCGGTGAAGGGCCCGCGACGGCGGGCCCTTCAGCTCAGGACGTCAGGACGTCAGGGGTCAGAACTTCACGTCGGAGCACGCGTAGAACGCGTTGGCGGTGTCAGCGACGTTCCAGACGGCCAGGATGATGTGCTTCCCGGACTTCTGGGTGGGGATCGTGCCCTGGTGGGTCAGGGTCGCCGGGGGCTGCTGGTTCCCGTACGGCACCGTCATGAACGGCTGCGACTCCAGAGCGGCCCTGGTGAGCGGCTTGGTGGAGTCCCAGCCGTTCTTGGTGATGTAGTAGCGGAAGTCGCTCGTGGCGTGCCGGGCGGTGAACTGCCAGCGGAAGTTGTAGCCCTGGCCGCCGGTGACCTGGGTGGCGGGCCAGTTGCCCCCGCGCGGGTCGTCGAGCTGGGCGAAGGTGCCGTTCCCGCCGGAGCAGATCTTCCCGTCCGCCGGTCCTGCCGCCGGGAAGCCCTTGGGGCCCTCGACGCTCTGCGGCTCCCACTGGATGTTGCCGCAGCCGGTGACGGTGCCGTTGGCGCACAGCTTCTGGCGGCTGATGGGGGAGTCGGTGTAGCCGTGGCTGCTCGCGCTGCTGGTGGCGAACATGGAGACGCCGGCGATCGCCAGGCCGATGACGGCCGCGCTTGCCCTTTTCCGCATGGTGTGTCGCTCCTAGAGAACGTGGGGGATGTTCTGGGGGCTCTGCTGCGCGCAGGGGTGGTGCGATGGATCTCCGGTCTAGACCAACTCCAGATTATTGACGGCGCATGAACATGTCCAGACCAATGTGGGTACGGCTTTCAGCGCGCGGCCGCGGTGCCGGGCGACTCCTCACGCACGCTCGTGCTCGGGACGCCCGGTGTAGAAAGCCACCGTCAAGTCCCTGACCAGCGCCTTGTGTTCGTAGGTGTCCAGCTCGACGATGCCCCGGCTGGTCAGACGGTGGACGGTGTCGTCCACGGCGTCGACCACGGAGGTCAGCACACTGTCCCGGTGCTTGGCGTCGATCGCCGCGATCCGGCGCCGCCGCATCGCCGCCGCGACCTCCGGGGCGTACTCGATGCCGATCGGCTGGGCCGAGTACACCTCGATGCCCACCGGGAGGCAGTCGGCCTTCAGCATCCGGGTCAGCGCGTCGCCCACCGCCTCGGCGTCCCGCAGGGTGCGGGTCTCCTCGTGGAAGGCGTCGGCGGGCAGTTGCGACAGCACCCGCGCCAGCGCCGCCTCGACCTGGTCGCGCAAATACCGCTCGTGGTCCGCGACGCCGAGGGCGGCCCGCGCGGTGTCCTCGACCCGCCAGACCACCAGCACCACCACACGCAGCGCGGTACCGCTCGCGTCCACGGCGGGCAGCGGCTCGCTCCGCCAGTGCCGCAGCCGTACGTCCACGCGCCGGCGCAGCAGGAGCGGCGAGACCCAGAGCAGTCCGGTGCGCCGGACACTGCCCCGGTAGTCACCGAAGAGGGTCAGCACACAGGCGTACCCGACCCGCCCCCGGCCGATACCGCCGAGCGCGAACACCACCACGGTCAGCAGTAGCGCGAGCAGCGCCCAACTCCCGGCGCCGAGCGCTTCGTACGGACGCGGGCCGAGGCCCAGCCGCCCGGTCGCTCCGGCCGGCAGCACCCCGTGCCAGGCCAGCAGCGCGAGCCCGCCGGCCACCCCGGCCACCCCGGTGAGCAGGGCGGCCCATCCGGGCAGCACGGGTCCGGGCCGTTCGGCGAGCCGGGGATCGACGGCGGGCGCGGGGCGTGCGGGGGTACGGGGGTGGGGCTGTGTCCGGGACCGTGGCTGCGGGGCGCGGGGAGTACGCGGCACCGGAGGCCGCCGTACCGCGCGAGCCCCGTCCCCGGCCCCGCCGCCGAAGCCGAGCGGGCCGGGGAGGCCGCCGGGGCCGCCGCCGGAACCGCTGCCGGGGCCGTCGTCGCGGAAGAGCAGATGGACGGGGATGGGCGCGGTGGTCTCGTTGCTGATGACGGGACGCCGCCGCCCGGTCTCCCACCACGCGTCGGCGTCCTCCGACCGGCCGGACACGGCCACCGGCACCCCGGCCCCATGGACCGCGGCGGGGAGGGCGGCACCGGCACCGGCCGGAACGGCGACACCGAAGTCCAAGCCGAGGGCGCGGTCCGTGGCGCGGTTCGTGTCCAGGTCCGTGGCCGGGGCGGCATCCCGGTCCGCGTCCCGGTTCACCTTCCGGGCCGCTGGATCGGCCGTCGCGTCGCGGTCGGACGACCGGTCGGCCACGGGGGACATGGCTCCGGCCACCGCCTCCTGGTCCACCACCACCGGGGGTGCGTCATCGGCGGCGTCGGCGGGGACGTCGGTGTCCGCCGACTGATCCTCCCCCTGGCCCGCCCTCTGATCCGCCGCCTGATCCGCCGCCTGCGCGTCCGCCTCGGGGGCCGGTCCGGCAGGCACTTCCTCCGCGTCGGGAACCAGCGGCCGCACCACCGGACCGGGCGCCGAGTCGCCTGCCCTCACCGCGCGTCCCACGCCCGCCACCGCGTCGAGCGCGGGCCCGAGGTCGGCGGGCACCTCCGCCCATCCCGCCTCCGTGCCGATCAGGTCCGCCTCCGGCTCTCCCTGGAACTCGGCCGTCGCACCCTCACCGAGGGCGGCCGGGTCCACCGCCTCGGCGCTCACCGCCACCGGCCCACCCGCCTCGTCCTCGCTCGGCACCACACCACCGAGCGGGACGTCACCGCCGGAGGCGACCACGCCGACCATGTCCGCCGCACCGGCGGCACCGGCTGAACCGACCGCCGACGCGACCGAACCATCCGAACCGGCCGGGTCGTCTCCCCCGGCCGCGCCCCAGGGCATCGCCGCCGCCGAACCCTCCCAGGGGGCCACCGCTCCCCCGGGGCTCCCGTCCCCCGGCGGCAGGTCGGCGTCCCCGGTAGGCACCGTGTCGCGCCAGTCCGGCCGTTCCCGCTCCTCCCACCCCGACCACCCGGACCGTACGGACCGTACGGACGCAACGTCTCCCGTGCTCCCCGGACCGTCCCCACCCGACCCGTTCTCCGCGTCCCCGTCCCCGCCCCTGTCCCGCATTCCGTCGTACCGCATTCCGCTTCCGCCTCCGCCCTGTTCCGTCTGTCCGTTCCGTCACCGCCGCCACGCGAAAAGCCGCGCCACGCGAAAGGCCCGCCACGCACGAAGTCCGTCACGCGAGGAGTCCGTCACGCAGGAAGCCCGTCGCGCCCGGCGCCCGTCACGCGAAGAGCCGCCGCCACGTCTCCGGTCCCGGGTAGCCGTCGGCCTCGCTTCCCCGCCAGCCCTGGGCGCGCTGGAAGGCCTCGACGTTGCGGCGGTCGGCCTCCCGCCACCGCGGGTCGGGGCCCGAGACGTAGTGCGTGCCGTATCCCTTCCTGACCAGCTGGGTCCCGAGCCGCTGGACGTGGCTGTTGGACTGGCCCGCCTTGAAGAAACCCCGGCCCGGAAAGGCCGGGGCCGGGGCCGGGTTCTGGCCGCCACCGCTGCCCGTACCGGCGGGGATCGCCCGGCCGGTGCCCTTGACCAGCAGCTCCCAGGTGTCCGGGCCGGGGATCCCGTCCGCGTCCGCACCCTTCCAGCCCTGGGCCAGCTGGAACGCCCGCGTCGCCTGCCGGTCCGCGTCCGTCCAGCGGGGCCCCGCGCCGACCTGGTAGAACCGCTTGCCGCCCTGGGCGATGAGCAGCTTCCCGAGCTGGGTCACGAAGGCGTTGTCGGCGCCGGGCCCGAACATCCCCGCTCCCGGGAACGTGGTGGCCGAGCCGCTGCCGCCCGTCTGGCCGGTGAGCCCCTTGTAGCGGTACGCCACGTACTGGGACGAGTTGCTCCAGTACGCCATGGGCGTCGTCGCCTTACGGGTGGACGGCCGCGTCTGCTCGTACGCGACGTAGTGGCTCCGGGTGCTGTCGGTCCAGCCGCCGAAGATCGTGACGTGCGATCCCGCCCCGGGGTCGGCCGGGTTGTGGAAGAGCAGGATGTCGCCCGGCTGGAGATCCGACCGGGCGATCTTGGTCCCGAAGGCGGCGAGGCTGCCCGTCCACTCGTTGGACCCGAGGTCCCAGGCCATCGAGACGAACCCGGAGCAGTCCTGGCGGTACCCGTCCGACCAGTACGCCGTCATGCTGTACGGCACCCCGGAGGACACCCACTTCGCGGCGCGGCTCATGATCTCGTCCCGGGTCGTCGTCCGCTGCGCGGCCTGGGACGCGGAGGGCTCGGCGGGCGCCCCCGAGGCCCCGACGCCGGCCAGCGGTCCCACGGCGCCCTGCGGGGTGGCCGGCTCGGGGTCCGCGGGGTCCGCGCGGACCCACCGGCCCGCCGCCGCGGCCGTGGCGGCGGCCTGGGCGGCCCCGCAGGACAGGACCACTCCCGCCGCCGTGACCAGCACCAGCGCCCGCCGCGCCCCGTGCGCGGCCGGGTGCCCGCCGTACCGCGCGGGCAGCACCGCGGCCGTACGCCGCTGCCGGGAACACCCCGCGCAACCGCAGTCGGCTGCGGGCTCGTACTCCTCGAAGACCGGCGCAGTCATGCGACTCCTCTTCCACTCGGCAGTCGTCAAGATCTTCCGCATCTCAACTTTTACGGCAAAACTCATGTTGACTGACAAAAGGTTAAAAACGACCATCCGACAGGCCGTGCGGACCGGAATGGGTCAGGAGCACTCCCGCGTATCGGGTAAAGTTCTCCAGGTCAGCAGGCGCCGTTAGCTCAGTTGGTTAGAGCAGCTGACTCTTAATCAGCGGGTCCGGGGTTCGAGTCCCTGACGGCGCACGCAGAAGCAAGGCCCTCTCACCGAGCGTGAGGGGGCCTTGTTCGTGTGCGCGAACGCGCTGCGGGCGAGAACGCGCTTCGGTTGCGCACGGGGTTCGCGAGCACCGGCCGGGCGCCTCCAATCACTCCCGTACGCCCCCTCCACGCAACTCCCCCAAATCGCTCATATGACCATCAAACAGGCTGTTTCACTCTTGCGATCACGCCACAGATCGGACAATCTGACCCGGCGGGGTGGGGGCCCCGTTCGCATGAGACACGCAGAGGTCACGCAGGCATCCTGCGTGCGGGGGGATGACCATGACGTCGACGCCGTCAGGCGACCGGCAGCACCACGACCCTGCCCCGACGAGGCAGTTGGCGCCGCCGGCACGGTTACCGCCGCGGCCGCCGGGCACCGGGGGGCCGCGCCGCCCGTCCGCACCGGCCCCGCGCTACGACTACGAGCACCACAGCCGGCTCGCCGGTCCGCTCACCGAGCCCGGTCCGGACCGGCCCTACCGGGTCCGCTACCGCTCGCTCCTGGCCCAGGAGCCCCACCGGATACGCGCGGCCCTGCTCCTCGGCGCGGCGCCGCTCGTCTCGCTCGGCCTCTTCGTCTGGCTGATGCGGCCCGAGCACTGGACCCGGCGCGATCCGAACCTCCACGACGCCACCCTGGTCGTCCTCGACGCCGTGATGCTCGTCTCCATCGGGCTCATCGAGCTGTTCCGGACGATGAACGTGCTGTCGAACGCCCACGCCACCCTGGTGGCCCGCGACCCCGTGCCCGTCGTCCCCGAGAGCGGCACCCGGGTCGCCTTCCTCACCTCCTTCGTGCCGGGCAAGGAACCCCTGGAGATGGTGACGAGGACCCTGGAGGCGGCGGTGCGCGTCCGCCACCGGGGTCCGGTGCACGTCTGGCTGCTGGACGAGGGCGACGACCCGGCGGTGCGGGAGGTCTGCGACCGGCTCGGGGTGCGCCACTTCTCCCGTAAGGGCGTCGCCCGCTGGAACCAGGCGAAGGGACCGCACCGGGCGAGGACGAAGCACGGCAACTACAACGCCTGGCTCGACGCGCACGGCGACGCCTACGACTTCTTCGCCTCGGTCGACACCGACCACGTGCCGCTCCCCAACTACCTGGAGCGGATGCTCGGCTACTTCCGCGACCCGGACACCGCCTTCGTCATCGGCCCGCAGGTCTACGGCAACTACGACACGTTCGTCACGAAGGCCGCCGAGTCCCAGCAGTTCCTCTTCCACGCCCTGATCCAGCGCGCGGGCAACCGCTACGGGGCCCCCATGTTCGTCGGCACCAGCAACGCGGTGCGGATCAGCGCCCTGAAGCAGATCGGCGGCCTGTACGACTCGATCACCGAGGACATGGCCACCGGCTTCGAGATCCACCGCCACCGCAACCCGCTCACCGGCCGGAAGTGGCGCTCGGTCTACACCCCGGACGTGCTGGCCGTCGGCGAGGGCCCGACCGCCTGGACCGACTTCTTCACCCAGCAACTGCGCTGGTCACGCGGGACGTACGAGACGATCCTCACGCAGTACTGGAAGGGCTGGTACTCCCTGCCCCCGGGCAAGCTCTTCAACTACACCATGATGATCATCTTCTACCCGATGTCCGCCCTGAACTGGATCCTGGCCGCCCTGAGCTGCGCCCTCTTCCTCGGCATGGGCGCCTCCGGCGTACAGATCGACCCGGTGGTCTGGATGATGCTCTACGGCAACGCCTCGGCCCTCCAGATCGGGCTCTACGTCTTCAACCGCCGCCACAACGTCTCCCCGCACGAGCCCGAGGGGTCCGGCGGGCTGGCGGGCATGGTGATGTCGGCGCTCTCCGCCCCCGTCTACGCCCGCTCCCTGATGGACGCGGTGCTGCGCCGCAGGAGTTCGTTCGTGGTGACGCCGAAGGGCGACTCGTCCAGCCCCGACAGGCTCTTCGGCACCTTCCGGATCCATCTGTTCTTCCTGGTCGTCTTCGGCGGGTCGATCACCGCCTCCTTCCTGCGGGGGCACAGCCATCCGGCGATGCTCACCTGGGCCTCGCTCGCGCTGCTGATCACCGCGGCGCCGATCGCCGGCTGGTGGCTCACCGTCCGGGCCGCACGCAAGCGGCGCCGCGAGCCACCACCGGGATTCGCGCCCGAGGAGCGGCGGCCACCGGATCCCGCACCCGAGGGGCGGCCGGCACCGGCCGCCGACAGTGAACAGACCACGCGGATCGTCCTGGGGGGACCTCACCGATGAAGTACCGTCCGAGCCGCCGTACCCGCCGCCTGGCGATCGGTACGGCGGTGGTGCTGGCGCTCGCCGCGACGAACGGGCCGTGGCTCTACCGGTTCGGCACCGAGCACTACCACACGTACGCCGTCAACCGGCCGGATTACATGGCCGCCAACGGCCACTGGGACTTCCTGGACGTCCCCTCCGAGCACCGCATCAACACCATCCACGCGGCCCTGCTGCACACCGGCAAGGTGCTGCTCGTCGCGGGCTCCGGCAACAACCAGAAGAACTTCGACGCGAAGACCTTCCGTTCGGTGCTGTGGGACCCGGAGACCGGCGCCTTCAAGGACATCCCCACCCCGAAGGACATGTTCTGCGCCGGGCACACCCAACTGCCGGACGGCAAGCTCCTCATAGCCGGCGGCACCAAGCGGTACGAGAAGCTGGAGGGGGACGTCACCAAGGCGGGCGGCCTGATGATCGTCCACAACGAGGACCCGGACAAGCCGGTCACCCTCCCGGCGGGGACCCGTTTCACCGGCAAGGGGAACGGCAGGACCTACGTCTCCAAGGACCCGGTGCTGGTGCCGAGGGCCACCAAGGTCTTCGACGAGAAGACCGGCGCCTTCCTGCGTAACGACCCCGGTCTGGGGCGGATCTACGTCGAGGCGCGGAAGTCCGGCACCCGCTACGAGACCGGCACCGAGGACAACTACCGGATCGCCGGTCTGACCGGCTCCGACACCCACAACGTCTACGGCATCGCGCAGAAACTCGCCCTCGACAAGAAGGACTTCCAGGGCATCAGGGAAGCCTTCGAGTTCGACCCGGTGGCGGAGAAGTACCTCCCCGTGGACCCGATGAACGAGGCCCGCTGGTATCCGACGCTGACCACGCTCAAGGACGGCCGGGTGCTCTCCCTCTCCGGCCTGGACGAGATCGGCCAGATCGTGCCGGGCAAGGACGAGATCTACGACCCGAAGACCAGGACATGGGCCTACACCGGTGTCGTCCGGAAGTTCCCCACCTATCCGGCGGTCTTCCTGCTGAACGACGGCACGCTCTTCTACTCCGGTTCCAACGCCGGTTACGGGCCCGCCGACGAGGGCCGGGACCCGGGCGTCTGGGACCTGGACACGAACACGTTCACCAAGATCCCCGGACTCGGTGACCCGGACCTCATGGAGACCTCGGCGACCGTACGGCTGCCGCCCGCCCAGGACGAGAGGTTCATGGTGATCGGCGGCGGCGGGGTCGGTGAGTCCGCGAAGTCCAGCGAGAAGTCCCGGCTGGTCGATCTGCGCGAGCCGCACCCGGAGTTCCGGGACGGCGCGTCCCTCTCCGAGGGCACCCGCTATCCGAGCGCCTCGCTGCTTCCGGACGACTCGGTGCTGGTCACCGGGGGGTCGGGGGACTACCGGGGGCGCGGCGGCTCGAACATCCTCCAGGCCCGGCTGTACGACGGGGCGTCGGACACCTACACGCGGGTGGCCGACCCGGCGGTGGGCCGCAACTACCACTCGGGCTCGGTGCTGCTGCCGGACGGCCGGGTCATGATCTTCGGCTCGGACTCGCTGTACGCGGACGGGGCGAACACCCGGCCGGGCACGTTCGAGCAGCGCGTCGAGATCTACTCACCGCCGTATCTGTACCGGGACACCCGTCCGGAGCTGACGGCCGGCCCGGAGCGGATCCGGCGCGGTGGCACGGGGCTGTTCACCACTCGGGACGCCGCGTCCATCACCTCGGCGAAGCTGATCCGGCCCAGCGCGGTCACGCATGTGACGGACACGGACCAGCGGTCGGTCGCGCTGGACCTGGAGAAGGCGTCGGACAGCGTCACGGTGACGGTCCCGGACAACCGGGCGCTGGTGCCGTCGGGCTGGTACATGCTCTTCGTCACGGACGCCGAGGGCACCCCGTCCGAGGGCACCTGGGTGGAGATCCCCTGAAGGCCGCCCAGGGCTCGGAGACTTCCCGGGGCCCAGAGACTTCCCGGGCCCCGGGGCGTCCCGGGGTCAGTCGCTCGCGCGGGCCAGCTCCAGCGCGTACCGGGGCCACCACTCGCCCGCCTTGGGCCCGCCCCGGCAGTCGCCGTCCGACTCCCCCGGGCGCTTGACCCAGAGGTACGCGTCCACGAGGGGGTCCCCGGTGTCCGTCGTCGGGGGCTCTCCGAGGGCGCGGCCGGGCGGGTTGCACCAGTCCAGGGCGGGGTCACCGCCGTCGTAGGGGCCGTTGCCGTTGCGGCTGGTGTCGATCACGAAGGGCTTGCCGCCCACCTCGGCCGACAGCCGCCTGCCGAAGTCCGTACTGGCCTCGGTGGTCTGGAAGTTGGAGACGTTGACCGCGAAGCCGTCCGCCTCCTCGACGCCGGCCCGCCGCAACGGCTCGCGCAGGGCGTCGGGCGTCTGCCACCCGGCGTTGCCCGCGTCCACGTAGACCCGGGCCCCCGGCTGCCGCTTCAGCCGCTCGACGGCGCCCTTCAGCAGGTCGTACCGCTCCTCGTGGAACTCCTCGGGCGTGCACCCGTCCACCAGGTGCAGCAGCGCGTCCGGTTCCAGCACCACCGTGGCCCGCCGGTCACCGATGCCCCGGGCGACGCCCTCCAGCCATTCCCGGTACGCGTCGCCGTCCGCGGCCCCGCCCTTCGAGAACTGGCCGCAGTCCCGGTGCGGGATGTTGTACAGGACCAGCACGGCCTGGCGTCCGGCCTTCTCGGCCGCGCCGGTGACGCCCGCCACCGATGCCTCGGGGTCCTCCGGGACGATCCACTCGCCGACCGGCCGGCCGGCGATCCGACGGATCAGGTCGGCGTTCTCCCGCTCGCCGTCCCGGACGTACGCGGTGACCTGACGAGCGGCGCTGGTCCGGGGATTGACCCAGTACGGACCGCTCCCGGCGGGCCGGTCGCCCTCGGCGCGGGTCCCCTCCCCCCGGCCCCCGCCGTCCGTCGAGGTGCAGCCCGCCAGCACCAGGACCGCCATGGCCCCGAACGCGGCACACGCTTTCCTACCGGCCCAACTGCCGTACATCCAAGCCCCCTTGTACCGATGTACCGCCGGTCGGCCCCATCCTGGCACAGCGCCCGGCCCGCCGGACGCTTCCGCCCGGATCCGGACAACGTGTTAAAAACCCTCTAGGCCGGGGCGGTGGGGGCCCCTACAGTGGCGTGGAGCCGGACCACCCGACCTCCCGTGCCGTGCCGGGCTTCTCCCGCAGTCCAGGCACCTCGGTGGAGGACCGGCCCGGCCGGTGACCTGGAGAGGGTGCGGGCTGCCGGCCGGGCCAGGTGTACGGCGTCAGACGCGGCTCTTCGAGGCGCCGCTCTCCCCGGTCAGATAGGCGGAGACGACCACGTTCGCGGTGTACGCGTGGGCCTCACGGTCGTACGTGCCGCCGCAGGTGATCAGCCGGAGCTCGGCCCGGCCGTCCTCGCGGGGCCCGTACGCCTTCCGGGCGTCGAAGCGCTCCCGGGTGAAGACCTGGACGTCGTCCACGGTGAACTCGGCGACCGTGCCGTCGTCCCGGCCGACCCGGATCGTCGTGCCCGGCCGGGCGGCGCTGAGGCCGTAGAAGACGGCGGGCTCCGTCTCGGTGTCCACGTGGCCGACGAGGAGGGCGGTGCCCTTCGTCCCGGGTTCGGTGCCGTCGCCGTACCAGCCGACGGTCCCGGGCGCCTCGTAGGGCGGTGGCTCGATCGCGCCGTCCGCGTCCAGTTCCCGGGGGACCACGGGCGCGGCGATCTCCAGGGAGGGGATCTCCACCCGTTGCGGCAGGGCCCCGTCGAGCGGTCGGTGCGCCGGGGGCAGGGGCGCCCCGAGGGGACGTCCGACCGCGGCGACGTCTCCGGTCGTCGGCGCCGAGTTGCCTCCGTCGGCCCCGCGGCCCCACAGCCACAGGCCGAGCAGCAGCACGGCCCAGGTGACGCCGGTCAGCAGGCGGCCGGATCCGGCCGGGCGGTCGGCGTCCGCCATCTCAGCGGTGCTCCGCGCGGCGGCGGCGCGCGCCGCGCAGCGCGACGGCGGTGACCGCGGCGGCGCCCAGCGCCAGTCCGGTCACCGCGTGCGGGAGTCCGGGGCCGCCCTGCTCGGCGGTGGACCGGTCGGCGGCGGCGAGGTCCGCCGTGCCGCCTCCGCCGGCGCGGACGGGGGCGGCGGGTGAGGCGTGGTGGCGGGGGACGACGGTGAGGGTGCCGGTGGCGCGGCCGTGGCCGTCCGCGCAGGTCACCAGGACCTCGTAGTCGCCGGGGGTGGCGTCGCGGCGGATCCGGGCCTCGGCGTGGAGTCCTTTGCCGTTGTCCGGGGTGAGGCGCGCCTCGGAGGTGAAGGCCTCGGAGTCCCCCTCGGCCGATCTTCCCTTGCCGCAGGCGTCGGTCCGGAGTTGCACCTCCCCGCCCGGGGTGACGGCGACCGGGGTGATCATGACCGTTCCGGAACCTCTGTGTTCCTTGGGGTCCTTGGGCTCGGAGCCGGCCGCCGTGGCGGACGCGGGAAAGGCCATCGCCGTGGCCGCCGCTGCGGCACAGAACGTGAGGGGCAGTGAACGCATCGTAAACCTCCTGATCGAAGGTTCACGCGTGGGTGGGCGTTTCGCATCCGCTGTAGTCCGGTCGGGTCAGAGCCGGGCGCCGGTCCGGGCTACGAGACGTTCTCACCCCATGGTGCGATCAGTGAATAACATGGTCATCCCGTGAGTCCCCGTAGCCAGGAGCCGCACCCATGACAGAGCAGAGGCCCATCGAATCGTGGCTCACCGACATGGACGGCGTGCTGATGCACGAAGGTGTGCCGGTGCCCGGCGCCGACACCTTCATCGGCAAGCTCCGCGATTCGGGCAAGCCCTTCCTCGTCCTGACCAACAACTCGATCTATACGGCCCGTGACCTGCATGTCCGGCTGAGCCGGATCGGTCTGGAGGTACCGGTCGAGAACATCTGGACCTCGGCGCTGGCCACGGCCAAGTTCCTGGACAACCAGCACCCCGGCGGGACCGCCTATGTGATCGGGGAGGCGGGGCTGACCACCGCCATGCACGAGGCCGGATACGTGCTGACGGACTCCGACCCCGATTTCGTGATCCTGGGCGAAACCCGCACGTACTCGTTCGAGGCGCTGACCAAGGCGATCCGGCTGATCAACAACGGCGCCCGCTTCATCGCCACCAACCCCGACAACACCGGGCCCTCGCCCGAGGGGGCGCTGCCCGCCACGGGGTCGGTCGCCGCGCTGATCACGAAGGCGACGGGCAAGGAGCCGTACTTCGTCGGCAAGCCCAACCCGCTGATGATGCGCAGCGCGCTGAACACGCTCGGCGCGCACTCGGAGACCTCGGCCATGATCGGTGACCGGATGGACACCGACGTGCTGGCGGGGCTGGAGGCCGGGATGGAGACCTTCCTCGTGCTCACCGGACTGACCCGCAAGGAGGACGTCCACCACTACCCCTACCGGCCGACCCGGATCGTCGACTCGATCGCGGACCTCGTCGAGCTGATCTGACGGGGCCGGGGCGCCGGACCGGAGCCGTCCCGTCGTCCAGGGGCCGGGGCGCCGCCCACCACGACGGGACCGCCCCGAGGGGCCGACGCCGCCCGGGACCGGTCAGAGGCGTGGCCGGGCCCGCCTCCGCGCCAGGGCGAACACGGCGGCGCCGCCGAGGACCAGCGCCCCGGCGGCTGGGGCGAGCCAGGTGAGCGGCGCCGGGCCGGTCGCCGCGAGCGCGGGCAGCGGCTCCCCCGCCGCGCCGCGGTACGAAGCCGCGTCCGCGCCGTCCTCGTCCCGTCCGTCCGCGCCGTCGTCGTACCCTCCGTCCACGACGGTGAAGGCATAGCCCTCGGACTCGCCGACCCAGTCGCCGTCCGACGTGCCGGGACCCTGCTGTCCGGCCTTCGCGGTCCGGCGCTGGACGACGGCGGCCGTCGCCGTGACGTTGCCCGGCCGGGTGTCCGAGGTGAACGCCATCCGGACCTCCACGGTGACGGTCTTCTTCGCGGGGACGGTGAAGCCGGGGAAGTCGTCGCCGCGCTCGCCGCTGCCGAAGACCCCGATCTGCTCGTCCCGGTCGGTGGACTCCCAGGTGACCCGGTGCTCCTCGTCGGGGTGCGTCCGCTCGATGAACTCCAGCTGGATCTGCTCGGGCGTCAGCGCGCGGTCCTCGTCGGTGAGGACCAGGACGGGGTGGATGGCGCGGCAGGGCTCGGAGGTGGTGTTGGTCAGGTCCAGGTACCAGGTCCCGTAGCCGCCGCCGGAGGCGTAGGTGTCCGGCCCGCCGTGGATCCGGGTGGCGATCGGGAAGTCCCCTGCGTCCGGGTCCCCGCAGGCCGAAGGGGCGTCCGCGGCGGGCGGGGCGGCGGCGGTGACCGGGCCGGAGACGGCCGGGACCGGTGTGGTGACCGGGATGGCGACGGCGGCGGGGGTGCCGAGGAGTCCGGCCGGGACGACGAGGCCCGCGGCGAGGCCGAGGCGGGTGAGGGCACGGCCGTCGCGCAGCCGGGCCGGGGGCTTGGGGGGCATGGGGGACACCCTTCGCTGCTCGCTCGCCGGCAGTCGGGGCGGAGGGGCCACCGGGGGCCACCGGCTGTGGCGGCGACGCTGCCACGCGTCCACGGGCACCGCCAACCGCCGGGCGCGGAAGTCCGCCCGTTCGGGCGGGAGGAACCGCCCGAACGGCGCCCCCGGCGCTGCGGTCCGCCGGGTGCAGGCTCCCGGGTGCCGGTCTGCCGGTCGCGGCGGTCCGCCGGGTGCCCGGTCCCCCGGGTGGGATCCCGGCGCCGTCCGGGGTCAGTACGGCGGGGCCGCGAGGCCGCCCGGCCCGGCGGGGGGCTCGCCGGCGCGGCCGAAGAGGGGGGCCAGGACCAGGTGGGCGGCTCCCTCGACGACCGGGCGGTCGCCGCCGGGGGCGACGGTGACCGGGACGGCGGGGCCGGTGCCCTCCCGGCGGGCGCGTTCCTCGACGACGGCGCGGACCCCGTCCGCGTACACGTCCTCGTCGGCGGCGACCGTGCGGCCGCCGAGGACGAGCCGGCCGATGTCGAGCAGCCCGACGAGATTGGCGGCTGCCGTCCCCAGGACCCGGGCCGCCTCGGCGAGATCGCCCCGGGCGACGGCCGCCAGGCAGAGCGCCTCGACGCAGCCCCGCCCGCCGCAGCCGCACGGCGGCCCGTCCAGCTGGAGGGTCTGGTGGCCGAACTCCCCCGCCCCGGTGCGCGCCCCCCGGTGCACGCCCCCGCCGAGCACGAGCCCGGCCCCGAGGCCCGTACCGAGGTGGAGGTAGGCGAAGTCGGCCCCGTCCGGGGCGCGCAGGGCGAGGCCGAGGGCGGCCGCGTTGGTGTCCTTGTCCACGACCACCGGCAGCCCGGTCCGCTCGGCGAGGGCCTCGCGCAGCGGGTAGCCGTCCCACTGCGGGAAGCCCGTCACGCGGTGGAGTACGCCGTCGGTGTGGTCCAGCGGGCCGGGCAGGGCGGCGCCCACGCCGAACACGCGGTGGTCCTCGGTCCCGGGCGCGTCTGCCCGTACCGTCTGCACCGCACGGGCCGCGGCCCCGACGACCTCGGCGGCCGGGGCGCCGAGGTCCAGCGGTGTGGTGCGGGTGGCGACCGGGGTTCCGGCGAGGTCGACCAGGACGGCGGTGGTCCCGTCGCGGTCCAGGTGGAGGCCGACGGCGTATCCGGCGTCCGGGACGAGACGCAGGACGGTACGGGGCTTGCCGCCGGTGGAGGCGAGGCGGCCCGCCTCGGCGGCGAGCCCTTCGGCGCGCAGCCGGGTGGTGATCTTGCTGACCGCCTGCGGGGTCAGCCCCGTACGCTCCGCGAGCTCCAGCCGGCTGATCCCCCGCTCACCGGCGGCACGCAGGAGATCGAGCACGAGTGAGGCGTTGTGGTGGCGCAAGGACGGCAGGTTCGCCCCGCCGCTCCTGCCGCTGCTCCTGTTCACCGCCCCATTGTCTCTGTCGCTTGCACTTTGGCAACAGCGTTGCTTAAGTGGCTGGCATGACTGCCCCCACCCCTCTCCGCGTGGGGCTCGTCGGCTACGGCCTCGCGGGCTCCGTCTTCCACGCCCCGCTGGTCTCGGCCACGGCGGGCCTGGTCCTGGACACGGTCGTCACCTCGAACCCGGAGCGGCGGGCGGCCGCCGACGCGGAGTTCCCCGGGCTGCGGTTCGCCGCGACGCCGGAGGAACTGCTCGACCGCGCGGACGAGCTGGACCTGGTCGTGATCGCGTCGCCGAACAAGACGCACGTGCCGATCGCGCGGGCCGCCCTGGAGGCCGGGCTGCCGGTGGTCGTGGACAAGCCGATCGCCGGGACGGCGGCCGAGGCCCGTGAGCTGGCGGCCCTGGCCCGGCAGCGGGGGCTCCTGCTCTCGGTCTTCCAGAACCGCCGCTGGGACAACGACTTCCTCACCCTGGCCCGGCTGGTCGAGGAGGGCGAGCTCGGTGACGTGCTGCGCTTCGAGTCGCGGTTCGAGCGGTGGCGGCCGCAGCTGAAGGGCGGCTGGCGCGAGTCGGGCGACCCGCAGGAGTTCGGCGGGCTGCTCTTCGACCTGGGCAGCCACGTGGTGGACCAGGCGCTGACCCTGTTCGGCCCGGTGGTACGGGTGTACGCGGAGTCCGACGTACGCCGTCCGGGCGCGGCGGCCGACGACGACACCTTCCTCGCCCTGACCCACGCGAACGGCGTCCGCTCCCATCTGTACGCCAGCGCGACCACGGCCCAGCTCGGCCCGCGCTTCCGGGTGCTCGGCTCGACGGCGGGCTATGTGAAGTACGGGCTGGACCCCCAGGAGGCGGCCCTGCGCGAGGGTGACCGCCCGGCGGCCGGGCGGCCCTGGGGCGTGGAGCCGGAGGCGCTGTGGGGCCGCCTCGGGTCCGGCGAGTCGCCGCTGACCGGTGGGGGCGACCCGGTCCCCACCCTGCCGGGCGCCTACCCGGCGTACTACGCGGCCGTCGCCGCCGCCCTGCGCGGCACCGGCGAGAACCCGGTGACGGCGGAACAGGCCGCCGCCGCGCTGGACGTCCTGGAAGCCGCGCGCCGCTCGGCCCGCGAGGGCGTCACGGTCACCCTCCCCCACCCCGAAGGCCCGCACCAGGAAGAGGAGCCGCAGGCATGAGCACCGGCGCGCCGACCATCTCCGAACTGATCGCGCAGGAAAGGCGGCTGACCCTGCCGCGCTTCGGCTACGACGACGCGTACGCGCTGGGCGGCCTGCTGGTCACGCTGGCCCGTGAGCGGCACGCACCGGTCGCGATCGACATCCGGCGCGGCCCCCAGCAGCTCTTCCACGCGGCGCTGCCCGGCTCCAGCGCGGACAACGACGCGTGGATCGAGCGCAAGCGCAGGGTGGTGGAGCGGTACGGCGAGAGTTCGTACCTGGTCGGCACCCGCTTCCGGGCGAAGGGCACCACCTTCGAGGAGTCCTCCCGGCTGGACCTGGACACCTACGCGGCGCACGGCGGCTCGTTCCCGATCGCCGTGGAGGGCGCGGGCGTCGTCGGCGCCGTCACGGTGTCGGGGCTCCCGCAGGCCGAGGACCACGCGCTGGTGGTGGAGGCCCTGGAGCAGTTCCTCACGCGTCGCACGTCCTGACGCGCGGGGCGGGGCGCCGCCGGTGCGGTCGGGCGCACCGCACCGGCGGTCCCCCTCTGCTACGCGTCCTTGAGCGCCTGCCGCTGCCGGCCCAGCCCCTCGACCTCGGCCTCCACGACGTCCCCGGCCCGTAGATACGGCTTGGGCTCCGGCCGCCCCATCGCCACGCCCGCCGGGGTGCCGGTGTTGACGACGTCGCCGGGGTAGAGCGTCATGAAGTGGCTGAGATAGCGCACGACCTCGCCCACCGGGAAGATCTGGTCCGCGGTGGTGCCGTCCTGCTTCAGCTCGCCGTTGACCCAGAGCCGCAGGCCGAGCGCCTGCGGGTCCGGCACCTCGTCGGCGGTGACCAGCCACGGCCCGAGCGGGTTGAACGTCTCGCAGTTCTTCCCCTTGTCCCAGGTGCCGCCGCGCTCCAGCTGGAACTCCCGCTCGGAGACGTCGTGCGCCGTCGCGTACCCCGCGACGTGTCCGAGGGCCTCATCGGCGGAGCCCAGACAGCGGGCGGTACGGCCGATGACCACCGCCAGTTCGACCTCCCAGTCGGTCTTGCGGCTGCCGCGCGGCACCAGCACGGTGTCCTCCGGGCCGACGACGGTGTCGGGGGCCTTGAGGAACACGATCGGCTCGTCGGGGATCGCCGCCCCGGTCTCCGCCGCGTGGTCGTGGTAGTTCAGCCCGACGCACACGATCTTGCCGATCCGGGCGACCGGCGGGCCGATGCGCAGCCCCTCGGCGTCCAGCGGCGGCAGTACGTCGGGTGTCTGTGCCGCCTGCCGCACCCGGGCCAGTGCCGACGCGTCGGCGAGCAGCTCGCCGTCGATGTCGGTCACGAAGCCCGAGAGGTCACGCAAGGTCCCGTTACGGTCCAGCAGTGCGGGACGCTCCGCACCCGCCGTACCGACTCGAAGCAACTTCAACGGTCCGTCTCCCCTTGGTCGTGATCGGGCCCGTCGATGGGTTGCGGCCAGCGAAAGGCTCGTCTGATCGTCCAAGACATCGGATCACTCCGCAAGCCCCTGTTCACGCACTGGACCCGCGCCCCGCACGGCCCCGCGCCCGCGCCGGGTCCCCGCCCCGGAGGAGTCCGGTGCCACGGCGGGCTCCTTCGCCGGCGCGTCCCGGTAGAGGAAGGCGCGCTCGACCGCGGTCCAGGTGGTGCTGGTGACGAGGTACAGCGCGGCGGCCAGCGGCACCACCGCCACGGAGAACAGCGTCAGGAACGACATCAGCGGCATCACCTTCGTCATCGCGCCCATGCCGGGGACCGGCGCCCCGTCCGGACCGGTCGCCGGGGTGACCGGGTTCGCCGCCATCTGCCGCTTGGTGCGCCCGTAGTTGAAGGTGGCGACGGCCGCGACGACCGCGAAGAGCCCCAGGTAGACCAGCCCCGCCCGGCCGAGGAGTCCACCGTCGGCGAGCGCGTCGTGCCAGCGCGCGCCGAGCGGGGCGCCGAGGAGCGCGTGGGAGAGCAGCGAGTTGGGCTCGCCGCCGATGCTGCCGCTGGAGAAGAGGTGGTAGAGCAGGAAGAAGGCGGGCATCTGGAGCAGGCTGGGCAGGCAGCCGGAGAACGGGGAGACCTTCTCCGCGGCGTGCAGTTCCATGAGCGCCTTCTGCATCCGCTCCGGGTTCTTCGCGTGCTTCTTGCGCAGCGCGGCGATCTGCGGCTGGAGCTTGGTGCGCGCCTTCTGGCCACGCGCCGCCGCCCGGGACAGCGGATGGACGGCGAGGCGTACGAGAGCGGTGAACAGGATGATCGCGGCCGCGGTGGACGCGGTCTGGAAGAACGGCTGGAGCAGGTCGGCGAGGGAGCCGACCAGGCTCGCGAAGGCGGACATGAACGCGGACATGGGTGAGCCCTCCGGGGGTCTCGTCGTGCCGGGAGAAGAGAGGTCGGCAGGACGGACCGCGCCGGGAACAGGCGGAGGCGGTGAAGCGGGTGCTGGTCCCTACGCGGCCGTCAGGAGGGCGGCGCCGGGCGCTCGGGGCCGGGTACGCCCCTTGGCGTCGGGGTCCCGTTGCGGCAGGAACGCGGTGCGTTTCTCCCGGTCGCGCAGCGCGGTGCGCACCCGGGTGCGGGGCACGGGGACGGCGCAGCGGGCGCTGATGACGGAGCAGACGAGGAGGGCGGAACCGGCGGCCGCGGTGGCGGCGAGCGCCATCGCCGAAAGGCTGCCGCTCTCGGCGAGCAGGACCTCGGTGAGGAACAGGACGAGGAAGGCGGCGGGCCGGAGCACCGGCGCGAGCAGCCGGGTGGCCGCGCGACGCAGCCGGTCGGTGTCGCTCATCGCCCCCCGCTCCCTGTCCTACGGCGCGTGCGCGCCCGCGATGTCCTTCAGCCGTCGTGCGACTGTCCTCCAGCCGTTATACACGAACGGCCGCGGCGGCCGGGCGCCCGTCGGCCACGCCCGGCCGCGGGCGGGGTCCACGAGAGCCGCCCGCACACGGTGCGCACAGGCCCTCCACGCGGCCCGCCGGAGGGGGCCCGGCGGGCCGCGCCACCGGCGCGGAAGCGGTCCGGCCGGGCGCCCGCGCCGCTCTTCCGTCACTCCGCCCGGGGCCCTCTCACCGCGCGCCCGCACCGCAGTACCGTGTGGTCCATGCGCCCCGACACGCCTGCCGAGCACACCACCGAAGCCGAGCGCCTGCTGCGCACCGCGGCGCAGTACCCCGAGGATCACGAACCGCTGTTCCTCCAGGCCGCCGCCCATCTGGAGCTGGCCGACGACCGTGCCCGCGCCACCACGCTCTACGACGAACTCCTCGGATCGCCGGAATCCGCCCTCGACGCCCCGTATCTGATCAAAGCGCTCAAAGCGGCCAATCTCTGGGAGTACGGCCACGAGGCGGAGGCCCGCGCGATCCTCGACGGCCTCCGGTCCGCGGGCCCGCTCGACGCCGCGGCGTGGGAGATCGCCGCCCAGACGCTGGAGGCGCACGACGAGCTGGAGTCGGCCCATGACTTCTTCTCGACGGCGCTGACGCTCCTGCTCGCGCCGGGCGAGGACGTCCCGTACGCCACCCAGGCGCTGCTCACCGGAAGGCACCGGGTGCGGCGGCTGATGGGGTTCGGGCACGACGCCTGGGACGAGCTGGCGGACGCCCTGCACACGGCGGCCGTCCCGCTCGACGAGCTGCACGACCCGAAGCGCCTGTGGTCCCTCGGCTCCTCCGACCCGGGCGAGCTGAAGGCGGAGATCACCCGGCTCCGCGCCGAACTGGGCGCCTACCGGGCGGCCTTGTCCCGCCCCTTCCCCGTCGCGGTGCTGCACTGGGCCGAGGACGAGCTGACCGAACTCCTCACCGTCTACCCGGAGTTGCGCCAGGAGTACGCCGACCACGCGGACCATCTGACGCGCCTGGAAGCCTCGTTGCGGGACCTGCACGCCACCGGTACGCCGAATCTCGGCATCGTGACGGGCACGGTCCCCTCGTACGAGGCGTTCGCGGCCTCCGAGGCGGCGTCCCCGTCCGACCCGGGCCTCCTCCCCCAGTACGCCACCACGCTCGCCGCCCGAGGCCGCGCCGTGCCGTGGCCCCCGGCGCGCAGCGCGGACTGCTGGTGCGGCACCGGACGCCCGTACCGCCACTGCCACGGAGCGACGGCGGCGTAACGGCTCCGGGCCCGGTCACGGACGCGCGGCACGCCCACCACCCACGGACCGCCGTGCCCCCGGTCCGGGTCGCCGTGCCCCCGGTCCGGGCTCACCGCCCCGCGAAGGCGTCCCTCAGCGCGGTGTCCAGCTCGGCGGCCGCCTGGGCGGTGTCCGGCGTCTCGTCGGACAGCAGGGCGTGCACACGGGACTGGAGTACGTGCGTGAAGGCGCCGTAGTACGGCGTGCGCGGGCGCTGCTCCGCCGCGTTCAGGGCGTCGTGCAGCGTCGTGCGGTACGCCGCGCGCGCCGCCTCCGACTGCTCCTTGGGCGCGCCCTCCCGCGCGGTGGCGGTGGCTCCGGGTGACGGCCCGCCGTCCGGCCGCAGCGCGGCGGCGACCCGGGGCCAGCACGCCTTGGCCCCCGGGCTGTAGGTGGAGTCCCGGGTCGCGGCGAACCCGGCGTCGAGCAGGCAGCGTTCACTCTCCGCCGAGGTCAGGAACCTGACCAGGGCGCGGGCGTCCTCGGCGCGCGCGGAGCCGGCGGTGACGGCGAGATTCTGGCCGCCGAGCACCGCCGCCCCCGGCAGCCGGTCCACCCCGTACCGGTCCGGGTCGAGCATGCCGCCCAACGCCCCGTAGGCGTAGGGCCAGTGGCGCAGGAAGACGGCGCGTCCGGCGGCGAAGTCGGCGAGTGAGGAGGTCTCGTCGGAGGAGAGCGCGGCGGGCTGGACCTGGCCGAGGCGGTTGCGGGTCAGCAGCGCGTCCAGGCCCTTCTTCAGGGACACCGGGTCGGCCTTGTAGCGGCCGTCGGCGTCGGCGAGCTTGACGTGGACGTCGGCGAACGCCTCCACGATGTTCACGGTGAGGCCCTCGTACTCCTTGAGCTGGGTGGTCCAGCCCGCCTGGTCGCGGGTGCGCCGGGGGCTCACCCCGAGGGTCTTCACGGAGGCGTAGAGGTCCTGCCACGTCCAGTCGGCGGAGGGCTGGCGTCCGGTGGGGATGCCGGCCCCGGTCAGTACGTCGGTGCGGTAGTAGAGGAGGCCGACGTCGCTGTTGAAGGGGCGTGCGTAGGAACGGCCCTTCCAGACGGTGGTCGCGTGCACCCGTTTCATGAAGTCGAGGTCGTCGTCCGCCTCCCGCTCGCTCGCCGCGGGCGGCATCGGGCTGACGAGTCCGGCCTCGGCGAACTCGGGGATCCAGGTGATGTCGAGGTTCACCACGTCGTAGCGGGCGCTGCCCGACTGGAGGGCGCCGAGGAGCTGGCTGCGCTGCTGGTCGGCGTCGCCGGGGAGTTCGACCAGTTCGGCCTGCTTGTCCCTGGATCCGGCGTGCTGGCGGTTCCACTCCTCCACGAGCTGCCGGCGTACCCCGCCGGAGCCGGTGACGTCGAGGCCGCTGGCGACGACGAGGGGCCCGTCGGCGGCTCGGTCCTTCCCGTCGTCCGGGGGCGGGCCGTCCCCGCCACCGCCGGCGCAGGCGGTGGCGGCGAGGAGGAGCAGGCAGCCGAGCGCGAGCCCCGCGCGGCGGACGGCACGCCGGACGGCCGGTCCGGCGGCACGGGGGCGGGGGCGGGTCACTGCGCGTCCCCCGTACCGGTCTTGGCGACCTCGGCCGCCAGCTCGGTGGTGATGTCGTCGGACAGGTCCAGGCAGCGGCCCCCGGTCGCCTCGCCGAGCCGGTCGTCGAGACCGCCGGGCGCGCAGCCGCCGTTGCGCAGGGAGACCGTCACGATCCGGACGAGCGGGGCCGCCGCCGCGTCCGCGACCAGCGTGTCCCGTTCCCTCTTCCCGATACCGGCGGAGTCCTCGTCGTCGGTGACCAGGACGAGAAGGCGCGGCCGGTCGTCCGAGGGGCCGTCGCGCAGGGTGGCGAGCCCGGCGCGTATCCCGTCCGCCACACGGGCGTCAAGGTCGGCGACGGGGGCGCCCGCCACCGTCCGCCGCGCGCCGTCCGGCGTGGCGTACGCCCCGAACGGCACGGCGTCCGTGGCCTTCTCGCCCTTCTTCACGGCGAGCAGCCGCACCCCGTACGTGTCCTTCGGCCCGAGGGAGCTCATCGACCGGGCCACCACGTCCTTGGCGCGGCCCTGGCCCTCCCAGACCTGGCTGTCCGTCATCGAGGTCGAGTTGTCCAGGAGATAGAGCACCCGGCCGGGACCGAGCGCCTCCCGGTAGCGGCGCAGGGTGTCGGTCAGCGAGGCGGCCGTGACGGTCTCGCCGCTCCGGGGCGGGATCTGCTCGCGGACGGCGCGCTCGTTGGCACCGGCCCGGAGCGGGGAGTCCTTCCGGGGCGGGGCCGGGCGCTCGTCCCGGCCGGCACCCCGGAAGCCGTCGTCGGTGAACTGCCGCTGGGCGCCCGGGTCATCGGAAAGCCAGCGGTGGAAGTCGCGTACGGCAGCGGCGCGTTCGTCGGCGTCCCGCTCGGCGCCCCGCCAGGTGACCTGGACGAAGGGCAGGTCCAGCACGGGCACGTCGGAGGGGTACTGGGCGACGCGGCGCTCCAGGGTGACCGTCGCGCAGGAGGGGCGGGCCGGATCACCGGCCGGGAGGTTGAAGCGCGCCATGGTCTGCTCCGGTACGAGGACGGCGGCCCTGTCCTCCAGTCCGTTGCGGGAGCCGTCGGCCAGTGCGCACATCAGTTCGCTCGCGGTGGAGGGCATCGGGCGCAGGGCCTGGGCCATGGTCTGTTCCAGCCCTGCCATGGCGGCCGGATCGGTCGCGTACAGGGCCTCGGTCGCGAGCAGGGCGCCGTCCGTGCCCTCGGGGTCGGGCCGCAGGATCGCGACGGGTTCCTCCCGGGCTGCCTTGAGCGCGGAGACGATCGCGCCGAGGGGGTGGCCGGTCTGTACGGCGGGCGCCACCGGCATGGACTCCGGGACGGCCAGGACCATCGGGGTGTAGGCGACCGCGCCGAGCGGTTCGAGCCGCACGGCGCTCTCACCGGCGGGCCCCGGGGTCTTCGTGGTACCGGACGCGGTCCCGGAGGCTCCCCCGGACGTGGGCGCGGACACGGAGGCGGGCGCGGTCCCGCCACCCGGCCCGTCGTCCAGCGCCCTGCGCCAGGTGCTCAGGGCGGCGGGGATCCAGATGTCCGGCTGGGCGCCGACGTCCCGCTGGGGTCGCGGGCAGTCGCCCGAGGCGGGGCACTCGGCGGGCGGCCGCTGCCAGAGCGAGGAGGACCGGAAGGCGGCGACGGCGTCGGTGGCCTGGGCCGCGTACACGGTGAGGTTGACGTCCCGGCAGTGCCTCTGACCGCGCGCCATGTAGACGTCGGCGGCCTTCTGGACGGTGGGCAGCAGATCGGGATCGGTGAGGACGCGCAGTTCCAGAGGGGGCGCGCAGGGGCCGTCCGCGCCGGACGGGCCGCCGGTGAGGATCCAGGCCCCCGCACCGGCCAGCAGGACGGCCCCCGCCACGACGAGGACGGTCGTACGGGAGACACGCCGGGACAGCACCGGCAACCGGGAGCGCAGGCGGTCCGCGACCGGCCGCCACCAGGGCGCCTCGGGCGGGTGCGGCACCGGGGGCGGAGGCGGCGGGACGGGCTCGGGCGGGAGGGGAGCGGGTCCCTTCGCGCGGGCCAGCACCACGTCGTCGCCGTGCCGCAGTTCGTCCGGGATCCAGGGGTGCCCGTCGACGGCCTTCAGGTGCTCCATCGCCTCGCGCACCCCGGTGACCAGGCGGGTGAAAGTGGCCGGGCCCGCCCCTTCCGCACGCCGGGTCAGCAGGCGGTGCAGGGCCGAGGTGAACTCCGTACCGGCCACGGGGTCGCCCGGGGGGATCTCCACCCCGGGCTCGGCGGCGGTCAGCAGCGCGAAGTTCTGGTCCACCGCCGGGCTGAAGGAGGCGAGCGCGTTGCCCGCGAAGCAGCAGTCCAGGATGACGACGACCCAGTCCGCGCGGGCCTTGCGCAGTACGGGCATGACACTGTCCGACCAGGACAGCGTGTCCACGAACGGGTGCCGGCGGTCCCGGGTCACCCGCGACGCGGTGAACATCAGGTTCAGGTCGCCGCCGTCCGGACGCACGATGGCGTGGCCCGCGAAGTAGACGATCAGCAGACCGGTGGCCTCGTCGCGGGCGGCGCGCAGCGCGGCGTGCGCCACGAGGGGATCGACGGCGGCCGGACCGCCCGCCCGGGGCACCACGACGAGATCGTCCGGGTCGAGCACGCCGGTGCCCTCGGCGGTCAGCGCCTCGGCCATCAGGCGGAGGTTGGCGGCGACGGCCGGGAGGTCGTTGCGGCTGCCGGTGTAGGACTCGACCCCGATGAGCACGGCGCGGTGCCGCTTGCCCTGGTTCTCCTCGCCGCGCGCGTCGTACGGCGGCACGTGGCTAGCCCTCCCCGGGCTCGTCGCCACCCGTCCGGTCCGGCGGCTCCTCGGGTCGGTTCGGGCCGTCGGGGCGGTTCCGTCTTCCCGGCCGCCCCGTCGGTGGGTCCTCCGGCCGGTTCCGTCTCTCCGGCCGCCGGTTCCGCGGGTCCTCCGGCCGGTTGGGGCCGCGCGCTCCGGAGCCGGCCGGGCCGTCGGGGCCGTCGGGATCGGTGGAGTCGTCGGAGCCGCCGGGACCGGCGGGATCGGCGGGATCGGCGGGATGGGCGGGATCGGCGGGATGGGCGGGATCGGCGGCCGTGCCGGGACCCGCCGCCCGGCCGGTGCCGCGTCGGGGCCCGGACTCCGGCTCCCCGGTCCGCTCCTCCAGGCTGTAGCGCGGGTTCTCGTCGTCCCCGGCGAACCTGCGCCGGTTGCGCAGCCAGGTCTCCACGGAGCTCTTGGCGATCTCCGCGACCGACCGCGCCACCTCGGCGGAGACGATGAGGATGATGTCCTGGACCAGCTCGCCGCTCATCGCGTCGGTCTGGGTGAGGGAGTCCCTCCGCCCGATGCTCAACCGGCCCTGCCGACGCGCGTCCTGAAGCGTGGGGGCGTGGCTCAGCCAGGTGTGGAGTGCGTCGAGGTCGTCCCTGCGGGTGTGCGTACCACCGAGGCTGATCCGTAACTCGGCGGTCCCGTCCCCGTGCTCCGGCCCCCGCCCCTCTGCCCGCGTCCGGTCCGCCATGCAGTCCGCTCCCCTCGACACCGTCACTGCCGCCCCGCGATGCGAAAAATCTCCGAACGCGCCATTATTTCACGTGTGTTGACACGGGGGCAGGTAATTGTTCCGGTCCGCGCGGGCACCGATGAGTTCCGGGCCGGCGGGACGTCCACACTCTCGGCAGGAAGCGCGCACGCGCCCCACAGGAACGGACGGTAGACGGCATGAGCGACCAGGTGAAGGGTCCCGCGAGCTATTTCCCCGCGATCGAGAAGAAGTACGGCCGGCCGGTGGCGGAGTGGAAGGACCTCATCCGCGCCTCACCGCTGACCAAGCACATGGAGCTGGTCTCCTGGCTGAAGACGGAGCACGGTCTGGGCCACGGCCACGCGAACGCGCTGGTCGCCCACACCCGCGCCGAGGACGCCTCCGCGTAGGCACCGCCGCCCCGCTCACGCCTCGTCCGGGGGCAGCGTCTGCTCCGACCAGACGGTCTTGCCCCCGGGGGCGTACCGGGTGCCCCACACCGTGGCGAGCTGGGAGACGATGAACAGCCCCCGGCCGCCCTCGTCGACGGCCCCGGCGTACTTCATGTGCGGGGCGGTGGTGCTGCCGTCGCGGATCTCGCAGGTCAGCCCACGGTCGAGGATGAGACGCAGGTTCACCGGCGGACGGCCGTAGCGCACCGCGTTGGTGACCATCTCGCTGACGATCAGCTCGGTCGCCTCACCGGTGTCGTCGTCCAGGTTCCAGTCGGCCAGCCGCCTGGAGGTGAGGCGGCGCGCGGTCGCCGGGGCGGAGGTGTCGTACGGCAGCTCCCAGGCGGCGTACCGCTCGGCCGGCATGGTGCGGGTCCGGGCCAGGAGCAGGACGGAGCCGTGGAGTTCGGCACTGTCGGGCAGGGCGTAGGCGGCTTCGTCGCACAACTCCCGCAGCGGCCGGTCCGGGTGGGCGAGTACCTGGCGCAACGCGCCCGAGGGCGGCGCCAGATGCTCGCTCAGCGCGCCGCTGCCGAGCGCCAGGACGCTGCCCTGCCGGAGGGGGAAGGTGGCCGCGGCCACGGGCTCCTGGGTCGTGGAACCCAGCGGCGGCCCGATGGGCAGGTCGGCGACGCCGGTGGTGCCGTCCGGGTCCACCACGAGCGGGGCGGGATGGCCGGCGGAGGCCATGGCGCAGGTCTCGGTGAACGGGTCGTACACGGCGTACGCGCAGGTCGCGGCCAGCGCCTCCCGGTGCAGCGGGTCGCTCGCGGGCAGCTGGGCCCGCTCCCGTGCCAGCCGGGCCACCGTGTCGTACAGGCGCGCGAGCAGTTCGTCGGGTTCCAGGTCGAGCGCGGCGAGCGCGTGGACGACGGTGCGCAACTGCCCCATGGTGGTGGACGCCTGGAGACCCCGCTCCGACACCTCGCCGATGACGAGCGCGGTCCGGGCGCCGGGCAGGGAGATCGTGTCGTACCAGCTGCCACTGGCCCGGCCCGGCAGCAGCAGGTGGTGCGTCTCGACGGCGGGCTGGTCCTCCGGGAGTTGCGGCAGGAGCCTGCGCTGGAGCGTGCTGGCGACGGTGAACTCGTGTACGTACCGGCGTGCGTTGTCGATCCCGAGGGCGGTACGGGAGGCCATCGCCGCGGCGACCGGGATGTCCTCCTCGGTGAAGGCCTCGGCGTCGCCGCACCGGTAGAGGCTGAGCAGCCCGAGGACCGTTCCGCGCAGTGACATCGGGGCCAGCAGGAGCGAGTGCGCGCCGAACTCCCGCAGGATACGGCTGCGTTCGGGGTCGGCCTCGCTCCAGGAGACGTCGCTCAGCGGGACGACACGGGCCCGCAGGTCGGACAGGGCCCGCTGGTAGGGGGTGCCGTGCACCACCGGGCGTACGTCCCCCACCGGGTAGGCCGGATCGAGCCGCCCGCCGAACGCCGCCCGGCGCAGCGGTACGTCGCGGTCCAGCGGCCCGGGGCGTACGGTCTCTCCGCGCAGGACCGAGTCGACGACCTCGACGACCCCGGCGTCGGCGTACTCCGGGACCAGCGCGTCCACGAGGTCGCGGCAGGTGGCCTCGACGTCGAGGGTCCGGCCCACGCTTTCGCGCACCGCGGCGAGCGCGGCGTCCCGGCGCCTGCGTCTGACCCGCTCGCTGACGTCCACCACGGACACGGCGACGCCGAGAACCGTGCCGCGGGCGCTCTGCCGCGTCGCCTGCCCCTCCTGGAGCCGGAACGCGGTGACGGAGAGGGTGCGCCGTCCGCCCGGCGCACCGAGCGGCCGGGCGTGGAACAGCCGCTCGATGCCGGGGACGCCGGTGTCCAGGACCTCGCGTACGAAGGCGTGCACCCGCTCCGGCTCCTCGAAGCCGCAGGCCTCCCCGAACGGGCGCCCCCGCATCCGCTCGTCCACGGACCCGCCGGGGGACGGGTCGCTGACGCGCAGTACCCGGAGTTCCGGGTCGAGGAGGTGGACCTGCACGTGAGCCTGCGTGAACATCACGTCCAGCAGTGCCTGCCCGATGGCGTCGCGGTCCTCCCCCGCGGCCCGGATCGCCCACTCCTCCCCGGCCAGCGGCTCCACCCGCAGCGCCGCCGCGTCGCCGCCGCCGGCGCGGGGGGCCCGGTCACGGGCCAGTACCTCGGTCACGGGCCGGCCCATCGCGTCGGCGGTCGACAGCCCGAAGCGCTGCTCGGCGGCCCGGCTCCAGCCGGTGACCACACCGCCGCCGTCCACGACCATCAGGGGCGCATCCGCCATAGAGCCCAGCTCCTTCGCCCCTCACGGGGCCCGGGGCGAGCCTCCGCACACGACGACATGTACGGGTCCAGCATCGGTCCGTCTCCGGGCACCCGCGACCGGAGACCCTCCCGACACGACCGCTCGCGGTGGGGCAGGCGGGGCGCGGGTCCGGGCCGGATGCCGGGCCGGGCCTCGTGCGCCGACGCGCCGGGCCCGCTCACCCACCCGAGCGCCCGCCCCGGACGCGGGGCCCGACCGCCCTGTCACCGGCCCTGTCGCCCTGCGCCCCCGCCCCTCCGCGCCCGCCGCCCGGGGACGCGGACACCGACAGGCCGTCCCGCGCCGCCGTCCCCTCCACGGGCGCGGGCGACCCGTCCCGTACCGCCGCTCCCTTCCCCGCCCCTTCCCCGGGTGCGGGCGTGGGGCGTCCCGTCCGGCCCACCCCCCGCAGGAGCGAGACCGAGAAGAGGCCCGCCCCCGCCATGACCACGGCCGCGCCGACCGCGGCGATGCCCATCCCATGGGTGAAGGCCGCGCGCGCCGCGGTGAGTACGGCGTCGGCGGCCGGGCCCGGGAGTTCGGACGCCACCGCGGCCGCGCCGCCCAGGGTCTCCCGTACCGCGTCGGCGCCCGGCACCCCGGCGGGCAGGACAGGCAGGGATTCCGCCATGTCCCGGCTGTAGACCGCGGCCCCGACGGACCCCAGGATCGCCATGCCCAGGGCGCCGCCGAGTTCCTGGCCGGACTCCAGGACGGCCGCCGCCGACCCCGCGCGCTCGGGCGGGGCGGCACCGAGCGCGAGTTCGTTGGCGAGGGTCATGGCCGCGACCAGCCCGCCCGCGTAGACGGAACCCCCGACGAGCGTGAACCAGAGCGGCGAGTCGGTACGCACCTCGGTGATCAGGAGGAACCCGCAGGCGGACAGGGCGAACCCGCCGCCCATGACGTACGCCCGGTCGATGCGCTGGGCGAGTGCAGCCCCGGCCGGGGCGGTGACGGCGACACCGGCGGCCGGTACCAGGCTCCACAGCGCGGCCTTCAGCGGACTCTGCCCGAGTACCGACTGGAGGTACTGGGTGAAGAAGACGGCCATGCCCACGGTGGCGAACATGGCGAGCAGATTGGCCAGCACCGGTCCGCCGAAGGCCCGCCGGCCCAGCAGACCGAGGTCGATCATCGGGTGGTCCAGGCGCCGCTGCCGGCGTACGAACACCAGGCCGAGCAGAAGTCCCCCGGCGGCGCCGAGAGCGGGCACGGGGGCGTAGCCGTGCCGGGCCCACTCCTTGATGCCGTAGATGACCGGCAGCAGCGCCCCGAGCGAGAGGACCGCGCTCAGCAGGTCGAAGCGGCGGCGCGCCCCGGCGGCGGACCGCCCGGTGGACGACTCGGGCACGAGGAACGGCACCAGCAGGAGCAGCAGCGCCATGGCGGGCAGGTTGATCAGGAAGACCGAGCCCCACCAGAAGTGTTCGAGCAGCAGCCCGCTGACGACGGGCCCCAGCGAGATCCCGGTGGTCATGACGGCGGTCCAGATGGTCACCGCACGGCCGCGCTGCCGCGCGTCGTGGAAGAGGCTGCGGATCAGGGCGAGGGTCGAGGGCATCAGCGCGGCACCACCGAGGCCGAGCAACGCGCGTACGGCGATGAGCAGTTCGGCGGAGTGCGCGTACGCGGCGGCCACCGAGGCCACGCCGAAGAGCGCGGCGCCCGCGAGGACCAGCCGGCGCCGCCCGATCCGGTCACCGAGCGCTCCCATGGTGATGAGGAGTCCGGCGAGGACG
The DNA here is from genome assembly GCA_000720535.1 of Streptomyces halstedii. Taxonomy (GTDB): domain Bacteria; phylum Actinomycetota; class Actinomycetes; order Streptomycetales; family Streptomycetaceae; genus Streptomyces; species Streptomyces halstedii. Next base: position 217,338 of record JOAZ01000009.1, read on the forward strand.
AAGCCGTACATGTCGAGGATCCACAACTGCTGGGTGGCGCTGGGCTCCAGGTCCTCGCTGATGTAGGGGATCGCGAAGTACAGGACCGAGACGTCCATCGAGACGAGCAGCAGGGGCAGCATCAGGACGCCGAGGGCGATCCATTCCTTGCGGCCCGCGCGGGGGCCGGGTGTGTTCTCCATGCCTGGTACGGAACCGGTCCGCCCATGTACACCGCAAACAGGTGCCTAGTGCACCCAGGCAACACCCGGTATCCACCAGGGCGGACGGGCCGTGGGTGCACTAGTACGGTGGCTCCATGGCAACGGAACCGCCCTACCTCAGGATCGCCGCCGGGCTGCGCCGCCGCATCGTCTCCGGCGAACTCGCGCCGGGCGACCGGGTGCCGTCCACCCGCCGTATCACCCAGGAGTGGGGCGTCGCGATGGCGACGGCGACGAAGGCGCTCGGCGTACTCACCCAGGAGGGGCTGGTGCGGGCGGTCCCCGGCGTCGGCACGGTGGTGGCGGAGCACGCACGCGACCGCGGGGCGGCCCCCGGCCGGCCCCTCACCCGCGAACGCGTCATCGCCGCCGCCATCGCGCTCGCGGACGCGGAGGGGCTGGGCGGGCTCTCCATGCGCCGGGTGGCCACCGACCTCGGCACCTCCACGATGGCGCTGTACCGGCACGTCCCCAGCAAGGCGGAGCTGATCCGGCTGATGGCGGAGGCGGTGTTCGGCTCCCCACCCCCCGGCCCACGCCCCCACGGCTGGCGCGCCGGACTGGAACGCGAGGCACGCTGGCTGTGGAGCCAGTACGAGCAACACCCCTGGCTGGCCCGCGCGATGGCGGCCCTGACCCGGCCGATGGCATCCCCGAACGCCATGCGCTACACGGAACGCACCCTGAGCGCGCTCACCGGCCTCGGCCTCTCCCCGGACCAGATGCTCCACATCCACCTCACCGTGCTCGGCTTCGCCCAGGGCATCGCGATGGCGGTCGAACTGGAGTCGCTGGCCCGGCAGGACACCGGCATGACGGCCGACGAGTGGATGACGTCCAACGAACCCCGGATGGAAGCGGTCCAGACGACCGCGGCCTTCCCGGTGCTCTCCACCCTCTTCGACGAGGGCAGCTTCGAACTGGAGCTGGACACCCTCTTCGAGTTCGGCCTGCGGCGGGTCCTGGACGGGGTGGAGGCGATGGTCGGGGGCGCGAGCTGAACGTGGAGCGCGACGGTGACGCATGGCGTCACTACCCCATGGCTGGTTCATGGTGCATGCACGCAGGGGGATTCCCCTATGTCGTACCTTTGCAATACCATCACATTCCAGCAATCCCCCTGGGCCCCTCAGTCACACACGGGCCCGGTCCAGCCTGCGCGAGGAAGCCCATGCCGCCCTACCAGCCTTCCGCGGACCGGCAGTACGAGATCCCGACGACCGGCAGCAAGCGGCTCCCGCCCGCGCCCCGTTACGTCGAATCGCTGACACATCAGGGGTACGGGTTCGAGGCGGCCAGGCGATGAACGACGAGACACTCGACACGGCGATGCCGGCCGACGGTCGACAGGGGTACAAGGCGCAGGCGCTCGGCCACTTCAGAGCCTGTCTGAAGGCCGCCTCCCGCTCGCACGCCGATTCGCTCACCGTGATCAGCCGCACCAAGCGCAGCCCCTCAGTCGGCCACCGCTGGCTGACGGCATGCGCCAAGGCCGACTTCACCTGCGCCATTGTCGGCCCCGAAGAGAACCCCATCGCCACTCAGTTCCATGGGCCTCGGTGTGAGGCGGCACCCCTCTGCCCGGTGATGAGTTCCGGTCCCATCCCCTCTGGCTTTGTGCCGGGTGCCGCCATAAATCCGGCGAAGGCCGTAATGGCAACGGCTTTGTTCCGTCCATGAGCACAACAAGCCAACAGACGGCATACGTTCACTCCCAAGCAGTCTATTCTTCCCAATCAGAGCCACTCATCTCATCATTAACGCCTCAGAAAAGCGAGACTCGTGACCGTCGACAGCACACCCCAGGGCGACCTTCCCGAGGACGACCGCCAGCTTCCACCACCAGGGTCAGAGGAACTCCGGTCTCTACGACTCAGCGCCAGTCACGAAAAACTCTATAACTTTCTTTACTCGCGCCGCACCAACCCTCCGACCATGCGAGAGATCCGCGCCTTCGTGGCGGCGGGCGACGGAGAGGCACCTTCCCAGACTGACCGGCGAGTTAGAGATCTCCGGGGCCATTTTCACATCATTACAGTTCGGGACGGCCGCAACCACCGCTATTCGCTAGTTGAACGAAAAGCAGAGGGCGTCACCGGAGTTCGCAAGGCGATCGGCAAACGCTTGCGAGCCCAGATCCTCGCCCCTCAGCGATGTGCCCAGTGCGGGAAGACTCCTCTTGACCACCAGGTGCTCCTTGACATCGACCATAAGGTACCAGTCGAGTGGGGCGGGAGCGACGACCCTGACAACCTGCAACCCCTCTGCCAAGAATGCAATGCCGGCAAGAAAGACTACTACGCCACTTATAATCAGTACGCTGATGAAATTCGATCGGCAGCACGCCACGATGAGCCTCACCAGAGAATTGGCGAGCTACTCAAGGCATTTAACGGCAATTGGGTCCCGTCCGATCTCCTGGGAACCGTGGCTTCAATGAAGCAGTACCAGGAAGACTGGCAGAAGCGGCTCAGGGAACTTCGCACACTAGGATGGGTCATTCCGTCAAAGCGCGCAAAGGACCCAGCCAGCGGCCGGTCACTTACCTACTATCGCGTAGACTCGTGGCATCCATGGCCCCCTGGCGGGATCGCAGCAGAGATCAGGCGCCGCGAAAAGCTGGATCGCACCGAGTAGGTCTCCTAAACGTGCCCCGCGACCTCTCCGACAGATGAGGCGAGATGACCGAAGACTGGGAGCGCCCAGCAGGCTCCTGGGCCTCTTCTGCAGCCAGGCGCCGGAACATGCAAGCGATCCGCAGCCGCGACACAAAGCCGGAACGCCTGATCCGTCAGCTCGTCCACGCAAAGGGACTCCGCTATCGCGTCGCAGCCAAGCCTTTGCCAGACCTTCGCCGGACGGCAGACATGGTCTTCCGTCCGGCGAAGGTGGCGGTCTTTATCGACGGTTGCTACTGGCACGGCTGCCCTGAGCACTACGTGTCACCCAGAACAAATCCCGTTTATTGGTCAGATAAAGTTACCCGAAATATGGCCCGCGACCGCGACACTGACGAGCGCCTGACTGAAGCAGGGTGGATTGTCCTCAGGTTTTGGGAACACGAGAATCCAACTAACTGCGCCAACCACATTAGTGCGACTGTGGAATCCAGAAGGCAAGACGTAAAACCGAAGAACCTTAACTGATCTTCGTTCGCAATTCTGCAAACTTTACGTGCCGCTCGTGATCCTCTTGCCCCACAAAACCCTTGAAGCCAGCAAGCCTATAAACTCGCGCATCACCTTGCTCCTTATGCTCAATGACGAAGTCGCGAGATAGATGCGCGATCCTGCGTTCAAAATCCTCAAGGGCCATTTTCTGCCCAGCTACCTTCTGCAGCTCAGCTGCAGAAGCGAACCCATCGATTCCTCGCAGTGCCCGGTAGAGCGAGTCGTGCAGAACTTCGGTTTCCACCGCGTCCCGGTCGCGCTTGACGCCCTCGTGCCTGAGTGCCATACGGATGCTAGTACCCACAGCACGGGCAACCGGGGGCGGGAAAGCGTTACCGATCTGACGGTACCTACTGGTTTTACGGCCACTGAACCGCCAGTGATAGCCCTCGCTTGGATCCCAGCCCTGAAGGATTTCGACCATTTTCGTAGTAAGCCGCGGCTTCCCGTCCACGGGAAAGTCGGGCCCTGGCGCCTCGTCCCAGACGCCCATGCCATCGACTCCCAGCTCTCCCCACGCTCGTTTGGCGCGGGTGGGGCCAAGGTCCGCTCCACCATGCTTCTTGGAACCACCCACGATGGTCGGAGCGATGTCGTTGGCCTTGGCAGCCCAAGCATCCGCCCCGGGCCAGCCATTGGATCCCATGAGCTTCCGCAGGGCCGAGCCCACCGTCTTATTTGTCCGCTCTTCCGCAGGCCAGCGGAACCACGGAACATCCTCGTCTCGCAACGCGACCAATACGAACCTGGGCCTCAGCTGGGGCACCCCGAAGTCCGCTGCGTGAAGGAGCCTCCAGTCAGACCAGTACCCGAGATCCTCCAGGCGGTCCTTCATGTGCTGACGGTAGGCAGAGAAGCGCGGAGCGGACAGACCACGCACATTCTCCAGCAGGAGCGCCCGAGGCTCCATCTGTCCGGCAAGCTCGACCGCCCATGCGAAGAGATCGCGCTCGTCGGTCGCGCCGAGCTGCTTGCCCGCGATAGAGAAGGGAGGGCAGGGCACACCGCCGGCGAGGAGCGCGAGGCCCTTGTACTCGGGACTCTTCGGATTCCAGGTACGAGGATCGGCGACGTCACCGCGCTTCACGTCCCATCGACGGTTCAGCTCAAGGGTGTTGGCCGCATTTTCGTCAATCTCGACTGCTGCAAGGTGCTCAAATCCGGCTTTCTCCAGCCCAAGAGCCTGGCCGCCCGCTCCGGCACAGATCTCGATCACAGTCAAATCTCGATCACTGGAATCCATGGCTGCTCCTGGCTTGGCTTAATACGAACACGTAAGTGTCGCAGAGTCGCCGGTAGCCTTGCCGTAGGTCAGCCGTCCGTGCGTACTGCGGACAGCATTATCACAGGTCCCAGTGACAACTGGCGTGGAGCAGCCCAAGGGCATGGGCAAGCGCTTCACTCGGCCGCCCCTCCCCCTCGGGAGTCGACCAGCTCCTGGAGCTGGCTCCGCATCCCGTCCCGTAGCGCACCTGGCAGCTGCCGGTACAGCCCCCACGCGTAATCGATGAGCGTGAGCGGCCTGACATCAGCGATCATCCACTCAAGCAGCTCACGCCTCTGCCTGGCAGGAAGCGCCTTGACCCGTTCCCAGACCTGCCCGGAGTCCGTCTGGAGACCGGCCAGGTTTCTGACGCGCTCGTTGCAACGAGCACACTCGGTAATGAAGCCTTCTGTGGCGGCAGTACCGCCAGCAGCGTGCGGACTGACCCGGCCCAGAGTCAGCCGTGCCCTGGACCCCGGCTCGTCTGGATACGCCTCGGCCGCACCGATGCCGCACCGTCGGCACATGTACAGATCCCGCTCGTACACATCCCGTCGCATCCTGGCGCTGATCTGACGCAGGCCCGCAGCACGGTGTTCCCGATCCCAGACCGGCGCCCCGATGGCCTCCAGGTAAAGCTGGTCCGGCTGCAGGCTCGGCTTGTCCAGGTTCGTCCTGATGATCCAGCCAGCCGGCCGCAGATCACGCATACGCCGGTCCACCTGCTCAGTCCCGCTGATCGCCGCACGCAGGGCGGCCTTCGAGAAAGTGCTCCCGACGCCAACCTCATCGCGCAGCCACAGAGCGACGCGGACTCGGGCACCCAGGTCCGTATTCCGCCAGTTCAGGTCCGATGAATCCATCAGCCGCCCACCATTCGAGCATTCGTGCGGATCATGACACCTTCGAATGATCACATTAGCTTGCCGCCACTTGCCGCGGCAAGTGGCGGCAAGCTATCGCTGACAGGGTGCGTCACGTACCGGCTTAACGAGAAGAGCCCCAGATGAAGCGAATGAGCAACCTCCGTCCTCAGCTACTCCGTCCCCTGTGCATCGAGCTCTGCGCGGGTGCGGGAGGACAGGCATTGGGCCTGGAACGGGCGGGGTTCGAGCACACCGCACTGGTCGAGCTGGACTCCGATGCGGTACAGACTCTCAGGTCTAACCGTCCTCTCTGGAACACCATGAGGGCCGATCTCCATGATGCGTCATCCCTCGTCCTACGAAAGCCCGGCCAGGAAATCGCGCTCCTCGCCGCCGGCGTCCCCTGTCCACCGTTTTCCCTGGCTGGAAAGCAGTTGGGCGCCGCGGACGAACGGGACCTCTTCCCTGCTGTACTGCGCCTTGTCGCGGACATCCAGCCTGCGGCCGTCATGGTGGAGAACGTAAAAGGGATCCTTCAAACACGATTCGACTCCTACCGTGAGGACGTCCTCCGTGCACTTGAGGAAGCGGGCTACCGCACAAGCTGGCGGCTCCTTCGCTCCTGCGATTACGGCGTGCCGCAGCTCCGGCCCCGAGCCGTACTCGTCGCGATGAGAGCCGAAACATTCGCCCACTTCGAGTGGCCCAAGCCGACCGCGTGCCAGCAAACGGCGCCGACAGTGGGCAGTGTCCTGTTTGAGTCAATGGCTTCTCGGGGCTGGGAACTCGCCCGTACGTGGGCGGACGGAGCGATGCGCATCGCTCCCACCCTCTGCGGTGGATCGCGCAAGCACGGCGGGGCGGATCTGGGACCTTCCCGCGCTCGTCGCGCGTGGGCAGAGCTCGGTGTCAACGGCTCCAGCGTCGCGGATGACCCGCCGGCACCGGGCTCAACGTTGCCAGTGAGGCTCACAGTGCGGCAGATGGCATTGCTCCAGGGTTTTCCGGAAGAGTGGCGTTTCACGGGACGGAAGACCTCCGCTTTCCGTCAGGTTGGCAACGCGTTCCCACCTCCGGTTGCTGAAGCGGTAGGGGTGAACATCGCCAGGGCTCTGTCTCAGGCGGGGGCCGCGGCGGGAGCCTGTATCCCCCAGACTGACCGCGCCGGAACACGTTGGCAGGCAGTGCCCTGTAGCCCGACCGGGCAGTCAGCCCCGGAACCAGCACATGAGCTGGAACATGGATGCGTACTGACTCCCAGCTGGCTTGCATGGACTGGTCCTGCGGTACGACTGACAGCAGCCACTGCCGACTGACCTCGGCAACACTCAAGGCACTCATGTCCGCTCCTACAAGGACTGCGCCCATCAACCACTCGGGGTCCGAGGCCATCACTTCGTACTCGTGGCGCGTCAGATGAACCACAAGCCGGGTGGGGTCAGTCGTTGACTTCACCTCAAGGTGCATCCCTTCCCCGGAGGGGAGAGCGATAGCGATGTCGTACCCGTAGGCATCGGACACCGCTGCCACATGCGTCACAGAGGCCAGGCCAGTTCCTCTCAGAAGCGCGAGCAGCGCACGCTCCCCCGCCGTGCCTGTCTGGGACAGAGCCTCGTTTACCTCAGGGCTCCAGAGAACCCGCGGAACGGCCCCGTCCAGCTCATGGGAGACGTCCGTTCCTATATGCACCACTGGGCGTCCGGAGCTAGTGACCATGCCCGTCTCCCTCAACCACACCAGTCCGTCGGCATACTGGACAGGAGTCAGGTCCGCGTAGCGAGGGTGGTGGGTAAAGAGAGCCCTTGCTCGAGGCACGTCTGCCACATGCAGGAAGCTCAGCCACCGAAGCGCCGCTCGACGCGTACCTTCACCGAGTGGCGACGGCATCGACGTGCCTGAGGAGTGCCCGTACATCAGCCATGTCCATGCCTCCAGCCACCGGTGCCTCTTCCTGTAGATCGCCGAGTTGCTGAACTGAGGGGTCGTCCAGAATGACGCCCATGAATTCCAGCTTCTCCTCCAGACGAAGCGCCACGACTTCGTCCACGGTTCCCCGTGAGGCGAGCACTGTGACGTTGGTTTCGGTGCCTGGCGCGAGCCCGAGGCGGTGGATCCGGTCCAGGCTTTGCAGGAACCGGCCGGCCATAAAGTCACGGTCTACGTAGACTGCGTCATGGCATACATGGTGCAGGCTGATCCCCTCACCCAGGGTGGCAGGGTTGGACAGTAGTACGGCGCAATCGGGATCCTCCCGGAAGCGGCGGATTTCGTCTTCACGGTCCGGGGTGCCTCCGTGAACGACAGCTGGCTGATAGCTCGCGAACATACGCTGCATTGTGCTGAGGCTACGTACAAATGTTGTCCACACCAGGGTCTTCCGCCCCTGAGCGGCATTCTCTGCGACGATACTCAGCGCCTCCTGATATTTCGGTGAGAGCTCGTAGTCCGGCAAATCTCTCATCAGCGCATACAGTGAGTCCCCTAGCGGAACCTCCAGCGGAGGAACCTGGTAGGTCAGCGGTTCATAGCGACTGGCTCCCTCGGCAAGCAAAGCGGGACTCGTGGCCGCCATGAGAAGTCGCAGCATCGCCTTGCCCAAGGCGTCGAAGTCACCCCTCGATGCTTCCGCGCGCGCTGAGTACCGGCCTACAAGTGCGTCGTAGATCTCCCGGTGCAGTTCCGGCATATCGACATACCGGATTTTCGGCTCAAAAGGCGGTAGCCCAAGCTCTGCCTTCGTCGTCCGGCTGAACAGAGGACTCAGCACCTGGCTGGCGTAGGCCAGATCGCCACCTGCCACCGCGCCTGTGACCACCCGGCGGCCATGACCAGGCCACACAAAGGAGAGCAGGTTCTCCAAGTCCCGAGCCCCGTTGGGCGCAGGGGTACCTGTAAGAATCAGGCGCCGACGGCTCAGCGGGCCGAGCGCCATGCACGCTGAGCCGTAGATGCCGCGAGTGCCAAGCTTCATGCGGTGGGCCTCATCGAGAATCACCATGGAGGGCACCGCCCTCAGCCACGAGGCAAGGGCGGCAAGCGATCGGTCGAGACGCTCGTAGTTGACCACCATGATCTCCAGGCCAGCGCCCGGAGACTTGTCCATTACCCCGAAGTTCAAAGGCTCCTTGAAACAAACGGTGTTCTCAGACTCCCATGTTTCGTATGCGGATTTAGGACACACGACAAGGAGTCGGCGGGCTACACCACGTTCACGCATGGCTGCAAAGACAGCGAGCCCCACTCGCGTCTTGCCGGCACCGGGAACGCTGAAGTTAGCTCCATGCCGCAAGGCCAGGAGCTGGCTAATATCCCGTAGCTGAAACCCTGTGAGGTCCGCGACCCACTCACCACCGAGCAGACCAGTGACAGCGTCCGGTGAAAGGGCTGGACTCGTGCTCTCGGTACCGCTCTGCTCAAGCTGGCGCTCCGCGGCGTCAGCATCGTCCAGAACACTTCCGACCAGCTGAGCGAGTTCTTCATCCCAGACCACGTCTTCCGGCGAGGGCCAAGCGCCCAGCTCTTCAATGCCTACCAGAAATTCATCAAGGTCGATCTCCGCAAACAGAGGGCCGCGCTGGCTGCTAGCAGGAAAGCGGGTAGCCAAATGGGCAAGGTCCGCCTGGTGGCCTTCCTTTGCCCGCAAGAGGGCGCGGGTGCGGGTGACATCGAACGTGATTTTCAGAGATGGCTCTCCTCCCTGAGTCACGAGCTCTCCTCACGGACTGCTTCGAGCAGCCACGTCAGGCCGTCACCGGGCTCCTTGATGCTCCGTACGGATTCGACAGCCAGCTTGGAAAGGCTCGACCGCAGCTTGAGCATCGCCTCATCAAAAGTTTCCTCATCCAGACTGCGTGACGCGCGGGAGAGGACTAGATCCGTAATGCACTGGTCAATGTCCTGGCACGCGTCCATGATGCGGTCAGGCGCCGCCTGCTTCTTCTTCCGGACCCGGGCGTCCTTGCCGGCGGGTTCCAGAGCCTCCTCCACCGCAGCCTTCACCGCACTGAGCGTCTTAGCCGCTTCTGCTGCCTCTGCCATGGGGACGTCGCCGCTGGCTCCTTCGACAGCCTTCACCCTGAGCACAGAGTCAGTCAGCGCGCGTGCTTCAGCCACCTTCGGGTCAGCCGCACGAACCGTCCTGCCCAAGCCGGGGATAGCGACACCCGCCGAAGGTGTAGCCGACGGCTTGGCCTGGACAGACTCGGGAAGGCGCTTGTCAAGGTATCGGGCCTTGAAGTCCGGTTCGATCAGCCGCACATCCGTCTTCGAGAACCCGAGAACGATGGCCGTCAGCCGGCTCTCTTTCATCAGGTCAGCCTTCTCCTTGCTGGCCGCTGACTCCTTCACGTACCGGCGGTGTAGTTCCTTCAACTTCTCCTGGTGGTCCTCGAAGTCCAGAAGCCGGAGCTGGGCGCCACCGGACTTGCTCCTCTCGACAAGGTCGTTGAGCGTGGCCAGAATCCAGCGATCCTGCTCGCAGGCTCGTGCTGTGGTGCGGAACTCGCGGGCGATGTCCTGCACAGTGCGTCCGAAGCTCACCTGCTCATCAATGGCCAGGAGGCGGTTGATGTAGGAGTAGTCACGCCGGTGATCTTTGCGGAGCTGGAGGGAGAGTTCGACTCTGTTGATGTCATCCCACGTACACGACGATGGAAGGACACCCACACGAATGCTGGGCTCACCAAGGTCCTTCAGCGCGGCCCGGCGGGTATTGCCGTTGACCAGGATGCCGTCGCGAGTGATGAGCCCAGGGTCGTTCTGCTTGAACTCCCTCAGGCTCTCCATCAACGCATCGAAATCGGGATCCCGCTTGGACGGGTCAGCCGGCAGCGCTCGCAAGAGGTGGTGCAGATAGTCCTGGCTGTCAGCACTGAAGGCATCACCATCCAGACCCCGGTCACGTACCGGGTCATGGGTGCGCTGAGCACGAATCCGGTGTGTGCCAGGGTTGTAGTACAGGGAGTCAACGGGCATGGTGATGACCTCAACCTGGATCGGCTCCCCCCGCCACTCAATGCGTACCGTCTCGTGGACGCCACCGGTCTCCCGGGACTCCTTGAGCCTCTGCTCAACCAGGTCCTGGTTTTCGGCCGCGAACGGCGGGCGCCCGAAGTCCTTGCTCACAGTGGTTCTCCTCAGCTCAGTGACTAGGTGTGCGGGAGAGCCGCCCGAAAGCGGTTCCCAGGGAACTACGAAAGGGCGTCGCGGACCTTAGTCCGCGACTCCTCGGGCAGCGTGCGGTACTGAGCCCAAAGCCGTTCAGCAGCGCCAAACTCGCGCTTGTCAGCCTCGATCCAGCCGGCCAGGAGATTCCGCTCCAGCCCGCCCAGGCCTGCAATGCCTTCCAATACGGCACCCAGATCAGCGGACTCCTTCCGGCCGCCAACCCGACAGCGGTTGCATTCCGAGACCAGCTCGACCGTCTCCCCCTCACCGTGCGGCAGCTTCACTACGCGGCGAGCGATGTCCAGCTGGGCAGCCTCGTACGAGTCCGCGTACGTCTCCCCCGGGCTAATGCCGCATGAGCGGCACAGATGCCCGTCGCGTGCCAGCACTTCGCGGCGCTGCGTCTGTGTAAGTGAGACGCCCGACTTCGTCGCCTTGCCCGGCTCCCAGACAGGTGCCCCCGGCTTCACGAAGCGCTGTTCGTGCTGGCCGAGCGTGATGTCCTCACGGTTGGTGTCAATCTGCCAGCCGTAGTCACGCAAGTCACGGACACGTCGGTCAGCCTGGCTGATGCCAGGGAACGCCGCCTTCACGTCCTCCTTGGTGAAGATGTTGCCTTCGCCGACCACGCTGATCAGCCACAAAGCGGACCGCTTCATGGTTCCGAGCTTCTCGTCCGTCCACGAGGGCAGAGTCATCCCGATCTCCTCAGGTCAGATACACAGCGGGCGTGCCAGACCCACGAGTCAGGGCCTCAGCGATCTCAAACCTTGCCGGTCAGGACGCAACCGCGCTACCTCCTGGAGGGTTTCGAGGGGCGATGGAAAACTTCCCGGCTTCCGGTAGCAGCCTTGGGCGCAGAGACTCGGACGTGCACACTTGTCCATCCCGTGCCGTGATCAGCTCAGGGAGTTCGTTTGTCCCCTAGACCGCAGAAGTGGAAGGAGCTGTCCCCCGACATCTCCGCACCACACCGGCAGTTCGTAGAGGCGCTGCGGCGTATGCGTGAACTCAGCGACCGCACACAGCAGCAGATCGCGACGGATGCCTACCTGGCAGCGACCTCCTTGTCGAACCACCTGAACGGAGGCCGTATCCCGGAGAGTGACCACCTGTCAGCGTTCTACCGGGTCCTCGATCAGGACGCTGCCAAGTACCGGAGGACCGTGCCCTACTCGCTTGATCTTCTGCTGGACCTCCGGGTGCAGGCTCTGATCAAGCACTGCACGTGTTGCTCTGTTGGCTACCCGGCCGAGTCCGCCGGTCCCCCTGAGCCGGAAGAGCACAAGGCTGTTTCGCCGGCTCCCCGGGCTGTCCGGAGACGAGCCCGCGAGCTGCGCCTCCGCCGGTACCGCCGTTCCCGTGCACTCCACGCCGAGTCGACACGGACAGAGGTGCCGGTCCCCCTTCTGGAGGGGGACCGGCACCTCACCACTCATATCAGCGAGGCATGGCCGGAGATTATCGACCTTGCCAGGCGCCTGAAAGCAGGAAATGCCCGCGACGCGGACCTCATGCTGTGGAGTGCCGCAACAACCTTGTCCGCAAGCAACATCCAGGTGTTCGTCGCCAGTTGCCGGTCGGCCGGCCTCGACGATGCAGCCGATCAGGTGATCACCAACGCAGCCAGACGAGACGCCCAGGCTGTCCTCAGCATTGCCGCCGCGTTCCACCACGAACAGCAGCACGAGGAGGCCGGTCGCCTGATCGCATTGGCAGCCCAGTCCACTTAGCAGCTACCCAAAGCGACGAGACGACTACTCGCCTACTGTCGCGGCACTCAGTCGGGGCCCGCGCTGCTCTGTACGTCACGATACGGCCGGTGCGGTCCAGCGCGCCGTCCGGGGCCGGGCCGTGAGCGCATAGCCAGTAGAGAAGATCGGCGATCAGGTCGGTGGTCGTCTCGTCCTCAATCCAGGTGCCGGCCCGCGTCCAGGTCATGGATGGTGGCATGCGTACAGCAGCCCATCTCTTCACGGTTCTCCGTCTACCTCGGCTTGGAACAAGCCACCAGCAGTCTTCGCTCCTATCTGGGCGAGTTCATCCCGGGGTTGCTGCCGACGCCTAAATACCCACGGGAATACGCCGTGGCACGCCCGGTCTCATTGACGAAGAGGCGGAATCTCTCATCGACGTGCGCACGCGACGCCAGCAGAGTGAGCCCGGAAGGTGATGTTCGCTCAGCTCGTACGTATCCAGGACATGAGAGGCTGGGAAACATCACGCTTCAGGTGCTGCCATACGACGCTGGCGCGCCCTTCGGCACGATCCGCTTGAGGACCGGACAGACATCGGAAGCGATGCGCCACGGTCGGCCTCGGGTCGGCGGCTGTCGGCTTACTCCATCGTGGCGAGGTGGGCGGCGGTGCCTCCGCGCCACTCGACGAGGAAGAGGGTCGCGTCGTCGCTGGTGCGGCCGCCGCGTTTCTTCTTCAGCGTGTGGGAGAGGGAACGCACCACCGCTCGCACGCCCTCCTGGGTGCCTTCGACGCGGTTGACCGTCTCGATGAGCTGTTCCTCGCCGAACTGCTCCGCGCCGGATTCGTGCTCCTCGACCAGGCCGTCGGTGAAGCACAGCACCCGGTCACGGCGTTGCAGCAGTTGCTCACTGATCTGGGGGTCGTCGCCGGCGAAGCCGACCAGCAGGGTGGTCGGGCTGTGCAACTGCTGCACCACCCGGTGGTCGCGGATCAACAGCGGTGACGGGCCCGGCGTTGACCCATTGCAATTGGCCCGTGGTGATGTCCAGGCGCATCATCTGCACGGTGACGAAGTGGTCGGGTCCGAACTGGTTTTTGATGGCCTGGTCCATGAACGCGTAGATCTCGGCCAGGCCGATGTCGGCACGTCTGGCGTGCCGGTAGGCCCCGATGGCGACCGTCGCCATGGTGGCGGCGTCCAGACCGTGACCCAACGCGTCGATCATGGCCATGTGAAGCACGTCGTCATTGAGGGCGTAGTCGAAGCTGTCGCCGGCGACGTCGTAGGCGGGCTCCAGGATCCCGGCGACCTCGGCCTGAGGGCAGGACATCGTCAGCGGAGGCAGCAGAGACCACTGAATTTCCGCCGCCACCCCCATCGGGGCACGGCGCCGGGCCCGGAAGAACTGGTCGGTGTAGGTCTCCTTGGTGACGATCATGTCGGCCACCAGACCGGCGAGTCTCCGCAGCATCCGCCGGTTGTCGTCGTCCACGGTGTCCAGGGTCAGGGCCATCGCCCCCACCTGGTCGCTGCCGTCCAGCAGTGGCAGATACATCCGCACGCCGTTGTCCTGGGGCACTTCGACCGTCTTGGCGCGCAGGAAGGCCGCCCCCGCCGGGGAGTCGTCGATCAGTTCGGGCTCACCGGCCGTCAGCCCCCTGCCCGGTAGCGGCACCAGCACGAGTTGTTCGTAGTCCTGGAGGAGGATCGAGACATCGTAGCCACCGATGGTGCCCACCTCTTCCGCGATCAGCGGGGCGATCAGCTGCGGCGGCATCTCATGCGCCCGGTCCAGCAAGACCCCCAGCAGCCGCTCACCGAATCCTTCCGACCGGTCGACATCGGCTCTGCCGAGCTCCCGCTTGTCTTCTGCCTTAGTCACTCTCCCCATCTGCACAGCAGCCGCGGGCACATCGCTCGCGACCGGTTCCGCTTGGGCTTCGGCGGCCTTGAGCAGGTGGGGCCCTGGCTCGGATCCCGCCCGCATCGGCGTGCGCGGGGACGTCAACCGGTCAGCCATCGTCGCGCGGGGCCGCCGACCGGCGAGGCTCCTGTTCCGGTCCCCCTCGGTGAACGGCACCGGGCATGTCGCGGCCCGGGCTCCGTCCGACGGGGGCGGCGGGTCCGCTCGGAGACCTGCTCACGCGACCTGTACACCCATGGTCTCCCGACGCAACCGTGACGACGCAGCACAGCGTGACCGGCCTGACTGCCCGCGTCCCCCATTGGGCCATCAGCGGCATGTCGCAGATGGCGTACGTCAGGCGAGGGGGTCCACAGCGGGTGGCGGCCGGCCCGTCCGGGGAGAGCGCGGGCGAGGGTAGGAGCGGACTGGAGATCGGGCCGGGAGCGGCCCGGGGATCGGACGCGGCGGGAGGTCAGACACCGCGGCCGGGGCGGCACCCGTGGGGGTGCCGCCCCGGCCGACAGCCGCGAACGTCCCTTACTGGGCGGTCAGACCGCCGTCGATGACGTGCTCCATGCCACTGATGTAGGAAGAGTCGTCACACGCCAGGAAGAGGACGAGGCTGGACACCTCGTCGGGGTCGGACATGCGGCGCAGCGGGACCTGGTCCGCGACGCCTCCGCCGTTCTCATCGGTCGCCGCTTCCATCATCGGCGTCTTGATGTACCCGGGGTGGACCGAGTTCACGCGGATGTTGTCGGGGCCGTACTGCACGGCGACGTGCTTGGTCATGCCGCGCGAGGCGAACTTGCTGCCGACGTACGCGAGGTTCGGTGCCCCGACGATCGAGACCATGCCGGCGGTGGAGGAGATGTTGACGATCGCGCCTCCGCCGGCCTTCTGCATGGAGGGGATGACCGTCTTCATCCCGTAGAACTGCGAGTGCTGGTTGACGGCGCACACCTTGAGGTATTCGTCCTCGTCCAGCTCGACGGTCGGGCTGATGGGACCGAGGATCCCCGCGTTGTTGACCAGGACGGTCACCGGGCCGAACGCTTCCTCGGCCTCCCGCAGGACCCGTCGCCAGTCAGCCGGTGACGTGACGTCGTGCCGCAGGAACAGCGCGTTGCCGCCCAGATCGTCGGCGAGGGCCTTACCCCGGCCTTCGTTCAGATCGGTGAGGACGACCTTGGCGCCCTCCCGGACGAACCGACGCGCGTGAGCCTCGCCCATCCCCTGTGCGGCGCCGGTGATGATGGCGACCTTGCCATCGAGTTTTCCCATGATGTGCACCTTTCACGTCGAACCTTCTCGTGAAGAGAGGGTCCGCATAGTCGGCAATACCCCTTGTTGGGGAGGTATCGCCGCTCCCTTCGAACAATAGTGGTACTCGGTCCCGAAATCCACTACGGGGCGATCGGCTCTCCGAAGGGGCCGAGGCGTCGCCGCCCACCGTGAGCGGGTTCGGTAGCCTTGGCCGGATGACCACCGCCTCTACCTCCCGCGGCCCCGGGCGTCCGCCGGCCGCCTCCCGCACCGAGGTGGAGGAGATCGCCATCGGCTTGATGCAGCGCCACGGCTACGACGGCGTGGGCGTGGAGGCCATCGTCGAGGCGGCGGGTATCGGTCGTACGACGTTCTTCCGGTACTTCGGCTCCAAGCCAGGGGTCATCTGGGGCCCCTTCGACGACACCATCGAAGAGCTGGGAGCGCGGCTACGCGACGCCTCGGCGGACAGTGATCCGCTGGAGGCCGTACGGGGCGCGGTGACCACGTCGACGCACGTGGCGGTGTCGAGCAGTGACGTCTGGCTGGAGCGTTTCAAGCTCCTCGACACCAGTCCCGCCCTGCGGGCCGGCGCCTACGAGCACTGGGAGCGGTGGAAGCAGGTCATCGGCTCCTACCTGGCCCGGCGCACCGGAAGACCTCCAGGTGATGCCGTCCTCGTTGCCGTCGCCAGCGCCTACCAGGGAGTCTTCATCGCCGAGCTGCGCAACTGGCTGGATGGCGGAGGCACCCGCGAGGCCTTTCTCGGCCAGCTCGACCGCAGCCTGGCGATCGTGACGGCCGCACTCACCACGGGCCTTCTCGCGGAGCCGCCCGACGCCTGAGGAAGAAGGCCTGAGGAAGGAACCTGAGGAAGAGGGCGGCTTCAGGGAAGACGAGCCACTCGTCCGGAGCCGGTGACTCGTCTCCGGGGTCGCAGCGCCGTCAGGCCGCTGCCGCCGCGTAGCAGTGGACGGTGACCCTCTGGTCCGGGCTCCACTGCTGTTCGGTGGTGGCCAGCAGTTGCCAGCCGAGCCGTTCGTACAGTGCCACCGCCTCGGTGTCGTCCGCCACGACATCGAGCACGGGGTGCAGGCCCCGGTTCCTCGCCTCTTCGACCGCCCGCGCCATCAGCGACGCGCCGATCCCGCGACCGCGGGCCGACGGAGCGACGAACAGGCGGCTGATCACGGCGGTCTCGTCTGCGCCCACGCCCGCGCGGGCGCTCCACAACTCCGGGGCAAGGTCTCCGGCGGTGCTTCGGGACAGGCCGACATGGCCCACGACGCGGCCGTCCAGCTCCGCCACCCAAGCGGCTGTCAGTGCGGGCTGCGACAGCCAAGCGCTCGCTTCGGCAGGCCAGTTCACCGGGTAGCTGTCACGTGCATGGACCTGTGCCAGCACCTCGGCGCAGGCGTGGAGGTCCCGGTCGGTCCGGCGCCGGACCGACCGGCCCGTACCGCCGGCGTCGGGTCCGTCGCCGCTGTGGTTGTCGCTCGTCACCGCGGAATGGAAGCACATCACGCCGAGCGCGACCAATCGATTTCCGGGAGGCGTACGGCCGCGCCTCACCTGTCACCGCCCGCCCGGTGGTGTGCACCTGTAGGAGCGCACCCGCGTACGCGGTGGCCTCCGTCAGCCGCCTGACCGCCGCGCCCGGCGTTCCGACTCGACGGCAGCGGCGGCGGCGCACACCGTGGCGGACAGGCCGAAGGCCGCCGCGGCCGGGCCGATGTAGCCGGGGACGATGTCGGGGACGTAGCTTCCGCCGTCGCTGGTCTCGCAGACGAACCGCAGCGGCAGGTAGTCCACCCGGGAATCCACGACCGTGGACCACAGGTCCTGGTCGGCCGTGCGGCAGGAGGGCCTCGGTGACCCGCTCGCCCCGGTGCCGTCCGCGCCGATCACCGCACCGGCGAGGTGCAGCAGCCCCCAGGTGTACAGGGCGACCGTGATCGCCCCCAGGATCGCGGCCCCGCTGCGGAGCCGCAGCGCGCGGCTCGCCTGCCCTACGCCGACCCGGCCGAGGCTGCCGAAGCCGTAACCGGCCAGGCCGAACAGCATGATGATGCAGAGCGGGATGAGGAACAGGAGCGCCATCGGCCGAGTCCACCAGCCCTGGGGCCGCACGCTGGTGACGGAGCCCACACTTCCGGCAACAGTCGCGTCACAGCTCCCGGACGGACCGGCCCGCTGGTGCCGACACCGCTACGCCCACGCCGGTACCCACGTCTCGACGCCGGGGTGTACGCCCCGCGCGGAGGAGCGCCCGGCCGGGCCTGTCCCGGGAGAGGCCCCCGGGGCAAGATGGTCGCGGAGTGCGGCCAGGGCCGGGTGCCGGTTGTCGCGGTGCCACACCAGGGAGTGTGGATAGACCGGCGTCGGCTCGCGCACGGCGATGCGCCGCAAGCCGTGGTCGGCGGGCCAGACGAGGTGGGTTCGCTCTCCGACGAAGGTCGCCAGCGTCCGGGAGCCGGCGAGGGTGTCCAGCAGGGGCTCGGTACCGAAGTCGGGGCCGGTGACCTCGATGGTGACGGCGAACGCGGCGGCCAGGGCGTCGTAGTAGGCGGCCCACTCGGTGCCAGGAACGAGGCCGGGCATCCAGATGCGTTGTCCGACCAGCTCGGCGGGGCTGACCGTGTGGGCGGCGGCAAGCGCGTGGTCCGGCCCGGTCAGGAGCTGAAGGGGCTCATCGAAGACCCGTGACGCCCTGATGTCGTCGGGGAGTTGCCGGCCGGGCATGGGGACGGCGCGGAAGGACGCGTCGATCGTGCCGGTGCGGACGGCGTCGACGGCCGCGTCGGCGTCGAAGAGGGTCACGACGTCCAACTCCGTTCCGGGACAGGCGAGGCGGAAGTCGCGCAGCAGGGTGGCCGGGGCGAGCCGGCGGCCGATCACGTCCACGCGGAGGGCACGGCGGCCGGGTCGCACGGAGCCTACGGCCCGTTCCTCGGCCCGTAGGAGGTCGCGGGCGTGCGGGAGGAACGCCTGCCCGTCCACGGTGAGTTTCGCCCCGCGCGCGGTACGGGTGAACAGCCTTACGCCGAGGCGCCGTTCCAGTGCGGCGATGCGCTTGGAGACGGCCTGCGGAGTCACGGACAGGTCGGCGGCGGCGTCCTGGAACCGTCCCGCGTCCGCGGCGGTCACGAAGGTGCGGACGGCATCGAGATCCATGCCGGTCAAGGTGCCACACAACAGATGGTTGAGCTGTGCCCACGCGTCAGTTGTTTGATCCGGCACCCGTCGCTCGCTTTGATTCCGGAGGTCGGCGTGGGCCCCGTGGCCGCCATGGCCGCCGTGGCCGCCGTGCTCGCCATGGGGTGGGTCGGCGGACCGGTCGCGGGGGGACGGATCGGTCGTGGGGTCGTCGGATCGGTGAGGGGCGCGTACGGGTATGGCGAGCAGGCGGGCGTTGGGCAGGCGGTTCGGGTGGTTGTGGGCGGCGTTCGCGGTCAGCTCGTACGGCACCGGGCTCGGGTTCGGCGCGTTCCCTCTGATCGCGGTCCTCGTGCTGCACAGCGGACCGGCCCAGGTCGCGGCGCTGGCCGCCGCGGGGCGGGCCGTGGGTGCCGTGGTGGCGGTGCCGCTCGGTCCCTGGATGGAGTTCCGCCGTAAGCGGCCGGTGATGGTGGCGATGGACCTGACCCGGTTCGCGGCGTTGATGAGCGTCCCCGCCGCGTCCCCGCCGCGTTCGCGCTCGGCCGGCTCGGCTTCGCCCAGCTCCTCGTCGTCTCCGTCGTCGTCGCCGCGGCCGACATCGCGTTCAAGGCGGCCGGAGGCGCCTACCTGAAGGCGCTCGTACCACCGGAGGACCTGCTCGTCGCCAACAGCCGTTTCGAGTCCACGACATGGACCGCGACCATGGTCGGCCCGCCGCTCGGTGGGGCCGCGATCGGGCTGTTCGGCCCGCTGACGACCCTGGTCGCCAACGCGGTCAGCTACCTGCTCTCCGCACTGGGCATCCGTGCCATCGGCGGGACGGAGCCACGCCCCACGCGCAGCGCCGCACCCCGGCTGCGGGCACCCGATCTGCTCGAAGGGTGGCGCCACATCCTCGACCACCCCACCCTGCGACCGCTGTTCCTCAACTCGATCGTGGTCAACGGTCTGATCATGGCGTCCGAGCCGCTGCTCGCCGTACTCCTGCTGGACGACTTCGGGTTCGCGCCCTGGCAGTACGGTCTCGTGTTCGCGGTCCCGTGCGTCGGCGGTCTCGTGGGCTCACGCCTCGCGCACCGGCTCGTCGCACGGTTCGGCCGACGCGAGGTGCTGTACGCCGCCGGGGCGCTGCGCGCGTGCTGGCCTCTCGGGCTCGCGTTCGTCCGGCCCGGACTCCCCGGGATCGTCCTGGTCATCGCCGTCCAACTCGGGCTGGTGACCTGCTGCGCGCTGTTCAATCCGGTGCTGGCCACCTACCGGCTCGACCACACCGCCCCCGACCGGGTCGCCCGCACCCTGGTCGCCTGGTCGATCAGCAGCAGCGCCGCCATCGCGGCTCTGACCGCCCTGTGGGGAGTGCTCGCCGCCGTCACCGGCCCCCGCACCGCGATCGCGGCCGCCGGAGTCGTCCTGCTGGCAACCCCGCTACTGCTCCCGCGCCGTGGGAACGCCCGCCAGGACGCGCTCGGTACCGGGGCCCAGGAAGCCGCCGATCCCCTCTGAGACCGGACCACCGTCCTCGGCCGGCTGCCGGACGACCCGGGTACGGCTGCCCCGCGCCTCCCGTGCGACTCCCGCACAACGCCCCCGCAGCCCCGCCCGACTCCCAACTCCCGTTCCACACCGGTGCGCGCCCGGGTTCCCGGCACCCGGATCCCGGAGCCCGGTTCCCGAGACCCGAGGGTCGAGCGCCGGGACCACCGGTTCACCCCTTCGTGGGTACGTCTCCGACCCCGGTCCGGCGCTTGAGCTTCGGGATCCGGGGGCCGGGACCCGGGTGCCGGGCTTCGAGCGGTGTTGTTCATCCGGCGGGACATACAGGGGGTTTGGGGAAACCTCCCCACCCTCCCAACCCCGTCACGGCCAGCAAGTATGACTAATCGTGACCGGCTTGCGGCGCAGAGTCGCCACTGCTTACGGTGCCACCGACGAAACGACCCCGACGCGGTGTTGCCACACCGGCCGGGGTCTCACCCAAGATCGACCCCATAGAAAGACGATCTCGTGGCTACTCAGCAGGTTAGCTCCGCCCCGTGCGCGCCCGCACCCTCGCGCCCGTACCGCCAGGCCACCACCGGCTACGGAAAACGCTCCGTACCCGACCAACGCCCGCCCCAGGCATCCGACTTCGCCCGGCTCCCCGAGCGCGAGCGCTATGTCGCCGGGTACGTCGACCACCTCCCCGACGGCGCCGCCATGGA
>JOAZ01000010.1 GCA_000720535.1 Streptomyces halstedii
CACGCAAGACGCTCGGCTGGGCTACCCCAGCCGAGCGTCTACGTGATCTACTCACCGCCTAAAACCAAGTGGTGTTGCGACGACCCCTGGAACCCAAGCCTCGGTGACCGGGGCCCTTCCACGTCCGGCTCTTCCGGCGGCCGCCGTGGGGCCCGTCGCCGTGGGGCCCGTCGCCGTCCGGGGCCCGTCGCGTGCCGGGGTCGTACGGCGGGCCCGGGGGACTTCGCCGTACGCGTCTAGCGCAGCTCCGCCGGCTTCGTGCGGTCGCCGTCCACCTTCTCCGTGCGGACCAGCTCGCCCCAGACGATGTAGCGGTACTTCGACGTGTAGACCGGCGTGCACGTGGTCAGCGTGATGTAGCGGCCCGGCTTCTTCACCCCGGACTCCTTCGGCACCGGCGCGATCGCGTCCACGTTGTACTTGGAGGTCTCCGGGAGCTCCGCGTAGACCTTGTAGACGTACCAGGTGTCCTTGGTCTCGAAGACGATCGCGTCGCCCTTCTTGACCTTGTCGATGTTGTGGAACCTGGCGCCGTGCCCGTCGCGGTGCGCGGCGAGCGTGAAGTTGCCCTCCTCGGCGGAGGGCAGGGCCGACTTCACCGGATCCGTGTAGTAGCCGGCGATGCCGTTGTTGAGGGTCGCGGTGTCGGTGCCCTTCTTGACCAGCACCTCGCCGTTCTTCATGGCGGGCACGTGCAGGAAGCCGATGCCGTCCTTGGTGTCCAGCTCACCGGGGCCCCGGCCCTCCGCCCAGTGGTCGCGGACGGTGTCGCCCTGCTTGCCGGCCTCGCGGTCGGCGAGCACGTTGGTCCACCACAGCGAGTAGACGACGAAGAGGCCGAGCACCAGGCCCGCGGTGATCAGCAGTTCACCGAAGAGACTGACCGCCGCCGCGACGGGGTGGCGGCGTACGCGCCGCACCGGGGGCGCCGGTACCTCGGCACGCTCTTCCTGCTCGGTCGTCCTCGCTGCCACCGCACCCGCCCCTGTCGTGATGTCGCCCAGCCCGCTTCAGCCGACGAGCGCGTCGGGCTTCCCCTTGTCGCGCGGCCGTTCGTCGACCATCTTGCCCCACACGATCATTCGGTACGTACTCGTGAATTCGGGCGTACACGTCGTCAGGGTGATGTACCTGCCCGGAGCGGTGAACCCGGAACCTTCCGGTACTTCCTTGATCACCGAGATGTTGGACGGCGCCGTCTGGGGAAGGATGCTGGTCATCTCGTACGTGTAGTACGCGTCCTGGGTCTCGACCACGATCGGGTCGCCGGGCTTCAGCTTGTTGATGTAGCGGAACGGCTCGCCGTGCGTGTTGCGGTGGCCCGCCACCGCGAAGTTGCCCTCCTCCGCGGAGGGCATCGCGGTCTTGAGCGTGCCCTCGGCGTAGTGCCCCACCATGCCGCGGTCGAGGACCTTCTCCTTGTCGATGCCCTCGGCGATCGGCGCGACGACGTCCAGCTTCGGGATGTGCATGATGGCGAACCCCTGGCCGGGCTCGAAGGCACCCGGCGTGCGCGACCCCTTCGCCCACTCGTCCTGGATCTTGTGGGTCTCCCGGCCGGCGATCTGGTCGGCGCGGACGTTGGTCCACCACAGCTGGTAGGTGACGAACAGCAGCATCAGCACGCCGAAGGTGATGAACACCTCTCCGGCCACCCGGCTGGCCACGACGGCCGGGCTGTCCTTGGCGGCGCGCGCAGCCCGCCGCGCCTCCAGGCGCGACATCGGCACCGGCGGCTTCCCGGCGGGCGTCTGCGCGCCGGGCGTCTGCGCGGCGGGGCGGGGTTCCGGCCGGCGCCGCCCACGCCCCTTCGCCGCCCGCCTGCGCTCGGCGCGGCCTCCGGTCGGCACGGTCTCCGGTACGGGACCGTCGGCCGGGGAACCGAGGTCACCGTCGTCGTCCGCGTCCCGAGGGCCGGCGGGGCGCGGGTCCGCGGTCTCGTCGGGAACGGCGGGCACCACGGGCCGACGCGTCTCGAACGGCTCGGAGCCGGGGACGATCACCGGCATCCGGGCCGTCACCGGGTCGGTCCGGGGCACGGCGGCCGGCCGGTCGGCACGGCGGCCCGGAGGACGCCGCTCCGGAAGCTGACGGGGCTGCCGGGCCTCCGTGACCTGCGGGCTCGGACGGCCCTCGGAGGCTTCGCGCGACTCGTGCGGCGGGTGGGCCTCGAAGGCCTCGCGCGGCTGGTGCGGCGGGTGGACTTCCGGTGCCTGACGCGCCTGGTGGGGCTCACGGGCGTGAGGAATGGCCTGAGAAGGGGCCTGAGGGGCCGGTTCCGGCCCCTGCGAGCCGTACCAGTCCCGCTGGTACCCCTCGGGGTCGTACCACTCGCCAGCGGCCTCCAGCGGGTTCGCGGCCGCCGGCGGACCCTGTGGCGGCGCGGCCGGACCGCCCTCACCGCCCTCCGGGGCGTCCTCCGCCCGGAACCAGGGCGGGGTGTGCTGCCCCGGGAGGGGGTCGTTCAGTGGGTCCGCGAGCTGGTCGACCGCCGCCTCGAACGTGCCGTCGGCCCCGTACGGTCCCCGCGCGTACGGGTCCTGGTGACCGGCGTCGGGTCCGGGGCGGGCCGGGGTCACGCGACGGCCTTGCCCACCACCGGGGCCAGTCCCGCCGACCTGGCGACGGCCCCGGAGTCCCCGCAGCGCGCGAGCCAGTTGGCGAGCATCAGGTGGCCGTGCTCCGTGAGCACCGACTCCGGGTGGAACTGCACACCCTCCACCGCCAGTTCGCGGTGGCGCAGCCCCATGACGATGCCGTCGGCCGTGCGGGCCGTGACCTCCAGCACATCGGGCACGGTCGCCGGTTCGGCGGCCAGCGAGTGGTAGCGCGTCGCGGTGAACGGGGACGGCAGCCCGGCGAACACGCCCTCGCCCTCGTGGAAGACGGGGGAGGTCTTGCCGTGCAGCAGCTCCGGGGCCCGGCCCACCACTCCGCCGTACGCCACGGCCATCGACTGCATGCCCAGGCAGACCCCGAAGACCGGCACCCCGGCACCCGCGCAGTGGTGCACCATCTCGACGCAGACACCCGCCTGCTCCGGCGTACCGGGGCCGGGTGAGAGCAGGACGCCGTCGAAGCCGTCCTCGGCGTGCGCGGTGGTCACCTCGTCGTTGCGCGTCACCTCGCACTCGGCGCCGAGCTGGTAGAGGTACTGGACGAGGTTGAAGACGAAGCTGTCGTAGTTGTCGACGACGAGGATGCGCGCGCTCACCGGGCGGCCCCCGCACCGGCGCCCTGGCCGTCCACCGTCACGTCGCCGAACGGCAGCAGCGGCTCCGCCCAGGGGAAGACGTACTGGAACAGGGCGTAGACGACGGCCAGGACCAGGACGAGTGAGGTCAGCCCGCGAACCCACACGTTGCCCGGAAGATGCCGCCAGATCCAGCCGTACATGCTGTCCCCTCCATTCGGTACGGCACCAGACTAAAGGGCCGGGGTGCGGGAGCGGGACGGATACGGGCTACTCCACAGGCTCCGCGTAGTGGAGGTCGACCGTGCCGGAGTAGCCGGGGAGGGTGGCCTTGTCCTTCTCCTCGACCTTCCAGCCGAGCCCGTAGGCCTTCACGTACAGCTGGTAGTTCTGGATCGCCGGGGAGTCGTCGAGGGCGCGCCGGAGCGTGCCCCGGTCGCCGACCGCGGTGATCCGGTACGGGGGTGAGTAGACCCGGCCCTGGAGGATCAGCGTGTTGCCGACGCACCGCACCGCGCTGGTGGAGATCAGCCGCTGGTCCATCACCTGGACGCCCCGGGCCCCGCCCTCCCAGAGCGCGTTGACGACGGCCTGGAGGTCCTGCTGGTGGATGACCAGGTCGTTCGGCTGCGGTTCGGGGTAGCCGGGGTTGGCGGTGGCGTCCGGCGGGGCGTCGTCCAGGGTGACGGTCAGGGCCGCGCCCGTGAGCTTCGTCGTGCCCGCCGCCTTCTCCAGCGCGTCGAGCTTCGCGTCCTCCGCCTCGGTGCTTCCGTCGTCGCGCCGGGCGAGGGCGTCGATGTCCGCCCGCACGGCGGCGGTCGACGCGTCGAGCTCCGCGTTGTTCTCGCTGCGCTGCTGGATGAGGTCGGAAAGCTTCAGCAACGAGGAGTCGGTGCGGATGTCCGTCCCTTTCGCGGTGTTCGCACTAGTGACGAAGATCAGTCCGGCAAGGGCGAAAACGGCGGCCGTGAGCGTTTGGACCGGCCACCGGGACATGCGCCGGGCCGGGCCTTGAGGAGAGTCGGCGGAATTGCTCAACGTACCCTTATCTCCTTAGGCGCCACGGAAGCACTACGCTAACGGACGCCCCGGGGAGGCAGCATTCCCCCTCGCGCCCCGGCGCCAGCCACAGATCCCTGCGCGGTCACGCAGCGCATCGACAGGAGAGTCCCTCGTGCCGAAGTCACGTATCCGCAAGAAGGCCGACTTCACGCCCCCGCCGGCGAAGCAGTCGACCAACATAAAGCTGACCAATCGCAGTTGGGTGGCGCCGGTGATGCTGGCGCTCTTCCTGATCGGACTGGCCTGGATCGTGGTCTTCTACGTGACCGAGGGCGACATGCCGGTCGGCGCGCTGGGCAACTGGAACATCGTCGTGGGCTTCGGCTTCATCGCCGGCGGCTTCGGTGTCTCCACGCAGTGGAAGTAGTCGCCCCGCTCCTGCCCTGAAGTTACCCACAGAGTTATCCACAGTCGGGGGAAAAGGTCAGACGATCTGTGGATAACTTCCGCCCGTGTTGACGCCGATGTGACCGCACACCGCGCACTCTCTCGCACACCGGGCCGATACGCCCCTTGTCCTGCCTGGAAAAACCCAGCTCAGCGACAAGGGGCACATCTGTTCCCCACGTCATGCACAAGATCCGACACACTCTGTGGACAACTCTGATCAATGAGCGACCGATTCCGCTCAGATGAGGACAGCGGTACGCACGAGGACGGTCGCCACGACCGCCAGCAGCATCAGGGCGAAGGCCCCGGACTGCACGGCGTTCCGGTGGGCCCGGGGCGCGTGCACCAGGGCGGCCGCCAGCACCGCACCGGCGAACAGGCCCCCCAGGTGCGCCTGCCAGGCGATCGAACCCCAGGGGTTGAAGGTGAAGATCAGGTTCACCACGAGCAGCACGATCACCGGCCGCATGTCGTAGTTCATCCTGCGCATCAGGACGGCCGTGGCGCCCAGCAGCCCGAAGATCGCGCCGGAGGCACCGAGCGAGCCCTGCGCGGGGTCGGAGACCGCGAAGGTCAGCGCGCTGCCCGCGAGCCCCGAGAGCAGGTAGAGCGCGAGGTAGCGCACCCGGCCCAGGGCGGCCTCCAGGGGCCCGCCCAGCCACCACAGGCCCAGCATGTTGAACGCGATGTGCCACACCTCCTGGTGCAGGAACATCGCGGTGAACAGGCGGTACCACTGCCCCTCGGCCACGCCCTCGATCCCCGCCGACGGATCGCCCAGGTAGGCCCGGCCGAACAGCAGCAGTTCGTTCACGAGGGACGAGTCGGCCAGGACGGCGACGAAGACCGCGAGATTGACACCGAGAAGGATCTTGGTGATCAGCCGCGGATCGGCCGCGACACGGCCGCCCGCCAGGGTGCGGGGTCTGCTCGCGGCCGGATGGTGCCCCGTGCCCGAGCCCGTCCGCACGCACTCCGGGCACTGGAAGCCGACCGAGGCGTCGATCATGCAGTCCGCGCAGATCGGCCGGTCGCACCGCACGCAGCGCACGCCCGTCTCCCGGCCCGGGTGCCGGTAACAGGTGAGCGGAGCGCCCGCGGCCGCGTCCTGGTCGTCCGGCTGCTGCTCCATCGGTCACGGCCCCTTCGGTCCTCGTCCCGGCGATCGTCGCGACGCACGTCCCGGGTGGCGGCACACCTGTGCCGCCCCCGTTCGTCCGTCGTGTAGCAGTACGGACGAACAGGGCGATTGGTTCCCGAACCGGCCGGTCCTCGGGCCGCCCGTCCGGACAGGCGGCCCGAGGACAGGGCGGTGTCAGCGGGTCTCGATCACGACCGAGTCGAGCACCACGTCCCGCAGCGGACGCTGGGTGCGCGGATTGGTGGGCACGGCCGCGATGGCGTCCACGACCCTGCGGGCCGCCTCGGTCGTCACCTGGCCGAAAATGGTGTGCTTGCCGGTCAGCCAGGCCGTGGGGGACACGGTCACGAAGAACTGCGAGCCGTTGGTCCCGGGGCCCGCGTTGGCCATCGCGAGCAGATACGGCTGCGTGAAGTCGAGGTCCGGGTGGAACTCGTCGGGGAACTCGTAGCCGGGGCCGCCCGTGCCGTTGCCCAGCGGATCCCCGCCCTGGATCATGAAGTCGCCGATGACCCGGTGGAAGACGGTGCCGTCGTAGAGCCGGTCCGTGGACCTCGTCCCGGTCGCCGGGTCGGTCCACTCCCGGCCTCCGGTGGCGAGCTCGACGAAGTTCCTGACCGTCCTGGGCGCGTGGTCCGGCAGGAGCCGGACCACGATGTCGCCCTGGCTGGTCCTCAGAGTGGCGTAAAGCTGCTCGGCCACGGCCCGCCTTCCGTACGTCTGCGCTGCGTCCACCGATCCTCGCACGCGCGGCGCCCGGCACCGCCCGCCTCACCTGCCGCCCCCTCCTTCCGCACGGCGCGTACGGACACGCGGCCGGAACCGGACCCGCGGCATCCACGGCACTCGCGTCACTCGCGGCCGGAACCGACCCGCGGCACCCGCGGCACCCACGGCACCAGCGGCCGCACGACACGTACGGCCAAGTGCGCGCCCTGTCGGCGCGCACCGGCGCGCGCCGTGGCATGGTCGTCGGGACGCTCCCCTCGCACCCTCTTGACCGGGCCGTGCCGACCTTGACCCGGATGCCCGCCTCACCTGGCGCCCCGGGCCTCGGCGGGCATGATTTCGACTTGGGTGGACAGGCGGAGTACCTACCCGCCACCAAGGAGGAGGATCTCGTGACCCGCATCGACAGCGTGCGCGCCGCTACCTACTCGGCGAAGGACAGCGCGCAGCACGCCGCGGACGTGGTGGCGCCCTACGCCGACACGGCCAAGGAGCAGGCCGCCCGCTACGCCCAGGAGGCCCGCGCCCGGCTCGCGCCCAAGGTGTCGAAGGCAGCCGCGCAAGCCCGTGTCCAGTACGACGCGCGCCTCGCCCCACGTATCGGACAAGCCCTGACCCATGTACCGCCCAAGGTCGACGAGGCGGCACAGCGCGCCGCGGCACGCACACGCCAGGCGGCCCGCAGCGCCGCCGACTACACCGTGCCGCGCGTCGAGTCGGCGGTGGCGGCGAGCCGGCCCGTGGCCGAGGAGGCGACCGCCCGCAGCACGGCCGCGCTGGCCGCGCTGCGCGGCCAGGTGACGGCCAAGGAGATCCACAAGATCGTCCGCAAGCACGAGCGGCGTGCCCGGTGCGGCCGGTTCGCCAAGGGCGCCCTCCTGCTGGGCGTGCTGGCCGGCGGCGCGTTCGCCGCCTGGAAGTGGTGGGACAAGCAGGCCAACCCCGACTGGCTGGTCGAGCCCCCGGAGCCCACCGAGGTCTCGGAGAGCCGCGCCCCGCTGAGCTCGGTGGACGGCAGCGGGACGACGCCGTCCGCCCACGAGGCCCGGACCGGACGGGCCGGGGCCGACGCCGGCGAAGGCTCCCCGGACGGCATCGACCGGGACGAGCGCTCCTGACCCGGCCGACGGGCACACACGAAAACGCCCTCCGAACTGCGTTCCAGCAGTTCGGAGGGCGTTTCTCTGTGGAGCCTAGGAGATTCGAACTCCTGACATCTGCCTTGCAAAGGCAGCGCTCTACCAACTGAGCTAAGGCCCCGGGGAAAGACCGACGGCGCCGGACACCCGTGTGTCACGACGTCTGTCGCAGAACAGAGTACCGGGTGACCCCCTGGATCCTGCAAAAGCATGGGGGCTCCCCGTCCACAACCACTCTCCGTAAGATGCACGACGAGCTTCGCGGCAGCGAAGCCATGCGAAGGGGAGACGCACATGGACGCAGCGCAGCAAGAGGCGACGGCGAGAGCCCGGGAGCTCCAGCGCAGCTGGTACGGGGAGCCGCTGGGGGCGCTCTTCCGCAGGCTCATAGACGACCTGGGCCTCAACCAGGCCCGGCTCGCCGCGGTGCTCGGGCTGTCCGCCCCGATGCTCTCCCAGCTGATGAGCGGCCAGCGGGCCAAGATCGGCAATCCCGCGGTCGTCCAGCGCGTCCAGGCCCTCCAGGAACTCGCCGGGCAGGTGGCGGACGGCAGCACCAGCGCCGGGGAGGCCACCGACCGCATGGAGGAGATCAAGAAGTCCCAGGGCGGTTCGGTCCTCACCGGCTCCGGGCAGACCACCACCGGCGGCGGGGCGCCCACCGTCCGGCGCGTGGTCCGGGAGATCCAGTCCCTCCTCCGGTCGGTCGCCGCAGCGGGCGACATCATCGAGGCCGCCGACTCCCTCGCCCCGACCCACCCCGAACTGGCAGAGTTCCTCCGGGTGTACGGAGCGGGGCGCACCGCCGAAGCGGTCGCGCACTACGAGGGCAACCAGAGCTGAGAAGGCCCTGAGACCGTCGGCGCGGGGTTCTGTCACGACAGGGCCCTTCGCGGTATCCCGACGGCCGGGGGACGGGGCGGGACATGGACGGGGAGCGGGCACAGCGCAATGGGTGAGGTCTTCGCCGGTCGGTACGAACTGATCGATCCGATCGGACGCGGGGGCGCCGGTGCCGTCTGGCGTGCCTGGGACCACCGGCGCCGCAGGTACGTGGCGGCCAAGGTCCTCCTGCAGAGCGACGCGCACACCCTGCTGCGCTTCGTCCGCGAGCAGGCCCTGCGGATCGAGCATCCGCACGTCCTGGCCCCCGCCAGCTGGGCCGCCGACGACGACAAGGTCCTGTTCACGATGGACGTCGTCAGCGGAGGGTCGCTGGCCCACCTCGTCGGTGACTACGGGGCGCTCCCGCCGCGTTTCGTCTGCCTGTTGCTCGACCAGTTGCTGTCCGGCCTGTCCACCGTGCACGCCGAGGGCGTGGTGCACCGCGACATCAAGCCGGCCAACATCCTGCTGGAGGCCACCGGGACCGGCCGGCCGCACCTGCGCCTGTCCGACTTCGGTATCTCGATGCGCAAGGGCGAGCCGCGGCTGACCGAGACCAACTACGTGGTGGGCACGCCGGGTTACTTCGCGCCCGAGCAGATGATGGGAGCCGAACCCGACTTCCCCGCCGACCTGTTCGCGGTCGGCCTGGTCGCGCTCTACCTGCTCCAGGGCAAGAAGCCCGACGCCCAGGCACTCATCGAGCACTTCGCCGCGCACGGGACGCCCGGTGCGCCCCAGGGAATGCCGGAGCCCCTGTGGCAGGTCCTCGCGGGCTTGCTCCAGCCGGATCCCCACGCACGTTTCCGTACGGCCACCGGGGCGCGCAAGGCCCTCACGGCCGCGGTGGAGATGCTGCCGGAGCCCGGCCCGGACGACGAACCGGTGGAGGTCTTCGACCAGATCGGGCCGCTGCCGGCCGGATTCGGGCCCGACGGACCCGTGAGCGCCCCGCGGACGCCCGTACGGAGCGCGCCCGGTGACGCGGCCACGGCGACCACCGGCCCGGTGTCACAGGGGCCCCACGGGTCCGGCGGCCTGCCGGAGGGCACGGCGCCGCCCGTCTCCATGTCCGAGACGGGCAGCTTCCACCTCGCGCCGCCCCCGCCGCAGCCCGCGCCCCTTCCCGGCCAGGCGCAGCCG
Organism: Streptomyces halstedii; assembly: GCA_000720535.1. Taxonomy (GTDB): domain Bacteria; phylum Actinomycetota; class Actinomycetes; order Streptomycetales; family Streptomycetaceae; genus Streptomyces; species Streptomyces halstedii. The sequence goes on from JOAZ01000010.1 coordinate 9,683, forward strand.
CACACCCCGGCCCCCGCGCACCCGGCCCCCGTCCCCTCCTTCGCGGCACCGGACCTCGCGGCGCCGGGCCACGTCGCCGCACCGGGACCCGCCCAGGCCTCCCCGGCTCCGCCCCCACCCGGCACGGCCTCCACCCACGCCTACACCGATCCGTACCCGTCGGCCGTCGCCCCGCCCCAGGCCCCGCACGCCGTGACGGCGCCCCAGGCGGCACCCCGGACGAGGCCGGGACCGCCCCGTGCGGTGGCGGTCCCGGTCCTGGTCGTGGCCCTGATCTGTTTCGCGGTCGGCATCTGGGCGCTGACCCAGACCTGAGCGGTCCGGCGCCGACCCAGACCTGACCGGTCCGGACGGGGCCTACCAGGCCTGCGGCGGGCGGCCGTCGTACGGCGGCTGCCCGCCCGCTCCCGGAGGCGTCGGAGCGGTGACGGCCCGGCGCCTGGCCAGCAGCGTCCACACCCCCAGTCCGATGACCAGCACGGAGCCCGCGCCGATCCCCCCGGCGGCCACCATCGTCATCCTGTCGCTCTTCTCGGCCTCCGGGGCGCTCTGCCCGGTCCTGGCCATGTCCCGGTCGGCGCCGCTGACCCCGAAGATCCCCGCGTCCCCCGCGTAGGGCCCGGGAAGGGCCTTGCCCCGGACGGTGATCCGCAGTGTCAGCCCGATGGGGGTGTCCCCGTAGTGCTCGGCGACCGCGGGGTCGAGCGTCACCGACAGGTAGTACCACCCGGCGAACCGCATGGCGGAGACGGCCGAAGCCGCGTCGTAGCGGTTCTGGTACGCCACCGGGGGCAGCGGGTCCAGGGCCACCGAGGCCGGCTTCCCGGAGTACGACGTGGTGGCCCCGCCGACGTGCCCGAGAGCCGGGTTGTCGAGCGCGACGGACAGCGCGTTGCCGTGGTACTCGGTGGACTTGTTGTTGTTGCTCAGCCCGGCCGTCGCGAAGATCTGCTGGCCCCAGTCCACCGGCACCCGGTAGAAGCGGGTCTGCCCCGGGGCGACGGTGTCCGTCCACTCGCCGGTCTCCAGACTGGTGGCCTCGTAGAAGCCGCTGCCCCCGGACCGCTTCTGCCGGCCGGTGGGCGGGGTCGGCGAGGAGGAGGACCACGTCTCCGGAGCTTCGGTCGGCAGCGCGTCCCCGGACTTCAGGACCGGCTCCGTGACGTACCGCAGTTCCAGGTCCCATTCCACGGGGGACGAGGTCGCCTTGGACTGACGCTCGATCAGGACGTTGTACGCGCCGGCGGCGGCACAGGGTCCGGTGTCGTCCTTCTCCACCGTCCGGTACGCGTACGCGGCCACGGGGCGCGGGAACTCCGCCGACTTGAAGAGCCCGTCCCCGGAACCGCACCGGCTGTCGTCGAGGTCGCGGATGCTGACGGTGATGCCGTCGCCGTACGCGACCTGTCCGGCGGCCTTCGGCACGGCGACCGCGGAGACGTAGGCATCGGTCCGGTCGTCGAGGTCCACGCGGTAGTAGAGCTTCTCGCCCGGCTTGATCGAGCTCTTGTAGACCGACCCCGGTGTCAGCTCGGCCGCGTCGGCGTTGGTCTCCGTGCCGCGGACCGTCTTCGCCGCCGGATCGAAGGCGTACGCCCCGGGGCCGTCGGCGGCCCGCGCCTGCCCCGGCAGCACCGCCACCGCGCACACCGCCGCGACCGCCGCCGACCTCACCCGGCCGCTGCTGCGCTGCCTGTTCACGCGCTTCCCCTCGTCGTCTGCGTACCCGACCGGCGACGGCTGCGTACGACGACGAGCCCCGCGATCAGTGCGACCGCGGCGCCCGTCGCGCCGGCCGTCGCGATGCCGGTCCATCCTGCCCCGCCCGTACCACCGCTGTCTGCGGCCCCGGTCGAAACGCCGCTCTTGCCCCACTGAGTCCCCAGGGACTCCGACGCCGCGGTGGCGGCACCGTGCGCGGACCCGCCGGTTCGTCCCCGACGACCGCCGCCCGCGACGGATCCCCGCGCCTCCTCGCCCCGCCGCTTCGCCCCGCGGCTTCGCTCAAGCAAGCCGGTTACGTGCCGGGGTGGAACCGAAAGCACGGCTGTCGCGGTCCCGCAACAGGAGCCGGACAGCACAAGGCCCCGGCCGCTGAGCGACCGGGGCCTCGGATCAGACTGTTCCCGTCTCACACACCCGAACCTGCGGGCACGGAGTCGGTCGCCTCCGTCCACAGATCCTGCTCGGCGCGATCCGCCTGGATCTGGCGGTACACGAGGAGCCCGCCGATGGCGGCCAGTGCGACCAGGAGAAGCTTCTTCACCGCGCGACCTCGTCTTTCCTTGACGTAAGGGACTTCTGCCGCCCGACTATACACACCGGCCGATACCGTTCGGTGACCTGCCCGGGGGCCTGTGACCGACCCGTATCGAGGGGGTTCCGGGACGGCCGGAACGCGGCCCCCGGAGAGGTTTCCGGAGGCGGTTGCACCAGAAGAGTGGTGTTCATCGGAAGATCGGCGCAGCGCGGGCGTCGGTGCCCGGATTCGGGCCCCGGATCCACATCATCGGAAAGGTAAGCAAACCGGACCACCTGAAAGTGAGGGGCCATGAGCGCCTTCAAGGCCAAGAGCCTCTGGACCGCCTTCGTCACCGTCCTCTTCGCACTCCTCGCCTCGCTGGGCTTCGCCACCACCGCCCAGGCCACGGTCACGGAGCCCGCGGTCACGCCCCAGAAGCACACGGGTGCGGCCCCGGCAACCGTGACCACTCCCTCGGTGCGATGGACCCTTCCGCGTGACAGGGCGCTGCCGCCCACGATGAAGCAGCGTATCCGCGCCGAGGCGCACGGCTCCTCACCGGCCACCCGGCAGCTGTCCTCCACGGACTCCGCCGCCACCGCCCGCACGACGCACGGCGCCCTCACCGCCCTCGGCTCGTCCCCCGCCCGGGACTCGGCCCCACCGCCGCCCTGAGCGCGCCGTGGCGACACCGCGAGGCCCCTGGACCGGTTCACCCCGGCAGGGGCCTTCTTCATGCCCTCACACCCCCGCCGACGGGCTCCGCCCGGGGCACACGGTCCGCGATGTGGACACAACACCCGTCCACAGCACGGGCCTTCGCGTTTTCCGCCCGCGGAGTCCATCGTTCCGCGATGCTGGTTCCTTCACCACGCCCGTCCTTGGGGGACTTCATGCGCACCCGCACCACCACGGCCGTCGCGGCCGGTCTGCTCCTCGCCGCCCTCACCGCTTGCGGCACCGAGAGCGCCGGGGCCGAACCGGCCACCTCGCCCAGCCTCAGCGAGGAAGAGCTGACCGGCCTGCCCGACACCACACCGCAGCAGGAAGCCGCGTTCGTCGCGGCGCTCGACTCGATCGACAAGGACATCGCCCACGGTGACGCCGACAAGGCGGTCGGCCGCGGACGCAACCAGTGCCGCACCATTCACGACTGGCCGGACGACGAGGCGAAGCAGATCGACCAGGCCGCTCAGCGGTTCACCAGCCCGAAGCACCCCGACGCCCGCGCTCCCGAGACCGCGGAGAAGATCAACGCGGCGGCACACGCGCACCTCTGCCCCGCCTTCTGACCCGGGCCGCGGAGGCGCCGGCCCCGGCACCCGGAACACGTCCCCCACCCGCTGCCGCCCCGCGCCCGACGGCCGGGCCCGCACGACGGCCGGACCCCACGCGGCCGGCGGCAGCGGGCGGGCGGCCACCCGGCACCTCCACGCCGAGGCGCCGCGCCCTCACGTCAGGCGCGGCAGCGCCCCGCACAAGGACGTCCAGGGGCTCCGGCAGCCGCGTACGGGGCCCGCTCACCGAGGCCTGTACATGTCCATCACCAGGTTCTCGTCCGTTCCCTCGTCCCCGGTGAACAAGTGGTACGGATGGTCGTCCCCGTACGGAAGCCGCCTTCCCGCCTGCTCGGGACAGAAGTCCAGCAGGGACACCTTCAGGTCGATCTCCTCGGCGAACGGCTCCTTCAGCATCCTCAGCTCCTCCACCTCAAGATGGAGGTCGCACGCCGGGCAGTCGAAGACGAGGGGGGTCATGAGAACCGTGTCAGCTGTCTCGGAGCCGCGGGTCTCGCCACCGAGCCATCCCCGCGACGAGCAGGCCGGGCAGGTGGCGGGCTCGTCGTGCTCGACGTACCCGGGTGACGAGACGCCGGCGATGGCCGCCAGCACGAGCCTGCGGTCTTCCTCGCCGAAGTGCGCGTAACGGTCCGAGAAGACGTGCCAGGCCCTCGCGAGCTTCCCCTCCAGCCGCACACGCGCCTCCTCGACCCGGATGTCGAGCAGCTTGTCGTGCAGCCCCTGGTACGGGCCCCAGAAGTCCCCGAGAGGCGGAAGTTCGGGAAGCAGCCTGTCGGCCATCCGCAGACAGGTGGTGAAGACCGCGTTGACCTGGGCCGCGTCGTGGAAGGCCGCGTGGGCGACTCCGTTACGGGCCTCGGCGACCGGCAGCAGCTCCTGCCGGGAGACGGGCATGCTCCCCTTCAGGATCCCCGCAACCCGGACGTACGCCTCGACGAGGCCGATCGTCTTGGTCTGGCTTCGCGCCCCGGAGGCGTGGACCCCATGGCCCGTCGCGTGCAGCAACGAACTGAAGTCCTTGCCTTCCACGATCAGCGCCGGGTGCAGGGCGGCCAGGTACGCCTTGAGAAGGTGTTCGGCCGCCACCCCCGCGTGATGGACCGCCATGTCCGACAGCAAGGGGCCGTCGGAGAAGGCCGTGAAGGCGGCGGCCATCCACTTCTGAGACGAGTACCAGAGCCGCTGGGCGTCCTTGTTCATGGTCGGGACAGTAGGGCCCCGGCCCCGGCGCACGGGCTGTATTTTCCCCACCCGAGCGAGCGGGCGACGGCTTCTTCGCGCCGTCCGGCCCGGCTCCCCGACATCTGCGGGAAGTTACGGGGCAGTAGTGGGGTAACGGACCCCAGCACGCGAAGAAGCCCGGCAGGTCCTGGGGACCTACCGGGCTTCTCACCTGGCGCTTCGCCACTGTGGGGCTAACAGGATTTGAACCTGTGGCCTCATCCTTATCAGGGATGCGCTCTAACCAACTGAGCTATAGCCCCGCCGCGCTGCTGCGCTGACTTCTGAAGATTAGCGCACGTCGGGGCCAGTCCCAAAATCGATACCCCGCGGCCTACTCGTCCTCGGCGAGCGTCAGCTCGACGCCGCCCACGAAGCCGGCCGACAGGTTGTAGATGAACGAGCCCAGCGTCGCCAGCGCGGTGGCCAGCACCACGTCGATCACCGCGATGACCGAGGTGAAGATGAGCACACGCGGCAGCGAGAGGAACGACTGCAGATCGAAGCCGCTGCTCTCCGTCGAGCCGGTGGCCTCGCTGATCGTGCCGCCCACCGTCTCGAAGACGCCCATCGCGTCCATCACCATCCACAGCACGGCGGCCGCGACCACCGTGCAGATGCCCAGCGCGATGGACAGCAGGAAGCTGACCTTCATCACCGACCACGGATCGGCCTTGGACACCCGCAGACGGGCCTTACGGGTACGCGGAGTGGTCCGCGCCCCCGTCCGGGGCAGCCGGGTCGCCTGCGCGCCGTCCGCGCCCCGCGCTCCCCCCTGGGTTCCGCCGCCCTGCGTACCGCCCACGGGGGACGGGTACGCCTGCGGCGGGTGGTAGGGCCCCGCAGGACCCGATGCGGGCTCACGCTCACCGGGCAACGGCCCGGTCGCGTACCCCTCGTACTGGGGCTGTGGCCCCCGAGTCTCCGTCACAGTGCCCCCTTGGGAGTCCGTGGCAGGGCCACGGGCACCGTTCGCGCCTGCTCCCGAAGCGGCCGGACCGGCGCCCGTGGCTCCACTCACGCTCTACTCCTCGTGCTCCCCGGCCGAAGGCTCCGTGCCCTCGGCCACGCTCTCGGCATGGGCCTCGGCCGTGTCGCCTTCGGCCTCTTCGGTCCCGTCGACCTCTTCGGCCTCACGACCCGCCTCGGCGTTGCGCGCGATGCCGACGACGGCATCACGCTTGCCCAGATTGATCAGTTGGACGCCCATGGTGTCACGGCCCGTCTCCCTGACTTCACTGACTCGCGTACGGATCACACCACCGCCGAGCGTGATGGCGAGGATCTCGTCCGACTCCTCCACCACCAGCGCGCCGACGAGGGATCCCCGGTCCTCGACGATCTTCGCGGCCTTGATGCCCAGACCGCCACGGCCCTGGACGCGGTACTCGTCCACGGCGGTCCGCTTCGCGTATCCGCCGTCGGTGGCCGTGAAGACGAACGTACCGGGCCGGACGACATTCATCGAGAGCAGTTCGTCGCCTTCGCGGAAACTCATGCCCTTCACCCCAGAAGTCGCGCGGCCCATCGGACGCAGCGCGTCGTCCGTCGCCGTGAACCGGATCGACTGGGCCTTCCTGCTGATGAGCAGCAGGTCGTCCTCCGCCGACACCAGCTCCGCGCCGATGAGTTCGTCGTCCGCGCCGCTCTCGGTCTCCCGGAGGTTGATCGCGATGACACCACCGGAGCGCGGCGAGTCGTAGTCCTTCAGGGACGTCTTCTTCACCAGACCGCCCTTGGTCGCCAGGACCAGGTACGGCACCGCCTCGTAGTCGCGTACGGCGAGGATCTGCGCGATCCGCTCGTCCGGCTGGAACGCCAGCAGGTTCGCGACGTGCTGACCCCGCGCGTCCCGGCCTGCGTCCGGCAGCTCGTAGGCCTTCGCCCGGTACACCCGGCCCTTGTTCGTGAAGAACAGCAGCCAGTGATGGGTCGTCGAGACGAAGAAGTGGTCGACGATGTCGTCTTCCCTGAGCTTCGTGCCCCGCACACCCTTGCCGCCCCGCTTCTGCGAGCGGTAGTCGTCCGTCTTGGTGCGCTTCACATAGCCGCCACGGCTGATCGTGACGACGATGTCCTCCTCGGCGATCAGGTCCTCGATGGACATGTCGCCCTCGAAGGGCACCAGCTTGGAACGCCGGTCGTCGCCGAACTTGTCGACGATCGCGGCCAGTTCCTCGCTGACGATCTTCCGCTGGAGCTCCGGCGAGGCGAGGATCGCGTTGTACTGGTCGATCTTCGTCTGGAGTTCGTCGTGCTCGGCGGTGATCTTCTGGTGCTCCAGCGCGGCCAGCCGGCGCAGCTGCATCTCCAGGATCGCGTTCGCCTGGATCTCGTCGATCTCCAGCAGGCCCATCAGGCCCTCACGCGCGATCTCCACCGTGTTGCTGCGACGGATGAGGGCGATGACCTCCTCGATCGCGTCGAGCGCCTTGAGCAGGCCGCGCAGGATGTGCGCCCGCTCCTCGGCCTTGCGCAGCCGGAAGCGGGTGCGCCGGACGATGACCTCGATCTGGTGCGTCACCCAGTGCCGGATGAACGCGTCGATCGACAGGGTGCGGGGCACACCGTCGACGAGCGCCAGCATGTTGGCGCCGAAGTTCGTCTGCAGGTCGGTGTGCTTGTACAGGTTGTTCAGCACGACCTTGGCGACCGCGTCACGCTTCAGCACGACCACCAGGCGCTGGCCCGTGCGCGAGGACGTCTCGTCGCGGACGTCCGCGATCCCGCCGATCTTGCCGTCCTTCACCAGGTCGGCGATCTTCTGCGCGAGGTTGTCGGGGTTGGTCTGGTACGGAAGCTCCGTGACGACCAGGCACTGCCGGTTCTGGATCTCCTCGACCGCCACGACCGCCCGCATCGTGATCGAGCCGCGGCCCGTGCGGTAGGCCTCCTCGATGCCCTTGCGGCCGACGACCAGGGCGCCTGTCGGGAAGTCCGGGCCCTTGATCCGCTCGATCAGGGCGTCCAGCAGCTCTTCCTGCGAGGCCTCCGGGTGCTCCAGGTACCACTGGGCGCCCGCCGCGACCTCACGCAGGTTGTGCGGGGGGATGTTGGTCGCCATCCCGACCGCGATACCCGCCGAACCGTTCACCAGGAGGTTCGGGAACCGCGCCGGCAGCACCGTCGGCTCCTGGTTGCGGCCGTCGTAGTTGTCCTGGAAGTCGACGGTCTCCTCGTCGATGTCCCGGACCATCTCCATGGACAGCGGCATCATCTTGCATTCGGTGTACCGCATGGCGGCGGCCGGGTCGTTGCCCGGGGAACCGAAATTGCCGTTGGAGTCCACCAGCGGCATCCGCATCGACCACGGCTGCGCCAGGCGCACCAGCGCGTCGTAGATCGAGGAGTCACCGTGGGGGTGGTACGTACCCATGACGTCACCGACGACGCGGGCGCACTTGTAGAAGCCCTTCTCGGGCCGGTAGCCGCCGTCGTACATCGCGTACAGCACCCGGCGGTGGACGGGCTTGAGGCCGTCCCGTACGTCGGGCAGCGCACGCGAGACGATGACGGACATCGCGTAGTCGAGGTAGGAGCGCTGCATCTCCGTCTCGAGCCCCACGGGCTCGACACGCATGCCCACGCCCTCGACGGCGGGCACCTCTTCGGGCGTCACGGGGGAATTCTCGTCGGCCATTGCTGGTCAAAGTCCTTTCGAGCTGCGGCTTGCTGGTACGGCCGACTCAGATGTCGAGGAAGCGGACGTCCTTGGCGTTGCGCTGGATGAACGAGCGCCGCGCCTCGACGTCCTCGCCCATCAGCACGGAGAACAGGTCGTCCGCCTGCGCCGCGTCGTCCAGCGTGACCTGGCCCAGCACACGGTGGTCGATGTCCATCGTGGTGACGCGCAGCTCCTCGGCGTTCATCTCGCCGAGACCCTTGAAGCGCTGGATCGAGTCCTCCCTGATCCGCTTGCCGTTCTGCTTGCCGAGCGCCACCAGGGCGTCGCGCTCCCGGTCGGAGTAGGCGTACTCGAAGTCGTCGCGGCCCCACTTGATCTTGTAGAGCGGCGGACGCGAGAGGTACACGTGCCCCGCCTCGACCAGCGGACGCATGAAGCGGAAGAGGAAGGTCAGCAGCAGGGTGTTGATGTGCTGGCCGTCGACGTCGGCGTCCGCCATCAGAATGATCTTGTGATAGCGGAGCTTCTCGATGTCGAAGTCCTCGTGGACACCGGTGCCGAACGCCGAGATGAGCGCCTGGACCTCGGTGTTCTGGAGGATCTTGTCGACCCGGGCCTTCTCGACGTTCAGGATCTTGCCGCGGATCGGCAGGATGGCCTGGTACATCGGGTTGCGGCCGGACTTCGCCGAACCACCGGCGGAGTCACCCTCGACGATGAAGATCTCGCACTTCGTCGGGTCGTTGGACTGGCAGTCGCTCAGCTTCCCCGGCAGCGAGGCGCTCTCCAGGAGCCCCTTGCGGCGGGTCAGGTCACGCGCCTTGCGGGCCGCCACGCGGGCGGTCGACGCCGCGATGCCCTTGCGGATGATGTCGGCGGCCTCGTTGGGGTTCCGGTCGAACCAGTCCGTCAGCTGCTCGTGGACGACCTTCTGCACGAAGGTCTTGGCCTCCGTGTTGCCCAGCTTGGTCTTCGTCTGGCCCTCGAACTGCGGCTCGCCCAGCTTCACCGAGATGATCGCCGTCAGGCCCTCGCGGACGTCCTCACCGGTGAGGTTGTCGTCCTTCTCGCGCAGCAGCTTCTTGTCACGCGCGTACCGGTTGACCAGGGAGGTCAGCGCCGCGCGGAAGCCCTCCTCGTGCGTACCACCCTCGTGCGTGTGGATCGCGTTGGCGAAGGAGTAGACACCCTCGGTGTACTGGGCGTTCCACTGCATGGCGATCTCGACCGAGAGGAGGCGCTCCTTGTCCTCGGACTCGATGTCGATCACCGACTGGTGGATGACGTCGCCCTTGCGGGAGTTCAGGTACTTGACGAAGTCGACGATGCCGTCTTCGTAGTGGTACGTGACCGTCCGGGTGGACTCCTCCTCGGACACCTCGACCGCTTCGGCGCTGTCCGCGCCCGCCGTCGCCTTGGCCGACTCGCGCTCGTCGGTGAGCTTGAGGGTGAGGCCCTTGTTCAGGAACGCCATCTCCTGGAAGCGGCGCGAGAGGGTCTCGAAGGAGTACTCGGTGGTCTCGAAGACGTCCGGGTCGGCCCAGAAGGTGACGATCGTGCCCGTCTCCTCGGTGGCCTCGTGACGGGCCAGCGGGGCCGTCGGGACACCGAGCCGGTAGTCCTGGGTCCAGCGGTAGCCGTCCGTCCTGACCTCCACGGACACCCGTGTGGACAGGGCGTTGACGACGGACACGCCCACACCGTGCAGACCGCCGGAGACGGCGTAACCGCCGCCGCCGAACTTGCCGCCGGCGTGCAGGACGGTCAGCACGACCTCGACGGCCGGCTTGCCCTCGGACGGCACGATGCCGACCGGGATACCGCGGCCGTTGTCGACCACGCGTACGCCGCCGTCGGCCAGGATCGTCACATCGATGGTGTCCGCGTGCCCGGCCATCGCCTCGTCGACCGAGTTGTCCACCACCTCCTGCACGAGGTGGTGGAGGCCGCGCTCACCGGTGGAACCGATGTACATGCCCGGTCGCTTGCGGACCGCGTCCAGGCCCTCAAGGACCGTGATCGCGTTGGCGTCGTACGAGGCGGGCGCCTCGCCGTGCTCACCGGCTGTGGACGGGATGTTCTCGTTGGGGTTGCCGGAATCGGCCACGAAGCGCCCTTTCTGGCACAGCACAGGCCGTTCTCCGGGCAGGCGGGAGCGGCTGCGTCGTTCGGCTTGTATCGACGACTCCCGCGCGAACGCGGGATTGTGTCCCCAGTCTACCGGTAGCGCCGACATGAATGGGGGTTTGCCGGTACCTGAGTACGCATGTGCCGCCCTGAATGAGCGGCTGACGACTCCCCATATTCAGGATGGGGGCCGGGGAGGCTCACGAGGGCGTTGAGCGCTTCGGGCTGTCAACCTCCGGCTACCGTGAGGGACGCCTCATCGACGGCGCCCGGTGCGAACCGTCACAGACCACGCGTCCCGGCAGCCCGACAGGGTTCCCCAGGGCGGCGCGGAGCGGGCACGACGAGCCGTACGAGAGGGAAAAGGCCAGGTCAGCCGTAGGTGTCCCCGGGACCGCGGCTCCCAGGGGCGCGCAGCGGGCCGAAACCCCGCTGCGGGCCTCCCGGACCCATCACCTTGATCATCCGTACCGTGCCGTGGCCCAGATCGGTGTTCAGCCGCGCCACCAGCTGCGGCGCCAGCAGCCGGAGCTGCGTCGCCCACGCCGTGGAATCGCAGCGCACCGTGAGAACCCGCTCCCGCGGATCGTCGTCGTACCGCAGCGGCACGCAGTGTTTGGCCAGATCGTCACCCACGATCTGCGGCCAGCGGCCCATCACACCGCCCACCGCGGCCGGCGTCTCCCAGCCGCGCTCGGTGATCAGCCGGTTGATCGCCGACCCCAGCGGCAGCGGATCACGGCCGTCGGAGCGCGCCCCCGACCGCAGTCCCCCGCCCCGCCTGGCCTGCCTGCGCTGCTGCGCCGCCGTGCCCCGGGCCCGAGCCTGCTCCTTCGCCGCCCGCAGCGCGACCCGCGCCAGATCGACGCCGGACATCTCGGGCTCCTTCGCCGCCCCGCGAGCGGCACCCGATGCCACGCCCGGCGCCGGTTCGGACGGCCCGGGACGCCCGGCACCAGGCCCGGGTCCGGGTCCCGATCCGGGGCCCGTCGCGGGCTCGGACGGCAGGCCGTCGGTCGCCGGTGATCCGCTCACAGCCGCTCCACCACGCCCTCGGACACGGCGTAGCGCGCCCCCGCCAGCACCCCGGGGACGTCGTCGTCCACCGCCGCCGTCACCAGCACCTGCTCGCCGGGGGCCACCAGCTGGGCCAGCCGCTCCCGGCGCCGCGTGTCCAGCTCGGCGAACACGTCGTCCAGGACCAGCACCGGCTCGTTGCCCTCGCCGCGCAGCAGCTCGTACGAGGCCAGCCGCAGCGCCAGCGCGTACGACCAGGACTCGCCGTGGCTCGCGTACCCCTTCGCGGGCATGCCCCGCAGCCCCAGCACCAGGTCGTCGCGGTGCGGGCCCACCAGCGTGACCCCCCGCTCGATCTCCTGCTTGCGGGCCTGGGCGAGCGCCGCCGTCACCTGCTCGTACAGCTCCTCGCGGGTACGGGAGAGCGCCATGTCCGCGCCGAGCGAGCTGCGGTACTCCAGGGCCACCGGGCCGCCGCCCGGCGCGACGTCGGCGTACGCCTTGTCGGCCAGCGGCTGGAGGGTGGCGATCAGGTCGAGCCGCTGGGCGAGCAGCTCCGCGCCGACCCGGGCCAGGTGCTGGTCCCACACGTCCAGGGTGGACAGGTCCATCGACCTGCCGCCGTGGCGGCGGGCCATCGCCGCGGACTTCAGCAGGGTGTTGCGCTGCTTCAGCACCCGCTCGTAGTCGGACCGGACCCCCGCCATCCGCGGGGAACGGGCCGTGACCAGCTCGTCGAGGAAGCGGCGGCGCTCCCCCGGGTCGCCCTTCACCAGGGCCAGGTCCTCCGGGGCGAACAGCACCGTCCTGACGATCCCCAGCACGTCACGCGGCCTGACCTGGGACGACCGGTTGATACGCGCCCGGTTGGCGCGGCCCGGGTTGAGCTCCAGCTCGATCAGCTGCGAGCGCTCGCCCTGGGTGACCGCGGCCCGGACGACGGCGCGCTCCGCGCCCATCCGTACGAGGGGGGCGTCGGACGAGACCCGGTGGCTGCCGAGCGTCGCCAGGTAGCCGACCGCCTCGACCAGATTGGTCTTGCCCTGGCCGTTGGCCCCGACGAACACGGTGACGCCCGGGTCGAGAGGGACCTCGACCCGGGCGTACGAGCGGAAGTCGGCCAGCGAGAGATGCGTGACGTGCATGGTCGCCGGCCTTCCGTTCCCGCTTCGTGCTGTGCTGTGTGCTGCCGCGTACTACTTCTTGTTCTCCACCGCGTGGCCGCCGAACTGGTTGCGCAGTGCGGCGATCATCTTCATCTGCGGGGAGTCGTCCTGCCGCGAGGCGAAGCGCGCGAAGAGGGACGCGGTGATCGCGGGCAGCGGCACCGCGTTGTCGATGGCGGCCTCGACGGTCCACCGGCCCTCGCCGGAGTCGGCGGCGAAGCCGCGGAGCTTGTCCAGGTGCTCGTCGTCGTCCAGCGCGTTGACCGCCAGGTCGAGCAGCCAGGAACGGATGACCGTGCCCTCCTGCCAGGAGCGGAAGACCTCGCGCACGTCCGTGACGGAGTCGACCTTCTCCAGCAGCTCCCAGCCCTCGGCGTACGCCTGCATCATGGCGTACTCGATGCCGTTGTGGACCATCTTCGCGAAGTGGCCGGCGCCGACCTTGCCCGCGTGGACCGAGCCGAAGTCGCCCTCGGGCTTCAGCGCGTCGAAGACCGGCTGGACCTTGGCGACGTTCTCGTCGGTGCCGCCGTACATCAGGGCGTAGCCGTTCTCCAGGCCCCAGACGCCACCGGAGACGCCGCAGTCGACGAAGCCGATGTCCTTGATGCCCAGCTCGACGGCGTGCTTCTCGTCGTCGGTCCAGCGGGAGTTCCCGCCGTCCACCACGACGTCGCCCGGGGAGAGCAGCTCGGCCAGCTCGTCGACGGTGGACTGGGTCGCGGCACCGGCCGGAACCATCACCCATACGACGCGCGGGCCCTTGAGCCTGCCCACCAGCTCTTCGAGGCTGTGGACATCGGCGACGTCCGGGTTGCGGTCGTAACCGATGACGGTGTGGCCTGCGCGGCGGATGCGCTCGCGCATGTTGCCGCCCATCTTGCCGAGACCGACGAGACCGAGCTCCATCAGAGATTCCTTAAGCGTTGTGCCGATTCGTACCCGGCGCCGAGCCTACGCCCGGCCGGAGGCGGCGCGGTGGGCGTGCTCAGCGCTGAACACGCCCACCGGGGGCCGCCGTGACAGGAACGACCGCCGGGTCAGCCGGAGAGGCGGACCGGCATGATCAGGTACTTGTAGGCGTCGTCCGCCTCGGCGTCGACGGCCGGGCGGCCGCTGAGCAGCGCGGGCTTGGTCGACGTGGTGAAGGAGAGCTGGGCGACCGGGGAGTCGATCGCGCTGAGCCCGTCCAGCAGGAAGGTTGGGTTGAAGGCGATGGAGATGTCGTCGCCCTCCAGGACGGCGTCGACCCTTTCCACAGCCTGTGCGTCGTCGCTGGAGCCGGCTTCCAGGATCAGCACCCCCTGCTCGAAGCTCAGCCGCACCGGGGTGTTCCGCTCGGCGACGAGGGCCACGCGCTTGACGGCCTCGACGAACGGCGCCGTCTCGATGACCGCGACCGAGTTGAACTCGGTGGGGAAGAGCGTGCGGTACTTCGGCAGGTCGCCTTCGAGCAGCCGCGTCGTCGTCCGGCGCCCGGCCCCCTCGAAACCGATGAGCCCTTCGCCCGCGCCCGATCCGGACAGCGCCAGGGTGACCGTGTCACCGCTGGTGAGCGCCTTGGCGGTGTCCAGCAGCGTCTTGGCGGGCACCAGGGCGACGGCCGAGGCGTCCGCGTTCTCCGGCTTCCACAGGAACTCGCGGACCGCGAAGCGGTAGCGGTCGGTCGACGCGAGGGTGACCGTGTCGCCCTCGATCTCGATCCGGACGCCCGTGAGCACCGGCAGGGTGTCGTCGCGGCCCGCGGCGATGGCGACCTGGGCGGCGGCGGAGGCGAAGACCTCACCGGGGACGGTGCCGGTCGCCGTCGGCATCGTCGGCAGGGCCGGGTACTCCTCCACGGGCAGGGTGTGGAGGGTGAACCGCGAGGAGCCGCAGACCACGGTGGCCCGCACCCCGTCGGTGGAGATCTCCACCGGGCGGTTGGGCAGGGCGCGGCAGATGTCGGCGAGCAGCCGGCCGGAGACCAGGACCGTGCCGTCCTCCTCGATCTCGGCGTCCACCGAGACCCTGGCCGACACCTCGTAGTCGAAGCTGGAGAAGCTGAGCGCTCCGTCCTCGGCCTTCAGCAGAAGGCCCGCGAGAACGGGCGCCGGCGGACGGGCCGGGAGGCTGCGGGCCACCCAGGCCACCGCCTCCGCGAGTACATCGCGCTCCACCCGGATCTTCACCGGAACCGCCTCCTGCTGTTGCTCGCTCGCCCTGCTGGCCTTCGTCGTCTGACGGGGCTCCCTGCCGAAGGGCCGGGGAGACCACCGGGGTCCAGTCTGACGCACGGCACCGACACTCGTCGCTGCTCGGGGTCAAGTCGCGACAAGAGGCTCGTGGCGCTCCACGGCCGAGTTGTGCACAGGCCCCACTTCGAAGCGGATTCCTGGCTAACTCTGAGTGGTAGTAGTAGTAGGCCCTGTGGAAACCGTGGATAACGGTGTTTGCGCAGGTCAGTCGCGGTTTTTTGTCCACCGTGCCTGTGGGCGGAACCGGTGGACAACTAGGCGTCTCTGTGGACACGCGAAAGTTCTGCACACCCGATGCACAGGCGGGGCGTACTTCTCCCCAGGGCTGTCCCCAGCTTTACCCACGTTCCCCACAGCTCAATCGCCGGTCTTGGTGTGACGCCTTTCACTCTCGACGGTGAAAGCGGGTGTCGGGTTGCCGAACAGTGGACAGGCCTGTGGGGAACCTGCGGAAACCTGGGGACAACAGCGGTTTGCCTGTGGGCCGACGGTGGACAACCGAGGCGGGCCTCTGTGGAGCCGGAGTCTGTCCACAGGTTGTGGATCACTGTTGACCACAAATCCCCAGGCACATGACCTGGCCTGATGGAGTATCGGCAGCGCGCCCTGTGGACGCAATATGGACAACTTCCCGGTCCCCAGGCTGTGGACGCGGGTTTCGCCGTTTTTCTGTGGAGAAGACGCAGGTCGCGGCAGGTATTCGAACAGGACCGGGGCCCCGAGACGGCGAAGGGCGCCCCACGAGACCTCTGCACACGGTCCTCGCGGGGCGCCCTCGGCGCGGTGTACGGCCTGTCCGGCGCTGCCGTCAGCCGTTCTTGATGCGGTTGGTCAGCTCGGTGACCTGGTTGTAGATGGAGCGGCGCTCGGCCATCAGCGCGCGGATCTTCCGGTCGGCGTGCATGACGGTCGTGTGGTCGCGGCCGCCGAACTGCGCGCCGATCTTGGGCAGGGAGAGGTCGGTCAGCTCCCGGCACAGGTACATGGCGATCTGCCGGGCCGTCACCAGCACACGGCTGCGCGAGGATCCGCAGAGATCCTCCACGGTCAGCCCGAAGTAGTCGGCGGTGGACGCCATGATGGCCGGCGCCGTGATCTCGGGCGCCGTGTCCTCTCCACCCGGGATGAGGTCCTTCAGCACGATCTCGGTCAGTCCCAGATCCACCGGCTGGCGGTTGAGACTGGCGAACGCCGTCACGCGGATGAGGGCGCCCTCCAGCTCGCGGATGTTGCGCGAGATCCGCGAGGCGATGAACTCCAGCACCTCCGGCGGCGCGTTGAGCTGCTCCTGCACCGCCTTCTTCCGCAGGATCGCGATGCGCGTCTCCAGCTCGGGCGGCTGCACATCGGTGGTGAGGCCCCACTCGAAGCGGTTGCGCAGCCGGTCCTCCAGGGTCACCAACTGCTTCGGCGGCCGGTCCGAGGACAGCACGATCTGCTTGTTGGCGTTGTGCAGCGTATTGAAGGTGTGGAAGAACTCCTCCTGCGTCGACTCCTTGCTCGCCAGGAACTGGATGTCGTCGACCAGGAGGATGTCCACGTCGCGGTACCGCTTGCGGAAGGTGTCGCCCTTGCCGTCGCGGATCGAGTTGATGAACTCGTTGGTGAACTCCTCCGAGCTCACGTACCGCACCCTGGTGCCCGGGTAGAGGCTCCGCGCGTAGTGCCCGATGGCGTGCAGCAGGTGCGTCTTGCCGAGCCCCGACTCCCCGTAGATGAACAGCGGGTTGTACGCCTTCGCGGGGGCCTCGGCCACCGCCACGGCCGCGGCGTGCGCGAAACGGTTGGACGCGCCGATGACGAAGGTGTCGAAGAGGTACTTCGGATTGAGCCGGGCATGGGGTTCGTTCGTCCCCGGGGCCGGCGCGGACTGCGAACCGGGCGGCCCGCCCCGGCCGGGACCGCCCTGGAGGTGCGGGGGCTGCTGCTCCTGCATGTCGTGGCGGTCGCGCCCGTCGCGCTGCGGTTCGTACCCCTGGCGCTCGGGCGGCTGCGGCCGGTAGTCGTGCTGCGGCTGCTGGGGGCGCGGGCTCCCGTACGGGTCCCTGTCCTGGTAACCGCCGTGCCGGGGCTGCCAGGACAGGTCCTCCTGGGTGCGCGGCCAGGCACCGGGGCGCTGCTGGTAGTCCGGGTAGGCGGGACGCGCGGTGGGCATGCCGTCGTCGGACGGGCGGTGCCCGCCGTAACCGTCGTACACGTCGCTGTGCGGCGGCTCGTCCCGCGGCGGCGGCCCCTGGTAGTGGTGGGACTGCGGCCCCTGGGGCTGGTGCGGCTGGTGCATGGGGGGCGCCGGCGGGGAGGGGGGCTCGTTCGCGGAGTCGTCGACCGTGATCGCGATCCGGATCGGGCGGCCGCACTCACGGGTGAGCGTCTCGCTGATCAGCGGCGCGAGCCGGCCCTCCAGGACGCGCTTGCCCCACTCGTTGGGCACGGCCAGCAGCGCGGTGTCCGCCACCAGCGCGAGCGGCTGGCAGCGCTCGATCCACTGCTTGTCCTTCGGCTCGATGCCCTGCTGCCCCTCCCCGAGGAGTTGGTCCAGCACGCGTGGCCACACTGCGGCAAGATCGGCGGGTACATCAGCCACAAGGCACGCTCTCTCGCATGTCCCACGAATATGTGGTTCTCGGGACGGGATGGGTCGGGTCGGGTGAGGCCCGGCAGGGGGGAAGGAAAGGAACCGGAGTTCAGCCACGGTAGTCAGCCCGACCCGCGCGGTTCAAGTCGTTGTCCACAGGCTGTGTACAGAACGGGGTGGCGCGGAGCTGGTTTGACCGAACGGTGTGGCCGCACGTACCGTGACGAGGTCGAGTTGTCGATGGCTGCTGCCGCCTGCCTCCGATGGGCAAAGATCACGATCTGTGATTGTGAAGCGGTGCACTAAGGCGTTTACGCGAGTTCCTCGTGGGCGCACGGTGACAGCCAGGCGATGTCCCGCCAACACACGAATCATTTCTGGAGCCCCCGAGTGAGCAAGCGCACCTTCCAGCCGAACAACCGTCGTCGCGCCAAGACCCACGGCTTCCGGCTGCGTATGCGTACCCGTGCCGGCCGCGCGATTCTTGCGAACCGCCGTGGCAAGGGTCGCGCCAACCTGTCCGCCTGATCGCGGCCAGGTCATGACGTGCTGCCTACCGAGAATCGGCTGAGGCGGCGCGAGGACTTCGCGACCGCGGTACGCCGGGGACGTCGGGCCGGCCGCCCGTCGCTCGTCGTACATCTACGCAGCGGTGCTTCGGACCCGCACGTGCCGGGGGAGAGCCTTCCCCCACCGCGTGCGGGTTTCGTCGTCAGCAAGGCGGTGGGGGGAGCGGTCGTCCGCACCGCGGTGAAGCGCAGGCTTCGCCACCTGGTGCGCGATCGGCTGGCTCAGCTGCCCCCCGGTAGCCTTGTTGTCGTACGAGCGCTGCCCGGGTCGGGCGACGCCGATCACGCTCAGCTGGCCCGAGACCTGGACGCCGCTCTGGAGCGGCTGCTGGGAAGGGGCGCGCGATGAAGTACCCGCTGCTGGCTCTTATCAAGCTGTATCAGTGGACGATCAGCCCGCTTCTCGGGCCTGTCTGCCGTTACTACCCGTCGTGTTCCCACTATGGATATACGGCGATCGACCGGCACGGTGCGATCAAGGGAACGGCGCTGACCGCATGGCGCATCCTGCGTTGCAATCCGTGGTCACCCGGCGGCGTGGATCACGTACCGCCACGCAAACGTCCGCGTTGGCACGAACTGCTGCGCAGCCATGTGGGTCGCGGCAAGGGCGGGGAGTCCGCCGCCGCTGTGCCTGCCCGGGAGTCGGTGTCCGACTCCTCGAGCCCGGCCACAGAGACCTCGCCCAATGCTCAAGGAGCCTGATTAGTGGACACGATTGCCAGTCTGTTCAGCTTTATCACCTGGCCCGTCTCGTGGGTCATCGTCCAGTTCCACAAGTTCTACGGTTGGATCTTCGGTGACGACACCGGCTGGGCCTGGGGCCTGTCCATCGTGTCCCTGGTGGTCCTGATCCGGATCTGCCTGATCCCGCTCTTCGTGAAGCAGATCAAGTCGACCCGCAACATGCAGGTGCTCCAGCCGAAGATGAAGGCGATCCAGGAGCGCTACAAGAGCGACAAGCAGCGTCAGTCCGAAGAGATGATGAAGCTGTACAAGGAGACCGGGACCAACCCGCTCTCCTCGTGTCTTCCCATCCTGGCGCAGTCGCCGTTCTTCTTCGCCCTGTATCACGTGCTCTCGGCCATCGCCTCGGGCAAGACGATCGGTGTCATCGACCAGCCGCTGCTCGACAGCGCCCGGCAGGCACACATCTTCGGCGCTCCGCTGGCCGCGAAGTTCATGGACAGCCAGGACAAGGTCGCGGCGCTCGGCGCCTCGCTGACCGACGTCCGCGTCATCACCGCGATCATGATCGTGATGATGTCGGCCTCGCAGTTCTTCACCCAGCGCCAGCTGATGACGAAGAACGTCGACCTGACGGTCAAGACCCCGTACATGCAGCAGCAGAAGATGCTGATGTACGTCTTCCCCCTGATCTTCGCGGTCATGGGTATCAACTTCCCCGTCGGTGTCCTCGTCTACTGGCTGACCACCAACGTCTGGACCATGGGTCAGCAGATGTACGTGATCAACCAGAACCCGACCCCGGGCAGCAAGGCGCAGGAGCAGTACCTGAACCGGCTGCTGAAGAGCGTGACGGCACACGGCGAGGTGCGGGGCAGGACGCGGCGCAACACCGTCAAGCGGATCGTGGCCAAGGGCCCGGACCGCAACGACCTGGAGCGGAAGTTCATCACCGGCCTCGGCAAGCTGGGCCTCGCCGCCCAGGAGGACGGCACGGTGGAGAAGAGCGAGACGGCTCTCGCCGAGGCCGAGGGCGGCACCGCGCCGAAGCGGCAGCAGCCCAAGCGCCAGACCAAGGCGAAGCGCCAGACGGCTGTCGCCCAGTCCGGGGCGGCCAAGGAGTCGGAAGAGCCCGGAACCGGCTCCAAGACCTCGCTGACGAAGCAGGACGCACCACAGGACGACAAGCCGAAGTCAGCGGGCAAGTCCGCTGCGTCCGGCTCCTCACGGCAAGCCAAGTCCGGACAGCGCAAGGGCCCGCAGCGGCCCAAGCACCCGTCCAAGAAGTAAGAAGGAGTCCATCCGTGACGGAAGCCACCACCACAGCCGCTGAGGGCAGCGACACCCTGACCCGCCTCGAACAGGAAGGGGAGATCGCGGCCGACTACCTTGAGGGTCTGCTCGACATCGCCGACCTGGACGGCGACATCGACATGGATGTGGAGGCGGACAGGGCCGCTGTTTCGATCATCAGCGACTCGGCGCGCGACCTGCAGAAGCTTGTGGGGCGTGACGGCGAGGTGCTGGAGGCCCTTCAGGAGCTGACGCGCCTGGCCGTTCACCGTGAGACCGGTGACCGCAGCCGCCTGATGCTGGACATCGCCGGCTTCCGCGCCAAAAAGCGTGAAGTGCTCGCCGCGCTGGGCGCCAAGGCCGCGGACGAGGTCAAGAGCTCGGGCGAGCCCGTGAAGCTGGAGCCGATGACGCCGTTCGAGCGCAAGGTCGTCCACGACGCGGTCGCCGCGGCGGGCCTGCGCAGTGAGTCCGAGGGCGAGGAGCCGCAGCGCTTCGTCGTCGTGCTTCCGGCCTGACCGGATCCTTGTACGCTCGGCCCCGTCTGTTCGCAGGCGGGGCCGATCTTTGTCAGCCTGTTTGTCACCACCCACAGTGCGCTAGTGCGGTACGGAAGGACGGTCCCCGTGACGGAGGAAGCAGAGCTCCCCGAGGCGCCCGAAGAGGCGCGGACGGTCTTCGGGGAGTTCTTCCCGGAGGCTGTCCGGTACGCGGAGCTCCTCGCGGACGCCGGGGTGAAGCGGGGGCTGATCGGTCCTCGTGAGGTGCCGCGGCTGTGGGGACGCCACCTGCTGAACTGCGCGGTGCTCTCCGAAGCCGTACCCGAGGGCGTCACCGTCTGCGACGTGGGGTCGGGGGCCGGGCTGCCGGGCATCCCCCTGGCGCTGGTGCGCCCCGACCTGAAGATCACCCTGCTTGAGCCCTTGCTGCGGCGGACGAACTTCCTTCAGGAGGTCGTCGAGCTGCTGGGCCTGGACCATGTGACGGTGGTGCGCGGTCGGGCCGAGGAGGTGCTCGGGACGCTTCCGCCCGTCCATGTGGTGACGGCGCGCGCCGTGGCTCCGCTGGACCGGCTCGCGGGGTGGGGTGTTCCCCTGCTGCGGCCCTACGGGGAGATGCTGGCGCTCAAGGGCGGTACGGCCGAGGAGGAGATCCAGGGGGCACGGGCCGCCCTGAGCAAGCTCGGAGTGGTGGAGACCGAGGTGCTGCACGTCGGCGAAGGGGTCGTCGAGCCGGCGTCCACGGTGGTCCGGGTCGTGGTCGGAGAGAGTCCGGGCGGTGTGAGGTTCGCTGCGAAGCGGGCCAAGGCCGCGCGGGCCGGCCGCGTGCGTCGGCGGCGCTGAAGAGGGTGACCGCTGCCATGGAGCTTTACGCGATGCCCTTTTTGTAATTGTTCGGGTTGATGCTCCGCGAAAGCGGCGATATGCACTCCTTGCGGAGTGTCGAAACCGTGCGGCTCGGCGGCAGGGGCATCGTGTTTCACGTGAAACGTCGCTCTCTGCTGCAGGGAATTATCGGTCGCGGTCGTGCGGCTGCCGTACCGCGCGACCGCAAGCCCGTACGGGCTACGGAGTTGTCCACACACGCGGATTCATCCACAGAAGAGTCGGCGTCGCTGGTTCGCCGCCCCGAAAGCATGGCAGGCTCTATTCATTGCGAGCCTGAAGTCGAGGAGAGTGAATCCTTGCGGTCCGACGCCGACACCGCGGGGCCGATGACCGATCCGGTCCCCGGTCCCCGTACCGAGTCCTCTGGGGACGGTGTTTCACGTGAAACACCGCCGCCGATGGACGACACGCCCATCGGTCGTGCGGCCCAGCTGGCGGTCGAGGCCCTCGGCCGCGCCGGCGAGGGCCTGCCCCGCCCCGACCGTACCCGCGTCATGGTGGTCGCCAACCAGAAGGGCGGAGTGGGCAAGACGACCTCGACGGTCAATCTTGCGGCCTCCCTCGCGCTGCATGGTGCGCGTGTTCTGGTGGTGGACCTCGACCCGCAGGGGAACGCTTCCACCGCTCTGGGGATCGACCACCACGCGGAAGTTCCGTCCATCTATGACGTCCTGGTGGAGAGCATGCCTCTCTCCGAGGTGGTTCAGCCGGTCCCGGACGTCGAGGGCCTTTTCTGCGCCCCGGCCACCATCGATCTTGCCGGTGCGGAGATCGAGCTGGTGTCCCTGGTGGCGCGGGAGAGCCGGTTGCAGCGCGCGATTCAGGCGTACGACCAGCCGCTGGACTACATCCTCATCGACTGTCCGCCTTCGCTCGGCCTGCTGACGGTCAACGCGATGGTGGCGGGCGCCGAGGTGCTCATCCCGATCCAGTGCGAGTACTACGCGCTGGAGGGCCTCGGCCAGCTGCTGCGCAATGTCGACCTTGTTCGGGGACACCTGAACCCGGACCTCCATGTGTCGACGATCCTGCTCACCATGTACGACGGCCGCACGAGGCTCGCCTCGCAGGTGGCGGAGGAGGTGCGCAGTCACTTCGGCAAGGAGGTGCTGCGGACGAGCATTCCCCGCTCGGTGCGTATCTCGGAGGCTCCGAGCTACGGGCAGACCGTCCTGACCTATGATCCTGGCTCCAGCGGGTCTCTCTCGTACCTTGAGGCGGCCCGCGAGATCGCCCTGAGGGGTGTCGGGATCCACTACGAGGCTCAGCATGCCCAGACGGGCGTTCAGAACCACCAGCAGAGCAATTCGGAGGGCATGCAGTGAGTGAGCGTCGTAGAGGGCTGGGGCGTGGCCTCGGCGCGCTGATCCCCGCAGCTCCCCAGGAGAAGCAGATGGCGGCTCCCGGTGCCGGTGTGGGCACCGCCGGGGCGAGCTCGGTGCGGTCCGGGGAGCGGGGAGTGGCCGCAGCCAAGGTGACGGGACTGGCACCGGGCCGGATTGTTCCTGAGCCGAGTGCTCCTGCGGGTCTGGAGAGTGTCGCGGGAGGGACCGACTCGGCCGGCGCGTACTTCGCCGAGATCCCGCTCGACCAGATCACGCCGAACCCGAAGCAGCCTCGTGTGGTCTTCGATCAGGACGCTCTCGCCGAGCTGGTCACCTCCATCAAGGAGGTCGGGCTTCTTCAGCCGGTGGTCGTGCGGAAGACGGCCGACGACCGCTACGAGCTCATCATGGGCGAGCGACGCTGGCGTGCCTGCGGTGAAGCCGGGCTGGAGGACATCCCGGCCATCGTCCGTGCGACCGACGACGAGAAGCTGCTCCTGGACGCGCTCCTGGAGAACCTGCACCGGGCGCAGCTGAACCCGCTGGAGGAGGCCGCGGCGTACGACCAGCTGCTCAAGGACTTCAACTGCACGCATGACCAGCTGGCGGACCGCATCGGCCGGTCCCGTCCGCAGGTGTCCAACACGCTCCGGCTGCTTCGGCTCTCCCCGCCGGTGCAACGCAGGGTTGCCGCCGGTGTGCTCTCGGCGGGTCACGCACGGGCCCTGCTGTCCTTGGACGACTCCGAGGAGCAGGACCAGCTGGCACACCGCATCGTGGCGGAGGGCCTTTCCGTGCGGGCGGTCGAGGAGATCGTGAACCTTCGTGGCTCCGAGCTCGCCGGTGCCGCGAAGCCGCGAGGCCCCCGGGCAGGAGGCCGTGTCTCGCCGGCGCTGACGGACCTGGCCTCCCGGCTCTCGGACCGGTTCGAGACGCGGGTGAAGGTCGACCTCGGGCAGAAGAAGGGCAAGATCGTCGTCGAGTTCGCCTCGATGGAGGACTTGGACCGGATTCTCGGCAGTCTCGCCCCGGGCGAGGGGCGCATCCTGGAGCGGAGCGCCGAAGAGGAAGAGACCGGCGAGGACGAGGGCTGAGTCAGACCGAGTGGACGGGCGGGCTGTACTCCGGGGAACCCTGGAGCACAGCCCGCCCTTTGCTTTCTCTCGGTATCCGCATCACGTCTGGGTGGATACGATGCGTCCTGGTATGCCGTATCCACCACCGTGATCCACCTCAGAGGAGGCGGGGGCCGTGCGATCAGTGCATCGCAGCCACCTGGTGACAGTTGGGTTGGGGATTGGGGCTGTCGGGGGCTTCGTCGGCAGTCTGTTCCGAGAACGGAATGCGCTGGCGGCCGCGCGGGACGCGGCGGGCGAAGGAAGTGAGGAACCGCCTACATGGGGCGTCGGCTTGTACCGCTCACCTTGGACAACCTGTCGGACCTTCCCCGGCGTTGCCGTTCGTGCGTCTTCTGGGAGCTTGATCCGGTCAGCGGCGAAGCCGCGGTAAAGGCCGGTCGGCCGGCGGCGGAGAAGGAGTCCTGGATCTCGGCCGTGCTGCTGGAATGGGGCTCCTGCGGGCGCGTCGTCTATGTGGACGACGTCGCCGCCGGCTTCGTGCTCTACGCACCACCCGCCTATGTGCCGCGGTCCACAGCGTTTCCCACCAGCCCGGTCTCCCCCGACGCCGTCCAGCTGATGACCGCGCTGATCCTTCCAGGGTTCCGGGGGCAGGGGCTGGGCCGCGTGATGGTGCAGACGGTGGCCAAGGACCTGCTGCGACGGAATTTCCGGGCAGTCGAGGCCTTCGGCGACGCGCGATGGAAGGAGCCCGCCTGTGTGCTGCCCGCGGAACATCTGCTGGCGGTCGGCTTCAAGACGGTCCGCCCCCATCCGGCCTACCCGCGGTTGAGGCTGGAGCTGAGGACCACGCTGTCCTGGAAGGAAGACGTCGAACTGGCGCTGGACAGACTGCTGGGAGCCGTTCAGAAGGAACCCGCGCTGAGACCGCTCTGACCCGGCTCGGCGAGGGGCTCTGCGCGAGAGGGCCCGCCGCCGCTGAAGGGGTTGGTTACGCAGAACGGGTCCGCCCCGAAGGGCGGACCCGTTTCACGTGAAACATCGTTCCCGTGGCTGCTACTCGATGCGGCTCCTACTCGGTGACGATGAAGGGCTCAAGGTCGCGAAGGATCGCGGCCTTCGGCTTGGCGCCGACGATGGTCTTGGCGACCTCGCCGCCCTGGTACACGTTGAGGGTGGGGATGGACATCACGCCGTACTTGGCGGCGATGGCCGGGTTCTCGTCGATGTTGAGCTTGACGATCTCGATCTGATCACCGTGCTCAGCGGCGATGGCCTCCAGAGAAGGGGCGATCTGGCGGCACGGGCCGCACCAGGCAGCCCAGAAGTCCACGAGAACGGGCTTCTTGCTCTTCAGGACATCCTCGTCGAAGGAGTCGTCGGTTACGTTCTTCAGGGCGCCGGCCACGGCGTCCTCCTTAACTTCGTGGGGTGTGGGTGAGGAGAGGCTTCAGGCTGCGGGCGTCTTCTCCGGCTCGGCGGGCTCTTCGTCGGTGAGCGCGGCCAGGAAGCGCTCTGCGTCGAGAGCGGCGGAGCAGCCGGTCCCGGCAGCGGTGATGGCCTGCCGGTACGTGTGGTCGACGACGTCGCCTGCGCCGAAGACGCCCTTGAGATTGGTCCGGGTCGAGGGAGCCTCGACCTTGAGGTAGCCCTCGTCGTCGAGCTCCAGCTGGCCCTTGAAGAGCTCCGTGCGCGGGTCATGGCCGACGGCGATGAACAGGCCGGTCACCGGCAGCTCGGAGGTCTCACCGCTCGTGGTGTTGCGCAGGGTGAGGCCGGAGAGCTTCTGGTCGCCGTGCACCGTGGCGACCTCGCTGTCCCAGGCGAACCTGATCTTCGGGTCGGCGAAGGCACGCTCCTGCATGGCCTTGGAGGCACGCAGGGAGTCACGGCGGTGGACGATCGTGACGGACTTGGCGAACCTGGAGAGGAACGTCGCCTCTTCCATGGCCGTGTCGCCGCCACCGACCACCGCGATGTCCTGGTCCTTGAAGAAGAAGCCGTCACACGTGGCGCACCAGGACACACCGCGTCCGGACAGTGCGTCCTCGTTCGGCAGGCCCAGCTTGCGGTGCTGGGAACCGGTGGTGACGATCACGGTCTTGGCGCGGTGCACGGTGCCCGCGGTGTCCGTGACGGTCTTCACGTCGCCGGTGAGGTCCACGGACACCACGTCGTCGGGGATCAGCTCGGCACCGAAGCGCTCGGCCTGGGCGCGCATGTTGTCCATGAGCTCAGGACCCAGGATGCCGTCCTGGAAGCCCGGGAAGTTCTCCACGTCGGTGGTGTTCATCAGCGCACCGCCGGCGGTGACGGCGCCCTCGAAGACCAGCGGCTTCAGCGACGCGCGAGCGGTATACAGGGCGGCGGTGTAACCGGCCGGCCCGGAGCCGATGATGATCACATTGCGGACGTCGCTCACGGGTTTCTTCCTCGTCTCTGCGGACTGCCTACTGCCTACGGGGGGCTGTACACGACTCTCACCCCACCCAACGGATCCTACGGGGCACACATTCCCGAAGTGCCGGACCGGCTTCTGGTGCGGCCCTCAGGAACGTGCGTAGGCGTGGGAGACGAGGAGGTGGGCCTTGGGAGCCGGTGTGGCCCCGGTGCACGCGGCATCGACGACATAGGCCTGTACGCGGCTCGGGTCGGTCGCGTGAGGCAGCACCACCAGGAAGGCGGGCGTGCCGTCGTAGACGCCCTCTTCCAACGCCAGGGCGGGTGCGTCGCGCCCGGTGCCCTGTTGGACGCACGGCGGCACGTCCACGACGGAGGCGAGCAGCGGAGTGCCTGAGATGCCGGTGTCGGGGAGCGTGTTCTGCGGAGACGACTTCGTGGCCATGGAGGGTTCGCCCCTATCGAGGCCCGGTGTCTCGGCGCCCGAGGCAGGGGAGGCCGACGCCTCCTCCAGGAGCGTGCGGACCTGGCCTTCCAGCGTGGAATCGGCGAAGTCGTGGAGGGCGTCGGCCCTGGTTCCGGAGGCTTGGTCGGAGGCCTTCATCGCCGAGTTCTCGGACGTCTGCGCGGATTGCAGCAAAAAGGCGCTCACGCCGACGACCGCCGCACCGAACGCGGTCCCGAGCAGCAGAGTGCGGCGACGGCGCCGCCCCGGTCCTCGCCCGGGGCCGGTGGCCGCCGCAGGCCGCCCCGCGGGACGGGCGGTCGCCGGGCCGTCCAGCGCCTGTCGGTGTGTTTCACGTGAAACCGAGTCTGTGAAGACGGATGGCTCGGGAGCGGTACGCGACTCGGCAGCCAGAGCGGCATCGATGCGCTCGGCGATCTCCCCCGGCATGCGGGGAACGGGAGGCAGGTCTCCCAGGAGCGACCGGATCTCTTCCAGCGAGGCGTGTAGGTCGCCGCACTCCGCGCAGGTGTCGATGTGACGACGGAGAGCTGCGGCGCGCGGGGCGGGTACGAGCCCCTCGGCCAGGTCGGAAAGCTCGGAGACGTCCGGGTGCTGGGTCGCGCCGGCTGTGTCAGCTACGGATGTCACGCGTGACCACCTCCACCCTTCACCGCGGCAGGGTCACCGGTGCCCGCGTCTCGTGGTCTTGACGGTGGTGGGACGGATGCTCCCCGCGTCCGGTTCCTCTCCATGGCGCTGTCTCCGCTCTCTTCTCCTCTGTTCCGCAGATGTGTGAGCAGGGGAACCAGTCTGGCCCGGCCTCGTGCGCAGCGGCTCTTCACCGTGCCGATCGGGACGTCGAGGATCCGGGCGGCTTCCGCGACGGGATAGGCCTGCATGTCCACCAGGACGAGAGCGGCTCGCTGTTCGGCGGGCAGGGTGGCCAGGGCGCCGAGCAGCTCACGGTGCAGATCGTGCCGTTCGGCGGGGGCCTCGGCGGACTCGTGCGGCTCCAGGAGCTGATCGAGCCGTTCGGCGTCGTCCACGGGCGCGGTCTTGCGTGAGGCAGCCTTGCGGGCCCGGTCCAGGCACGCGTTCACGGTGATCCGGTGCAACCAGGTGGTGACGGCGGACCGGCCGCGGAAGGTGTGTGCGGCACGGAAGGCGGAGACGAGAGCGTCCTGGACGGCGTCGGCCGCTTCCTCGCGGTCTCCGAGCGTGCGGAGGGCCACGGCCCAGAGGCGGTCACGATGGCGGCGAACGAGCTCACCGAAGGCGTCCGGTTCGCCTGCGACATGCTGCTCCAGGAGTTCCTGGTCGCTGGTGTCGGCGAATCTGGCGTCGTCCAACGGTGAGCCCCCTCCCCCGGTGCCGTCAGCTGGTGATCTTGATGTCCGAGACCTTGCCGCGGTATTTGCCGTCCTCGTTGCTGTACGGCACTTTGGTCAGCCAGACCAGAAGATAGCGCGCCTGCACCGGCTTGTCGGGTGTGAGGGAGACCTTCGTCCCCGACCCGTGGGCGACCTTGGTGAAGCCGCCCGGCAGCTGGGGGATCGAGGAACTGTCCGTCGCCCTCAGCTCGACCGAGGTGTCGCCGCCGAGGAACGAGACGTCGACCTTGCCCACGCGCTGGACCTTGCCGAGGTCGAGA
Source organism: Streptomyces halstedii (assembly GCA_000720535.1). Classification (GTDB taxonomy): domain Bacteria; phylum Actinomycetota; class Actinomycetes; order Streptomycetales; family Streptomycetaceae; genus Streptomyces; species Streptomyces halstedii. The sequence continues at coordinate 38,034 of JOAZ01000010.1, forward strand.
ACGACACCGACGCCTTCCTTCAGCCTGCCGAAGTCCGCGGTGTAGTAGCCGTCCGTGGGCCAGTAGGACGTGGCGTCCCCGTCATAGAGGTTCTTGATCGAGTCCGGCTTCTCGGAGCCGTCACCCAACGGGTCGTAGTCCTGCGCTCCGGCGATGGCGACGGGCTTGCTGGGCTCGACGTCCTTGTGGTCGTCGCTGTCGTCCTCGGTGTTCTGCGTGGTGGTCGGCTCGGTGGCGTCCTTGCCGTGGTCCAGCACGGTCTCCGCCAGCTGCCAGCTGCCCAGTCCGAGTGCCGCGATGAGGAGGGCGGACACCGCCCACTTGAGCACTTTGCCGGTGCGGCTCTGCAGCGGCGGCGGGGGCGCCTGCATGACGGGCTGTGTGGCGGCGGCGGGGCCGGCGGGAGGCCGTCCGTAGGTGCCCTGCTGATAGGTGGTGCGCTGGTACTCGGGGGGCGCGGCGAAGACGGGCTCGGGCGGCAGGACGCGGGGCATGGCGGCGACGGCCTTGGCCAGCTCGTCGGGTGTCGTGCAGGGCTGTTCCTGCCGTGACGCCGTCGCTCCGTCGTTGGCGAGCGCGCGCATGGCGAGCTCCGAGAGGCCCCGGTGGACGCCCGCCCGGACCTGGTCCGGCGGGATCAGCCCCAGGTCCTTGGGGAGGCCGGTGAGACCGTAGGCGTCGCTCTCGTACGGCCAGCGGCGGGTGAGCGCCGCGTACAGAAGGGCGCCGATGGCCTCGGTGTCCGTCCGCAGCGGATGCTGGGCGGTGACCCCCCGCAGCGCGGCGTTCACCGCGAGGCCGCGGATGCGGTACTGCCCGGTGGAGCTGCGCAGCACGGCCCCGGGGGTGAGCCGCAGATGCGACAGGCCCTCCCGGTGGGCGGCTGCCATGGCCTGGGAGATCTGGCTCACGAGCTGGTACGCGTCGTGGGCCTCGAACGGACCGGCGGCCAGCAGCGCCGTGAGCTCGGTGGCGTCCGGGAGCCATTCATGGACGACGTAGACGAGATCGTCCTCCTCCACGGCGTCCAGGACCTGGACGAAGCGGGGGTCGCCCAGCAGGGCGGAGGACCGGGCGGCCGCCAGCACCGAGCGGGCGCGCGGATGGTCGGCGGGGAGCAGGTGAACGCCCACAGCGCGGCGCAGCTTCTCGTCGACGGCCCGCCAGCTGCTGAATCCGTCCAGTCGGGTGACGCACTCCTCAAGGCGGTAGCGTCTGGCCAGCTTGTGGCCGCTGTGCAGGTCGGGGGCCGCCGGGACGGCCTCCGAGCTCGTCCGCGCGCCGCCTTCGCCGTCAGGGTCTGCGCCCTTGGTGTCCTGGGCTTCTGCCGTCCCGTCGGCCGTGGCCTCGTCCGCCTTGGCGGTCAGCGGCTCGTCGCCGCTGTTGTCGGCCACGTCGACGGCAGCCGTGCTACGTTCCGCCACCGTCGTTCCTGCCTCCCCATCCGTTGCGCGATGCCAGCCAGCTCTGCACAGGCCAATTGTGCCCACACTCCGGCGCTATGCACGACACGCGGCGTCCGGCGATGGTTGTGCGACGCGCCGGTACTTCAGCGTCCGAGCCGTCCCCGGACCATGCCGACCATGCCGTTGAGCTCCTCGATGCGCATCTTCCGCGCCGCGACGTAGAAGACGCCCAGCAGGACCACGCTGCCGCAGACCAGAGCCACCACCGAGCCGCCGGCGCCCTCGCCGAGCGCCTCCAGCAGGGCGAAGCCGACGGCGCCGCCGATCACCGCCGCCGGAACCGCGGCCAGGCAGAGGCGGGCGTACGTGCGGATCACCCGGGCTCCGTCGAGATCGCCGCCGAGACGGTTGCGCAGGCGGCGCCAGGCGACCCCGACACCGACCGCGTAGGCCAGGCCGTAGGCGGCGGCCATCCCGATGACGGCCCACCGGGCCGGAAGGACGACGTAGAACAGCGCGGAGACGGCGGCGTTGACCGCTGCCACGATGACGGTGTTGTAGAAGGGCGTGCGGGTGTCCTCGTACGCGTAGAAGCCACGCAGCACGACGTACTGCACGGAGTACGGGATGAGGCCGAGCCCGAACGCCATGAGGATGAAGCCCATGGACCGCGCCGCCTCGGTGCCGCTGGAGGCGTAGAGCAGGGTGCACATCGGCAGACCGAGTGCCAGGAAGGTGAACGCGACCGGCACGATCGCCACCGCGGAGTTCCGGAGCCCCTGCGAGATGTCGTCCCGGACGGCGCCGGGGTCGTTGTCGTGCGCGGCCCGGGAGATACGGGGCAGCAGGGCGGCCATGACCGAGACGGTGATGATCGCCTGGGGCATGCCCCAGATCAGCTGGGCGTTGGAGTACGCGAGGAAGCCCGTGCCGTCCTTGCCAGAGAGCTTGCCGGCCGAGGTCGCCAGCTGGGTGACCACGATGACGCCGGCCTGGTTCGCCAGGACGAAGAGGACCGTCCACTTGGCGAGCCTGAACGTCTTGCCGAGCCCGTGGCCCTTCCAGTCGAAGCGCGGGCGGAAGCGGAACCCCGCCTCCCGGAGGTACGGGATCATGGCCAGGGCCTGGACCACCAGGCCGAGCAGGGTGCCGATGCCCAGCAGGCGGACGCCTTCCGGCGGGATGGTCTCGACGCCCATCCGGGACTCCGCCGACGAGCCGTAGACCCAGATGAAGAGTCCGAACGTGACGATCATGACGATGTTGTTGAGGACCGGGGTCCACATCATCGCGCCGAACCGGCCGCGGGCGTTGAGGATCTGCCCCATCACGACGTGGACGCCCATGAAGAAGATCGTCGGCAGGCAGTAGCGGGCGAAGGTGACGGCCACGCTGTTGGCGGCCGCGTCGTTCGCGATGGTCGGCGACATCATGTGGATGAGCCACGGAGAGGCGAAGACGGCCAGCGCCACGATCGCGCCGAGCGTGACCATCACCAGGGTGAGCAGCCGGTTGGCGTAGGCCTCGCCGCCGTCCGCGTCGTCCTTCATGGACCGGACGAGCTGGGGGACGAAGACCGAGTTGAGTCCGCCGCCCACGGTGAGGATGTAGATCATCGTCGGCAGGGTGTAGGCGATGGTGAAGCTGTCACCGAGCAGCGCCGCGCCGAGAGCGGCGGTGATCACCAGGCTGCGGACGAATCCGGTGAGCCGGGACACCAGGGTGCCGGCCGCCATCAGCGCGCTCGACTTCAGGATTCCGGAGGCGCGGCCGCCGGACTTCGGCGGCGTGGGAGCCGGAGCGGCCTCAGGCTCGGCCGGTGGCGCGGGAGGCCGCCCCGACGCCTCCTGGTCGCGGAAGAGGTGCGCGAAGGCGTCGGGTTCGGCGGGAGAGTCGGAGGCCCGGGTGACCAGGTCGTCCACTCCCACGTACTGGGTGGCCGCGTCGTCCCCGTACGGAAGGTGCCGGGAGGGGCCTGCGGGCTCCGGTGGCGGTGTCTGGGCCCAGAGGCGGGGGTCCGGGGGGTACTGGGCCGCGGGAGGCTGCTGGTAGAGCGCCTGCGGCTCCTGGTAGGTCCCGGGGGGAGGCGGCGGATGGGCGGCACGGTCGTAGAGGGCCTCGGCGACCGGGTCCTGGGCCACGAGATCCTGGGAGCGGTACGGATCGTGGTCGTACGCGTGCTGAAGGTACGGGTCGGGCACGCCTCCGCCCTGGCCGGAGCCCGGAGGCACCGGCGGACCGCTGGACGACCCAGCTCCGCCCGCGCCTTGGCCGCGGTCACCGTCGTACGGCGCGTTCATCCGAAACCCCACCTCATTGTCCCCGGCCGACCGGCCCCGACCGACATCGCTCAACGGTCCACTTTCTCACCCGTTCCCGACGGGTTCCCGCTTTCCGGACCGGTGTCCGGTGTCGGGTCACTCGGCTGCTCGGGTTCTCCGCCGTCGTTCTCCGCCGTGTCGCCCGCCGCCGCGCGCTTGCGCTGGGTGTACATCCTGATCCCCGCGAGGACGAGCAGCAGCAGACCGCCCGCGATCACCAGGAGCACGGTCGGGGTGACCTCGGAGACCTTGACCGTGAAGGACATCTCCTCGCCGTAGGGCCTGCCGTCCTGGGTGAAGAGCCGCGCGGTGACCTGAGCCTGACCGTTGGCGTTGGCGGAGGCGTCGAACTTCACCGACTGGCTGTGCCCGCCCGCGATCCTGACCGGCTGCTCGGCCACCGCACCACCGTCGTTCAGCTTGAGGCGGGTGGCGTTGCTCGACGTCAGCCGGAGCACGAGGTGATCGATGCCCTGGACGAGCTTGTTCTGCACGGTGACCGGGATGGTCGCGCTGCGTCCGGACAGGGTGACGTCGGACTTCGTGATGAGCTGCACCTCGCTGGTGAGGCTCTGCAGATAGGTGCGGACCGCGTCACGGTACCGCTGGGCTTCCAGCGGGCTGCCGCGCCAGGACGTGGACACGGCGCGGTTGACGGCGTTCCCGAACGGGGTCACCACCCGGTCGGGCTGGGTGAGGATGACCTGGAAGCTGTTGAGTGAGTCCTGCGTCGTCCGGATGTCCTGGAACGCCTGGGTGGGCAGCTCCTGGCCGCGGAGCTTCTTCGGGTACGCGGAGGCCTTGGGCACCTTGGTGGTGGCGCGGGCGTCGGGCTTCTCCTCGGCCGCCGCCACCAGGTCCAGGGGCTGCGTCCAGCGCTCGTCCTTGAGGGCCTGCAAAGCTCGTGCCATCGTCTGCGCCTGGGCCGCCGTGGGCGTCCGTTGCGGGGCGACGAGGACGCTGCGCTCCTTGTCGGGAGCCTGCTCGGTCAGAGCGAGCGTCTGGGCGAGGAACTTCTGCACGGTCAGTGTCGAACTGCCCGCCTTGGCCATGTCGCCCTGGAAGGCGGTGGAGAGCCTGTGGTCGGCGACGACCGCCGTGGTGCCGCCTCCGACGGGACGCGCCGCGGTCGGGGTGTAGGGCAGGCCGCCGGACTCTTCGAGGCTGTCGCTCCTGGCGATCACCTTGTGCGCTCCGGCGGAGGTGGCCACGTCGACGACGGACGGATCGATCGCGCCGTCGACCGGCCAGGCGAAGTCCGTGGACGGCTTCACATGGAGGATCGTCTCCACCGTCGTGCCCGCCACCTCGGTCGCCGTCTGCAGATGGCTGAGCGTGCCCGAGACGTTCTTGCCGCGGTGGGCGATGGACGCGAGATCCGGGTCGGCGAAGGGCAGCGCCACCACGGTGGCGTCCTTGACCGCTGACTGCAGCGAGGTGAGCCACTGCTTGGCGATGGCCTGGTTGGCCCCGGCGACCGTGGTGTCACCGGTCTTGACGCGGTAGTTCTTCGTCATCGCGTCGACCGAGGCCAGCAGGTCCGGGTCGATCACCCACGTCACGGGGAGCCCGCTGCCGAGCGAGACCATCTGCTCCAGCCGGCCACCGGGAGCGAGTTCGAGGGCGAGATCGTCGTCGGCGAAGACCGGGGTCTGCTGTTCGTCCGAGCCCGTCTCCGCGGTGACGTGCGCCGAAGCGATCAGCGGCCAGAGGAAGGTCAGCTTGGTCTTGCTGCCGGTGTCCTCCGGCTGCCACGGCAGGAAGGTCCGCTGGATGCCCAGCACCTGGTCGTAGCGGGCGTCGGAGGTCTGCCCGGTGAGGGACACCCCGAGTTGGTAGACGCCCTCCTCGTCCAGCCCGAGCTTGTCCACCGGGACCGCGAGGGTGAAGTCCTGGCTCACCCCGGAAGCGAGCTCGGGGACCTTCAGCGTGTACGGGTCGCCGAGCGGGGCGGGGTCGGTGCCGGGCAGATAGCCGGTGCGCGCGGCACTGTCGTCGACCGCGGTCCGACCGGACAGCCTCGGGCCGACGAGCAGATCGACCTCGGCGTCGGTGACCGTCTTCTTGCCCTTGTTGGTCAGCGTGCCCGAGATCGTCAGCGTGTCGTCCTCGGTCGGCGCGCTCGGGGACAGCGTGTCCAAGGACACGGCGACCGTTCGTGAGCCGCTGGGGGCCTTGTCCGTGACGGCCTGCGCCGGGCCCGTCAGCAGTCCCGCCAGGAGGGGCGCCCCGACGAGCAAGGTGGCCGTGCGCCGGAGCCACCGGCGGGCAGGGGAGGTAGTCGTCCCCTGAGAGTCTGCCGCCTCGGCCACGCGTACCCGTCCCTCGTCGTCGTCGGCTGGTGTCGGTCCCTGCCGGTCTCTGCGTCCACGCATGGTAACGATGCGGCCGAGGGCTGAGTGCCGCGGACCGTGTCCCATGATCGGGAGAGGGGCCCGGGGCCTGGAAACGATGCGGCCCGGGTCGGCCGGTGCACGTACCCTTTTCTGTTGTGCCGAACGCCAATGAAGACAACCTCAGTGCACTCAGCCAGGTGCAGCACCGCGCGGTCAGCGAACTGCTGCGGGTGTCCCCGGTCGCCGACGACCTCGCCCGCCGGTTCCAGGAGGCCGGCTTCGGTCTCGCCCTGGTCGGAGGGTCGGTCCGCGACGCGTTGCTCGGCAGGCTCGGCAACGACCTGGACTTCACGACCGACGCCCGCCCGGACGACGTACTCAAGATCGTGCGGCCATGGGCCGACTCGGTGTGGGAGGTCGGGATCGCGTTCGGCACCGTCGGCTCGCAGAAGGACGGCTACCAGATCGAGATCACGACCTACCGGTCGGAGTCGTACGACCGGACCTCGCGGAAGCCGGAGGTCGCCTACGGGGACTCCATCGAGGAGGACCTGGTACGCCGCGATTTCACGGTCAACGCCATGGCCGTCGCTCTCCCGCAGAAGGAGTTCGTCGACCCCCATGGCGGCCTGGAGGACCTGGCCGCACGGGTGCTGCGCACTCCGGGCACACCCGAGGAATCCTTCTCCGACGACCCGCTGCGCATGCTGCGGGCCGCCCGCTTCGCGGCGCAGCTCGACTTCGAGGTAGCGCCCGACGTTCTCGCGGCGATGACGGATATGGCCGGACGTATCGAGATCGTTTCCGCCGAGCGTGTCCGGGAGGAGCTGAACAAGCTGCTGCTCTCGGCCCACCCCCGTAAGGGCCTGGGTCTGCTCGTGGACACCGGACTGGCCGACCATGTGCTGCCCGAGCTGCCCGAGCTCCGGCTGGAACGTGACGAGCATCACCGTCACAAGGACGTCTATGAGCACTCCCTGACCGTGCTGGAGCAGGCGATCGATCTGGAGGAGGACGGCCCGGACCTCGTACTGCGGCTGGCCGCTCTGCTTCACGACATCGGTAAGCCGAAGACGCGACGCTTCGAGAAGGACGGCCGGGTCTCGTTCCATCACCACGAGGTGGTGGGGGCCAAGCTGACCAGGAAGCGGATGACGGAGCTCAAGTACTCCAACGACATGGTCAAGGACGTCTCGAAGCTTGTGGAGCTGCACCTGCGCTTCCACGGCTACGGGGACGGGGAATGGACCGACTCCGCGGTGCGCCGGTATGTGCGGGACGCGGGACCGCTGCTGGACCGGCTGCACAAGCTGACGCGCTCGGACTGCACGACACGGAACAAGCGCAAGGCGAATGCCCTGTCGCGTACCTACGACGGCCTTGAGGAACGCATCGCGCAGCTGAAGGACCAGGAGGAACTGGACGCGATCCGCCCGGACCTGGACGGCAACGAGATCATGCAGATCCTGGGTGTGGGTCCTGGTCCCGTGATCGGCAAGGCGTACTCCTTCCTTCTGGAACTGCGGCTGGAGAACGGGCCCATGGAACGTGACGCGGCGATCGCGGCGCTCAAGGAGTGGTGGGCTCAGCAGGACTGAGTCCAGTGGCGCATGTTTCACGTGAAACACGCGCCACCGGGCCGCCCGGACGGTGCCCATACGGGGCTCCGCCGCCCGGCCGCCCGGGACAGTGCCCATAGGGGCCGTTGTTTCACGTGAAACAACGGCCCCTATTTTTTGAGCCGGGAGCTTCGCGAGGCTGTGATGGCGCGAAGCCGGTGCGTCATCGCCACGGACACGGCGGCATAGAGCAGCGCCACGGTGACCACCACGGTGACCGACCGTCCGTCGGCGGGAAGTGCCAGGGCCGCCACTCCGGCAGCCGCGACGAAGGCGACGTTGAACAGCACGTCGTACAGCGAGAAGACCCTGCCACGGAAGGCGTCGTCGACGGACGTCTGTACCTCGGTGTCCGTCGCGATCTTCGCTCCTTGGGTGACCAGGCCGAGGACGAACGCGGCCACCAGCATCGGAGCGGGCGCGAAGGGCAGTCCCAGCGCGGGTTCCAGGACAGCGGCCACGCCCGCGCACACCGCCATCCAGCCGTACCGGCCGAAGCGTCCGACGGCCCAGGGGGTCATCGTGGCGGCCACGAAGTAGCCCGCCGCGGAGAAGCCGAGCGCCAGGCCGAGCAGGGCGAGACCGTCGGACTCGGTGTCCGCCCAGGCGTACCGGCACAGCATCAGCAGCATCACGGTCAGGGCCCCGTAGCAGAAGCGCATCACCGTCATCGCGGCGAGGACGCGGGCGGCGTCCCTGCGTTCCGCGAGGTGATGGAAACCGGCGACGAGACCGCGCGCCGTGGTGGCGAGGGCCTCCACCATCCGGACGTGCGGCTGGTCCTGATCCGGGCCCAGGAGTGTGCGGGGCAGCGTCATGGAGGCGAGCGCCGAGAGGAGATAGAGCCCGGCGCCCAGCAGGACCACCGCGGCGTCGGACCCGTCCGTCAGTAGCCGGATGGCCAGGGCCAGTCCCCCGCCCAGGGTGGCGGCCAGGGTGCCGGCGGTAGGCGAGAGGGAGTTGGCCACCACGAGCCGGTCGGCGTCCACCACGCGGGGGAGGGCGGCGGACAGCCCCGCCAGGACGAAGCGGTTGACGGCCGTCACGCAGAGGGCCGAGACGTAGAACGCCCAGTCCGGCACGGAGCTCAGGAGCAACAGGGCGGTACAGCACGCAAGTACGGCGCGCAGCAGGTTGCCGTACAGGAAGACCTGTCGGCGCGGCCAGCGGTCCAGCAGGACGCCCGCGAACGGGCCGACGAGTGAGTACGGAAGCAGCAGGACCGCCATGGCCGAGGCGATGGCGCCGGGTGTCGTCTGGTTCTCGGGAGAGAAGACCACATACGTGGCGAGGGCGACTTGGTAGACGCCGTCGGCCGACTGGGAGAGGAGCCGTACGGCCAGGAGACGACGGAAGTTCCTCAGGCGCAGGAGGACACCCAGATCACGCACGACAGGCATGTGGGCAAGGGTCACACACGCGAGGGGTCCCCGGGCGGTCGGACTGCCCGGGGACCCCTCGCACGTCGAGCGGCGGAGTGCCGCCGTTCCTCATCCCGATCCTGGTGCGGCGGAAGCCGGCACCGGTGGGATCAGCGCTCGATGTCGCCGTTGATGAACTTCTCGACGTTCTCGCGGGCCTCGTCGTCGAAGTACTGGACCGGCGGAGACTTCATGAAGTACGAGCTCGCGGAGAGGATCGGGCCACCGATGCCGCGGTCCTTGGCGATCTTCGCGGCGCGCACGGCGTCGATGATGACACCGGCGGAGTTCGGGGAGTCCCAGACCTCCAGCTTGTACTCCAGGTTCAGCGGAACGTCACCGAAGGCACGGCCCTCAAGGCGCACGTACGCCCACTTGCGGTCGTCCAGCCAGGCCACGTAGTCCGAGGGGCCGATGTGGACGTTGTCCGCGCCCAGTTCACGGTCGCGGATCTGCGAGGTGACGGCCTGGGTCTTCGAGATCTTCTTGGACTCCAGACGCTCACGCTCAAGCATGTTCTTGAAGTCCATGTTCCCGCCGACGTTCAGCTGCATCGTGCGGTCGAGGATGACGCCCCGGTCCTCGAAGAGCTTCGCCATCACGCGGTGCGTGATGGTGGCGCCCACCTGGGACTTGATGTCGTCACCGACGATCGGGACACCGGCCTCGGTGAACTTGTCCGCCCACTCCTTGGTGCCGGCGATGAACACCGGGAGGGCGTTGACGAACGCGACCTTGGCGTCGATGGCGCACTGCGCGTAGAACTTCGCAGCGACCTCGGAACCGACGGGCAGGTAGCAGACGAGGACGTCGACCTGCTTGTCCTTGAGGATCTGGACGACGTCGACCGGCGTCTCGGCGGACTCCTCGATCGTCTCGCGGTAGTACTTGCCCAGGCCGTCGTGGGTGTGGCCACGCTGGACGGTCACGCCGGTGCTGGGCACGTCGGCGATCTTGATGGTGTTGTTCTCGCTGGCGCCGATGGCGTCCGCCAGGTCGAGGCCGACCTTCTTCGCGTCGACGTCGAAGGCGGCGACGAACTCGACGTCCCGCACGTGGTAGTCGCCGAACTGGACGTGCATCAGGCCGGGCACCTTGCCGGCCGGATCGGCGTCCTTGTAGTACTCGACGCCCTGCACCAGCGAGGCGGCGCAGTTGCCCACGCCGACGATGGCTACGCGAACCGAACCCATGCCGATTGCTCCCTGTGTGTTCTCTGTGTTCCCCGACGAAGCCGTGCGGTTCTGAAGGGGTGTCACTTGGTGTCGTCGGACGGATCCGGCCGGGTGTTGTCCCGGTGCCGGGGCAGGCCGCCCGTCTCTCCTGATGTGTCGTGCTGAGTGGAGCCCTCGGGCGAGGATCGTCGCTGATCCCGTCCCGATCGCTCGCTCTCGATGAGCTCGTTCAGCCAGCGCACTTCGCGCTCCACGGACTCCATGCCGTGCCGCTGCAGTTCAAGCGTGTAGTCATCGAGCCGTTCCCGGGTGCGGGCCAGCGAGGCGCGCATCTTCTCCAGGCGCTCCTCCAGCCTGCTGCGCCGGCCTTCGAGCACACGCATCCGCACATCGCGCTCCGTCTGCCCGAAGAAGGCGAAACGAGCGGCGAAATGCTCGTCCTCCCAGGCGTCGGGGCCGGTGTGCGACAGCAGCTCCTCGAAGTGCTCCTTACCTTCTGCCGTCAGCCGGTAGACGATCTTGGCGCGACGTCCCGTCAGCGAGGACGTGGGGGCGACCCCACGGATCGTGGCGGGCGCGGCAGCCGGATCGCTCCCGGTCTCCTCGATCAACCAGCCGTTGGCGACCAGCGTCTTGAGGCAGGGATAGAGCGTGCCGTAGCTGAACGCGCGGAAGATCCCCAACGAGGTGTTGAGGCGTTTGCGCAGCTCGTACCCGTGCATCGGGGACTCCCGGAGCAGGCCGAGCACCGCGAATTCGAGGATGCCGGAGCGTCTGCTCACCTTCGCGTCCTCCTTCGCCGGTGCTCCCGCGGAGCTCGTGAACCCACCGTATGCCGTGCTGATGTATCGAGTCGATACATCAGCACGATAGATCGGCCCGTGATGTTCGACAAGAGGGGTATTCGTGAGCGGCGTCACATTGGGGATTCGTAGGGAGCGACTTGCGTTATTTGGGGTGAAGTTCGGTCCCAGGAGGTTTTTGACCGTGCGTAGTCTGTGCGGCATGCAGACCACCGGGAACCGCGCGGCGTCCTCGCGCGTCAATCAACGCGGACTGCCGGACGCACCGCGAAGGAGCCTTCCGCGGGAATCGTCCGTCATGCGGGGGGACCGGATCTCAACTGCCGCTTCCAGGCGCTCTCGCCTGCCCGAGGAGTAGTCGTTCGATGAGCGAGCACCGTCGCAAAGCGCCGCAACCGCAAGGTGGCGGACGTGCCGCGGCCAGACGAGCCGCCCAGCAGCCCGCCGGACGCCGAGAGTCGTCACGCAGGGCGACTTCGGCGTCACCTTCCGACGCCCATGATGACGAGCCGTCGTACGGCGGTCGCGCGGAGGCCCGCCGGGCCGCCCAGCGCGGCAGGCGCAGAGGCGGTGGAGACACCGCAGGGCCCGAAGGCCGCCGGTCGGGCAAGAAGAAGCTCATCGACTACCCGCGCGCCGGCAAGCACGGCGTACGTCGGTGGGTCCCCTCGTGGAAGCTGGTCTCCGGCCTGTGTCTGGGCTTCCTCGGCCTCATGATGGGTGCGGCCGGCCTCGCCTACGCCCTCGTGGTGCCCCCGCAGGTGAAGGACAACGCCACGGCCCAGAACAACGTCTACTACTGGGCCGACGACACGCAGATGGTCGCGACCGGCGGTTCCGTCAACCGCCAGGAGATCAGCTACGCGCAGATCCCCGAGGCCATGCGGAACGCCGTCATCTCGGCGGAGAACAAGTCGTTCGACGACGACAAGGGCATCGACCCCATGGGTATCGCCCGCGCCTTCTGGAACATGGCCAAGGGAGGTGACACCCAGGGTGGTTCGACGATCACCCAGCAGTACGTGAAGAACTCGATGCTCTCCCAGGAGCAGACCATCAGCCGGAAGTTCAAGGAACTCTTCATCACCCTCAAGGTCGGCAAGACCGTCCCCAAGGAGGAGGTGATGGCCGGCTACCTGAACGTCTCCTACTACGGCCGCGGCGCCTCGGGCCTCCAGGCCGCCGCCCGCACGTACTTCGGCAAGGACGCCGTCGACCTCGACCCGAGCGAGTGCGCCTTCCTCGCGACCCTGCTCAAGGGCCCGAGCTACTACGACCCGGCCGGTCACCCGGAGATCAACCCGGTCAGCATGTCGCAGAAGGCCAACACCGAGAGGGCCACGAAGCGCTGGAAGTGGATCCTCGACGAGGAGGTCAAGGACAACCGGCTGAGTGCCACCGAGCGCGAGAAGTACACGACGCTGCCGGAGACCAAGGAGCCGAAGAAGGACGCCGAGCTGAGCGGCCAGACCGGTTACCTCGTCGACCTCGCCACCGACTACTTCCTCGCGCACAACAAGGAAGGCATCACCGAGCAGCAACTGTCCCAGGGCGGATACGAGATCCACACGACCTTCGAGAAGAAGAAGGTCAAGGAGCTCGAAACGGCCGTCAAGAGGGTCTACAAGGAAAAGATCGACGTGAAGAAGCGGCCCGACCTGGACTCGCACGTCCAGTTCGGCGGCGCCTCGGTGGACACCAAGACGGGTGCGATCCTCGCCACCTACGGCGGTCAGGACGCGACCAAGCACTACACCAACAACGCGGACACGACGGGCGCGCAGGTCGGTTCGACGTTCAAGCCGTTCGTCCTGGCCGCCGGCATGGAGTACGGGGTCCGCAACCCCGAAGGCGGCCGCGAGCAGGGGGCTTCCGAGCGCACGCCGGTCTCGCCGGAGAGCATCTACAACGGCAACAACAAGCTTGAGATCAAGGAATACGACGGCACGGTCTGGAAGAACGACGACGGCAACCCCTGGTTCCAGACCAACGACGGCGACCACGACCACGGCGACATCACCCTGCGGGAGGCGATGGAGCAGTCCGCCAACTCCCCGTTCGTCCAGCTCGGTATGGACGTCGGCACCGACAAGGTGAAGCAGGTCGCGATCGCGTCGGGGCTGCGGGACGACAACTACATGGCCGACGCGACCGTGCCCTCGTACTCGATCGGTACGTCCTCGCCCAGCGCCATCCGCATGGCCGGTGCCTACGCCACCTTCGCCACCAGCGGCAAGCAGAACGAGCCCTTCTCCGTCACCGAGGTCAAGCACAAGGGCGAGACCGTCTACCGGCACGAGAAGGCCACCAAGACCGCGATGGACAGTGCCATCGCCGACAACGTCACCGATGTGCTCAAGAGCGTCGTCGAGCACGGCACCGGCCAGCCCGCCAAGCTCGAAGGCAGGGACGCGGCCGGTAAGACGGGTACCACGGACGGCAACCTGTCCGCCTGGTTCGTCGGGTACACCCCGCAGCTGTCGACCGCCGTCAGCATGTTCCGCCTGGACGACGACGAGGCCACGAAGGACCGCAAGTTCGAGAAGATGTTCGGCACCGGCGGCGAAGCGAAGATCCACGGTAACTCCTTCCCCGCCCAGATCTGGCACGACTACATGACCGGCGCGCTCAAGGGCGAGAAGGCCGTGAGCTTCCCGAAGCCGGAGCCCTGGGGCAAGGAGGTCTGGGGTGGCGGCGCCGTCAGCCCGAGCCCCACTCCGAGCCCGGATCCGTCGGAGTCGGAGACCAGCGAGTCCCCCGAGCCGCCCCCGGCGTCACCGTCGTCCCCCGCTCCCCCCTCGCCCAGCAACTCCTGCGGGATGTGGGGCTGGGACTGCAACGAGGACGACGGCGGTACGAACAGCGGCAACGACAACGCCGGAACCACGGACGGGAACGCCAACAGCGGATCCGACGCCGGTGCCTCGGACGGAGGTGCCGACGCCGGGACCAGCGAGGGTACGGCCGAGGGTGCCAACAGCGGCGCCAACAGCGGGAACACCGGCCGACCAGGAGGAGGCCTCTTCGGAGGCGGATAGCGCCTCGCGCGGATCCCCGCCGGGAACCCGCGCGCACAGGTGACGAGAGCCCGCCCGCACCCGCCAGGTGCCGGCGGGCTCTTCCGTGTCCCGGGCACGGTCCGCGCCCCGCGCACAGCGCCGTACGGCAGGATGTGCGGCATGCCAAGCCCAGAAGAGACGAGTGCGCACCAGGACAGGCCGGTCGTACGGCCGACGCGGCAGGACGAGGTCGCCGCGGCCGGCAGCGAGCTGATCGGCGGCCCCGTGGGCCGCTGGGCGCGTATCGGCGCCGGCCCGCTCACACCGGTGCGCGTCATGGTGCTCGTCGCGATCGGGATGTTCGCCCTCGGCATGGTGCAGAAGGTCCCCTGCTACGACTGGGCGTGGTTCCGGGGCGCGAGCTCGCAGTACACGCACGCGTGCTACTCCGACATCCCGCACCTCTACGTGGGGCGGGGCTTCGCCGACGGCCTGGTCCCGTACGCCGACCGGCTCAACGGCGACATGGCCTACCTCGAATACCCGGTGCTCACCGGGCTGTTCATGCAGGTCGCGGCCTGGCTGACGCTGACGCCCGACTCCGACCCCATGCAGCAGCGCGAGCAGATGTACTGGATGGTCAACGCGGGCATGCTCATGATCTGCGCCGTGGTCATCGTCGTCTGTGTCGCCCGGACGCACCGGAACCGCCCGTGGGACGGGCTGCTGGTGGCCCTCGCGCCGGCGTTCGCCCTGACCGCGACGATCAACTGGGACCTGTTCGCCGTCGCGCTGACCGCGGCCGCGATGCTCATGTGGTCCCGGGGCCGGGCCCTGGCCTTCGGCATCCTCATCGGCCTGGCGACGGCGGCCAAGCTCTACCCCGTGCTGCTGCTGGGTCCCCTGCTGGTGCTGTGCCTGCGGGCCGGGAGGCTGCGCGACTTCTCCAGAGCGCTGTTCGGGGCCGTGGCGGCGTGGCTGGTGGTGAACGTGCCGGTCATGCTGGCGGCCCCCGAGGGGTGGAAGAAGTTCTACACCTTCAGCCAGGAACGGCAGATCGACTACGGCTCGTTCTGGCTGCTCATCACCCAGCGCACCGGGAAGCCCATCGACGTCTCCACCGTCAACACGGCCTCGGTGCTCCTGATGATCGTGCTGTGCGCGGGGATCGCCGGGCTGGCCCTCAGCGCCCGCCGCCGACCGCGCTTCGCCCAGCTCGTCTTCCTCGTGGTGGCCGCGTTCGTCCTGACCAACAAGGTCTACTCACCGCAGTACGTGCTGTGGCTGATCCCGCTCGCCGCGCTGGCCCGGCCCCGCTGGCGGGACTTCCTGATCTGGCAGGCCTGCGAGGTCGCGTACTTCCTGGGGATCTGGATGTACCTCGCGTACACGACGAGCGGGGACAAGCACCAGGGCCTGCCGCAGGAGGGCTACCAGATCACGGTCGTCCTGCATCTGCTGGGGACGCTGTACCTGTGCGCCATGGTCGTCCGGGACATCCTGATGCCCGAGCGGGACCCGGTGCGGCGCGACGGCTCCGACGACCCGTCGGGCGGGGTGCTCGACGAGGCCCCGGACCGGGTCGCGCTCGCCGGGCCCCCGCAGCCCTCCGCCGGGGACCGGGCACCCGCGGCCGAGGGACAGCCGGTGGAGTGGGGCGCCGCGGGCGGGCCGCCCGCGCGCTGAGCGGGCGCGGGCCGCCGGCGCGGACGCCCTAGTGGTCCACCAGGCGGTCGAACTGGGTGGTGGTGTGGCGCAGATGGGCCACCAGTTCGTCGCCGACCCTCGGTTCCTGCGCGTCCGACGGGACGAACAGGATCGACACCTGCATGTGCGGCGGCTCGGCGAACCAGCGCTGCTTGCCGGCCCAGACGAACGGCGACAGGTTGCGGTTGACGGTGGCCAGACCGGCACGCGCGACGCCCTTGGCCCGCGGCATCACCCCGTGCAGCGCCTTCGGAGCCTCCAGGCCGACGCCGTGCGACGTGCCGCCCGCGACGACCACCAGCCAGCCGTCGGAGGCGGCCTTCTGCTGGCGGTAGCCGAACCGGTCGCCCTTGACCACAGGCGTGACGTCGAGCACCGCGCCGCGGTACTGCGTCGCCTCGTGGTCGCCGAGCCAGAGCCGCGTACCGATGCGGGCCCGGAAGCGGGTCTGCGGGAACTGCTGCTGCAACCGTGCCAGCTCCTCCGCCCGCAGGTGGCTGACGAACATGGTGTGCAGGGGCAGCCGGGCGGCGCGCAGGCGGTCCATCCAGGCGATGACCTCCTCGACGGCGTCCGAACCGTCGGTGCGGTCCAGCGGCAGGTGCAGGGCGAACCCTTCGAGGCGTACGTCCTCGATCGCCGCGTGCAGCAGACCGAGCTCCTCCTCCTTCACGCCGTGGCGCTTCATCGAGCTCATGCACTCGATGACGACCCGGGCACCCACCAGGGCGTGGACGCCGTCCACCGAGGAGACCGAGCGGATGACGCGGTCGGGCAGCGGTACCGGCTCCTCGCCCCGCCGGAAGGGCGTCAGCACCAGCAGGTCGCCGCTGAACCAGTCCTTGATCCGGGCGGCCTCGTAGGTGGTGCCGACGGCCAGGGTGTCGGAGCTGAAACGGATGGCCTCGTCGGCCAGCCGTTCGTGGCCGAAGCCGTATCCGTTGCCCTTGCAGACGGGCACGAGACCGGGGAACTGGTCGAGCACGGATTTCTGGTGCGCCCGCCAGCGCGCGGTGTCGACATAGAGGGAGAGCGCCATGGCCGGCCCGGAACCTTTCTGGTGGCTGCGAGGGAGTGGGGGGGAAGGAGGAGCTGGGGGTGGAGCGGGATGGAGCGGGGGGTCAGCGGCGGGACATGTACATGTCGAGCGCCTTGTGCAGCAGCTTGTTGAGGGGGAAGTCCCACTCGCCGACGTACTCGACGGCTTCCCCGCCGGTGCCGACCTTGAACTGGATCAGGCCGAACAGATGGTCGGTCTCGTCCAGGGAGTCGCTGATGCCTCGCAGGTCGTAGACGGTCGCGCCCATCGCGTACGAGTCGCGCAGCATCCGCCACTGCATGGCGTTCGACGGCCTGACCTCACGGCCGATGTTGTCGGAGGCGCCGTACGAGTACCAGACGTGCCCGCCGACGACGAGCATCGTGGCGGCGGAGAGGTTCACGCCGTTGTGCCGGGCGAAGTAGAGCCGCATGCGGTTCGGGTCCTCGGTGTTGAGGACCGTCCACATGCGCTGGAAGTAGGAGAGCGGGCGGGGGCGGAAGTGGTCGCGCACCGCGGTGATCTCGTACAGCCGCTGCCACTCGGCCAGGTCCTCGTACCCGCCCTGGACGACCTCGACGCCGGCCTTGTCGGCCTTCTTGATGTTGCGTCGCCAGAGCTGGTTGAAGCCCTTGAGCACGTCTTCGAGGGAGCGGTTGGCCAGCGGCACCTGGAAGACGTAGCGGGGCTGTACGTCACCGAATCCGGCGCCGCCGTCCTCGCCCTGCTGCCAGCCCATCTTCCGCAGCCGGTCCGAGACCTCGAAGGCCCGCGGTTCGATGTGGGTGGCCTCGACGTCGCGCAGCCGCTTGACCTCGGGGTCCTGGATGCCGGCCTTGATGGCCGCCGAGTCCCAGCGGCGGATGACCACGGGCGGGCCCATCTTCACCGAGAAGGCGCCCTGCTGCTTGAGGTGCGCGAGCATCGGCTGGAGCCAGTCGTCCAGGTTCGGGGCGTACCAGTTGATGACCGGGCCCTCGGGGAGATAGGCGAGGTAGCGCTTGATCTTGGGCAGCTGGCGGTACAGCACCAGGCCCGCGCCGACCATCTGGCCGGCCTTGTCGAACCAGCCGAGGTTCTCCGAGCGCCATTCGGTCTTCACGTCCGCCCACGCCGGGACCTGGCAGTGACTGGCCGAGGGAAGACTCTGGATGTACGCCAGATGCTCTTCTCGGCTGATGGTCCTCAGGGTCAGGCTCATGCGGGGCGCTCCTCGGCAGGTGTGTCCCCATCGGTCAGGGGCTCCGGCTCTCGCGCCGAAGCCTACTGTGGCCGAGGGACGCCCGGCCCGGCCCCGTCGGGACCGAGCCGGGCTTCCGTGGTGGCGCACCGCCCGCCGGAGTGCCGCGCGAAGTGGCCGACCGGGCCGGCCACGGCTCTGCCGGTCAGGTGATCACGCCGCCGAAGAGACCGCCGTGCGCCATACCGAGGAGGAAGCCGACCCCGGAGGAGCCGATCGACATGATGAAGGCGAACCGCTGCCAGGTGGTCTTGGAGATGTACTGCCCGTAGGCCCCGACCAGGAGGCCGACCAGGCCCGCCCAGGAGCTGAGCAGGTGCAGGTGGTGGAACATCCCCGCCACGAAGGCCAGGACACCGAGTGCCCCGGCCACCACCATCAGCACTTCCTGGAGCGGGTGGGGCCTGCCGTCCGTCGCGAAGAGCGAACCGGTGGGGGGCCGGGGGTTCGCCACCCGGCTGGGAGCGGGACGGCTGCCGGCGGATCGGATCGTCTGTGCCATGGAGCACCTCCTGGCCGAAAGGGCGGGCAATGTAGCGCCTGTCACACCGCGTCTGTCTCGATTGTGCGCCCTGAACACCGGATTTCAACCGGAAGCCGGTCTGCGGGTAGTCTGTACGGTCTGCACCGGTGTCTGCCCGAAGCCGGCCCGGCAACCCCCTCGATCCATGAGAGGGGCGTTGTCAGTGGTGGCTGTTCTACTCGGGAAACACTGTTGCTCACGCATCACGACCCTCCTGCCACGGAACGACCGTGGCCGCTGAGTCCAAAGGAGGTGGGTTCCACATGCGTCACTACGAGGTGATGGTCATCCTCGACCCCGATCTCGAGGAGCGAGCTGTCTCCCCGCTGATCGAGAACTTCCTCTCCGTCGTCCGTGAGGGCGACGGAAAGGTCGAGAAGGTCGACACCTGGGGCCGTCGTCGTCTCTCTTACGAGATCAAGAAGAAGCCCGAGGGCATCTACTCGGTCATCGACCTCCAGGCCGAGCCTGCGGTCGTCAAGGAGCTCGACCGACAGATGAACCTGAACGAGTCGGTCCTCCGGACCAAGGTCCTCCGCCCCGAGATCCACTGAGCGTCTAGCTCAGCGTTCATCGGGTTCGAGTAGCAAGCAGCCAGAAGCAATCCCCGCCGAGAGGTTCATCCATGGCAGGCGAGACCGTCATCACGGTCGTCGGCAATCTCGTCGACGACCCCGAGCTGCGCTTCACCCCGTCCGGTGCGGCGGTCGCGAAGTTCCGTGTCGCGTCCACTCCCCGCATCTTCGACCGGCAGACCAATGAGTGGAAGGACGGCGAAGGCCTGTTCCTCACCTGCTCGGTCTGGCGTCAGGCGGCGGAGAACGTCGCCGAGTCGCTCACGCGCGGCATGCGTGTCGTTGTGCAGGGCCGGCTGAAGCAGCGGTCCTACGAGGACCGCGAGGGCGTCAAGCGCACGGTCTACGAGCTGGATGTCGAGGAAGTCGGCCCCAGCCTCAAGAACGCCACGGCCAAGGTCACCAAGACCACCGGTCGCGGTGGGCAGGGCGGCCAGGGTGGATACGGCGGCGGCCAGCAGGGCGGCGGCAACTGGGGCGGCGGTCCCAGTGGCGGCGGTCCCGGTGGCGGCGGCCAGCAGGGCGGCGGCGCTCCGGCGGACGACCCCTGGGCCACCAGCGGCCCGTCCGGCGGCCAGCAGGGCGGCGGCGGTCAGCAGGGTGGCGGCGGGAGCTGGGGCGGAAGCTCCGGCGGTTCCGGCGGCGGCTACTCGGACGAGCCCCCCTTCTAGGGCTGCTCGTACCCCCACTTCTTGATCACACAGGAGAAACACCATGGCGAAGCCGCCTGTGCGCAAGCCTAAGAAGAAGGTCTGCGCTTTCTGCAAGGACAAGACCCAGTACGTGGACTACAAGGACACGAACATGCTGCGGAAGTTCATTTCCGACCGCGGCAAGATCCGTGCCCGCCGCGTCACCGGCAACTGCACGCAGCACCAGCGTGACGTCGCCACGGCAGTCAAGAACAGCCGTGAGATGGCGCTGCTGCCCTACACGTCCACCGCGCGATAAGGGAAGGGTGACCGAATCATGAAGATCATCCTCACCCACGAGGTCACTGGCCTCGGTGCCGCCGGCGACGTCGTGGACGTCAAGGACGGGTACGCCCGCAACTACCTGGTTCCGCGTGGCTTCGCCATCCGCTGGACCAAGGGTGGCGAGAAGGACGTGGCGCAGATCCGCCGCGCCCGCAAGATCCACGAGATCGCGACGATCGAGCAGGCCAACGAGATCAAGGCCAAGCTCGAAGCCGTGAAGGTCCGTCTGGCTGTTCGCTCCGGCGACGCCGGCCGCCTCTTCGGCTCCGTCACCCCGGCCGACATCGCCTCGGCGATCAAGTCCGCGGGTGGCCCGGACGTCGACAAGCGTCGCGTCGAGCTCGGTTCGCCGATCAAGACGCTGGGCGGATACCAGGTGTCCGTCCGTCTGCACCCCGAGGTCGCCGCGAAGCTCGGTATCGAGGTCGTTGCCGCCTAAGGGCGCAGCTCGGCAGAGCTGAATGAAGGGCCGCACCCCAGGGTGCGGCCCTTTGTCGTTCGGTAGGCGGTGTGGGACGGTCCTCGCGTGTTTCACGTGAAACGTGTGCTCTGGGGCGAGGTGGCCTGGTGGGTGTGGGTGAGCTGCTGGCCGCTCAGGGTGGCCGGGTGGCGCCTGGTGGTTCAGCGGGTCGCGCCTGTCACGATCCAGCGGCCGGATCGCGTACGGAGCCAGAGCGTGACCAGCCGGATCGCCATCATGAGCGCCATCGTCCACCAGAGGGTGGTGAGGCCTCCACCGATGACGGGCACGAGAAGCGCGACGGGAGCGAAGATCGCCAGGGTCGGCAGCATGGCCCAGGCGAGATAGCGTCCGTCGCCCGCGCCCATCAGGACGCCGTCCAGGATGTAGACCACGCCGGCGATCGGCTGGGTGAGGGCGATCACGAGCAGGGCGGGCACCAGAGTGTCGCGTACGGCGGGGTCACTGGTGAAGAGCGGGATGAACAGGGGCCGGGCCACCACGATCAGCACCCCGATGGCCAGACCGGAGACGATTCCCCACTGGACCATCCGTCGGCAGGCCTCGCGGGCGCCGTCCGCGTCGTTGGCGCCCAGATAGCGGCCGATGATCGCCTGACCGGCGATGGCGATGGCGTCCAACGCGAAGGACGCGAGGCTCCAGAGGGAGAGGACGATCTGGTGCGCGGCGATGTCCGTGTCGCCGAGCCGGGCGGCGACGGCGGTGGCGATCATCAGGATCGAGCGCAGCGAGAGCGTACGGACCAGCAGGGGGACACCCGCGTGGGCACTGGTGCGGATGCCCGCGGCGTCGGGACGCAGCGAGGCTCCGTGCCGTCGGGCTCCGCGCACCACGACGACGAGGTAGACGAGCGCCATGGCGACCTGGGCGATCACCGTTCCCCAGGCGGATCCGGCGATCCCCAGGCCGGCTCCGTAGACCAGGGTCACGTTGAGGATGCCGTTGGCGGCGAAGCCGCCGACCGCGACGTACAGGGGGGTCCGGGTGTCCTGGAGTCCGCGCAGTACCCCCGTTGCCGCGAGGACGACCAGCATCGCGGGGATACCGAGGCTGGAGATCCGCAGATAGGTCGTGGCGTAGGGGGCCGCGGTGTCGGACGCGCCGAACGCCTGGACCAGCCAGGGGGCGGTGGGAAGGGTGACGGCGACCACGGCGGCACCGAGCAGCAGGGCGAGCCAGATCCCGTCCATGCCCTGACGGATCGCGGCGGGGAGGTCGCCCGCGCCCACGCGACGGGCCACGGCTGCCGTGGTGGCGTAGGCGAGGAAGACGAAGATGCTCACCGCCGTGGTCAGCAGGGCCGCGGCGACGCCCAGGCCGGCCAGTTGGGGAGTACCGAGGTGGCCGACGACGGCGCTGTCGAACATGACGAAAAGCGGCTCGGCGACGAGTGCGCCGAAGGCCGGAACGGCGAGTGCGACGATCTCGCGGTCGTGTCGGCGACGGGACGGCGGTGGGGTCGTGGGGGCCTCGGTCATGGGGGTCAATCTAATCTTCCACAGGTAAGAGATGCAACGCTCTCTTGGCCCTTACGTGAGACGGGCTCCACGGCTCCGCCGCACGGTGATTCCGATGATCTTGAGAAGTGGGGGAAAGTTTTTCTCCCCCACAGTCAGTGGACGGGGAAACCCCAGGTCAGACGGCTCGCGGGGGTGGTGCTATGAGTTTGTCCACAGTTCTGTCCCCCGGTCCGTGCACAGGATCGGGGGAGTTCTCCACAACATCTGGTCCGTCGTCCACATGGCCTGTGGATAACCAGATTGGCTGACGGTGCGGACCGGCCTACCGTGGTCCGGCGCCCGCACTTCGTTCCGGCCTGGAAATCCGCAGAACTTGACGCGCCGGAACCGGAGTCGGGCGTCTTGTTTGTCGGTGCCGTGCCGTAAGAAAGAGTGGCACGGCTAGGTCCGCGAAGCGGACGGGAGGAGGTGGCCGGGTGAGCATCCCCGAGCCTTTGGACGATCCCTGGGCCGATGTCGGTCCCAGTGACCGTCTGCCTGTTTCCCGTCAGCGACGAGGTGAGGGCAAGGGGCGCGAGGAGCAGCACGACCGGGGCCGGGACAGCGGCTGGGACGGTGGTCAGTCCGGCTTCGAGCGGGTCCCTCCGCAGGACCTCGACGCCGAGCAGTCCGTCCTGGGCGGGATGCTGCTCTCCAAGGACGCCATCGCGGACGTCGTGGAGATCATCAAGGGCCACGACTTCTACCGCCCGGCCCATGAGACCGTCTACACGGCGATTCTCGACCTCTACGCCAAGGGCGAACCGGCGGACCCGATCACGGTGGCCGCCGAGCTGGTCAAGCGCGGTGAGATCACCAAGGTCGGCGGACCTCCCTATCTGCACACCCTCGTCCAGTCCGTGCCGACCGCGGCCAACGCCTCGTACTACGCGGAGATCGTCCACGAGCGGGCGGTCCTCCGCCGCCTGGTCGAGGCCGGCACCAAGATCACGCAGATGGGATACGCGGCCGACGGGGACGTCGACGAGATCGTCAACTCCGCGCAGGCCGAGATCTACGCCGTCACCGAGCAGCGCACCAGCGAGGACTACCTCCCGCTCGGCGACATCATGGAGGGTGCCCTCGACGAGATCGAGGCGATCGGCTCCCGCAGCGGCGAGATGACGGGTGTCCCCACCGGGTTCACCGACCTCGACGCCCTGACGAACGGCCTGCACCCGGGCCAGATGATCGTCATCGCGGCACGGCCCGCCATGGGTAAGTCGACCCTGGCGCTCGACTTCGCCCGTGCGTGCTCGATCAAGAGCAATCTGCCGAGCGTGATCTTCTCCCTGGAGATGGGGCGCAACGAGATCGCCATGCGCCTGCTGTCCGCCGAGGCGCGGGTGGCGCTGCACCACATGCGGTCGGGCACCATGACCGACGAGGACTGGACACGGCTGGCGCGACGGATGCCGGACGTCTCCGCCGCTCCCCTGTACATCGACGACTCGCCGAACCTCTCGATGATGGAGATCCGCGCGAAGTGCCGCCGGCTCAAGCAGCGCAACGACCTCAAGCTCGTGGTCATCGACTACCTCCAGCTGATGCAGTCCGGCGGCGCGAAGCGCGCCGAGAGCCGGCAGCAGGAGGTCTCGGACATGTCCCGGAACCTCAAGCTCCTCGCCAAGGAGCTGGAAGTCCCGGTCATCGCGCTCTCCCAGCTGAACCGTGGCCCCGAACAGCGCACCGACAAGAAGCCGATGGTCTCCGACCTGCGAGAGTCGGGCTCCATCGAGCAGGACGCCGACATGGTGATCCTGCTGCACCGCGAGGACGCGTACGAGAAGGAGTCCCCCCGTGCGGGCGAGGCGGACCTGATCGTGGCCAAGCACCGTAACGGCCCCACGGCGACGATCACCGTGGCCTTCCAGGGCCACTACTCGCGCTTCGTGGACATGGCCCAGACCTGATTCCGCGGGCCCGGTGCCGGGTCTCAGGGTTCGCGGCACCATCTCGTCCTCGGTGGCACAGCGTCGGCACGGATGCCGGGGACATGCGGTGGGGGAGGGTCGCCACGGCGGTGGGAGGAAACATCCCTCCAAGCCGTGAGACAGCGCGAGGCCGCTCAGTGTCTCGTCTCGTACCTGGTCAGGACCACGCCGCCGGGAAACGTCCGCGTCTCCACCAGATTCAGGTTCACCCACCTGTCCAGAGCGGTGAAGAACGGCGTGCCGCCGCCCACCAGGACCGGATGGGTGGTGATCACGTACTCGTCGATCAGCCCGGCGCGCATGGCGGCCCCGGCAAGCGTCGCGCCGCCGATGTTCATCGGTGCGCCGTCCTCGGCCTTGAGCCGGGTGATCTCGGCGATCGCGTCGCCGGTGACCAGGCGGGTATTCCAGTCGACCGTGCCGACCGTCGAGGAGAACACCACCTTCGGCGTGTCCCGCCAGTTCCGCGCGAACTCGATCTCCGCCGGGGTGGCGTCGGGCTGCTGGTCGCCGGTCGGCCAGTAGGAGCTCATCGCCTCCCACAGCTTGCGCCCGTACAGCGACAGGCCACTCTCCCGCTCGTGGTCGAGCCACCACTGGAACAGTTCCTGGCTCGGCGGTCCGCTCCAGCCGATGTCGTCGCCGGCCGCGGCGATGTAACCGTCCAGGGTCAGGTTCATGCCGTAGATCAGTTTCCGCATGGCCCAGCCTTCCATTCGTTGGTGTTCTGCGTCCTCGTACAGACCAGCGCGGCGCAGGAGACTCATCGGTGCGAGACCTGGATCCGCCGGTAGCCCTCGTGCTGAACCTCGCCCTCGCCCTCGCCCTCGCGAGGAAAATGCCACGGATCTGACGTTGATCATGGATGACAAGGCCGTGGGACAGCCAAGAACGCCCCGGGCACGCAAGATCGGCACGTCACGGACTGTGAGACCCTGCCTCCGGTGTCTACCGGCCGAGGCCGGCGGCCCTGATGACGCGCCAGCCGGTTGGCGCCACGACGAAGCCTTCAGCGCCTTCGCCTATCTGACGCCTGAAGAGATGAACCGGGTCGCCGACGTGATCCGAGGGGCGCTGGCGCCCTACCACGACCGTGAACAACGCCCTCTGGCACGGCCCGACGGCGCTCTGCCGGTGGCCCTCATCACCCGGCTGTTCCCCCTGCTCCCGCACGCGACGGACCACGCGGACGAAGGCTGAGAAGCCGTCAACTGTGCCCCCAGCTCATTCCGTCACGGGCAGGCACTCGTCGAGCAGGGCGACGACGTCCCGCCAGGCTCGCCGCGCGTGCCGCGGATGGTGGCCGACGCCGGGGAGCACGATCTGGTCGACCGGTGGGTGGTGGAAGGCGTGCAGGGCTCCGCCGTAGACCACCAGGCGCCAGTCGACGCCCGCGGCCCGCATCTCGTCGGCGAAGGCGTCCCGTTGCGCGGCGGGCATGATCGGGTCCTCCGATCCGACCCCCGCCCACACGGGGCACCGGATGCGCGCCGCTTCGCCCGGTCGGCCCGTGGCCAGTGCGTTGACCGTGCCGATCGCCCGCAGGCCGACGCCGTCGCGCCCGAGTTCCAGTGCGATCGCGCCCCCGGTGCCGTAGCCGATGGCGGCGATCCGGTCGGGGTCGGTTCGCGGTTCGGCGCGCAGCACATCGAGTGCCGCGTGGCCGATACCCCGCATCCGGTCGGGGTCGGCGAGCAGCGGGGTCACGCGGGCCAGCATGTCGTGCGGGTCGGTGAACCACCGCCCGCCGTGGATGTCGAAGGCCAAGGCGACGTACCCCAGTTCGGCGAGGGCGTCGGCCCGGCGGCGCTGGAAGTCGTTCAGGCCCGTCCCCTCGGGCCCGATCAGTACCGCGGGCCGGCGGTCGACACCGGCGGGGAGCGCGAGGTGACCGACCATCGTGAGCCCGTCAGCCGGGTATGCGACCGTGCGTGTGGTGACCGTTGTCATGAGACCGGACCCTAGTGACGACCGAGCCCGGCCGGGCCGGACTTCACGGTCGGCAGAACAGCCGCGGGTGGCTACTGTGAAGGGCTGGTCCAGGAAGCGACACCGTCGTCCCGGCGGCCACCCGTACGATCCGGCGATCCGGCCGGCATGTATAGCAGCGCTGTTATGTTGGCGCGGTGACGACCCAGGACCCCACCGAGCTGCCCGATCCCTGGCAGTCGATGCACACACTGCTGGCCGCCATGGAAGCCGAGATCGAACAGGTCCACATCGGGCGTGGTATCGAGGGGGTGCGGCCGCGGTTCGTCCGTCCGCTGATCCGGCTCGCCCACACCGGGCCGTTGACGGTCCGTGAACTGGCCGAGTCCCTGGACCGTACGCACTCGGCGGTCAGCCAGACCGTCGCCGCCATGCGCAAGGAGGAGCTGGTCACCTCCGAGCCGGGGCCCGACGCCCGCACCCGGCGGATCGACCTGACCGAGCGTGGCCGGTCGCTGGTGCCGTTCCTGGAGGCCGAGTGGCGCGCCACCCACGCGGCGGTCGCGGAGCTGGACGGCGAGGGCCCGTATGCGCTGACCTCGGTCGTCGACGAGCTGCGGCGGTCGCTGGAACGCCGGTCGATGCGGCAGCGCGTCCTCGACCACCTCGTGCCACCGCGGTGAGGGCGCGCGGCCGGTTCCTCGACACCCGCCCGCTGCGCGGCAGCCGGCCGTTCCGCGCTCTGTGGATCGGCTCCTCGGCCTCCCAACTCGGCGGGCAGATAGCCACGGTGGCGGTTCTGGCCCAGGTCTGGGATCTGACCGGCAGCCCGGTGGGTACCGGCGCCATCGGGCTGGCCACCGGGGTGCCGATGGTGCTGTTCGGACTGCTCGGCGGCACGTTGGCCGACACCGTGGACCGCCGAGCGGTCGTACGGGCCACCACCGCGGGCCAACTGCTGGCCGCTGCGGGACTGTGCGTCCAGGCAGCCGTGGACAACCGGAGCGTTCTGGTGCTGCTCGCCCTGGTCGCCCTGGGGGCCGCCTGTGGTGCTCTCGGTGCTCCCGCCCGGCGCACGTTTCCGGTCCGGTTGCTGCCGCCCGACCAGGTAGCGGCCGGTCTCGCGCTGACCAACGTCTCCTTCCAGGCGGCCATGCTGGCCGGACCCGCGCTGGCCGGGCTGATCATCGCCCGCTGGGACTTCTCCGCCGCCTATGCCGCACAGGCCGTCGCCGTCGCGGTCTCGGCGCTCGCGGTGACCCGCCTTCCGTCCATGAAGCCCGGGGGTGCGGACGGCGCGACGGACGGCAGGCGGCGACCGGAGCGTGGGGGATGGCGCATCGTCCTGCGTCGGCCGACCTTGTGGGGATCGATGGCGACCGACCTGTCCGCGACCCTGCTCGCCATGCCGATCGCGCTCTTCCCCCTGGTCAACGAGATCCGCTTCGACGGCGACCCGCAGACCCTCGGCCTGTTCCTCTCGGCCGTCGCGGTCGGAGGCATCACGGCCGGTCTGCTCTCCGGCACGGTGACACGCCTGCGCCGTTCCGGACTCGTCCAGTTGACCGCGGCCGGTGTCTGGGGCCTGGCGCTGGCGGGCTTCGGCCTGGCCGGGCCCCTGTGGCTGGTCCTCGGCTGCCTGGCCGTGGCCGGTGCCGCCGACACCGTGTCGGTGGTGTCCCGCAGCGCCCTGGTTCAGTTGGAGACCCCGGACGCCTACCGGGGACGCGTCTCGTCCGTGGAACACGTCATCGGCGTCGCCGGCCCCGAACTCGGCAACTTCCGTGGAGGCCTGCTGGCGTCGGTCACGTCCGCACCCTTCGCCCTGGTCATCGGTGGCCTGTCCGCCACCGCGGCGGTCGCTGTCGTGGCGTCGGCCAATGCCTCCCTCCGTGCCTACCGCACTCCGCAGAGCGCCGTCGAGTCGTCCCCGCCCCGGGCCGACGACGCCGCCCCGGCCCCGGCCACCGGACAGGCATGAGCGCCTGGCACGGTGCGCGGCCGCCCTTCTGAGCGGAGCGTGCGGGGCTACCGGGGCTCGACGATGCGGGTCAGGAGGTGGACGAGTTGCGTGCGCTCCTCGGGCGTCAGGGCGGCGGTCAGCTCGTCGTTCGCCTCGCGGCCCAGCTCCTCCGTGCGCAGCAGACGATGCTTCCCGCCGGACGACAGGGCGATGACGTTCTTCCGGCGGTCCATGGTGTCCGGCGTACGCGTCACGAGGCCGTCGCTCTGGAGATCGTCGAGGATCGCGACCATGTCCTTGGGGTCGATTCCCAGGCTTCGGCCCAGCTCGGCCTGTGACAGGGAACCCATTTCGGCGACGGCCGTGAGAACGGCGTGATGCGTCATCCGCATGCCCACCTCGGCGAGGGCCGCGCCGACGAGCCGGTGCCCACGGGCGGCGGCGCGGCCCAGAAGCCAGCTCGGCAGGGCGCGGATACGGGCGGGAGCGTGTCCGGTCTCGGCCATGGGAGGCAGGCTACGTCCAGGGGAGCGGGCTGCCCAGACAGCCTGCGGACTCACCTCACCCCCGCGCCTTCCGGCTGAGGACGGGAAGCACCGAGGCCGGAGGGCCCATTTCGGCGAGCAGGGCGGCCCGCGCGTGCTGCCGTCGAGCGGAACCAGTTCGACCGGCCGTCACGCCGATCGCGAAAAGTGCTGGCCGGACGGCCGGGACCGCGGGTAGTCCTTGACCATGACCTCATCCGAAACGCTGCTTGCCGGGACCCGCCGTGCTCTGCTCCACCGCATCGCCACCGCTCAGGCCGAGGGGCGAACCCCTTCGCTCGTCGCCGCTGTACAGCGCGAAGGCGCGATCGTCTGGACCGGCTCGCGCAGTTGTGTGGACGGTCACGGTCCCGACGGCGACACCCAGTACAGGATCGGCTCCCTGACCAAGATCTTCACCGCCGTCATGGTGCTGCGCCTGCGTGACGAGGGTCTGCTGGACCTGGACGATCCGCTGGAGAAGCATCTGCCCGGTACGGGGGTCGGGGGCGTGACCGTGTTCCAGCTGCTGGGCCACAGTGCCGGTCTGGCCGCGGAGGCGCCCGCGCCCTGGTGGGAGCGGACCCCGGGCAGCGTCAGGCCCGAACTGTCGGACGTGCTCGGGGAGCACCCCCTGCCGCACCCCCCAGGCCGTGTCCACCACTACTCCAACCCTGGGTACACCCTCCTCGGCGCACTCGTCGAGAAGGTCCGAGGTGACACCTGGGCCGCGGTGTTGCGCCGGGAGATCCTCGAACCGCTGGGAATGGACCGTACGACTGTTCAGCCGCAGGCTCCGCATGCGGGGGGATGGGCCGTGCACCCATGGGCCGATGTCATGCTTCCCGAGCCGGCCCAGGATCTGGGCCTCATGGCTTCGGCGGGTCAGCTCTGGTCGACCACCACCGACCTCCTCCGATTCGCGCTGTTCCTGGCGCGGGGCGACGATCGTGTGCTGAACGCGTCCTCGGTCGAGCAGATGCGGGCCCCCGCAGCCCCGGCGGAGGCCCATGACTCCATCGGGAACTACGGTCTGGGCCTCCAGGTGCTGCGGCAGGGGAGCCGTAGGCTCCTCGGGCACACCGGGTCACTTCCGGGTTTCCTGGCCGCTCTGTGGTTCAGCACCGAGGACGATGTCGCGGCCGTGGTACTCACCAACGTCACCTCCGGTCCGGCGGTCGCCGCAGTCGCCGCGGACCTCGTCCGGATCGTCGCCGAGGCCGAACCGAGGATCCCTGAGCCCTGGCGCCCGCTGCCCGAGGTGGACGCGGACCTGCTGGCGCTGACCGGCACCTGGTACTGGGGAACGCGTGCGCACAGCCTCAATCTGCTCGCGGATCGTTGGCTGGAGCTGCGGCCGTCGCAGGGGCCGGGGCGCGGAGCCCGCTTCCGCGCGCGCCCGGACGGGGCCTGGACCGGTCTCGACGGCTACTACGCGGGCGAGACGCTCCGCGTCGTGCGCGCGGACAACGGCACCGTGGACCATCTCGATCTGGGTTCGTTCGTTTTCACGAGAGAGCCGTACGACCCCGGAGCTGCCGTGCCCGGAGGTGTGGACGAGGGAGGCTGGCGCGGACTGCCCAGGTGAGGGCAGAGGCCAGCCGACGCTGTTTCACGTGAAACGGTCTTTTACCAGGGCTGTTTCACGTGAAACAGCGACTGCGCGCGGTGCCCTCTCCCCTTTCGGCTCAGGCCGTGAGTTCGCGCTCCAGCGGTGTGCGGAAGCGCGGGGTGATCCTGGTGTCGCCCACCCATGCCCTCAGTCGGGCCGCCTCCGCCTCGATCAGGGGCGAGGCGTCCTGGCCGACGTCGGACAACAGCCGCCAG
The DNA here is from genome assembly GCA_000720535.1 of Streptomyces halstedii. Taxonomy (GTDB): domain Bacteria; phylum Actinomycetota; class Actinomycetes; order Streptomycetales; family Streptomycetaceae; genus Streptomyces; species Streptomyces halstedii. The sequence continues at coordinate 68,332 of JOAZ01000010.1, forward strand.
ACGAGCTCGCCGTCGGCCCGCTGTGCCCAGCCGCCCACGATCCGGCCGTTCCACCAGACGGTCGGGCCGATGTTCCCGGCGCGGTCGAACAGCGTCGCCCGGTGGCCGGCCGGGAGGTGGAAGCCGCGGTCGGCCCAGCCCATCGCGCTCGGGTCGAGGGCGGGCAGCAGTGCGGCCCAGGGCTCCACAGCCGGCTCCGGGGCGAGATCCCCGGGGGCGATCCAGCCGGATGCCCCGTTGTCGAGCAGTACCTCCTCCGCGCCGACGGCGGCCAACGCCGCGCGTGTCTCGCGGAGGCCCCAGCCGGTCCACCACTTCAGGTCCGCCTCGGTTCCGGGTCCGTACGCGCGGAGCCAGCGACGGGCCACCTCGGCCTGCCCCTCGGCCGTGGTGGACGTGGGCCATGGCTCGGTCACCGTCCACCGGAACTGGCTTGAGGTCCAGGAGCCGCGTGGTCTGTCCCGCCGGATGAGTCCGTCGGCGGCCATCAGCCGGATCACCCGGGAGGCGACTCCCTGCACGGTCTCCTGCCGGGTACCGGGGAAGACCGTGATCTTGGTCCGCAGGGCCGGTACGGCTGCGGAGAGCTGGCTACCGGTGGCCTGGACCCCCTCGGTCAGCGCGGCGAAGGCCTGTCGTTCGGCGTCGGCGAGCCAGCGCTCGTCCAGCCCGTTGCCGTCCTCTTTCAGATGCTTGAGGAAGGTGCGCCGCTCCTTGGCCGCGACGGCCCGCGCGTTCGCGGCGTCGACAGACGGAGCGACCTCGCGGGAGACGGTGAAAAGGGTGTTCCGCAGGGAGAGAAGCCGCACCAGCGAGACATCCTCGTAGAGCGCCTGTTCCACGGGGCCCACGCCCGGCTCGGCCAGCCGGGCACACACGGAGAGGTAGAGCGTGGCCGCGTCGGTGGAGTGCAGCGCCACCACCGCGTCGGCGACGGACGGCACGGACGAGGCTCGCGTCGAGGGGGCCAGCAGGTGTCTTCTGCCGAGCCTGACGCGGCGCTGTTCGTCATCGATGCGGTGCATGTGTCTCCTTGCGGACGGTCCGTTTCCGTGCGGAAGAGCCCCGGCGAGGGCCCGGCCGGGTGTCACAGGGCGAGCTTGAACCCCACGTGGCTCGCGGAGAAGCCGAGCCGTTCGTAGAAGCGGTGGGCATCGGTCCGGCTGGCGTCGGACGTCAGCTGCACCAGACGGCAGCCCTGGCGCCGTGACTCGTCGACCGCCCACTGGATCAACTGGGTCCCGAGACCGGTTCCGCGTTCGTCGGCGTGGATACGGACGCCTTCGATGATCGAGCGGGTGGCGCCTCGCCGGGACAGCCCGGGAACGATGGTCAGTTGCAGCGTTCCGACGACGCGTGCCTCGCGCACGGCGACGACCAGGTGCTGGTTCGGGTCGTCCGCCAGCCGCCGGAACGCCGACCGGTACGGGGCGAGGTCGTCCGGCGACTCACGCTCGGCGCCGAGCGGGTCGTCGGCCAGCATGGCCACGACGGCAGGGAGGTCGGTAAGTGCGGCGGGGCGTATGTCGAGATCGCTCATGATCGGCAGACTACGCAACAACAGGGCCGCTCAGGCGGGGACTTTGAGGGCTTCGACCGTCCTGACCAGAGGAGCGAGCTCCGGGTTCTCCGCGGCCTCGTCGAGCGCGGCGCGCAGGGCGCGGTCATTGGTCGGCCTGGCCTCGTTCAGCAGTGTGAGGCCAGCGTCCGTGACGTCGGTGTAGATGCCCCGGCGGTCCGTGTCGCACAGGTAGCGGGTCAGCAGGCCGCGGTCCTCAAGGCGGGTGACGAGCCGCGTGGTGGCGCTCTGGCTCAGCACCACGGCGTCCGCCACCTGCTTCATCTGCAGATGGCCGCCGGTGCCGCTGTGCTGGCGGCTCAGGACGTCGAGCAGCGAGTACTCGCGCGCGCTGAGGCCGTGGCCGGACTGGAGCGCCCGCTCGATACGTGCCTCGATCTTTCCGTGGAGCAGGGAGAGGGCGCACCAGCTCTGAGCGAGGGCGGTGAGTGCGGGATCCGTCGCTGTCATGTCTCTCCTCGGAGTGCGGGAGCTGCTGCGTCCAGGATAGGACACCCGTGCAATAGTCCGCGTTTGCAATTAACCAGCGTGTGCAATTATTGTCCACGCTTGTAAAGCGCATCCGCAATGATGAGTGAAGGGGAAGCCATGCCACTCGCGCTCCTGGCCCTCGCCGTCGGGGCCTTCGGGATCGGCACCACCGAGTTCGTGATCATGGGCTTGCTCCCTGATGTCGCCACGGACTTCCAGGTCTCGATCCCGACCGCGGGGTTTCTGGTCACGGGATATGCCCTCGGAGTGGTCCTCGGCGCTCCGCTGATGACCGTCCTGGGCATCCGGATCCCCCGCAAACGCATGCTCATGCTCCTCCTGGGGCTGTTCGTCGTGGGCAACGTGGTGTCGGCCCTCGCGCCCGTCTTCGGTGCGATGCTGGCCGGGCGGGTGATCGCCTCGCTCGCCCATGGAGCCTTCTTCGGCATCGGATCGGTGGTGGCCGCCGGGCTGGTCGCCCCCGAGAGGAAGGCCGGCGCCATCGCCCTGATGTTCACCGGGCTCACTGTCGCCAACGTCGTCGGTGTCCCGCTGGGCACGTTCATCGGTCAGACCGTCGGGTGGCGGACCACCTTCTTCGTCGTCGCGGGGCTCGGTGTCCTCGGCTTCCTGGGCGTGGCGAAGCTGGTGCCGGAGCAGCCGAAGCCCGAGGACGTACGCATCCGCGGAGAACTGGCCGCGTTCCGTAATGTCCAGGTCCTGCTGGCCATGGCGATGACCGTCCTGGGCTTCGGCGGCGTCTTCGCGGCGATCACCTACATCACGCCGATGATGACGGAGGTCGCCGGCTACGCCCCGGGCTCCGTCACCTGGCTGCTGGTCCTTTTCGGTCTCGGTATGGTCGGGGGCAACCTGCTCGGCGGCAGGTTCGCGGACCGCCATCTGATGCCGATGCTGTACGTGTCGCTCGGTGCCCTCTCCCTGGTCCTCGCGCTGTTCACGCTGACGGCTCACCACAAGGTCGCCGCCGCCGTCACCGTCGTCCTCATCGGAGCTCTGGGCTTCGCGACCGTGCCCCCGCTCCAGAAGCGGGTGCTGGACCATGCGGCAGGCGCGCCGACGCTGGCGTCGGCCGTGAACATCGGGGCCTTCAACCTCGGCAACGCTCTGTCGGCGTGGCTCGGTGGTGTGGTCATCGCGGCCGGCCTCGGCTACACCGCACCCAACTGGGTGGGCGCGGTCCTGGCTGCCGCCGCACTGCTGCTGGCCCTGGTCTCCGGTGCGATCGAGCGCCGCACACCCGGTTCCGGCACCAGCAGGCCCGTCGCCGGGCACACGTCGCAGCCGGCCCCTGTCACCGTGGGACGGCACTGACCTTGGGGCGGCCGCGGCGAGTACGTCCCCAGGGCTTCAGTACCGAGATCGCGGTGATGAAGAGGTAGGTGGCGGAGGCCACGGCCGGGGCGATCACCAGATCGATGTCGACCGACCCCCGGGCGGCCGCCGCGTCGATGCCGGGGCGAAGGGAGAAGACGGAGAGGCCGACCGTGACGAGCGTCAGCCAGAACTTCGTCCAGACCCACCGGTGCCGGGCCAGTCCCCAGGGCGTGCCGAGTGCCAGCACCAGCCCGCTGACGAGCGAGGCCAGCGCGACCGGTACGACGAGCCAGTCGCCGAAGACCTTCATGGCGCGCGTGGAAGCGTGTGCCACCGCGGGGTCACCCGTGCGGAACGCGGTGAGGGACAGGGCCAGCAGGCCCACGGTCAGACCCAGCCAGCCCACCGATATGGCGACATGGGCGACGAGGATGCTTCGGCGTACGCGACGCTTGAGTGGTTTCACGTGAAACACGGTGGCAAGCGCGGGGTGGGAGGTCGTCTGACACGGGGAGTATCCGCGTCTACCGGCCTCGGCGTACCCGGTGTGCGAACCAGGTGGCGCACTGGACCGTTGTGCTCGTGTCAGCCCAGGTCGGGGGCGTGCATCGCCCGTACTCCCTCGATGTTTCCGTCCAGGTAGTGGCGGAGCGAGAGCGGCACCAGATGAACTGCGGCGATCCCCATCCGGCTGAAGGGGACCCGCACGATCTCGTACTCACCGCAGGGCTCGTCGATCTCCGGGCCATGCCGGCGAGTCGGGTCCATGGACGCCAGGCGGCAGACGAAGAAGTGCTGCACCTTCACGCCCTTGATGCCGCCGCCCTCGATGTGCTCGACCGTGTCGACGAAGCAGGGCACGACATCGACGATCTTGGCGCCCAACTCCTCGGCGACTTCGCGGTGCAGAGCATTGATGACGGTGTCGTCCTCGGGCTCGACGCCGCCACCCGGCGTGACCCAGTACGGATCGACCCCGGGCTTGGTGCGCTTGATCAGGATGAGGTCGTCGCCGTCGAGCAGAACGGCGCGTGCGGTGCGCTTGACCACAGGGCGTTCGGTCATGGCAAGAGAGTGGCCCAGGAAACCCGTTCTGAAACTCCCGCCGCTCCACGGGGCGGCCCGCCGACCGAAGTACGCGGCGCCCCCGTGAACCGGGACGGCCCGAGCCATGAGGCTCGGGCCGCCTGCGACGACGGGGCCGCACCCGGCCACGGCTCTGTCAGCGGGCGGCCTCGGCGAGTGCGTTCTCGACGTCCGCCAGCAGGTCGTCCGGGTCCTCGGCGCCCACGGAGAGACGGATGAAACCCTCCGGCACCGCGTCCCCACCCCAGCGCGCCCGGCGCTCGGCGGTCGACCGCACACTGCCGAAGCTCGTCGCGTCGTCGACCAGTCTCAGCCCGGCCAGGAAGCGCTCGGCGGTGTCCTTGTCCGCCAGTACGAAGGAGACCACGGAGCCGAAGCGGCGCATCTGCCGTAGGGCGGTCGGGTGCGACGGGTCGGTGGGCAGCCCCGGGTAGCGCAGCCCCGTCACATCGGTGCGCCGGGACAGGAACTCCGCGAGAGCGAGCGCCGTGCCGCACTGCCGGTCGACCCGCAGGTGCAGCGTGGACAGCGAACGGTGTGCGAGCCAGGCCTCCATGGGACCGGGGATCGCGCCGACGACCTTGCGCCACCGTCGTACGCCCGCGGACAGTTCGGGGTCCTTGCAGGTCACATGGCCCAGCAGGATGTCGCCGTGCCCGGTCATGGCCTTGGTGTCGCTCGCCACGGAGAAGTCCGCGCCCAGCTCCAGGGGCCGCTGGCCGAGCGGGGTGGCCAGCGTGTTGTCGACAGCGACCAGCGTGCCCGCCCCGTGCGCGGCCGCGACCAGCCGGCGCACGTCGCAGACGTCGAGTCCCGGGTTGCACGGGGTCTCCAGCCACAGCAGCTTCGCGCCGTCGAGGGCCCGTAGCTGCGCGTCGCCGCTGGTCGGCGCCGTGCGCACCCGCACGCCGTACGCTTCCAGCTGTTCCCTGACCAGGGGGAGCGCCTGGTAGCCGTCGTCCGGCAGAACCACGATGTCGCCCGCGCGCGCCCCGGAGAGCAGGACGGCCGAGACGGCCGCCATCCCGGAGGCGAAGACCGTGGTCTCCACCCGCTCCCCCGGCGCCTCCAGCTCCCCGATCGCCTGCTCCAGGAGGGTCCACGTCGGGTTGGTGTCCCGGCCGTAGGTGTAGGGGCCGACCGGCTCGCCGGACAGATGGAAGTGCGCGGCGAAGACCGGTCCGGGCAGGGTCGGTTCGTACTGCCGCGGTGCGGGCAGTCCCGCTCGTACGGCGCGGGTTCCGTCGCTCGTGGTGCTCATCTCTGCTTCCTCATCTCTCTTCCGGCTCTTCGCCCGCCCGCTCCCCACCGTGGTAGGGGGCGGCGCGCGTCAGTCCTCGTCGGGCAGGACGACGTTGAGGGCCCAGGAGACCACCGAGATGATCAGCCCGCCCAGGACGGCGGTCCAGAAACCCTGGACGTGGAAGCTCACGTCGAGGACCCCCGCCAGCCACGAGGTCAGCATCAGCATCAGGGCGTTGACGACCAGGGTGATCAGCCCGAGCGTCAGGATGAACAACGGCAGGGTCAGAAGCTTGACCACCGGCTTTACGACAAAGTTGACCAGGCCGAACAGGAGCGCGACCACGAGGAGGGTGAGCGCCTTACGGGCGGTGCTGTGGCCGGTCAGCGTGATGTCCTGGAGCAGCCAGGTGGCCACGGCCAGCGCACCCGCGTTGGCGATCGTCTTGACTACGAAATTCTTCATGTGTCTGATCGTGGCAGACACGATCGACGGTGGACACCGGCGGCGGGGTACGAGAAAAGGCGCGAGGGGCGGACGGACGATGAAGGCATTCAGACTGGACGAACTGGAGGCGGAGCGTGCCGCCAACGACGGCGCCTACCTGCAGTTCGTGCGCGAACGCACCATGTCCGTCGGCCTGTACGCCCTGGACGCCGGGTCACTCGATCCGCAGCAGCCGCACCAGCAGGACGAGGTCTACCTCGTCGTGAGCGGCCGTGCCTCGATCACGGTCGGCACGGAGACCACCCAGGTGGGCCGGGGAAGCGTCGTGTACGTGCCCGCCGGCACCGCCCACAAGTTCCACCACATCACCGAGGACCTGCGGGTGATGGTGGTCTTCTCCCCGCCCGAGGGCTGAGTGCCGGAGCTCCGGGTTCCCTAGGGGACCGCTCAGGGGTCTTCAAGGGGTCCCACCCCTCCGCGGAGGGGTGGGACCGCTCTAGCATCGAGACAGGAACTCACAGAGACGAGGTACGGACGATGGCGATGCGGGAGATTTTCGCGGGGATGCCCTGGTGGGTGAAGTGGGTCGCGGTGCCGCTCATCGCGCTCGTCGTGTTCGGCGGCCTGATCGCCAGCGTGGTCGGGTTCGTCATCGGCCTGCTCTTCAAGGTGCTGATCTTCGTCGTCCTGGTCGGCGGCCTGATCTTTGTCGTGCGCAAGTTCCTTTCGTCCTCCCGGAGCGACTGGTAGGGACGCCGGAGCGACTGACAGGGACGATCGTGCGTCCCAGGGCCCGTGACACCCGGTGACGTGCCGGTGAGACGCTGATACGTCGATTAGGCCAGCTGAGCGAAGTCCGGGACGAAACGTTACCCGTGACGGAACGTGCCGATACAGTTGCGTTCCGCTGCCGCCAGCTGGGAAATGACTGTCCGTCACCATCCTGCCCAGTGATTTGCGCGACCGTCCGGTCTCCGGACCCCAGGCTCGCGGCGGGCCCGTGGGGGCGGCCCCCGCGGGAGGGCTGAGAGCCCGTCACCATGCCTGGGGGTGACCTGTGACCACGGCATCGAACACCGCTGTCCCGACATTGATCGGATCGGTTCAGCGGGCGCTGAGACTGATGGAGGCTGTGGGCACCCATCGGGAGGGCGCCCCCGCGAAGCAACTGGCGCGGGAGGCGGGGCTTCCTCTTCCCACCGCCTATCACCTGCTGCGCACCTTGACCCACGAGGGCTATCTCCGCAGGGAGAACGGGGTGTTCCTGTTCGGCGCGGCCACCGAGAAGCTGGCCGGCGGCCGGGCCTCCGCCTCCCGGCCCGGCGTGATCGTGGACTCCCTCGCCCACTGGGCCGACGTGATCGGCGCCCCTGTGTACTGCGCCCTCTACCGGGACGGCGAGATCGAACTGGTCGCGGTGGCCGACAGCCCGGCTGTGCCCTCCGTGCGCGAGTGGGCCGCCTTCCGGGAGACCGGGCATGCCCACGCGCTCGGCCAGTGCCTGCTGGGGCAGCTCGACGAGCGGGGGCGCGAGAACCATCTCGACCGGTATCCGGTCCGGCAGCTGACGCGCTACTCCGTACGGGACCGCCGGACGTTCCTCGCGCGGCTGCGCTCGATGAAGCGGACGGAACCCGTCGTCGAGCGTCAGGAGTACGCGCTGGGGACGGTGTGCGCGGCCATCCCGATCACGGTGGGCCCCGCTGTCGCGGCGATGGCCGTTTCGCTCCCCCTGGAGCAAGAAGAACGGTTGCTCGCTGCGATCGAACAACTACGCTGCGAAGTAACCACGTTCTTGCGCTCGTTCGTGTTCTCTATCAGTATCTGAAAAATCACTCCTTGTGATCTGCTATCGCGTGCATCACGATGGCGTCAATAGGGCCATGGGGGATCATTCCTGGCCAGTTTCATCTACTGCGGGGTTGAACGATGCGCGAGTCGGTTCAAGCAGAGGTCATGATGAGCTTCCTCGTCTCGGAGGAACTCTCGTTCCGTATTCCGGTGGAGCTCCGGTACGAGGTCAGCGATCCGTATGCGATCCGCATGACCTTCCACCTGCCCGGTGACGCCCCCGTCACCTGGGCGTTCGGTCGTGAGTTGTTGCTGGACGGGCTCAACAGCCCGAGCGGCGACGGCGATGTGCACATTGCCCCGACCGAACCCGAGGGTCTCTCGGACGTACACATCCGGCTCCAGGTGGGCGCCGACCGTGCGCTCTTCCGGGCCGGCACAGCACCTCTTGTGGCATTTCTCGACCGGACGGACAAGTTGGTACCACTGGGACAGGAGCACACGCTGGGTGACTTCGACGGCAGTCTGGAAGAGGCCCTGGGCCGCATCCTCGCCAAGGAGCAGAACGCGGGCTGAACGGGCGAGGGCACCGCTGCGTCCGTGAGCCCGCGTGCTCACGTCTTGCGGCGTCGGCCCCTCCCGGTCCGTACGGGTGCAGGAGCTCCGGCTTCCGCGCCGAGCCCCGTGCGGTCCGCGGAGACCACCAGGGCGGCGAGCACGGTCGTCACCGGCACCGAGGCGACCAGCCCGATCGACCCGACGAGCGTCCGGACGATCTCCTCGGCGACCAGTTCGCTGTTGGCCACCACTCCGACGCTGCTCTGCGCGATGGAGAAGAGCAGCAGCAGGGGCAGCGCCGCGCCCGCGTACGCGAGCACGAGGGTGTTGACGACCGAGGCGATGTGGTCGCGGCCGATCCTGATGCCCGCCTTGTACAGCCGCCGGACCCCCATGGTGGGGTCCGCCTGGTGCAGTTCCCAGACCGCCGACGTCTGGGTGACGGTCACGTCGTCGAGCACGCCGAGCGATCCGATGATGACACCGGCCAGCAGCAGGCCGCTCATGTCGATCTCCGGGTACAGCCCGTGGATCAGGCCGGTGTTGTCGTCGGTGTTGCCGGTCAGGCTCGCCCAGCCGATGAAGAGGGAGCCCAGGAGGCCGATCAGCACCAGTGAGATGAGTGTGCCGAGGACGGCGACGGAGGTACGGGCCGTCAGCCCGTGGCAGGTGTAGAGGGCGATCAGCATGATCGCGCTGGCCCCGACGACGGCCACGAGCAGCGGGTTCGAACCCTGCAGGATCGCCGGCAGGATGAACAGCGTGAGCACCGCGAACGAGACCGCGAGGGCGATCAGCGCCATGAGTCCGCGCAGTCTGCCCACGCCGACCACCGCCAGGGCGAAGATTCCGGCCAGCAGGGTCATCGGGAACGAACGGTCGACGTCCGTCACCGAGTACTGGAGGTCGCGGGGCGCGTCGGGCGCGTACGCCACGACCACCCCCTGACCCTGCTTCAGCTTCCGGGTCGCGTCGGGCTGGATGATCTCGACGAACGTACGGCCCTTGTCCTTGCCGGTCGTCACCTCGACCGTGGCCTTCTTGCACGAGCCCGTCTGCTCGGCGACGGCCTCACGCCCGGACGGCGTCGAGGTGTCGCCGGTCGGCGGCACCTGCCCGGCGTTCACGTCGGCGCAGTCGACCGCGACGACCTTCACCACCCGGCCGTCCTGGGTCTGCCGGTCGAAGCCGACGCCCGTGCGTTCGTGGGCCGGGGCCCCGCCGGGCCAGAGCGCCACCATCCCGACGAGGACCGCGGTGGCGAAGGGGATGAGCACGGCCGCGATGACCTTGCGCAGATGTGTGGAGACGGGTGCGGCCGGACCGTGGCTGTGCGTGTGGGCATGCGCATGGCTCTGCGTGCTGCCCGTTGCGGGGTCGTGGGGGTCGGGTGCGCTGTGTGGGGACGTCACCCCGCGATCATCCCAAGAAGACGGGAGGCCCTCTGGCCAGCACGCCAGACGGGAGGCTAGCGTGGAGACACCTTTGCACACGCGGGAGCTCGGAGCACCGGGCTGAGAGGGCGCTGACCTCCGTACATCCGTACGGGACACGCTGCGCCGACCGCCGAACCTGTTACCGGGTAATGCCGGCGTAGGGAGTAGGTCTCATGACCACAGCGGACGCACGCACGCCTGCCTCGAAGCAGAATGCGCAGAAGGCGCCTGACGCACGGAAAGTTCCTGACGCGCGAAAGGCCCCGGATGTGCGGAATGCTCCGGCGGGCGAGGGCGGGAAGCCCATCGGCTGGCACAAGGGGTACGTCCAGGGCTCGCGCCCGGACCTCCGGGTGCCGGTCCGTCAGGTGCACCTCACCAACGGCAAGGACGTGACGCTCTACGACACGTCGGGGCCGTACACCGATCCCGCCACCGCGACCGATGTCCGCCGGGGGCTCGCGCCCCTGCGGGAGAACTGGATCGTCGCCCGCGGGGACACCGAGGAGTACGAGGGGCGCCCCGCGCGTCCCGAGGACGACGGGCTCAAGCACACCTCGCCGCGCGGAGGCCTGCGCAACCTCGACGCGGTCTTCCCCGGACGGCCGCGCCGCCCCCGCCGCGGCCGCGACGGCCGGCCGGTCACCCAGCTCGCCTACGCCCGCCGTGGCGAGATCACCCCGGAGATGGAGTACGTCGCGATCCGCGAGGACGTCGCTCCCGACGTCGTCCGCGAGGAGATCGCGGCGGGCCGTGCGGTGCTGCCGGCCAACGTGAACCACCCGGAAATCGAGCCGATGATCATCGGCAAGCGGTTCCTGGTGAAGGTCAACGCCAACATCGGCAACTCCGCGGTCACCTCCTCCATCGAGGAGGAGGTGGACAAGATGACCTGGGCGACCCGGTGGGGCGCCGACACGGTGATGGACCTGTCCACCGGCCGCAACATCCACACCACCCGCGAGTGGGTCCTGCGCAACTCCTCCGTCCCGATCGGGACCGTCCCGCTCTACCAGGCGCTGGAGAAGGTGGACGGCCGCGCCGAGGAGCTGACCTGGGAGATCTACAAGGACACCGTGATCGAGCAGGCGGAACAGGGCGTCGACTACATGACGGTGCACGCCGGCGTACGGCTGCCGTACGTCCCGCTGACCGCCCGCCGCAAGACGGGCATCGTCTCCCGGGGCGGGTCGATCATGGCGGCCTGGTGCCTCGCCCACCACCAGGAGTCGTTCCTGTACGAGCACTTCGAGGAGCTCTGCGAGATCCTCGCGGCCTACGACGTCACGTACTCCCTCGGCGACGGGCTGCGCCCCGGTTCCATCGCCGACGCCAACGACGAGGCGCAGTTCGCCGAGCTGCGGACGCTGGGCGAACTCAACTCCGTGGCCAAGCGGTTCGGTGTGCAGACGATGATCGAGGGACCGGGGCACGTCCCGATGCACAAGATCAAGGAGAACATCGACCTCCAGCAGGAGATCTGCGAGGAGGCGCCGTTCTACACGCTCGGCCCGCTGACCACCGATGTGGCGCCCGCGTACGACCACATCACCTCGGGCATCGGGGCGGCGATGATCGCCTGGTGGGGGACGGCGATGCTCTGCTACGTCACGCCGAAGGAGCACCTGGGGCTGCCGAACCGGGACGACGTCAAGACGGGTGTCATCACCTACAAGATCGCCGCCCATGCGGCCGACCTCGCCAAGGGCCACCCCGGGGCGCAGGACTGGGACGACGCGCTGTCCGACGCGCGGTTCGAGTTCCGCTGGGAGGACCAGTTCAACCTGGCGCTCGACCCGGACACGGCACGGGAGTTCCACGACGAGACGCTGCCGGCGGAACCGGCGAAGACCGCGCACTTCTGCTCGATGTGCGGGCCGAAGTTCTGTTCGATGAAGATCTCGCACGACATCCGGCGTGAGCACGGGGCGGACCAGGCCGAGATCGAGGCGGGGATGGCCCGGAAGTCCGAGGAGTTCGCGGCGGCGGGCAACCGCGTCTATCTGCCGCTCGCGGAGACGGGCGGCGGACCGGCCGACTGACCTGGCCGCCTCGGTGGAGGGGGGCCCGCCAGGCCACCCGTCCTGGCCGGCCCGCCTCCGCGAAACCCACCGCGAACGGCTTGTCGGTGTCGTCCGTCACCAGGTGGATGCTGCACTCCGTCACGCTGTCGCCCGGCTCGGCAGCTCGGCGCCGGGGAGCGGCGCCGAGCCGCTGAGCCGCGACCTCGCGCGCGGTTCGGGCCGGTGGTGCGTGCCTTCCGGCTGTTGTCGCTCCCGTCGCTGTCAGTGCGCTTCGGTAACTTGCTCGACACGGAGTCGAGGAGGCGTACAGGTGGGCGGTCCGGTGGTCGAGATGAGCCATGCCGAGGGGTGGGATTTCCAGGCGGGGGCTGAGGTCGGGCCGTTGAGTCCGCAGGAGGCACGGGCGCGGGACTCGGCCGGCCTGCCGTACGTCGTGGCGTACCGGGCCGCCGGGAGCGCGGGGCCCTTCGAGGTCCGTCTGGTGTCCTGGCGCGACCACTACGCCGGGGTGTGGGTGTACGACGAGCATGGACGGCGGGTGGAGCACCTGGAACTGCGGCTGCTGGACGAGGACCGCTTGTTGCGCAGGTACACCGAGCGCTGGGTCTACGCGGGTCCCGAGGTGCCGGAGTTCGAACGGTCCAGCGACCGGACGGTTCTGGAGCTGTTTCCGGGGGGACGGGGCTCGCTGTCGCGCAGACCTCAGGGAGACGCGGGGCCCATGACGGTGACGGTGCCGGACCTCGCTGAGGGCGAAAGGTGGCTGCGGCGGCCTGAGTTCGGCAGCTGGCCACTGTTCTCCGCCGACAGGTCCGGTGGCGTCGGCTCGATACGGTGCGCGGCGGCGCCGTTCACCGGGACCGGCCCCGGAGCGGCCGGGGATCCGTGGTCGCCGCCGCGACCGGGCGGTCCGGGCGGCCTCATCGCCCTGTTCTCGCCCGGCACCCGGATCACCACCGGCGACCACCGGGAGAACACGGTGGTCCTGGAGCCGGATGCCGGTCCGCGACTGCGGGTGCCCAGCGGCCGGCTGGCGGTGGACGACCCGCTCGGCGACGGACGGCCGAGGATCACGATCGAGATCCCGCCGGGCACCTATCCCTTGGAGACGGCGCAGATCGGCTCCGGGTACCACTCCGAGTTCGAGGACGCGTGGGTCGAGCGCACCGATTCGCCGGCGGTCCGGCTGCGGGTGAGTGATGAGCCCGTCGCGTCCTGGACGATGGCTCTGGGGGAAGGGGACGATCTCAGACTGCTGCGCGACGGCCACGCGTACGGGTTCGACACGGGCGGGGCGACCGGCTGTTTCGCGGATGCCGGAGCGTGGCCCGTCCTCCAGGACCGTTACCGACGAGCCATGGCGGACAACGATCCGGACGCGGGCGAGGATCTCGACCCCGACAGCGGCTTCTTCCTGCGGACCGTGGACGAGGAGGCGAGTGCCGACCTGCTCGCGTTCGCGACCGACGGTGACGGGACCCACCCGGTATGGGTGGGCCTGGACGCGTCGGGAGGCGTCGCCTGCGTGGTCCTCCAGGTGGCCTGGCTGCCCGACTTGACGGTGGTTTGACCATGAGCCCTCTCGGCCTGCGGGTGAGATGTCCGCTCCCTGAAGCTCTCGCACGACGTCCGGCGTGAGCACGGGGGCGGACCGGACCGGGACCGAGGCGGGGAAGGCCCGCACCGCCGCGTCCGGATCACTCCGGCTGGTGCTCCGGGCCCCCGAAGTCCGGGCTCGTGAAGTCCGGACTGGTGAACGTCGGGCGGGGCCCGGCCGAGGGGCCGTCCTGCGGGCCCGAGAAGTCGGGCCTGCTGTAGCCGATCTTGGGGATGCGGTGCGCCGACCGGTGCGGGACACGGGCCGCGGGCCCGGCGGTCGGGTCGGCCAGGGCGTCCCGCAGGAAGGGCAGGATGCCGCGCTCCAGCAGGGCATGGCGCCAGGCCTCCCGGGCGCGGGCCACATCCTCGGGCAGCTCCTCCTCGTCGTCCTCCATGGCGGGCAGCGCGGTCGAGCCGTTGCGCAGCGCGGTGACGAGGAGGCCGATCGCGGCGGCCAGTGTCGCGGCCGCGGCGACCGCGGCGAAGAACCACCCGGCCGCGACCATGGTCCCGGCGAAGGACAGCGACGGGCTGAACGCCTTCAGCAGATAGCCGACCAGCAGGAATATCACGGCGGCGGTCCCCGCGAGCACCGGAGCCAGCGCGGCGATCACCGCGAGGGTGCCGGCCCCGGCCCCGTCGTCCGGGGCGGATCCGAGGACCAGGTCCCTCTCCGACACCCCGTCAGGGCCGCGTAGTTCGCCCCGGACGCGCACGTAGTGCTCGTACTCGGGGGCGGCCGCGGTGGTGATCAGGGCGGTGGCGTCGAGCGCCATCGTCCGGAGCTGCTCCGCGTTGAGATGGTCCCCGACCCCGTCGAGGTCCGGGTGTTCACGAGCATGACGCAGTGCGTCGGCGAGGATCCGCTCGTATTCGGGCCGGTCCTCGCTCAGCAGGTGCGGAGCGCTGTTCATGTGCATCCCCCGATGCTCCGTTGGGCCTGATCCGGCCGGGCTGCCGGGCGGATCGGCGGAAACGGAGGAGAGCCTGCTACTGGTACGCCGATGGTAGAGCGGTGAGGGCAGGGCGTGACAGGGGGTTTCCGGAAATAGGCCCGGCGGCCGGTCCGGTCAGGTCGTGAGGGATCTTCCCCGTGGAGCGTCAGTCATGCAGGGGGAGTTGGACGACCAGTAGCTTTCCGGCCATGGTGACGCCGCCGTCCATGGCGATGGCCAGCCCGTCCGCGTACACGTGCGGACCGTCCACCACGGTGCGGGGGCTGTTCTCGCCGTCCTCCGTGCCGACCTCGCCGAGCAGATAGGGAATCGGGCTGTGACCGTGGACGACGCGCTGCCCGCCGTAGGTCGCCATGAGCTCGCGTACGGCCTGCGCGCCGCCCTCGTCCCGGAAGGCGAACCGCTTGGTGAGCTTGCGGAACAGGTCCCAGCACTCGTCCGCGTCGTGGCGGGTGAGAATGGCGTGCACCGTGTCGTTGACGTCTTCGATGGTGGAGCCGTAGTCGAGGTAGGCGGTCGTGTCGGAGTGCATCAGCAGATGCCCGTCCTCCTCGACGACCGCGTCGAGCCGGGCCATCCACTGGAGGTGGACCTCCTGGAGCCGCTCCATGTCGGTCTTCTGACCGCCGTTGAGCAGCCACGCCGCCTGGAAGGTGGCGGTGCCCGCACCGGAGTTCACCGGAGTGTCGCCGAACCTCTTGGCGCCGATGAGGAGCAGCTCGTGGTTGCCCATCAGGGCCTTGCAGTACCCGCCCGCCGCCGCGGCCTCCGCCGACAGCCGCATGACGAGGTCGATGACGCCGATGCCGTCCGGGCCGCGGTCGGTGAAGTCGCCGAGGAACCAGAGCCGGGTGTTGCCGGCCGCCCAGCGGCCTTCGGCGTCGATCAGGCCCTGTTCGCGCAGGGCGGCGAGCAGTTCGTCCAGGTACCCGTGGACGTCACCGACGACGTACAGCGGGCCACGGGCCGGGTCGGCACCCTGGTGCGGCTCCGGCACGGCCCGCACCTGGGCGGCGCCGTCCCGGGTGATCACCGGCAGGTCGCGCTCGGTGGGGGTGTACCCCTCCGGCGGGTCGTCGCCCACCGGGGCGTTGCCCGGGTGCGGCGGGGGCGGGGGCATCGGCGCCTGCGCATAGGGCGGCACGCGGAAGTCGCGCAACGTCGCTGTCCGCACCACGGGTTCCTGACCGGCCCCCTGAGTCATCGACCCCTCCACCACCGTCGCGCCGCCGTACACCTGACGGGCCCTGCCTGGTAGAGGTGGTCCGCGGTGTCGTGCGCCCATCATAGGAATGCGGATCGTGCTGTGTGACGCACCAGGGGTGGTGAATCCGGACGCACTCGGAGTTCACCGGTCAATTGGTCCGGGAATGACCCGGTCAGTCCCCGGCGGGTGAGCGTGGCGCGCTGACCGTCGTACGGGGCGGCCGGCGCTGCGAGGACGTCCGCACGATGAGCTCGGTCGGTATCACCCGCTCCAGCGGTCCGTCGTGTTCGACTCCCTCGATGGCGTCGATGAGGAGCTGGACGACCGCCGTGCCGATGCGGCGCGGTTTGAGCGAGAGCGTCGTGATGGGGGGTTCGGTCGTCGCGTACACCGTGGACTCGCTGCAGCACACCAGCAGCAGGTCCTCGGGGACGCGCAGCCCGTAGCGGCGGGCGGCGGCCAGCAGATCCGTCCCGTTGGGGTCGAACAGGCCGTAGACGGCGTCCGGGCGGTCCGGACGGGCCAGCAGGCGGTCGGCCGCGACCGCGCCCGCACAGGGGTCGTGGGCCGGGTAGGACTCGTAGACCGGGTCCTGGCCGACCCGCTCGCACCAGTGCAGGTAGGCGGTGGTGGACAGGCGGGTGTACGTGTCGGTCGTGGTGCCCGTCAGCAGCCCGATACGGCGGGCCCCCGCCGCGGCGAGATGGTCGAGGAGGTCGAGCACGGCCGCCCGGTGGTCGTTGTCGACCCAGGCGGTCACCGGCAGTGAACCGGCCGGCCTGCCGTCCGAGACGACGGGCAGGCCCTGCCGGACCAGCTCCGTGACCACGGGGTCCTGGTCGGACGGGTCGATCACCACCGTCCCGTCGAGTGCCACGTTGGACCAGACGTCGTGGCGGGAGGTGGCGGGGAGGATGACCAGCGCGTAGCCGCGGGCCAGCGCCGCCGAGGTGGCGGCTCTGGCCATCTCCGCGAAGTACGCGAACTCGGTGAAGGTGAAAGGTTCATCCCCGTACGTGGTCACGGTCAGCCCGATGAGGCCTGACTTGCCCGTGCGGAGGGTGCGGGCCGCGGCCGACGGACGGTAGCCCAGGCGCTCGGCGACCTCGCGGACATGGCGACGGGTGGCGTCCGGCAGTCTGCCTTTGCCGTTGAGGGCGTCTGAGACCGTCGTGATCGAGACGCCGGCCGCCGCCGCGACATCGCGGATGCCCGCCCGTCCCTGCCGGCCGCTGCGCCGGGGCGTCTCTGTCCGGCTCACCTGGTGCTTCCCTGCTGCTGTCATGGCGAGCCGATAGTAGGGCTCCGGAGGCGGGTGGGGCCGGTCGCATATGCCTACATCGACAGGCACGTTTCTGCATGATCGTTAAGTGGTAAATGCCTTGCAAGTGAAGGAAGTTGTGCCATTTCTGGATGAGGTTTCACGTGCCGGGGAGCGAGTACCTGCTGCATGGCCCTGGATGCGGAGCGGCCTCAACTCACCTCTTCGAGGGATGCGCACCACGGAGTGAGCCACCGGCGCACGCCGGAACCGGATTGCGCCCCCCGCTCCGGCCCGGCGGCGGCGGACGGCGCCGGACCCGGGCCGGCCCGGGTCCGCGGCCGGTGCGGCCCCGCGCGCGAGGGGATTCCGCGGCCGGTGCCCAGCGCGCGAAGGAGATTTCGGGCACGGGCCATTCGCAGGGGCCTCCAATCCTCATAAGGTGAGCAGTATTCCTGTGTACGGACGGTCGAGGAGGACCTGCGGTGAGCGAGAAGAGCCCCAAGCTGCGCGCCGAGCTGGACGGCGTCCCCGCCTATGTGCCGGGCAAGCCGGCGGCGGCCGGCGGTCCGGCCGCCTTCAAGCTGTCCTCCAACGAGAACCCCTATCCGCCGCTGCCGGGCGTGATGGAGTCGGCTCTCGCGGCCGCCGCCGCCTTCAACCGCTACCCGGACATGGCCTGTACCGGCCTGATGGACGAGCTGTCGGACCGGTTCGGCGTCCCGGTGTCCCATCTGGCCACCGGCACCGGTTCGGTCGGCGTGGCGCAGCAACTGCTCCAGGCCACCTCGGGCCCGGGTGACGAGGTCATCTACGCCTGGCGGTCCTTCGAGGCGTACCCGATCATCACGCAGATCAGCGGGGCGACCTCGGTCAAGGTGCCGCTGACCGACGGCGAGGTGCACGATCTCGACGCGATGGCGGAGGCGATCACCGACCGCACCCGGATGATCTTCGTCTGCAACCCCAACAACCCGACCGGCACGGTGGTGCGCAGGGCCGAGCTGGAGCGGTTCCTGGACCGGGTGCCGGGCGATGTGCTGGTGGTGCTGGACGAGGCGTACAAGGAGTTCATCCGGGACACCGATGTGCCGGACGGCATCGAGATCTACCGGGACCGGCCGAACGTGGCGGTGCTGCGGACCTTCTCCAAGGCGTACGGCCTGGCGGGTCTGCGGGTCGGTTTCGCCGTGGCGCACGAGCCGGTGGCGGCGGCGCTGCGCAAGACGGCCGTGCCGTTCGGCGTCAGCCAGGTCGCCCAGGACGCGGCGGTCGCCTCGCTCCGCGCCGAGGACGAGCTGCTGGGCCGGGTCGGCGCGCTGGTCGGCGAGCGGGCCCGGGTGCGCGAGGAGCTGGTACGGCAGGGCTGGACCGTTCCCGAGTCGCAGGCCAACTTCGTCTGGCTGCGGCTGGGTGAGCGCACGCTCGACTTCGCCAGGGTCTGCGAGGCGGCCGGTGTGGTCGTCCGGCCGTTCGCCGGTGAGGGCGTGCGGATCACGATCGGGGAGACCGAGGCCAACGAGATCTTCCTGAAGGTGGCGGAGGCGTACCGCGGGGAGCTCTGACCCCGCGGCGCCCGCTGTACACCGGCGGCCCCGGACCGTGTCGATGCCTTCGACCGGTCCGGGGCCGCCGTGCCGTGGTCCCGCGTCCCTGCGGGATCGCCCCGTGCGGCGGTCGTCGGCGGTCGTCGCGGGGCCTTCGGCCGGGTGTTTCCGAGTGGTCCGGTTCGGGTGGTTCCGCCGGATCGGCCGGAACGCACCCCCGCGCGTCGTCCTCGAAACCATGTGCGCCATAATTGCTTGTGAATGTGAACGCGTTCACAAGCGTGTCCCGTTTCTCCCGTGATCGTCCGGATCAATGGGGACGATTCGAGGCCGTGATCGCGGCGATGCAAGGAGAAGAGGCGTGGATCTAGCTCTGGCACCGGAGACTCTGGCGCGATGGCAGTTCGGCATCACCACCGTCTACCACTTCCTGTTCGTCCCCTTGACGATCTCTCTCGCCGCGCTCACCGCCGGCCTGCAGACCGCCTGGGTGCGGACGGACAACGAGAAGTACCTCAGGGCCACCAAGTTCTGGGGAAAGCTGTTCCTGATCAACATCGCCATGGGCGTGGTCACCGGCATCGTCCAGGAGTTCCAGTTCGGCATGAACTGGTCCGACTACTCGCGGTTCGTCGGTGACGTGTTCGGGGCCCCGCTGGCCTTCGAGGCGCTCATCGCCTTCTTCTTCGAGTCCACCTTCATCGGGCTGTGGATCTTCGGCTGGGACAAGCTGCCCAAGAAGATCCACCTGGCCTGTATATGGATGGTCTCCCTCGGGACGATCCTCTCCACGTTCTTCATCCTGGCGGCCAACTCCTGGATGCAGCACCCGGTCGGCTACCGGATCAACGAGGAACGCGGCCGGGCCGAGCTCACCGACTTCCTCAAGGTGCTCACCCAGGACACCGCGCTCACCCAGTTCTTCCACACCATCACGGCGGCGTTCCTGGTGGGCGGCGCCTTCATGGTCGGCATCTCCGCCTTCCACCTGGCGCGCAAGCGGCACATCCCGGTGATGCGCACCTCACTGCGGGTCGGGCTGGTCACGGTGGTCGTCGCGGGAATGCTCACCGCGGTCAGTGGCGACACCCTCGGCAAGGTGATGTTCAAGCAGCAGCCCATGAAGATGGCCGCCGCGGAGGCCCTGTGGGAGGGCGAGGACGGCGCGCCCTTCTCGCTCTTCGCGGTCGGTGACGTCGCCAAGGGTCACAACGATGTGGAGATCTCCATCCCCGGAGTGCTCTCCTTCCTCTCGGACAACACCTTCACCTCGCACGTCCCCGGTATCAACGACATCAACGAACAGCTCCAGGAGACCTACGGGCCCGGTGACTACCGGCCCAACATCCCGGTCGCCTTCTGGAGCTTCCGGTGGATGATCGGCTTCGGCATGGCGTCCTTCGGACTCGGCCTGCTGGGGCTGTGGCTGACCCGGAGGAAGTTCCTGCTGCCACCGGCACTGCGCACCGGTGAGGACGAGGTGCCCCATCTGGTGCTCTTCAGGAACAAGGCGCTGAGCCCGAAGTTCACCCGGCTCTACTGGATCACCGCGCTGTGGACCATGCTCTTCCCGCTGATCGCCAACTCCTGGGGCTGGATCTTCACCGAGATGGGACGGCAGCCCTGGGTGGTGTTCGGGGTGTTCCAGACCCGGGACGCGGTCTCCCCCGGTGTCTCGCAGGGGGAGGTCCTCACCTCGATGATCGGCTTCACCGCGCTCTACGCGATCCTCGCCGTGATCGAGGTCAAGCTCCTCGTCAAGTACGTCAAGGCCGGGCCGCCGGAACTCACCGAGGCCGACCTGAATCCGCCCAAGCGGATCGGCGGTCACGACGAGGACGACGCCGACCGGCCGATGGCCTTCTCCTACTGAGAGCTGGGGAGCTGAGAGATGGAACTCCACGACGTCTGGTTCGTGCTCATAGCCGTCCTGTGGACCGGTTACTTCTTCCTGGAGGGGTTCGACTTCGGTATCGGGGTCCTCACCAAGCTGCTGGCCCGCGACCGCAAGGAGCGCCGGGTCCTGATCAACACGATCGGCCCGGTCTGGGACGGGAACGAGGTGTGGCTGCTCAGCGCCGGCGGCGCGACCTTCGCCGCCTTCCCGGAGTGGTACGCCACCCTGTTCTCCGGGTTCTACCTGCCGCTGCTGATCATCCTGGTCTGTCTGATCGTGCGCGGGGTCGCGTTCGAGTACCGGGCGAAGCGGCCCGAGGAACGCTGGCAGACCAACTGGGAGCACGCGATCTTCTGGACCTCGCTGGTCCCCGCGGTGCTCTGGGGCGTGGCGTTCGGGAACATCGTCCGCGGGGTGAAGATCGACGCCGACATGGAGTACGTCGGCAACCTCTGGGACCTGCTCAACCCGTACGCGCTCCTGGGTGGTCTGGTCACCCTCTTCCTCTTCACCTTCCACGGCGCGGTGTTCGCCGCGCTCAAGACCGTCGGTGACATCCGGGGGCGGGCGCGCGCGCTCGCGGTCAAGCTCGGTGTGGCCACCGCGGTGCTCGCGCTGGTCTTCCTCGTCCTGACGCAGCTCGACAACGGCGACGGCTGGAGCCTGGCCGCGCTGGTGATCGCCGCGGTCTCGCTGGTCGGAGCGATCGGAGCCATCGCGGCGGGACGTGAGGGCTGGTCGTTCGCACTGTCCGGCGTGACCATCGCGGCCACGGTGACGATGCTCTTCCTGACGCTCTTCCCGAACGTCATGCCGTCCTCGCTGAACGACGCCTGGAACCTCACCGTCACCAACGCCTCGTCCAGCGGATACACCCTCACGATCATGACCTGGTGCGCGGGCATCGCGACCCCGCTCGTACTGCTCTACCAGGGCTGGACGTACTGGGTGTTCCGTAAGCGCATCGGTACGCAGCACATCGCCGATCCGCACTGACCCCGTCGCACGACCGCACGACATGAGTTCACTGGGGAGCTGTTTCACGTGAAACCGATCGACCCGCGCCTGCTCAGGTACGCCCGCGCCACCCGCTTCTTCCTGGCGGCCGTGGTGGGGCTCGGGCTGGCCGGTGCCGCCCTGGTGATCGCTCAGGCCATGCTGGTCGCCGAGGTGGTGGTGGGCGGATTCGAGGACAGCCTCACCGTTCACGGACTCCGCACACCCCTCCTCCTGCTCATCGGGGTCGCGCTGGGCCGGGCCCTCGTCGCCTGGCTGACCGAACGTGCCGCGTACCGGGCGAGTGCGGCGGTCAAGTCCGAGCTGCGCGGCCGGCTCATGGAGCGTGCCGCGGACCTCGGGCCGGGCTGGCTGGGGGAACAGCGCACCGGCTCCCTGGTGGCGCTGGCCACCCGGGGGGTGGACGCGCTCGACGACTACTTCTCGCGCTATCTGCCGCAGCTCGGGCTGGCCGTCGTCGTGCCGGTGGCGGTGCTGGCCAGGATCGTCACCGAGGACTGGGTCTCCGCCGCGATCATCGTGGTCACCCTGCCGCTGATCCCGCTCTTCATGGCACTGATCGGCTGGGCCACCCAGTCCCGGATGGACCGCCAGTGGCACCTGCTGTCGAGGCTCTCCGGCCACTTCCTCGACGTGGTCGCCGGGCTGCCGACGCTGAAGGTCTTCGGGCGCGCCAAGGCGCAGGCCGAATCGATCCGCGCCATCACCTCGCAGTACCGCCGGGCCACCCTGCGGACACTGCGCGTGGCCTTCCTCTCCTCGTTCGCCCTGGAGTTGCTGGCGACGCTCTCGGTGGCGCTGGTCGCCGTCACGATCGGGATGCGGCTCGTCCACGGTGAACTCGACCTCTACACCGGGCTGGTCATCCTCATCCTCGCGCCCGAGGCGTATCTGCCGATCCGGCAGGTAGGGGCCCAGTACCACGCGGCGGCGGAGGGGCTCTCGGCCGCCGAGGAGATCTTCTCGGTCCTGGAGACCGAGCGTCCGACGGCCGGGACCTCGGCCGTCCCCGCGTCGCCGCGCATCGAGCTGGAGGGAGTGACCGTCCGGCACCCGGGACGCACCGCGCCTTCGCTGGACGCGGCCCACTTGGTGGTGGAACCGGGGGAGACCGTCGCCCTGGTCGGCCCGAGCGGGGTCGGCAAGTCCACGCTCCTCGACGTGGTACTCGGCTTCACCCGTCCCGACGAGGGGCGGATACGCGTCGGTGGGACGGACCTGTCCGCCCTGTCACCGGAGCGCTGGCGCGAGCAGATCGCCTGGGTACCCCAGCGCCCCCATCTCTTCGCCGGGACGATCGCGGACAACGTACGGCTGGCGCGCCCCGAGGCCGACGACCAGGCGGTGGAGTCGGCACTGCGGGAGGCGGGGGCGTACGACTTCGTGGCCGCTCTGCCGGACGGGACACGTACCCCGCTGGGAGAGGACGGAGCGGGGCTCTCCGCGGGGCAGCGGCAACGGCTCGCGCTGGCACGGGCGTTCCTGGCCGACCGGCCTCTGCTGCTGCTCGACGAGCCGACGGCGAGCCTGGACGGTGAGACGGAGGCGGGGATCGTCGACGCGGTGCGGCGGCTGGCCGAAGGGCGCACCGTGCTGCTGGTGGTCCACCGCCCCGCACTGCTCGCGGTCGCGGACCGGGTCGTGGCGCTGGAGCCGCGCGAGGACGGACAGCCGGACACCGGGGACACGGCCCCGCGGCCGGGCCGGGAGCCCGGTGGGCGGGACGGATCGGTGGTGGCCGTGCCTCCGGCTCCGGAAGAGCGGGGGACACGGCGGGCCGCTCTCCCCGGCAGCGGCCGGGTGTTCGCGCGGATCAGGGAGACCGCCCGTGCCGAGCGCGGGAAGCTGTCCCTGGCCCTCCTGCTGGGCAGCCTCGCCGTGGGTTCGTCCGTCGGTCTGATGGCGGTCTCCGGCTGGCTGATCTCCCGCGCCTCGGAGCAGCCTCCGGTGCTGTACCTCATGGTGGCGGTCACCGCGACGAGGGCCTTCGGCCTGGGCCGGGCGGTCTTCCGGTACGCGGAGCGGCTGGTCTCGCACGACGCGGTGCTCCGGACGCTCGCCGAGCTGAGGGTCGCGGTGTACCGCGGGCTGGAGCGGGTGGCGCCCGCGGGTCTCCGTACGGCCCGGCGGGGCGACCTGCTCACCCGGCTCGTCTCCGATGTGGACGCCCTCCAGGACTACTGGCTGCGGTGGCTGCTGCCCGCCGGAACGGCACTCCTCGTCGGCGTGGGAGCCGTGGGCTTCACCGGCTGGCTGCTCCCCGAGGCCGGGGCCGTGCTGGCGGCCGGGCTGCTCCTCGCAGGTGTGGGCGTGCCGCTGGTGAGCGGTGCCGCGGCCCGGCACGCGGAACGCAGGCTGGCGCCCGCGCGGTCGCTGCTGGCGGTCCGGGTCGCCGATCTGCTCGGCGGCACGGCCGAGCTGACGGTCGCCGGCGCGCTGCCCCGGCGCAAGCGGGAGGTGCGGGCGGCCGACGCGGACCTCACCGCGATCGCCTCGCGCGCGGCGACGGCGACCGCGGTCGGCGCGGGGCTGTCCGCACTGCTCTGCGGGCTCACCGTCGTCGCGGCCGCGCTGGTCGCCCTTCCGGCGGTGCGTGACGGACGCCTGGCCGGTGTGGCCCTCGCCGTCGTCGTCCTCACCCCGCTCGCGGCCTTCGAGGCGGTGAACGGGCTGCCGCTCGCCGTGCAGTTCCGCCGCAGGATCGGGCGGAGCGCGGAACGGGTCTACGAAGTGCTCGACGCCCCGCTGCCCGTACGGGAACCCGCCGACCCGGCCGAGCCCCCCGCCTCTCCCTTCCCGCTCGTCCTGCGCGACCTCTCCGCCCGCTACGGCGGAGCGGACCGCGACGCCCTGGACTCCGTCGGCCTGACGCTCGTCCCGGGGCGGCGCGTGGCGGTGGTGGGGCCGTCCGGATCGGGGAAGACCACCCTCGCCCAGGTGCTGCTCCGCTTCCTGGACGCCAGGGAGGGCTCGTACAGCCTGGGCGGTGTGGAGGCGTCCGCACTGGACGGGGACACGGTCCGGACGTTCGTCGGGCTGTGCGCCCAGGACGCGCACGTCTTCGACAGCTCCATCCGGGAGAACCTGCGGCTCGCCCGGACCGGCGCCACGGACGACGAGCTGTGCGACGCCCTCGCCCGCGCCCGGCTGCTGGACTGGGTCCGGTCGCTGCCGGACGGCATCGACACCCTGGTGGGTGAACACGGTGCCCGGCTCTCGGGCGGCCAGCGGCAGCGGCTGGCGCTGGCGCGGGCCCTCCTGGCCGACTTCCCCGTACTGGTCCTGGACGAGCCGGCGGAACACCTCGACCTGGCGACGGCGGACGCGCTGACGGCGGATCTGCTGGACGCCACCCGGGGGCGGACGACTCTGCTGATCACCCATCGGCTGGCGGGTCTGGACGCCGTCGACGAGGTCCTGGTGCTCGACGAGGGCCGGATCGCGCAGCGCGGGGCGTACGAGGAACTGGCCGTGGCGGACGGGCCGCTGCGCGGGATGCTGGAACGCGAGCGGACGGGCACGCCGGCCGGGGCCGTCGCCGTGTAGGGCGGTCGCCGGGCCCTCCGGGCGAAACGCGGTACCGGGTGCGCGTGATTAGGCTCGACGCATGGCCGAGCAGGAGCCGAAGGACCCGGACGACGCCGCGACGCGGTCCACCGGAAGTCTGCGAGGGCTCTCCGACGAGCTCACCGCCCGCGTCCCGGAGCTGCTGGAGGCCACCACCCGGTCCGTGGGGACCGGACTGGAGCTGCGTTCCACCCTCGACCGGGTCTGCGGGACCGCCGCCGAACTCACCCACGCCCGGTACGCGGCCGTCGGCGTCCTGGACGAGTCGGGGGAGGGGCTCTCCGACTTCGTCACCCACGGGGTGCCCGAGGAGGTCGCCCACGCCGTCGGACGCCGGCCCGACGGCCGCACCGGTCTGCTGGGCGCGCTCATCCGCGAGCCGGGCCCCGTCAACCTGGCCGATCTGACGGCCGATCCGAGGTTCGCCGGCTTCCCGGCCGCCCACCCGCTGATGCGGACGTTCCTCGGGGTGCCGGTCCATGTCCAGGGCGAGCTGTTCGGCAACCTCTACGTGGCGGAGAAGGACGGCGAAGAGCCCTTCGACGAGACCGACCTGCATCTGTTGCAGGTGCTCGCCACGGAGGCCGGGATCGCCGTCGCCCACGCGCGGGCGTACGAGGCGGCCCGGCAGCGCGAACGGTGGATCGACGGGTCCGTGGCCGTCACCACGGCCCTGCTGTCCGGTGGGGACGCGGACGAGGCGCTGACCGTCGTCGCGGAACAGGCCCGCCGCCTCGCCGACTCCGCCGCGGCCGTCGTGCTGCTCCCGGCCGAGCAGGGCGGTCTGGAGGTCGTGGCCGTCGCGGACGGCGACCGGGGCGCGGCGCTGGGCAGGATCGTCCCGCACCGGAGCCCGGTGGTGGCCGCGCTGCTCAGGGGCGAGGCGGTCTTCATGGACGACGCGACGACCGACAGCCGTACGATCACGCGGCTCGCCGACGGCTTCGGGCCGCACATGCTGCTGCCGCTGAGCATCGGCGGACGGGTGCTCGGCGCGCTCGCCATCCCCCGGGCGAGGGGAAGCCGTCCGTACAGCGAGGCGGAACGACTGCTGGCCACCCAGTTCGCGGCGCAGGCCGCACTCGCGCTGATGATGGCGGAGGCGCAGCGCGACCGGGAGCGCCTCGCCGTCTACGAGGACCGGGACCGGATCGCGCGTGACCTGCACGACCTGGTCATCCAGCGCCTCTTCACCACCGGGATGATGCTGGAACAGGCTCAGCAGCGGTCGGCGGTCCCGGAGGTGCGGGCGGGTGTCGGGCGCGCCGTCGACGAACTGGACGTGACCATCCAGGAGATCCGCACGGCGGTCTTCGCCCTCCAGCAGGAACACGCCGAGACGCCGGGCGGGCTGCGGGCCCGGGTGCTGCGGGAGATCGGCATGGCCGCGGTCCCCCTCGGCTTCAGACCGTCGCACCGTTTCCTGGGGCCGGTCGACTCGCTCGTGGGGGAACTCGCGGGCAAGAACCTGATCGCCGCGCTGCGCGAGGCCCTGTCCAACGCCTTCCGGCACGCGGGGGCCTCGCGGGTCGACGTGAGTGTCGACGCCACCGCCACCCTGCCGGACGGGCGGGAGGCCGTACGGCTGTCGGTCGCCGACGACGGGGTGGGCATCCCGGAGGGCGGGCGGCGCAGCGGACTGCGCAATCTCGCCCGCCGCGCGGAGTCGCTGGGCGGGGCGAGCTGGTTCGGCCCGGGTACGGGGAAGGACGGCGGGGGGACGACGGTGTACTGGCAGGTCCCGCTCTGACGCCTGGGCGTGCGGGAGGTTCGGCCCTGGGGCCTCGGCGCGCGGCGGAACCCGTCCCGGGTCCTCGGCGTGCGTTGCCCGGCGCGTGGCCGGATCCGCGCCGGGTCCTCGGCGCGCGGCGGTCCGGCTCCGGGTCCTCGGCGCGCGGTGGTTCGGCTCCGGGTCCTTCGCGCTCGGCGGGACCCGCCCCGACGCCGGTCGAGCCCGGTGTCAGCGCCCCGCGAGGATTCGCTCGATGACGATCGCGACGCCGTCCTCGTTGTTGGTGAGGGTGACCCCGGTCGCGGCCGCCAGCGCGGCCGGATGGGCGTTGCCCATCGCGAACGAGGCGCCCGCCCAGCTGAGCATCTCCACGTCGTTCGGCATGTCGCCGAAGGCGACCACCTCGGCCGGGGCGATGCCGCGCTCGGCACAGCAGGCGGCGAGCGTCCCCGCCTTGGAGACTCCGAGCCCGCTGATCTCCAGCAGCGCGGTGGGGCTGGAACGGGTGAACGAGGCGATCTCGCCCGCCGCCTCACGCGCCAGCGTCAGAAACCCGTCCGGGGTCATCTCCGGGTGGTGGGCGAGCACCTTCAGGACCGGGGCGCCGGAACCCGGCTCCTCCTCCTGGAGCAGCTTCTCGGCAACGGCCACGGTGGCACCCGGGTCCAGGTGGAACGGCGGGTAGGCGGGCTCGTAGTGGATGCCCGTGGTCAGTTCGACGGCGAACGACGTGCCCGGAGCGGCGTCCCGCAGGATCCGGACGACGTCCAGGGCCGCGCCCCGCTCCAGCGGACGGACCTCGACCAGCCGGCCGTCCGCGTGGAGGTCGGCGACGGCCGCGCCGTTCGCACAGATCGCCATGCCGTGGCCGTGCACGTGGGAGCTGACGACATCCATCCAGCGGGCCGGCCGCCCGGTGACGAAGAAGACCTCGATCCCCGCCTTCTCGGCTGCCGCGAGGGCCGCGATCGTGCGGTCCGACAGGGTCTTGTCGTCCCGCAGCAGAGTGCCGTCCAGGTCGGTGGCGATCAGCCGGGTGAGGGCGGGCAGAGGGGGGTCCATCGCTGAGGTCACCCCGCCATTCTCCCGTACCGGGTCGCACGGTCGTGCAGAGGGGCGCCCATCTGAGACCGCGAGCCGCTGAGCTGCGGTACGTGTCAATGGCATATGCCAAGGGCCGAGGGGGCTGCTTCGGGGTGCGATCAGGGCCGGAGGGTCAGCCGAGCTGGGACAGGCCTTCGGTGGCGATCCGTTCGAATATGGCCTCGTCCGCCGCGAAATCGGAGTCCTGGACCGGCCAGTGCAGGACGATCTCGGTGAATCCGAGCGCGAAGTGAGTACCGGCGAAATCCACGAACGCGTCGAACGACGTCAGCGGGCGGTCCGGTGTGAAACCGGTCAGAAGGATCTTGTCCAGCTCCCGGGTGTCCCGGCCGACCGCCTCCCCGGCCTCGCCCAGCCGTTCGATCTGCCCCCGCAGGGCCGCCACGGACTGCTCAGGAGTCCCGGCCTCGAACAGCTTGGGGTCCCCGGTGGTCACCCACGCCTGCCCGTATCGGGCGGCCAGCTTCAGCCCGCGCGGCCCGGTCGCGGCGACCGCGAACGGCAGCCGGGGGCGCTGGACGCATCCGGGGATGTTCCGGGCCTCGTTCGCCGTGTACAAGGGCCCCTCCTGCGTCACGGACGGCTCCCGGAGCAGCCGGTCCAGGAGGGGTACGAACGCGTCGAAGTGGTCGGCGCGCTCCCGTGGGGTCCAGGGCTCCTCGCCGCTCCCGCGCAGGGTCGTGGCGTCGAAGCCGTTCCCTCCGGCACCGATGCCGAGAGTGACGCGCCCGTCGGAGATGTCGTCGAGGGAGATGAGTTCCTTCGCGAGCGTCACCGGGTGCCGGAAGTTGGGCGAGGTGACGAGGGTACCGATGCGGATTCTGTCCGTAGCCGCGGCTGCTGCGGTGAGAGTCGGCACAGCGCCGAACCACGGCTGATCTCGAAAACTCCGCCAGGACAGGTGGTCGTAGGTGTACGCGGCGTGGAAGCCGAGTTCCTCGGCCCGGCGCCAGACCTTCCGGCCTTCGGTCCAGCGGTGGATGGGCAGGATGACAGTGCTCAGACGCATGCCGTGACCTTAATCCGTGTGGGCGGGCGCATTCCCCTGGGGCGGTCAGCCGAGCCGACGGACCGTCGCGCATGAGGTCGCGTACGACCTTGACCTGTGGCGGTGACGCCGCTTCGGGGGTTGTGGCGGACAGCGCCTTCCGGAACCCCCGGCGGAGTATTCCGCCGAGGGATCACCGCGGGGAGCGCGTGCCACCCGCACGGGAGCACGGATGCGTGCCCTGCGCCTCCCCGGCATCGAGCCATACGAGGCCGACGTCAGCCGCCTGGAACTGGGCATGACCCACGCGGCCGAGACGACGGGCCGCGGCTGTCCGCCGGTCTCATCGCCGCCGCCCGGTTGACAGGGCGGCAGCGACGCCTGTGACCCAGGTCTCAGTGCAGCCGTGCAGCAGATGAGGTGGTGCTCACGTCGAGGAGAGGTGACAGGAAGGGGAGAGCGCATGGAGACGGACTTCCAGGCTTTCGTCGCCGCGAGGTCGAGCGCGCTGTTCCGGGGCGCCTTCGTCCTGACGGGAAACCGTGAGGCAGCGGAGGATCTGGTCCAGGAGACCCTGGAGCGGGCCTGCCGCAAATGGCGCACCATCGCAGGGAAGGACGCTCCGGACCTCTATGTGCGGCGGATCATGGTGAACCTGGCCAACGACCGCTGGCGCGGGTTCCGCCGTCTGGGCATGACCTCCGATCCGGGGAGCGGTGACAAAGCCGCCCCGGGAGACGGGTTCGGGCAGGTGGACAACCGGGACCAGTTGGTGCGCGCCCTGCAACAACTGCCCATGCGGATGCGCACGGTCGTGGTGCTGCGGTACTTCCACGACCTCTCCGACACCGAGATCGCAGCCGACATGGGCATATCGCCCAGCACGGTGCGCTCCCAGCTGGCTCGTGGGATCGAGAAACTCAGAAGTCAGATCCCCGTGCTCTCCGCCCCTTCGCCACGGCAGCACACGGAAGGAATCCGATGACCTCTTACGGCGACGCATGGCCTTCCGGCTGCACACCTTTCGAAGAGGAACTGATGAACGCCATGAACCGATTCGCGAACTCCGCCGAGGCCCCCGACTTCGACGCGTCCCAGATCCTGCGCCGCACCCGGCGCAGGCGCACCATCGGCGTCGCCGCCGTCGCCACCGCCCTCATCGCGGTGGGCGGGGGCACCGCCCTGGCCACGTCGGTCGCCGGCAGCAGCGGCTCGACCCCGGCGGCCACCAGCGCGGCCACCAACACCGACGCCACTACCATGCTGTACCTCTTTCCCGATGGCCAGAGCGTCCCGATCGACTTCGCGGGCTGGAGCCTGGACGAGGCCACGGCGTACATGCAGAAGACGCAGACGAAGCGCGGCACCGTCACCAAGAAGGCCGTCAAGGGCTGCAAGCCGGGCTCGGTGCTCGGCGTGTCCCCGCACGCCCCGAAGACCGTCAAGAAGGGCGACACGGTCGACTTCACCGTATGCGCCGGCTGACCAGGTCCTGAGCTGATACGGCGCCCGCCCCTGCGTCAATCAGGGGCGGGCTCCCGTCACCACATCACACGGGACCGGACCCCCGCACCGGAATCGGCCGGAGAGGGACGGGCACACCAGCAGCGAAGAACAACCGTGCCGGCGGTCTCGTGACGACGGACGACCGGGCGCGCACAGGCTCGCTGACCCGGCAGCGTGGCACAGAGGAGCGGCGCCGAACTGGGCGCGCTGATCGAAGAAGCGACCGTTGACACGTACGACGAGGTCGGGGCCGTCAACGGATTCCTGCCGATCGTCGATGAACTGCTTCGACAGGTACTTGGACACCTTCACCTTGCCGTGGTGCGTTCATTCCGTCAGCGTGCCCGCGCCGGTCGTCTCGGCGCATCCGGAATTCACGCCCGGTTCGCGACACCGATGACGACGATCAGGTTTGATCCACAGCCAAGTCCGGTTATCCACAGGAAACTTGACGAGACTGTGGACAACCCGTGGGTGGTATGCGGCATTTGCTCAATCTTGGTGCCCTGCACCCCTGTTCAGATCCCCAGGCGTAAAGGCAGTTCTCCACACCGTGATTGACCGCTGTGCCGCGAAAGCGCGTCGTACACAGTGAAGTTGACCAAGTGCCGTGCCAGGCAACCCCCTTCGTCCGCCTCAGGAGACGTCGGTGGCGAACTCCGCGATCCAGCGGGACAACTGCTCCGGCCGGGTGCGCGGGACCCAGTGCTTCGCGGGCAGCGAGCGCCGGAGCAACGTGGGTACCCAGTCGTCCAGTTCGTCGTAGAGCGACGGCGACAGGAAGGCGTCACCGGTCGGCGTGATCAGCTGCACCGGCACGTGCGCGTACGGGTCCGGTCGCGGTCTGCGCAGCCGCGTACGGATGTTGTCCCGGTACAACCAGGCGCCGTGGGAGGCGTCCCTGGGCAGTGAAGACGTCGGGTAGCCGTCCGCGGGCACCTTCTCCATCCGCCGCAGGATCCGCGGCCACTGCCGGCCGAGCGGCCCGCGCCAGGCCATCTCGGGCAGCACGGGGGTGTGCAACGCGTACACGTACCAGGACTTGGCGCCCTGACCGGCCAACTCCCCCATGCCGCGCCGGGTCCGCCGGGTCGTCCGGCGCCTGATCCAGTGGCCGAAGTGGTCGAGGCAGGGCCCGGACAGGGACGTGAACGACGCCATCCGTCCCTTGGTGCGGTCCACCGTGGCGAACTCCCAGGACTGCACCGATCCCCAGTCGTGCCCCACCACATGGACCGGGCGGTCGGGGCTCACCGCGTCCACGACGGCCAGGAAGTCGTCGGTCAGCTTCTCCAGGGTGAAGCCGCCCCGCAGCGGGCGGGGAGCCGTCGAACGGCCGTGTCCCCGCACGTCGTACAGGACCACGTGCCACTCCTCCGCCAGCCGCTCCGCCACCCGCGACCAGACCTCTTTGCTGTCCGGGTATCCGTGGACGAGCACGATCGTCGGCCGCGCCGCGTCGCCCAACTCGACCACGCACAGCTCGATCCCGCCCGTGCTCACCCAGCGCTCACGCGCGCCCCGCAGCTTCACGCCGTCCCCTTGTCGATGTCGGCCGCCGATGTCGGCATCGCGCTACGTGTCCGTAACGTGACACCGCCGAATGTGGCAACCCGGCGCCGATGCGTCAAGGGACGGGCGCCACCTGTGGATGACGGATCATCCTTCGCGGGGTCCCCTTACGGGTTCGTACGCCTCTGGTCGGACGCCGATACGACCGCCAGGGCTGACGACTCCCGGGTGGTACGCCGCTACCTTCGTAGACGTGACTGTGATCGCGACCGAACGCCTGACGATGCGGTTCCCCCGGGTGACCGCGCTTGACCGGCTCTCCTTGGACATCGGACCGGGTGTGACCGGCCTGGTGGGTTCCAACGGGGCCGGCAAGTCCACCTTGATCAAGATCCTGCTGGGTCTGTCCCCCGCCACCGAGGGCAGGGCCGCGGTGCTCGGGCTCGACGTCGCCACCGAAGGCGCCGCGATCCGGGAACGGGTCGGGTACATGCCCGAGCACGACTGCCTTCCGCCCGACGTGTCGGCGACCGAGTTCGTCGTCCACATGGCGCGGATGTCGGGCCTGCCTCCGACGGCGGCGCGTGAGCGCACCGCCGACACCCTGCGGCACGTCGGCCTGTACGAGGAGCGCTACCGCCCCATCGGCGGTTACTCGACCGGCATGAAGCAGCGGGTCAAGCTGGCCCAGGCGCTGGTCCACGACCCGAAGCTGGTGCTTCTGGACGAGCCGACCAACGGGCTGGACCCGGTGGGCCGCGACGACATGCTCGCCCTGATCCGCCGGGTCCACTCGGACTTCGGGATCTCCGTCCTGGTCACCTCGCACCTCCTGGGTGAACTGGAGCGCACCTGCGACCACGTCGTCGTCATCGACGGCGGCGCGCTGCTGCGTTCGAGCTCCACTAGCGACTTCACCCGGACGACCACGACCCTGGCGGTCGAGGTCACGGACAGCGACGAGCACCCCGACGGGACGGACGCCCTGCGCGGTGCGCTGACCGCCGCCGGGGTCACGTTCCTGGGCCGCGACGGGCTCGACGGCGAAGGGCTGCCGGGCGCCGGCCACATCCTCCTGCTGGAGGCGACCGGCGAGGACACCTACGACCTGGTCCGCGACAGTGTCGCCGGGCTGGGACTCGGCCTGGTCCGCATGGAGCAGCGACGCCACCACATCGCCGAGGTCTTCCGGAACGGGGCGGCCCCGCAGGCGGCCGTGCCCGCGGCGGCCGGAGCAGGACAGCAGAAGGGGAGCGGCCGTGATGAGCGCTGACACCGGGACCGCCACCGGGAGCGAGGCCTCCCGGATCCACAACATCGGATACCGCTCGTACGACGGTGTCCGGCTGGGCCGTTCCTACGCCCGCCGCTCGCTCTACTCGCAGTCCCTGCGCGGTGCGTTCGGCCTGGGCCGGTCCGCCAAGTCCAAGGTGCTGCCGATGCTGCTGTGCGGGGTGATGTGCCTGGTGGCGCTGATCATCGTGGCCGTCGCCATGGCCGCGCCCACCATGACGAAACTCCCCGTCAGGTACACCTCGTTCGCGATCTACCTCCAGGCCGTGATCGGGCTCTTCGTCGCGTCCCAGGCGCCGCAGTCCGTGTCGAGGGACCTCCGCTTCAAGAGTGTGCCGCTGTACTTCTCCCGGCCGATCGAGCGCGTCGACTACGTGCTCGCCAAGTTCGGCGCGATGGCGTCCGCCCTGCTGGTCCTCACCGGGCTGCCGCTCGTCATCCTCTATGTGGGCGCGCTGCTGGCCAAGTTCGACTTCGCCGATCAGACCAAGTGGTTCGGACAGGGGATGGTCTCGGTGGCCCTGCTGTCGGTGCTGTTCGCGGGGCTCGGGCTCGTGGTCGCCGCGCTGACCCCCCGGCGCGGCTTCGGTGTCGCCGCCGTCATCGCCGTGCTGACCATCACCTACGGGGCCGTCTCCACGGTCCAGGGGATCGCCTGGACGACCGGGTCGGCCGGTGCGGTCTCCTGGCTGGGCCTGTTCTCGCCGATCACGCTCATCGACGGGGTGCAGACCGCGTTCCTCGGGGCCTCCTCCGCCTTCCCGGGCGGCGAGGGGCCCGGCGCCGCGGCCGGTGTGGTCTATCTGCTCGTTGTTCTCGCGCTCGTCGCCGGCTCGTACGCCGTCCTGATGCGCCGCTACCGGAGGGTCGGGCTGTGACCACCATCGAGATCGACCACACCTCGCGCTGGTTCGGCAACGTGGTCGCCGTCAACGACGTGAGCATGACCGTCGGCCCCGGTGTCACGGGGCTGCTGGGCCCCAACGGCGCCGGCAAGTCCACGCTGATCAACATGATGGCCGGCTTCCTGGCCCCGTCCACGGGCAAGGTCACCCTCGACGGCAAGCAGATCTGGCGCAACGAGGCCGTCTACCGGGCGATCGGCATCGTGCCGGAGCGGGAGGGGATGTACGACTTCCTGACCGGCCGCGAGTTCGTCGTCGCCAACGCGGAACTGCACGGCCTGGACGCCGCCGCCGCGGGGCGAGCCCTCGCCACGGTCGAGATGGAGTACGCGCAGGACCGCAAGATCGCCACGTACAGCAAGGGCATGCGCCAGCGCGTGAAGATGGCGTCCGCCCTGGTGCACGACCCCTCCGTCCTGCTGCTCGACGAGCCGTTCAACGGCATGGACCCGCGCCAGCGGATGCAGCTGATGGAGTTGCTGCGGCGGATGGGGGCGGAGGGCCGTACGGTCCTGTTCTCCTCGCACATCCTGGAGGAGGTCGAGCAACTCGCCTCGCACATCGAGGTGGTCGTGGCGGGACGGCACGCCGCGTCCGGCGACTTCCGCAGGATCCGCCGGCTGATGACCGACCGGCCGCACCGCTACACCGTGCGCTCCAGCGACGACCGGGCCCTGGCCGCCGCGCTCATCGCCGACCCTTCCACGGCGGGGATCGAGGTCGACACCACCGAAGGCGCCCTGCTGATCCAGGCGGTCGACTTCGGGCGCTTCACGGCGCTGCTGCCCCAGGTGGCCCGCGCGCACGGGATCCGGCTGCTGACCGTCTCCCCGTCCGACGAGTCCCTCGAATCGGTCTTTTCCTATCTCGTAGCGGCCTGAGTAGTGGCCTGAAAGGAGCTGTGAAGCGTCATGTACGACCCCACAGTCGCCCGGCTCACCTACCGGGCCCTGCTCGGCCGGCGCCGGGCCGCCATCCTGTTCGTCCTGCCGGTGCTGCTGGTCGCCATCGCCGTGGCGGTACGGGCGTTCGCCGGGGCGGACGACGACGTCGCGTCCGGGGTGCTCGGCGGGTTCGCCATCGCCACGATGGTGCCGCTGATCGGCGTCATCGCGGGCACGGGTGCCATCGGACCGGAGATCGACGACGGCTCGATCGTCTATCTGCTGGCCAAGCCGGTGAAACGGCCGACGATCATCTTCACCAAGCTCATCGTCGCCATCGGTGTGACGATGCTCTTCTCCGCGGTGCCGACCATGCTCGCGGGCTTCATCCTCAACGGCAACGGCGGGCAGATCGCGGTCGCCTACACGATCGCGGCGCTGGTCGCCTCGATCGCGTACAGCGCGCTGTTCCTGCTGCTCGGCACGGTCAGCCGGCACGCGGTGGTCTTCGGCCTGGTGTACGCGCTGGTGTGGGAGGCGCTGTTCGGCAGCCTGGTGCCGGGCGCGAGGACGCTCAGTGTGCAGCAGTGGTCCCTCTCGGTCGCCGAGAAGGTCGCAGGGGAGGGCCTGGTCACCTCGGACGTGGGCCTGCCGCTGGCCACGGTCCTGCTGGTCGGCGTCACGGTCGTGGCCACCTGGTACGCGGGCCAGAAGCTGCGGGCGCTGAAGCTCGCGGGCGAGGAGTGAGACCGGCTCCCGCCGAACGGCTCTGACGGCAACCCCCGCCCGGTGGGCGGGGGTTGCCGCATGTACGGGGTCGGGAGCGTAACCGTACGCTTATCGGTTCGTTGGGCCGGGCGCGTGGAGGCAACTGGAATCTGTGGCGTCGAGCTTTCGTGACCTAGGGGAATGCCGGCCATCGGGCCGGTCATCGAGCAAGTGGCAACCGTGAGCGCCCTCCACCCCGCAGCCCGGGGACAGGGCCGTCCATCGCCGTACCCCCGCACGAAAGGCATGCCCATGCCCACGGAAGTCGCCCTGCTCGAATCCCACGCGCTGCGTGCCGAGCGGACGGGGCGCGTCGACGCCCTCGACAAGATCAAGAGTCTTGTCATGCTCCCTGATGGAATTCACGTTCGCACAGAGGACGTGGCGCGGTACTTCGAAGTATCCACAGAGGTCGTCAAAAAGGTGACACAGCGCCATCGCGCCGAGCTTGAGGGGAACGGGCTGAGGCGATTGCGCGGCTCTGACCTGCACGTCTTCCATAGGGACATGTTGTCCCTATGGAAGGGGAACGAGGGGTCGAGTTATCCACAGGCGGCCACGCAGCTCACCCTCTACACCCGCAGGACCGTGCTCAACATCGCGATGCTTCTTCGCGACAGCGACATCGCCCGCTGCGTCCGTACCTATCTGCTCGACGCCGAGGAGGAGCTCCGCATGGCCTACGCCTCGCTCGACCGTCGCGTATCCCATGTGGAGGGCTGCCTGGCCGGGGTCGGGCGCGCGCTCCAGGAGCTGGGGCCCGTACTGGGCCGGATGTCGTACCGTCTCGACGTCCTCGACCGGAAGCTGGACCTCACCCATCAGGTCGTCGGCGCCATCAGTGTCCGGCTGACCGACGTGGCGCAGGACATCGGCCGGCTGGACGCGCGTCTGGACGACGTGGCCCGGCGGGTCGAGGGACTGGACCACCGCCGGAGCGGGTGACGCGCGCGGGCGGACGAGCGCTGTCGGGGAGCCGGTAATTCGCTGGACCCCCGCCGGCGCGTTCGGGCACAGTGGTTCCGACGGTGCCACGGGACGGCGCCGACCGGAACCGGGGAGGAGCGTGGCGATGACCAGGAGTTGGAGTCCGCCGGGCTCCCCGCAGGGTGGTCCGCGGCAGGCACCACGCTAGCCACATCAGCTACGCGTGACGCTGCCGCAGCAGGACCCCAGGTGGCCATGTGCGCATCGCGCGGCCACCTCCCGGAGGATTGGCCGAGTGGTAAGGCAGCGGCTTGCTAAGCCGTCGTCGGGGTACGCCCCGCGCGCGTT
This sequence comes from Streptomyces halstedii, assembly GCA_000720535.1. GTDB lineage: Bacteria > Actinomycetota > Actinomycetes > Streptomycetales > Streptomycetaceae > Streptomyces > Streptomyces halstedii. Next base: position 105,323 of record JOAZ01000010.1, read on the forward strand.
CGATCCGCGCATCCTCCGCGTCGGAAGACGAGACGGACGAAGACCGCCCCCGTACGGCAGCTGCCGTACGGGGGCGGTCTTCGTCACGCGCGGGCCGCGGCCGAGGCGGGCCGCCGCGTGGTCACGGGCTCACGAGCTGCGGGGCGCCGCCCCTTCGAGCCGTGTCACGGACGGGGCCCCGGCGTCCGGAGCAGGTCCTCCAGCACCACGGCGATGCCGTCGTCCTCGTTGGAGGCGGTGACCTGGTGGGCCACGGCCTTCAGCTCTTCATGGGCGTTGGCCATGGCCACCCCGTGCCGGGCCCAGCCGAACATGGGTATGTCGTTCGGCATGTCACCGAAGGCCACCGTGTCCGACGCCGTCAGGCCCAGGCGCCGGGCGGCCAGGGAGAGGCCGGTCGCCTTGCTCAGGCCCAGGGGCAGGATCTCGACCACGCCCGGTCCGGCCATGACCACGTCCACCAGGCCGCCCACGGCCTGCCGGGCCGACTTGGCCAGGGCGTCGTCGTCCAGCTCCGGGTGCTGGATGTAGACCTTGTTCAGCGGGGCCGTCCACATCTCGGTGGAGTCCTCGACGAAGACGTACGGCAGCGGGCCGTCGTGCACCCGGTAGCCGGGCCCGACCAGGACCTCCCCGTCGAGGCCGTCACGGCTCACGGCCAGCGAAAGGGGACCGACCTCGGCCTCGACCTTGGACAGCGCCAGCCCGGCCAGCCGGCGGTCCAGCGTCAGGGAGGTCAGCAGCCGGTGTTCCCCGGCGTGGTAGACCTGCGCGCCCTGGCCGCACACCGCCAGGCCCTCGTAGCCCAGGTCGTCCAGTATGTGGCGGGTCCAGGGGACGGCCCGGCCGGTGACCACGATGTGTGCGGCACCGGCCGCGGTGACCTCGGCCAGCGCCTCGCGGGTGCGCTCGGAGACCGTGTCGTCGCCACGCAGCAGCGTGCCGTCGAGGTCGGTCGCGACGAGCTTGTACGGGAAGCTCACGTGGAGACCGGCTTCAGGACCTCGCGGCCGCCCAGATACGGCCGGAGCACCTCCGGCACCCGCACCGAACCGTCGGGCAGCTGGTGGTTCTCCAGGATCGCCACGATCGTGCGCGGTACGGCGCACAGGGTGCCGTTCAGCGTGGCCAGCGGCTGGACCTTCTTCCCGTCCCGCATGCGGACCGAGAGCCGGCGGGCCTGGAAGCCGTCGCAGTTGGACGCGGACGTCAGCTCGCGGTACTTGCCCTGGGTGGGGATCCACGCCTCGCAGTCGAACTTCCGGGAGGCCGACGCCCCGAGGTCACCGGTGGCGACGTCGATCACCTGGAACGGCAGCTCCAGCCCGGTGAGCCACTGCTTCTCCCAGTCCAGGAGCCTGCGGTGCTCGGCCTCGGCGTCCGCCGGATCGACGTACGAGAACATCTCGACCTTGTCGAACTGGTGGACGCGGAAGATGCCCCGGGTGTCCTTGCCGTACGTCCCCGCCTCGCGGCGGAAGCACGGCGAGAAGCCCGCGTACCGCAGCGGCAGCTTGTCCGCGTCGATGATCTCGTCCATGTGGTACGCGGCGAGCGGGACCTCGGAGGTGCCGACCAGGTAGTAGTCGTCCTTCTCCAGGTGGTACACGTTCTCCGCGGCCTGGCCCAGGAAGCCCGTGCCCTCCATGGCGCGGGGGCGCACCAGCGCCGGCGTCAGCATCGGGACGAAGCCCGCCTCGGTGGCCTGCGCGATGGCGGCGTTGACCAGGGCGAGCTCCAGGAGCGCGCCGACGCCCGTCAGGTAGTAGAAGCGCGAGCCGGAGACCTTGGCGCCCCGCTCCATGTCGATGGCGCCGAGCGCCTCACCGAGCTCCAGGTGGTCCTTGGGCTCGAAGCCCTCCGCGCCGAAGTCGCGGACGGTGCCGTGCGTCTCCAGGACGACGAAGTCCTCCTCGCCGCCGACCGGCACGTCCTCGTGGACCACGTTGCCGAGCTGGAGGAGCAGCCGCTTGGCCTCGGCGTCGGCCTCGTCGCGGGCGACGTCGGCCGCCTTGACCTCGGCCTTCAGCCGGTCGGCCGTACGGAGGAGTTCGGCGCGCTCCTCGGGGGTGGCCTTGGGGATCAGCTTCCCGAGCGACTTCTGCTCGGAGCGGAGTTCGTCGAAGCGGACGCCGGACGACCTGCGCAGCTCGTCGGCGGAGAGCAGCGCGTCGACGAGTGCGACGTCCTCTCCACGGGCGCGCTGGGAGGCGCGAACACGGTCGGGGTCCTCACGGAGCAGGCGAAGGTCAATCACCCCTCAAGGCTACCGGTGCGGACATCCCCAACTCGAACCGATATCGACGTGTGATCGACCCGTGCAGCGTTTTGTCGGGATTGCCGGAATCGATATTCCCGCGGAGAGGTGCGCGGCGGTGTGGTCGGCGAAGATCTTCGGTAGGCGATCATCAATGCATGGAAATGCGGGCAAATGCCCCCGCCGTCGGTGCATCACGGTTTCCGCGGGCGGGAGTTGGGGGCGGTTAGGGGCGTGCTCTTGTCCACAGGGAAGGGGTAATCCGTTTAGTTATCCACAGGCTGTGAAGGGGATCTGTGGACATCGGAAGTGATCATTCCGAAAGCTGCGGGAGGGGCGTCTATTTACTGCTCAAACCCCGCTCAGGCGCTCATTCGAGTGGGAATTCCTGCCTCTAAAGGGTTGATCAACGGAATTTGGGTGACAGTGACGGAGGTGTGACCTTGCGGGTGATCATGAGAGGGTAGGGCGATTTGTCGACCATGCGGCTTCCTGGTGTCGACTTGTCCCCAACCCGCAGGGCGCCTGTGGATAACTTTCCGGCTCCGCCCACAGCCCGTGCCGCGTACCGGCGTCCCGCCCTCGCGTCACCCCCGTCAGCCCCGCCCCGGACCCGTCCCCGAACGGTTCCTCGGGCGGCGATCAGGCGGGCCCGGCGATCAGGTGGGCCCGGCGCTCAGGCCCGGCCGTCCTGGCTGCGGGCCAGCCAGTCGGAGGCCTCGGTGAAGTCCTTGTCCGACGTCCCGATCCGCAGCGGGCTCACCTCTTCGGGCGTCACTCCGGCCCGCGGATAGGAACCCAGGAACCGCACCTTCGGGCAGATCCGCTTCAGACCCATCAAGGCCTCACCGACCCGGCGGTCCGCGATGTGCCCTTCGGTGTCCACGGCGAAGCAGTAGTTTCCGATGCCCTCCCCGGTGGGCCGTGACTGGATCAGCATGAGGTTGACCCCCCGCACCGCGAACTCCTGGAGGAGTTCGAGCAGGGCGCCGGGGTGGTCGTCGCCGAGCCAGATGACGACGGAGGTCTTGTCCGCCCCCGTGGGTGCCGAGGGCCTGGCCGGGCGCCCCACCAGGACGAACCGGGTCTGCGCGTTCGCCGCGTCGTGGATCTCCGTCACGAGCGGTTCCAGCCCGTACGTCGCGGCGGCGAACTCACCGGCGAAGGCGGCGTCGAACCGGCCCTCCTGGACGAGCCTGGCCCCGTCCGCGTTCGAGGCGGACGACTCCCACACCGCGTTCGGCAGATGGGCGGCCATCCAGTTGCGCACCTGGGGCTGGGCCGCCGGATGCGCGGTGACGGTCTTGATGTCGGACAGCTCCGTACCGGGCCGCACCAGCAGCGCGAAGGTGATGGAGAGCAGCACCTCCCGGTAGATCATCAGCGGCGCGCCCGTGGTCAGCTCGTCGAGCGTCGCCGTGATGCCGCCCTCCACGGAGTTCTCGATCGGGACGAGTGCCGCCGCCGCCTGCCCGTTGCGTACCGCGTCCAGCGCCGCCGGGACGGAGACCATCGGGACGAGTTCGCGGGTGGCGGCTTCCGGGAGCGTGCGGAGGGCCACCTCGGTGAAGGTGCCTTCAGGGCCGAGGTAGGCGTAACGCGTGGCTGACATACGGTCACTCTAATGGCCCGGCAGGGGCGCAGAGGACCGTCGCCGCATCCGCCCGGCTCAGGATTCGAGCAGTCGTTGACCCACGTACTCCCCGGGAGCCATGCCCCCCGGGACGGCGAACAGGCCGCTCGCCTCGTGCCGGACGAACGGGGAGAGCGCGTCCCCGCGATCGAGCTTGCGCTGTACCGGAACGAAGCCCCGGAACGGGTCGGCCTGCCAGCAGATGAACAGCAGCCCCGCGTCCGGGGTGCCGTCGTCGGCGATGCCGTCGTGGTACGAGAAGGGCCGCCGCAGCATGGCGGCGCCCCCGTTCTTCTCGGGCGTGGAGATCCTGGCGTGGGCGTTGTCGGGAATCAGCAGCTTGCCGTCGGGGCCCGCCTTGTCCAGGTCCATCTTCGTCGTCTCGGTGCCGCCGCTCAGCGGGGCGCCGTCCGCCTTGCGGCGGCCGATGACGTGCTCCTGCCGCTCGACGGTGAGCTTCTCCCAGTCGTCCAGGAGCATCCTGATCCGCCGTACGACGGCGTACGAGCCGCCTTGCAGCCACGCGTGCTCCTCGGGGCCGCCGGCCTGTACGAAGATCCGCTGCTCGAAGTCGCTGTCCTCCGGCTTCGGGTTACCGGTTCCGTCGACCTGGCCCATCAGGTTCCGGGCCGTCATCGGCCGGGCGGTGGCTCCCGGCGTGCGGTTGAAGCCGTTCATCTGCCAGCGCACCCGGGCCGCCGCCCCCGCCTCCTTCTGCACCGCGCGCAGGGCGTGGAACGCCACGAGCGCGTCGTCGGAGCCGATCTGCACCCAGAGATCGCCGTTGGACCGCTTGGCGTCGAGACGGTCCGAGGAGAAGGCCGGCAACGGGTCCAGTCCGGCCGGCCGACGGGCGACCAGATCCGTACGGTCGAAGAACGTGCGCCCGAATCCGAAGGTGACGGTCAGCGAGGACGGTCCGGCGTCCAGCGCCACCCCCGTGTCATGGCCCGCACCGTCCCCGGAGGGCCGGCCCGCCATCAGCCGCTCGGCCACCGCCGACCAGCGGCGCATCAGGGCTGCGGCTTCCTTCCGGCCGGCCCCGGGCGCCAGGTCGAAGGCGATCAGATGCCCGCGGGCCTGAAGCGGAGAGGTGATCCCCGCTTGATGTTTCCCGTGAAACATCTCCTCCGCCGAGCCGAGCGTGGTCAGCGCGGTCGGCGCGTCGTCACGGGTCGCGGCGTAGCCCCCGGCCCCGCCCGCCGCTCCGAGCACCAGACCGGCCGCGCCTGCCGCACCGGCACCGCCGATCAGCCTGCGCCGGGATACGCCCCCACCGGACCCCGTTGCCGCGCCGCCCTCGTTCTCGCTCCGCCGGGCGCTGTTCGTCTTCTTCGTGCTCACCTTGCTCAGCCGATCTTCACGTTCTCGTCGATGGTGGTCTGGTCGATGTCCGACGTACGGACGGTCACCGCGAGCTTCCAGTCGCCCGCCATCGGGATCTGTACGTCGCTCGCCGTCCAGTGCCCCGGGGCCAGGCGGTCGGGAACGACCGGGAGCGGGCCGATGTCCTTGGACTCCAGGGTGAAGGCGAGTTTCACCTCGGGAACGTCCATCGGGCCGTCCGGTCCGTCGATCCAGAGGTGTACGTCGTTGGCGCCGGACCGGGCCGGTGAGATGTCGAGCCGGACGGTCCCCTTGCCGTTCTGGCCGCCCGTGTCGAACGGCAGGCTCAGATTGACCTGCCCGCCCGCCACGGGTGCGGTCGCCGCCGTGTTGCCGCGGGCCGCCTCCTCCTCCGTCCGTCCGGGCTCGGTGTTCGTCAGCACGGTCGTGACCGCGAGGAGCACCACGGCGACGCCGGCTTCCATCAGTACGGAGCGGCGCAGCCCGGAGCGCTCGGTATCGGCGTCGCGGACGCGCTTGTTGCGGGTGGCCGTGAGAGCGGCGCGCTGCCGGGCGAGTTGGGCGGCCCGCTCCGGATCGCTCGCGGCCGCGTCGGGCACTTCGGCCACCCCGGGCACTTCGGCGGCCTTGGCCGCTTCGCTGACCTCGGTGGCTTCAGCGGTCCCGGCGAGCGCGGCGACGTCCGTACCGCCGGTGCCGCGAGTCCCGACCGAGGCGTCCACAGGGGCGTCCGCAGCGGTGTCCACCGAGGCGTCCACGGCGGTGTCCACCAGCCGTCCGGTCCACCGCCGGGAGAACCAGGCGACGGCCAGGATCGCCGCCACCAGTCCCGCCTTCACCAGCAGCAGTTGCCCGTACCAGGTGCCCGTCAGCGCGGACCACGACCCCACCTGCCGCCAGGACTGGTAGAGCCCGGTGGCGGCGAGGACGACCACACTGCCGAACGCCACACGTGAGAACCGCCGTACCGCGTCGGCCGTGATGTGCGGTGTCCGGTACAGGGCGACCAGCAGCGCGGCGAGCCCGCCCAGCCAGGCGGCGACGGCGAGCAGGTGCGCCACGTCGACCGGCATGGCGATGCCCGGCTGGAGGCCCGTGGAGGCGTGCTCGGCCAGCGCCCAGGTACCCGCGATGCCGATGGCGAGCACCGCGCCGCCGACCGTCAGCCCGAAGGTGAGGTCCTGCTTCTCCTTCTCGTCCTCCCGCTTGGCGTACGCCCCGAAGAGGACGGCGACGAAGAGCGCGGAGGCCCCGAGGAGCAGCAGCCGGGAGACCAGCGCGGCCCCCGGTTTGGTGTCGAGGACGGCCTGGAGTCCGTCCAGGTCGAACGCGTCCGCCAGCTTGCCGGAGCCGGTGTACGGGTTGCGCAGGAGCAGCATGACCAGGGTGGCGGCGGTGAGCGTGATCCAGCCGCGTACGACGAGACGCTGGAGCGGCCGTTCCCCCGCGCCGCGCCGCCAGCAGGCGAGCACGAAGGCCGAGCCGCCGGCGAGCAGGATGAAACCGGCGTACGCGGCGTAGCGCGCGATGCCGTAGAGGGTGCCGACGAGACCGCCGCCGGCCTCGTCGGAGGGGAGCGCGACGGTGGTGTCCGACGGGGCTCCGATGGAGAAGGTGAAGGCGCCGGAGACCGGGTGGCTGTCCGCCGAGACGGCCTGCCAGGCGACGGTGTAGGTGCCGTCCGGCAGCCCGCTGTGGAGGGCGACGCCGTACCGGACCGGGCCTCCGTCCGTCAGTTCGCGGGGCGCGCCGGTGTCGGCCCGCTCCCCGCTCGGGTCGAGGACGCGGATGGAGTCGTCGCTCACGGCGATCTGCTCGGAGAAGGTGAGGGCGACCTCCTCGGGGGCGGTGGCGACCACCGCCCCGTCCTGCGGATCGCTCCCGGTGAGTGCGGCGTGCGCGGACGCCGGGCTCGCGTCGGCCAGCACCATGCCGAACAGCACGCTGATCAGCACGGCGAGGAGCGCGGCCGCGGTGAGCGGCCGCCGTATCGGGGAGGGTCCGAAGTGCGGGGCGGTGGCTGTCATGGGGCGTCAGTACCTCACTACTTCTTCGGGTTGTAGGTGGACTCCTTGACGGGCACGTCGACCGAGATCGCGCCCGCCTTCTCGAAGTGGAGCTTCACGGTGACCGTGTCCCCGGGCCGGGGCCGCTTCTTGAGGTCGGTGAACATGATGTGGTTGCCGCCCCGTTCGAGGTCGAGCTCACCTCCCGCGGGCACCTCGAACGACGTGACCATGCGCATCGCCTGGTTCTTCGTCTCGTGGATCGTGACGTGGTCGGAGAGCGCACTGGTCACCGAGGTGAGCCGGTCCGCGCCGCCGGTGTTCTTCACGACGAGGAAACCGGCCGCCATGTCGCTCACGGGCTGCGGCATGAACGCCCCGGTCACCTTCAGTTCGGGCGCGCTGTCCGAGGAGCACCCCGTCAGCCCCAGCGCGGTGGTGAGAGCCACCGCGCCGAGGAGGGTCGTGCGGCGGTTCACGGATTCTTCCCCTCGATGAGCTCGGGGAGATCCTTGGTGTAGTCGTCGGCCGTGGTGTCCTCGCTGTAGAGCACGTACCCCTCGTCGGTCTTCGGGGAGAACGCGATGACCTGGGACCCGTGCATGGAGACGACGCTGCCGTCCTTCTCCTTCTTCGGCGCGTCGATACCGATGCCGATCTGCCGCGCTCCCGCCTGGATGGTCGGGAAGTCGCCGGTGAGACCGGTGAAATCGGGGTCCTGGGCCTTGAGCCAGCTGCCCAGGGACGCCGGTGTGTCCCGCTCGGGATCCGTCGTGACGAAGACGACCTGGAGCTTGTCCTGGTCGGCGGCGGGCAGGGCCCGCTTGGCGAGCGCGATGTTGCTCATGGTCAGCGGGCAGACGTCGGGGCAGTTGGTGTAGCCGAAGTAGATGAGTGTCGGCTTGCCCTTGGTCTTCTCCCGCAGGTCGTACGTCTTGCCGTGGGTGTCGGTCAGGACGAGGTCCGGCTTCGTGAACGGCTGGTCGAGTACCGTCGCGGCCTTCGTTTTCGTATCGGCGGAGACGTCGGCGACCGGCGAATCCGCCGGGCTGCCGCTGTCACCGCAGGCGGAGAGGGTGAGTGCGGCCACGGCGGCGAACGCCGCGGCCAGCACCGTCTTCTTGTTGCGCATGGAGAGCTGATTCCTGGTCTGTGGTGCGGGTGGTCGAGCTGTGGGTCAGGCGGTGCGGCGGCGGCCGGTGAGGACACCGAACGCGACGCCCGCGACACCGACGACGATGCCCACGATGCCCAGGACGCGGGCCGTGGTGTCACTGGCGTCCGACGAGGTGTCCTCCGCGGCCGCCGTGGTGTCCTTCGCCTGCTCCGCCTCGCCGCCCTTGGCGTCGGCGTCGGCGGCACCGTGCGCGTCGTCCGCCGCGGCGGTCAGCTTGAGGACGGGCGCCGGGCTGTCGGGCTCTTCGCCGTTCTCGGCCGGCTCCTCGATCCAGCGCACGACTTCCTTGTTGCTGTACGTCTGGAGGGCCTTGAAGACCAACTGGTCGGAGTCCTCGGGGAGCTGCCCGACCGAGAGCGGGAACTGCTGGAAGAAGCCGGCCTCGATGCCCTTGCCGTCCGCGGTCCAGGTGACCTTGGAGACGGCCTCGTCGATCTTCTTGCCGTGCACTTCGAGCGGCGTGTCCAGCTTGCTCTTGGTGACCTCGATCTTCCAGCCGGCGAGGGGCTGCGGGCTGACGGAGGCCAGCGGGTGGTCGGTCGGGAAGGTGACCTCCAACTTGACGGTGGAGGCGTTGTCACGCTCGTTGGGGACCTTGAAGTTGACGGTGGCGTACCCGCCCTTGGCGGCCTCGCCCTGCGGCTGGACGGTGACGTGAGCGGCGGCGGGACCGGCGAGCAGCAGGACGGTGGACGCGGCGATGCCGCCGGCGAGGGCGATACGGGAAACGTTCATGACAGGGATCACTCCACAGTTCACGGAAGAAGGTGGTCCGGCGCGCGGGTGCGCGACGGCTCGCGACCGCCTCCGCACCGGAATCCGGCGGAGTGGCCGCGTCAGGCTGCGCGTACGTAGACGGGCGGCGGTCCGCGCCTGATCACCAGATGCTGCAGAGGGTCCCCGGTCGCGGGCGCCGGGGCGTCCACCGCGATACGGATCGGGCGCGGCCCGGTCGTGGGCCGTCCCGGAAGCCCGGCGCGCAGCGCGCGCACCAGCGCCATGGCCGCGCGCAGGGCCCGGAGCCGGGCACCGGCGGCGAGTACCCGACCGCCGTGGGCCGAGAGCGAGGCCAGCCGGAAGACCGCGATCTCCCCGCGGCGCAGCAGCCAGCCGGTGGCGAGCGCGGCGAGGAGGTGGCCGAGGAACATGGGCAGGCTCGGCAGCAGTGCCGCCACGACCGCCGTGACGCCCGTGGAGGCGGCGTCGGAGGCGGTGGCCGCCGCGGACGCCAGGTGTGTGTGGCCCTGTGCGACGGCCGCCGGGTCGATGCCCGCGGTGGTGACGATGCGGTGCGCCTCACCGGCGCTCAGCTGCGCCGGTCCCGCACCGCACACCAGGCTCGCGGCGAACCGGACCAGCGGGTCGTCCCCGGACGCCGCCGCCGGGACCGGGGCATGGCGGTCGAGCCCGAACAGCGCGTGCAGGGCGATCTGTCCGGCGGCCAGCGCGGCGACGATCGAGGGCAGGCGGCGCTCACGCCCGGCGAGCACCGCGACGGCGGCGAAGACGCCGAGGAATCCGACGACCAGCGTCCAGCCGGGGACACCCGCACCGGCGGCCAGGCTGTGCCCCGCCGCGGCCAGCGCGACGCAGACCGCGGTGAACACCGCGGTCCTCATGAGCCGCAGACCGGCTCCGGCGCGTGCGACAGGCATAGACATGGCCGGGACATCATCGCACTGCGCCCCTGGCTCCCGTACGGCAGGTCCGGAAGATTCCGTCTGTCCCCATCAGGGCCGATCCGGAGCACGCCGGGCCTGGTCACAGGCGTGCGCGACGGCGGAACGGAGTGGAGAGGGACCGGAAACGGACGGGAATCGGACAGGCGCCACCGGAGAGCGGGCGGAGAGCCGGACGCCCATACACCGGAACGCGGAGTACTCGCGTCCGCCGAATGAGCGCTGTCACAGCCCTTTGGTGCTTACCGGGCGCCACACCCGGCAATACGTAACCGTATGTCGAGCCGCAGCCAGGAGGCTGGAGCATGAGCATGTGGTGGTCACTCCATTTGCGGCGCGAAGCTGCGAGCGTTCCGCTCGCCCGTCGTTTTCTCCTCGGCACCATGGAGACGGCGGGGGTGGATCCGGACATCTCCTACGACCTGTCGGTCGCGCTCAGCGAAGCCTGTGCGAACGCCGTCGAGCACGGTGGCCGGCCGGACACGGGGGCCACCGGTGACGCCGGACCCGGCGGCACCGTGGACGAGCGGCCCGGACAGGCCAACGAGCAGTACCGGGTCACCGCCTATCTGGACGGCGAGAAATGCCGTATCGAAGTCGCCGACTCGGGCCCCGGCTTCCCGGTACGGCGCACGCTTCGCACCGCCGCACATCCGTCCGCCGGCCAACCGCCGGAACCGCACCCGCCGTCCGGGAGGTCCGGGAGCGTCGCCCGCGGTGTCGTCCCGGGGGAGCACCCGCAGGCCCTCGCCGAGAGCGGCCGGGGGCTCTGCCTGATCGAGGAGCTCGCCGACCACGTCCACTTCGGGAACCGCCCGGGGCGGGGCGCCGTGGTGAGCTTCGACAAGGTTCTGAAATGGCGCGAGGGCGCGCTGCTCATGGTGTCCTGAGCAACGCGCCCCCGGCGCGCGGGCGGTGCGGCCGCCGCGCCGTCGGTCAGCCCTTCCGGGCTTGCTTCCGGATCAGCTTCCCGGGGCCGCCTGCGGATCCGCTTCCCGGGCCCGCTTCCGGATCAGCTTCCGGATCGGACCGGCCTCAGCCCTTGAGGCCGGCCATCCACGCCTCGACCTCGTCGGCCTGGCGCGGCAGCGTGTCCGAGAGGTTCCGGTTGCCGTCCTCGGTGACGAGGATGTCGTCCTCGATCCGCACGCCGATGCCCCGGTACTCCTCCGGCACGGTCAGGTCGTCGGCCTGGAAGTACAGTCCGGGCTCGACCGTGAGGCAGACACCGGGCTCCAGGACACCGTCGACGTACGCCTCGGTGCGGGCGGCGGCGCAGTCGTGGACGTCCATGCCGAGCATGTGGCCGGTGCCGTGCAGCGTCCAGCGGCGCTGGAGGCCGAGCTCCAGGACCTTCTCCACGGTCAGGTCGCCCAGCAGGCCCCACTCGACCAGCTTCTCGGCGAGCACCCGCTGCGCCGCGTCGTGGAAGTCACGGAAGGCGGCACCGGGCTTCACGGCCGCGATGCCCGCCTCCTGCGCCTCGTACACGGCGTCGTAGATCTTGCGCTGGAGCGGGGTGAACGAGCCGTTGACCGGCAGCGTGCGCGTCACGTCGGCGGTGTACAGCTCCTCGGTCTCCACCCCCGCGTCGAGCAGCAGCAGCTCCCCGGGGCGGACCGGTCCGTCGTTGCGCACCCAGTGCAGGGTGGTGGCGTGCGGTCCCGCGGCGCAGATCGAGCCGTAGCCGATGTCGTTGCCGTCGACCCGGGCGCGGAGGAAGAAGGTGCCCTCGATGTAGCGCTCGCTGGTGGCCTCGGCCTTGTCGAGGACCTTCACGACGTCCTCGAAGCCGCGCGCCGTGGCGTCGCAGGCCTTCCGCAGCTCGGAGATCTCGAAGGCGTCCTTGACCAGGCGGGCCTCGGAGAGGAAGACGCGCAGCTCCTCGTCGCGCTCCGCGGTGACCTTGTCGGTCAGCGCGGCCTCGATCCCCGCGTCGTGCCCGCGGACCACGCGCACCGGGCCCGTGGACTCGGCCAGGGCGGCCGGGAGTTCGCGGACGTCCTTCGCCGGGAGGCCCAGCAGCTGCTCGGCCTCGCCGAGGGAGTGGCGGCGGCCGACCCACAGCTCGCCCTGGCCGTCGAGCCAGAACTCGCCGTTGTCGCGGTTGGAGCGCGGCAGCAGGTAGATCGTCGCGTCGTGGCCGCCCTCGACCGGTTCGAGCACCAGGACACCGTCCTGGGTCCGGTCGCCGGTGAGGTAGGCGTACTCGGTGGAGGCGCGGAACGCGTACTCGGTGTCGTTCGAGCGGGTCCGCAGGTTGCCCGCGGGGACGACGAGGCGCTCGCCCGGGAAGCGCGCCGAGAGGGCGGCGCGGCGCGTGGCGGTGTACCCGGCCTGGGCGATCGGCTCCAGGCCGTGCAGCTCGGTGTCGGCCCAGCCGGACCTCATGCTCTCGGCGAGCTCATCGGAAATGCCCGGGTACAGGCCGTTCTTCCGCTGCTTGACCGGCTCTGCTTCAGCTGTCTCCGGGTTCTCCGGGATGAGCTCCTCAGACACGATTTGTCTCTCCTTATACGACACTGGGCCCTCCCCATCGTACGGGCGTACGGAAGGGGGCCCAGGGCCGGAAGACCCTTACCGGTCCGAGGGCGCCGTCAGTCGAAGCGCACGGCCAGGACGACGACGTCCTCAAGGCCGCCGTCCGGGTCGGGGGCGTCGGGCAGAACCGTCCGCAGGACGTGGTCGGCGACGGCTCCGGGGTCGTCGCGGAGGGCGCCGGGTACGCCGGCCGCCGCCGTGAGGAGCCGGGCGAACGCCCCGTCCGTCGGCTCTCCGGTACGCCGCAGCAGCCCGTCCGTGTAGAGAAGCACCGTTTCGCCTGGGAGCGGGCTGAACTCCACGCTCGGCGCCTCCCAGCGCGACAGCATGCCCAGCGGCGCGGAGAGCGAGGTCTCCACGAACTCGGTGCGCAGGTCGCCGGTGACCAGCGGCGGGGTGTGGCCGGCGCCGGCCAGCAGGATCGTGCGGTGGTCGGGCTCGCAGTAGGCGTAGAGGGCGGTGGCCGCGCTCGCCGGTTCGGTCAGCCGCAGCAGCAGTTCGAGGTCGGACAGTACGGCGACGGGGTCCTCGCCCTCCATCACCGCGTACGCCCGCAGACCGGCGCGGAGCCGGCCCATGGCGGCCAGGGCGCCCGGTCCGGAACCGTTCACCGAGCCGACGGAGAGGCCCAGCGCGTTGTCCGGGAGCGGCAGGGCGTCGTACCAGTCGCCGCCGCCGCGTCGGCCGGTCCGGTGGCGGGCGGCCAGCCGGACCCCGGGGGTCCGCGGGAGCCGGCCCGGCAGCAGCTCCCCGGAGAGTGCGGCGGCGTCCGCCCTGGCCCGCTCCAGCTCCAGCAGACGGTCGAGGTGCTGGGCGGCGCAGCGCCCGTACAACGTGGCCAGGTGGCGGCGGCGTTCGAGCGGCTCCGCGGGTTCGTCGTAGAGCCAGACGGCCACACCGAGCCGGCCGGCGGAGGCGGTGGCGAGGGGCAGGGTGTAACTGGCGGCGTAGCCGACCCGTACGGCGACCTCGCGGGAGCGGGGGTCGAGGCCCGGGTCGCCGAGGAGGTCGGGACTGGCCTGCGGGCCGCCGGTGTCGGGGAGGCCGTCGAGGAACCGGCCGTGGTCGGTGGCGCCGCGCGGCACGGTCTCGATGTGTCCCAGTTCGGCATGGGTGAGCCCCAGACCGACGGTGCGGGAGGGGCCCGCGCCGTCGCCCGGTTCGAGGATGAGGAGACCGCGGGGGGCGCCCACCAGGGACGCTCCGGCGTCCAGCAGCTCACGCAGGGCGCTGTCCAGGGTGCTGGTCCCGGACAGGGCTTCGGTGAGTTCGTGCAGGGTGGTCAGGTCGGAGACCCAGCCGGCCAGCCGGTCCTGGAGGAAGGTGTCGGGCGGGGCCGGAACATCCGGCAGAGGCGCGGGAGCATGCGTTGAAACAGGAATCGATGAATTGATTCCGGCCACTTTTGGCAGGTGTGGGGCGCTCATGGCATTCGGCTTTCCGACCGGTGCGTTCTGTCGAATAGCATCGCAAACCCCCATGTCGTGCTGCGCCGCTATCAGTGCAACCACAGGTACACGCCACCACATCTACACGCAGAAGTGAGGTGATGTCCAGTATTGTCCCTGGGGTATCTGCGGTGTCCGAGAGACGGCCAACTTGGCCGGAAAATGCACCCCCGTGCGGCTTTTTGGGGTCGACTGGGCGTGCTCGGTAGGGGGCATCCTCGGGACGGAGAGTCCGGGGGGAGCGTCATCCCGGGCACATGGGGTACGTAATCGTGGATGGCCAGGGGCAGTTGTCGTTGCCCCGGAACCCGACAACGAGCCCGGGCGTCCTCACCCGTGACGGCCGCACCCCCGCACCGTGAGGCGGGACTGCACGAGAGGCGGCACGCGCGAAGCGCACGCCGCCCGCGCGAAGTTTTGACTGGACTCGGCTCCGCACCATTCTGTTCGGTTCCACTCTGATCTGTTTTGGTTCCACTTCGATCGACTCGGCGCACGCTCGGCACCGATTACGTGTCCGTACCTCAGTTCCGACGGCCACGTACGCACAGTGAAGAGACGCACGCGCGGTACGACGAGTGCGTGGTGCGAAGTGGACCTCGGCGTTCAACGGAAAGGAACGAGCGCTCATGCGCGAGATCCTCGGAAGGCGACGCAGGCGCCGGCTCCGGCGCAAGGCACGTTCCGCCCGTCTCGACGCGGCGCTGACCTGCGCCACCGTCTGGAGATGGCCTCTCGTCCCGGGGGTGGGGGCGGCCACGACGGGCACACGCGGCGAACGCGGGCGCGGTTGTGCCTGCCCGGACCCCGAGTGCGCGGTACCCGGCGCGCACCCCTTCGATCCCGGCCTCCTCGCGGCGACCACCGACGCGCGCATGGTGCGCTGGTGGTGGACCAACCGGCCCACGGCCCCGCTCGTCCTGGCCACCGGAGGGCAGGCGCCGTGTGCGCTGAGCCTCCCGGCCGTGGCGGGGGCCCGGGCGCTGGTAGCGCTCGACGGCATGGGGCTGCGGCTCGGACCCGTCGTGGCGACGCCCACCCGCTGGTCGCTGCTGGTCGCCCCGTACGGCCTGGAACGGCTCGGTGAACTGCTGCACGCCAAGGACTGGGTGCCCAGCTCCCTGCGGTTCCACGGAGAGGGCGGCTATCTCGTGCTGCCTCCCTCGGAGGTGGGGACCGGGCAGGTGCGCTGGGAGCGGGAGCCGTCGGCCGGGCCCGGCGCGCCCTGGCTGCCGGATGTGGAGACGGTGCTGGACGCGCTGGTGGAGGCGAGCACCGGCGCTCCGGGCGGAGGCAGCAGGCTGGCGTACTGACCGCGCGGCGGCCGCGGGGCGCGGAGCGGTGACACGGGTTCGGAACGTCCGCGGACTCGCGGCCCCACCGCACGCCCCGCGCGGCCACGGCGCGCGGACACGTCCACCACGGGCGGTGCCCACCTCAGGGTGGGTGCCGCCCGTCGTGCGTGTGCCATCTCTGTCCGAAAGCGAACGGCCGGGGGCGGCGGGGGACGGCGGGGGCTCGCACCGGAGTTCGGGGTACGCGGTGCGGGGACGCGACCGGTGACCGGCCGGAGGCGGGGCGGGGGCGGGGCGGGGCGCGGAGTCCGTCGCGAGCGGGGCCCGTGGGGCCGGTCCGTGAGAGCGGCTCCACGGCCGCTGTGCAGGGCCTTGTGGTCGTCCGTCTCCGGGAACGCGGACGCCCGGTCGCTGGCGACGGGGGATGCACCAGCGACCGGGCTTCCAGAACCGTAACAAGAGATCTGCCGCTTGCAAATTCGATCTCGCCTATTCGGACAGTGATTTACCGACGAGTACGAGTGCTGTGACAGGTGTCACCGAGGGGGGCTCTGGCCGACGGGACGGTGTCAGCTGAGCGTCACCTGACGGTTGGTGAGACCGCCGCGGGCGCGCCGCTCCTCGCCGGAGAGGGGCGCGTCGGACGCCAGGGCCTCGGCGAGCCGCTCCGCGAACCGGGCGGCGGGCTTCTCGCAGTCCTGGGCGCCCATGGAGCTCGGCAGGTCCCAGACCGGGACCATCAGGCCGTGCGCCCGGAACGAACCGACGAGCCGGGTGTCGTCGCCCAGCGAGGAGGCGCCGGCCGCGTGCAGCCGGGCCAGAGCGTCCAGGAGCTGCTCCTCGGGGTACGGCATCACCCAGCGCAGATGGTTCTTCTCCGGTGTCTCGCACCAGTACGCGGCGTCCACGCCGCTCAGCAGCGTGGTCGGGATGGCCGCGGCGTTGGCGCGTTCCAGAGAGGCGGAGACCTCGGGCGCGGCGTTCTCCGATTCGGGCACCCAGAATTCGAAGCCCGGGTGGACCACCGGCTCGAACGGGGCCTCCGGGTCGAGGAGATCCTGGAGGCGCGGCCCGTCGGCGGGTACGCGGCGGGCGGCGACAGGAGAACCGGGCTCCGCCTCCAGCGCCCGCTGGAGGGTGTCCGCGAGATCGCGGCTGAGGTCGCCCGACGAGGTGTCGTTCTGCAGGGCGAGCAGGACGGAACCGTCGTCACGGCGGAGGGCCGGCCATGCCATCGGCAGGACGGTCGCGAGGGTGACGGAGGGTACGCCTTCGGGCAGTCCGCCCTTGAGCGTCAGCTCGACCGTGGCGGCGGGGACCAGCTCACGGAGCGCGATCCAGTCGCACTCGCCGGACAGGCCCTCGAACGGGCGGTGGACCAGCTCGGTCACGGCCTGGGCGGCGGCGCGTCCGTGACAGGCCTTGTACCGGCGGCCCGAACCGCACGGGCAGGGCTCGCGGGCCCCGACGACCGGGATCTCACCATCCTTGAGCTGCGGCTT
Organism: Streptomyces halstedii; assembly: GCA_000720535.1. Classification (GTDB taxonomy): domain Bacteria; phylum Actinomycetota; class Actinomycetes; order Streptomycetales; family Streptomycetaceae; genus Streptomyces; species Streptomyces halstedii. The sequence continues at coordinate 122,208 of JOAZ01000010.1, forward strand.
CCCGGCCTTGGACTGAGGGCGCTTCTTGGCCATGGTGGGCGTTCTCCCGATTGCGACAGTGCGGTCTCGGCCGCGAGCCTAGCCGCCCCTGTCACCGCCGGGGCGCACATGCCGCCACCCCGTCGTGCGTACGGACGGGGAGCGGGTTCGCCCGCTCTCCCGGTGCAGCCTCGGGCCTGTCCGCCTTTCCCGTGCCGGCCTCGGGCCTGTCCGCCTTTCCCGTGCCGGCCTCGGGCCTGTCCGCCCTTCCCGTGCCGGCCTCGGGCCGGGAGCCGGGCCCGGCCGGTGCACCGGCCGGTTGGACGCGCCCGCGCTCAGCCCGCGTCGTCGAAGGCGTCGAGCGCGTCGGCGAAGCCCAGTCCGTCCAGAGGCCCCAGCCCTTCCAGCGGCCCCAGCCCGCCCAGCGGGCCGAGCCCGTGCGCGCTGCCCACCGTGCTCAGCCCGCGTGATCCGCGCCGACCCGCGGCCGGGCCCCGGGGCGTGCACGCCTGCGAGGCGTGGCCGTGGCCCGAGGAGACCAGGGCCCAGACCGTGACCTCGCCCCGGGTGCCGTCCCGGACTCCCCACTCCCGCGCCAGAGCGCTGATGATGTTCAGCCCGCGGCCGCCCCGCGCGGTCACCGAGGGTGTGGACGGGACGGGCCTGGTCGGGCCCCCGCCGTCCGTGACCTCGACGGTCAGTTCTCCCGCCGGGTCCACGCGCCATGCGGCGCGGACGTCGCCGTCACCCACATGTGCCTGGCGGTCCAGCGGCTCCAGCGGCCTGCCGTGCCGGCAGGCGTTGCTGAGCAGTTCGGAAAGGATCAGTACGGCGTCGTCGACCACGGTGTCCGGCACCCCGTTGCCGCGCAGTTGCTCGCGCATACGATGCCGCGCCTGCCCCACGCCCGCAGGACCGTGGGGTACGGCCATGCTCGACGACGTCGGCACTTCCTGTGCCATCACAAACGCCACCCCCGAGACCTCCTTTGCCCCACGCCACGGATTGGATGCCCCCCTGGGCCGAGCCGGAAACCGGCCCATGCCCTGTCAGTGATGCACTCGTAACGATCGAATGCGGAGTGAATGCGCCGGTGCACCCCCCCGCAAATGATATTAAGAGCGGCCTAGTTGTGACAGAACCTGCTTCGGACGGTTGGTGATGATCGCGTCCACACCGAGGCGTACGCACAGCTCGACGTCCTCCGGCTCGTTCACCGTCCACACGTGCACCCGGTGTCCCGCGCGGCGCAGTCGCTCGATGTGCCCCGGGTGGTTGCGTACGATCCGCATCCCGGGACCGGCGATCCCCGCCCCGGCGGGCAGCCGTCCGTCGCGCACCCGGGGGGAGACGAACTGCATCAGGTAGACGGTGGGGATCGTGGGAGCCGCCGCCCGGACGCGGTAGAGGGAGCGCGAGGAGAAGCTCATGACGCGTACCGGGGACTCCCCCTCGTCCGGCGGGTCGGCCAGGCCGAAGCTCTTGAGGGTCTGGAGCAGGCGTTCCTCGACCTGCCCGGCCCAGCGGGTGGGGTGCTTGGTCTCGATGGCGAGTTCGAGCGGCCGCCCTTGCGCCCGCACCTCGCAGACCAGTTCGAGGAGCCGTTCCAGGGTCAGTACGGAGGTGAGCTCGCCGGGCACCGGGTCCCAGTCCGGGGACTCCTCACGGTCCTTCCAGGAGCCGAAGTCGAGGGCGGCCAGATCGGCGAGCTCCAGTGCGGAGACGGCGCCCCGGCCGTTGGACGTCCGGTTCACCCTGCGGTCGTGGACACAGACCAGCTGTCCGTCGGCGGTGAGCCGTACGTCGCACTCCAGGGCGTCGGCACCGTCCTCGATCGCCTTCCGGTAGGCGGCCAGGGTGTGCTCGGGCGCGTCGTCGGAGGCTCCGCGGTGGGCGACGACCTGGATGGGGCGGGGCGTGGAGGGTAGGCGTGCGTGGGTCACGGCGCCATGGTGTCACCGAGACGGCGGCCCCGGAGACCTTCTCGGGGTGGACCGTTTTGCCTGATGTAAAGATTGGCGTGCGGATGCACAGGTCTTGCTTACAGTGGCCTGACGTGCTGTGGGAAAAGCTGACCGTAGACACGTGCACAGCGGATCTCTTGCCGAATGCCGAGTGGAACCGAGGAGTAAAGAGCTGTGAGCACCGAGAACGAGGGCAACGAGAACGACGCGGTTCCGGCCGCACCGTCTGTTCCGTCCGTACCTCCTGTGCCGGCTGCCGCTCCTGAGGGCACCCCGCCCGGAGGCGACCTGCCCGCGTCCGGCCCCGACTCCCGGGGGGACGAACCGACGGCCCAGGTTCCCGCGGCACACCAGGAGGGCGGCCCCGCGCCGTCCTTCGACCCGTACGGCCGACCGCAGCAGCCCGGCCAGCCGCCGGCACCGCCCCAGCAGCCCCCGGCCGCGTCGGCCGCCTGGCCGCCTCCGCCGCCCCCGGTTCCGTCGTACGCGGACGCCGGGTCGCAGCCCTGGGGCGCACCGGTTCACCCGGAGCCGAAGGCCCCGCGCAGATCCCGCGCGAGCGGCCTGGTCGCGGCCGTGGCCGTGGCGGCCCTGGTCGCGGGCGGCATCGGCGGGGCCCTCGGGTACTGGGCGGCCGACAGCAACGGCTCCGGATCCTCCGGTTCGACCACCGTCGCGGCGTCCAACAGTCCCAAGGACCTCAAGCGCGCCGACGGGACGGTCGCGGGGGTCGCGGCGAAGGCGCTGCCCAGCGTGGTCACCATCGACGCCCAGTCGGGCGACGGCGAGGGCGGCACGGGCACGGGCTTCGTCTACGACAAGGAGGGCCACATCCTCACGAACAACCACGTGGTGGCCTCCGCGGCGAGCAGCGGTCAGCTGACGGCGACGTTCTCCGACGGCAAGAAGTACGGTGCGGAGGTCGTGGGCCGGGCGGAGGGCTACGACGTGGCGGTGCTGAAGCTGAAGGACGCCCCGGACGGACTGACCCCGCTGCCCCTCGGCGACTCGGACGAGGTCGCGGTGGGCGATTCCACCATCGCGATCGGCGCGCCGTTCGGCCTCTCCAACACGGTCACCACCGGCATCATCAGCGCGAAGAACCGCCCGGTCGCCTCCGGTGACGGTTCGAGCAGCGCCAACTCGTACATGAGCGCCCTCCAGACGGACGCGTCGATCAACCCGGGGAACTCCGGCGGGCCGCTGCTGGACGCGGGCGGCGCGGTGATCGGCATCAACTCGGCCATCCAGTCCACCAGCGGGGGCGGTGGCATGGGCCAGTCCCAGGCGGGCTCCATCGGCCTGGGCTTCGCCATCCCCGTCAACCAGGCGAAGAACGTCGCCGAGCAACTGATCAAGACCGGCCAGCCGGTGTACCCGGTGATCGGTGCGACGGTGACGATGGAGGAGAAGTCCGGCGGCGCCGTCATCTCGGACAAGGGCGCGGGCGGCACCCCGGCCGTCACCCCGGACGGTCCCGCGGCCAAGGCGGGCCTGAAGGCCGGAGACGTGATCACGAAGTTCAACGACACGGTGGTCGAGAGCGGGCCGACCCTGATCGGCGAGATCTGGACGCACAAGCCCGGCGACAAGGTCACCCTCACGTACAAGCGCGGCAGCGAGACGTCGACGGTCGACGTCGTCCTGGGCGAGCGCAAGGGCGACAGCTGACCGGCTAGGCTGTCCTTCGCGTCGAGGCGGCCCCGGCCTGCGGGATCGACGGCGACGCGGGGTGGGTTGCCCGAGCGGCCTAAGGGAACGGTCTTGAAAACCGTCGTGGCGCGAGTCACCGTGGGTTCAAATCCCACACCCACCGCAGTGCGAGAAGGCCCCCGACCAGGCGAGACGGTCGGGGGCCGCTGCGCGTCGTGGTGCGCAAGGGGATATCACCGGACGGAGACACCGCTCGATATCGTCAGATCCGATCGCGCTGCCTCATGGAGCACGTTGAGGGCCTCCACCAGGGGGATCGGGCGGAGTTCGGCTGTCCCGCTTGAGGGGATGCGGGCCATCCCCAGCAGATCCCAGGTCCGCTGGTTGACTGTGTGAGCGGCGGTGGCGGCTTTCTCGTTGCTCAGCAGGACGAAGGTCTCGAAGAGGATCGATCTCCTGTTCTCGCTCTCCTCCATCGCTGCCAGCGCTTCAGACGCGTCCATGCCCTGTTCACGAGCCCGCCCGGCAGCCATGGCCGCCCTCTGGATCTGCTTCACGCACGTCAGGTACTCGATATACGTGTCGAGCTTCCGCTCGTCCCAGCGCGTGGCCATCGCCCTCCGGAACTTGGCCCGTTCGGCGACCGTCGTGGCGAAGTAGGACGTCAGGGCGCCGATGAGGACGCCGACCAGGGTGAAGATCTGGGTGGCCATGATGGACAACGTACCTTCGCGGCCGGCTGTGGGCCGGGGCCGCTGACGAGGCGGGCCACCGGCTCAGCGGCACGGCAGTCGGCCGTCTTGGGCGCTCTGCCCTGATTGGCCATCTGGACCGCCATCTGGACGGGGTGTACGGGCCGTTCGCCGGTTCTGGGCGGATCAGGGTGGCACGCGGGGGCCTACCCTGAACCACAGCAGCGCAGGGGGAAGGGGAAAGCGATGAACTGGTTCTGGATCGTACTCATCATCTTCTGGACGGGCGGGTTCGCCTGGGTGGCCGACAACGTCCGTACCGCTCTGCGTAATCGGCACGAGCGGAAGATGGAGTTGCTGGAGGCGGCGAAGCAGGAACGGCTGGCTGTCGAGGCGGCGAACCAGTCGCCGGAGCCGGTGTGCGGGTGTACGCACCATCTCGCCAAGCACGACAAGCAGGGCCGGTGCCACGAGCAGGTCGAGACGCCGACGGCCTGGGACGAGAACAAGAAGCCGCTGCGGTACGAGGCAGCCCGGTGCAACTGCCAGCAGTACGTGGGTCCGCAGCCCCTGTCGCAGGTGTTCGCCGAGGAGCTGACCGACCGGGCCTGACCGAGCTTGTGCACCTGGTGACCGAGGGTGTGTGGTCGCCGAGTTCGGGGCGGGTGTGAAGTTTATCGGGTGTTCGTCACGCTTGCGGGGGAATCGGGGGCCCCGCACGGTTCGCCGGGAGGCTCTTGGGCACTTCTGGTTGCGCGACGTCGTGACCAGAAGGGCCCAACCGGCCCGACCACTCGGACCAGTCGGATCACGCGGTATCCACAGCCAAGCCAACTTCTCGTTTCTCGGAGGACATTGATATGGCCCATACCCGTACTGCCCGCACCCTCGCCGCCGTTGCCGCCCTGCCTCTCGCTGTCGCCCTGTTCGGCGGTGTCGCGGTGGCCGACAACGGCTCGTTCGCGAACGACGGGTCGAACGCCGGGGTGGCGACGATCGGGGGCGGTGGCGTCGACGGGAACAACAACACGGGCAACTCCTCCACCTCGCTCCAGCAGGCGACCGGCGCCGGCGCGTCGAACCACAGCAACACCGCCCAGGTGACGGGCTCCGCCCTCACGGCGATCGACCAGTCCACGACCGTCGTCGCGGTGCTCTTCTCGCCACTCTGGTGAGACCCGGCGGGAGGGGGGCCGGGCCTGGGGGAGGCGCCCCGTCCGCGTACCGGCGGCGGGTGAGGCCTGGGGACGGCCCGCCGCCGGTCCGCCTCGGCGGGGCTTGAGGCCGATGGGCCGTCTCAGGGGTGAGGCCCTGAGACGGCCCATCCACCGTGGAGCGGTTCCTGGGTCCGGGGCCACGGAGGGCCGGGGTTCCTGGGTCCGGGGCCACGGAGGGCCGGGGCTCCTGCGGCCAGGGCCACGGAGGGCTGGGACCCCGAGTCCAGGGCCTGTACTCCCAGGGGCCCGATGGAGGGCCCCGGACCCTGAGACCGCTCGGTCGTCCTCCACCTTCAGGAGGTGGGGCCTGCCCCACCCCTACACCCTGAGGCGGACGACGCTTCGGGACCTGGGGCCGATCCCCTCGCTGCCGCCCGCTCCTAGCGTGGGGGACATGACCACGCCAGTCTGCACCGGCGCCTCCACGGCTTACGCCGCTCCCGCCGGACACCGCCGCTATGCGTCGTTCTCGTCGTACGTACGGGCGCGGGGGCCCGTACTGCTGCGCACCGCGCGCTCCCTCACCGCGAACCCGAGCGACGCCGAGGATCTGCTGCAGACCGCGCTGACCAAGACGTACGTCGCCTGGGAGCGGATCGAGGACCACCGGGCCCTCGACGGGTACGTCCGCCGTGCCCTCGTCAACACCCGCACCTCCCAGTGGCGCAAGCGCAAGGTCGACGAGTACGCCTGCGAGGAGGTGCCCGAGAAGGAGGCCGCCCCGGCGCCCGACCCCGCCGAGCAGCAGTCGCTCCACGACGCGATGTGGCGTGCCGTCCTCAGGCTGCCGGACCGGCAGCGGGCCATGGTCGTCCTGCGGTACTACGAGGACCTGAGCGAGGCCCAGACGGCCGAGATCCTTGGGGTGTCCGTGGGTACGGTCAAGAGTGCCGTCTCCCGGGCGCTCGGGAAGCTCCGAGAGGACCCCGAGCTCTCACCGGTGCGGTGACAGGGGGGAAGAGATTCCCGGTCGCCGGCACGGAGAGGGCCGGCCGGCAGGCGCCGCCCTCGGCCCGCCCCGCGTATCCGGCTCGCGCATCCCGCCCGCGCATCCGCCCGGGCGCATCCCGCGCGGCGGCGTTCCGAATTCGCCCGTTTCATCGATTCGTACGCCCGGAAGTAGTGACATACCGAGTGGTATGTGAGCAGAATCAGCGGAACCTTACTGCCGCGTAGCGCCCACCGGGAGGACGCCGTGCTGAGCACCATGCAGGACGTACCGCTGACTGTCACCCGCATCCTTCTGCACGGGATGACCATCCATGGGAAGTCGCAGGTGACGACCTGGACCGGCGAACCGGAGCCGCAGCGGCGCAGTTTCGCCGAGGTCGGCAGGCGTGCCACCCAGCTGGCGAACGCCCTGCGCGACGAGCTGGGGGTCACGGGCGACCAGCGTGTGGCGACCCTGATGTGGAACAACTCCGAGCACGTCGAGACCTACCTCGCGGTCCCCTCCATGGGGGCCGTGCTGCACACCCTCAACCTGCGCCTCGCCCCCGAGCAGTTGATCTGGGTCGTCAACCACGCCGAGGACAAGACCGTCGTCGTCAACGGCTCCCTGCTGCCGCTGCTCGCCCCGCTGCTCCCCCACCTGCCGACGATCGAGCACGTGATCGTCGCGGGCCCCGGTGACCGTTCCGTACTCGACGGTGCGGCACCCCGGGTGCACGAGTACGAGGAACTGCTCTCCGGCCGTCCCACCACCTTCGACTGGCCCGAGCTGGACGAACGCCAGGCCGCCGCCATGTGCTACACCTCCGGCACCACCGGGGAGCCCAAGGGCGTCGTCTACTCCCACCGTTCCATCTACCTGCACTCCATGCAGGTCAACATGGCGGAGTCGATGGGGCTGACGGACAAGGACACGACCCTGGTGGTCGTCCCGCAGTTCCATGTGAACGCGTGGGGACTGCCGCACTCGACGTTCATGACCGGCGTCAACATGCTGATGCCGGATCGTTTCCTCCAGCCCGCCCCGCTCGCCGAGATGATCGAGCGCGAACGCCCGACGCACGCCGCCGCCGTCCCCACCATCTGGCAGGGCCTGCTCGCCGAGGTCACGGCCCGTCCGCGCGACCTCAGCTCCATGGCCCGGGTCACCATCGGCGGCGCCGCCTGCCCGCCCTCCCTGATGGAGGCGTACGACAAGCTCGGCGTCCGCCTCTGCCACGCCTGGGGCATGACGGAGACCTCACCCCTCGGCACCATGGCCAACCCGCCCGCCGGACTGACCGACGAGGAGGAGTGGCCGTACCGCATCACCCAGGGGCGCTTTCCGGCCGGGGTGGAGGCGCGCCTGGTCGGACCGGCCGGTGACCATCTGCCGTGGGACGGTGAGAGCGCGGGCGAGCTGGAGGTCCGCGGGCCGTGGATCGCCGGCGCGTACTACGGCGGGTCGGACGGCGAGAGCCTGCGCCCCGAGGACAAGTTCAGCGAGGACGGCTGGCTGAAGACCGGCGACGTCGGTGTGATCAGCGACGAAGGGTTCCTCACGCTCACGGACCGGGCCAAGGACGTCATCAAGTCCGGCGGCGAGTGGATCTCCAGCGTCGCCCTGGAGAACGCGATCATGGCGCACCCGGATGTGGCCGAGGCCGCCGTCGTCGCCGTCCCCGACGACAGGTGGGGCGAACGCCCCCTGGCGACCGTCGTCCTCAAGGAGGGCGCCACCGCCGACTACGCGGCGCTCAAGGTCTTCCTGGCCCGGACCGTCGCCAAGTGGCAGCTGCCCGAACGCTGGACGGTCATCCCGGCGGTGCCGAAGACGAGCGTCGGCAAGTTCGACAAGAAGGTGATCCGCAAGCAGTACGCGGACGGCGAGCTGGACGTCACCCAGGTCTGAACCGTTCCGGCCGGAGGGCCGGGGCGGTACAGCGAGGGCGGTACGGGTCTCCCGTACCGCCCTCGCCGCGTGCTCCGGGCGGTGGTGCCTCAGTTCGTCCCTATCTTCGCCAGCAGGTCGACGATCCGGGCCTGCACCTCGTCGCTCGTCGAGCGTTCGGCCAGGAAGAGGACGGTCTCGCCGGACGCCAGCCGTCCCAGCTCCGCCTCGTCCATCCCGGCCGAGGTGTAGACGACGAGGGGGGTGCGGTTCAGCGCCCCGTTCGCGCGCAGCCAGTCGATGATCCCGGCGCGTCGGCGGCGTACCTGCATCAGGTCCATCACGACCAGGTTCGGCCGTATCCGGGAGGCGAGGTCCACCGCCTCGCTGTCGCCGGACGCCCGCACCACCTGCATGCCCCGGCGTTCCAGCGTCTCGGTGAGCGCGAGCGCGATCTCCTCGTGCTCCTCGATCACCAGGACCCGCGGCGGGTGCTGGTCGCTGTCGCGTGGCGCGAGCGCCTTGAGGAGTACGGCGGGGTCGGCACCGTACGCGGCCTCCCGGGTCGCCTGCCCCAGACCGGCCGTCACCAGTACGGGCACCTCGGCGGCCACGGCCGCCTGACGGAGCGACTGCAACGCGGTACGCGTGATCGGGCCGGTCAGCGGGTCGACGAAGAGCGCGGCGGGGAACGCCGCGATCTGGGCGTCCACCTCCTCGCGGGAGTGGACGATCACCGGGCGGTAGCCGCGATCGCTGAGCGCCTGCTGGGTGGAGACGTCCGGCGCGGGCCAGACGAGCAGCCGGCGCGGGTTGTCCAACGGCTCCGGGGGCAGCTCGTCGTCCACGGGCAGCGGCTGCGGGCGGTTGTCCACCTCGACCGCGCCTCCCGGCCCGTCCAGCGGCTCGGGGCCCTCGGCACCCTCGTCCGGCGCGCCTATCGCGTACGCGCGCCCCTCGAAGGCCGGAGCGGACAGCAACTGCCCGGACCCCGGTGCCTGCGCCGTACCACCCGGAGCGGGGCTCGCGGGCCCCGGCTGCGGCGGTACGGGCGCGGGGCCCTGCGGTACGGGCTGGGGCGGGCCGGACTGCGCGGTCGGTGCCACGGGCTCGGCGGCGGGCGGGGCGGCGAGCTTGCGGCGCCGGCCCGCACCGGCGGGCGTCTGGTTCTGCTGCTGCGCGAGGTGCTGCGCGAACGGCACCCCCTGCCCCAGCGTCCGCACGCTGAAGGCGCGGCCCTGCGTCGAGTCCGGTGACGCGGACATCGGAGCCTCGGCGGGCAGCGGCTGGCGTCGCGCGTCCGGTACGGGAGCGGCGTCGTCCGGACGCGGCGCCGTGCCGGGCCCGGCCGCCGGGGGAGCCGCGATGCTGCCCGTGGTGTGCGTGGTGCTGTCGGGAACCGCCCACGGCGTGTCGGCCGCCGGAGCGGGCGTACCGGGCACGTCGTCGGGGACCGGGACCGCGGCCGGTCCCTGCCCCGACGCGCCGGGCTGCGCCCAGTCGGGCTGCGGCGGGACCTCCGGCAGGGGCGCCCCCGGTACGGGGTGACCGGGCCGCGCTGCGGCGGGCTGGTCGGCCGCGTCCACGGGGCGCGCCCTGCGGCGGCCGGACGGTACGGGGTGCGCGTGCGGCGGGGTGTGGTCCGCGGCCGGCATCGTGTGTACGGCGTCGTGGCGCTCGGCGGGAACACCGGCGGGCGCACCCGCCACGGCCGGTCCGTTCTGCTCACCGGCCCGGACGGGCGCGTGGACCGGGGTACGGTTTGGAACACCGGCCTGAGCGGGAGCGCCGGTGTGTACCGGTGCACCAGCTTGTACCGGAGCACCTGCCTGAGTCTGGATCCCAGGAGCCCCAGGAGCCCCAGGAGCCCCAAGAGTCCCAGGAGGCACGGGAGCCCCGGGAGGCACGGGAACGCCCGGTGCGCCGGGAAGCCCGGGGGCCGCCCCGCCAGGCGCTGTCGGTGGCACCCGGTCGGCGTCGGCGGGCGGCAGCGCGAAGGCCGTACGCGGTCCCGCCGACTCGGGCGCGGGACGCTCCTGGGACACCGTGAGGGCTCTGCGTGCCCGTCGGCCGCCCGTCTGCCGCCCCGGCTGACCGGGCTGGCCGGGCTGTGCCGCGGGGTCGGGTGAGGCGACGGAGGGAAGGGCGGGCTGGTTCTCGCCACCCGGGGCGATCTGCCGGGCGGCCGCCTCGGGCGGGACACCCTGGGGCGGTACGGTCTGCCCGCGCTGCGGACGGCCGCCGCTGCCCTGCGCGCCCTCGGCCGCCGTCACCACGGACCCCTCCGACGGTGCGGCGGAAGGACCCGGGGACGGCGAGGGGGGCGGGCCCGGGGGCGGCGATGCGGGCGGTGCGGGCAACTCCAGTGCCTGCCGGGGCTGTTCACCCGGCGCCCCGGTCGCCGCGTCCGCCTCGGCCGGGCTCGGCCGGCCGCGCCTGCGGCCGGAACCCTCGCTCTGCGGGGACGGTACGGCACCCGCGCCCTGCGTCTCCTCGGCCACCGGGGCACGACGTGCCCTGCGCCGTCCGGTCGGCTCGGCCGCCGGGACGTCCGCCGGGTCGGCGGGCCCGTCCACCGGGCTCTCCAGGAACGCGTCCGTGGACGACCTGCGTGCCCTGCGCCGACCGCCCGCCGCGGGCTGCGCGGCGGCCTCCGGCCCCGCGGCGTCGGCGGTCACGGCAGGCGGTACGACGGCTTCCGGTACGGGGCCACCAGGCGCCTCGGCCGCGGCAGGAGCCCCGGCCACCGGGACGGACACCTCTGCGGGCGCCTGAGACGCCTCCGGGAGGGGCCCCGGAGCGGTCCCGGGAACGGGCCCGGGAGCACTCCCCGGGACCGGCCCGGACGCGGAAGCCGGAACAGGCCCCGGCTCGGGCGCCGCGACGGGCGCCGGCTCGGCCGGAGGCGCGATCGTCCCCGCCCCGGCGCCGATCGGCACCTCCAGGACGTACGCGCTGCCGCTCATCCCCGGCATCTCGTGCGTCTGGAGCACCCCACCGTGGGCCCGTACGATCCCGCGCACGATCGGCTCGTGCACCGGGTCTCCCCCGGCGAACGGGCCACGCACCTCGATCCGGACCACGTCACCGCGCTGGGCCGCCGCCACGACGACGGTGGAGTCGACGTATCCGCCGCCCGGCACGGGCCTCGCCCGGCCCGTCGAGTCGACCCCGGCCACGTCCGCCACGAGGTGGGCGAGCGCCGTGACCAGCCGGCCCGCGTCGACCTCGGCCTCGATCGGCGGCGCGTGCACCGCGAACTGTGCCCGGCCCGGACCGATCAGCTCGACCGCGCCGTCGATACCGGCGGTCACCACCGAGTCGAGCAGGACCGGCCGCTTGACGAGGTCCTCGGTGCCGCTGTCCAGACGCTGGTAGCCGAGGACGTTGTCGACGAGTGTCGCCATCCGGGCGTAGCCGGCGGCGAGGTGGTGCAGGATCTGGTTGGCCTCGGGCCAGAGCTGACCGGCCGGGTCGGCGGCGAGCGCCGAGAGTTCGCCGCGCAACTCCTCCAGCGGCCCGCGCAGCGATTCACCCAGGACGGCGGTCAGCTGGGTGTGCCGTGCCCCCAGGCCGGTGAGCCGCTCGGTCTTCTCCTCCAGCTCGGCGGTGTACCGCTCGGTCCGGTCGGCCAGTTCGGCCGTGTGCGCCTCGGTGAGCGCGGTGGTCTCGGCCTGGTGGCGCTCGGTGAGCCGGGTGATCTCCGCGGCATGCTGTTCGGTGAGCTGTTCGAGCTCGGCGGTGTGCTGCTCGACCTGTTCCTCGTACGGCCTGCGATCGGTGAACGTCATCACCGCGCCGACCAGTTGGTCGCCGTCGCGCACCGGAGCGGTGGTCAGGTCGACCGGCACCGCGGCGCCGCTCTTGGCCCAGAGCACCTGGCCGCGTACCCGGTGCTTGCGGCCCGACTTCAGCGTGTCGGCCAGCGGGGAACCGTCGTACGGGAAGGGCTCGCCGTCCGCCTTCGAATGCAGGACCAGGGTGTGCAGTTCCTTGCCGCCCAGGTCGCTGGCCCGGAAGCCGAGGATCTGCGCGGCGGCGGGGTTGACCAGGACGACCCTGCCGTCCATGTCTGTACCGACGACGCCCTCGGAGGCGGCCCGCAGGATCATCTCGGTCTGGCGCTGCGAACGCGCCAGCTCCGCCTCGGTGTCGACGGTGCCGGTGAGGTCCCGGACGACGAGCATGAGGAGTTCGTCGCCGGTGTAGCTGGAGTGGATGTCGTTGTACGCGGCCTGGCCGCTGTCCAGGCTCGCGCTGGTGACCTCGACGGGGTACTCGGTGCCGTCGGTCCGGCGCGCGGTCATGCGCGTGGGCTTGGTCCTGCCCTGCTCGTCCGCAGCGTCCGGCCTGCGCATCGACCCCGGGATCAGCCTGGAGTCGAACTCCGGCAGCAGATCCAGCAGTCCGCGCCCCACGAGTGCGGTGCCCGGAGTCTCGAACATTTCGAGGGCGATGGTGTTGGCGTTGACGACCGTGCCGTTGCAGTTGACGAGCAGGAGCCCGTCCGGGAGGGCGTCGAGTATGGCTGCGAGGCGAGCAGCGCCTCGGGATGGCCTGCTGCTCACGAGACGCTTCCTCCCTGATTACCGCACCGTGCTGACAGCTGGCGCCATTTTGTCTCTGGAACCTCGGACTGTCACGGAAGGAGTCTAAAGGCAGGGAGCGGCGGCCGGGCGGCGGATGAGGGGGAGCTCTCACCAAGGTTCTGTGCACACGGTGTACGCCGGTGGCTCATGACAGACGCCGCGCGCTCCCTGTGGCGCGCGCGGACGCCCCCCGGTCGGCTCTCGGTACGCCCCTCGGACGGGCCCGTCCGAGGGGCGGCGCCGGCTACCGGGCGGAGGGGAGTACGGGCACGAGGTTGTTCCAGCGCGAGATCTCGCAGCCGTTGGCGCGGCTGAACCGGGCGTCGACCGGCTGTCCCTCCCACGTGCCCTCGACCCGGGCGACGGCCGGGCCGCCGGCCTGCATGGTGCACATGGCGTTGCGGTCGGTCGGTACGAACGGGTTCTTGCCCGTCTCCACCGCCTCGTCCAACAGATCGCAGGCGCGCCGGGCCTCCGGGTGGCTGCCACCGGCGGGCGCGCACTCCAGATCGAAGACCCCGTCGGCCGTGGGGTTGCCGGAGTCCGAGACGGTGACCGTGAGCCGGGTCTGCTCGGTCGGCTCGGCGCGGGCGAGGAGGCGGTCGTGCTGGAGCACCGGGAGCGGAGGCAGCGGCAGCAGGGAGTCGGCGGTGGCGGCGGGCGCGGTGGCGGACAGCGCGGCGAGGGACGCCACGGCGGTGAGGGTGAGGCGGCGCAGCATGTGGGGCTCCTGATGGTTCTGGCGCGCTGTCGGCGCGCCGGTACCGCTCCGGCGTGCGCCGCGTGGGCGGACGCGCGGGCGGGTGGGCGGTGTCGGACAGAGGGCGGAGCCCTCGCCTTCTCTAACGCTCCGCACGCCCGCACGTTGCGCAACTCATGGTGGGCCGACCGGAGACGCACCCGTCCGCCGGATGCTTTGCCTCTCCGCCGGTCCGCCTAGTACCGTAGGCAGCGATTGGTGACAGCACGCTCAACTGTGTCATCATCTGCACGCACCACTCGCGTCCGCGCGAGGTGTGCTGGAGGCGTCGCCTAGTCCGGTCTATGGCGCCGCACTGCTAATGCGGTTTGGGTCTTAAAGCCCATCGAGGGTTCAAATCCCTCCGCCTCCGCAAGATCCCGAAGCCCCGTGCCCCAGGCACGGGGCTTCGGTCGTCCCAGCCCTCCGGAGAGCGTCACTGTCCGGCGTTTTCGCAGGTCAGGCGTGGTGCGGCCAATGGATTTCGCGTCACGGCGCAGGTCATGTAATGTTGTTCCCGCAACGCCGACCAGGCAGAAAAGCCCAGGGAGCGAAGCCGCCGGGTAAGACCGACGACAGGCACTCGTAGCTTAACGGATAGAGCATCTGACTACGGATCAGAAGGTTGCAGGTTCGAATCCTGCCGAGTGCACAGCAAGCAAGAGGCCCTGTGGAGTGATCCACAGGGCCTCTTGCTTTTGCCTTGACGGCAGTGTCTGACGGCAACCGCTCCTGTCCCGATAGGCGAGGGCGTCTGTCGATGCGAACCGCGGCCCCACGCGCAAGCATCGCGGGGCCGACGCCTGGCACCCGGTGACGACGTTGAGGTGGAGGTTGGCACGACTGCCCATCCCTTCGTTCCCTTCAAGCCCTCTGGGGTGTGAGTGGGTGCCGGTAACTTGCTGTCGTGCTGCGTCGCGAACACTAGATGTTGTGGTGTGCCTATTGCTTCATGGCGCATGTTGGGGGTGTCTTGCTTGCTGCCGGGCCGTTCGGGGTGCTTCACTTGATCCGCTACAAACCAAGGCGGCCCGCCTACGGCGGTCCGCGCGCTGGCGGCCGACCAGCCACGCTCTGCAGCCGAACCGACCGCATAGGCGCAAGCAGAGCTCAGCCGTCCGGCCGCTCCCCGGTGCCATCGGCACCGGGTTCCTGATTGGAATTCCACGACCGGACCACCCGGGATGCTGTCCAGGCTGAGGGGTGGTCCGGTCTTTGGCTGTGGGGAGTCAGCTCAGGGCTTTGCCCACCTCGTAGATGGTCGGCCGATCCTCCGGGGCATGGCTGAGCATCGCGTCGATCAGCTCGCCCAGCGGACCGGGAGCCTTCACAGGCCGGCGCTTGCCGTTCGCCACTGCCTCTCTCTGGACGGGGCGCGGAGCGTCGTCCGGATACTCCATGGCTCGCCACCCAGTGGCGGAGATGAGGAGAGACGCGCCGAGTCCGTAGACGTCGGCTTCCTGTGTGGGTTCGGCCTCTCCGGTCGCGAGCACGCTGCGCGCGATCTCCGGCGCCTCGTAGTGGACGAGGCAGCCGCGGAACGGGAAGTCGTACCCCTCGGGTATGTGCCCGCCCCGGGCAAGAGCGAGGTCGATGAGGTGCGTCTGCTCCGGCCCGATGATGAAGTGGGCGGGCTGTACGTCACCGTGTGCCCAGCCCTTGGCGTGGAGTTCGGCCAGCGCCTCGACACAGCCCAGGGCGACGCTGGTGTGTGGTTCGGTGGGTGAGTCCTTCGCACGGCAAGGCTCCCACAGTCGGTAGAGATCCGGCCCTTCGTGCCACGGCTGGAGGTTCCACGTTCCGCGCTCCCACTCGCCGTACGCCAAGTCATCCAAGCCGAGGCGATGCAGCACGGCCCCCTCGCGTGCGGGTGCGAGCGCGGTCCAGGGCTGGGCGGGCCAGTCGGCTGTGGCCTCGATCGGATGACCGAGCTTCACGGCGTAGTGACCCCGATGGCTCTCCACGTCCCAGACCCTGGAGCCCCGGCGGTCCACCACCAGGCGCTGAGCCGTAGGCATGAGGGCGTCGAGCACCACGATCGGCAGTTCAGGGGATGACCCGGACAACGTCTCTTCTCCTTCCGGTTCCGGCGAACGCGGCCGGCCACGACTCGTGGCCGGCCGCGTTGCTGTTGTCGTGTGCTACGCCTGACCGTACGGCCGGCCGCAGTCCGAGTCGCACTGCGCGAGGTTGGTGCCGTCCACGGTCCACAACTCGTCGAAGACCATGAACCCGGCCGCCTTCATGGCACGCGCGGAGGCGGCGACCTTCTCCGAATCACGGGCTCCGCCGCCCGGCGCCGGGTTGTGGTGCAGGAAGCGGCCCGCGTACCGCTCGCACAGGGCCGCGTACTCCTTCGTGTGCAGGATGAGCGCGTGCAGCCCGAGGTCCACGTCGTCCGACGGGACCATGGGAACGGTGGCGGTGGCAGCGGTGACCAAGAAGGCCACGGCCTGGTCCGCGATCTGCTGGGCACGCTCGGGCGACTGCCCGTTGTGGACGACCACGAAGTGGGCGAGGCTTTCGAACAACTCCTCACCAGCTACCGCGCGACCGGTCCTCTGATCGTTCGCCGTTGTCGTCATGCGACTACTCCTTGTGTGTGGCGGTGCGTGGCACTTACCTCCCGCCTCGGTCGCTGAGCCACGGCTCAAGGGCGACCAGAAGGCGGGCTTGGAGGGCTGGCCCCGAACGGGGACGGGGAGCCGGGAAACTGGCACCCGTTCGGGGCGGCCGGTCTACTGGCCGACGGCGAGAGCCATGCCGATCACCAGGCCGTACGACCTGCTGATCATGACGATGAACAGGACTCCCGCATATCGGCCGATGGTGCGCATCACAGCCCATCCCGGGTGTTGGCGTTCCGGATGGCCAGACGTGCGCTCAGTTCCTCCCGCGCACTCGGCGGCACGACTTTGTCCGGCATGGCATCCCACTCCGTGCCGCCGCGGATCGGCCGTATCTGCACATGGCCGCCGACCTCGCCCATGACGATGCCGATACGTCCCCAGGTGGTGTCCTTCGCCAGTTCACCGATGCCTGGTCTGGTCTGCTGGTTGCTCGCCATGCGGATGAGGATCCTGCCGCTCATCAGGACGTCGGAACCTCCGACAAACCCCACTTCGGGACGTCCCGCGTCGGGTAGAACGTCCCTAGTGCCGTCCCCGGGCGTGAGGAGAGATTGAGATGCCGAACGAGAGGTTACGTGCTGCCATGGCAGCCGGCGGCTGGACCTGTGCCGCCCTTGCGGACAAGGTCGAAGTCGATCCCAAGTCCGTCGAAAGATGGGTCAATCTAGGGCGTACGCCGCGCCGGACCACGGCCATGCTGGCAGCGGAAATACTAGGAGAAGACGTGCACGCTCTATGGCCCGCGCTCCGGCAGGCACGCCCTGCCCGCGCTGTCAGTCCGGAACTTGTGGCTCTCTACGACCAGCGGGCGGACGTCCCCGTGTCCACCTTCGTGGACATGCTGACTCAGGCGCGCGAGCACATCGACGTGCTGGTGTACGCCGCCGTCTTCCTGCACGAGGCGTACCCACGGCTCAACGACTTGTTGCGAGAGCGAGCGGACGACGGGTGTGCGGTCCGTATCGCGATCGGCGACCCGGACAGTGCGAATGTCCAACAGCGCGGCGCGGAGGAGAGGTTCGGCCACGGAATCGAGTCCCGTTGCCGACTTGCCCTCATGCACTACCGCCCCCTTACTGGGGTACCTGGCATCGAGGTACGGACCCATGCCACCACGCTCTACAACTCGATCTACCGTGCGGATGACCAGGCAATGGTCAATGCCCATGTCTGGGGCGTGAACGCCTACGGCGCTCCCGTATGGCATCTGCGGCGCAGCGGAGAGGGCGGCATGTTCGACACCTACGCCAGCAGCTTCGATGCGGTCTGGGAGACCGCGACGCCGGTAAGCGAAGGGTGATCATGGCACGGACCGAGTACTACGACGATCCGGCGGCACCTGAGCCGAACAGCTTGGTGGTTGCCGCATCCGCCGTGGTTACCGACGACGAAGGGCGTGTGCTCCTCCAGCACCGACGGGATAACGATCTTTGGGCGCTCCCTGGTGGCGGCATGGAGATGACCGACTCACTCCCGGGAACGGCTGTCCGCGAGGTGAAGGAGGAAACGGGCTTGGACGTAGAGATCACCGGGCTCGTGGGCACGTACACCGACCCTCGCCACATCATCGCCTACTCGGACGGTGAGGTGCGCAGACAGTTCAACGTCTGCTTCACCGCCCGTGTGGTCGGGGGCCGGCTTGCCCTCTCGGACGAGTCCACGGAACTGCAGTTCGTCCAGCCGGAGGAGATCGATCAACTACCGATGCACCACACGCAGCGGCTCCGGATCCGTCACTTCCTGGAGCACCGTGATCGGCCCTATCTTGGCTGATCCCGTAGACCACGGTGAACGGCAACTCTGGTGGAGGCGACTCAAAACTCACCCTCCAAGTCGTTGGGAGGGCACCTTGACAGCTGTTCAACCCGACAGCCACTCTGCTCAACCTGACCTGATAGGTGTCTAACTTGGGCACTCGTGCTATTTTGAGGCGTCGTCAGTTGAGGTCAGGGGTATGTGGGGCGGGTCCGACTCCCGTAGCGCTGATCTTGGTGCTCGTTTTGGTCGCGGTTGGTCTGAATTACGGAATCCAGTCCCTGAAGAGAAACAAGCCGGAGTCCGAGTCCATCTTCGAACGAAAGGAGTGCATCATGACACAAATCAGGATGACATTGATCGCGGGCATGGAAGTGGCCGAAGCGATCGCCACGAACAGCGTTGCCGGCGCACTCCTTACCTGAGCTGACGAACAAGAGCCCCGCATGTGCAAGCGCGGGGCTCTTGCTGTTTTTTTCGCTAATCTCCAGCTTAGGCAACCTTCGAGATTGAGTACCGGTCCTTGATTGTGCGAGCGAAGTAGCGGCCGTGGCTTGAAGCCGACATCAGGCCGCTATGGACACTCTCCGGGACGGAAAAATACCTGTAGATCCCAGAGCGAAATTCGATCTCTAGCACCATCTCTGCCGGTACGTAGCCGACCGATATGATGTTGGAAGAGGTAACTGGAAGTCTCTCCGTCACTGCCCCTGTCTCGCCATGGCTTTTACATTCTGGATGATCTGCTTAATGACGAACGGCGGTTCTCCACTTGCCTCGAATGCTGCTCGTGCGTAGGTGTAGGTGTTCTTCTCGCTGTACCCGATGCCGGATTGAATCAGTTCCTCCACCTTCTCTCCCCACTCGGGCCAATCGGATTTAAGCGTCGCCTCCAGGCAGTCTGCGAATACTGCGTAGCCAATATCTGCGTGAGTGGGAGGCAGATCTGAAATTCTCGATTGTCCGAGATACATGAGAAGGCGGTGATTCTCCGCACGCTCATTCAGTTCTGCATTGCGGATATCTCGCGATTTCCTTCCATTCTTTTCCATTCGGGCGCCAACCCCGGAATCGGCGTCAAATACTGCGAAACATGGAATTCCGAGCAGCGTAAGGACGGCGTGGCTTAGGTAGATAGCTGTCTTGTGGCCGGCCTCGGCAACATGAACGCCTTCCACCGCCAACGGAGCTCCATCGCGTGTAGCGGCTCCTTCCAGGACCGCCTTATCAGTTTCCCCCTCCACTAGGACAACGGAAGAGGCGAAGAGGGCCTCAGGTAGCCTGTTTAGAATCGCCGCCCCAATTTGCTTGCGAACTCGCTCCTCAGGCACGAAACCTGACAACTTCTCGATCACGTCATCAACTCGCACATGGGCAATGGAAATGGCCCTGTGGCTGGAACTGTTCCGCACACGGCTGATTCGGCGGATTTCGTGAAAGTGATGCGGGTCAACGAAGATCGGATTATGGGTGGCGTATGCCACTTGGGCCATTTGGTTCGGATCTTCAGCGATCTTACGTAGCACCTGAGAGAAGGCTCGGGCCTGTACGGGATGCTGGTATAGCTCTGGCTCCTCGATGGCCAAGCACACAGCCTTGGATCGCGATCCTTCGCCGCCACGATCCGAAAGAAGTTTTAGTGCGGCAATAATCATGGCACGCTGAAATCCGTGCCCTTGACGCTCGACGGTTGTTTCGACAGGGCCATCAATAATATTCACCTTGAAGGATGCCCTGACGGGCTTGTAAGGGTTGTCGACTGGCGAAATCGTCACGCTTCTACCTGCCGAGAAAACCTCGACTGCCTTGGTTAGTTCTTTGGAGATTAGATCCAACTGCGGGGCAAAGTTTTTGGTTGAAATGCGCGCCCGTTCCAGATTCAATCGTGCATCGAGATCCGCCAATTCGGCATCAGCGATCTTTCTGTCCACGGCGCGTTCGATGATTCGCCCGAAAATCGCAGATCGGGCGTCAGTGGATTCCTCAAGCGCGCGCAGGTCTGCGCTCACGAGGATGAATTCGAATAGGCTTGCGAGCTTCCCCTTTCCGGCAAAGCCGAAGAAGTTATTTGCCTGGATGTCGGACTCTACGAGCCTGTCGGGGTGATTTCTTTCCCAAGCGATCATTGCCTCTTCCACCAGTGCTTCACTGCCAGCTGATGGAAGTTCAAGATCGGGCCGTTCCTCGCGTAGCGAATTGTAAGCTTTTCGCTTGGAGGTAGCGTTTGGCTGACTGCGGACCGCTTCGAATGGCGGGAAGGTCATCCCTTTTCCGGTGATCTTGTCATCGCCATTATCCCATGTGCGCCAAATGATGAGACGGTCCACCCCGTCGGGGGTGTAGTGGCCTAGCTCTTCCCGATCTTGCGTGGTGAGTGAGTCGAACTCAACTTCCACACGGATGCGACTGCTGCCTGCCTCAACGCACAGATCGTCGAGATCTAGGGATGTTCCCTTTTCTCCGTTGAAGAACCAATCGAGCGCGCGCAAGATAGTTGATTTGCCAACTCCGTTGGGGCCGATGATGGAAGTGACACCATCAAACCGTACTTCGGCCAACTGAAGGCAGCGGAAATTCTCAATCCGCGCTCGGATCATCCTCATGCCAACTAATCATGGAGCCGGTCTCTGGCCACAGGCAACCCATTTCTCCATATCGGCAACTTTGACAACTTTAGTCTGACTAGTTACAAGAACCTGTGTTCTAATATGCTGCCAGTCTGGGCGGTAGGAGCAGACCGGTTGCGACGTGCCCCAACTCGGATTCAAGCGGTTGACTGCTCTGCATATGCTTCTGGGCAGCAAGACTGGTGCGGAGGCGGGAAGCCGGGTCGGCCTGGTGTGGTGGAAGTCTGCATCCGACTCGTCCTGGTCGCTGCGAGTCCGCCCCTGATGCGCGAGGCCAGGTCGAACCGCCGTTACACCATCGCTCGGAGGTGACGGCAGCCTTGACGGCAACGACGGCACATGGGCGCACATGATCGCCAATCTGTGCAAACGGAGTGAGGGGCCGCAGACAGTCTTCACAGTGCGGTGCCCGATCCTACGGATCAGAAGGTTGCAGGTTCGAATCCTGCCGAGTGCACAGCAAGCCAGAGGCCCTCAGGAGAAATCCTGGGGGCCTCTGTCGTGTGGCGTGACGGACAGCGGTTGACGACGACCTCTTCCGGGGCGGCCATCGAATCGCTGGGCGTCGTCGGCCGCCTCCGGGAACCATCGCCCCGCCAGATCAGCGGATCGCCTCGTCCATGAGGACGTAGAGCAGTCCGACCAGGGAGCCGCTGCTGATGATCTCGCGGCGGTCGATCATGCCCCGTACGTCGGCCAGCGGGATCCACTCGATCCGGTCCGACTCGTTCTTCTCGGTCGGCGGTCCCTTGTACGTCGCGCCGTCCGCCCGGAAGACGTGGTGCTGGGAGTCGGTGATGCCGTTGGCGGGCTCGGCGTAGATCAGCGGCTTGACGGGGCCGGGCCGCCAGCCGGTTTCCTCCAGAACCTCACGGGCCGCCGCGTCGGCCGGCGTCTCGCCTTCCTCGACCAGGCCCATGGGCAGCTCCCACGCCCAGGCGTCCGTGATGAAGCGGTGGCGCCACATCATCAGGACCTCACGCCGCTCGTTGACCACGGCCGCCACCGCCAGGTGCCGGAGCTTGACGACGTGGTGCTCCCAGCGGTTGCCGTCCGGCGTCTCGACGTCGGTGAGCCAGAGGTTCACCCAGTCGTTCTCGTAGATCGGACGTTCCCCGTGGATCTTCCACCGCATCCTGCGGCCCCTCTCGATCGGCCTCCAGGGTCTCAGGCCGAGTCGGCGGGGGCGCGCAGGTCCAGGCCCTTGGGGTCCGTTCAGTTGAAGGGGACGGCGTCCGTCGGGACGGTGTGCCAGTTGGTGACGATCGGGTCCTCGACGGTGATGGTGCCGACCCGCAGCGAAACCGGGTCGGGGTCGTCGTTGGTGACGGAGACGATGATGCTGTCCAGTTCCTTGCCACCGTCCGAGTTGGTGGTCTTCGGGTTCACCCCGGCGTACGCGGTGGTGCCCCCGCTCAGCGTGATCTGCTGGCCGACCGACTGCTCCGCGGGGCCCGCCTCGGTGCCGTCGGAGCCGAACGCCACGACCGGAAGCGCGGCCGGCAGGACACAGGTGATCCCCGGCTTCGCCTTCGCCATGACCAGGATGTAGCCGCCGGCCTGGGTCTCGGACCTGCTGCTCCAGGAGATGTCGTTGGAGCCGCAGCTCTGCCCGACCGGCTCCCGCTTGCCGTTGCCGGTGTCGGCGCCTGAGCCCGCTCCGTCCTCGGTTCCCTTGCCCGTCGTGTCGGAGCCCTTGTCGGAGCCCTCACCGCTGCCCGAACTCGACGGGCTGGCCGCGTCGGCGGCCGGAGCGGCGGACGGGGAGCCCTGGGCGGCGCCGGTGTCCGTCGCCGTGTCCCCGTCCTCGCACGCCGTCATCAGCAGCATGCCGCCCACGAGGGCTGCGGAGACGAGAAAGGCCTTGCGACGGTTGCCGGACATGAAATCCCCTTGGTCATCAGTGGTTGAGGCCGACGCGGTCTCGGCTGCTCGGTGCTCGTTCGATCACTATGAGGGGGCGGGGGACCTAGGGGATACCGTCGCCGTCGTTCCAGGACAACGCTGTCGCAGACTGGTGACACGGTCACCGAGCGAGTGGCCCGGCCCCGCCGGGCCCGGCCTGCTCGGCGACGCCGGCAAGGGCGGCAAGGACAGTGAGGACGGCGCGCTGTCAGTCCTGTGGTGAAGCCTGGGCGCATGGAGTTCTTCTGCTACCACCGTGACCGCCCTGACTCGATGAAGCGGCGCGACGAGCTGCTGGAGGAGCACTGGGCCTATATGGACCGGTACGCCGAGCAGTTGATCGCCCGTGGGCCGACCTTCGTCGGCGAGATAGCCACCGGCAGCGTGCACATGGTGGACCTCCCGGACGCCGCCGCCGCCCGTGCGTTCGCCTTCGACGAGCCCAACTACCAGGACGGCGTGTACCGGGACGTGCTGCTCCGCAGGTGGCACAACGCGCTGGGGCGCACCATGTGGGACTTCCCCGGCGGACGGAGCGGCGGCAACCGCTATCTGGTGCTCGGGCTCGGGCTGGGGTCGGGGGAGGCGGCCGACCTGTCGGTGCCGGAGGACCGGGAGAGGCTGATCGCGTACGGGCCGCTGCTGTCGGACGACGGTGACCGCTGGCTGGGGACGGTGGCACTGCTGTGCGCGCCGGACCCGGACGCGGCACGCGCCGTCCTGACCTCGGACCGGTACGCCGACATCGAGGTCCACGACTGGGAGTTCGGCGGCCGGCGGTGAGGAACCGCTGACGGTGGTGGGCGTGCGCCCGTGGTGGCCGTGCGCCCGTGGTGGCCGTGCGTCGGTTGGTCGTGAACGGGGGGGCGTGGACGGGCAATTGCGAACGGGGTGGTCGTGAACGGCGGCCGTGGTGGATGGAAGGGCGGTACGCGTGGGCTGGCACTGCACCGGGATGAGCTGGCCCCGGGGCGGCCCTGACGGCGGCCCCGTGCTGGGCTGGCGGCGGGACGAGAAGGCCGTCGGCACGCGGGAGCGGGTCAGCGTCCTGGGGTACGGGAAAGAGCTCGGGTTCCGGGCCGAGGGGGAGCGGCGCTGTGTGGGGGCGCGCGGCAACCCGTGCCCGGTCGTGGCCGTGGTGCCGGTACGGAGCACGGGGGCCAGGTGCCCCGAGTGCGCGCGGCTGGACCGGGCGCACTCCGTGGCCGCCGACACGCTCGCCGACGACCCGCGCCCGTACCGCGTCTACCTCGCCTGGTTCGGGCCCGGGATGGTGAAGGTCGGGATCACCCGGGAGTCCCGGGGCGGGGCGCGGCTGCGGGAGCAGGGGGCGGTGGTGTTCGGGTGGCTGGGGCGCGGGCCGTTGATGGCCGCCCGCCGCACGGAGGAGCTGCTGCGCGCCGCTCTCGGCGTGCCCGACCGGATCCCGTACGCGGGCAAACGGGCGGTACGGGGCGGGCTGCCGGGGCCGGTGGAGCGGGCCGCCGAGGTCGAGGACCTGTACCGGCGGGCGGTGGCGCTGGAGGGGGCCGGGTGGCCGGAGGCCCTGGAGCGGTTGCCGTTCGAGGCGGTGGACCACGGCGGCGTGTTCGGGCTGGAGGGCCTCGACGTGGCGGCGGCCCCGGTACGGGCCGTGACCGGCCTTGTGGGCGGCGGTGTCGTGGCCGGGCGCCTGGTGGCGGCGGCCGGGCCCGATCTGTACCTGGAGACCCCGTCCGACGGGACCGTCGTCCTGGACACCCGGCTGATCACCGGCTGGGAGCTCGCCGGTGCCGACGCGCGCGCCGGGGTGGGCGTGCCGCTCGTCGCCGTGGGGGCCGGTGGGGTGCAGGACGGGCTGTTCTGAGATCGTCGCGGGCAGGCGAGGAGAGCGGAGGGCGGGACGGATGGACAAGGACGACCGTGACGACGTCGTGCGGTTCTGGGAGCGGCTCGGGCTGCCCGGGATCATCGACGTCCATACGCACTTCATGCCGGAGCGGGTGCTCAGCAAGGTGTGGGCGTACTTCGACTCGGCCGGGCCGCTGACCGGCATGGAGTGGCCCATCACCTACCGGCAGGACGAGGACGAACGCCTCGCCCTGCTGCGTTCGTTCGGGGTGCTGCGGTTCACCTCCATGCTCTACCCGCACAAGGCGGGGATGGCCTCCTGGCTGAACGACTGGGCGGCCGGGTTCGCCGCGCGCGTGCCGGACTGCCTGCACACCGCGACGTTCTTCCCGGAGGAGGGCGTGGACCGCTATGCGCGCCAGGCGGTCGAGGCGGGGGCGCGGGTCTTCAAGTCGCACCTCCAGGTCGGCGCGTACGACGCGAACGACCCGCTGCTGGAGCCCGTGTGGGGCCTGCTCGCCGAGGCCGGGATCCCGGTGGTCACGCACTGCGGGTCCGGGCCCGCCCCGGGGAAGTACACCGGTCCCGAACCCATAGGGCGGCTGTTGTCCCGCCATCCGCGGCTGCGGCTGGTGGTGGCGCACATGGGGATGCCGGAGTACGCGGAGTTCCTGGCGCTGGCGGCGGCGTACCCCGAGGTGCGGCTGGACACGACGATGGCGTTCACCGACTTCACCGAGGAGTTCACGCCGTTCCCGGCGGACCGGCTCGGCCGGCTCGCGGACCTCGGGGACCGGATCCTGCTCGGCACGGACTTCCCCAACATCCCGTATCCGTACGCCCACCAGCTGCACGCCCTGGAGCGGCTGGGGCTGGGTGACGACTGGCTGCGGGCCGTGTGCCACGGGAACGCGAGCGCGCTGTTCGCCTGAGCCCCCACGCTTCAGCGCCCTTGACTCCCGAACCCCTGGAGCCGCGACCCCCGATCGCCGTCACCCCGAGCCCGTGGGTCCCCGGTCCCGAACCCCGTTCCGGCCCGAGCGGAAGGCGGCGCACCGGATTCTCAGGAAATTCACAGGTGGGCCCAAGGTCTCTCTCACCGCCGTCTCACAGCCTTGAGGCATGACGACGACGACCTCGCCCCAGGGGCGTACCGAAATGCTCAGGCCGGACCGTATCCCCGTACGCGTCCTCATCGTGGACGACGAGGCGTCTCTCGCCGAGCTGCTCTCCATGGCCCTGCGCTACGAGGGGTGGGAGGTGCGCAGCGCCGGGGACGGGGCAGGTGCCCTGAGTACGGCGCGTGACTTCCGCCCCGACGCGGTGATCCTCGACGTGATGCTGCCCGACATGGACGGGCTCACCGTGCTGGGCCGGCTGCGGCGGGAGCTGCCGGACGTGCCGGTGCTGTTCCTGACCGCCCGGGACGCGGTGGAGGACCGTATCGCCGGGCTCACGGCGGGCGGCGACGACTACGTCACCAAGCCGTTCAGCCTGGAGGAGGTGGTGGCCCGGCTGCGCGGGCTGATCCGCCGCTCGGGGACGGCCACCGCCCGCAGCGAGTCGACCCTCGTCGTCGGCGACCTGGTCCTGGACGAGGACAGCCATGACGTCAGCCGCGACGGCGACTCGATCCACCTCACGGCGACCGAGTTCGAGCTGCTGCGCTTCCTGATGCGCAATCCGCGCCGGGTGCTCAGCAAGGCGCAGATCCTGGACCGGGTGTGGAACTACGACTTCGGCGGGCAGGCGAACGTCGTCGAGCTGTACATCTCGTATCTGCGCAAGAAGATCGACGCGGGGCGCAGCCCCATGATCCACACCCGGCGCGGGGCGGGGTACCTGATCAAGCCCGGTGAGTGACCCCATGGCCGGTACACAGGCGCGGGGCCGGAGGCCGTGGACGCTGCGGACCCGGCTGGTCGTGTACGCGGTCACGCTCATCGCGGTCGTCGCCACCGTGATCGGTTCGGTCACCACGATCGCCTTCCAGAGCTACATGTACGGCAAGCTGGACAGCCAGCTGCACGACATCGTCGTACGCACCCAGGTGCACCCGCCGGGCAGCGGCAGCGGCAAGCCCGCACCCGGCGGGGCCGGTAACGGCGGGGACCCGTTGGACCTCATCGGCACGGGCGGCCAGCCGTTCAAGACGTTCGGCGCCGTCTTTGTGGACGGTTCCGTCACCGAGTCGAAGGTGATGAAGGCGGGCAGCTCACCGGCGCAGGACCGCACCGTACCGCTGACCGACGCGCAGCAGAGCGCCTTGGAGGCGGCCGGGCTCTCCCCGGACGGCGAGGTGCGGGGCGTTGACCTCCCCGGACTCGGCGGGTACCGCGTGGAGGCCGTCCGGGCGAGCAGCGGTACGACCGTCCTCGTCGGCATCCCCACCGACGAGGTGAGCCGGGCCCTCACCACCCTGATCCTGGTCGAGGTCTGTGTCACCGGCGCCGGGCTGATCGCGGCCGGGATCGCGGGCGCCGCCATGGTCGGTGTCGCCCTGCGTCCGTTGCGCCGGGTGGCCGCCACCGCGACCCGGGTGTCCCAACTCCCCCTGCACAGCGGCGAGGTCGCCCTCCTGGAACGGGTCCCCGACGCCGAGGCCGATCCGCGTACCGAGGTCGGGCAGGTCGGCGCGGCCCTCAACCGGATGCTGGGGCACGTCGGTTCGGCCCTGGACGTCCGGCAGAAGAGCGAGACGCGGGTGCGGCAGTTCGTCGCCGACGCCAGTCATGAACTGCGGACACCGCTCGCCTCGATCCGCGGGTACGCCGAACTGACGCGGCGCGGCCGGGAGGACCCCGGGCCGGACACCCGGCACGCGCTGGGGCGGATCGAGTCCGAGGCGGAGCGGATGACCGGCATGGTCGAGGACCTGTTGCTCCTGGCCAGACTCGACGCCGGTCGGCCGCTCTCCTACGAGAGCACTGATCTCTCACCGCTGGTCGTCGACGCGGTGAGCGACGCCCGCGTGGCCGGCGGCGCGCTGTCGGTCCGGGAGCCCAGGTCCGAAGGGGCGGAGCCCGGGTCCGAAGGGGCGGAGCCCGGGTCCGGAGGGGCGGAGCCCGCGCACCGCTGGCGGCTGGAGCTGCCCGAGGTGCCGGCGACCGTACGCGCCGATCCGGCCCGGATCCAGCAGGTCCTCGTCAACCTGCTGGCGAACGCCCGGACGCACACCCCGCCCGGGACGACGGTCACCGTCCGGGTGCGGGCGGCGCGCGCCGGCCGGCCCTGGGTGACCCTGGAGGTCCAGGACGACGGGCCGGGTATCCCCGGCGGGCTGCTGCCGCACGTCTTCGAGCGGTTCGCACGCGGCGACGCCTCCCGCTCCCGGCAGGCCGGTTCGACCGGCCTCGGGCTGGCCATCGTGCGGGCCGTCGCCGCCGCGCACGGGGGGCGCGTGGAGGTGCGTTCGGTGCCCGGCGACACGGTGTTCGCGGTCCACCTGCCGGCGGACGCGGTGTACGAGGGCGGCCCCGCGGCCGGACCGGTCCGCGTTCCGGCCCCGGCGGCGGGCCCGGCCCGGTGACGCTCCGGCCCGGTGACCCCGCCCACCCCCGATGACGCGCACACCCAGCCCGGCGGCGGCGCCCAGCCCGGTGGCGCCCACCCCGGCCGCGGGCCCGGCTCCGGGGACGCTCCCGCCCCACTGACCGGCACAACAGCCGCCGCGGCGTACTCACAGCACGGCCACAGGCACAGCACACGGGCATGACAGCGGGGTTGGCGAGTGTCGGTGTCATGCAAACCGACACCCCTTGGAGCACCTTGCCGGCCCGGGAACACCTCCTGGCCGCGGCGGTCGACACGGCCGGTGCTCCCGTACTCGACGTGGTCGTCCCCGTCTACAACGAGGAGAAGGACCTCGAACCCTGCGTGCTCCGCCTGCACGACCATCTGTCCCGCACCTTCCCCTACCGCTTCCGGATCACCGTCGCGGACAACGCGAGCACCGACCGCACGCCCCAGGTGGCGGCCCGGCTGGCGGCGGTGATCCCCGAGGTGCGGTCCTACCGGCTGGAGGAGAAGGGCCGGGGGCGGGCCCTGCGCACGGTCTGGTCGCACTCCGACGCCCCGGTCCTCGCCTACATGGACGTCGATCTCTCGACCGACCTCAACGCGCTCCTGCCACTGGTCGCACCGCTGATCTCCGGCCACTCGGACCTCGCCATCGGCTCGCGGCTGGCCCGTAGTTCGCGGGTGGTGCGGGGGTCGAAGCGGGAGTTCATCTCGCGGTCGTACAACCTCATCCTGCGCTCCTCGCTGGCCGCCCGGTTCAGCGACGCCCAGTGCGGGTTCAAGGCGATACGGCGTGAGGTCGCCGAGCGGCTGCTGCCGATGGTCGAGGACACCGGCTGGTTCTTCGACACCGAGATGCTGGTGCTCGCGGAGCGGGCCGGGCTGCGCATCCACGAGGTGCCGGTCGACTGGGTCGACGACCCCGACTCCACCGTGCACCTCGTGCGGACCGCCACGGACGACCTCAAGGGCGTGTGGCGGGTCGGCCGGGCGCTGGCCACCGGCGCGCTGCCGCTGGACCGGCTGGCGCGGCCCTTCGGTGACGACCCGCGCGACCGCGCCGTACCGGGGGTGCCGGGCGGACTGGCCCGGCAGGTGGTCGGCTTCTGCGTGGTGGGTGTGCTCTCCACGCTGGTCTACCTCGCCCTGTACTCCCTCTTCCGGCTGGGCGCCGGTCCGCAGATCGCCAACGGCGCGGCCCTGCTGGTCTCCGCCGTCGCCAACACGGCGGCCAACCGGAGGCTCACCTTCGGCGTACGCGGGAGGGGCGGGTCCGTACGCCACCAGGCGCAGGGGCTCGTCGTCTTCGCCATCGGTCTCGCGCTCACCAGCGGTTCGCTCGCGGCCCTGGGGGCGGCCTCCGGGTCGCCGTCGCACGGGACGGAACTGGCCGTGCTGATCGCGGCGAACCTCGCGGCGACGGTGCTGCGGTTCCTGCTCTTCCGCGCCTGGGTCTTCCCCGACCGGCGTACCGACCCGACCGGCGCCCGGCCGGGTGCCGCCACCGAACCGAGGGACGTGCGATGACCGCCGCCACCCACTCCGACCCGCTCGCGGCACCACGGGCGAGGCACGGGCACGGCCGTCCCGCGCGGTCGCTGCCGCGACGCGTCTGGCGCGGCAGGCCCGAGGACCCGCGCTGGGCGCGACCCGCGTTCCTCGCCCTGCTGCTGGTCATCGGACTCGCCTACCTGTGGAACCTCGGTGCCTCGGGGTACGCGAACTCCTTCTACTCCGCCGCCGTCCAGGCGGGCAGCCAGAGCTGGAAGGCCTTCTTCTTCGGCTCGCTGGACGCCGCGAACGCCATCACCGTCGACAAGCCCCCGGCCACGCTCTGGCCGATGGCCCTCTCGGTACGGGTCTTCGGGCTGAGCTCCTGGGCGATCCTGGCCCCGCAGGTGGTCATGGGGGTCGCCACGGCCGGGGTCCTGTACGGAGCCGTACGCCGCCGCTTCGGCGCGGGTGCCGGGCTGATCGCCATGTCGGTCTTCGCGCTGACGCCGGTCGCCGCGCTGATGTTCCGGTTCAACAACCCGGACGCGCTCCTCGCCCTGCTGATGACGGTGACCGTCTACTGCGTGCTGCGGGCCCTGGAGGGCGGCCGGACGGCGTGGCTGGTGTGGGCGGGTGTCGCGGTGGGGCTCGCGTTCCTGTCGAAGACCTTGCAGGCGTTCCTGATCCTGCCGCCGCTGGCCCTGCTGTACGCGCTGTGCGCCCCGGTGTCCGTGCGGAAGCGTTTCGGGCAACTCGGTCTGTCCGCGCTGGCCGTGGTCGTCTCCGGCGGCTGGTGGGTGGCGCTCGTGGAGCTGTGGCCCGCGTCCTCCCGCCCGTACATCGGCGGCTCGCAGAACAACTCCTTCCTGGAACTCACCTTCGGCTACAACGGACTCGGCCGGATCAACGGTGAGGAGACCGGAAGCGTCGGTGGC
Organism: Streptomyces halstedii; assembly: GCA_000720535.1. Classification (GTDB taxonomy): domain Bacteria; phylum Actinomycetota; class Actinomycetes; order Streptomycetales; family Streptomycetaceae; genus Streptomyces; species Streptomyces halstedii. Next base: position 152,557 of record JOAZ01000010.1, read on the forward strand.
GGTGGAGGCCAGGGGGGCGGCTGGGGCGAGACCGGCGTCGGCCGGATGTTCAACTCCGAGATCGGCGGCCAGATCTCCTGGCTGCTGCCCGCCGCGCTGCTGCTGCTCGTGGCCGGAACCGTCCTGACCTGGCGGGCGAAGCGGACCGACACCGCGCGGGCCGCGTTCCTCGCCTGGGGCGGTTCGCTGCTGATGACGGCCTTCGTCTTCAGTTTCATGGCGGGGATCTTCCACCAGTACTACACGGTGGCCCTGGCGCCCTACATCGCGGCGCTGACCGGCATGGGAGCCGCGGTCCTGTGGGAGGAGCGGTCCCGGTGGTGGGCGGGGGCCGTCCTCGGCGGGACGGTCGCGGTGACGGCCGTGTGGGCGTACGTCCTGCTGGGGCGCACCCCGGACCACCTCCCCTGGCTGCGCTGGGCCGTGCTGATCGGCGGAGCGGTGGCCGCGGTGGGGCTGCTGCTCGCCGCACGGCTGGGGCGGACGTCGCTGCTGGGCGTGGTGGGGCTGGGGCTGGCGGCGTCGCTGGCCGGGCCGACGGCGTACACGCTCAGCACGCTGAACACCGGGCACCAGGGCTCCATCGTCACCGCCGGACCGTCCGGCGCGAGCATGGGCGGACCCGGCGGCGGCCGGGGCGGCGGGCCCGGTGGGGGAGGCGGGCAGCCGCCCGGCCAGGGCACCGGACAGGGCACCGGACAGGGCGGTCCGGGCCAGGCGACGGGCAACACCCAGGGCGCCCCGCCCGGCGGCCAGGGCCAGGACGGCCAGGGCCAGGACGGGCAGAGTCAGGACGGCCAGGGTCAGAACCAGCAGGGCCAGAACCAGCAGGGCCAGGCGCCCGGGGGTGGCACGCCGGGGACCGGTGGCATGCCCGGCGGTGGCATGGGCGAAGGCGGCCCCGGCGGGGGAGGCGGCGGTATGGGCGGCCTGCTCGGCGGTTCGTCCGTCAGCTCCGAGGCCACGACGCTGCTCGGCCAGGACTCCGACGCCTACACCTGGGTCGCCGCGGCCATCGGCTCGCAGAACGCCGCGAGCTACCAACTCGCCACCGGCGACCCCGTGATGGCGATCGGCGGCTTCAACGGCAGCGACCCGTCACCCACGCTCGCCCAGTTCAAGCGGTACGTGACGGACGGGAAGATCCACTACTTCGTGTCGGGAGGAGGCATGGGCGGCGGTGGCGGCATGGGCTCCGAGGGCACCTCGTCCCAGATCTCGGCCTGGGTGGAGGAGAACTTCACGGAGGTCACCGCCGGAAGCGCGACCTTCTACGACCTCACCCGGCCGGTGACCGACTCCTGAGGGCCGGACCGCCCGGGAGGTGACCGCCCTCAGGCGGCACCGACGGCACCGTTCCCACGCAACAGTTCCAGATCGGCGACGAGCGGGCGGTGGTCCGAGGCGAGGGTCTCGGCCACCGCCGCTCCGCGTACCCGCACGGCCCTGGCCCCCGGCCCGCCCGCCTTCGACACCGCGACGAAGTCGATCCGGTTCACCGGGTCCTGCGCGGGGAACGTCGGCGCTCCGGGGTCGGCATCCGTCAGCTCCCGCCAGAGCGGGGCCAGTTCGGGCGCGTCGGGCGTCGCGTTGAAGTCGCCCAGCAGGATCTTGTGCCCCCGGTCCTCCCCCATGATCCGCCGGGTCTCGGCGACCTGGGTGATCCGTACGGACGGGTCGGCGCGGTAGTCCAGATGCGTCACATACACGTGCACCGGCAGTCCCCGCACCCGCAGCAGGACCTCTCCGAAGCCCGGAGCGGGCGCCGGCACCGGGTCCGGGTCCTGGGTGGACAGCCGGGTGATCTCGTGGTTCTCGGCGGCCAGGATCCGGTGGCGGGACAGCACCGCGACGCCGAACTCGCGCCGGGGCTCGCCCACCGCCACCGGGTCCAGGCTGTAGATCGGCGCGAACGACACCCGCATGTGCAGCCGTTCGGCGAGCTCGGTGGCCAGGGCGCGCCATTCGCTGCGCGCGCCCCAGTGCGCGTCCACCTCCTGAAGGCCGATCACATCCGGGTCCAGCGCGCGGAGTTGCGCCACCTGTCGGTCCAGGTCGAAGACGTTGTCCATGCCCGCCCCGGCGTGGATGTTGTACGTGGCGACCCGGAGCGGCACGGAACGGCCCCGGCCCGCGCCCTCCACGGCCCCCGCCGGCGGCCCGAACGCCGTCGCTGTGAGACCCGCCGCGATCAGTACGCCCACCGTGCGACGCCGCAGAGACATGTCACTCCACTCATCCGCCCACCGCCGGGCGGCCGCCCGGCGCGCGCCGGGAGAGCTACCCGCGACGGCCTCGCCGGTAAACGAGTAAACGAGTTGTACGGCGTAGAGGGTTGCCATACGCTGTACAGGAATTTTCCCGTACAGCGTACAAGGGTCGGTGCCCGGGGTGTCCGGGGCGTACAAGAGCGTCCGGAGCACCCAGGGCGGACAAGAGCACCCGGGGCGTCCGGAACGCCTTGGGTGCCCGGAGTGTCGAAAGCGCCCAGCGCGCCCGTGATCAGGAGCCCCTATGACAGCCACCGCCGCCGAGCGGCACGACCTCGCCCCTGGGGGCGGCCATCCCCAGCGCTGGCTGATCCTCGGTGTCATCTGCCTCGCCCAGCTCACCGTGCTGCTGGACAACACCGTCCTCAACGTCGCGATCCCCTCCCTCACCAGGGAGTTGGGCGCCTCCACCGCCGACGTGCAGTGGATGATCAACGCCTACTCGCTCGTCCAGTCGGGCCTGCTGCTCACGGCGGGCAGCGCCTCCGACCGCTACGGCCGCAAGAAGATGCTGGTGACCGGCCTCGTCCTGTTCGGCATCGGTTCGCTGGCGGCCGGACTCGCCCAGTCCTCCGGGCAGTTGATCGCCGCCCGCGCCGGCATGGGGGTCGGTGGCGCGCTGCTGCTGACGACGACCCTCGCCGTCGTCGTCCAGATCTTCGACGCCGCCGAACGCGTCAAGGCGATCGGCATCTGGTCCACCGTCAGCTCGCTCGGGTTCGCGGCGGGCCCGCTGCTCGGCGGGGTGATGCTCGACCACTTCTGGTGGGGCGCGATCTTCCTGGTCAACATCCCCGTGGCGGTGATCGGGCTCGTCGCCGTGGCCCGCCTCGTCCCGGAGTTCAAGAACCCCCGGGGCGACCGGCCCGACCTGGTGGGTGCCCTGCTCTCCACCGTGGGGATGGCCGCGCTCGTCTACGCGATCATCTCCGGCCCCGGGCACGGCTGGACCTCCGTACACGTCCTGCTGACCGCCTTCACGGGGGTCGCCGTCCTGGCCGGATTCGTCCTGTGGGAGCTGCACATCCCGTACCCGATGCTGGACATGCGCTTCTTCCGGAACCAGACGTTCGTCGGCGCGGTCGCGGGCTCCGTCCTCGTCGCCTTCGGCATGGGCGGCTCGCTCTTCCTGCTCACCCAGCACCTCCAGTTCGTGCTGGCGTACGGGCCGCTGGAGGCCGGGCTGCGTACCGCCCCGCTGGCGCTCACCGTGATCGTGCTCAACCTCGCCGGGCTCGGTGCCCGCCTGGTACCGAAGCTGGGGACGCCCGTCACCATCGCCGCCGGGATGAGCCTGCTGGCCGCCGGACTCGCGGCCATCGCGCTGCTCGGGCGGCACACGTACGGCGGCATGGTGGTGGGCCTGGTCGTCATGGGGGCGGGCATCGCCCTCGCCATGCCCGCCATGGCCAACGCGATCATGAGCGCCATTCCGCCGGAGCGGGCGGGCACCGGCGCCGGGGTCAACGGCACGCTGGCCGAGTTCGGCAACGGCCTAGGCGTCGCCGTGCTCGGCGCCGTACTGAACTCACGGTTCGCCACCCTCGTCCCGGCCGCCGTCGGAGCGGCCTCGCTGCCCGCCGCGCTCGCCGCCGCGCGGGGTGAGGGGGAGCGCCGGCGGATCACGGACGCCTTCGCCGACGGGCTGGCGGCCAGTCAGCTGGTGGGGGCGGCGGCCGTCCTGGCGGGCGGACTGACGGCGGCCGTGCTGCTGCGCCGGGCGGAGCGCGCCCGAGCGGCCGCGGCACCGGCCCCGGCAACGGACCCGGCACCGGCCCCGGCACCGGACCCGGCACCGGCACCGGACCTGGCACCGGACCCGGCATCGGCACCGGACCCGGCAACGGACCCGGCACCGGCTCCGGCGGACCCGGGGTCTGAGCAGCGGGCATAGCATCGGAGCCGGCACAGGGCCGTACGCCGGGTGCCCACCACGGCGTACGGCACCCGTGGAGACGGACGCCCGACATGTCCGTACCGTCGGCAGGAGGAGAGCACGCCATGGGATCCGCGGCAGACCGTGCGAAGGGCCCCGGGCGGGTCAGCGTGTGGCTGGACCGGCGCACACCGACGCGTCACCGCAAGGCCGACCAGCCGGCCGGCCTCGACCGGGACAGGATCACCGCGGCGACCGTCCGGCTGCTGGACGCCGAGGGGCTCACGAAGTTCTCCATGCGCCGCCTCGCCGCGGAGCTGGACGTCACGGCGATGTCCCTCTACTGGTACGTGGACACCAAGGACGACCTGCTGGAACTGGCCCTCGACACGGTCTACGGCGAGATCCCGCCGCCCCGCGAGGACGCCGACTGGCGCGACCGGCTGCGCGAACTGGCCACCAGCTACCGCACCATGCTGGTCGCGCACGTCTGGGCGTCCGCGCTCGCCGGGAGATACCTCAACGTCGGCCCCCACGCGATGCTGTTCTCCTACGCGGTCCAGGACGTCGTCCGGGCCACCGGACTGCCCCTGGCGAGCCAGACGGGCGCGATGTCCGCCGTCCTTCAGTTCGTGTACGGGTTCGGCACCCAGGAAGGCCACCTCGTGCGGCGCTCCAAGGACGCCGGTCTCAGCCAGGACGCGTTCTACCGGCAGGCGATCGACGCGGTCAGGGCGGATCCGCGGCTCAGGCGGATCGTCGAGCCCTCCGAGGCCATCATGGACGCCCGGGGCGGCACCACCGTGGAGGAGATGCGGGAGCGGGACTTCCTGTTCGCCCTCGACCTCCTCATCGCCGGCATCGAGGCCATGTGCGCCCGCGAGGCGGGCCGCCGGTAGGGGCGTACGGCGTGTGGAACCCGTGCGCCGGAGCGTCCGCGAGAGGCCGACCGCCCGCCGCGTCCCCCCTTCAGTAACCGCGCCCGGTGTCCACCGCCAGCGCCGGCGTACGGCCCCGCGCCACCGCCTCCCAGCAGGCCTCGAAGTCCGTGACGACGTCCTCGTCGGCGGTGATGCCGGCGGAGTGCGACGTGACGACCGTGCGCGGCAGCCGCCAGACGCGGTCCCCGGGGCCCGGCGGCTCCTCGGGCAGTACGTCCAGGACGGCCCGGCGCACCCTTCCGTCGCGCAGCGCGGCCTCCAGCGCGTCCAGGTCCACCGAGGCGCCCCGGCCGACGTTGACGAACGAGGCGCCCCGCAGCGCGGCGAAGCGCTCGGCGCCGAAGAACCCCTCGGTGGCCCCGGTCAGCGGCAGCGTGGAGACCACCCAGCGCGCGGCGGCCAGTTCCTCCGCCTCCTGGGCGCTCCCGGCCGCCACGACCCGGTCGAAGCCGGGCGCGTCCCCCGGGGTGCGGCGGACCCCCACCGTGCGCACCGAGCAGGCCCGCAGCAGCGCGGCGACCGCGGAGCCGATCCGTCCGGTGCCGTGGACGACGGCGGTCTGCCCGGCGACGAGTGAGGACGGGAGGCGCTGCCACTCGGCGCGGGCGTGCTGCGCGGTGTGCTCCGGGACCGACTGGCACTCGGCGAGCATCCAGCCCAGCACGTACTGCGCGATGCGCTCACCCATCCGGCCCACGGTCCGTGTCAGCAGGGCCCCTTCGGGCCAGGGACCGGCGGCGAGGAGGGCGTCCGTGCCCGCGTTGACGCTGTGGAACCAGACGAGCCGCCCGGCCCGCGGCGCGTCGGGCAGGGCGCCCCCGACGTACACGAAGGGCCCGTCCGGCGCGGTGCCGGACGCCCGCTCCACCGGACGCCCGGTGAACCCCTCCAGCGCGCGGACCACGGACGCCTCGACGTCCGGGGCGGCCAGGACCCGGGCGCGGGCGAGCACATCGGGCCCCGGTACCGCCCCGGTCACCTCAGCCGCCGTCGGTCAGCCGGGCGGGGAAGCCGCCGGTGGCGATCGGGCCCCAGCGTTCCGGGGTGACGCGGATGATCGACTTCCCCTGCTTCAGCATGGCCGCCCGGTACTCGTCCCAGTCCGGGTGTTCCCCCGAGATGTTCCGGAAGTACGTGACGAGCGGCTCGACCGAGTCCGGTGCGTCGAGCACCTCGGCCGAGCCGTCGATCTGGACCCAGGGGCCGTCCCACTCGTCCGACAGGACGATCACGCTGACCCGCTCGTCCCGCTTGGCGTTGCGGGTCTTGGCGCGTTCCGGGTACGTGGACACGACGATCCGGCCCTCGTCGTCCACGCCGCAGGTCAGCGGGGACCCCTGGGGCCGTCCGTCGGACCGGGTGGTCAGCAGGATCGCGCGGTGCCGGGGACGGACGAAGTCCAGCAGTTCCCCGAGCTCGACGGTGGTGTTGGTCGCGATGTTCGGTGCCATGGGGCTCACCCTAGGGGCTGCCCCGTCATCCCTGGCGGGCGCGCGACGACAGCTACGGCACCTCGCCGCGTTGTCGGAACGCCCGAATACATCCAGTACGCGGACGTCCCTCCGCCTTGCGATGCACCGCATCTGACGCCGCGCGCTGATCCACCAGGGATCACGGGGCAGCCCCTGGGGCTGCCCCGGACGGTCAGGCCGGGAACGAATCCCCCTGCACGGCCTGGATGTCCAGCTCCACCCGCAGCGTCGTGCCGATCGCGGAGATGCCCGCCTGCACGACCTGGTTGTAGTTCATGGCGAAGTCGTCCCGGCGCAGTTCGGCGGTGGCGTGGAAGGCCGCCCGCACACCGCCCCAGGGGTCCGGGCCGGTGCCCAGGTAGGTGAGGTCGAGATCGATGTCCCGGGCCACTCCGCGCATGGTGAGGACGCCGTGCACCGTCCAGCGGTCGGGCCCGGCCGGGGTCAGGGCGCGGGAGACGTAGGTGATCTCCGGGTGCCGCTCCGCGTCCAGGAAGTCCGCCGACCGCAGGTGCTTGTCCCGCATCCCGTTGCCGGTGTCGATGCTGTCCGCGGCGATGGAGGCCTCCACCCGCGACCGCTGGACGTCCTCGGAGACGTCGATCCGGCCGCTGAACTCGGTGAACCGGCCGTGCACGCTGGAGATCCCCAGGTGCCGCGCGACCGCGGCCACCGTGGAGTGCGCCGGGTCCAGCGACCAGGCGCCCGGCGGCGGCAGCTCCACCCCGCCCTGCCGGGCCAGCACCACGGTGCCGGCCTCGACGCGGCCACTGGCCGTGACGAGGGCGGTGGAGGCGACGGGGGCGTACCCGACCGCCGTGACGATCACCGTGTACGCGCCGGCCGGCAGGAGAGCGTCGGTACGCACGGCCCCGTCCTCGTCGGCGGCGGCCCGGACCACCTGGGTGCCCGTCATGTCGGTCACCGTCACGACCGCGTGCTGGACGGCCCAGCCGTCCCGCGTGCGTACGTGTGCTCGAAGTCCCATCCCGATCCTTCTCCTTGCTCACTCACTCGGTGACTCAACGGCTCCATGAGCCGGGCCCCGGGCGGGGACGGCAGGCCGTCCCCTGCCTGCCGTTCCCGCCACGGGGCCCGTTTCCACCGGCGGACACAGCCTCTCCGCTCGAAGCGCTGTGCCGCCAGGGGTCTGTGTGGACGTTCCGTGCCTACTCGCCCGGGTGGGCGAGCTCGATGTCGTGGCCGTCGATCCCGCCGCCGGTCACGGTCAGCGAGCCGGCCACCGGCGGATAGCCGGTCGCGAGCAGCGAGTACTCGCCGGCGTCCAGGTCGGTGAAGGCGTAGACGCCGTCCTCCCCGGTCGTCGAGGTGGCGACCACGTTGCCCGCCGCGTCGATCAGCGTGACGCGGGCGTCGGACAGCGGAGCCGGGTCGGAACCGGCCCGGACGACACCGCGCACCAGCGCACCGGCCCGCAGGGCCGCGTCGGCCCGGGTGACACCCTGGCCGCCGATCTCCACGGGCAGCGCCAGCGGGCGGAAACCGGCGGCGGTCACGGCGACCGTCACCGCGCCGGGGACCAGCTCGCCGAAGGCGAACTCGCCCGCTCCGTCCGAGACGCCGGTGGCCAGGACGTCACCGCGCACGTCGGTCACCACGACCATCGCGCCCCCGACCGGCACCCCGCCCTCGGCGGTCCGTACGGTCCCGGCGAGACCGCTCGTACCGGCGAGCAGGATGTCGTAGGCCAGCGGCTCCTCGCCGACGACCACGGTGGACGCCTGGGGCTGGAAGCCGTCCGCGGAGGCGATCAGGACGTAGCTGCCGGCGCCGGGGGCGTCCAGCAGGTACGTGCCGTCGGCCTGGGCGACGGACCGCCCCAGCTGCCGGCCGTCCAGCGAGATCAGGGTGACGGCGGCCCGGGCGACGGCCGCGCCCTCAGCGCCGCGCACCACACCGCGCACCGGGGTGCCGCCCTGGAGTGCGGCGGGCGCGTCCGGGACCGGCAGGGGCCGCGGGGCGTCCTGGACGGCGGCCGAGGGGAGCCCGGCCGACGCCTCGGCGAAGGCGGGAGCGGGAGCGCCGACGGTGACCTCGACCGGCTGGTCGGCGGGCAGCTCGGAGGTGACCGCGGCCTTGTCGTTCCCGGCGCTCGTCCTCAGGGCGACCTCCTTGATGAAGAGGGTCAGCAGGAAGGCGAGCAGCGCGGCCGGTGCGGCGTACAGGAAGACGTCGGCGACACCGTGGCCGTACGCCGCCTCCATGACCGTGCGGAACGGTGCCGGGAGCTTGTCCAGGTCGGGGATGCCCCCGCCACCGGTACCGCCGTGGCCGAAGGCCGCGCCCTCGGGACCGAGGTCGGCGAGGCCGTCCTTGACGTACTGGGTGACGCGGTTGCCCAGGACGGCGCCCAGCGCCGAGACGCCGATCGCACCACCGAGGGAACGGAAGAACGTGACGACCGAACTGGCGGCGCCGAGGTCGGCCGGGGCCACCTGGTTCTGCGTGGCGAGGACCAGGTTCTGCATCATCATGCCGATACCGAGACCCATCACGAACATGAAGACCGCGATGTGCCAGTACTCGGTGTCGTACCGGATGGTGCCGAGCATCCCGAGCCCCGCGGTGAGCAGGAAACCACCGCTGACCAGCCAGGCCTTCCAGCGGCCCGTCTTGGTGATGATCTGGCCCGAGAGGGTCGAGGAGAGGAACAGCCCGGCGATCATCGGGATGGTCATGACGCCGGACATCGTCGGCGACTTGCCCCGTGCCAGCTGGAAGTACTGGCTGAAGAAGACGGTGCCGGCGAACATCCCGATCCCGACGAACAGCGAGGCCGCCGAGGCCAGCGTGATGGTTCGGTTCCGGAAGAGGCGCAGCGGGATGATCGGCTCGCTGGCCCGGGACTCGACGAGGACGAAGATCAGCGCGAGCAGTGCGGCGCCCGCGACCATGACGACCGTCTGCCAGGACATCCAGTCGTACTTGTCGCCCGCGAAGGTCACCCACAGGAGCAGCAGGGAGACGGCGGCGCTGATGAAGAACGCGCCCCACCAGTCGACCTTGACCTCGCGCTTGACGACCGGGAGCTTCAGGGTCTTCTGGAGCACGATCAGGGCGATGACCGCGAACGGCACACCCACGTAGAAGCACCAGCGCCAGCCCATCCAGCTGGTGTCGGTGATGACGCCGCCGAGCAGCGGACCGCCGACGGTGGCGACGGCGAAGACCGCGCCGAGGTAACCGCTGTAGCGCCCGCGCTCGCGCGGGGAGATTATCGCGGCCATCACGATCTGGGCGAGGGCGGAGAGACCGCCGACGCCGACGCCCTGCACGACACGGCAGATGATGAGCATGCCGCTGCTGGTGGAGAGGCCGGCCACTATCGAGCCGGCCACGTAGATGATCAGGGCTATCTGGACCAGCAGCTTCTTGCTGAACAGGTCGGCGAGCTTGCCCCACAGGGGGGTGGTGGCGGTCATGGCCAGCAGCGAGGCCGTGACGACCCAGGTGTACGCGCTCTGGCCGCCGCCGAGGTCGGAGATGATCTCCGGCAGGGCGTTGGAAACGACCGTCGACGACAGGATCGCGACGAACATGCCGAGCAGCAGCCCGGTCAGTGCTTCCATGATCTGCCGGTGTGTCATCGGCGTGCCTGCGGGGGCTTCGGGGGCCCCGTGCTTGGCGTGGCCGCCCCGCACACCGGATGGTGTGGTCGTAGCCATGGAGTTCCTTGTCTTTGCTTCTGTTACACGGGTGTACGGGTGTACGAGTCGTCGGAGTGCCCGGCGCGGCAGTCGCCGCTGTGCCTCCCGGGGGCGCATCCACCGGGGCCTCGGCAGGCGAAACTGTCACGCAGCCGGGACAGCAACGAGTTGAGCTGTCCCACTTCTTCGTCGGACCAGTCGTTGAGGTTGTGGGCGAACATCTCGGTCGTCCGCCGGCTCAGGTCGTCGAGGAGGTCCTCGCCCGCGGGGGTCAGTCGCAGGATGCGGGACCGTCTGTCACTCGGGTCCGCGAGCCGTTCCACCCAGCCGTTCTCCACGGCGTGAGCCACATGACGGCTGGTCACGGACATGTCCACGGCCAGGAGTTCGGCCAGTCGCGTGATGCGCATCTCGCCGTACCGGCTCAGGAGCGTCAGCACGGATGCCGAGCCCCCGGGGCATTCGGCGGGCAGGATGCGGGCGAGTCCCCGCTTGACGGCTCCGACGGCGCTGAGCTGCCGGGCCAGTTCCTCGTACTGGCTCCGCGCGGCCACCGGCCCTCCAGAGATCTCACAGGTCATCTTGTTGCTTAGGGCAACGATAGAAGCCGTTGGTTGCCCCAGGCAAACGGAATGGGCCTTGCAGAAGTAAAGGAACGCAAAAGCCTCCGTAGGGTCCCGGTCAAGCCCCCAGCGCACAGCGGGCGCGTGCGCGTACGTGTGTTCCTCGGCACACGCGGGGCGCCCGCGCGGGGCGCGCCCGGCGCGCGATCGATGCCCGCCGGACGGGTGGCTCAGGCGCTCGGCGAGCACACGGTCCGGCGTGCGCCGGGGTGGCCCGCCGTCTGCCCGGGACCGGGGCCCGTCGTCCACCGGGCACGCGGTTCGCCGGCGCCGGGGACGCGGTCTGCCGCCCGCCGCGTACCGGTCGGCCCGGCGCCGGCGCGTACTTCGGTCCGGTCGGACGCCCGTCGGACACGGGGTGCGGCCCGGCGCCCGTCAACACGAGGTTCCGCATCCGCCTGTACGCACGCCGGGGACGCGGTCCGGTTCCTCCGGGCGGGCAGTTCGGTAGGGGGCTCGACTGGCCGCCCGGATCCCCGGCCCGACCACCGGTCCCGGAGCCCGGGAGCCCCGCCGGAGGCCCCGCCCGGCGTACCCCTGGCATCCGGGGAGGGCCGTCCGCCGCGTCGGGCCATCGCCCGGCGGAGACCCGGGGGTTGGGCGGTACCGCCGAGTTCGCTAGGGTCCTGGGCCATGGCACACAACCCCCACGCCCCGCAGCCGGGCCCCGAGGGCACTCCCGACCCGGCGGGCAGCACGCAGATGTTCCGCGCGTTCGTCGACGAGGGCGAGCCGCAGCGCAGGCAGGAGACGGCCGCGGCCCCGTCAGGGCCGAAGACCGGCGTGATCGTGGCCGTCGTCGCGGTCATCGTCGTCCTCGGCGCGGTCGCCTGGCTCGCGCTCGGCTGACCGAGAGCACGTCCCCGTCACCCACCATCTACCGCGGTGGCGCCCCGGGTCGCGGCTCTCCCGCCGCCGGCCCCGGGGCCCCGCAGCACACAGCACGGCCCGCACAGCGCGGTACGGCCGCCCAGGCGCCCGTACCGGTGCCCGGGCGACCCGCGGAGCCGTACGCCCGGCGCGAGGCCCCTCGCAGGGCCCCGGCACCGGCCGGCGCGCGTCAGTCGGCGATGAGCCCTTCCCTGAGCTGGGTGAGGGTGCGGGTCAGCAGCCGCGAGACGTGCATCTGCGAGATGCCGACCTCCTCGCCGATCTGCGACTGGGTCATGTTGGCGAAGAAGCGCAGCATGATGATCTGCCGCTCACGGGGCGGCAGCTTGGCCAGCAGCGGCTTCAGCGACTCGCGGTACTCGACGCCCTCCAGGGCCGCGTCCTCGTACCCCAGGCGGTCCGCCAGCGAGCCCTCACCGCCGTCGTCCTCGGCGGACGGGGAGTCCAGCGAGGAGGCCGTGTAGGCGTTGCCCACGGCCAGCCCGTCGACCACGTCCTCCTCAGAGACCCCCAGCGCCTTGGCCAGCTCCGGCACCGTGGGCGAACGGTCGAGCTTCTGGGCGAGCTCGTCGCTCGCCTTGGTGAGCGCCAGGCGCAGCTCCTGGAGCCGGCGCGGCACCCGGACCGACCACGAGGTGTCCCGGAAGAAGCGTTTGATCTCGCCCACGACGGTCGGCATCGCGAAGGTGGGGAACTCCACGCCCCGCTCGCAGTCGAAGCGGTCGATCGCCTTGATCAGGCCGATCGTGCCGACCTGGACGATGTCCTCCATCGGTTCGTTACGGCTGCGGAAACGTGCCGCCGCGTAGCGGACGAGCGGGAGGTTGAGCTCGATGAGTGTGTCCCGGACATAGGCCCGCTCCGGGCTGTCCGTTCCGTCGGGTCCCGATGCGGGTCCCAGCGCGGCGAGCCGCAGGAACAGGGAGCGGGACAGCGTGCGGGTGTCGATGGCTTCCGGCGAGCTGGTGAGCACGGCAGGCGCGGGCACACTCTTCGTGAGCGTGAGCACCTTCGAGCTGCCCTGGTCTACGGACATGCCACCCCCTTGAGGTCGCGGACGGTCGCGGTGGCCACGACCATCGGAGGAACGCAGCCTCCACCTGAATACCGGAGGTAGGGCTGCGGCAAACGCGGTTCCAGCAGAATGTCACATGTCGGCAACACGCTGTAGTGACAAGTCGACAAGTCAGCGGTGGAACCGCGCAGGAAACAGGGGGTGTGCGGCATTTACGCCCCGGAAGACGGCTCCGGGACGGTCTACCCGTTCCGGCTACGCCTCGATCCTGTTTGCGGATCTCAGACGGGCAAAACTTCTGGCCAAGAGCCTTGACACATGCATCTGGGAGACGCCGAGTTCGGCGCTGATCTGTGACTGCGTCAGGTTGTTGTAGTAGCGCAGCAGCAGGATCCGCTGCTCCCGCTCGGGGAGCTGGACGAGCAGATGCCGTACCAGGTCGCGGTGTTCGACCCCGGCCAGTGCCGGGTCCTCGTAGCCGAGCCGGTCCAGCAGGCCGGGCAGACCGTCGCCCTCCTGGGCCGCCTCCAGGGAAGTCGCGTGGTACGAGCGCCCCGCCTCGATGCAGGCGAGCACCTCGTCCTCGGAGATCTTCAGGCGCTGGGCGATCTCGGCGGTCGTGGGGGAGCGCCCGTGAGCGGTCGTCAGGTCCTCGGTGGCGCCGGTGACCTGGACCCACAGCTCGTGCAGGCGGCGGGGGACGTGCACGGTGCGCACGTTGTCCCGGAAGTATCGTTTGATCTCGCCGACCACGGTGGGCATGGCGAACGTCGGGAACTGGACGCCGCGTTCCGGGTCGAACCGGTCGATGGCGTTGATCAGCCCGATGGTGCCGACCTGGACGACGTCCTCCATCGGCTCGTTGCGGCTGCGGAAACGTGCCGCCGCGTAGCGCACCAGGGGCAGGTTCGCCTCGATCAGGGCGGTACGCACCCGGTCGTGTTCCGGGGTGCCGGGTTCGAGGTCCTTGAGGCGGCCGAAGAGCACCTGGGTGAGCGCCCGGGTGTCCGCACCCCGGCTTCTGCCGGGCTGGGGCGGTTCGGGCGTCTCGGTCTGGATGTCGTCCGTCTGGACGTTCTGGGGCGGGACTTGAGGCGCTGTACTGGCCGGCACGGTGTCGCCACCCCTTTGCGGTCAACTACGGTCAACTCATCCGTCAAAAGCGGTCATAGCATCACAAGACATGTCCGCTCTGTGCAAGCACCGCATAGGGTCGTGTTGGGCCGAATATGGTTTAAAAATGCCGAAAAGCCCCTCTCCTGATCGGATGAGGGACCTGGGGGCCGACGCGCGGGTACGTCAGAACGGGTAGTCGGCGATCACCCAAGTGGCGAACTCGCGCCACAGGCCGGCGGCGGCCTGGTGGTCCGGGTGCCCGATGTAGCGCTTGAGGGACTCCTCGTCCGCCACCGCGGAGTTGATGGCGAAGTCGTAGGCGATCGGCCGGTCGGTGATGTTCCAGGCGCACTCCCAGAACTCCAGCTCGGGGATCTTCCCGCCGAGCACCCGGAAGGCCTCCGCCCCGGCGACGACCCGGGGGTCGTCCCGCTCGACGCCGTCGTTCAGCTTGAACAGGACCAGGTGGCGGATCATGGGGGCCACTCCTACTTCACGAGCTCGGACATGAAGTCCCCGACGCCCTGGGCGGCGCTCGATATGCCTTCGAAGCCCACCTGGACGAGGTCCGCGGCGCGTTCGGGGGACGTGATGATCGTGTACAGCACGAAGACCACAATCAAGTAGAGCGCGATCTTCTTCGCTTGCACCACAGCCCGCCCCCGCCTCTCCCCGTCGATCACGTGTGCAGTCGGGTGATTCTAGCCGCACGTATGGCCGGTTCCGGGGGCCGTCTCCGATCACTGACGCGGCTTTTAGGGACCAAGGACCCGTGGTTCCGGGTCCTTTGCCCCCGGTCGTGGCTTCTGTCGGGGGGCACCATGGAAGACAGCCCGCTCATGGCATCCATGCGGCGGGCGGAGGGACGGGGCCCATGAGGCCACGCCGCGCGACTTCCCCCTGACCGCGGCGAGGACCGGACCCGTTCTCATCGGGGGAAGCGGCTTGTCCCCCCGATGCCGCTTCCTCCGACCTCCGCGACGACGGCCCCGGCCCCCGGTTCCCCGACCGGCGGCCGGGGCCGTCTCCGTATCCCCGAAGCCCGCTCGGTGTCCCCCGAGGCCGTTACGGCGCGCCCCGGGCCGTTTCCGTACCGCCCCCGGGCCGTTCCGTACGCCCGGAGGCACACGGGACACTCTGGAGACGCTCGGGACGTTCTGGAGACGCTCGAAGGGCCCCGACGCACTGCGTCGGGGCCCTTCGTCAGAGCGGTAGCGGTGGGATTTGAACCCACGGTGAGTTTCCCCACACTCGCTTTCGAGGCGAGCTCCTTCGGCCGCTCGGACACGCTACCGAGAGAGAGCTTAGACCATCCCGGGCGATGGTCGAAATCCGATTCCCGGGCCGGTGGCCGAGGCCGCCGGGGGCGCCGTCAGCGCTCGCGGAAGAACGCCGTCAGCTGGGCCGCGCAGGTCTCCTCCAGGACGCCCTGGACCACTTCGGGGCGGTGGTTGAGCCGGCGGTCCCGCAGGACGTCCCAGAGCGAACCCGCGGCCCCGGCCTTCTCGTCGCGCGCCCCGTAGACGACCCGGGCGATCCGGGACTGGACGAGTGCGCCCGCGCACATCGTGCACGGCTCCAGGGTCACCACCAGCGTGCAGCCGGTCAGCCGCCAGCCGCCGAGGACCGCGGCGGCGCGGCGCAGGGCGAGGACCTCCGCGTGCGCGGTCGGGTCACCGGTCGCCTCGCGCTCGTTGTGCCCGGTGGCGAGCGGGACGCCGTGCGGGTCCAGCACAACGGCGCCGACCGGCACATCGCCGGCCGACGCCGCCTGCGCCGCCTCGTGCAGGGCCTGGCGCATGGATGCCTGCCACGGATCCCGTACGGGATCGGCGGGAGGGGGTGAGGGGGGCGTGGGTGGTGGTGCGGTCACCCGCGGACCCTAGCGGACGGCCTCCAGGACATCGGCCGCGCCCAGCGCGTCGGCGATCTCCGCCAGCGCGTCGGTGCGCAGGGTCAGCAGGTCCTTCTCGGACACCCCGAGGTCCGACAGCAGCCCCAGGTCGCCCAGCGGACCCGCCGGAACGGTGTCGGGGTCCTGGTCCGGGTCGAGGCCCGCGGTACCGGCGCGGGCGTCGCCGGTGTCCTCGGCCTCGTCCGGGTCGCCGTCCTCGTCGAGGCCGACGAGTTCCTCCAGGGCCGCGATCTCGTCCTCGGCCCCGGGTTCGCGGCCGAGCAGTTCGTCGGTGAGCAGGATCTCCCCGTACGAGGAGCGGGCGGCGGCGGACGCGTCCGAGACGTAGATACGCGGGTCCTCCTCACCGTCCACCCGGACGACGCCGAACCAGGCGTCCTCCTGCTCGATGTAGACCAGGACCGTGTCCTCGTCCACCGAGGCATCCCGGGCCAGATCCGTCAGGTCGGACAGGGTTTCCACATCGTCGAGCTCCGTGTCGCTCGCTTCCCACCCGTCTTCGGTGCGCGCGAGCAGTGCGGCGAAGTACACCGTGACTCTCCCACTGTTCATAGGTGAATCGGTCCGACGGGAGGGCGGCCGGTCTTCCGGCCGCTCTGGACCCCGCCCAATCGGCATCGTGGCAGAAACGAGCGCGAAGCGAGAGGTCTTCGGCCGTTGCGTCGTCCATCAGTTCCGGGAGTCCGGGTGCCCGGCCGTCCCCGTACCGGGCGGACCGGGGGCGCCGCCGCCCTCCGGCACCCGCGGTTCACCAGCGGAACGTCCGCATGCGCATCTGTTGCCGCATACGGGCCGCGCGGGCGCGCCGCGGCTGCACCCGGTCGCGGAGCTGCTTCGCTTCGTGGAGCTCGCGGAGGAACTGCGCCCGCCGCCTCCGGCGCGCGGCTTCACTCTCCTGCGCCTCTTCCGCGTCCTCCGGCGCGTCGGGCAGGTCGCGCGCGTCGCGCGTGCTCCGGCGCTCTCTCGGCTGCTCCCGGTCGGGCAATCGACACACCACCCCACGGCCTGGGTCACGTATGTCCCCACCTTCCCTCCGAACAGGTGCTTGATGCCAGCGCAGGCTTGCGAGGAGGTGGTCCTTGGCCCCG
Source organism: Streptomyces halstedii (assembly GCA_000720535.1). GTDB lineage: Bacteria > Actinomycetota > Actinomycetes > Streptomycetales > Streptomycetaceae > Streptomyces > Streptomyces halstedii. The sequence goes on from JOAZ01000010.1 coordinate 169,432, forward strand.
CTACTGTTGACGGCATGCGGATCCACGTCGTCGACCACCCGCTGGTGGCGCACAAACTCACCACGCTGCGCGACAAGCGCACCGATTCCCCTACCTTCCGGCGGCTCGCCGACGAGCTGGTCACCCTTCTCGCGTACGAGGCCACCCGGGACGTGCGCACCGAGCAGGTCGACATCGAGACCCCGGTGACGAGCACGACCGGGGTGAAGCTGTCCCACCCGCGTCCGCTGGTCGTGCCGATCCTGCGCGCGGGCCTGGGCATGCTGGACGGCATGGTCCGGCTGCTCCCGACCGCCGAGGTCGGCTTCCTGGGCATGATCCGCAACGAGGAGACGCTCCAGGCGGAGACGTACGCGACGCGGATGCCCGAGGACCTCTCGGGCCGCCAGGTCTACGTCCTCGACCCGATGCTGGCCACCGGCGGCACGCTGGTCGCGGCCATCCGGGAGCTGATCAAGCGGGGCGCCGACGACGTCACCGCGGTGGTGCTGCTGGCGGCGCCCGAGGGCGTCGAGGTGATGGAGCGGGACCTGGCCGGCACCCCGGTCACCGTGGTCACGGCCTCGGTCGACGAGCGGCTCAACGAGAACGGCTACATCGTGCCCGGACTCGGTGACGCCGGTGACCGGATGTACGGCACCGCGGAGTGAGACGGGCCGGGGCCCGCGCCCCGGCCGTCGGGTCCGCCCGGCTTCGGCGGCCCGGGGAGGTCCGCCCGGCTCAGCAGCCGGGCGAGGGGGACGGCGCCGGCTTCGCCAGGGCGCCGAGGGCGGACGCCGCCGCGGCCGGTGTGCTGAACGCCTTGAACTTCGTCCCGATGATCAGATCGATGTCCGCCGTCTTGCGGGCGTCCGTCTTCTGCTCCGTCCCCGGAAGCTGGGTGGCGAGCACCGGGAACGCCCCGTCGGCCGCCGTGGGCGCGCCGAGCAGCAGCCCGGGGCCGGGCACCTTCTTGTCGTAGGCGGCCGGGGCGTTGTCCACCTCGCCGATGACGAAGCCGCGCTTCTTCAGCTCGTCCGCCGCCGACTTGGCGAGTCCGCTGCGGGGCGTCGCGTTGTAGACGTTGACCTTGATGGCGCCCGGCTTCGGCAGTGCCTTCGCGGGCGGGGCGGGCGCCGGGGAGGGGCAGGTCTTCGGCCGGCCGGCCGCGCTCGCCTGTTTGTCGCTCCCGGTGAAGACGTCGACGAGCTGGAGGGTGCCCCACCCGGCCATGCCGAGGGCCACCACGGCGGCGACCGCCGAAAGGACCAGTCGTCCGCGCCGGCGCGGACGGCGCATGCGCGGGTACGCCTTACCCGTGACGCGGTACTTTCCGCCCATGCCGGGAGGGGTCAACATGCTCATGGCCGAAGCGTAGTGCCGCTCGGAGACGATGCCTACTAAACGATCAACAGATGGCACCCGTATGAGCATAAAAGCACCCGAAAGGCCCGAAATGCTCCAAGGGTGGGAGTGGCGCGGCTCAGCCGAGTTCGAGGACCCGGGCGTGGAGCACCTGGCGCTGTTGCAGGGCGGCGCGCACGGCGCGGTGCAGTCCGTCCTCCAGATAGAGGTCGCCCTGCCACTTCACGACGTGGGCGAACAGGTCGCCGTAGAACGTGGAGTCCTCGGCGAGCAGGGTCTCCAGGTCCAGCTGGCCCTTGGTGGTCACCAGCTGGTCGAGGCGGACCGGGCGCGGCGCGACGTCCGCCCACTGTCGGGTGCTTTCCCGGCCGTGGTCGGGGTATGGCCGCCCATTTCCGATGCGCTTGAAGATCACACGGAAAGCCTACCGGGCAAGGGCCTCCGGGCGCAGCCATGGGCGCCACCGCGATCCCGGGTGAAAGCGGGGCGAACCAGGAGGGAACTCCCGGGGCGGGCCGGGAGGCCGGGCGGAAGGTGCCCGAAGTGCCGTTCTGCCGTGGGCGGAAGGCCCCCGAGGCGCCGCTTCGCCGCGGGCGGAAGAGCCGGGCTCCTCCGCCCGCGGCGCGGGGCCGGGGGCCTCGTCAGCGGGTGATGCCGTGCGCGTGCCCCTCGCGCGGTCCGCTGCCGGCGCTCCGCTCGGCGGTGGCCGCCGCGGCGGGGACCGGCCGGGTCAGCGAGCGGAGGTCGTAGGCGTAGGTGCCCACCGCGTGGGCGATCACGTCGATGTTGGTGTCGAAGTGCGCCATGTCGATGTTCTTCAGGTCGTCGCAGGCCGCGTGGTAGCAGGGGTCGTACGCGACCCCGGCCGTACCGCCGAAGAGCTCGGCCTCGGCGGCTGTCTTGATGCCCTCGGCGCCGGTGTCCGTCCCGCCGGAGGGGATGCCGACCTCGATGAACGGTCCGTAGTCCGAGCGTCCGGTGAAGTCCGCGCCGATGTGCGGGGTGCCCCGGGAGTCCAGGAACGCGGTGATGTCGTGCTCCAGTTGGGCGGAGCCCTCCGGGCCGGGGCCCTCGCCGACCCCGTCGGAGTCGTCGCCGTCGAAGACGAACTGCGCGCCGTTCGGTGAGGCGATCATGTCGAAGTTCAGATAGAGCGCGATCTTGTCGCGCTGGGCCTGGGACAGCTTCGCGACGTACGCCTCCGAGCCCAGCAGGCCGTTCTCCTCGGCCGACCACCAGGCGAACCGGATCTTGTTGGCGGGCGTCTTGTGGGTCCTGGCCAGTTCCAGGGCGACTTCGAGGAGGCCGGCCGAGCCCGAGCCGTTGTCGTTGATGCCGGGGCCGTCGGTGACCGAGTCGAGGTGGGCGCCGAGCATGACCGTCCGGGACGCGTTCCCGCCACGGGTCTCGGCGAGGACGTTGCGGGTGGTGCGCTCCTCCTGGAGCTCGCGGATCTCCAGGGAGACCGTCACCTCGCCCCGGGCCAGGTCCGCGACGAGCTTCTCGCCCTCCTCCTGGACGAGTCCTCCGGTGGGGATCCGGCCCGAGTCGACGTCGCCGAGGGTTCCGGACAGGACGCCCTCGGTGTTGTTGTAGATGACGGCGCCGACCGCTCCCGCGGCCCCGGCGGCCGCCTGCTTCTCGGCGAAGGAGCAGCCGCCGCGCTTGATCAGCGCGATCTTGCCTGTGAAGGTCCCGGAGGCGTAGTCGGACGCCGCGCAGCCCGCCGCGTCGCTGTCGGGAACGGCGGCGAGGGCCGCCCGCACCCCGCCGGGCGCGGTGGACTTCGTGTACGTCATCGCCTTGACGGGCACCTCGCGCGGGGTGGGCGAGACGACGGAGAGCTTCTCGGCGAGGGTCTCGGTGTAGACGAAGTCGAAGGACTGGTAGGAGACCTTGTAGCCGGCCTTGCGGAGCAGTTGGTGCACATAGGCGGCGGAGGCCTCGTGGCCGGGCGACCCGGCCGCCCGGTGGCCTCCCGACGCGTCGGCTATCGCCTGGAACGCCCGCAGGTGCCGGAAGGCGTCCTTCGCGGACGCCTCCCTGACCAACTGCCGCGACAGCTTGGCCGCCTCCTTGGCGGGGTCGTGCGGCGGGTGGCCGTGGTGCGGTGCCGCGCCGAGGAGCAGCGGTGCGGCCAGGGTGGTGGCGGCCACAACCGCGAGGGATCTGCGACGAGTCGCGTGCACAGGAGTCCTTCCGAAGCGGATCGATGCGAACGGATGTGCAGGAAGGTAGCGAGGGGGCCGCCGTCCTGGAACAGGTGTGGCGGGTTGTGGCCGGTTGTGTGGCGCGTTCCCGGTCACGTGGCGCGTCGTGCCGCCTTGGCCGCCGCCTTGATCCGCTGCTTGACGGCCCGTACCTCGGCGAGCGATTCGGGTCCGGTGATGTCCGCCACCGACCGGTACGAGCCCTCCTCGCCGTACGGGCCGGCCGCCTCGCGCCATCCCGGCGGGCGGACCCCGAACCGCTTGCCCAGCAGGGCCAGGAAGATCTGGGCCTTCTGGGTGCCGAACCCGGGGAGCGCCCTGAGCCGCTTCAGCAGCTCGGCGCCGGTCGTGGCGTCCGCCCAGACCGCGCTCGCCTCCCCGTCGTACTCCTCCACCAGGAACCGGCAGAGCTGCCGCACCCTGGTGGCCATGGCCCCCGGGTAGCGGTGCAGGGCCGGTTTGGCGGTGAACAGTTCCGTGAACGCCTCCGGGTCGTACGCGGCGATCTCCCGGGCGTCCAGATCGTCCCCGCCCATCCGTCCGGCCAGCGTGTAGGGGCCGGTGAACGCCCACTCCATCGGTACCTGCTGGTCCAGCAGCATGCCGACGAGGGCGGCCAGCGGGCTGCGGCCGAGGAGGGCGTCCGCCTCGGGCTGCTGGGCGATCCGCAGCGTGATGTCCTTGCCCGTGCTGTTCTCGGTCATGCCTTCGATGATCGCCAGGGCGGCGGGCTCCGGCGAGTCCAGCGGTGCGGGCGGGGGCGGCCTTCGGTATCGGCCTGCCCCGGTTCGCCCTGCGCCAGGGCAGCTTGCACGCGGCGTGGGGGCCCTCGTGGATCAGGCCGCCGGGGCCGGGCGAACCGGTCCTCACCTTCGTCCGGCGGCGCTCGGCGGGATGACAGGGGCCGCGCGCCCCAGGCCCGGGCGCGGTGATGTCACATCCATGTCCTCGTGATCCGTCCAGGGGCACATGGACGCACAAAGGAATCTGACCGTGGCCGTCGCCGGTGGCACCGGCACCCTGGGCAGCGCCGTCGCCGGGGAACTGCGGGGGCGCGGCCACCGGGTACGGGTGCTGAGCCGTCACTCCCCCGACCATCCGGTGGACCTGACGACCGGACAGGGCCTGGCCGAGGCGCTGGCCGGATGCGACGTGGTGGTGGACGCCAGCAACAGCACCTCCCCGAAGACGGCGAGGACCACCCTGGTCGACGGATCGCGGCTGCTGCTCGCGGCGGAGGAGAGGGCCGGGGTGGGCCACCACGTGGGCATCTCGATCGTCGGCTGCGAGAAGGTGCCGATCGGCTACTACCGCACGAAGGTGGCCCAGGAGCGGGTGGTGGCGTCCGGGCCGGTCGGCTGGTCGATGGTGCGGGCGACGCAGTTCCACGAGCTGGTGGCCGGAGTGCTCGCGCCACTGGCCCGGTGCGGTGTGCATCCGTTGCCGAAGGCGCGGCTCCAGACCGTCGCGGCGGTGGAGGTGGCGCACGCCGTCGCCGATGTCGCCGAGCGGCCCGCGCTGCGGGGGCGGGTGGAGGTGGCGGGGCCCGAGATCACGGACCTGCGCGACCTGGGCCTCCAGTGGCGCGCCGCCCACCGCAGCCGGGTGCTGCCGGTGCCCCTGCCACTGCCGGGCACGGTGGGCCGGGCCCTGCGGGCGGGGGCGCTCACCACCGACCGGCCGGACGTACGGGGCACCACGACCTTCGCGCAGTGGCTGGCCGGGCGGTAGGACCGGGCGGTAGGACCGGGCGGGTGGCGCGGCCGGTCCCAGGCGGGGCGGGCGCGTGGGGCCGGTCGCTCGCGGGGCCGGGGAGCGGAGTTCGGGGGCCCCGGAGCCGGTCCCGGGCCCCCGGCCCCCACCCGGGGCCCCGGTCCGCGTGACTCCGCCGCGCGGGTGCGCGTGTACCGCCCAGTAGAGTGCGGCTGCGTCGTCCACCGAACACCCGAGGTACCCGGCCCGTGTCCCCCGCATCGCCCCCGCCCCCCGTCCCGCCGCCCGCCGCCCCCGTGAGCGTGGTCGGCATCGGGGCCGACGGATGGGCCGGACTGACCGGGCCCGCGCGTTCCGCGCTGCTGGGCGCCGAGGTCCTGATCGGCGCGGAGCGCCAGCTGCGGCTGCTGCCTGCCGGGTGCGAGGGCCGGCGCGTGCCGTGGCCGTCACCCCTGCGGCCCGCCGTACGCGGTCTGCTCACCGCCCACGCCGGACGCCGGATCGCCGTCCTGGCCAGCGGTGACCCGATGTTCTACGGGATCGGCCGGGCCCTCACCGAGGAGCTGGGCGCCGGGGCGCTGCACGTGGTGCCGCATCCGTCCTCGGTGTCGTACGCCTGCGCGCGGCTCGGCTGGCCGCTGGAGGACACCGGCACGGTCACCCTGGTCGGCCGCCCGCCGGCCCGGCTGGCCGCCGCGCTGCACCACGGGCGGCGGCTGCTGGTGCTGAGCGCGGACGCCACCACGCCCGCCGCCGTGGCCGCCCTGCTGCGGGACCGGGGCTTCGGGCCCAGCCGGATGCGGGTGCTCGAACAGCTCGGCGGCACGGACGAGGACTGCCTGGACGGGACCGCCGCCACCTGGGCGCACCCGCCCGGTGACCCGCTCAACATCGTCGCGGTGGACTGCCGGAGCGCCCCGGACACGCCACGCCTCGGCGCCGTACCGGGGCTGCCGGACACCGCGTACGAGCACGACGGGCAACTCACCAAGCGCCATGTGCGGGCCGCCACGCTCGGCGTCCTGGCTCCCGCGCCCGGTGAGCTGCTGTGGGACGTCGGCGGCGGTTCCGGTTCGATCGCCGTCGAGTGGCTGCGGACCCATCCGTCCTGCCGCGCGATCACCGTGGAACGCGACCCGGAGCGTGCGGAGCGCATCGCCCGCAACGCGGACCGGCTGGGGGTGCCCTCACTGCGGGTCGTCACCGGCACGGCGCCGGACGCGCTGGCCGGACTGCCCGTACCCGACGCGGTGTTCATCGGCGGCGGCCTCACCGCCCCCGGTCTGCTGGACGCCTGCTGGGACGCGCTGCCCGCCGGGGGCCGGCTGGTCGCCAACACCGTCACGCTGGAGTCCGAGGCGCTGCTGGCCGACCGCTACCGGACGTTCGGCGGCGACCTGGTGCGCCTCGCGGTGGCCCACGCCGTTCCCGTCGGCGGATTCACGGGCTGGCGCCAGGCCATGCCCGTCACCCAGTGGTCCGTGCGCAAGCCGTTCCCGACCCACCCAGGAGACAACTGATGACCGTGTACTTCATCGGCGCGGGCCCCGGTGCCGCCGACCTGATCACGGTGCGCGGCGCCCGGATCCTCGCCGCCAGTCCGGTCTGCCTGTACGCGGGCAGCCTGGTGCCGAGGGAACTCCTCGCCGAGTGCCCGCCGGACGCCCGGCTGATCGACACCGCCCAGCTCGACATCGACCGGATCACCGCCGAACTGGTCGCCGCCCACCGGAACGGCCACGACGTGGCCCGGCTGCACTCCGGGGACCCCTCGGTGTTCAGCGCGGTCAACGAGCAGATGCGGCGGCTCGACGAGGCGGGCGTGCCGTACGAGGTCGTGCCCGGGGTGCCCGCGTTCGCCGCCGCCGCCGCGTCGTTGAAGCGGGAGCTGACGGTGCCCACGGTGGGCCAGACGGTGATCCTCACCCGGATCGCCCAGCAGGCCACCGCGATGCCCGAGGGCGAGGACCTGGCCACGCTGGGCCGCAGCGGCGCGCTGATCGTGCTGCACCTCGCGGCGCGGTACGTGGACCGGGTGGTCGCCGAACTCCTGCCGCACTACGGGGCCGCGTGCCCGGCCGCGGTGGTGGCGATGGCGTCCCGGCCGGACGAGATCGTGCTGCGCGGGACGCTGGACTCGATCGCGGAGCAGGTGAGGGCGGCCGGGGTGACCCGGACCGCGGTGATCATGGTGGGCCGGACCCTGGGCGCGGAGCAGTTCCACGACAGCCACCTCTACTCCCCGGCCCGCGACCGCCACACGTGCTGACCGGCTGATCGGCTGACCTGAGGGCCACGCGTCTCACCGCGACCGGGCACGCCCGCCCCGCGTCCACTTACGGGCAGGCACGCCCTCCCCGCGTCCACCCACGTGCCGGGTGCGGTGGGCTCACCGCACCGCACTTCGCCCCACCACCGTCCCCGCGCGATCGACGCAGATCACGTCCACCGCGACCGGGGCCCCGCGCAGCACCGAGAGCGCCTGGTCCCTGGCGGCCACCGCCACCAGGTCACCCAGCGGCACAGCGGCCGCCGCGCACAACTGGAGGGCCGCCAGGCCCGTGTTGGCGACCTCGATCTCCGCCGCCAGCTCCTCGCTCGCCCCGCCCTGCCGCGCCAGCCGTGCCAGGTACGGCTTGTCGACCTGGGAGCGGCCCGAGTGCAGATCCAGATGGCCCGCGGCGAGCTTGGACAGCTTGGCGAACCCGCCGCAGATCGTCAGCCGCTCCACCGGGTGGCGGCGTACGTACTTCAGGACGGCGCCCGCGAAGTCGCCCATGTCCAGCAGGGCGATCTCCGGCAGCCCGTACTCGGCGACCACCGTCTTCTCCGAGGTCGAGCCCGTGCACCCGGCCACATGCCGGTGCCCGGCCGCCAGGGCGACGTCCACGCCCCGGCGGATCGAGTCGATCCACGCCGAGCAGGAGTAGGGCACCACGACCCCGGTGGTGCCGAGGATCGACAGCCCGCCCAGGATGCCCAGACGAATGTTCCACGTGAAACGTGCGATCTCCTCGCCGTCGTCCACCGCGACCGTGATCTCGACATCGCCGGTGCCCCCGTGCTCGGCCGCCACCCGCGCCATGTGCTCCCGCATCATCTGGCGGGGTACCGGGTTGATCGCCGGTTCCCCGACATCGAGCGGCAGACCGGGCAGCGTCACCGTCCCCACGCCGGGGCCGGCCCGGAAGACCACACCGGACCCCGGCGGGAGCCGCCGTACCGTGGCCCGCACCAGCGCCCCGTGCGTCACATCGGGGTCGTCCCCCGCGTCCTTGACCACTCCGGCCGTGGCGCGGCCGTCGGCCAGCTCCTCCACCGCCAGGGCGAAGGCCGGGGTCTGGCCCCGGGGCAGGGTGATGGTCACCGGGTCGGGGAACTCACCGGTCAGCAGCGCGGTGTACGCGGCCGTGGCGGCGGCCGTGGCGCAGGCCCCGGTCGTCCAGCCCGGCCGCAGACCGGTGTGCTTGAGTTGGGCGTCGCGCCCGCCCTGGGCCTGCTCACCGCTCATGGACGGACCGATCGATGACCCTGCACGTACTCGTCCTCGGCGGCACGACGGAGGCCCGCCGCCTGGCGGAAACCCTGTCCACCGCGGACGGGCCGCGGGTGACCAGCTCACTCGCCGGGCGGGTGACCCACCCGAGACTGCCCCCGGGCGAGGTGCGCGTCGGCGGCTTCGGCGGAGTGGACGGCATGGCGGAGTGGATCCGCGCACACCGAGTGAGTGCGGTCATCGACGCCACCCATCCCTTTGCCCGAACGATCAGTTTCCACGCGGCCTCGGCGGCCCGCGCCACCCATGTTCCTCTGCTGGCGCTGCGCAGGCCCGGCTGGGTGCCCATGGCGGGCGACCGATGGCACCCGGCCGACTCCCTGGAGGAAGCCGCCCGGCTGCTTCCCGAGCTGGGGCGGCGCGTCTTCCTCACGACCGGCCGCATGGGGCTGGCCGCGTTCGCCGGTCTGGACGCGCTGTGGTTCCTGGCGCGTTCGGTGGACGCCCCCGAGCCCCCGCTCCCGGCGCACACGGAGGTCCTGCTGGACCGGGGACCGTTCTCGCTGGAGGGCGAGCGGGCGCTGATCCACCGGCACCGCGTCGACGTCCTCGTCACCAAGGACAGCGGCGGCGAGGCGACCGCGCCGAAGCTCACCGCCGCCCGAGAGGCGGGCATCCCGGTGGTCGTGGTCAGGCGGCCGCCGGTCCCGGACGGCGTCCCGGTGGCCGCGACCCCCGAGGAGGCCGTCGCCTGGCTGAGCGCCCTGGAGGGGTGACGCGGATCAGGCCTCCGGGTAGCGGCGCGGCGTCCAGACGATCTCCTCGCCGCCGCCCCGGCGTACCCACCGGGTCTGCGAGGACCCCACGATGAGCATGGTCCGCATGTCCACCTCCGCCGGGTCCAGATCGGCGAGCCGCACGGTGCGCACACTCTCCGCCGGGCCGCCGACGTCCCGGCCGAGCACCACGGGCGTGTCCGGCGAGCGGTGCTCCAGCAGCAGGTCGCGGGCCTTGCCGACCTGCCAGGTCCGGCTGCGGGAGCCGGGGTTGTAGAGGGCGATCACCAGGTCCGCCGAGGCCGCCGCGCGCAGCCGCTCCGCGATGACCTCCCACGGCTTGAGCCGGTCGGAGAGCGAGAGGGTGGCGTAGTCGTGCCCCAGCGGGGCGCCCGCCCGCGCGGCGGCCGCGTTCGCCGCGGTCACCCCGGGCAGCACCCGGACCGGCACGTCGGCGTACGCGTCCTGCGAGGCCACCTCCAGCACGGCCGTGGCCATGGCGAAGACCCCGGGGTCGCCGCCGGACACCACGGCCACCCGGTGTCCCCGGCGTGCCAGGTCGAGCGCGAACTCGGCGCGTTCGGACTCGACCTTGTTGTCCGAGCCGTGGCGTCGCTGGCCCGGCCGGACGGGCACCCGGTCCAGATAGGTGGTGTAGCCGACCAGGTCGTCGGCGGCGGCCAGCGCCCCGCGCGTCTCGGGCGTCAGCCAGAGCGGTCCGGCGGGACCGGTGCCGACCACGACGACCTCGCCGGAGCCCGTCTCCGCGTCAGGAGCGGAGGCGTCAGGAGCCGGTGACGCAGGGGCCGATGAGCCAGGAGCCGGTGAGTCAGGGGCCGATGAGCCGAGGGCCGGTGAGTCAGGGTGGGCCGGCGATCCGGGGGCCGGTGAGGGGCGGGGCGCGTCGATCCGGCTCGGCAGCACCGCGACCGCGAAGTACGGCACCGAGCCGGGGTCCGTCCCGGCGAGGTCCCCGGTGCGCTCCCCGGCCATCGTGGCGCGTTCGACGTACCGTGCCTCGGGCAGCCGCCCCGACGCCTCGAACGCACGGCGCACGGCCGGGAACGTACGGCCCAGCTTCATCACCACCGCGGAGTCCGTGGCGGCGAGACGGGCCGTCAGCTCCTCCTCGGGCAGGGTGCCGGGCAGGATCGTCAGCACCTCCTCGCCCTCGACGAGCGGGGTGCCCAGCCGGGCGGCGGCGGCGCTGACCGAGGTGACGCCGGGGACGACCTCGGTGGGGTACCGGTCCGCGAGCCGCTTGTGCATGTGCATGTACGAGCCGTAGAAGAGCGGGTCGCCCTCGGCCAGGACGGCGACGGTGCGCCCGGCGTCGAGATGTGCCGCGAGACGGGCGGCGGCCTCGGCGTAGAACTCCTCCAGCGCTCCCCGGTAGCCGCCAGGGTGGTCGGTGGTCTCCGTCGTGACCGGGTAGACCAGCGCCTCCTCGACGTGGTCGGGGCGGATGTGCGCGGCCGCGATGGACCGGGCGATGGAACGGCCGTGCCGGGCGGAGTGGTAGGCGACGACATCGGCCTCGGCGATGACCTCGACGGCCCGCACCGTCATCAGGGACGGGTCGCCGGGGCCCAGCCCGACCCCGTAGAGCCGTCCGGGGGCCCCGGCCCGCTGCTGTTCGCTCACGGCGCTCACTCCTGCTCGCTGGCGATCGCGTTGAGGGCGGCCGCGGCGATGGCGCTGCCGCCCCGCCGACCGCGTACGACGAGGTGTTCGAGCCCGGAGGGGTGGGCGGCCAGGGCGTCCTTGGACTCGGCGGCCCCGACGAAGCCGACCGGCACACCGATGACGGCGGCGGGGCGGGGAGCGCCCTCCTCGATCATCTCCAGCAGCCGGAAGAGCGCGGTGGGCGCGTTGCCGACGGCGACGACGGCCCCTTCCATGCGGTCGCGCCACAGCTCCAGCGCGGCGGCGCTGCGCGTGGTGCCGAGCCGCGCGGCCAGCTCGGGGACGGCCGGATCGGACAGGGTGCACACCACGTCGTTGTCCGCGGGCAGCCGCTTGCGGGTGACACCGCTGGCGACCATGGCCACGTCGCACAGGATGGGCGCCCCGGAGCGCAGCGCCGCGCGGGCGTCGGCCACCACGTTCGGCGAGAAGCCCAGGTCACGTACGAGGTCGACCATGCCGCAGGCGTGGATCATGCGGACGGCGACCTGGCTCACGTCGGCGGGCAGCCCGGCCAGATCCGCCTCCGCGCGGATGGTGGCGAAGGACTGGCGGTAGATCGCCGGTCCGTCCTTCTCGTACTGGTGCACAGTGCTGTCGCTTTCTTCCTGGGGTGGTGCGGATTCTTCCTGGGGTGGTGCGGACGCCGGTTGCCGACGTCCGGTCAGGCGGTACGGGTGCCGCGCGCGGACGCCACCGCCGAGGCGAGCGCGGCCGGATCGTCCCCGACCGCCGTGAGGACCTTTGAACGGTCCCCGTGGACGCGGGAGACCCGGTGGCCGCCGCCCGGCGCGGCGACCACGTCGATCCACTCCCCGTGCGGGCGGCCGCAACGGCGCTCGCACCCGGACCAGTAGACGGGGAGCCGTCCGGGCTCCCCGACGGCGGCCGCCGCGTGGGCCCGTACGTCGGCCAGGGACTTGGCGCAGCCGGGCCGGCCGATACAGGCGCCGACCCCGGCCCACCCGGAGCCGGGCCCGGTGATCAGACCGGCCGCCGCGAGCGAGGCGAGGTGTCCGGGCGCCTGGCCGGCCGGGACCCCGGTGACGACGGCGCCGCGCCAGGGGGTGAGCCGGAGCCCGCCGCCCCCGGACAGCAGCCGCCACTGCGCAGCGCTCATCCGTCCGAGCGGTACGCCGACGGCGAGCGCGGTGGAGCCACGGCCGCCGGGAACCGGCCCCGGGGCGGGCGGCCGGGCCTCCGGCGGACGCGGGTGCCGGTGGGTCACGGCGTCGGTTCCGGCCCGGCGCAGCCGCCGCAGCACCGTGCCGGGCAGGGCGGCGGCCTCGGTACCGGCCAGATCCGCCACCCGCCAGGCGCCGGTGTCACGGGCCGCGTCCAGGAACACCTCGGCGGCGAGCAGGGCGGCACGGGGGGCCTCGGCGGCCGGAACGGCGAGGACGGTGTCCGTCGCGCCGACGCGGAGCAGGGCGCCACCGGCGCGGGCGATCAGGGTGACGTCGGCGCCGAGGGCGTCCACGTCCCCCCGGCCGTCGTCCAGCGCGAACAGGAAGCGGCCGGAGAGCGCCGTGGCCGCCTCGCTCGCGCAGACCAGCCGGTCCAGGGCGGTCAGCCAGGGCCCGACGTCCCCGTCACCGAGACCGTCGAGCCCGGAGAGGGGGGAGGCGACGACGTTGCGTACCCGTTCATGGCGTGCGGAGGGCAGCAGGCCCGCCCCGGCCAGCAGCTCCGCCAGCCGTGGTCCGGCGTCTTCGGCGAGACCGCGCAGCTGTACGTTCCCCCGGGACGTGAGATGCAACTCACCGTCACCGAGCCGCTCGGCCGCACGGCCCAGCACGTCCGCCTGAGGGGGTGTCAGCACCCCGCCGGGTATGCGGATCCGCGCCAGCGCGCCGTCGTCGGCCCGGTGCAGGCGCAGGGTCCCGGGGCAGGCGTCGCCGCTGCTCCGGGCACATGCGGCACCCGGGGACGGGGGCGGCGGAGGGGATGCGGACATGGCGGCGAGCATACCGACCGTGACCATCGCGCACCCTGGCCGTCACTGTGACGTACCGGACATCCGTACCCCGGGCGTCACCACGGCCCACCGGACATCCCGCACCCCGGGCGCCGCTGTGACCCACCGGACATCGCGCACCCCGGGCGTCACCACGACCTACCGGACATCCCGCACCCCGGGCGCCGCTGTGACCCACCGGACATCGCGCACCCCGGGCGTCACCACGGCCCACCGGACATCCCACACCCCGGGCGCCACTGTGACCCACCGGACATCCGTACCCCCAGGCGTCACCACGGTCCACCGGACATCGTCGTGCGCCCGCCAGGGATGACGGGGCAGCCCTTAGTATGCCTAGCGGCGGTCCGCTCGGGCCGCCACCGCCAGACGGCGACATGGGAGGAAGCCCGGTGAGAATCCGGCGCGGTCCCGCCACTGTGAACCCGGCCCGAACCGGGTGAGCCAGGAACTCCCTTCCCCGAGCGCTCGGTCCCACCGGGCCGGGGAGACCCGCATTCGACACCGCCCGGGGCGTGGACACCCCGAGGAAGGGCTGACGCCGCATGATCCTGCTCCTGTCGACGTCCGACACCGATCTGCTGAGTGCCCGCGCCTGTGGCGGCCCGGTCGGCTTCCGCTACGCCAACCCCTCCCGGCTCCCGCTCCAGGACCTCCCGGACCTGCTGGAGGGCACCGACCTCGTCGTCGTACGGCTCCTCGGCGGTGTCCGCGCCTGGCAGGAGGGCCTCGACCAGGTGCTGGCCACCGGCCGCCCCGTCGTCGTACTCACCGGTGAACAGGCCCCCGACGCCCAGCTGATGGCCGCCTCCACGGTCCCCATAGGCATCGCCGCCGAGGCGCACGCCTACCTCGCGCACGGCGGCCCCGCCAACCTGGAGCAGCTGGCCCGGTTCCTCTCGGACACGGTGCTGCTCACCGGGCACGGCTTCGAGCCGCCCGCCCCGGCCCCCGCCTGGGGCCCGCTGGAGCGCACCGCCCGCGAGGTCACCGGCCCGACCGTCGCCGTGCTCTACTACCGCGCCCACCACATGAGCGGCAACACCGCGTTCGTCGAGGCGCTCTGCACCGCCGTCGAGGACGCGGGCGCCCGCCCCCTCCCGCTGTACGTCGCCTCGCTGCGCACCCCCGAACCCGAACTGATCGACGAACTGCGGTCCGCCGACGCCATCGTGACGACCGTCCTCGCGGCGGGCGGCACCAAGCCGGCCACGGCCTCGGCGGGCGGCGACGACGAGTCCTGGGACGCGGGAGCCCTCACCGGCCTCGACGTACCCGTCCTCCAGGCGCTCTGCCTCACCAGCCCGCGCGCCGCCTGGCAGGAGAACGACGAGGGCGTCTCGCCGCTGGACGCCGCGACCCAGATCGCCGTCCCCGAGTTCGACGGCCGCCTGATCACCGTCCCGTTCTCCTTCAAGGAGATCGACGAGGACGGCCTGCCCGCGTACGTCGCCGACCCCGAGCGGGCCGCCCGGGTCGCCGGGATCGCCGTACGCCACGCCCGGCTGCGCCACATCCCGGCCGCCGAGAAGCGGATCGCGCTCGTCCTGTCCGCGTACCCGACCAAGCACTCCCGCATCGGCAACGCGGTCGGCCTCGACACCCCCGCCAGCGCCGTCGCCCTGTTGCGCCGACTGCGCGCCGAGGGATACGACTTCGGGCCCGAGGACGAGATCCCCGGCCTGGTCTCCGGCGACGGCGACGAGCTGATCTACGCGCTGATCGAGGCGGGCGGCCACGACCAGGAGTGGCTGACCGAGGAGCAGCTGGCCCGCAACCCGGTCCGCATCCCCGCCGCCGACTACCGGCGCTGGTTCGCCACCCTGCCCTCCGAGCTGCGTGAGGCCGTCGAGGAGCACTGGGGCCCGGCGCCCGGCGAGATGTTCCTCGACCGGTCCCGCAACCCGGAGGGCGACATCGTGCTGGCCGCCCTGCGCCGCGGCAACCTGCTGATCCTCATCCAGCCGCCGCGCGGCTTCGGCGAGAACCCGATCGCGATCTACCACGACCCGGATCTGCCGCCCTCGCACCACTACCTGGCCGCCTACCGCTGGATCGCCGCCCCGGCCGAGGACAACGGCTTCGGCGCCGACGCGATGATCCACCTCGGCAAGCACGGCAACCTGGAGTGGCTGCCCGGCAAGAACGCCGGACTGTCCGCCGCCTGCGGCCCCGACGCGGCCCTGGGCGACCTGCCGCTGGTCTACCCGTTCCTGGTGAACGACCCGGGCGAGGGCACCCAGGCCAAGCGCCGGGTGCACGCCACCCTGGTCGACCACCTGGTGCCGCCGATGGCCCGCGCCGACAGCTACGGCGACATCGCCCGCCTCGAACAACTCCTCGACGAGCACGCCCAGATCGCCGCGATGGACCCGGCGAAGCTGCCCGCGATCCGCGCCCAGATCTGGACGCTCATCCAGGCCGCGAAGCTCGACCACGACCTCGGACTCGAAGACCGGCCCGAGGACGAGGGCTTCGACGAGTTCATCATGCATCTCGACGGCTGGCTCTGTGAGATCAAGGACGTCCAGATCCGCGACGGCCTGCACGTCCTGGGCGGCGCCCCGGCCGGGAAGGACCGCGTCAACCTGGTCCTGGCCGTGCTGCGCGCCCGCCAGATCTGGGGCGGGACGGCGTCGCTGCCCGGACTGCGCGAGGCGCTCGGCCTCGACGAGTCCGCGGCCACCCGCACCGCCGCCGACACCGTCGAGGAGCAGGCCCGCGCCCTGGTCCAGGCGATGGAGGACGCCGGCTGGGACCCGGCCGCCGTCGCCGCCGTCGCCGGGGGACACCCCTCGGCCGTCGCGGACATCCTCGACTTCGCCGCCCGCGAGGTCGTGCCCCGCCTCGCCGCGACCACGGACGAACTCGCCCACACCGTCCACGCGCTGAACGGCGGCTTCGTCCCGGCGGGTCCGTCCGGATCGCCGCTGCGCGGCCTGGTCAACGTGCTGCCGACCGGCCGTAACTTCTACTCCGTGGACCCCAAGGCCGTCCCCTCCCGGCTCGCCTGGGAGACCGGCCAGGCGCTGGCCGACTCGCTGCTGGAGCGCTACCGCGCCGACAACGGCGAGTGGCCCACCTCCGTCGGCCTGTCCCTGTGGGGCACCAGCGCCATGCGCACGGCGGGCGACGACATCGCCGAGGCCTTCGCCCTGCTCGGCGTCCGCCCCGTCTGGGACGACGCCTCGCGCCGCGTCACCGGCCTGGAGCCCATCCCGTACGAGGAACTGGGGCGGCCCAGGATCGACGTCACCCTGCGGATCTCCGGCTTCTTCCGGGACGCGTTCCCGCACACGGTGGGTCTGCTGGACGACGCCGTACGGCTGGCCGCCTCCCTCGACGAGCCCGCCGAGCGGAACTTCGTACGCGCCCACACCCAGGCCGACCTGGCCGAACA
This sequence comes from Streptomyces halstedii, assembly GCA_000720535.1. Lineage (GTDB taxonomy): Bacteria > Actinomycetota > Actinomycetes > Streptomycetales > Streptomycetaceae > Streptomyces > Streptomyces halstedii. The sequence goes on from JOAZ01000010.1 coordinate 186,035, forward strand.
CGGCGACGAACGGCGCGCCACCACCCGCATCTTCGGCTCCCGGCCGGGGACCTACGGGGCGGGGCTGCTCCAGCTCATCGACTCCCGCGACTGGCGCACGGACGCCGACCTCGCCGAGGTGTACACGGTGTGGGGCGGCTACGCCTACGGCCGCGAGCTCGACGGGCGCCCGGCCCGGGAGGAGATGGAGAGCGCGTACAAGCGCATCGCCGTCGCCGCGAAGAACACCGACACCCGCGAGCACGACATCGCGGACTCGGACGACTACTTCCAGTACCACGGCGGCATGGTCGCGACCGTACGGGCGCTGAAGGGCACCGCCCCCGAGGCGTACATCGGGGACTCCACCCGCCCCGAGACGGTCCGTACCCGCACCCTGGTCGAGGAGACGTCCCGGGTCTTCCGCGCCCGCGTCGTCAACCCGAAGTGGATCGAGGCGATGCGGCGCCACGGCTACAAGGGCGCCTTCGAGCTGGCCGCCACCGTCGACTACCTCTTCGGGTACGACGCGACGACGGGCGTGGTCGCGGACTGGATGTACGACAAGCTCACCGAGACGTACGTCCTGGACCCGACGAACCGCGAGTTCCTCCAGCAGGCCAACCCCTGGGCGCTGCACGGCATCGCGGAACGCCTCCTGGAGGCGGAGTCCCGGGGCATGTGGGAGAAGCCCGACCCGGCGGTCCTCGACGCGCTGCGCCAGGTCTTCCTGGAGACCGAGGGCGATCTGGAGGGCGAGGACTGAGCGGCGCGGACTGAGCGGCGCGGAGGGGACGGGCCCCGTGGCCCCGTCCCCTCCCGCCTCCCGCGCCTCCCCTTCTCAGCCGGCCGACGAACCCCCGGCTCCGCCGAACAGCTTGTACAGCAGGTAGAGCACCGCCACCGCCGGGATGACGAAGATGTAGACGGGGAACTCGAAGGTGCCGGACGTCTGGTTGGCGACGTAGAAGCCGTACCCGGTGAAGAACGCGCCGCCGAGCAGGGCGTAGGCGCGGTCCTTCAGGGAGAGACCGGGGGCGAAGGTGACCCCGATCAGGATCAGTCCGGAGATCACGGAGAAGATCTCGTACGCGGTCCACTGCATGGTGAAGTCCTTCCGAGGCGGTAGGGACGGGGCGGGCGCCGTGACGAGGCGCGTGTGCCGGCGGCCGGAGCGGCCGCGGGCGGCCGTGGTGGGCGGCGGGCGGGTGTGCCGGTGGTGCGGGGTGTGCCGGGTGGTGTGGGGCGTGCTGGCAGTGCCGGGTGGTGTGGGTGCGCCGGGTGGTGCGGGCGGTGCGAGGCGTGCCGGGTGGTGCCGGATGTACGTGTGTGAGGCGGGAGCCCGCTCAGGGGCGCCACCAGCGCCGGGGGCGGGGGTGTTCACCCACGCGCACGTCGCGGCCGGCGAAGTTGTTGCCGGGGCCGACGCGCAGATCGCCGCCCGCCGAGAACGAGAGCCCGCCCTCGCGAGGCGCCTCCCGGTCGGCGGCGGTGGCGGCCGGGCCGGGGGACGTCCCGGCGGCGACCCGGCGGGCCGCGTCCTCGTCCCCCGGGACGTGCAGCCAGGCCCGTACAGCCGTCTCCTTGACACGTACGTCCACCGCGTGGAACGCCTGCGGGGCGATGCCCGGGTAGCCGCCGCGCACCACGTCCTCGTGGATGGTCTCGGAGACCAGTACCGCGAGATCACCGCGGGCCGCCGCGACGGCCTTCCGCAACGGCTCGCTGTCGCACAGCCGGAACGCCCGGATCACCGCGTGGCCGCCGATGCCGTGCGCGTCGAGGTGGACGTCGCCCGCGTGGACGGCGACCCGCAGCCTCAGCAGCGGATCCCCGCGCCGCCGGCGTCCCAGCGCCGCGTCGAGGCGCGGCAGGACATCGCCGAGGACCACCGACTTGGGGACCTGCCCCGGGACGACCACCAACAGGCCGTCGCCACGGTCCTCGTGTGCGCAGGAGGACCAGAGGGGCTCGGTGAACGCGGCGCGGAACTCGTCGTACAACGCCTCACGGGTACGCATCTGGTCGGCGCCGTCACGCGCGCTGAACCGTTCGATGTCGGCGACCAGGAGGGTCGCGTGCGCGGTCGGGCCCGGAGGGACGGTGCCTTCGGGACGCGGCAGGGCGCGGTCGGGGCTCATGACGGGATCGGGATTCCGCCGAGCTTCAGATTGCCCTCCTTGGAGTCCACGAGGGAGAGGAAGACACCGCCGCCCAGCTTGACCAGGCCGTAGTCCGAGGCGCCGAGCTGCCACCGGCCCCCGGACCATTCGAGCGGGATGGTGCCCTCCTTCTTCCCGTCCCAGCTCAGCGGCACCTGTGCGGCCGTGGCGCTCGCGGTGGCCTCGCCGATGGTGACGGCGTCCACCTTGCGGCGGTACTCCGGACTCCGCCCGGCGAACGCCCCCGAGAGGCTCTTCTCGCATCCGGCGTCGCCGGGCGCGACGAGCGTGCACCAGGAGGCGGCGTCACCGATCCGTTCCGCGACGCGGATCTCCTCGGCGGTGCGGACGGCCCCGGCCGCACCGGGTTCACCGACCACCGACACGTCGACCCCGCTCTCCGCGGTCGCGTAGTGGACTCCGCCCCACGCGGCTCCCACGACGACCGCCACGGCCGCGGTCAGCGAGATCACGAGATGGCTCCGCACGGACGTCTTGATCTTGGTGATGTTGATGTCGCCGAGCGCGAAGTTCGAACGTGTGGTGCGGATGTTGCCTTTGGCCTGAAAGGTGATGTTGCGATCACCCCTGGCGGTCTGATCGCCCCGTGGATCCGGCTGGTCTGTCACGTGTTTCTCCTGGGCCCGCTCCTGCAAGTGGAAGCATGGAACCAGGTGGATTACGAACAAAAAGCTTCATCTGACGCCTAGTTGGCCTGCGGGACCCATAGTTACTTCATGGCAATCTTATGTTTCTGGGACATGCTGGACGATACGGAAAAGGCGGCCCTGGGCGGTTTCGGCCGCACCCGCGCCTACCGGGCCGGACAGCGTCTCGTGGCCGAAACCGATGTGGACTGCTGGACGGGCGTCATAGCCGAGGGCACCTGTCGTGTCACGGGCGGCCGGGAGGACGGCAGCCGCTCCTATCTCGCCGCGCGGGGGCCCGGCGACATCATCGGGGAGATGGCCGCCGTGCGCGGTGCCCGGCGCACGGCCGAGGTGACGGCGGTGACCCGGGTGGTCGTGCACGTCCTCCCCGCGTCGAAGTTCCAGCGGCTCCTGGAGACACATCCGTCCTTCACCCGTCATCTGCTCACCGTGGCGCTGGACCGGCTCCAGGAGGCGGACCGGCGCCGCTCCGAACTCGCGGTGGCCGCGACCGAGGTGCGGCTGAACCGGATGCTGGTGCGGCTGGCCCGTACGGAGGGGGTCCCCGTCCCCGACTCGCGGGGCGTGGTCCTGCACGGGGTCGCGCAGACGGACCTGGCCGAGTGGTGCGGGGTGAGCCGCGCCTCGGTGCAGCGGCAGCTCCGGCGCCTGGCGGCCGAGGGGCTGCTCCGGGCGGGGCCCCGGCGGCGGGAGCTGACCGTCCTGGACCCGGACGAACTGATGGCGTCGACCGCGCGGGCGAAGGCGTGAGGGAGGGCGGCGGGCACCCGGGGCCACGCCGCTCCCGCGTCCGCCCGGGTGTGACGGACTGGCGGTCGTGACGGTCCGGCCGGTGTGACGGTGTGACGGCGTGACGGTCTGGCGGTCGTGACGGTCCGGCCGGTGTGACGGCCTGAGGGTGTGACGGCAGGACACTCCTGGGGCGGGAGTGGCATTCCTCACAGCGATTGCACAGGGAGTGGGCGCAACTGCGCCCTTTCGCCCTTTCCATCCGCCCCCGCACCGAGTGGCCGACACCAACGGACGGGAAATTACCGCTGGTTGAGGGCGAGGCCGGTCCTACGATCACAGCAGGCCGTATCGCGTGTCCCATTCCGCCGCGGCCCCTTCCCGCTTTCTCCCGGACCCCGAAGGGCTCTTGTGAAGATTCGTCGGCTCCTTGCCACGGCTGTCGCGGCCGCCGTGACCGCCCCTGCCGTACTGCTCTCCGTCACCCCGGCGTTCGCCGACACCAAGCCGGCGGCCCAGACGCAGGACAAGCCCTCCGTCGCGGAGCTGGAAAAGGCCGCGGCCGCGGCGAAGAAGGTGTACGACGAGGCGGTCGCCGCCGAGAAGGCGGCGTACGCGGCCGTGGAAGAGGCGATGTCCGACACCACGCCGCTCGCGGTGGCCTGGGCCGCCGCTCGTACGGCCGCGGCCGAGGCCGCCGCGGCGAAGGACACCGCCGACCAGGCCGTCGTGGACGCGAAGGCCGTGGTCGAGAACCTCCCGGAGACGGCCACCGAGGAGGAGAGGGACGCGGCGGCGGCAGCGGTCACCGAGGCCGAGGCCGCCGCCGCGATCGCCGCCGAGACCAGCACCGCCGCGGACGCGAAGGTGAAGGAGGCCGGGAAGGCGCACGACGACTACCGGGTCGCCGCCGCGCGGGCACTCTCCCTGGCGCGGGAGGCCACGAAGGAGGCGCTCGCCGCCAAGACCGCCGCCGACGAGGCGCTGGCCAAGGCGAAGGAGGAAGAGGCCGAGGGCGGCGAGGACTGCGTCCCCGAGGCCAGGCTCACCACCGTCGTGACGGGCCTCCCGTCCACCGTCGTCGCCGGCACGAAGGTCGACTTCAGGCTCCGGGTGACCAACGGCACCGGCGCGACGATGGACGAGGTGTACCCGTTCGTCTACGTCCACGCGACCGACAAGAGCGGTCTCAAGGACACCGAGGACCTGCTGCGCCTCCAGTGGTCCAGCACCTCGTCCCCGACGTGGCACACCGTCGACAACGAGCACTACATCGACGCCGTCAGCCCGCTGAAGGCCGGTGCCCACGCCGACATCAAGCTGCGCCTGACGGTCGACGCCTCCGCCCCCGCGGGCCACGGCGTCACCTTCGTCGCCGGTGACTACTTCAACGAGGACGGGTCGTGCGGCGGTTCGCCGGACCTCCAGGAGTACGACTTCAAGATCGCCGCCGCGGGCAGCAAGCCCGGCACGGTGGACGACGCGAAGCCGGGCAAGACCCAGTCGAGGAACCCGGGCCACACGGCGCAGGGCAACGCCTCGGCCACCCCCGTGGGCACCTCGACCGGAACCCTCGCCGCGACGGGTACCTCCGCGACGTCGCAGCTGGCCCTCGCGAGCGGCGCGGCCATGGCGATCGGCGCGGGCGCGGTGTTCGTCGTACGCCGCCGCAAGGCCGACGCCGGCGCCTGACGCATGAGTCGGGGGCGCCTGACGTACGGAGGGAGCGCCTGACGTAAGGACGTCGGCGCCTGACGTACGGACGGCGGGCGGCCGGCCGGACGTCCCCGCCGGCCGGCCGCCCCGGCCCCGGCCGCCCCGGAGCCCGCCACCTCGGAGCCCGCCACCGGCAATCACCCGCCGGTGGCGGGCTCCTGGCGTACGAGCCCGCCCGCGGGACACGACGCGTGCGGGACACGACGCGTGCGGGACACGACGCGTGCGGGACACGACGCGTGCGGGACACGACGCGTGCGGGGCACGACGTGTGCGGGCGTGGCCAGGGCCGGAGCTGGGGCCGGGCTTTCCGGGGCCCTCCGAGGCTGAGGGGCCGGGGCCGGGGACCGGTGCCCTCCGGGGCCGCCGGCTGGAGGACCGGGTCGAAAAACAGGTGGTGCCGCGACCCCCCGCCCCCTACCGTGAGAGCACTTCGACGAACGTTCCCCCGGAAGCACGCCGCAGAGCGGGAACGTCCCACCTCGCAGAGGTGCCGGAGGGGCGGCAGTGACTTTGTCGACCCTTCCTTCCGGAGGCCACCTTCATGAACGTCGGTATCGGTCTGCCCATCGGCGACCCCACCACCCTGCTCACCTGGGCCCGACGCGCCGACGCCGGGCCGTTCAGCACCCTCGGCCTGCTGGACCGGCTCGTCTACGACAACCCGGAACCCCTGGTCGCCCTCGCCGTCCTGGCCGGTGCGACCTCCCGTATCCGCGTCCAGACCGAGGTGCTGCTCGCTCCTCTGCGCGACACCGCCCTGCTGGCCAAGCAGGCGGCCACCGTGGACCGGATGACCGGGGGCCGCCTGGTCCTCGGCCTCGGCATCGGCGGCCGGGAGGACGACCACCGGGCCGCGGGTACCGACCCGCGTACCCGGGGCCGCCGCCTGGACGAGCAGATGGCGGTGATGCGCCGCCTCTGGTCCGGCGAACCGTACGGCGACGGCGTCGGCCCGATCGGCCCGGCACCCGCCCGCCCCACGGGCCCCGAGGTGCTGTTCGGCGGCTTCCGGCCCGCCGCGCTCGAACGCGTCGCCCGCTGGGGCGACGGCTTCCTCGCCGCCGCGGCGCCCTCCTGGGCGGACGGCCTGTTCGAGACCGTCCGTACGTACTGGCGCCAGTACGGCCGCGACGGCGAACCACGCCTCGTCGCACAGGTCAACGTCGCGCTCGGCCCCCAGCCCGTGATCGACGAGGCCCGTGCCGCCATGCACGCCTACTACGCCTTCACGGGCATGGCCGACCGGATGGTCGCCGGGCTGCTCACCACGCCCAGCGAGATCCGCGACACGATCACCGCCTTCGCCGGCCTCGGCGCCGACGAGGTGATGCTCTACTGCCACGGCCTCGACCCGGCCCAGGTGGACCGCCTGGCCGACGCCCTCTGACCGTCCCGGCGCCCCGCGTACCCGTCGACGCTCAGACGGTCGTGGCGGGACGTGGGCTGCCGTGGAAGACCTGGGCGGTGTGCCAGGAACGGTGGGCGTCGGCGACGGGGCCGGCGCCCGGCTGCGGGCCGATGAGCGGACGGCCGGAGAGCGTGACGACGTGCGCGCGGGCGGCGGTGCTGTGGCCGACGAAGCTCTGCGAGACGAGGATGCGGTGGCCCGGTCCGAGACCGAGCACGCCTTTGTCGAACAGCTTGTGGTGCAGCGAGCACAGGCACAGCCCGTTCTCGACCTCGTCCGGTCCGTCGAACGCCCACCAGCGCACATGGGCGGCCTCCAGCCCGACCGGTACCGCGCCGATCCTGCCGTCGTACCCGCAGAAGGCACACCGGTACTCGTACGCCGTCAGGACCATCTCCCGCATCCGCCGGTCCCGTTGCCTGCGTGCGGCGGAGAGCGGCGCCGTCTCGGCCACCTCCAGCTCCAGGCCGACGGCCTCGCACAGTTCGCCGTGGAGGGAGGGCGGGAAGTTCAGGTCGAGCAGCACCCGGGCGATCCGGGGGAGCAGCGAGGGCTCCCGCCGCAGCGCCGCCCGCAGCCCCGGCGCCAGCCGCCCGGTGGCGCCGGTCGCGCGCAGTTCCCCGACCCCGGTACCGGGGCTGCCCGGCCCGCGCTCGGTGCGCACCTCCCACACGCCGTCACTCACCAGGTGATGGAAGGGGTAGGCGGGGGTCGTCCGGTTACCGGGACCGTATTCGGTGAGCAGCCCCCGCAGGTCCTCCTCCACGGCGCTGTACCGCAACTCGTCGTCGGAGTCCTGCTGGAACCTGCTGAGCGCGTACAGGAACAGCAACGGCTTGTGCGGGGCCCGCGTCCCGCTCCTCGTCCACTGTCTCAACCGCGCGGTGCGCTCGACCCAGTCCATGGTCGGCGATCGTAGTGGCGGCTCGTCGCGGGGCTCGGTCCTGGGACGACGCGGCGGCCGGCCGGCACCGGGCCACGACACGGATCCCGGAACGACGCGTCGCCCGGGCGCTCCGTCACCTCGGGCGGCCCGGGTGCGGCAGGGGCGGGACAGCGTGTGCCGCCGAACTGCAGTCTCCGCACCGAGCCAACGGCTCAGAAGACCGAGGCGACGACGCCAACGACCCAGGCGCCGTACTGTTTCAAACGATGTGACGTGCGGCAGTACAGCCGTGGCTTGCGCCGCCCCGCCTGATTGATGCGCGTGTCACACCACCGGCACGGCAGTTGGCCGTAGTACCGGCCGTCTTCCCCCAACTCAGCCCCAGCCATGAACACGCATCCTATTCCAGCTTCCACGTCTCACACCGGTCTCCCGACCAATGGACCGGGGCGGGGGCCGGGGGCCGGTCGGAGCGAGGCGCATCGTGGCCCGCCGGGATTCCTGAGATCATCACCGCAGAAGTGCTCAAGGGGGCGGCAGATGTCCATGTTCTTTCTGATCGTCAGCATGGTGATGGCTCTGACCCTTGGTGGGGTGGGGACGGTGACCTTGGCAACGGGCCGGGTCGCCGTGCCCTGGCTTCGCAACGGTGTGGGACGACCCGGTGTCTGGGGCGCCGGCGTCATGCTGCTGGCAGCAGGGGTCGCGGCCGCGCGCGTCGTACCGTTCGAGGCCGATATGGCGCTCATGCTGGGTGGGCTTGTCCTGGTAGGGCTGTCGCAGGTCCTTGGGCGTCAGGGGGCACAGCAGCCGAAGGAGTAGCGCGCGACGGCGGCAGTCTCTGATGACGGCCGGCGTCGTACCACCTGTCGCCATCGGTTGCCGTTCGTGGATTCCCGCAGCACTTCGCGGACCCCGACGGACTCTCCTTCCATCGCACCGTGTGCTTGCTCCTTGCCCCTACTGTTCGGCAGTAAGGGCCCAGAGAACAGTCGAGGGGGCGGTCACCTGGATACTTCCCTCACCGCGTGCTCTCTTCAGCCGGATCTCGTTGTAGGTGCTGCTGACTTCCTCGTCGACGCACTCCAGCGGGAAGGAGAGCCCCACCGGCTTGACGGTTACGTGGAGTGTTCCCTCGCCCTGGCAGTTGACCTGGACGGCCAGACTCCCGATGCCGATCTCCTTGGTCAGAGGAAGCTCGGCATTTCCTTTCCTGGACGCGACGGAGAGCAGCACCTGTCCGTCGTTGACCGGCTCGGGAGCCTGGGAAACCGTCTCGCCCTCGATGTGCTCAGCCCGCTCGCCGGTCTGCGGCGGACTGACACGCCCGGATGGAGAAGCGGACGGGCCGGCCGGTGCGGGCTTTTCCTCGCCGCTGCATCCGGTCAGCGCCAGGGCGGCGGCCACGGCGATCGCGGCGAGGCTGAAGGAAGGGCGGCGGGCGGGAGCCGGGGCGATCAGCTTTCCCACAGGTGCCACCCAGCCTTCATGGGCGCGTAGATGCGCTGAGTCGGGCCGCAGTACTCGCCGTTCCTGATGATGCCCATGAGGCACCTTTCCCCGTGCCGTCCCGTTGCTGGGACGACGGTGGACTCAGTAGGCCACACACGCACGTGGGAACACAGAGTTACGCATACGGCCTGAGCGTAACTTGAGTATGGGTGAACCGCAGCGGTCCGGCCCGGACGGTTCACTTGGTGCCGGTGCAACGGCGGATCGCCGACCGGACGCTCTGCACCGCTCGCTCGCCGACCTCGGTGCGGCGGCGGGAGCGGCCCGGAGGATCTGCTGCCGAACGGCGCGACGTTCGACGGGGCCGGGGCCGCCCGCGGCCGCAACTTCCCGGTCGGGCCGCTGCCTTCCGCCCGCTTGTCCGTGTCCGCCCGGGAGCGGTCGGGCTGCCCGGCAGACGTGGTCGCGAGCGGATGCAGGGGGTCGGCCCCCAGACCAGGCACAGAAGGGCAATCGAGACCACCAACGTCGAAGGGCCCCACCGCGAGCGGTGGGGCCCTTCGACGTATTGCCCGGTGAGAGCAATGGCAGAGGATACGAGATTCGAACTCGTGAGGGGTTGCCCCCAACACGCTTTCCAACTCTGCATGGCCTTGTTCATCCTGGTTCGTGCCCGTCTACTCGCCAGGTCACGGGCAAGTCTGCCGGGATCGTGAACGACCGCGTACGGCTGTGAACGAGACTACGGATGAGACTGTGCCGACGGCCTCCCGGAGGCCTCGTAACAGCGCGGCGCTTCGCGATAAGCGCCGCGCGGGCGCCGCCGCCCGTCTTCGAAGGCTGACAGAGCTGCTCACGGCAGCGAACCCCTTCCCGCGACGGCCGCTGGCAGGGACCGAACTGGCCAGGTTCCTCTCGCTTTGAGGACCCGGCGCTTGAGATTCAGCCCGTTGACCAGGTGCAAGCCAAGTTTGTTCGGTCGGGCCCCAAACTGGGATGGGTACTTCTAGTATGGCTTCGTGGGTCTTGCAATCGACTGGGGGAAGAAATGATCGGCTGGGAGCTTCTTGCGTCCAGGGTGGCAGCTGGCGCTTTGGGATCAGCAGCGTCCGCTACCGTGCGCTCCGCCCTTGCGCCGAAATCTGGTGCACTGATCGTATCGAATGGTTCCACCGGACGATTCAAGAATAAACTAATCCCTACTGTGGATGTCACAGAAAAGGATGTGAAAGAATTCGCCAAGCATGTATTGAAAACCATTGACCCTATTCTCGAGCATGAATATCGAGATCTCGCTGAGTCGGACACCGCTGCCGCGCTCGAGTTGGTCATCTCCTCGTTCGACAGCTCGACAGCTGATGTCTTTGAATCAGATTTCGATCCCGCCATTTTCAGCCGTAGAGTAATTTCCGATTCGCAAGAATTGCTCACCAAAGTCGCATTGGGGGAATCTGGTAACCGATTCTATGTCCGAGTAGTTACCGAAGTGTCAGCTCAGATGCTGAATTTTATTACGACTTGGCCATCCTTTTTGGCTCGATCGAATGTCGAGCAGCTAAAACGCCTGACTGAGCTCGCGAAGGAATTGCAGCGTGTGCGCAGGGCGGTAATTGACGACCCGAGCGCAGAAGAGGTTGCTTTCGAGGAAAGCTATGCAGGGGTAGTCGTTGCAAAACTCGATCACTTGGAGCTATTTGGTGTCACGCTATCCCAACCTGAGCAGCGGCCCTACCCGCTGAGTACGGCATATATCAGCTTGTCTGTTGCTGGATCAGAAAGTAGCGCGGGGTCGAATGAACTCGAGAGGGAGATCATAGACTTCACGATGCAGGATGGAGCTAATCCCTGGGCGTCGGGGGTAACTGATCTAGTGGCTGAATCGGGAGGTGCTATTCGATCTGAAAGTGCGATTGCGAAGCATAGTCGAATCTTGCTCCGAGGGGATGCCGGATCAGGGAAAACCACCTTGCTGCACTGGCTCTCTGTAAACTCATCACGCCGCTCATTCGACGGCGAGCTTAGGCAATTCAACGGCTATGTTCCCTTCCTTTTGCCGCTTCGGCGGTTCGCCGATCGCGATCTCCCCGCTGCGCACGATTTCTTGAATGAGATCGCGAAACACATTTCTGGAGAGATGCCCGGAGGCTGGGTAAACCGAGCCCTTCGCAGTGGTCGGGCGTTCGTCCTGATTGATGGTGTCGATGAACTGCCAGAAAGTCGCCGGCAAGAAGCGAAAGAGTGGCTTGAGGACCTTCTCGATGCGTATCCAATGGTCCGATACATCATCACTTCTCGACCAGCAGCCGCTGAGGAAAAATGGCTCCTTCAGCAACATTTCACTTCGGTAGACATGCTTCCGATGAGCCAACTGGATATAGAGAATTTTGTTCACCATTGGCATCAGGCTGCTCGGTTCTGTCTGCCATCAGACACCACTGAAGAGGATCTGGCTGATCTGGCAAAGTATGAGCTTGAGTTGGTCAAAGCCATACGAGGTCAGAGACAGCTGCAAAAACTCGCTTCGAATCCGCTGCTCTGTGCCCTTCTCTGTACTCTGAGTAGGGATCGACGCATGCAGCTACCACAGGGGCGCATGGAGCTTTACTCGGCGGCGCTTGAGATGTTGCTCGTGCGACGTGACGTCGAGAGACGCATCAATCATGCGGGAGCGCCGTCGCTGACTCTCAAACAGAAGCAGAGACTGCTCGGATATTTCGCCTATTGGCTTCTCCGTAATCAACTCACAGATACGACGGAGGACCAAGCAGTAGACCAGATGCGACTGGCTCTGGAATCCATGCCGGCCGTTTCAGCGGGAGGCGCAGTCGTATATAAGTACTTGATGGTTCGTAGCGGTCTGCTGCGCCAACCCGTTGAAGGGCGGGTAGATTTTATTCATCGCACATTCCAGGAGTACCTCGCTGCCGCCTCGATCATTTCTCTAAATGATATTGGTTCCCTCGTAAGGAACGCCCACCTGGACCAATGGCATGAAGTGGTTACCATGGCAGTGGGTCACGCCAGGCCAGAAGAATGTAGTGACATTCTTAATCAATTGATCAAGCGTGGAAATAGTGAGCCCGCCAATACTGCTAGACTGCATTTGCTTGCGGCTGCTTGTTTGGAGAATGCAGATCAACTGGATAAGGAGACCTATGACCTAGTCAGGCGCCACGCAGCAAAATTGATTCCACCGACGAAGGTTTCTGATGCGAAGGAATTGGCAGCGGTGGGGGAGTCTGTGTTGCCTTTATTGCCTCGGTCGGGGCGCAATCTGTTGGCGCCGCACGCCGCATCCACCGTGCGCACCGCAAGTTTGGTCGGTGGCGAAGCCGCCTTGGACATTCTGAGTGGGTACGGCTCAGACTCGCGCAAATCTGTGTATGCCGAACTCTCCCGAGCCTGGACATTTTTCGACGTCGAGGAATATGCGAAACGGGTGATGAGTAAATCTCCAATTGCCCGTAGAGACCTGAGGATTGACCACGAACAGTTGCTCCCAACGCTAAAGTACTTTTCTGATCTGACATCCCTTCAATGCGTATGCCCAGTCGACAATTTTGATTGGGTCGATCACTGTGCATCGCTCAAGCATCTTGCTGTGTGGGGCCCCAACGGTGGGGTGGTAGAGGCAATTTCCAGGCTGTCAAATTTGGAGGGATTGGCCCTAGGGTTTGTGGACCTAGAGGAAGAGTCCTTGGGAAATCTATCCGTGCTGAAGCGGCTGAGGGTGCTGAATCTTAATCTTGTTGATAGCTTGGATCTAAAGGCTGAAAAGATCCCCAGTCTGAAAGAGCTTTATCACCTCCAGGTGGGGGGTGCCGGTGTTGTAAATGGTGCATTTGTCGACGAGAATCTCCCTAAGTTGGCTAGCCTTTCCTTTAGTGGCTGTGGAGAGATTGACCTGTCGATCCTGAAGGGAATGAATAGTCTAGGGGCGGTGCATATTTTCTACTGCCGCTCTCTCGTTAACGCGCATGCGGTCGGCGCCCTGAGTGAACTCCGAGTCCATGTGTCGGCGGCTAGCGATGACAATCTAGCCGAGCTTTCAAAAATGGATGAGATCGCATCACTTACTATTCGAATGAGGCGTGGAGCTAGTAACCGGCCTGTAGATTTGAGTCCGTTTAAGGGGCGTAAAGACGTTAGTATCCGTTTCCCTGAGCCGGTTCAGCTGACTGCTGGTTTCTCCTCGTTGGGTGATGGTGTCAAGGTGATTATGCCGTCGCGGCAGGGTTCCTAAATCTTCGATCGGGCGTCCGTGTCGACTATGTCCAACGTCAATGCATGGAAGCGATTATGTATAATCGCTACGAGCGTGAGATCGTTCACTGAAGGGAGGGTGCTGCGTGCCCCAGCAGGAGAATCCGCGGGGAACTTTTTTGAGAATTGCAAACGCGGTTAAGGCTCAGATTGAGGCCGACTGTGAGCTGACTGAGCTGCCGTCGGCTACTGACCTGATGCGTGACCACAACGTGTCTCGTGGCGTGGCGCTACGAGTATTTGCGTCTCTCCAGCGAGAAGGGGTCGCTGAGCCGGTTCCCGGGGGGCGGTGGTGAGTGGTGCGGCCCGGTCAAGCCGTTGACCGCCGGCCTCTATCACAACGTCTGGCAGACGTCTTCGCGGACGACGATCTATCGGTAGGGCCTTTCCCGAGCACAACGGAGCTGAGTAGCCGGTTTGGGGTCTCGCGACCGACTGTTAGTAAGGCTCTGGACAAGCTGGAATCTGCCGGGCTGTTGTCCGAAGCCCGCCAAGGTAAGCAGCGCACCGTGCGGGCGCTGCCGACGCGAACGGAGTCTCTGGAATCTTGACCACCACGAGATTGGCCGCGTGGGCCTACCTCCTCGCGGAGAAGCTGCTTGCCGCGTCGGTGGGCGCATTGCCAGGGTGTGGCCGAGCGGGCCCGAACCCTGGCCCCGATCCTCGGGGACGATGCCGAGCTGCTGGAGGCCGCGGCCGTCCTTCATGACATCGGGTACGCGCCGGACCTGGCCAAGACCGGATTTCACCCGCTGGATGGCGCGCGGTACCTCCGGGACGTCGCGCATGCGGACGAGCGCATCGGGCGCCTCGTCGCTCACCACTCGTGCGCGTGGATGGAAGCCGAGGCGCGAGGGATGCGCGACGTGCTGGAAGCCGAGTTCCCGCGCGAGCACCCTGACCTTGCGGACGCGCTCTGCTACTGCGACATGAACACGACGCCAGACGGCACCTCGACGAACCCCGTGGACCGGGTGAACGAGATCACCGGCCGGTATGGGCCGGACAGCCTTATCGGTACGTTCATCCGCCGTGCGGAACCGGAGATCCTCGCCTGCACGGCGCGGGTCGTGCTTCGGCTCGCAGAGGTCAAGCGTCAGCCGATGTAGGGCGCCGGCCGTGTCTTGTCCATGGCGTGCTCGATACGTAGCCGCATGGTCGGGTGGATGTCGTACGCGGACAGGTCCGTTGGGGGAACCCAGCGGACCTGAGTTGTTTCGTCGCTCGTTCGGACGTCACCACCGACGGGGCGAGCGCGGAAGCAGATGCTGAACTGCTGCCGTGCCTCTCCGTCGTCGTAGAGCATCACGTGCCCGGGGTCGGTGTAGATCCCAGAGATGTCTATGACTTCGGCCTTGATGCCGGTCTCTTCCCAGACCTCGCGCACCACGGTGTCACTGATGGACTCGCCGACGTCGTGGCCGCCACCGGGCAGTGCCCAACGGCCGTTGTCCGAGCGCTGAATGAGCAGGACGGCACCTTCGTCGTTTCGCATGAACGCCACAACGGACGGCACCACCGAGTTGGCCGGCGGGGCGTCCGGATCATGCAGGTAGTCGATGCGTCCCACGTTCAGGCTCCCACCACGTCGTCGTCGATGACAGGGCGTGCGCTACCCCAGGTCTGTTCGACGCTACGGGCGTAGGTGTCGAAGAGGCCGCCGCCAGGCAGTCGGCGAACCATTCCTGCAGCGCGTCCAGGGCCGCTTGGTCGTCCGGCCGATCTACCGAAGGACTGGTGAAGCTGCTGGAGCTCCCACCGCAGAGAGCAGGCACGCGAGCGGGCGATCGCGGGGGAGGAGTGGCGAGAGTCCGGGTTCGTCTTCACCTCTCCCGTGGGCGAGCCGTTGGTGCCGAGCACGGACTACGACGCTTGGAAGCGGCTGCTGACAGATGCGAAGGTTCGGGACGGGCGCCTGCACGATGCCCGGCACACCGCGGCGACGGTTCTGCTCATCCTCGGTGTGCCCGAGCGGGTCGTGATGCAGATCATGGGCTGGTCGTCCACGGCGATGGCGGCCCGGTACCAGCACGTGACGGGCGGCATCCTGGCCGACGTCGCGCAGCGGGTCGGAGGACTCATTTGGGAAGTGGCCAACGACGCTGACGACAGCGGCGCGGAGGGCTCCGAAGAGTCTCGTTGAGACTGCAGATGAGACTACGAACGTCGAAGGGCCCCACCGCAAGCCTTGGGTTCCAGGGGTCGTCGCAACACCACTTGGTTTTAGGCGGTGAGTAGATCACGTAGACGCTCGGCTGGGGTAGCCCAGCCGAGCGTCTTGCGTGG
>JOAZ01000011.1 GCA_000720535.1 Streptomyces halstedii
GTCGTTGACACCTTCGCCTACATCCGGGCGTTGCAGGCCGACGACATCGACATGGCCTGCGCGGTCGCCAACGACACGGGCCCGGAGCTGCCCCAGCAGTTCATGATCGACGTGGCGGGCGCCGTCGAAGTAGTGGTGCCGGCTGGCATAGGAGAAGACGAGGGCGCTGATGCCTTCCTCGATGGCGATAGCGCGGCCGCCGTCTTCGGCTTCGTCCGTGCCGGGCCGGCTGCGGCGTTTGCGGCCGAGGAGGAAGCGGGTGACGGGTGACCAGCCCAGGACGGCTGCGTGGGCGAGGTGGAAGGCGTCGTGGAAGCGGTAGTCGTCCTCGATGTGGCTCGCGCTGGTGAGGGGGTCGCCGGCGCGAGTGCCGTCCTCACGGGTGAGGACGATGACGGAACGGCCGTCGGGCTGGAGGGTGGGGGTGAACGTGACCTTGGCGCGGCGCGGCAGTTGTTCGTGGGCGGGGTAGTCGGCGTCGAAGCGGGGACGTTCGGTGCCGGGGGTGGCGCGCCAGCGGTCCTTGGCCTTCTCCAGGCTGGCGGCGGCGATGGCTTCGAGGTCGAGCCCGAGGAGATGGGCGAGGGTGGCGGTGTACCACAGGACGTCGCCGAGCTCTTCGCGCAGTTGGGGTTGCCCGAGAAGGCCGTACCGTCACTGTCGCCGGCATATTGGCGGAGCCTTGCCATGGGAGCAGGGGATGTACAGCAGATGGTGACGGGGATGGGCGAGGCGTGGTCGGGCGCTGAGGGTGCGTGGCCTGACGGGAGGGAGACAGATCTTTCGGTGGTCTCGCTGCGTGCGGCCACACGGGCGTTGCGATTTCATCTGGACACGCTGCCTGCGGTGTTCCACTTCGACGGCCCGGGTGACCAGTTCCTCGCCGAGTCGGCTTTTTTCCCACGCCCGTTGGCGATATGCCTGTGCGGACTCACTGCTGGGGTCGGGGATGGGCGGAACGGTGGTGGGGGCGCTGGCCCGGAGTCTGTTCGATGACGGTCTGCTGTGGCAGTGGATTGCCCAATCCCTGGCGGAGCGGCGACGGGCACTGCTGGGCAGCATGCTCGAGGAGCGTGATCGGATACGCGGTTTCCTGGCCGAGCATGAGGTGAGCTGCCCCAACCTTGCCCGGTGGTTCGTTCCGCTGGACGGCATCACCGACCTCACGGGAGCGTCGCTGGAAGCGCTGTCGGCTCCGTCGCTGCCTGCCACGGAGGAGCTCCTCGACTTGTTTCTTGCTTCCCCTCCAGTTCAGCCGGTGCAGCCGGTGTTGGTGGGCGGGGGCATCGAGGAACTCCTCAAGGCTGCGCGGGGCATGCTGGCGATGTCCGGGCTTCGCGGAGCAGTGATGATCCTGGGGCATGCCGGGCACGGCAACTTGTTGGGTATGTGGAGCAGGCCGGCTTCCTCGGAACCCTGATGCGGCTGGCCGAAGAGGTGGTCGCTGCGGCCAGGGCAGTGCACGGACTCGGCGATCCGAAGCCTCCGGTCGCTGGCCCGCCAAAAGTCAGGGTCAAGGACCGGAGCAGGCGTCTGCGATCCGAAGCCGTCATCGCGAGGAGCGATCTGCTGCCTGACCTCAGCCACGCAGGCCCGGTCGTTTCGAAGGCCCGGAAGTACGACGACTTCGTCAGCAGCTGGGTCACGAGTCCCTGGGCCCATGGCATCCCCAAGCTGGCGAGCGTTCTGGCCTACACCAGCGCTCACTCCACGTTCGCGACCGTCATGAACGGTTTCGACAACCATGCAGCCGTCACATCGGTGTTCGCTGCACGGATGCTTCTGGAGGACGAAGAAGCCTTCGCCCAGCGGTCCACCCGGTACTTCGACGAGTTCCGGGCAAGGAAAAAGAAGACGATCGCGCTCTTCTCCAGCAACGGAGTGGCTCGTGCGGCCGCCGCGAAACTCTTCCAGCTGCCCGACAGCGTCCTTGAGGGCCCGGAGACCGTTTCCAAGGGCCTCCGGCCCCTACCGTCGATCGACGAAATGCTCATGCAGCTGGGGGCGCCCTACCCCGAGCCGGGCTGGCTGCCGGTGGCGTACTCACTGCTAAGCCAGGTCACGCACAGCACGCCCGTCGGTCTGGTGCATATGGCCCGCTACCGCGAGGGCATCTTGTCCGCCCATGACGTCTCCCCCGAGATGCTCGCTCTCACTCTGGATGTGGCATGCCTGGGCAGCGCCCGGCTCCTGGGCATGTCCGGTCTGATACTGACGCACGGAAGTGACGAAGCCCGGCAGTACGCCTTCGGCCTGGAGGAACGTGCTCTGGCGGTGCACGACGCAGCGCGCCTGGTGCACTGGCTGGACTTGATTCGTCATGTGTCGTAGCGGTGGCTTCGGACCGGGCTGGGGCCGTCCGCTCTCACTCGCCGCCGATCTTGACGATGAGATCGGCGAGCGGCTGCTTATTGAGACATGCAGGGCTGTATGTGGGTTGGTGGCGCTGTTGGCCACGCATTCGTCGTGGGCATCTGGGGCGAGGGCCGCCAGCCCGCTTGGGCGACGACGTCGCCGGCAGTGTGAAGGTTCAGCCATTCGATGCCCTCGAACAGTTCGAGAACGCTGTCTGGGCTCAGCGAGCGAGTTCCAACGTCATCGCTTGGTCGTTGGCTCCTCTGCCTGGCAGGGATCCGGGTGTTCCTCGACCAACTGCTCGATCTCCCAGGGGGTCTGGCGCAGCGCGTCCAGGACCAGTCCCCATGCCCGCTCTCGGAGGTCCTCGGGCACTTCGTCTTCGATCTTCTCCGCGAGCCTGTCGATCTCGAACCGAGCGTCATCCTCAGTGCCCGTGGTCGGCGCGGTTACCGCCTCCCACACCAGTCGGCCTATCCCGGCCGCCGCCCGGCCTATGCCGCCGAGAACCGAACCCACGTCCATCTGTGTTCCTCTTCCGGTGGCGGTGTCCTGCTAGGCAGGAAGCAAAGTCCGCCCCAGTATGCGGGGCGGGCCACGGGCGGGAATGCGTTTCCGGGTGCAGACCCACGCAGGTCAGTCCCGGCTTGCGCTGGCGAGACCTAAGGGCTTGGCTACCACCGTTTCCGAAGGAACTGCAGATATCTGCAGACGAACCGCACCATGTCGCGCCTACCATCATCTGATCATCGCCTCGATAGGCGACGTATCGGTGCAGGGGGCGAGCGGTGTACGCGGCCGAAGTATTGGTGGAGCGCTTCCGGTCCTGCGAGCGGGTGCAGATTCCGCTGCGGCAGGAGGTGACGGTGCTGATCGGGGAGAACAACGCGGGCAAGTCCAGTGTGATCGACGCACAACGGCTACTCACGGATCCCCTGGACGGGCGCCGTATGCGATATTTCGAGGAAGCCGACGTGCTCACGGCTGCGGCTGGCGGGCCGTCCTTGCAGTTGGATGTTGCCGGCATCGGCCCGCAGTGCACCGGGGCGTATCTGGAAGCGCTGTTGCCCGACGGTGATCCCGGTAGTCGGACCGCGCGGTGGCAGGTGTCCTGGACGGCGCCGCAACCCGGCGGTCGCAGAGGGAGCACTGCCTGGTCGCAGGGCACGGGCCTTCCTCTGACCGGCGAACCTTCCGCGCGCGGGGGTGTTCGGCATGTCTATCTGCCCGCGCTGCGTGATGCGGAACGGGAGCTTGCGTCGGCGGGTGGGGACCGGGTGCGGATGATCCTGCGGGAGCTATTGGGGAGCGACGAGCAGGTTGATGCCTTCGTGGAGCAAATCGGCTCCGAGCTGAAGAAGGTGGCTGCGGACCCGGATGTGGCCAGGGTTAGCCAGAAGATCAACGAGCCGTTGCGGGATCCGGCCGTTGGTGCGCATCCTCAGGTGAGTGCACTGGCTCTGGCTGAGCCTTCGTTCGCGTCGATCGCCCGGTCCTCTGCGGGTGCTTTTGGGGAATGCAGCTGGCCAGCCGATCCCACTTGCGGCTTCGGGACTGGGTTACGCCAACACTCTGTTCATCGCAACGGTGATGGCGGAGCTCGATGCGGCGGCGGAGGCCGATCTGACCGTGCTGCTGGTCGAGGAGCCTGAGGCGCACCTGCATCCACAGTTGCAGACGTTGCTGCTGCGCTAGCGGTACGTCTCCTGACCCTACGGCTCTGGCACTCACGCTTCTGTTCAGACGAACTCAGCGACGCACGGCGGCACGGTAAACGCAGTGCAGAACGGTTGACTGACGGGTAATCAGTACTTTCACGCGGATCCCGGCGCGCCTAATCCGGGGCTCACACCGCAGGAAGCGTTCAACGATCCGCAGGCTGCCGCATACTTCAGCCATCATTGGGACCTGGTCGGACGATCCGATCTCGTCGAACAACTTCTCTCCTTCGCCTTGGCTGATGACGACACCGAGGGCAGGATCGGTGTCCTCGTGGGCGCGGCGGGCGGCGGCAAGAGCCGTGTGTGCTGCAGACGCTCGCGGCAGAGTTCGCCCGCCGCTCTGAAGGCGTGGTGCAAGTGCTCCTCGCCACCGAGGGCGTACATCAGCATGCTGTTGAGCAACTGCCTCAACACGACAGCCTGCTCGTCATCATCGAGGACGCCCACCAACGTCCCGACGAATTGGCGGCGATCATCCGGGCACTCCGCCGTGAACGGCCCGGGGCCGTCCTGGTCGTCTCCACCCGACCGTCCGGCACGACAGTACTCAGGGGGAAGTTCAGGCAGTTGCGGGTGGACGACGCGCGGGTTTCTACGTGGAAACTCGGCGAACTCTCGACGCAAGATGCCTCCCGCCTCGCAGAACAGGCGCTCGGCGAGGCAAAGCGGCACCTGGCTCGCCGGCTTGCCGCGACCGTGGGTGATTCACCGTTCCTACTGGTGTTCAGCGCGCTGGAGATCGCACGCGGCAGGCGCCGCCTCGGCGGTGAAGGTCCGGCGGTCAGGGTGATACGTGACGGGCGTGATCTCGGAGACGTCGATACGGCCGTCATCTCTCAGACATCGATCAGGACCTGGACGGCGGGGTCGTCGAGGAAGTTGTCGAAGCAGTGCCGGCCACTGCGGACGGCGACGCGCCCGTGGACGTGGCCGCCACCTCTGCCGCGCGGGCCACCTGCCCCGCGGAGCCTGCCAGGTGCACGGCATCCGGGGAGTCGGTGAAGTGGCCGTTGTGCCCATGGGTGGTGAGGGCTCGTGTACCAGGGGCCGTCCGGCTCCGAGCACCACCGGTCTCCTGGGAGCGTCGGTCCCGTCGTCCGGGTGGAGGCGGTGGTGGGGCCGCGGAGGAGCGCGGTGTCCCCGGAGAGCGCCGAGAGTTCCAGCAGCCTCCTGTGTGTGAGTCGCGCCAACGGGTCACCGGCTTTCCCGTCCGGCCCGAGGCCGGTCGCCGTACTGGCCGTCAGTGTCGGTGTCCTTGCCGGCAGGACGGTGGTGTCGCGCTGGTAGGGGCGGCACGCGACGGGCCGGAAGGGCGTGGTTCGAACAGCGGCTCGACGGCCTGGTCGGCGTCCTGAGGGCGGTTCGAAGAGCGGGTCGAGACCGTCAGGGGTGCTGACAAAGACGTCATTAGCGCTTCTAAGGTCGAAGAAGTCAAGAGCCCAGAGCATCTGGCTTTCCCTCGCCCTGCCCCGGAGCTGAGGCGGCCGGTCCGGGCTCGGGCCGGAAACCTTCCTGACCCGCCCCCATGAACCCCGTACGGGAGAACCCATGATTCACACCCGCGGGCTCACCCGCAGCTTCCGCGCCAAAGGAGAGACCGTCGAGGCCGTGCGCGGCCTGGACCTCGACATCGAAGCCGGTTCCGTGGTCGCGTTCCTCGGTCCGAACGGCGCCGGGAAGACCACCAGTCTGCGGATGCTGACCACTCTGCTCCCGCCGACCTCGGGCAGCGCCGTCGTCGCCGGGTACGACGTGCTGACCGACCCGTCCGGGGTCCGCCACCGCATCGGCTACCTCGGCCAGGGCAACAGCGCCGGCAGCAACTTCCGCGTCAGCGACGAGCTGATCACCCAGGGACGCGCGTACGGCCTGAGCCGTGCGGGGTCCCGCGCCCGGGCGGAGAGCCTGCTGGCCGCGCTCGAACTGGAGGGCCTGGCTAAGCGGACCGTGGGCACGCTCTCGGGCGGCCAGCGCCGACGTCTGGACATCGCCCTGGCCCTGGTCCACGAGCCGGAACTCCTTTTCCTGGACGAGCCCACCACCGGACTGGATCCGCACAGCCGCGCCACCGTCTGGGAGCACGTGCTGCGGCTGCGCGAGGAGCTGGGTACCACGATCGTCTTCACCACCCACTACCTGGAGGAGGCGGACCTGTGGGCCCGCCGGGTGATGGTGGTCGACCACGGTCGGGTGATCGCCGACGACTCCCCCGAGAAGCTCAAGGCAGGCCTGGCCGGCGACCGCATCATCCTGGGGACCGCCGACCGTGCCGACGCCGGGCGGGCCGTCGAGCTGGCCCGTGCCCTGCCCACCGTCCACGAGGTCACCGCCGACGGCACCGAGGTGCGGGTGCGCACCCCGCACGGGGACACCCAACTCCCGGTCCTGTTACGGAACCTGGAGGCGGCCGGGGTGCGGACGCTCACCGCCCGGCTCACTCGCCCCACCCTCGACGACGTCTTCCTCGGCCTGACCGGGCGCACCCTGCGGGAGAGCGCCGGTGCCACCACTGCGACCGCCACACACGACGGAGCCTGACCATGAAGGTGCTCAACGACACCCGCACCGCGTTCGCCCGCGAGCTGGGGCCCGAGCTGCGCCGGCCGGCCGGACTCCTGTTCACCATGCTGCTGCCCTTCCTCCTCCTCGCTCTCTTCGCTCCCCTGCTCTCCGGCATGAGCCCCGTGGGCGGGAACACGGGCACGGGCTCCTCCTGGCAGTGGTTCGCGCCGGGCGTACTCGTCCTGCTGGCCCTCTCCGCCACCGCGGGGGCCGGGGCCTCGCTGCTCAACGAGATGTCCTCGGGGGCCTTCGAGCGCATGCTCGTGACCCCGCTCAACCGGGCCGCGATGCTGGTGGGGCGGGCCCTCAAGGAGGTCGTGATCCTGCTGGCACAGGCGGTGCTGATCCTGGTCCTGCTGCTGCCGACCAGCTTCCGGTTCCGGCCGCTCGGCGCTCTGGCGGGCCTGGGGCTGCTGACCGTCTTCGGGATCGGGATCGGCGCGCTCTCCTTCACCCTGGCGCTCCACTCCCGCAAGCAGCAGACCCTGTTCTACGGAGTGCAGCAGATGATCTTCTTCCCGCTGCTGCTGCTCTCCGGCGTCCTGCTGCCCATCACCCAGGCCTCGGCCCCCACCTGGCTCCACGTCCTGAGCCGGATCAACCCCGCGGCCTATGTGGTCGAGGCCGAACGAGCGCTGTTCGACGGCCGGTTCGCCGAGACGAGCGTGTTGTACGGGGGCCTCGCGGCGACGGCCGTCGCGGTGCTGGGGGTCGTCGCGGGCATCCGGGGCATGCGCAACGCCTCCGTGTGACATGCCGGCCGCCGCACACGCCCGCCGCCGCCCCACCGCCGTACGACTCCGTACGACTCCGTACGTGAAGGAGCACCTCACCGTGACCGCCGAAGCCCTCCGGGCCGCCCCGCGTCCCGGACCTCACACCGTGGACGTCTGGTTCGACCCCGCCTGCCCGTACACCTGGCTGACCGCCCGCTGGCTGCGGGAGGCCGCCCGGGTCCGCCCGCTGGAGCCGCGCTGGCACCTGATGAGCCTGACCCTCCTCAACGAGGACCGGGACGATGATCCCGAGGGCGACCGTGAGGGGTACCTGATGGTGCCCGTGCGGATCGGCACCGCCGTCCGGCACCACCACGGGCAGGAGGCCCTGGGCCGCTTCCACGCCTCCTTGTGGGCCGATCTCGACTTCCCCGGCGGGGGCGGCGGGAACGCCAGGAAGTGGATCAACGATCCGGCCCTGGCGCTGGCCCACGCGGGCCTGCCGACAAAGCTGGCGGCGGCCGGCACGTCCACCGCCTACGACGAGGAGCTGCGGGCCTCGCACGCGGAGGCCGTACGGCTCCTCGGCCCCCAGACCGGGACGCCGGTGGTGGCGGTCGGGGATCCGGCGCAGCCGCACCGTCCCCCGTCGGCCTTCTTCGGGCCGGTCGTCTCCCGCGTACCGAAGGGGGAGGAGGCGGGGCGGCTGTGGGACGGGACGCTGCTGGTGGCCGGGACTCCTGGGTTTCACGAACTCAAGGGAAGGCCCGCCGGCCCGGGACCCGGACGTGACCCGGACCGGACGTGACCGGACCGGACGTCGACCCGGGACGTACGTCGACCGGGACGTACCGGTTGGCGGCGGCGCGCACGAAGGGGTCCGTCTGCTCGGTGGAACGCACGCCGGAGCTCTGCCCGGCGGCGTCCACACCCTCCCCGTACAGGGGTTCGGCGGTTGCGGGCCACGGCGTCGGCGTCTCGCGCGCGGAGGGAGATCCGCGGCCCGTCCCCGCCGAGCGAGCGGGACACTGCGAGGCCGATCCCGCTGGTCGCCGCCCCGTGACGACTGTGGTCGGTCATGCGGTACGGGCCGTGATCCCCTCCCGGATCGTGTCATCGGATGTGCCCGCACGCCCTGAGAGGGCAACGGGCGCTCGGCAAACGGCGCAAGGGCCGCGTTCATCGTGGTTGGAGCCGTCGGGAGAACGGCCCGGCAACATCGGCGGGCCCGGTCCCGGGCCTGTCGCGCGTGCGAAACGAACACGCCACTCAGGAAGAAGGAGGGAAGACGATGACCGTTCTGGTGACGGGTTCCCGGGGAACGAGGGCCGGTACGTGGTGGCCGGGCTGCTGGAGGAGGCGGGGTGCGCTCCGTGACACATGGCATACGGTCGGGGCGAGAAGATCACGGGCTGCGACGGTTGAGGTGACACCGCCTTGAGGACACACATCCCTTATCTCTTAGCCGTGGCGAGCACCGTCGCGGCGCGCCGGGTGAACGAGCGGCTGACGGCATACGGCCTGACGGTGCGCCAGTACGGTCTGCTCGCCCAGCTCTCGCTCGAACCCGAGCTGACCATGGCGGAGCTGGCCCGTCAGCTGGGCATCGCCCGGCAGTCGGTGCACCAGCTGGTCAACGAACTCGTCGGGGCCGGCCATGTGCGCCGCCGCCCGGGCGCCGACGACCGCTCGCGTCGGCTGGAGATCACCGACACCGCGCACTATCTGCTGACCCGGATCGACGGGCCGCTGGAGCGGGTGGAGGCGGAACTGCTCGGCGAGCTCGCCCCGGACGAGGCGGAGACCCTGCGCAGTCTCCTGCAGCGCGTTCTGGCCCATGCCACCGACGACGAGGCCTGGCTGCCCGCCCGCTGACGACGGGCCCCCGCACGTCCGGGCACACGGCACGTACCGGCGTACGGCACGTCCGGGCGTACGGCACGTACCGGCGTTCGGTGGGCGGCGGTCTCCGGTGGGTGGCGCGTACGGTCGGATCGGTTGGCCGAGTCTTCGAATGTGCCTCCGCGCCCGGTGACGTACGTCATACCGTTGCTGTCGCAACAGCAGTCCGGGGCAGGGGAGTTCCCATGGCAGTGAACGGCACGGAGTACCGCATGTGGGTGCGGTTGGCGCAGCGTGAGGATTTACCGGAGGCCGGACTCGCCGCGGTCGTCGACGGGCTGCTTCCCGGTGATGAGGGCTTCCTTCCGGGGTGGCAGGAGGACGTGTTCCAGGAAGCGTTGCCAGGGTTGTTCGGCCGGGTCGGTGACCAGGAGCTGCGAGACCGGCTGATCGTGGCGTCACCCCGGAGGACTCCGGAGCTCATTCGTCAGGGTCTGCTGCGCCCACTGGATGTTCCGGCAGTTCTGCGTTGCCGTCCCGTCGATGGCGAGCTGCTCGCCGCACTGGCCCAGCACGAGGCGCACCAGGACCTGGTGCTCGACCTCATCGAGTCCCTGCATCACCAGGATCTGATCGAGGTCGTTCTGGCGGCAGAGCGTCTGCGGCCGGGCAGCGATCTGAGCCGGCTTCCGGTGGCACCGGAGTGGCTGGTCGATGCGGTGCGGCACCGTGGTCTGGGCCTGATGGCCACGAAGCTGGATGCCTTCGCCTCGGTGAATTCCGGGGCGAGGACGAGGGGGCGCTACTGGCAGCCGTCAGGGTGGCCCTCCTGGAATACGGTGGGCATGGTCCTGGAGCGGTGCCCGGACCGGTGGCTGGAGCTCACGCAGGACGAGACGCTCGGGCGGGTGGCCCAGCACATGCTCCTGGACTGTGTGAAGACCGAGAAAATCCCCGACGAGGTTCTGGCCGCGTGTGTGCCGGCCCTGGTCCTGCCGGAGTGGGCGCAACTCCCGATGCCCGGAAAGAGCCAGCGCCTGCGGCTGCAGAACATCGCCCGGCGAGTGAACCTGCACCCCCGGCTGCGGGAGCTGGCCACGGCCACAGAACCCCTGCGCGAGGCGGCAGCCCACTGCGTCAAAGCAGGAGGTCTGCTCCACACCAGGAAACTACGGGATCTCCAGCCCTACGAGGTGGTGTCCCTCGCCCATGACCTCGCTCAGACCAGCAACGACGCCAAGGCCCTGGCGAAAGTCTGCGAGGTCGTCGCACAGTTGCCCCGGCCCACTGCCGTTGAACGCCCCTCCCCGTACGACGGGCCTGGAGCCCCCACACCGAAGGGACTCCTGAGCGACGACAACCGTGTCAGCGCCCTCGCCGCCCTGGCCCGCAACCCGCACCTCGACCGTCACCTGGTCTCCGACCTGCTGGCCCACCTCCACCCTGCCGAGATCCAGTGGCTGCGTACCTACGACGACGCCGTGCCGGCATGGCTCAAGGACACAGCCGCTCAGCACAAGGCCGGCCCCACCCAGCAGCAGGAAGTTCCCCATGTCCTGACGGATGAGGAACTCGACTCCCACGAGGACCCGGAAGCCGTGATGCAGTCCTGGCTCGATGCCGTCAAAGACCACCGAGGCTCCTTCTTCGACCAGGTCGAGTACGCGGTCATCAGGTCGCGTCACCGCACCGAGGCCCTGGTGCGCCAGGTACGTGCCCACATCGTGCTCAGCTACTACGAACAGCCCGTGGCAGCCGATGCTCTCGTGCGTCTGTGCGGAGAGAACCCCGCCCGCTGGCACGCTGTGGCCGAAGCCCTGGCCTCGCGGTCACCGGACAGGTTCGACGAAACCTTCGGACAATTCATCGACCGCATGACCGCCCAGCCCGCCTAACACCCCGGCCCACTGCAGGTTGGCCAAGTCCGCCCTGGTCAACCGGCAACGGCGCCTGTCCCCTGTCGCTTGAAGTGAGCGCCGCTCGCTACCCCGGGCAAGAACTACCGCGCGGCGGTAAAAGCTTCTATGAGGCGGTCCAAGGGCTGTCCCGTACTCCGTGGTGGATCCGCACGCGGCACCGGATGGTAGGGGCACCTCCCGCACCGTTCAGGCGGTAGGAGAACATCGCAACACGGAGGGGCATCCGCGTACCGGACGTGTTCGGGGCGTTCCGACAACGCGGCGAGGTGCCGTGGCTGTCGCCGTGCGCCCGCCAGAGATGACCGGGGCAGCCCTGAGCCGTATGCAGAGCCCCGCCCGCACCAGCCGGGCGCCAGTCCGGGCGGTGCCCTCCAACGGTGCGGGCAGGCCGGCGTCGGCTTCGCGCAGGGACAACTTCGGCCTGCCCGCGGCGTCCGGCGCAGCGGCGGCAGCTGTTCCGGGGAGCACGGCAGAATCACCGTGCCCAGCTGCCGGTGAGTGCGTGTTTCTCATCTGCTCAGGCTGCGGCACCACAAGGTGCCCGAAAGTACGAGGCGTGCTGTCCCCGCGTCCCGTACCATCGGCCGCCACCGACCCGTCGAATATCACCAAGGACCTCGTGGATCTCCCCGGTCTTCGCGCCAAGGCCCCCTCGCTCGCGGCCGGCATGGCCGCCGCCGATCACAGCCCGGACAGCCAGCTGTCCCAGACTCGCCACCGTGCCGCGCTCGTGGGAACCTGGCACATCGCGCCAGGTTCAACCGTCCTCGAACTGGGCTGCGGCCAGGGCGACATGACTGCCGTCCTGGCAGAGGCGGCCGGTCCCGAAGGGCGCGTGGTGGCCGTCGACGTGGCCGAGCCCTCCTACGGGGCACCGGTGACGCTCGGGGAATCGGCAGCCCGGCTCGCGGCGGGCCCCCTCGGGCCGCGCATCGACTTCCGCTTCGGCACCGACGTCCTCGACCCCTCGGTGGACTTCCCCGAAAACACCTTTGACCACGTGGTACTCGCACATTGTTCCTGGTACTTCGAATCGCTCGGACAACTGCGAGACACACTGACCCGGGTACGGCCATGGGCGCGACGGCTGTGGTTCACCGAGTGGGACTTGACACCTGCGTCCGGCGACCAGCTGGCGCACCTCCTCGCCGTGCTGATCCAGGGACAGACCGAGGCCGCAGGAGCCCATGGCCAGGGCAACGTCCGCACGCCTTTCTCCCGTGAGACGCTGCTACGGCTCCTGCCTGAGGCCGGCTGGACGGCCGACAGCAGCAGGTCGGTCGACACCGAAGAACTTCAGGACGGTGACTGGGAAATCGCCGCTAGCCTCGCCCTGGCCGGAACAGAGGAACGTCCGGCCACACTGCCCGAGCCGGTGCGACAGTTCGTCCTGAGCCAGATAGACGTACTCCGGGCCATCGCCAAGCCACGCGACAACCGTGCACTCGCCGCGTACGCAGTCACCGCACACTGACCTACACCGGCGCCTGTTCACCGCGGCCGGACGTCCCGCCACCACCGGCCGCCGACGGAACCTCCGCCTGGCCCGGCACCGGCCCCCGACCAGCCACATCACCACCGCACTGGACCGGCCCACACTCCTACCGAACCCCCGGCCGACCAGCAACCATCCCGCCCCCACAACAACAGCCCGACATCAGAACAGCGGAACCCGGCACCACCCCGAGACAGCACTCGGCCCCACAACCTGCCCACCCCAGCCCACCACACGAAAACAGTCCACCGGCTCCGCCGACGGACCATCACAAAACTCCGAAGCTGACGCCGTCCACTTCCCCGCACGGTAAAGCTGTCAGAAGCCCAGGCTAGGCTCGGGGGTTCGATGTGGAGGGGGTCAGATGACGTACGGTCGCTTGTCGCCGGAAGTGCCGCTGGGGCCTTTCGCGATGTCACGCATCACGGTCTGGTCGACAGCGGGTAGCAAGGCCAAGCTGCACGCCTCGGAACACTGTTCCCGCGTCCGGTCGGGCACCCTGACCGCTTCGGAGTTGCCGCTCAGCACGGTGGTTGAGCGGATGTGCCCACGGTGTGCCGAATTCGGCCCGTGGGCCCGGCCGGGTACGGGGCTGGGAATCTTCCTTGAAGCGCTGACCGGGCTGGGACTGCTGTACGAACTGGGCCGCTACACCGGGCCGGACGAGGACACGCGCACCGACGAGGACGTGCGGCAGACAGCAACCCTGCTGAACCGCCCCTCTCGGAACATGCCGGAGGATGATCTGGACGGGGCGGCCGAAGAGGATGAGGACGACTGGCGCGAGATACGGGAGGCCCACGATGAGCGGGCCCTCATCTTCGGGCAATGGCGTGAGGCGGCGGCCAGTCTCCACCGGGCATTCGGGTTGCTGGCCCCTTTCCCGTGGCTGAAGCCCTGGGCCAGCCCGTTCCTGGGACAAAAAACTTCCTACAGCGCGTTGTTGCAGCAGCAAGCGAGGCAGTTGATCCGTCAGGACGCGCTGGTAGTGGCCGCGTGTGTGGAAGCCATGGACACTCCGGACCTGCTGCCGGAGGACCCGGCGCTCACCGCGCTCGGCCCTCCCGCCGAGGTGGCATCGGGCCTGGCCTCGCTGTGGCAACGATGGAGTGGCGGCGCCGCCGGCAGTTGGGAACATCCGCGGGAGCAAGGCTACGTTGCGCACTACCTCACAGACGGGATGCGGGGGCGACGCAAGGGCCGGGACGCTGTACTCGGACACGCAAAGCAGTTGGTGTCCGCGTGGACAGCCGAAGCCGAGGCTGCGGCGTCCGGCCACTGGGAAGAGCGGATCCTGGTCGCCCGTCTGCCTGAACGGTCCGCGCTGCGCCGGAGCGACCGTAACGAGTCATTCGGACATGAGCTCAGCGAGTGGGAGCTGGGGGTGCTCGTCTGCTGGGGCACGGAGGTGGACTGGGAGCGGCTGACGATCACGCTGCGGGTGCCCGAACCTGTCGCGAGTCGCCTTCTGTCGCCCGGTTCGAGCCTGTCCTGCCACACACCCGAGGAAGCCGCAGCCGAGCCCGTAGCGGTCCCGGAGCAGTTGGTGGAGTCGGGGGTGTTCGACGACGGGCCGGTCGGGGAGCGGCGGCCGGTCACCGTGGGGCACCTTCGGGCGTTGCGCACCATCGTACGGGAGGCCGATCAGCTCTACCTCGTGCTCTCCACCGCGAACGGACCGGAGGTCATCCCCCTGTCGGTGCTGGAACAGCGAGTGAACGCAGGGGGCCGGTACATCGTCGTCGCGGCTGCCGACGACCTGCCGGAAGGGATCCTGCCGGAGTGGCGCGAGAAGGCGGCGGAGACGGACTCCCCGGAAGGCGGCTCGGTCTGGCCGCCACGCATCCATGATTCCAAGGACCCCGGCTTCGCCCGCCACCTGGGTGCGGCAGAAGGGGAGCAGGTGGTGGCGCGGCTCATGCGCGGAAGCCGCTGGGAGGCCGGTGCGGCCCTGCGGTCGCTGTCCCTCGCTCGCGGGGTGACAGATCTGCGGGTGCTCGAAGGCACCTACGACGAACGCGGCCATCGTCGCGGCGTGTTCCCGTACGACGTGTGGCATGGCCTGCTGGCCATGGAGACATTGCGTCTGGCGCCTTTCAGGCCCGCTTCCCAGGAGCGGTCCCAAGGCGGGTCCGGTCTGCCGCTGGGGGTCCTGGCACGGGTACAGCTGTAAACGACGGACGCTGCCGGGCGGTATGAGGGCATGGCCCACTCCCCCGGCTGTCAGCATCAGCGTGGCGACCGGGGTCTGACCTGGAACTACGACCTGGTGACCGTCGAAGAGATGGTGCGCGCCGAAGAGTTCGATCCGTGCAGCAAGTGCGGCGGGTACGCGACGCGCCGCCTGACCGAGGCGCAGGTCGCCTATTACCGTGCGGCGCACCGGGTGCACGAGATCGCCGACCGCGTGCGGTGGGCCGCCGGCAACCGGGAACGGGCCGGGGACTGCACCGCGTTCGTGGCCGAGGTGAAGAAGTGGAGCCACAAGGATGCGGTGGATGAATGGCTCGAAACAGAAGAACAGGCGACACGATGGCATCAGATGATGCGTGAGCTGTCCCGGACCGCGCAACAACTGCGGTAACCCGGCGGTCTCCAGGACAGGTACGGGCGGCCGCTGAGCGGGAACGGTCACCCCGCACCACGGCAAGACGGCCCTCTCAATTCCCGACAGCGGGGAAAATCCGACGACAGGGGAAGATCCGACGGCCAACCGGGCGCGGGATGACGGGTGAATGCAGAAGGCTCCCCGCCAGCCCCCGGGACAAGGATCCGCACCCCGAGTCATCAAGTCACGCGACGGCATCCACAGGAATGGACCATTACTCCGCGAAGTGGACCATGGCCTACTGGATGGCCCGCCAGATCGTGAACGGATCCCTCGATCTCGCCGCCGGCCCTCATCTGATCTGGGCCGATGTCGCCTATGACCTCGGCTATTACGACAACCCGCAGCCACTCGTAGCGCGGCAAGCACTCTGGAGGACCGGGACGAGAGGAAGCGGCTGCCGAGTTCGCAGACGCTGATTCGCGGTGCCCGCACCGCTCGTGGACGTCGCGGAGCGTACGTCGTCCCGGTCACCGCCCTGTGCGGCATCGCCCCCGACCCGTGCGACGCGAGTCCTGCGGTCAGACCCCCAGCCCCGCGTCACGCGCCAACAACGCGGCCTGCACCCTGTTCTCGCATTCCAGCTTGGCGAGGATCCGGCTCACGTATGTCTTGACCGTGGCCTCGCTCATGTGGATGCGCCGGCCGGCGTCCGCGTTCGACAGGCCCTCACCCAGCAGAGCCAGCACCTCGCGCTCCCGGTCCGTCAGCTTCTCCAGTCGGCGGCGGGCCCGTTCCTCGCGGTGGGCCGTGCCGCCGGACGCCAGGGAGTCCACGACGTGCCGGGTGGCGCCGGGTGACAGGTATGCCTCACCGGCCGCTGCCGCCCGTACCGCGCGCAGGAGTTCCGCGGGTGCCGAGTCCTTCAGGATGAAGCCCGCGCTGCCGCCGCTCAGGGCGCGCAGCACGTTCTGCCGTTCACCGAACGTGGTCAGGATCAGCACGTGCACCCGTGGCGCCACCCGCCCGAGCTCGGCCAGGGCGGTCAGTCCGTCCATGACCGGCATCTGGATGTCGAGCAGCGCGACGTCGATGTGCCGGGTCCGGGCGAGTTCGACGGCCTCACGGCCGTTCCCCGCCTCGGCGACCACCTCGATGTCCTCCGCCGAGGAGAGGATCATCCGGATACCCGCCCGGATCAGCGGCTCGTCATCCGTCACCAGAACCCTGATCACGACTCTCCTGAACAAACCACGCAGCGCGTTCTACCTCCGAGCATCGGACCATCATCCCCGATCGGGCCGGTCTCCTCGACGCCAGGCACCGTTCGTCTTCAGCTCTCGACCTCGAAGGACTTCTTCTCCACCAGTTCGCCGTCCTTGAAGCAGAACCGGAACACCGGCTCCGTGTCCCAGCTGCTGCCGAACTCCGTGGAGAGCAGGGTGAGGCACTGGGCTCCCTCCGGTACGGGCGGGGCGCCCTTCTCCACGCCGCTGGTCAGGAAGGACTCCCCGGCGGGGAGTCGCCGCCGGACCTCCGCCTCGGACTGGCCGACCGTCACCGCGTCGTACTGCTTCGGTTCGATCATGGCCTCGTCGGCCTCGCGGAAGAGGAAGAAACCGCCGACGACGAACGCCGCCACCAGCAGTACGGCGATCAGGGCCGCCACTCCGCAGCCGATGGCTATCCCGCTGCCCCTCTTGTTCCTGCTCATTGCCTTGGCCAGCTCCTTCGGAAGACCGTTCCCGTCGATGACAGGGTCAATCTCGCCGAAGGAGCCCGCGGGATTCTGCGTCCGGAAGTCGTCCGGGGCAGCGACGAACGTCGCGTGGGCGCGGGCCGGTGAGGTGTACGGCAGGACGCCCGCCAGGCGGAATCCGCCGTCGGCCGTGCGGCCCGCGTGCACCATGCCGCCGACGAGCCGGGCCCGCTCCTCCAGCCCGGTCAGCCCCTGGCCGCCGTTGGCCACACTGCCGGGCACCGGTTCCGCCGCCGGGCGGTTGGTGACCTCGACGACCAGGGAGTCCTCCTCGTACCGCAGACCGACGGTGATCGAGGCGCCCGGGGCGTGCTTGTGGGCGTTGGTCAGGCCCTCCTGGACCACCCGGTACGCGGCGTGGTCCCCGGCCGGGGCGAGCGGGCGCACCTCGCCCGAACGCCGCAGCTCCACCGCCGTACCCGCCTTCCGGGAGGTCTCCACCAAGCTGTCGATGCCCGCCACGCCGCGTGACGGCGTGCCGGGGTCCTCGCCGTCCGTCTCCGGGGCCGGCTCCGCGCCACCGGGACCGGGCGCCTCGGTGCCGTCCCGCAACAGGCCCACCACGTCGCGCAGTTCGTGCATCGCGGCCACGGACGCCTGACGCAGCACCCCGACGGCCTCGCGCTGCCGTCCGGTCAGCTCCTGGTCGACTTCCAGCGCGCCCGTGTGGACCGCGATCAGCGCGAGCTGGTGGCCGAGGCTGTCGTGCATGTCCTGGGCGATGCGCTGACGCTCACGGATCCGGGCGTGCCCGGCTATCATCGCGCGTTCGCGGACGAGCTGGGCGTGGTACTCGTGGAGGGTGTCGGCCAGCGTCCGGCGCTGCGACCAGTAGCGTCCGGCGAGGCCGGGCACGATGAGCGAGACCAGCAGCCACAACCCGCTGAAGACCAGGAGCGACGGCGAGAGCAGCGGCCGTCCCCACGCCGCGGACAGTCCCAGGGTCAGCCCGTAGGCGAGGGCGAAGACACCGGCCGCCCTGCCGAGGCCGCCGATCCGCCGCCCGGCCGACCACGCGGCGATCAGTACGAGCGGGCCGGCACCCGGGAACACGACAGAACCGGCCGCGGTCACCAGCAGTACGGTCGCGGGCAGCACCCGGCGCGACGGCGACAGCAGCCCGACCCCCAGCGCGACGCCTGCGGTCTCCGC
Organism: Streptomyces halstedii; assembly: GCA_000720535.1. GTDB lineage: Bacteria > Actinomycetota > Actinomycetes > Streptomycetales > Streptomycetaceae > Streptomyces > Streptomyces halstedii. The sequence continues at coordinate 18,070 of JOAZ01000011.1, forward strand.
CGCGCCCCTGTCGCCCAGCACTCCGAAACCGACCGTCACCAGCATCAGCAGCAGGGACAGCGCCGATTCGCCCACGATGCGCCGGGCCGGCCACATTCCGGGGGCGGACAGGGCCCGCCACGGCGCGGCCGGCCGGAACACCCGGCGCGGCCTCACCGGTGGCGCCGGGTGAACGGATGCTGCGGGGGTCAGGGATTGCACACGAGTCACACGCCCACGCTAGGCCCCGCCGGCCAGCCGCCGCAGTGGCCCTTCGTCGTTGCGGCCCGCGACGAAAGTCGCGCGCGAACCCGTGCGAACCCGCGCGGCCGGCCCCGATGACGGCACGGCCCCGTCACTCACGGCCTACGCGCGGCTCCGGTGTCCCCAGCTGTACACGGGGTCGGTTCCGTCGCGTCGCGACGCGACCCAGTCGGGAGTCAGCCCGTCGGCCATGCGGACGACGCGCGACTCGTCGAACACGACGACCCGGTCGGCGATGCCCCAGGCACCGTCGCGCCGCTCGAACCGGTCGACGTACCGGCAGCGGATGATCGCCAGGTCCTGCTCCCCGCCGGGTTCGGTGGGTGCCTGCCGCAGGAAGCACAGGCAGTACGACTCGACGTCGGCGCTGTGCTCCCCCGTGAACTCCACCAGCACGTTGGAGATGAAGTGCTGGGAGGAGTCGATGGTGCGGTGCCGGGCGCGGATGTCCTCGACGAGCCCGGCGGCGTCCCCCGTGTACCCGCCGTGGACATCGACCGCGTCGTCGAAGTAGCAGGCCGCGATGGAGGCGTAGTCCAGTCGGTCCACCGCCCGTGCGTACCGGAACAGGACGTCCTGGATCGCGAAGCGGTCGTCTGCGCGGCTCATGCGGGGTCCTCCTCGGTCCGGGATGTCGACGCGGCCGCGCGGGCGGCCGCCTCACGGCCGGCGACCCGGCCGAGTACCAGCGCGTGGGCGACGGAGTTGCCGCCGCCGACGTAGCGTTCGCCGAGGATTCCGCCGGCGGCCTCGCCCGCCGCGTACAGCCCTGGCAGGGCCCGGCCGTCGGTGCCCAGCACACGGGTCCGGGCGTCCACCTCAAGGCCGGTGTGCGTGCAGACCAGTTCGGCGGGGAGCATCCGCACGGCGAAGAACGGTCCGTTCGCGATCGGGGCGAGGTGCGGGTCGGCGCCCTTGGCGGCGAGGGATTCGTGGCGCAGGTAGTCCTCGTCGGTGCCGTCGGCGAACAGGGCGTTGAAGCGGGTGACGCTCGCGGTCAGGTGATCCGGGGGCACGTCCATCAGGCCCGCGAGTTCCTCAAGGGTGGGGGCGGACAGGACGGTGCCCTTGGCGACCTCTTCCAGGATCCGGTCGGCGTCCCAGTCGGCGTAGCCGGGGGGCAGCGAGGTGCGGGCGTCGTCGTCGAACACGGACCAGACCCAGCCGCCGTGGTCCTTGAGGATGCCCGGACTGACGGCGTACGGGGCGTCCTCGTCCATGCAGCGTCGGCCGTCGAGGCCGACATGGATGCGGGAGGCGGGCGGGAATCCGCTCTGCCAGTGGTGGTACCGCTGGAATTCGGCGGTCACCAGGAGCAGGCCCCAGCCCTGGCCGAACAGTGCGAGGCCGTGGCGCTCGGCGATGCCGACATGGTCGCCCCGTGAGCCGGGCGCGGCCACCACGAACAGCGCGTCCCCGGCGGTCTCGGCGTCGGGGAGGAACCGGCGGACCAGGTCGGCGTCGGCCGCGAGACCGCCGCTGGCGATGACGACGGCCGGTGCGGTGGCCTCCTCACCGGCCAGGAGGACGCCGCGGACGGCGCCGTCCCGTACCACCAGGTCCTCCACCCGGCTGCCGAGAGCCAGGTCCACGTGGAGTCGTGCGCGGGCCTTGTCGAGCACCTGCACCAGTCCGTAGCCCTGGTCCTTGGGGACGTGGCCCCGCCAGACGTCCTCCACTCCGGCCCGGGTGAGTCCCGGCTCGTGGGCGCTGCGCGAGACCTGGGCGGGTATCTCGACGCCCAGTCCGAGCAACCACTCGACGGTGCCGCTGGACTCCTCGCAGAACATCCGGACGGGGCCGGGCCGGACCCGCCAGCCGTTCAGGTCCATGTAGTGCTGGAACATGCGGAGCGGCGAGTCGTCGACGCCGAGGCTGTCCTGGACGCTGGTGGCCGAGGCGGTCAGCAGCCCGGCGGAGAGCTGGGTGGATCCGCCGATCTCGTCCTCGGCCTCCAGCAGCAGCACGCGTGCGCCCGCCTCGGCGGCCGAGACCGAGGCCGCCAGGCCGGCACCGCCGGCGCCGACCACGATGACGTCGTAGTCGTACGCGGTGTCGTGGGGCTCAGACATGCTGCGAACCGCCGTCCACCGGGATGCTGATGCCGGTGATGTACCGGGCGCTGTCCGAGAGGAGGAAGTACAGGGCGGCGAAGACCTCCATGGGCGCGCCGATCCGGCGCAGCGGGACCGTGGTGAGCGCCCGGTCCATCGCTGCCCGGTCCTCGCGGATCCAGCGGGTCATCTCGGTGTCGATGTAGCCCGGGGCGATGGAGTTGACGCGGATGTTGTCGGGGCCGAGTTCGACGGCCATGCAGGTGGTGAGGTGCCGCACGGCGGCCTTCGAGGAGTTGTACGAGGCACGGGTCGGCCGTGCGCGGACGGCGGCGACCGAGGACATGTTGACGATCGCGCCGCCCCCGACGGTGCGGAAGTGGCGGGCGGCCGCCTGCCCGCCGTACACGACGCCGTTGACGTTGACGCCGTAGGTGAGCGCGAGCTGCTCGGGTGTGATGTCGGTGAACTCGGCCTGCGGGAAGACGCCGGCGTTGTTGACCCACAGGTCGAGCCGGCCGAACTCGCGCAGGGCGGTGGCCACCAGTTCGTCGCCGGCGGCCGGGTCGGTGACGTCGGCGCCGACGCCGACCACGCGGCCGGCGCCGCTGGTGCCGGCGAGGCGGGCATTGATCTTTTCGGCGACGGAAATCATCTCCTCCTGGTCGAGGTCGCCGCCGACGCCGTTGACGCCTCGGCGTGCCAGCTCCTCCAGGAAAAGGGCGCCCATGCCTCGGCCGGCGCCGGTCACGACGACGGTGCGGCCGACCAGTTCGGGGTTGATCGCGGGGAGGGCGTCGTAGTTGACACGGCCGGGGTTGTCGTCGGATGCCTGGGTGGTGGTCATGAGGGTTCCTTCAGGTGGGGGTGTGGGGGTGTGGGTGGTTGCGGACCGGCGCCGACGCGCGTCGGTCGTCGGCGCGCCGGCCTCAGGCCGGTCTCGGTGGGGCGGTTCACGGTTTTTCGGCCAGTCCCGCGAGGATGCGGTGGTAGAGCCCGCCGGACGTCAGTCCGCCGTCGACGACGACTTCCTCGCCCGTGATGTACGTGGCGTCGTCGGACAGCAGGAACGCGACCACGCCCGCGATCTCCTGGGGAGTCGCGAGCCGGCCCGCCGGGACCGACCTGAGGCTCTCGTCCACGAAGGTGGTGTCGGGGGCCTGGTGGAGCAGGGGTGTGGAGGTGAGGCCCGGGTGCAGCGAGTTCACGCGGATGTTGTGGGCGGCGAGTTCGAGCGCGCCGACCTTCGACAGCCCGCGGACGCCCCATTTGCTGGTGCCGTACGTGGCGGAGAAGTAGCCGACCATCCCGGCGATGGAGGAGACGTTCACGACCGCGGCGCCGCCGTCCTCGGCCCCTCGCGCGAGTGCGGGGGTGAGCGTCTTGAGGCCGTAGAAGACGCTGGAGAGGTTGATGTCCATGACGCGCTGCCACTGTTCGACGGTGGTGTCGGCGATGCCCGCGCGCAGGCTGACGCCGGCGTTGTTGACCAGGCCGTGGAGCGGCCCGGCGGCGTCCACCTCTTCGGCCAGCGCGCTCCACGAGGCGGCGTCGGCGACGTCCAGGCGGACGGCCCGCCCCGACCCGCCGGCCGCCACGATCTCGGGGACGAGCGCCTCGGCGGCGGCCACGTCGATGTCGGCGGCCCAGATGTGCGCCCCCTCGGAGGCCAGTGCCAGGCAGTCGGCCCGGCCCAGGCCTCCGGCGGCGCCGGTGACCACGACCGCGGAGCCTTCGAACCTGCGTCGGCCGGTCGGTGTGCGGCTCACAGTTGCAGCTCCTTTCCGCGGGTCTCCTTGAGGAAGAAGGTGGCGACGAAGGTCATGAGCGCGGTGGCGATGAGGTAGCCGGCCGGCGCCAGGTTGTTGTCGGTGGTGCTGATCAGGAGCGTGGCGATGAAGGGCGCTGTGCCTCCCAGCGCCATGTTGGTGACGTTGTTGCTCATCGCGATGCCGCTGTAGCGGTAGCGCGCCCGGAAGATCTCGGCGTAGGCGGCGAAGGAGACGCCGTTGACCAGGCCGATGAAGAAGGTCAGTGAGCACTGGGCGAGGACGGCGGCCACCGGGCTGCCGTCGCGCATCACCATGAAGGCCGGGAGGGAGATGAGGGCGGTGACGCCGCTTCCGAAGAAGAACACGGGCCGGCGGCCGACGCGGTCGCCGACGTATCCGGCGATGGGCAGGCTGATCACGGCGGCGACCATGGCGATGCACGTGGAGGTGAACGCGAAGTCGGCCGAGCGTCCGCCTTCCGTCTGGAGGTAGCTGGCGGCGTACACGCCGGCCACGTAGTAGCCGCCGACGATCAGCGCCCCGAGGAAGATGACCAGCACGATCTGGCGCCACGCGTGGGTGAACACGTCGGCGATGGGGTACTTCGCCACCTCGACCGAGTCGCTCTCCTGGACGGCCTCGAACTGCTCGGTCTCGGGCAGCTGGCGGCGGATGTAGAGGCCGATCAGGCCGATCACCGCGCTGAGGAGGAAGGGGATGCGCCAGGCCCAGTCGTGCAGGGTTTCCTCGCTGACGGCTGAGGTCAGCAGCAGGGCGACCAGTGAGGCGACCAGCGAGCCGAGGTAGGTGCCGGTGTTGACGAACGAGGTGTGGAACGCGCGCCGGTGTGCCGGGGCGTGTTCGGACACGAAGGCGTTCGCGCCGCCGAGTTCGCCGCCGGCCGCGAAGCCCTGGAGGCAGCGGCACAGCACCAGGAGGCAGGTCGCCCAGATGCCGAGCGTGGCGTACGAGGGGATCAGCCCGATGCCGGTGGTGGCGACGGCCATCAGCAGGATGGTCCAGGTGAGCGCCTTCTTGCGGCCGTACTTGTCGCCCATGTGGCCGAAGAGGATGCCTCCGGGCGCCCGGAGGAAGAAGGCGACCGCGAACGCGGCGAAGGTGGAGAGCAGTGCCGAGTTCGGGTCGCTCTCGACGAAGAAGTGCGCCGCGAGAAGGGTGGCCATGTAGCCGTAGATGCCGAAGTCGTAGTACTCGACGACGGTCCCGAGGATCGCCGCTCGGATGACTTTCAGTGTGGCGGCGGGGTTCGCGCCGTCCTTGGACGACGCCTCCCCCGACCGGTTCGTCGGCGTCGGGTCGGCTGCCAGTTCTGCCATGGATCGGTCCTTAGAACGCGCGAAAGCTTGAGTGGAGCACTGAAGGTCATGGGCGGCCGTCGGAACGCGGTCGCTGTCACATGTCTCAGGCAGTGCGGGGCGGGTGCCGGTGCCCTCAGCCAGAGGGGGTGCCGGTCGTCGTCCGCGCCCCTCGCCGGCGCTCCGGGGCGCTCGGGCTGGAAGGCGTCGCCCCGGCCGGATGTCGCCGTGGACGTGCCGTGATGTGTGCGGGCACGCGGGCCGGGGTGTCAGGCCTGGGGGCCGGCGGGGGTGCCGTCGCGGCGTACGACGCGGGCGGCGATCCGCCAGCCGCTGCCGTCGTGGACGAGCCGGTCGGTGAGCGTGGTGAACCGCTCGGTGTGCGGTGTACCGCCGCCGGGTGTCGCGACGATCTGCAGGTACGCCTCCACCCGCACGGTTCCAGCTCCGTCGTCGCCGGTCAAGGCCACGTTGCTGACCACGTGCCGGCGCACCACGCCGTCGGCGGCGCAGTCGGCGGCGAACCGTTCCGCGAACGCGGTCAGCGCGGCGGTGCCGGTCACCGGGGCGGGATAGGTGGGTGAGGTGAAGCTGCCGTCCGCCGTGAAGGTCGCTGCCCATTCCGCGGCGCGGCCACCATCGATGAGGTGGCTCTGGAGGTGGTACAGCTGGTGGATTTCGGCCATCCGGGCACTGGCGGCAGGCGCGGGCGCGTTGGGGTTCATACGGAGATCCGTTCGGCTCGTGTCCTACTCCGGCAGTCGTCCGAGCCGCTGAAGAGGAGAGCTTGCGACACACCGAGATCGTGTGCGATATTCGCACCACCTGTGCGAATACAGGGAGCATAGGTAGCTGGCTGAAACCCGTCAAGGGATGAATTCGTGACTTCACCTTCGCCGACCAGGTCGGCACCCGAACTCGATGCGGGTATGTCCAAGACGCTCCACCACGGACTGCTGCTGCTCAGAGTTCTCTCGGAGCAGCCGCAGGGCTTGACCGTCATCGAACTGGCGGAGGCCATCTCGGTGCACCGCACGGTCGCGCACCGCCTGGTGCGGACCCTGGAGGCACACCAGCTGTGCCGCCGCGACCACCAGCGCCGGATCGTCCTGGGCACGGGCCTGGTGTCGCTGGCCGAACCCGTACAGCAGGACCTGCGCGCGCTGGCCCGCCCGGTCCTGGACGAGCTGGCGGAGAGCACCGGGGCCACCGCACATCTGCTGGTCCGGGAGGACGACACCCAGATGCGCGCGCTCATGGTGGTGGAACCGCGCGGCGCCCTGGTCCACGTGTCCTTCCGGCCCGGTCAGACCCATTCCATCGAGCAGGGTTCCGGGGGCGTCGCCGTACTCGCCCACGGCCCGTACCGGGAGGGTGAGCGCGCGGAGGTCACCGAGGCCCGCGCCAAGGGGTACGCGGTCACGACGGGCGAGGTCATCCCCGCCGTGACCGGCATCTCCGCCGCCGTCCCGTCGGGCAACGGAACGGCGTCGGCCAGCATCGGCGTCTCGGTCTTCGAGTACACCGACCTCGACCAGCTCGGCACCCTGGTCTCCCGTGCCGCGAGGAGCCTGGGCGACATGCTCGACTGAGGGTCCTGGCCGGCCGCGCCGGTGGGCGCTGTCCCGCTCGGTGTCCGCGGCGTCGCCCGTCGGACGTCCGAGGCGCCGGGCGGCACCGGGCGTCCGGCGCCCGCCCGCGGGTCACCTGAAGGAGCACCGCTCACCCGCGCCGCGAACGCGGGCCCCGGGGCGCGGCGTTCGCGGCGTGGGTGAGGCGGGGTTCAGGCGCGGCTGAGCCGCGCGAGCCGGGCGGCCGCCCCCTTCACCAGCTCCCCGAGACGCTCGACGTCGACCTCCCCCATGGCGACCGTGCCGACGGACGCGCCGAGCAGGTGCGGCACCTCGAAGCCCGCGGCCACCCCGACGGCTCCGTGCTGAAGCTCCCCGGCGGTGACGCTGTACCCGGCCTCCCGCGCCTGTCCGACGGCTTCGGAGTCGTTCTCCGCCGCCGGCTGGAGCGCCAGGATGGCGATGCCGTTGGCCCCCTTGTCCAGCGGATGGCCGGCCCCGATGCGGTAGCTGACCTGGAAGATCGTCTGCCGGGCGGGCTCCGCCGACAGCACGGGGACACATGCGTCGTCCCCCTGGGCCAAGGAGAGGAACGCGGCCACCCCGGCGGCGTCGGCGAGTTCCTGGAGGACCGGTCCGGCCGCGCGGACCAGCTGGGGCTGGAAGCGGCTCGCGAAGACGACGGCGCCGGCCCCGAGCCTGATCCTCTTTCCCACGCCCCGGGTCACCAGCGCGTGCTGTTCGAGCGTGTCGACGATGCGGTACGCGGTCGCCCGGTCGGTGCCGAGCCGCGTCGCGATCTCGGCGACCGTGAGCCCCTCTGGGGCGAGGGAGACGAGGTCCAGGGCACGCAGGCCACGGTCCAGACTCTGCAAGGTGGCCACGTGGGCTTCCTCCTGTGTTCGCTCCGCGGGTCGTAGCGCGCCGCGGCTCCGGGCACGGAGTGCGGGCACTGGAAGGGTAATCACCCCCACCGCCCGGCCTGCCGACGGCTCCCCCGTGTTCGTCGGCGCCCCGGCCGCGCGTACACGGCTTCCCGCCTCGGCGGATCAGCGGCACAGCGGCTCTTGACCGCACCCGGGACGCGAACTATGTTGCATCCAGGTTGCGGACAACGCACACACATGTGCGCCAGGCGCACAATCGGTCCGAGGGGTGGCGACACCTCCAGGACGACGTCGCCGGGCACGTCCTCAGGCCGCGAAGCCCGCGCGCACCGCCCGGCGCGGCTCGCGGCCCTTCCCTGCACGGACACCCGCCCGGCTCCGCCGGCGTCCGCCGCTCCGGGTGTCCACGGCCGCAGGGCGAACCGCCGACAGGAGAGGGACAGGCATGCCGTACTACCGCACAGCGGGGAGCGTCCCGCCCAAGCGCCACACTCAGCACCGTGCTCCCGACGGGTCGCTGTACTTCGAGGAGCTGATGGGAGAGGAGGGCTTCTCCTCCGACTCCTCGCTGCTCTACCACGTGAACATCCCGTCCGCGATCACGGCGTACCGGAGCTGGGAGCTGCCGGACCAGTCGCTCGTCCCGAATCATCCGCTGACGCCACGCCACCTCTCCACGCACGGCCTCTTCGGCGAGGGCGCTTCGGGGGCCGACGCGGTGACCGGCCGGAGGCTGCTGCTGGGCAACGGGGACGTCCGGCTCTCCTACGTCGTCGCCGACACGACCAGCCCGTACTACCGCAACGCGATCGGCGACGAGTGCCTCTACGTCGAGGCCGGAGCGGCCCGCGTCGAGACCGTCTTCGGAGATCTGCCGGTGCGCGACGGCCACTACGTCGTCATCCCCCGCGCGACGACGTACCGGGTCGTCCCGGACGGCCCGGTCCGGCTGTACGCCGTCGAGGCCAACTCCCACATCTCCCCCGCCAAGCGCTATCTCTCCCGTTACGGGCAGTTTCTGGAGCACGCCCCGTTCTGCGAGAGGGACCTCCGCGGTCCCGAGGACCTGAGGGTCGTGGCGGAGCGGGACGTCGAGGTGTACATCAAGCACCGCGGCAACGGCCCGGGGGGAATCGCGGGCACGGTGCACACGCTGCCGCACCATCCCTTCGACGTCGTCGGCTGGGACGGCTGCCTCTACCCGTACGTCTTCGACATCCGCGACTTCGAGCCCCTCACCGGCCGGGTCCACCAGCCGCCGCCGGCCCACCAGGTGTTCGAGGGCGACAACTTCGTCATCTGCAACTTCGTGCCGCGCAAGGTCGACTACCACCCCCTCGCCATCCCGGTGCCGTACTACCACTCGAACGTGGACTCGGACGAGGTGATGTTCTACTGCGGCGGCGACTACGAGGCACGCAAGGGGTCCGGGATCGGGCAGGGCTCGATCAGTCTGCACCCCGGCGGCCACCCGCACGGGCCGCAGCCCGGCGCCTACGAGCGTGCCATCGGAGCGGAGTCCTTCGACGAGCTGGCGGTCATGGTGGACACCTTCCGGCCGCTGGAACTCGGTGAGGCGGCACGTGCCTGCGACGACGGCGTCTACGCCTACTCCTGGGCCCAGCGCGGCAAGGAGGCCGGGAAGTGACGGGCAGTCCTCGCGGCGCCGGGGCGGTCCCGCCGGAGCTGTTCGCCTCGTTCTGCGACGACGCCGCGGTGTTTCCGCCCGGTGAGATGCCACTGGCCGAGGCGGTGCCCGCGCACCTCCGGCACGTCACCGCCGCCCACGCGCCCCTCGTGGGGCCTCTCGTGGTGCCGCGGGCACGGCTGGCCGAGCTGGCGGAGCTGACGACGGGCTACGACGCGGGGTCCGTGGAGCTCTCGGTCACGGTGCCCTCGCCCGAGGAGACGGCGAAGGCACTGGCGTCGGCCGGCGCCCTGCGGGCGGCCCGGCCGCGGTTCCTTGAGGTCGCCGTTCCCGACGGCATGCCCGCCGCGGAGATCGTGCCCCGGCTGTCCACCGCCCTGTCGCACGCGGATGACCACGCCCGGGTGACCGTGTACGTGGAGGTGCCGCGCGACGGACGCCGGGCCGAGCTGATCGCCTCGCTGGCGGACTCCCCGTACCTGGCGAAGTTCCGCACCGGCGGGGTGCGGGCCGAGCTGTATCCCGACGAGCGGGAACTCGCGCGCGCCGTGCGCCTCGCGGTACGCGCCAAGGTCCCGTTCAAGGCGACGGCGGGGCTGCATCACGCGGTGCGCAACACCGATCCGCGGACCCTTTTCGAGCAGCACGGTCACCTCAACCTGCTCGCCGCCACCGGCGCGGCGCTCGACGGCGCCGACGAAGCGGAGCTCGTCGCGGTCCTGGCCGAACGCGACGCCGCCACGGTCGCCGGGCTCGTCGGCGCCCTGTCCCCGGAAGTCCGTGCGGCCTTCCGCTCTTTCGGCACCTGTTCCCTCGCCGAGCCCGTCGGTGAGCTCGCGGCTCTCGGCCTCCTCGGCCCTGACCTGACCAAGGACCTCCTGTGACCGCATCCACCACCGTCCGCCTCGACGTGCCCCGGGACGACCTGTTCGGTGTCCACAACCTGCCCTACGGGGTGTACTCGCTGCCCGGCCGCGACCCCCGCGTCGGCACCCGCTACGGCGAGCACGTCGTCGACCTCGCGACGCTCCTGGGCGACGACGTGTTCGCGGGCCCGTCGCTCAATCCGTTCATGGCCCAGGGCTACGACCGCTGGGTCCAGGTGCGGTCCGCCGTCGCCGCCGCGCTGAGCGAGGACGTACCCCGGGAAGCGGTGCACCCCGCCGCCGACGTGACCCTCCATCTGCCGTTCGAGGTGGCCGACTACGTCGACTTCTACGCCTCGGAGCACCACGCCGCCAACCTCGGACGGCTGTTCCGCCCGGACAACCCCGAGCCGCTCATGCCGAACTGGAAGCACCTCCCGGTCGGCTACCACGGCCGGGCCGCCTCCGTCGTCGTCTCCGGGACCGACGTCATCCGCCCCGCCGGACAGCGCAAGGGCCCGAACGACCCGGCACCGGTCTTCGGACCGTCGGTACGCCTCGACATCGAGGCCGAACTCGGCTTCGTGGTGGGCACCGGCAGCGCGCTCGGTGAACCCGTCGCGGCCGGGCGGGCGGAGAAGCACCTCTTCGGCGTCGTCCTCTTCAACGACTGGTCCGCCCGGGACATCCAGGCGTGGGAGTACGTGCCGCTCGGGCCCAACCTGGGCAAGTCGTTCGCCTCGACGGTCTCCCCCTGGGTCGTGCCGCTGCTGGCCCTGGAGGAGGCCAGGGTGCGCACCCCGGTCCAGGAACCGGAGGTCCTGCCCTACCTCGCGCTCGACGAGCCCTGGGGCCTGGACATCGACCTGGAGGTCGAGTGGAACGGCCAGGTGGTCTCCCGGCCGCCGTACGCCGCCATGTACTGGTCGCCCGCGCAGATGCTGGCCCATCTCACGGTCAACGGGGCGCCCACCCGCACCGGCGACCTGTTCGCCTCGGGCACCGTCTCGGGGCCCGCCAAGGAGCAGCGCGGTGCCTTCATCGAGCTGACCTGGGGCGGGGCGGAGCCGGTGACGGTCGCCGGGCAGCAGCGGACGTTCCTGGAGGACGGTGACGAGGTGGTGCTGCGCGCCACCGCCCCCGGAGCGGGCGGCACCCGTATCGGCTTCGGTGAGGCGCGTGGTCGCGTCGTCGCCGCGCGACACGGCCGGGAGGTCTGATGGACAAGGTGGTCGCCTCCGCCGCCGAGGCGGTCGAGGACATAGGCTCCGGAGCGACGCTGGCGGTGGGCGGCTTCGGGCTGTGCGGCATTCCCGCCGTGCTGATCGACGCCGTTCTCCGGTCAGGCGCCGACCGGCTCCAGGTCGTCTCCAACAACGCCGGTGTCGACGACTGGGGACTCGGTCTCCTGCTCGCCGCGGGCCGCGTCCGCCGCATCGTCGCCTCCTACGTGGGAGAGAACAAGGAGTTCGCCCGGCAGTATCTCGCCGGTGAACTGGAGGTCGAGCTCACACCCCAGGGAACGCTGGCCGAACGGCTGCGGGCCGGCGGCTCCGGCATTCCCGCGTTCTTCACCGCCACCGGTGTCGGCACGCAGGTGGCCGAGGGCGGCCTGCCCTGGAAGTACGACAGCGCGGGCGGCGTCGAGATCGCCTCACCGGTCAAGCAGACCCAGGAGTTCGACGGGCGCACCTACGTGCTGGAGCACGCCGTCGTGGCGGACGCCGCTCTGGTGCGGGCCGCGCGTGGAGACCGGCACGGCAACCTGGTCTTCGACAAGGCCGCCCGCAATTTCAACCCCCTGGCCGCCATGGCGGGCCGGATCTGCGTCGCGGAGGTCGAGGAACTGGTCGAGCCCGGCGACATCGACCCCGACCAGGTGCACCTGCCCGGCGTCTACGTACACCGTGTCGTCGCGCTGTCGCCCGAACAGGCCGCCGACAAGCGGATCGAGAGGAGGACGGTGCGATGAGCTGGACCCGTGAGCAGATGGCGGCCCGTGCCGCGGCGGAACTGTCCGACGGCGACTACGTCAACCTCGGCATCGGTCTGCCGACGCTGGTGCCCAACCACATCCCGGCGGACGTGGAAGTGGTGCTCCAGTCCGAGAACGGCATCCTCGGCACCGGTCCGTATCCGGCCGAGGACGCGGTCGATCCCGACCTGATCAACGCGGGCAAGGAGACCGTCACCGTCCGCGCCGGTGCCTCGTTCTTCGACTCCGCGACCAGCTTCGGCATGATCCGGGGCGGCAAGATCGACGCCGCGGTCCTGGGAGCCATGCAGGTGTCGGCGGAGGGGGACATCGCGAACTGGATGATCCCCGGAAAGATGGTCAAGGGGATGGGCGGGGCGATGGACCTGGTGCACGGTGCCAGGCGAGTCGTCGTCCTGATGGAACACGTGGCCCGGGACGGGAGCTTCAAGATCGTCGAGGAGTGTTCCCTGCCCCTCACCGGACAGAGGGTCGTCCAGCGCATCATCACCGACCTGTGCGTCCTGGACATCACTGCCGGGGGCCTGCGCCTGGTCGAACTGGCGCCGGACGTCTCCGTCGAGGACGTCAGGGCCAGGACCGAGCCGGAGATCAGCTGCGGGTAGCGAGACCCGTGCGACCGGGCGGGGCCGGGCAGGGCCCACACACCGGCCTGTACGGCGGTGTGTGGGCCCTGCCCGGAAGGGGTGACCGCGGGCCCGGGTGGGGCCTACGGTTCCGTGGTCGGACTCGGCGGCCGCCGGGCGGGAGGAATGCCTGCGGTTCCACCTCCGGCCGGCGGGGCCACGCCTGTGGTTGTCCGGTGGCATGGGTCAAGACGCCGGCAGGCGTGTCGCGGACAGTGCGTGGTGCCGGCCCCACGTCCTCCCCTTCATGACGCACGCCGTCCGACAAGACCGTCAGAGACTTGCGAAGAGTGCCGACACCCCGGTGACGTGCGCATGCGGAGGCCCTCTCGGACACGCGTGTACGGCCGCGCGTGCGGTACGGCGCGCGGTCTGCGCTCCCGGTGCTTCCGCCCCCCGCGCGTCATCCGGCCGGTCAGCGATGAGGAACGAGGACGACCGGACACGGCGCGTGGTGCAGGACGGCGTGTGTCACGCCGCCGAGCGGCGAGCCGATGGAGTGGGGGCGCCGCCGGGCTCCGATGACGATCATGTCCGCGCCCGAGCTCGCCGTCACCAGGGCCTCGGCCACGGAACCGACGCGGGCGACACGCTCGGTGACGGTCAGACCGGGGAAGTCCTGGCGGAGCTCCGCGACGAGTCGCGCGGTCGCGGCGGCCTGGTCCGAAGCGATCCGGTCCAGTTCCGCTCCGGAGAACACGGTCGCCATGCTGCCGACGTTCTGGAGCAGGACCCACGCGCTCAGTACCTCCAGGCGCGCGCCTCGCCGCTCGGCCAGGCGGGCCGCCGCGCGCAACGGTGCTTCGTCACGCGAGTCCCTCGCCGCGACCATGACGACACCCGTCGGTCGCCGGTCGGTACCGCCCGGCACGACAGTGACCGGGACGGGAGAGGACGCGGCCACCTTGAGCGAGTCCGAACCGACCAGCAAGGACGCGAACCCGCCCCGTCCACGGGAGCCGACGACGATCATGGCGCCGGAACCGGCTTCATCCAGCAGACATTCCGCTGTGCCCCTTTCACACACGTGTGCCGTCACCCGGAGTTCGGGAGCGAGTCCGTGTACGAGCGCCGCCGCTTCGTCCAGGACGTCCGCCGCCATGCTGTCGATCGCCCGGACGTCCTTCGGCGAGAGGTAGACCGCTCCGTGTGTGGCCGTGGCGTAGACCATCCGCAGGACCTGGCCCCTGGCGACCGCCTCTCCCACGGCCCACCGCACGGCGCGCGTCGCGTGGTCCGAGCCGTCGGTGCCGACCACCACCGGCCCGTTCGTCATGGGGTCGGATCGAGTTGTCTCCGCCATCCTTCTCCTCCTCGTCGTGAACAGCGGGCGGTCTTCGCCGCCTCGGACGACACGGCGGGGCCCGCCCCGCTCCGCCGGCACGCCGCGGTGCGTCGCGGAGGGCTGCGTGTACGTACCCTTTTGCGGGCCTCAGGGCACACATCCGAGCTGAACGGGTCAACGGTCGTGAACCACGATGCGGCGCCCGGTCACCCTGCGGGGTGTCACCGCGATCCACCTGTCGCGCCGCCCACCGGCCCACGCCATCGAGGAGCCGCCCGCGGCTTCGAACCGCTCGACGGACGCGGGATCGGTGACCGAACGGGCCTCACCCACCACCAGGACGCTCCACCCCCGGCTGAACGCGTCGTCGATGTGGTCCACCTCGAAGGCGGTCTCGTGACCGGCTGCCCGCGCGGGGCCGGAGTCCGGTGAGGTCCGGTAGGCGATCTCTCCGTCGAGGGTGAGGTAGTTGACCGGAAGGACAGCGGGTCCTTCGTCGTCGGCCGTGACCACGCGCCCCACGCCGTGACCGCCGAGCAGGTTCCAGCACTCCTCCTCGCCGATCTCCACCAGATCGGGGTGGTAGGCGGCACGGCCCGCACCGGGCGGCAGATCGACCGTGGCGCCGGTGAGTTCGCCCACCGACGTCCCGAGCGCGTCGGCCAGACGCAGCATGAAGCTCATCCCATGGACACCGGGCCGGGTCTCGACGTACTCGATGTATCCCGGCGCGGAATGGGTACGCAGCGCGAGTTCCTCCCTGGACAGCCCCAGGTACTCCCGCCGCGCCGCGACGCGCCTGCCGACATCGCCGACCGCGTCGAGGCCGCTCCGGTCGGGATCTTGCTCTGATCGATCGGTCATCGCTTCACTCCTGCTTCCGGTGGTGGTGCGGGAGACGGCGTCCCGGAGGAACGCCTCGGCCGTCCTCGGCGTTCGGGACTCGGCGGGGCCGCCCGGCGCGGCCGCCGGTGAGCACGGCCCTCGGCGGTTCGATCATCGTGCCGACCGGCAGGTGGCGCTCGTGACGTGCACGGGAGCACCTTGCTTCTCACCCGTTCCACCTCCTCGCGCGTGAGCGAGTCCTCGGCGGCACCGCTGAACGGAACCATGATCCCGTCACGACGGCCCGGCACACGGGGCCGGGCTCGTCCGTCCGGGTGACGGCTGTCGGCGGGAAGCCGGCCGGTCCCTGGCTGCCCCGGCCCCCGGGATCCATTTCACCTACGACGTCCGGGGCCTGCTCCCGGGGCTCGGGTGGTGTGCGGCGAAGCGGGACGGGGGTGTGCCGAAGGTGCGGGTGAAGGCGGCCGTGAACGCGGCGGGCGAGCTGTAGCCGAGGCGGCTGCCGACCTCGCTGACCGATGCGGTGCGCAGGAGCGGTACCGCGGCGAGCAGGCGGGCGCGGGCGCGCCAGACGGCTGGGCTGTCGCCTGTCTCGGAGCGGAAGCGCCGGCTGAAGGCACGTTCGCTCATGCGGGTCCGCGTGGCCCAGTGGGTGTTGGTGACACCGGCGTCCGGTGCGGCCAGGTATCCGCGGCAGACCGCCGCCAGGTCGGCCGAGGTGGGGATCGCCACGTGGAACGGGAGCGGGGACTGCTCCGCGATCTCGTGCAGGAGGAGCGCGGTGATGTGTCCCTCACGTCCGGACAGGGCGTAGTCGGCGTCGAACTCCACCGCGGTCAGGAGCAGTTCGCGTAGCAGCGGCGGGACGTCCACGACCGTGCAGGTGCCGGGCCACCAGGGGACGGCTTCCGGCTCGATGTAGAGGCTACGTGTGCTGACACCCAGCATGCGGACGTGGTGGCGGGTGGTGGGCGGGATCAGTACGGCGCGCTCCGGCGGTACGGTCCAGCTGCCGTCGGCGGTGTCGACGACCATGACGCCGGTGGCACCGTAGAGGAACTGCGCGCGCCGGTGCTGGTGCCAGTCCAGTACGTGGCCGGGCGGGTAGTCGGTGCCGATCGGCAGGACGGCTCGGTCCACCTGGTCGACCTCGTCCAGGGACATGTTCTTCACCTGCCCACCCTACTGGCCGACACGCGAAAGAAGTGTGCCGACCATCGCATGCGGGGAGGGTGCGGGAGCTGCTGAAGTGGATCCATGGACGTGGTGATACTGATCGGGGTCGGGCTCCTCACCGGGGCGACGACGGTGCTGTTCGGGTTCGGTGGCGGATTCGTCGCGGTCCCGGTCGTGGTGTGGGCGGACGCCGCACTCGGGCCGGACGCGATGAGGGTGGCGACGGCCACCTCGGCCCTGGTGATGGTGGTGAACGCGGGGTTCGCCACAGCCGTCACGCCCGCTCGGGTACTGGCCGCGCTCCGTGGCAGCGGGATGCTGCTGTTCCTGCTGGCACTCGGGGGCTGGGCCGGTGCGGTCGCCACGCGTCTCGCTCCGGCCGATCTGGCCCGTTGGGCGTTCATCGGGTACGTCACGGTCACCATCGGTGACGTACTGCTACGGCCCGGTTTCCTGCGTCCCCGGGTCCTTCACGAGGCGGACCCGGCCACCGCGCGTCCGCTGCCGGCCGTGGTCGGGGCGCCCGTGGGCGCGATCGCGGCCTTCCTGGGGGTGGGAGGCAGTGTCATGACGGTCCCCGCGATGCGGCGGGCCGGACACACCATGCACACGGCCACCGCGCTCGCCAACCCCCTCACCCTCGCCATCGCGCTCCCGGCCACCGTGGTGGCCTTGAGCGGCGCGGCGCTCCCGGTGGCCGCGGACGTGCCCGTCCGTCTGGTGGGCCTGATCGATCTCCGTGCCGCCTCGGCGCTGCTGCTGGGAGCATTGCCGGTGATCGCGGTGCTGCGGCGGCGCCCGCCACGCATCCCGGACCGCACCTATGCCTGGGCGTACGTCGGGCTGCTGGCCACGGTGAGCGTCGCGATGGTGTGCGCGTCCTAGACCACGGCCTGGCGGGGCGGCTGCCCTGACCGGTTGGGTGGCTCAGCGGCTGGTGTCGGGAACAGGGACGGTCGGGGCCGGACCAGCGACCGCGCAGGGTTTCAGGCATCCTCGGACCGGGCGGCGACCCCGTCCAGGCCGGTGCAGTAGGTGATCGTCGCATCGTCCGCCTCCACCCCGTGGTACGCCTCCGCCTGCCGGACACGCCGGATGATCTCGGCCGGTCCGCACGAAGCCAGAAGGGCCAGGACCTCCGGCCAGTCGGCGAGCCGGAACCGGTCCACGACACGGCCGGCTCCGTTGCTGAGCAGGACGGCACCGGTCACCCCGAGGACCGGACAGCTTCCGGTGACCGCCTCGTCCGCCGCTCTCGGATCGTCCCTGGCCACCCAGAAGCCGCCCGGCTGGTTCCGGTTGGCGCGCAGGTCTCCGAGAAGTCGGTGGTATTCCTCGCTGTCCGGGGCGACCCCCTCAAGCGCGGACCGGTACGGCTCGCTGATGACCACCTCCCGGGGATCCGAGACCACGAGCGGCGCGCCGTCCGCTCGTTCGAGGACGAGGACCGCGTCGCCGAGCACCAGGTATTCGACGACGCCGTCGCAGAGGCGCAGGACGGCCACCGCCGCGGACGGGCTGAGGGGGTCGGCGATGTCGCAGGTGTCCCGGTGTTCGTCCGTCACCCGCTCGACGGCCTCGGCGAGCAGGGTGGAAAGACCGTGGTCCGGCGCGAGCGACAGGCGGCTGAGCAAGGAGGTTCCGAGGCGGCCGGCGTACCAGGCCACCCCGTGCCGGCACATCGATTCGGTGCCGGGGACACCGGCGCCGTCGACCAGTACCGCCGCGGCCGGTACCACGCCGGTGAAGTCCTCGTTGGTGTGACCGGCACGCGCCGCCGTGGTCGTCATCGTCACCCGCATCTCCCGCCGCCGCCCTTCCGCTGGTTTGCCGGTATCCGGATACGAGGGTCGCAGAAGATCTACCGCCGACACGCTTCCGTACACCGGTCGGGCAGCGGACCGGCCGGATCTCGCGCAGACCTGTGCGGCGGCCGGTCGACGAACCGGTCGCTGTACAGGGCGGCACGGCTGCCGGGGACGGGCCGGGCCGCGCCGGTTCCCGTACCGCCTGTGCCGGGGTGTCCGGACCGGTCGCGGCAGCCGGGCCGTACGCGATCGGCCGGCCGTCACGGGTCCGCGATGTCCAGGGTGACCTTCGACCGTGGGCAGCCCATGCACGTCAGTACGTAGCCGTCGGCCTTCTGTTGCGGGGTGAGGCAGTTCGGCTCGTTCTGTGTGACCTCTCCGCTGCGGAGCCGCACCATGCAGTCGCCGCAGTTCCCGACCGTGCACGAATGCGGCATCGGCAGCCCCGCGGCGAGACCCGCGTCCAGCAGCGTCTGGCCGGGCTCGACCACCACCGTACCGACCCGGCGCCCGTCCTCCTCCACGGTCATCTCCTGAGGCGCCGTCACCACGGTCCCGGTGTCCGCCGCGCTGGTGTAGCTCTCGTGGTGCACCAGTCCGTCCGGGACTCCCAGCCCGGTCAGGACGCCCTGGACGACGTCCATCAGCGGGGCGGGGCCGCAGACGTAGTAGTGGGCGTCCTCGGCCGGGACGAGACCGGTGACCCAACGACGGACGCCGTCCGCGTCGAGCCGCCCGTCCTGATCGGTCAGGACGTGGGTGACCGACAGCCGGTCGGGGTCGTCCTTCGCCAGCCGGGTCAGCTCGTCGGCGAAAATGACCTCGCCCGCACTGCTGTTGCTGTAGAGCAGTGTGGTCCGGCCGTGGCCCGGCCGGGCGGCGAGCTGTGCGCGGATCATGCTCATCATCGGCGTCACACCGCTGCCCGCCGCGATGAGCACGGTCTCGTCCGGCGGGTGCGGCTCGGCGTGGAAGGACCCCGACGGGCCGCGCACCGCGAGGCGGTCCCCGGGACGCAGGCTCCGGTGCGCGTGGGTGGAGAACCGGCCGCCCTCGACGTGCTTGACGGTGACCTCCAGCCGGGACGAACCGGGCGCCGACGATGCCGAGTAGGCCCGTCGCACCGGGCGCCCGTCGATGTCGGCGACGAGCGTGAAGAACTGGCCGGGCCGGAAGTCGAACGTCCCCGGGTTCCCGCCGGCGTCCTCCAGGACCAGCGTGACGGCGCTCGGTGTCTCCCTGCGCACCTCGGTGACGCGCACCTCCCGCAGAGGGTGGGCCGCTCCGCCGCCGCCGGCGGAATGCCGGCGAGGGACGCCACGGCGCCGGCCGCCCGCGCCCGGTTCGACGTCTTCGTACCCCTCCCTCCGCAGCCCGGAACGGTACGCACGGTTCATCACCAGCCGCAGCAACCGGGTCATCCCCGGGACCGCGCCGACGGCCTTCAGCAGGAACGCGCGTGAACCCCCGCCGTTCTCGGCCGAGTTGGCGGCGAGGTGTCCTCCCGCCAGTGCCATCAGGTCCGGCACCGCGCCTTTGTCGAGGTGCGCGCCGGGGCTCCAGAGCCGCGAGCGCGCCACGGCGTCGTTCCCGGCCGCCTCGGCGTGCTCGACGTCGATGAGCAGCGCCAGTTGCGGGGACATCCCGCGCAGCGCCATCGTCTCCAGCAGCGCCGCGTCGTCGGTGATCGTGCCGCGGCCGCGGACGTGCAGCACTCCGCCGCGTCCCGGAACGAGCGCGGCGAACGAAAGCCGGTCGTCCCGCAGCAGGTTGTGGAGTGTGTCGGCGCGTTTGTTGCCCTTCCGGTCCGGGATGACGAGCGTGCGGCTGTCCAGGATCCGGGCCACCGCCCGCCGGTCCCCGCGCGGGCTCGTGTCACTCCCGCCGGACGCGTCCCACGTGGACAGCGCGAGGAACGGGGCCGCCGCCAGGAACTCGGCTACGCCGGGCCGGCTCAGGGGCCCGTCGCCGGAGATCGCGGCGGCCGGCTCGGCCGGGCCGGGTGGCTGCCACAGGCGGGACCGGAGGACGGCCTGCGCGCAGTGCACGTACGCCTCCTCGATGTCGACGGCCGTCTCCGCGCCCCTGCGCGCGGCCACCGAACCGTTGACGCGCAGGGTCTCCCCCACGCCGGGCAGGAGGAAGAAGACCGAGACCGGACCGTGCGGGTCGCCGGACTCGGGCAGGGCGAACGAGATCCGCGTGGGTGAGTGGACGCGCGCGAATCCCGGCGCGCCGCCGACGAAGGTCGTCCTGCTGGTGCCGTCGGCGTCCCGGTAGCCGAGGGCCGCGATCGGGCACCGGGCGAGTACGGCCCTGCACCCCTCGTCGAGGGCGCTGATCTGCTTGAGCATGATCATCGGCGCCGGACGGCCGATGATCGTCTCGACCTCGTCCACCGTCGTCAGCCGACGCGGGGTGCTCAAACGCTTTGCCTGCCGCACGGGGATTCCTCTTGTCTGGAAACAGAACGGGTCGGGACGGGGCGCCGGTGGCCGGCGGACGAGACGTCCCGCCCGCGCACGACACGGCTCGGGCAGGTGCGCGCGAGGGCTCACGACCCGCCACCCTCCTCGGCAGGCGCCTTGTTTCCGCAGTTCATGGCACTATTGTGAGTAATAGCTCAGCTCTTTGGCTACTCGCTTTTCACGCCTTGAGAGGGACCTCGGATGCCGTCCGACGACCGTCGTCTTCAGCCACGTCGCAAGCCCCGCCAGGTGCGTGCCGAGCTCACCCGCGAGCGCATCCTCACCGCCGCTGCTCACGTTTTCGCCGAGTACGGCTACGCCGCCGGCACCACCAACCGCATCGCCGAGCGCGCACGCGTCTCCATCGGCTCGCTGTACCAGTACTTCCCGAACAAGGACGCCGTCCTCGCCGAACTGCTGGTGCGGCACATCGACCGTGGCGCGTGGACGTGGGCCGACCAGCTCGATCTGTCTGCCGGGAGCCTGGAGGCGACGGTGCGGGCGCTGGTCCGTGACGCGATCGACCACCACAGCGACGATCCGCAACTCCTGCGGATCATGATCGAAGAGGCGTCCTTCTCGCAGGCGTTGCTCGACACGATCGACCGGCACGGAAGGAACCGCGTCGGTCAGGTGCGCGATGTTCTCGCCCGGCACCCGGACGTCCATGTGCGCGACCTGGACACGGCGGCCGAACTGATCGTGTTCACCGTGGAGTTGAACACGCACAAGGTCATGGCCGACCCACGGAGCATCCCGGCCGAGACCCTTGAGAACGAACTGGTGGACATGGTCACCCGCTATCTGCGCGGCGAGCGGTAGCCGCCCGCCGACCCGGATCGCGGTGGGGGCGGGACGTGCGGAAGCGTCTTCCCCGTGGGGAGTACGGGCAGTCGGAGTGTTCCGGACAGGATGCGGGCACGCGCCGGGCCGTTGTTCCCGCCGTCGACGGTGCGACCGCGGGGCGACGGGGCGCGGGACCCGCCTGAGGAGACGTGCTGTCCGCCTCGACCGTCTACGCCCTGGTCAGCGGATGCGCCTGGCGGGCGTCGCCGCCTTCCGGCTCACCTGCTGCCGCGGGCTCGGCCGCCGCGGGGCATGGCGTGGAAGCGGTGCGGAGGCACGGCGTGGGGCACGGTGCGGGGCACCGCCGGGCTTCCACCGACGCTGGGGGCCTCGCCAGGAACGCCCAGGAGCGGGAGCCAACCCTCGTCGGCGTGCGTGTCCGCCTGGCGGCCGCCAGGAGCGTGGTGACGGTCGCGGGCTCGGCACCGGTCACTGTGGCGATCTGGTCGACGCTCAGCCGCAGCTTGTCGTGGAAGAGGGACGCGTCCTCGGCGGCGGTGAGCGTACGGCCGCTCCGGCGGGCGACGACCCGTGTGTGCTGCCGCCAGGCCCAAGCCGAGGGGCACCGCTCGGAGACGACGGTGGTCCAGTTGCCCGCCACGAGGTCGAAGAGGTGGGAGACCGCGATACGGGCTTCCTCCGGAGCGAGGAGGGCCGAGGCGTAGGAATGGTAGGCGGGGCGGTGCAGGTCGTAGAACGCGTAGAAGGAGTTCGTGAGGACGGCGGGCCGGGCGGGCTTCATGGTCATTCTCCTCCCGGTCGTGGTCAGCCGAAGGCGTCGGCGGGGAAGGTGCGGCCGACCGCCTCGACACTGCTCCGGGCCTTGCGCCAGAGCGGGCGGGTGATGTCGGGCAGGCTCTGGAAGGCGGTGGTGAGCTGGTGGATGACCGGCCACGCCGGGATGCCGGGGCCTTCGAACGCCTGGTGCAACTCGGCCTCGGTGACGGTGTTCTGGACGGAGGCGAGGATCCTCTCGTCGCTGGGGGACCCGGCGGCGTAGCGCAGGGCCCGCAGGTAGGAGCGCAGGGTGCGCACCGGGTCGCTCCCACCGTCCTGCACGCCGGTGGCGACGTCCCATAACGGCTTGACGAGGTCCGGGTTGCCGCCGCACGTGTCGGCGATCATCTTCACGTGCTGCAGGGAGACGTCCCGCTCGCCGGAGAGCATGCGTGAGACGTAGGACGGGTCGATGGTCATGTGCTCGGCGAGTACGCGCTGGGAGATACCGGAGTGCTTCCACATGAGGGTGAGCGCGCAGGCCAGGCGCTGGCGGGGCCGGCGCAGCGAGTTCTTCGCGGTCGGTGGGTCGTCGGGCTGCGGGGAGGCCGAGGCCGTACGCATCGGGCGGCGGCGGGCAGCCAGGTTCCGGTCGACCGTCCGGGGGTCGTACTTCTTGCGCAGCCGGTCCTCGGTGAGGTTCAGCATGGGCGCGAGGTCGGCGAGCGGTTCGCCCTGGGACCTCTGGCGGACGACGAGGGCCGCGGTCGCCTCCTCGACGAGGCCCTGGGCCATGACGACGAAACCGAGCAGTTCGGAGGCCGACGCCGCGCCGTCGGAGGCGCGGTTGATGAACGCGTCACCGACCACGACGACGTCCTCGGCGATGTCGCGTACGGCTTCGGTGCAGCGCGTGGCCCGGTCGGCGTCGACGGCGGGACCGTTCCGGGCCGGCCGCTCCGGTCCGGAGTGTGGACGGTTGGGCATGGGAGACCTCTTTCGGGGGTGCGGGGGCGGGTATCTGTGCCCACCCGCCCGGTTGACACGGTGAGGGGACCGAGGCACGGCCGGAGACGGGAGTCGCGCTCTCGCCGTATGTCCGGGTCAGGCCCGCGACAACGGGCCCACCGGCCGACCAGCGACTATCCATGAGGGCCCGTCAGGAAAGGGCCAGGAGGGGCGGCGTCCCGGACGCCGGAAATCCCGGGATCACGGGCAGTGGCCGAAAAGGCGGCGCGCTGAGCCGGATTCCACTCACCATGACAGCCATGACATCCCCGTGCGGCGTTCGAACCACGGGCGGGGCAGGGATGATACGTTCACGACTCGGTCTCCGTGCAATCGCAGACGCACATGCAGGGAGACGGTTCGACGTCGGAGAAGAGACACGAAGGGGTTCCTTTCTTCCCGGGTTTCGGAGCTGACGTTGAGGAGTGACAAGAGACCCCGGCGTGAGGCGACCAACCAGTAGCCGGGGTCTTTGCCTGCCCGGCGAAGGCCGGGAGTCGGAATGTACTACCTTCCGCACGCGCCCGATGCCACAACGTAGGGCCGTGGGTATGGGTACCCGCCACCCCTGTGTTAATCAAGAAATCAACCATCCACACAAAAACATCAATCAATTGATCAGACTTGATCACCGGAAACGGGCAACAGCCGCGAAGACCGCGAATTCGTCGAGCCTGAAATGCGCCCGCGCGAACCTCCGCCACGCTCGCGCCATGCCCGCGCTCCCCTTCTCGCTGTCCGTCGACGTGGGGAAACTTGTCAACGAATCCATCCGTACTCGGGGCCCTGTTAACTCGAACGGGTGATATTCCGCATCGGTGGACAGTGACCTCGACGGCCGCGTCCTGTCTCCGCTCTGTCCGCAGCGTGTGCGCACGATCCGCGTCGGCGGGCGTCCGGGCGCGCTGGTGCGGGGAATTCGCGACGCCCGGAGCGGTGTGCGCCGCCCTGCCGCGTCGCCGGTGTGCCAAGGGCTCTCCCGTACTCCGTGACGGATCGGCGCGCGGCGTCGGACGGTTGGGGGCACCTCCCACGCCGTTCAGGCTGACGGGACAGCCCTGAGGGGTCCCTGTGGCGAGGTGGCCCGGCGCTGGTACCCGGTCAGTCGGCCCGGGTGAACCCCTGGGACATGTCGAGCAGCAAGGGGCGCGCGGACTCCCCGGGTGTCCGGCCTCGGGCGCGAGACGTGCGGATCGTGGCGGCCGCCGTCGCGTCCAGCACCGGCCGGGCGGGAATGCCGAGCCAGTTGCCCGGATGAGGCCGGCCGGTGGTGACCACCAGGACCGTGCCTGGCGTCTCGGGCTGTTCGACGGCGTAGGTCAGCGGACTCCGGACCAGCGCTTGGTCATACGTCGGTCGCCTTCCGGCTCTCCACCGACAGGTGACGCCGTCGCGGTGATACGGCGTGAGCCCTTCCTGACCAGTGCCATGCCCTCCTCTTTTCTGGCGGAAGAACAAGCATCCGGCGGTACCCGCCGGTTCGCGTGGTGTCCCGATGGCGCGACGCGAACTCCCCGCCGCCGTCCGGGCCGCGTCGCCCGCACAGCCGGTGGCCGGACGCGGTGGCATTCGGACAGCCCGCCGGCCGCCGAGCGGCCCCGGATACCTGACCGGTAACGGAGATCGCACATGTCCCCCGCCTTGATCATTTACGGTGGGGGCAACCTCGTAGCTCACCGAATGAACACCCGCATCTCGTAGGCCCGTTCGAGTGCGTTGTCCACGGTGCGCTCACCCGTACACGGGGCGGGCTTCCGCGTTCCGTCCCCCCGAAAGGATGCACATGCCCCAGGACGTCCGGTTCGACCTCCCCTTCACCACACCCGTCAGCCCGCATCTCGCGTACGCGAGGGACCGCCATCTGCTCTGGGTGCGGGAAAGAGGGCTGGTGCGCAGTCGGGCCGGTTTCGAGGAGTACCGGTCCTGGGACCTCGCCCAGGCCGCGGCCCGCACCTATCCGCACGCCTCGGCGGACGATCTGACCGTCCTGATGAACTGGTTCTCCCTCGCCTTCCTCTTCGACGACCAGTTCGACTCCGCTCGGCCCGACCGGGCGGACCGGATAGCGGAGGTGGCGCGGGAGCTGATCGCCACGCCGCTGCGTCCGGCCGGTACCGCGCCTCGGGTGGTCTGCCCCATCACCCTGGCCTGGACGGAGGTCTGGGGGCATCTCTCTAGTGGCATGTCCCTGACCTGGCAGACGCGGTTCGCCGCGTCCTGGGGGCGCTTCCTGGTGGCCCACTGCGAGGAAGTGGACCTCGCGGCCCAGGATTTGGCCGGGAAGCTGGACCTGGGCGCCTACGTCGGCTTCCGGCGCCGTACGGTCGGGATCCACCACAGCATCGACATGGGCGAGCGCAGCCGCGGCTTCGAGGTCCCGCCGGCCGCGATGGCCCATCCTCTGATGGAGCGGATGCGGGACCTGGCCGCGGACACGATCGGGTTCATGAACGACATCCACTCCTTCGAGCGGGAGCGACGCCGGGGTGACGGCCACAACCTCATCGCCGTACTGCGCCAGGAACGGGACTGCTCGTGGGAGGAGGCCATCGGCGAGGCGTACCGGATGACGACCGGCTGCCTCGACGAGTACGTCGGCCTGGAGGCCCGTGTCCCGCACATGTGCGACGAGTTGGGCCTCGGTGACGAGGAGCGGGCCCGGGTGTGGATGGGCGTGGAGGCCGTCC
Organism: Streptomyces halstedii; assembly: GCA_000720535.1. Lineage (GTDB taxonomy): Bacteria > Actinomycetota > Actinomycetes > Streptomycetales > Streptomycetaceae > Streptomyces > Streptomyces halstedii. The sequence goes on from JOAZ01000011.1 coordinate 43,890, forward strand.
GGCACTGGATCAACGGCAACTACGAGTGGGCGCTGACCACCGGCCGCTACGCGGCGGACAAGGACGGCCCGGTGGCCACGGCCGAACTGTCCGGGCGGGGCTCGGTGGACGACCTGCTGACGATGTGACACGGGCGCACGGCCCGGCCGGACGACCGGCCGGGCCGTGGCGGCGCACAGGCCGGGACGTCGGTACGTGACACGTCGTCAGGCGGCTCCCGGCGAACGACATGACATGACGTCAGGCCCTCCGAAACAGACATGACGCCGCGTCAGGCTGTAAAAACAGCGGACATGACACGGCGTCAGGCGTCCGGGACGTCAGACGGCGAACTCGACCGGCAGGCTGTCGAGCCTCGACTCCCAGGTGGAGGCGGTGGAGGTGAGTTCGTCCGGCGCCACCGCCAGGCGCAGTCCGGGCAGCCGGTGCAGCAGGACGTCGACCGCCGTCTCGATGATGGCCTGGCCGATGTTCTGCGCGGGGCACTCGTGCGGGCCGCCGCTGAAGGCGAGGTGCGAGGCGTTCCCCCTGACCGAGACGTCGGCGTCGGGGCGGATCCCGGGGTCGTGGTTGCCTGCCGCGAGGCCGAGGACGAGCAGGTCGCCCTGCTTGACCGGACAGCCGCCGAGCTCCAGGTCTGCGGTGGCGAAGCGCCCCGGCAGCACGGCGAGCGGCGGGGTGTTCCACATCACCTCCTCCACGACCGTGGACATGTTCACCTGCCCGCTCACCAGGTCGGACAGCCAGGTGGTGTCGGTGAGGACGAGTTGCAGGGTCCGCGCCAGCAGGTTGCTGGTCGTGGTGTGGGCCGTGATCAGCACGAGGCGCAGGTGGTTGACGACCTCGTCCTCGTCGAGCGCCGCGTGGTGCTCGATGAGGCCGGAGGCGAAGTCGGATCCGGGTTCGGCGCGTTTGCGGGCGGCGAGCTCTCCCAATATGCCCATGATGCGCTCGTTGTGTGTGAGGGCGTCCGCACCGCCCTTGATGACGTGCTTGCTCGACTCGGCGAGGGTGCGCCCCTCCTTCGCGGCGAGTCCGAAGACGCGGGTGAGGACCAGCATCGGCAGGTACTCGGAGAAGTCGGCGACCAGGTCGGCCCGGCCCGTGTCGGCGAACGCGTCGATCTGCTGGTTCGCGAAGTGCGTGACATGACGACGGATGCCCCGTCCGGCCACGGCGTACAGGTTGTCGGTCACCGCGCCGCGCAGCCGGCGGTGAGGTTCGCCGTCCTGGGAGACGCAGTCGGGGCGCCAGCCCACCATCTGCATCAGCGGGGAGGCGGTGTCGACCCGGCCTTCCTTGAAGTCCCGCCAGATGCGGGAGTCCCGGCTGAACTGCAGAGGGTTGTCGAGCACCCGCCGGTTCTCCCGGTAGCCGAGCACGAGCCAGGCGGGGATGTCACCCTCCAGCAGCACGGGGGCGACGCCGCCGTGCCGCGTGCGCAGTTGCCCGTAGACGGCGTGGGAGAAGTCCTCCACCCCGGAACCGTAGAGCCGGGTGGTGTCCTCGCCGTGGGCGACCGGGCAGCCGCCCTCGGTGGCTCTGGGCGGGGTCTGTTCGCTCATCGGGGCTCCAGGGCAGCGGCCGAACGGTCTTTCAGGTGCCGGATCAGAGTGACGAGCACGTCACGGCTGGCACTCCGGCTGCGGGCGTCGAAGGACACGACCGGCGTGTGTGACGGGATGTCCAGGGCGTCGCGGATCTCGTCGACCGGGTAGTCCTGTGAGTCCGGGAAGATGTTGAGCGCGATGACGAAGGGGACCTTCTGCCGCTCCATCTCCTCGATCGCCCGGAAGCTGGAGGCCAGTCGGCGGGTGTCCACGAGGACGACGGCGCCGAGCGCGCCTTTGAACAGGCCGTTCCACAGGAACCAGAACCGTTCCTGGCCGGGGGTGCCGAACAGGTACAGCATGAGTGTGTCGTTCAGGCTGATCTTGCCGAAGTCCAGGCTGACGGTGGTCTGCGCCTTGTCGGTGACACCGATGAGGTGGTCGTCCCCGGCGCTGGCCTGGGTCAGGGTCTCCTCGGTCGTCAGGGGCTTGATGTCGCTCACCGAGCGGACCATGGTGGTCTTCCCCGTGCCGAAGCCCCCGGCGATCATCACCTTCACCGAGCGTGTGTCCCCGGCCGCCGTGCTCCCGGGTTGGTCAAAGCCTTTGAAGTCCACTGAGTACCTCCTCAAGGAGCGCGATGTCGGGCCCACGGCCGACGTCATGTGCCGGGACGGGATCACGGGCGTCGACGCGGCCTGCCTCAAGCAGGTCGGACAGCAGCACCGCGAGGATGTTGAAGGGCAGCCGGAGGTGGGCGCCGAGTTCGGCCACCGACAGCGGTTCACGGCAGCGCCGGAGGATCTCCTCGTACTCGTGCTGCATGCCCGATGTGGGGACGTCCCGCGCGATGACGAGGGTCGCCACGTCCAGGGTCGACGCCGAACCGCCCGGTCCGCTGCGCCCTTTGGTGAGAACGTAGTAGCGCTCAAGGCCGGACGGGTCGGTCGGCCGACGGGGAGCACTCATCCAGAGTGCCCCTCCAGCCGCGGCGAGGTGCCGAGGAGCTCGCCCATACGGCGGGCCAGATCCCTCATCTGATGGCCGAGCAGGCCTTGGTCGAGGCCCTCGCGGGCGAGTACGCCGAGGTACGTCTCCACCCCCGCGCGGACGACGAAGAGGTGCCCGCCGTCCACCTCGATCATCGCGAGCCGCAGCTGCCCGGCGTGCTGCGGGAACTGCTCGGCGACCGGCTGGGCCAGTGCCTGGAGTCCGGCCACCACGGCGGCGAAGCGGTCCACGTCGTCGGGGTCTTCGGCGCCGAAGGAGGTGATCGCCTTCCCGTCGCTGGAGGCCACGAGGGCGAAGCTGATCTCCTGGATGCTCTCCACGAGGTCGCGCAGCGCCCAGCTCATGTCGGTTCCCTGGTACGTCATGGGACTAGTCGCTCTCTTCAGTGCGGTGCTCGGTCGGTGCGCCACCGGCGGCCGTGCCGTGGTCGTCGGCGGCTGCGGTCGGGGACCCGTCCGTCGCCGTGCCGGTGTCGCGTCCGGCGTCGGCGAAGGCCGCGAGGCCCGCGAAGGATGCCTCCGGCGGGACGGCCGGGAAGGCGGGGACGGTGCTCGGGCCGCCCTGGGGGGTTTCGACGGCCGTCTCGCCGCGCCGGCTCCGCCTCCGGGGCAGGCCACCGGGGGTGGTCTCCACCATGTCCTCGTTCTCGAAGACCGTGACCGGGGCCGGTTCGGGCTGCGGGGCGGCGGGCGCGGTGCCGTGCGGCGCGGCGGGCTCCGTCGAGATCGGCGGTGCGGTGGCCGGGGCGAGGGCGGGGAGCGGCCGGAAGTACTTGTGCGGTACGACGACCACGACGGACGTGCCCAGCCACGGCGAGTCCGCGAAGGTGACACGGATGTCGTACCGGCGGGCGAGGAGGCCGACGACGCGAAGGCCGATGTTGGCGTCCTCCGAGATGCCGCCGAGGCCCGCGCCGGGCGAGGTGCCCGCGAGGGCGTGTTCGGCCTCGCGCTTCTTCTCCTCGCTCAGGCCCTTGCCGGAGTCCTGGATCTCGATGCCGACGCCGTTGGGGACCTCCTTGCCGGAGACGATCACCGGCTCGGTGGGCGGCGAGTACCGCGCGGCGTTGTCGAGCAGGTGCGCGAAGATCAGCGTGAGGTGGTCCACCAGACCTCCGTCGACGCCGAGTTCGGGCAGGTGGCGCAGTTGGACGCGGTGGAAGTCCTTGATCCGGCCGATGCCGCCGCGCACCACGCTCAGCAGGCGTTGCGGTTCCTGCCACTGCCGGCCCGGCCGGTCGGAGCCGCCGAGTACCACGATGCTGGCGGCGAGGCAGTCGGCGGGGCCGATGGCCTGGTCCAGTTCCATCAGGCACTGGGCGACGGCGGGCTGACGGCCGTGCTCGCCCTGCATCTCGTGCAGTCGGCCGCGGAGCTTGCTGGTCAGGACGTGAATGCGGTTGCCGACGCCGATGACGGCCTGTTCGGCGGAGGTCGAGCGGTCCAGCTCGGCCTCGATGCCCCTCAGCGCGGTCCTGAGGACCTTGCCCAGTCCGGCCTGGAGTTCGTCGCCGGCCTTCATGCGCTGCTCGGCGGTCGGGACGATGTCGTCGATGGCGTCGCCCGCCTTCAACTGTGCGACAGCGGCCGGGAGTTGCTGGTCGCCGAGGAGGGCGATCGCGGCGAGTTGGTGGTCGAGCCGCTCCTGCCAGACTCCGGCTCGCTCGCTGGACCGGCTCTCGTAGGCCGCGGTCTGCCGGGACAGCCGCTCCTCGTACACCCGGGAGCTCTCCGCCAGCAGCTCCTCGTGCGCCCGCGCCTGCTCGGCGAGCTGGGTCTTCTGGGCCGCGCGCTCGGTGGCGGACTGCCTGGCGTGTTCGGTCCGGGTGGTGCGGTGGGCCTCCTCGGCCAGGCGCAGCCGCGTACGGGTGCGCAGGAGGAGAAGTACGCACACGGTGCTGCCGACCGTCGCCGCGAGACCGAGGACGGCCGCGGGTATCCGGTCCGAACTGATGAATGTCGCGGCCGCTGTCCCGCCACCCAGGCCCAGTGGCATCAGCCACCAGAGGTGCCGGGTGGCAGGGGCCCGCGCCGCCGGAGGCGGAGTGGCGAGTTCCATCTGCATCCTTTGAAGCAAAAATGATCGAACAGGGGGTGTGCGAGGTGACCGCACCGTTGAGTACGCACGCACCATGAGACGACCGGTCACGATCGCGTCAACTCGCTGCGCCGGGAGGGAGCTTATCGGTTGTGAACCCGAAAAGATCAATTCGGCGGTACCGCGAGAGTGAGGATCCCGCCACTCAGAGCCATGGGCGGCGCGGCCGGCGCGTATCCCGGGCCGGCGGCCGTTGTCCGACACGTCCTCACGTGGTGGGCAGACGGGGACATCTGCCGCGACGAGCCCCGCGCTCTCCCGGACGGGGGCAGCGAGCCGCTTCGCCGTAGCCCGGTCACCTGGGCGTTTCCGCCAGGCCGTGCCGAAGGCGCGGAGCGGCGGCCGTGGCGCGAGGGAGTGGCGGAGCCCGGGGGCGCGGCGGCCGGACCGCCGGACGGACCATGACGCGCGGGGGCGACGGGGTGCCGTTCCGGGGTGTTCCGGGAGGTGTCGGCCCGGCCCCCACCTCGCGCACACCCCCGCGACGTACATACGTGCGAACTCCGCGGTGTTTGCATCGCGGAAGCGACGTCGCGGCCGCCCGCGGTGGTGCCAGCACGGTGGATCGCGGTGAGAAGCGCATGTTTTCAGCCGAACCGAGCGGCGTCGGTGACCGCGCCCGGAGGCACGCCCCGCCTCCGGGCGCGGGTGCGCGGCCGGAGGCGGGAAGGCCGGGCGCGAGAGCTCCGAAAGCCGTTGTCAGTGGCTCCTCATAGAGTTCCGCTCACTTGTTCACAGCGGTGCGGGGAGGCACGCATGGGGTGGGTGAAGGCGGGCGGTTACGAGATCGCCCTCGACGACGGCAAGGTGGTGTGCCGCAACGCGGCGGGACGGCGGCTGAAGTCCGTTCCGGCCGGAATCGCGGACGATCCGGCGGTCGTGGGCCTGCGCGGTCTCGCCGAGTGGCTGGAGCGGCACGAGCGGCGGTGCCTGGCCGACGTGGAGCGGTGGATGGTGCGTTCACTGCCGGTTCCGGCGGCCGTGGTGACCCGTGTGTGGCCGGATCCCGCCTGGCAGGCCGCCCTGCGCGACCTCGTCGTCACGGGACCCGACGGAGAGGTCGCGGGATTCCTCCGGGACGCGGACCCCGAGCGGGGGCTCGGCCTGGTGGACCTGGACGGCGACACCGTGCGGATCGCCCCGGACGTCGTGTGCCTTCCTCATCCCGTGCTCCTCGACGACCTCGACGAGCTGCGGGAGTTCGCCGTCGAGCTCGGCATCGACCAGCGGGCCCAGCAGCTCTTCCGTGAGGTGTGGCGCCGCCCGGCGGCCGTGGACGCGGCGAGCACACAGGTCGAGGAGTACGCGGGCGGCTCGTTCAAGGAGCTCCGCTTCCTGCACGGCAGGGCGGCCCAGCTGGGTTACCGGGTGCGGGGCGGGCACGCCCTGTGCTCCGTGCTGGAGGAGGGCCGCACCGCCGAGGCCCGTGTGTGGATCGGCGACTACGACGGCTACGAGGAGACCGAGACCGGTCCGCTGACGTGGAGCGGACCCACCGGGGGCACGCTGAGGCTCGGTCAGGTGGGGCCGGTCTCCTGGTCGGAGGGGATGCGGATGGCGGCCGCTCTGTACGCCGGGCGGGACATCGAGGACGAGGAGCGGGCGGCATGAGCGCGACGTACGACGACACCACGACGGGCACGCTGCTGGAGGCGGGCGCCGTGCTGCTTCCCGGCACGACCGCGCGGGAGGACGCCGACACCCTGACCGTGCGGTCCTACACGCATCCGGCCCTGGACGGCCGGCGCGTGGTCCGGCTGGTGCCCGGCACGCTCGGGGAGGCGGAGGACCTCGCGCTGGAGTTCCTGGGCCTGGCCCGCGAGCCGGAGGCCCCCGAGGTCGGGCAGGTGCGCCGGGAGACGCTCGGCTTCCCGGCCTGGGCGCTGGTCAACGACCCGGCCAACGGGCACCACGCGCTGGCCCTGGTCAAGGACGTCGAGCGGCTCGCCCGCCAGGCCAAGTCCCGCCCGGGGAACGCGAAGGCGGGCTTCGAGGCGCTCGGTGTCCGGCTCGGCCGGGCCGTCCCGCACTTCCTGCCCACGTTCTACGAGCAGGCGGCCCGGGTCTTCCTCCAGCACGAGAACACGACGTACGCCGCCGCCTTCTTCGGCAAGGCGCGCGAGGCGGAGCGTGTGCACGCGCTCGCGGTCGACGAGGAGCGGCAGCGCGCGGTCTTCCTGGAGTTCGCGTTCGCCGGTGCGCTGACGGTCAAGGCGCTGAAGGAACACGTGCGGGACCTGTCCCGGCGGCTCGACCCCGCCGAGGCGTGGGCGCAGTTCCGGCAGTTGACCGTGGAGCGCTGCGCGGCGGGAATGCCGCCGTACGCCTCGCTGCCGCAGGACGCCCGCGGTCTGGTCAGGGCCGCCGGTCTCGACCGGGTCGCCGAGGAGTGCGCGCTCGTCGCCGACCTGCTGGCCTCCCCGGCCGCCGTGCGGGCCCCGGCCTCCTTCTGGACCGCCTACCGGGCCACGCTCCCGGTTCTCACCGGGCGCCGGCCGGAGGTGCGGACGCGGCTGCTGGAGATCATGCCCACCGGGCTGGGCCGCGGTGTCGAGGACGACGAGCTCTGGCTGACGCTGCTGGCGGAGAGCGGCGCGGAGGCGCTGCTGACCTCGGAGCCCGGCGACGGGCAGGCGGTGGACGCCGCGGACTGGCTGAGCCGCTGGTCGCTGCACCGCAAGCACGGCGCGTCCTGGTCGCGGAGCTCCCCGGCCACCCTGGCGCTCGTCGGGCGGATGGCGCCGCGGCTGCGGGCGGCCGGACGGCCCGTCGATCTGTTCAGCGGCCGCTGGCACGCGGGCGCGGACCTCGATCTGCTGGATCTGTGCGTGGCCGAGAACATTCCGCTCACGTTGCCCGCCGCCGGCGTGAACGTGCATCTGGCGCTGGATCAATGGCTGCCCGGCGCCACCGGGCCGTCCGTCCGGCGGGACCTGGTCGCCACCGGCGCCGATCCGCGGTTCCGGGCTCTGCTGCACCGGGCGGTGGGCGCTCTGGGCAGCGGCCACCGGGCGCGCCGCGAGGTCCTGGCCGCCCTCGCCGCCCACCCCGTGCTGCGTGAGGTGGCGCGCGAGTGGCTGGAGGAGGCGGCCGGGGAGTACACCGGCGCGGTGGGTCTGCCCGGGGCCGGCACGGCGCTCGACCGTCTGCGCGCCTTCCGGGCGGTGGCCGCCGATGTCGCGCCCGGCGCCGTCGCCAGGACCGCCGGGCACGCGCTCGCGCCGCTGCTCGGCCGTACCCTGCGCGCCGGCATCCTCGACGAACTGGGCTGGCCCGCCCTGGAGAAGGCGTTGCGGAAGCTCGACGCCGAGGTGCGCAAGGGCGAGGACAACACCCTGGCCGTGCACGAGGCCTGGCCCGCCCTGGTGCTGGTCCGTGGCCGCAGGGCGGTCGTCGTCGGGCCCGAGAAGGTGCTGCTCGAACACGACCTGTGCCTTCCGGACGAGATCGACCACTGGCAGCGCCCCCGGTTCCGTTACGTGGACGGGGAACTGCTCGTGATGTGGCGGCAGGGCGGCAAGCAGTCGGCGTACTGGTCCGCCCGCCCGTCCGACGTGTTCACGCTGGGCGGCGAACAGTTGGCCCAGTGGTGGTCGGGGCACGACGCCGAGACCGTGTCGATTCCGCTGCCGGGCGGCGGACGGGCCACCGGCGGCCGCGTGCTGCACGCGGGCGACACCGACCTGCCGCCCCGCCGCGCCGTCATCGGTGACGGAACCACCTGCTGGCGTCAGGGCAGGCAGGGCCGGCGGACGCTGTGGCTGGAGTACGACCCGGCCACCGGCGCCCACGGGCGTGCGTCGCTGCCCGCCCTGCTGCGTTCCGGTGTCCTGGAGGGTGCTTCCCTGCTCACGGACGCCTGCGAGGTGCTGCCCGTGCAACCGGGCCTGGAGGAGAGCCCGTTCGGCACGGACGGCACGGTGCTCGGCCGGTGGGTACGCGAGCAGGGCGAGGGGGCCGAGGCCCGGATGACGGCCGGGACGCCGGACGGCCGGACGGTCACCCTGCGCGCGGACGGCGACGGCCGCATCCCGGGGGTCCCGCTGGGCGCGCTGCGGCTGCCCGGCCGGGCCGCACCGTTCGCCGTGCGGACGCGTGCGGACATCTCCCTGTTCGCCGGGGCCGGGAGTTCCGGTGCGGGACCGCTCGGCCGGGTCACGCCGTGCGAGCGGGGCGGCGAGTTCGCCGCCGGTACCCGGCTCGTGCCGCCGGTCGCCTTCTGGCACGCGCTGCGCCCTCGCGACGAGCGGGGCTCGGCCGTGCTGCGCGCGCTGACCGACGAGCGGGCCGGCGAGCTGATGCGGGCCGCCGCGGAGGCGTTGGCCCAGCGGCAGGAAGCACTGACCCAGGCCCGGTCGGACGATGCCGCCAAGGCCGCCGTACCGTCCGCGGACGAGGCCGTCCTGCGTGCCGTGACCCGGCTCCTGCCGCGGCTCACCGCGCAGCCGCTGCTGATCGGTGTCGCCGCGCTCGTCCGTTCGGCACTGCGCCTCGCCGACTCCGCGGCCACGTTCACGGCACCGCCCGTGGAGCAGCCGCCGTCCCGGCGGAAACAGGGGATGTTCGCGGACTACGCGCCCGAGCACGGCGAGGACCATCTGATGCGGAACGCGACCTCCCGCGTCGCGAACCTGCACGGAGGGTGGGGCGGTGAGCGGTTCGGCGTGCTGCGTCAGATCCGGGCGGTGAACCATGTGCTGTCCGGGAAACCCGCGGACGGCAAGCCGCTGCCCGACCCCGAGCGGCTCACCGCTCTGGGCGACGGCTGGCGCAGTGAGGAGTTCACCGTCCCCGGCATCGGCACGGTGTGGACGGATGCCCTGGCCGTGCTGCGGCCGCTGGCGTACCGGGCCGCCACCCCCGCCTTGGGCGCCGACGAACGCGAGGCGCTGCTCCTGCTGTTCGGGGCGGTCCTCGAAGGTCCGCTGGCCACGCCGGGCGACACGCTCCGCGAGGTCGTGCTGAGCGAGCCGCACGACAAGCGGCAGCGCACGGGGCAGGTACTGCGCCGTGACGGCCGCACCGTGGTCGTGCTCGGCTGCCAGAACGCCGACGCGGGGCAGAACCGGGTGGACTGGCTCGCGCTGGACCACGACCCGTCGGGTGCCTTCGGGGCGGTGGCCCACTTCACGCTGGAGCGGGAGACCCGGCACGCCTCGACGATCACCGCCGAACACCTGGCCGAGGTCGTCCGCCTGGTCCGGGACAAGGGAGCCGCGCCCTGGCTGCCCGAGGCTCCCGAGGCGTTCGCGTCCGCCGCGCGCGACGGGCTCGGTCCGCTCCAGGCCGGTGTGCTGCTGGCCGCCGAACCGTCCCCGTGGGAGGCGGCGGCGCTCGCCGCCGTCGGCCTGAAGCGGCGGCAGGTGCAGGCCGGTGAGGACCTGCTGGCCCCGGTCGGCCACGCGGACCGGGTGGCACTCGTCGGTGCGCTGCTCCCCCGGGACCCCGCCGATCTGTGGGTGTCCGGCCCGGACACGGCGGCGGCGGGCCGGATGTGGGTGGAGCGGCTGGGCCATCTGGTCCGCCTGCCGGAGCACATCGCGGGGGAACTGGCGGGGGCGCCCGTCGCCTCGGTGGAGGCGGTGCTGAACCCCCGGCAGACCCCCTGGCTCAGCCGGAGCACGGTTCAGCGGCCGGACAAGGACGGCAACCTGGTCGCCGCGGATCCCTCGGCCGTACCCGCACGGCACACCGTCCAGCACGCCGTCGGCGCCCTGGCCTCCCTCGCCTACGTCCTGCCGTACGGGCACCCGCTGCGCGCGGCCCTGCCGGACGGTCTGGCCGCGCTGCGCCGCCGCTTCACCGACCCGGAGCTGCTGCTCGACCTCGACATCGAGTGGACGGAACAGGGGCGTTCCACCGCCCGGGAGCTCCGCACGGCGTACGGGCTCCCCGCCTCCGGGCAGGCCGACGCGCAGGGGTTCACCCGGGTCGGTGAGGCGATCGTCCTGCGGCCCTGGTTCCAGGACACCGAGACCGTTCTGGTCCGGCCGGCCGGACTCACCGGCTGCGACGACCCCGTGTTCGGGCTCGTCGAGGGACTGGTCCACGCCGGACGCTCCGGGGGGATGCGGGCTCTGCGCACCGTCCTGGGCGACGACCTCCTCCGTGCTGTCACCGCGGGCGCCGGGCGACCCGCGGGATACGCCCAGGACCCCCTGGTCAGCGTGCCCGGTCTCGTCGCGGAGGTGGCGTCGGCGCACGGTCTGGGCGAGGACGCGGCCGCTCTCTACCTCCAGTTGCTGGCACTGCCGGACCCCACGGACCGCAATCGCGCCCGGTGGACCGGCTGGAAGCCGGCGCGGGCCAAGAGGGCCCGCGCCGAACTGGCCGCGACGGACCTGGTGGTCGAGGCCAAGCGCCCGCGGGCCGGACGCACGCTCTTCCTGCCCGGTGGCTGGCTCGACCTCAAGTCCCCCGCGCTGCCGGTGGAGGCCTGGAAGGAAGGGCTCTACGCCGTGGACGCACACGCGCGGTCCGTCCCGCCGGTTCCGGTGGACGAGCTGTTCCACCGCGCCTGGGAGCGGGTTCGCACCGAGGACGCCCCGGCGTACGAGCAGCTCACCACCCGTGCCACCCGCAAGGGGCGCCGATGAGGTGCGCCCGGCCGCTCGTCCCCGGAAGTGGCGGGCCACGCCCGGCCACCGCAACCACCATCCGTACCACCCCGAAGGGCCCCAGCCGATGACCACCGCCCTCGCTGCCGGAGCGACCCGCCAGATCGTTCCGCCGGAGGACCGCCACTCCACCGAACTGGCCTTCCTCGCCGCGTACGACACGGGGCCGCGCCCACCGGCCTGGCGCCTCACCCCTCGTGCCGTCGTCACGTTCGTCATGGGCAGTGACGGCCGTGCGCTCAGGCTGCCCGACGAGGCGGAGGCGCCTGCCGGAGTGCCGCGCCGCCTCACGGTGCGGGGCAAGTTCGTCGGTGACCGCGCCCTGGTGGAACGGTGTGTCGTCACCCTCGCCGGTGAGCGCGGGCTGCTGCTCGTCGGCGAGCCCGGCACCGCCAAGTCGATGCTCTCCGAGCTGCTGTCCGCCGCGGTGTGCGGTACCAGCGGGCTGGTGGTGCAGGGCACCGCCGGGACGACCGAGGACCAGCTCAAGTACGGCTGGAACTACGCCCTGTTGCTGGCACAGGGGCCGAGCCCGCAGGCGCTGGTGCCCTCGCCGGTGCTCACCGCGATGACCCGGGGCGCCGTCGCCCGGGTCGAGGAGGTCACCCGCTGTCTGCCCGAGGTGCAGGACTCCCTGGTGTCGCTGCTGTCCGAGCGCCGCATCGCCGTCCCCGAGCTGGCGGGCACGGACGACGCGCTGGCCCACGCCGCGCCCGGTTTCAGCCTCATCGCCACGGCCAACCTGCGCGACAAGGGTGTGTCCGAGATGTCCGCCGCGCTCAAGCGCCGCTTCAACTTCGAGACGGTGGGCCCCATCGCGGACCTGGAAGCCGAGACGGCGCTGGTGCGTGCGCAGGCCCGTGCCTCCGTGGAACGGGCCCGAGCGCCCTTCCAGGTCGACGACACCGTCCTGGAGGCGCTGGTCACGGCCTTCCGCGATCTGCGGGAAGGACGGTCGGCCGAGGGCTGGGAGGTGGAGCGGCCGTCCACGGTGATGAGCACGGCCGAAGCCGTGTCCGTGGCCGGTGCGCTGGCGCTGTCGGCGGCGTACTTCCCCGGTGACCGTGACGTGCTGGACCTGCTGCCGGGCCACCTGCTGGGTGTCGTGCGCAAGGACGACCCGGCCGACGCCGCCCGGCTGCGCGGCTACTGGGACGGCCCGGTGCGGCGCCGTGCCGAGCAGGGGGCCGCCACCTGGCGCACCTTGTGGGACCTGCGCACGGTCCTGGAAGGCTGATCCCGTGTCTCTCGCTCCCCTCTCCCCCGAGGCGGCCGTCGCCGCCCTGACCGGCCCGGCGGGGCCGTACCTCATCGGTGTACGGCACCACGCGCCGTCGCTGGCCGCGGTGGTGCCCGCGCTCCTCGACGAGGCGCGGCCCGACGTGCTGCTCGTCGAGCTCCCCGCCGAGGCGCAGGACTGGCTGCCCTGGCTGGCGCACGAGGAGACGCGTGCCCCGGTCGCTCTGGCCGCTGTCCCCGGCGACGGACGGGGCGGCCCCGCCTTCTATCCCTTCGCCGACTTCTCACCCGAGCTGGCGGCGATCCGCTGGGCCGCGCGGCACGGGGTCCCGGTGGTCGCCTGCGATCTCCCGCTGGCCGACCGCCTCCTCGGCGAGACCCGGTCTGGGCAAGGGGAGCCGGGAGAAGGGGAGCCGGAACCGGAGGCCGGGGCCCGGGAGCGGGAGCCCGCCGCCGGTCTGGCCGCCGCACTGCGCGACGGTCTCACCGGCCGCCCCGGCGACGACCTGTGGGACCGGCTGGTGGAGGCCATGGCGCCGGGCTCGACGCCGGAGGCCCTGCGCAGGGCCGCCCTGGTGACCGGGTGGGCGCTGAGGCAGGACGCCGCCGCCTCCGGTGGGCTCGACGCGCTGGATCTCCGGCGCGAGTGGTGGATGCGTTCCCGCCTGGCCGAGGCCACCGCCGACGGTGCGCGCGCCGCCATGGTGGTGGGCGCCTTCCACGCTCCGGCACTCGTGGACTCCGCCCGGTCGGGGGCCGGGGCCGACCCCGCCATGACCGGCCCGCTTCCGGCCGGTACGGCTCCCGGTGGGCGGACTCCGCCCGGGGAGGCCGCCGGACCGTTGCGGGGGCCGCGTCCCTCCGAGCCGTGCCGGCCGGACGGCCGGGCCTCCCGGACGCCACCCGTACCGTGCCCGTCCAAGGGCGGGCCGGGGTGGACGACCTCTCTCATCCCCTACACCTACGCGCTCCTCGACGAACGTTCCGGCTACCCGGCGGGCATCCGTGACCCGGAGTGGCAGCACATGGTCCTGGGCGCGGCGGGCGATCCCGCCGCGCTGGAGGAGGCGCTGACCCGTGCGGCCGTGCGGATCTGCGCGGAACTGCGCGCGCTGGGCCATCCGTCGGGCCCCGCCGACGCGCGGGAGATCGTCCGGCTCGCGGGGGACCTGGCCCGGTTGCGGGGGCTGCCCGCGGCCGGGCGGGGTGAGCTGGTGGAGGCGGTCCAGACGGTGCTGGCGCAGGGCGAGCCCTACGGCCGGGGCCGGGCCGTGGCACGGGCGATGGAGAGGGTGCTGGTCGGCACCCGCGCCGGGCGCCCCACACCGCGCTCGCCGCGCAGCGGTCTCGGCCCGGCCGTGGAGGCGGAGCTGGCCGCGCTGGGACTCCCCGGCCCCAAGGAGTCGGGGCCGGGTTCGGCGCGTGACCTCCGGCTGGACCCGCTCCGGTCCGGCCTGGACCGGCGCCGGGAGCTGCTGCTGCGCCGGCTCGCGGTGTGCGGTGTGCCGTACGCCGAGGCCAAGGAGGTCGTCGGCGCGGGCGGCGCGGATGCTCTCACCTCGCGGTGGGAGGTGCGCTGGACACCTGCCACCGCCGCCATGCTGACCGCCGCCGGTGTCCGGGGTGTCACCGCGGCGCAGGCCGCCGAGGGCGTGCTGCGTGAGAGGCGCCATGCCGAGCGGGAGGAGGGCGGCCCCACCGCCGCGCAGACCTCGGACGGACTGGAGCAGGCGGCGCGGTGCGGTCTGTCCACGCTCACCGACGAGCGGCTCGCCGACACCGCCGCCGTGTTGCCGCACTCGGCCACCCTTCCTGAGCTCCTCTCCGCGCTGGCGCTGCTGGACCGGCTGCGGGCCGGTCATGTCCCGGGGCTCGAAGCCGACGAGGGCCGCTCCCGCCGGGCGGCCGCCGTGACCGAGTCGCTCATGGCCGCCGCGGTGCGTCAGCTGGACGGCCTGACCGGCGCGGAGGACCCGGACGACGCCCGCGCCCTGGTCGAACTCGCCCACCGCGCGGACCTCGTGGGCGGCACACGGCTCACCGCGGCCGTCGCCCGGCTGGCCGCCGACGGCTCACCGCTGATGCGCGGCGCCGCCGGTGCCGTCCGGGTGCTGCTGGGCCACGAGGTACCCGGCGAGCTGGGCCGCCGGGTGGCCTCCTGGCTCGACACGGCGGGCGATCCGGAGTCCCGCTCGGCCCTCGCCGCCCGGCTCACGGGGCTGCTCAGCGCGGCGGGCCCGCTGCTGGAATCAGCGGCGCCCGCGTTGGAGCCGCTGCTCGACCGGGTGTCGGAGCTGTCCGACCGGGACTTCCTCGACCGGCTTCCCGCGCTGCGGGGCGGCTTCGACACGCTGAGTCCCGCGGCCCGCGAACGCCTGCTCGACACCGTCGAAGAGCGTCTGGAGGACACCCACCTGGGCGACACCGGGCACGTCGACCCGGTCACCCTGGCCCTGTGGACCGCCGCGGACCTGGCGGCCCGCGAGACGCTGGCCGCGCAGGGCCTCCTCCTGCCGCCCCCGCGTCCGACAGCCCTGGCCCCCACCGCCGACACGGCCACCGGGGAGGGTCACGGTGCCGGCGGCCACGGCCACGCCCCCCGTACGGGACGGCGCATCGCGCCCGCCGACCGCTGGAGGCTGGTCCTGGGCCGCCGTACCGACAGGCTCCCCGAGTCGGCCCGCCCCCTGGCCACCGCGTTGGACGAGCTGTACGGCAGCGGACGCGGCGAGGGCAGCAGGGGCGGCCTCACCGGCACGGGACGGGGCGGCGGCCGCGAGGCGCCCTATCCCGGGGTGCGGGAGTGGTCCGAGGAACTGGCGGCCCTGTTCGGGCCGGGCATCCGGGAGGAGGTGCTGGCCGCGGCCGCCGCGGCGGGCCGGCACGACACGCTTGCCGAACTGGATCCACACGGCGTACGGCCGTCCGTCGATCTGCTGCGCTCCGTGCTCCGGCACGCGGGAGGGCTGCCCGAGAGCCGGCTCGCCGCGCTGCGCCCGCTCGTCCGGCGGCTGGTGGAGGCACTGACCCGGCAGTTGGCCACGCGACTGCGTCCCGCGCTGCACGGCACGGTGCTGCCGCGCCCGAGCAGACGGCCCGGGGGCGGCCTCGACCTGCCCCGGACACTCCGGGCCAACCTGGCGACGGCACGGCGCGGACCGGACGGCGTGGTGCGGGTGATTCCGGAGCACCCGGTCTTCCGCACGCGCGCCCGGCGCACGGCGGACTGGCGGCTGATCCTGGTCACCGACGTGTCGGGGTCCATGGAGCCGTCCACGATCTGGGCCGCGCTCACGGCCTCGGTACTGGCCGGGGTGCCCGCGATCTCCACGCACTTCCTGGCCTTCTCCACCGAGGTCATCGACCTCACCGACCACGTGGACGATCCGCTGTCCCTGCTGCTGGAGGTCAGCGTGGGCGGTGGCACCCACATCGCGGCGGGTCTCCGTCACGCCCGGGAGCTGGTCGCGGTGCCGTCCCGGACCCTCGTCGTGGTCATCAGCGACTTCGAGGAGGGCTATCCGGTCGGTGGGCTGCTCACCGAGGTCCGCGCCCTGGCCGGTGCCGGATGCCACGTCCTGGGCTGTGCGAGTCTCGACGACTCGGGGCGGCCCCGCTACTCCACCGGGATCGCGGCGCAGGTGGTCGCGGCCGGGATGCCGGTGGCCGCTCTCAGTCCGCTCGAACTCGCCCGCTGGGTTGGGGAGAAGATCGCATGAGCCAGTCCCTTCCGCCGGTCGCCCCGTCGGTGACCGCCGAGCTGATCGCGGCGCTGTCGCCCCGGCTGAGCAAGCGCCTGGACGGGGGCGTCGGCAAGCTGGCCGGCCTGCCCGTCGTCCGGGACGGCGACACAGCGCGTATCGCGCTCGACGACACCACCGCGGTCGAACTCCACGCGCCGGGCGGCGTGGTGCGCAGCGCCGACGCGATCCGCTGCGGCTGCCTGCTGGCCCCCGCCTGTCTGCACCGCGCCGCCGCGGCATCGGCCGCGCCGATCGCCGCGCCCGGTCCCGGCACCGATGCCGTGGACCCGCACGCCGACCTCCCGTCGCCGCCCGTGGCCTCCGCACCCACCGACTCCGGAACCGGCCCGCCGGGCCCCGCACCCGCGCCGGTACAGGCGCGGCCGACTCCTCCCGCGCAACGGGACCCGGGCGTTCGGCCGGACACGGCAGGGCGACCCGGCACCGGGGTACCGCCGGCCGCGGCGACGGCGGACGGACCGGCGGCGGAGGTCTCCGACAGCGCCACACCGAACCAGCGCACGGCCGCCCGTGCGCTGTACGACGCCGCGGCCGCCGTGCTGGAGGCGGGCACCGACGGGTCCGGTGCCGTGCTCCAGGCCGAGTTGCTGCGTGCCGCGCACACCGCCCGGACGGCGGGGCTCCCCCGGCCCGCCGCCGCGGCGGTCTCCGTGGTCAACGCGGTGCGCGCGGCCCGTGGCGCCGACCCGGCGTACCGCCTCACCGACCTGGTGTCCGCGCTCCGCGACACGCTGGCCGCGTCCCACCGGATACCGGCGGCGACCGGCGGGGAACTGACCGCGCTGCGGGGCACCTCGCGGCAGCCGTACGTACCGGACGGCTCGCTGCGCCTGTACGGCCTCTTCTGCGAGCCGGTGCTGACCGCGACCGGATACGCGGGGGCCGTGACGTGGACCGCGGACTCTGGGGGGCGCCTCTACACGGTGTCCGATGTGGCGCCGGGGGGAGTCGGCCGGGCGGTGGGCGCGGCGGACCGCGCGGTACGTATCGGTGACACGGCACTGACACACCGCGAGTTGTCCCGCGCTGGCCTCGCGGTGTCCGGCGCCACCGTCTCTCCGACCGGGCGGCTCGGCGCGGGTGCGAGGGTCCGGGCGGTGCGGGCCTCCGGTGCCGACTGGAACGGGCCGCCCCTCGACCACCTGTGGGCCGTACCCGTCGCCGAGCAGGTCTCTCGCGCGCTGGACGGCGACGGGCACGGTCTGCTCTTCCTCGACATCGTGATCCTGGGCACGGTGCATGAGGCGGCAGGCGACGTCCTGCTCGCCGACTGCGACGGGCTGCCGGTCCGGCTGGCCGTCGCCCACGACGATCCGGGGCTCCCCCACCGCGACAACTTCCGGCACCTGGCGGCCGCCCGGGGTGCTCGGCTGCGCGCCGTCGCCCGGCTCAGCCCGGCACCGCACGCACGCGCCCTGCTCCTCGCGACGGGCCACCCCACGGATCCGGGCGCCCGGGTGGACCTGGGCCTGGACCGGCTCCAGCACGCCGACCTGCCGGCCCTCCCACCGCCCTCACCCACGGCGGCGCCGCCCGGAGCCGACGAGGCTCCGCTGCACCTGCTGAGCCGTCGCGTCCACCAGGCCGCTTCCGGCGGCCGCCGGGTACTGGCGTTCCCTGGCGCCGGGTCGGCAGACGGCAACCGCCTGCGCGGATGCGGTCTCGCCACCGCGGCGGAGCTGCTGGACGCCTTGCGGACAGCCGCCGCAGAGCGCGCCCGTGATCCGTTCGGCCGTCTCCTGCCCGCCGACACGGGCCTGTTCGCCCGCGCCTGGCTCGCCGCGGCCCGGTACACGCAAGAGATCGACCGCGCATGGTGTGCCGCCGCCTGGAACGCCGTGCGGGCCACCGCCCCCGCACCGGCGCCCCGTAGGAACCGCCCGCACGACCCCGGCCGGTGACGTCGCATTCCTCGCGTCCGCTCCGGCCGCCCGGCCCTCGATACGGGCTCGCGTGGGCGCCCGTACCGGCTTCGGACATGAGGTGGGGAGCCGTCCGTACGTGACGAACCGAGGAGATGGCGGGGGCGGTCGTCCGGC
The DNA here is from genome assembly GCA_000720535.1 of Streptomyces halstedii. Classification (GTDB taxonomy): domain Bacteria; phylum Actinomycetota; class Actinomycetes; order Streptomycetales; family Streptomycetaceae; genus Streptomyces; species Streptomyces halstedii. Next base: position 62,207 of record JOAZ01000011.1, read on the forward strand.
CGCTCCCGGACGGCACCTCCTACGCCACCGGCACGGTGACGACGATCGCGGGCGGGATGTGAGCACGGGCGTTTACGCCGCCTCGGGGCACGGGCCTCGGGCACGCTCGGATCAGCCTCCCGGCCCGCGTCCCGCCACTGCGGACCTCGCCCTCCGTCGCATCCCCCGGACCCTGAACCGGAGCGTCGCGGCGCTCGCGGACGCGAAGCCCGCCCGAGCGCCTTGTGCGTGTACCCGGCCGCCCGAAGGCGGTCAGCGCCTCGGATCCGTGCCGCGTTGCCCCGTACTGGCGTCGATCCGGGCGATCTCCACCCGGGCCCGCGCGATGACCGCGGCCAATCCGACGACACACACGCCGAGAAGTACCATCACGAACGCGGTAGTACCGGCCATGCCCGCCCTCCATCCCCGTCACAGCAAGTGTCAAGTGCACTACAACGAGCATGCCCACCCGGGGCCACCCCGGAACCGCCCCGTTCGAGCTACCACCAGCACATATGACTGTATGTCACTGGACCGTGATCTCTGCGAGCATGAGGCTGCGTCACCCTACGCACTCCACACGTCCCGGCCCTCGCCGGCACCTGCCCTTGCGCTGACGCCTCCGGGCCCGCCTCGCCCCAGCCCCTCAGCTCGACCAACTCGACTTTCACGCAGCACCATTTCTCCCCCTTGCCCACCCCGCACGGAGGGGCCCAGGGGCGACGGCGACCTGTCCCACCGTGCGCGGTGACCGGCACCCGTCCAGGCCGGCCGCGAGCCTGCCGGGCCGGATCGCGTGGTCGGGTTCGTCGAGCTGAGGGGCGGCACCCGAGCACGCGCCCACGCCGCCAGGATCCCGCGAACGGCTGTTCCATCCACGGACGCACATCACCTGACGCGACCGGCTGGACGCGCGCGTTCCGCGCCGACTAGGTGTATTGATCACCAGCGTTAACAACGCTCGTGATCAATACACCTAGCGGGACGCCGGGTCCGCGGGCAGGGCCCGGCCACGGACCAGCGGCAGGAAGACCTCGTCGACGATCTCGGTCAGGACCGCATCCGGCACCGCCGGTGCGCCCCGCACGACGTACTCGTTGCGCAGCAGTGCCGTCGGCGCGGACGTGACGCGCGGGTGCAGTGCCTCGGGTTCGGCCTCCCCCCGGGCGACGGCCCGGCCGATGACGGTCAGCCAGGCCGCCTCGATCGCGCTGCCGCCGGCCTCGCCGCGCAGCTCGGACAGCAGTTCCGGGGCACCGTCGGCCGCGGCGAACAGGCCGCGCAGGATCTCACCCAACGGCGAGGACCAGGTGCTGTTCGCGCCGCGCAGCAGCGCGAGGGCGTCACCTCGCAGCGAGCCGGTGTCCGGCACCGCCGTCCGCTCCGCGGCCAGGCGGCGGTAGGCGGCCACCGCGAGGGCGAGGCGGTGCGGCCAGCGCCGGTAGAGCGCGTTCTTGTTCGTCCCGGCTCTTCGGGCGACCTTGTCCATGGTCAGACCTGCCACGCCGTCCTCGGCGAGCACCTCGGCCGCCGCGGTGAGGATGGCCTCTTCCAGTTCGGCACCGCGCCGCCGTGTCACCGCGGTGGCCTGCCGTTCGACCGGCTCCACAGACCGCCCTCCACTCCTGCGCCCCGTCCATACGGTACGGATCGTACGCCATGTGGTGCCGCAGAGCGTACTCTGCTACACCTATACGGTACTTCAAGTACCCTAGCTTCGGGAGAAGCCTCCATGCGCGCCCTCGGGATCAACTACGACACCGGCTTCACCTCGGCCGGGACCACCACCCACGAGCCGTTCGACCCTGCCGCCGTGCGCCGCGAGATGCGCGTCATCCGCGACGAGCTGCGCTGCGACGCCGTACGCGTCACGGGCGGCGACCCCGACCGGCTGGAGACGGCGGCCCGCCACGCGGCTGAGGCGGGGCTGGAGGTCTGGTACTCCCCCTTCACCAACGGCCTCTCCCCCGACGCGCTGCTGTCCTTCCTGAGCGACAGCGCCGACCGCGCGGAGAAGCTGCGCCGTACCGGTGGGGACGTCACGTTCCTCACGGGTTCGGAGATCTCCCTGTTCACCACCGGATTCCTGCCCGGCGACACGTACACCGAGCGCCAGAGCCTGTTCGCCGACCCCCAGCGGCTGCGGGACGCCCTCCCGGGCCTGCCCGCGCGGATCAACGCCTTCCTGGCCGAGGCGGTCGCGGCCGTGCGGGCCCGCTTCCACGGCCGCGTCGGCTACGCCTCCCTGCCCTTCGAAGGCGTCGACTGGACCCTCTTCGACGTGGTCGCCACCGACGCCGGCTACCGGGACGCGAGCACCGCCGACCTGCTCGAAAGCGGCTTGCGCGCCCTCGTCTCGCACGGCAAGCCGGCCGCCGTCACCGAGTTCGGCTGCGCCCCGTACCGCGGCGCCGCCGACATCGCGAGCCGGGCCGATCAGGTCGTCGCATGGGACGGACGGGGGCGCCCCGCCGGTTTCACCCGCCCCGTCGTCCGCGACGAACAGGAACAGGCCGACTACCTCCACGAACTCCTCGGCGTCTACGGGGAGTCCGGTCTCGACGCGGCGTTCGTCTACACCTTCGCCCGCTACGACCTGCCCCATGACGACACCGACGACGCCCGCGACTTCGACAAGGCCTCCTACGGCATCGTGCGGGTCCTCCCTCCGGGCCGCACCGGCACCACCCAGCACCCCGGCCCGTCCTGGGAGCCCAAGACCGCCTTCCACACGCTGGCCGCCTACGGCCGCGACAGGGACCGCTCCCCGCGTACGGGCCCGGTCCCGGCCGGGTGACAGGCCGCCCCTCAGCTCCCGCCGGAACCACCGTCCGCCCCGGGCCGGGAGCCGTCCAGCGCCAGCGTGACCAGCCGGGGGACGAGGCTGTCGCCCCAGGACGCGCCGCTCAGCAGGACGCGGGCGAAGAGGGGGCCGCTGACCGCCTCGATCAGCAGACCCGGGTCGGTGCCCTCGGCCAGTTCGCCCCGCTCGACACCTCGCTCGACCATGGCGGCGGCCCGGTCGAGGCGGTCGGTCCAGTAGGCGCGGCGGCTCTCGTCCAGGCTGTCGTCACGCTCGACGCTCAGCCGGAGCAGCGCCCGGCCGTGGGCGCCGGCCAGCAGGGACGCCAGGGAGCCGAAGAAGCGCTCCAGGTCCTCGCGCACGTCCCCCGTGTCGGGGATGGGCAGCGCCGCGTCGAGTTCCGTGGTCAGGGCGTCGAGGATCAGGTTCTCGCGCGTCTTCCAGCGGCGGTACACGGACGTCTCGTGCACCCCGGCCGCACCGGCGACGGCGGCGACCGTGGCACCGGCCAGCCCTTCGGTCGCGAGGATGTCCACCGCCGCGGCGAGCACCGCTTGCCGCATGGGCTCCCCACGTCGGCGGAGCGGCTCTGCGGCGGGCTGCGAAGGAGTCATCGGGCCAGCCTAAAGCAGGCCTCCTTGCATTACGAGTTCCGGCAGTCGTACCTTTAACGCAAGGCGACTTGCGAAATCCGATGACGCACGACCCGTCGCCGTACCGAGGAGGTCTTCCCATGGGCCAGATGCTCGCCGCCCGCCTGCACATACCCAGCCGTACCCTGCGCGTGGAGGAGGTGGAGCGGCCCCGGCCGGGCCCAGGTCAGGTGCTGGTCAAGGTCCAGGCGGCCGGTGTCTGCCTGTCCGACGTACACCTCATCGACGGAACGCTCAGCCCGCTGCTACTGAAGGGCGACACCGTCACGCTCGGCCATGAGGTCTCCGGGACGATCGCCGAGACGGGCGAAGGCGTCACCGCGTGGTCGGCCGGTCAACGCGTGGTGCTCCACGCGGGCGAGGCACGCGACGGTGTCACCTACACACGGGGGGTGGACTACGACGGTGGCTGGGCCGAGTACGCCCTGTCGTCGGAGACGGCGTTGACGGCGCTGCCCGACGTCATCCCGTTCGACCAGGGCGCCATCATCCCCGACGCGGTGTCGACGCCCTGGGGCGCGATCACCACGACGGGCGCCGTCCGGCCCGCCGAAGCGGTGGGCGTGTGGGGCGTGGGCGGCCTGGGCGTCCACGCCGTCCAACTGCTGCGCGCCGTCGGCGCCTGCCCGGTCATCGCCGTCGACCCCAGCGAGATCGCCCGCGAGCGGGCCCTGGCCGCCGGGGCCGACCTCGCCCTGGACTCCGCCGACCCCGCACTGCGGGAGACCGTCGCCGGGGCCACGGGCCATCAAGGGCTCGACGTCGCGTTCGACTTCGCGGGTGTGCCCGCGGTGCGGGAGCAGGCACTCGGTGTCCTCGCCCCCAAGGGCCGGCTGGTCCTGGTCGGGCTCACCGACCAGCCCCTCGCGGTCGCCGACGGCACCCGCTTCAGCTACCTCCAGCAGCGGATCCTGGGCCACTACGGCTCCGACATGCCTGTCGCGCTGCCGCAGTTGCTGCGTCTGGTCCAGTCGGGGCGGCTGGACTTCGCCGGTTCCATCAGCGAGGTCCTGCCACTCGCGCGAGCGGCCGAGGCCGTCGAGATGCTGAACACGAAGGCGGGCAACCCCATCCGGCTCGTCCTGCGCCCCTGACCCACGAGGGAACGGGTTTCCGGTGCCGTCGCCGTGAAACCGGCCGGTACCCGATGCCACCCGCACATCACAGCCGGAGGACGTCACCGGCCCGGTGCAGTCGACGGGGAACAGGCCTGGTGTCGCGGGGACGCCGGCCCGCACCGGCGGACCGGCGTCGCGGGCGCCTCGCCGCACGGCAGGTGGTGGCGTGGGCACGGGACCGTGTACGGCGGCGCGGGCGGTCCGCACGTCTGATGCCCCCGCCCCGCCGCCCGCACGTGGGCGGCCCGACCGGTGCCGCACGGCGGAGCGGGCGGCACCGGCCGGACTCAGCTCGCCCGTACACGGGGGGCGGACGTGCCGGACGGGGCGGCGGCCTTCCCGGGACGGAGCGTCCACGGCACCGGTTCGGTGTTCGTCAGCCACCCTTCGGCGATCAGCTGGCGGACGAGGTAGATCCGCAGCCGACGCGGCTGCTTCCGTTCGGAGATCCCCTGGCAGAGCTGCTTGACCGAGGGACCGTGGCCGTGTGCCGCACGGAAGTCGGCGGCGAACCGCGCGGCGCGCGGGCCCGGCTCGGACTGGTTCTCCCGCCACGCCGCGTAGGCGGCCCGCACCTTCTCGTCCGCCTGGGCGGGGACGGGCTTGCGCATGAACGCCTCGGACACACGCGCGGTGGACAGTCCGCAGAGGGGACAGCTCTCGACGGCCTCCACGTGTCGGCGCAACGCCACGCTCGCCCCTCCCTTCCAGACGTCCCAGCTCACCGGCTCCTCCTCGTCCGGCACACGGACCGTGGGAACAGGCGCCGTGCGCTTGCCCGCCACATGCCGCACGGCATCGCCCAAGAGATAGGTGTCACCGTCCAGTTCCTTCAGGAAGTTCCTGGCCAGCAGGTCGGGAAGGGCGGCCCGGCAGTGCTCGGGCAGGTCCTCGGGCAGGACGCTCGGCTGGTACGGCCTGCCGTGCGCGGCCAGGAACAGGGCCGCCAGCCGGGCCGCGGGGGGCGTCTTCTTGACCGGTTTGGCGTTGAGGGTACGACTCGTCCAGCCCGACACCCGGGACCGCATCACCTTTCCGAAGGGCAGCCGGTGGTCGCCCCCGTCCGTGAGACCGGGCACCGCGATGCCGACGGGGACGTCGGGGCTGCCCGCGATCAGGTCGCCCCGCGCCTGCCACCCCAGGGCGGTGAGGGCGGCGACCGCGCCCTCGGCATCCGCCAGGCGCAGCGACCGCAGATCCTGGCCGGTGACGTTGCCGACGCCGGTCCGGGCGGCCCGGATGGCGACGACCACGGCAAGGAGCTGGGCGTCCGCCCCGTGCAGCGGCAGGGAGGCGACGTAGGACATCAGCCTGCGGGCGGCTTCGCCCTGCTGAACGGTCAGCAGGAACGCGACCGCGGGCGGGGCGCCCATGGCCGTGGGCTCAGGGGACGGGCTGGGTGAAGAGTGAGGCACACCGAGCACAACGCGCGTACGGCACGGAGGTCACCGTTCACACCTGTGTGCGCGTACTGATGGACTGATTTTCGGCCATGCGTCGCGCGGGTCCGCACCCCCGCGGCCGGAGGGCGGGCGCTTCCGCCGCCGCGGCGCGCCCTGGGAGGAAATGCTTGGTCACGTACGGGCGCTGCCGGATAGCGTCCGCCCATGACCATGTTGCAGCGGCTGCGGGCCGATCACGCTCCCTCCCTCCTGGCCTTCGAGCGGGAGAACCGGGACTACTTCGCCGCCTCCGTGCCGGACCGCGGCGACGGGTACTTCGCGGGATTCGACGCCCACCTCGCGGAGTTGCTGGCCGAGCAGGCCGCGGGCCGGCTGCACTTCCATGTCCTGACGGATGCCTCGGGCGCCGTCCTGGGCCGTGTCAACCTCGTGGACGTGGAGGGCGGTTCCGCGGAGCTCGGGTACCGCGTGGCCGAGCGGGCCACGGGCCAGGGGCTGGCCACGTCCGCGGTCCGGGAGCTGTGCGGGCTGGCCCGCGTCTCGTACGGACTGCGCGTGCTGCGGGCGCGGACGACCCTCGACAACCCCGGTTCGAGGGCGGTGCTGGCCCGTACCGGCTTCGTCCCGGACGGCGAGATCTCGCTGGACGGCCGGCCGGGGATGCGCTTCGCCCGGGTCCTCGACGACGGCGAGGACGGGGGCGGCGGGGCCTGAGTCCGCGACACGGCGGACGACGGCAGCGGCGCCGGACGACGGGCGGCGGACGACGGGCGGCGGACGGCAGACGGCGGACGCAGATCGGTGGCGAACCGTCGTGCGGTTCGCCACCGATGAGACCGATGAGGCCTAGGAAGGGACGGGGCCGGAAATCAGTCCTTGACTTGCTCGTTGGTGATCTTGCCGTCCTCGGCACCCACGTCGAAGGTCGTCATCTTCCAGTCCTTCGTGACGACGTCGACCTTCCAGACCAGGGTCTGGCTGTCGTTCTCGTCGAGGTCGACCGAGGTGACGATGCCCTTCTTCTTGTCCGTGGCCACCTGGGCCGCCTGCTGCGGCATCTCCTTCACCTTGGCGATCCGGTCGGCCGTCTGCTGCTTGTCGGCATCGCTCTGGTTCGCCTCCGGCTTGGAGTCGAGCACGTCTCCCGACACCGCGTCGATGGTCACGATGTGGACCGTGCCGTCCGTCTCGGCGACCTGCGCCATCCACTTCGGTGCGGTGGAGCTGCCGCTCGGACTGGGACTGCCGCTCGGGCTGTGGCTCGGGCTGGCGGTACCCGAGGGGCTCGCGGTGCCGGTCGCCTTGGGGCTCGGGCTCGCGCTCGTGCCGCTGCCGTCCAGGCCCTCCAGCCCCAGCGCGGTCAGCTTGCCGCCGGCCACCTCGCCGACCGCGGTCGTGGCCGCCTTGTCAAAGGTGATCTTGACCTTCGAGAGCACGTCCTTGCGCTTGGTCTGCTCCTCGGTCAACTGAGCCGTGGAGGAGGGGCTGGCCGAGGCGCTGCCGGACTGGTTCGGCATGACCTTGGCGGCCTCGGAGGTCGCCGTGGACGTGTCGTCACCGCTGTTCTGGCCGCAGCCGGTCATCAGGGTGGCGGCAAGGAGTGCACCCAGGGCGCCGGCGACACGGAGACGACGGGTGCGCGGGGAGACGGTCTTGTTTCGTGGGGACTCAGATCTCATACCCGCATCAGTAGCCGCCCGGCCGATCGGTCATGTTGACCGACCGGCGCCTGTCACCCGTTCGACGGCGTGTTCCGCCCGTTCGCCGTCGCCGCCCGAGCGGCCCGGGCACCCGGACACGCCGGGTACGGGCGGCACCGTCGCGGGCGGACACACGAACGACGCCGGTCCGCGAGGGTCCGGCGTCGTCCCGAGGGCTGTGCGTGCTCCGGTCAGGCGGTGAGTTCGACCTCGGACAGGGCGGCCGGGGAGGCGGGCGGGCCCGCCGACGGCACGGCACGCAGTTGGGTCTCCGCCGCGATCAGCGCGTCGGGCACCGTCCGCGTTCCGGTGGTGACGCAGAGGGTGTAGGAGACGTCCTCCAGGTGGCGGCCGCTCTCGGACGTGCCGAGCCGTGCGTGGGCACTTCGCAGCGCCTCGTAGCGCTTGACGAGTTTCCGCAGTGTCGCGGGATTGGCCATCAGCACGGCAGTTCCTCTCTGCAGGGCGGTCGGCGGCCCGTGGCCCCGCACCGACGAAGGACGAATCGCGCCGGCGGTCCGCCTGGCGTCATGGGCGGCGGTGCGAAGGTCAGCACACGTCCGGTCCCTTGCCCATGATGGTCGCCTCCGCTCACCGGATCCGCATCCGCAGTCACCGGTTGTGACACGGGGCGTGCGCGGCCGGCGCCGAGTGCGCCAAGTCCACCGGTGGGAAACAATGGAGGTGACGGGCGGAAGGCCATCGGCCATGCCCGGTCAGGAGGTACAGATGGATTACCCGGAGCATTACGAGCTGATATTCCAGACGACAGGCGCCGCCGACGACGTGGTCGTCGTCCATCTCACGGCCCGGTCGGGGGCGGGCGGCTATCCGGTGTACGAGGACGAGACCGGCATCGTGCGGGCGGAGATCAGCGAACGCGGCGAGGTACGCATGCAGGCGAGCGGCGGGCACCAGGCCCCCCGCGTGCCGCTGCTCGCCAGGCCTTTGAGCCATGGGACGGGACCCAGGGCGGACTGAGATACGCCGGAGCCGGGTCCGGGCCCGCGAACCCGGCCCGCCACCCGCCCGGCGCGTGTTTACTGGTACCCGCCGGAAGCGTGGGGCCGAGGAACAGGGGGCAGTCGTGGGTGAGACGTGGGACCGTGCGGATCCGGGGGTGCTGCGGCTGCCCTCGGGGCGGCTGGTGCGGGGGCGGGGCCTGCGGTATCCGCTGCCCGACGGCCCGGCCCCGACGTACGCGGTCCATCTTCTCGGCAGACGCCCTCCGGCCGTCGAGTGGGAGGCGCGGTGGCTGCGCTGGCCGGACTTCCGGCTTCCCAGCGACCGGCCCGCGGCCCGGCGCACCCTGGACGAGGCGTGGGCGAGGTCCGCGCACGAGCGGGTGGAGGTGGCCTGTGGAGGCGGCCGGGGCCGCACGGGAACGGCGCTGGCCTGCCTGGCCGTCCTGGACGGGGTCCCGGCGGAGCACGCCGTGGCGTACGTACGCCGCAACTACCACCCCAAGGCCGTCGAGACGCCCTGGCAGCGCAGGTTCGTGCTCCGTTTCGGGGGTTGAAAGGGCCGCCGAGAGGTTTCGGGACACGTGCCGAGAGCGGCCGGCCGGGGACGGCGGGCCGCTCATGTCCGTACCGGAATCACTCCACGCCGTGCAGCACCGGGACGGTGGCCGCGCCGCCGGCGCGGACCGCCTCGACAACGCTCTGGTGGAAGGAGCGGCTCGCCTCCTCGGACGGGCACCGCACGGGGCTGCCCGCCATCGTGTACCACTCGGAGGCGCCGCTGTACTGCACAGCAACCTCCGCCTGCCCGTTCGACCATGTGGTGTGTACGGTCAGATCGCCTTTGACGACGCCTACCTCTTCGGTGCGCACTCCGCCTGTTCCCGCGAAGACACCGCAGGTAGTCCACGATGCCCAGTTCATGAAGCGTCACCTTTCGGGACGATTGACAAGCCTGTTCAGCGAACTCCTTCAAGTATGGCACCACAGAACGTCATTCGCACATATGTGCCCGCCTGTGCCCCGGCCGTAGCGCGGTGCTGTCGGACGGTGTCCGGTCAGGGGTGCATCGCCGCCCCCTTGAAGATCTTGTCCACGTCCTTGCGCGGTCCGTGCACCGCCATTCCCACCAGATCCAGCCTGTCCCGTGCCACCGCGCGGACGGCGGCCCGGTTCGCCGCGTCGTGCCCGGTCGCGAAGAGGTCGGACGTGAAGACGGCCAGGGCCGTGCCCCGTCCCACCGCCCGGCCGTGAGCGGTGGTGAGCAGTTCCCCGGGCCCCGCGAAGACCAGGACCGGCTGCCGGAACATCGGCAGGTACGGGGTGCCGTCGGCGTCGGCGTAGGGTTCGCCGATCACTTCCGGCACCCGCGTGCCGAGGCCGCTGACCAGGAAGGCGGTGACGTTGAGGCGCTGCCAGGCCAGCAGGTCGTCGCGGAGCAGTACGGCGATCTTGGTGTCGTGGTGTACGGGTGCGGTGTCGTCGTTCATGTCCGCAAGCCTGCCGGGCCGGCGCACGGGAATCTTGTACGAAGTTTGCGTGTGCGGGGCTCACGTGCGGTGCTTGTACGCTTTCCGCATGGCCGCACCGGTGGAGGTCACCGCGTGGCGTCCGCGGGTGGAGGGGATCGACGAGGTCTTCCACGCCCGCTTCGCCGACCACGTGTACCCCATGCACACCCACGACTCCTGGACTCTGCTCGTCGTCGACGAGGGCATGGTCCGCTACGACCTTGACCACCATGAGCACGGCGCACCGCGCTCGGTGGTGACGCTGCTGCCGCCGCACGTCCCGCACAACGGTGACGCGGCCACGCCGGACGGCTTCCGCAAGCGTGTCCTGTACCTGAACACCGGGCAGATCGACGTGGACCTCATCGGCCGGGCCGTCGACCGCCCCGTACTGCACGACCCTCGGCTGCGGCACCGGGTGCACCAGCTGCATCTGACCCTCGCGCGGCCCGGTGACGAGCTGGAGGCGCAGAGCCGTCTCGCCCTCGTCCGCGAACGGCTCGCCGGTCATCTGCTCGACCGGCTCGGCACACCGCCGCCGGTGCGGGACCGCAGGGTGGCCCGCGAGCTGCGCGAGCTGCTCGACGGGCACGTCGTGGAGGGGATCACCCTGCGGGAGGCGGCGCACCGCCTGCACACCCATCACACCCATCTGGTACGGGCCTTCGGCCGCGAGTTCGGCATGGCCCCGCACCAGTACCTCACGAGCCGCCGGGTGGATCTGGCGCGGCGCCTGCTCCTGGGCGGGATGCGCGCGCCGGATGTGGCGGTGGCGGCCGGTTTCTACGACCAGTCGCACTTCTCCCGGCACTTCAAGCGCGTCGTCGGCACGAGTCCGGGCCGTTACGCGCGCACCGGGCGGCCTACCGGCGTTCCAGCGCACCGCGGACGAACGCCGCCTGACCCGCGTGCTGAAGGTCGTCGGAGAGCACGCTGATCAGCCGCACCCCGAGGGTCACCGGCGGTGACCACGCCTCGTCCACGACGCGGTCCAGGGCACGCCCGTCGAGGCCGTGGATGAAGGCGAGGCTCTGTTCGTGGACGGCGTCGTAGTAGCTGAGGAGCAGTTCGCCCGAGCTGACCTGGACGGAGGCCACCTGCTCGCTGCTGTGCCCGAAACCGGTCGATCCCTCGGGGAGGGGGAGCTCGAAGCGGGAGGCCCAGTCCTGGGCGAACCAGACCTGCTCGGTGCCCGCCGCGTCGGAGACGTGGTCGTCCTGGATGCGGGTGAGGTGCCATACGAGCCAGGCGATCGAGTTCGCGCCGTCGTCCGGCCGGGCGTTGAGCATGTCGGGCGTGAGGCCTTCGACGGTCGCGTGCACCGTTCCGTGGATGCGTTCGAACGCGTCGGCGAGAATCCCAGCACTGTTCATACGCTTACCCTCTCCGGTCCGGGCGCGGGGTCCCGGCTCCGACACGCGCCCCGTGCCGGGTCCGGGGACCGTTCGCTCAGCCGTGCACCGTGCGCAGCCAACGGACCAGCAGGTCGTTGACCTCGGCGGCGCGCTCCTGCTGGATCCAGTGTCCGCAGCCTTCGATGATGTGCGAGGAGACCAGACCGGGCAGGGTGTCGGGGTAGGCGGCGATCGCGTCGGCCATCCACGTGGTGGAGGAGTCGAGGGAGCCGCCGATGAACAGGGAGGGCTGGGTGAGCCGGGCCCCGTCCCAGGCGGCCAGGTCCTCCCAGTCGCGGTCGACGTTGCGGTAGCGGTTGAGCCCGCCGGTCAGCCCGGTCCTCTCGAACTCCGCGCTGTACACGTCGAGGTCCTCCTCGGTGAGCCAGGACGGCAGCGGTCCACGGGCGAAGCGGTCCCGCATCCGGGCGCCGGCGGGCACGAAGAAGGGGCTGCCCTGGTCGGCCGGTGGCATCGTGCCGGCGGAGAGCGAGGTGTAGAAGCCGGCGAGCCAGCCGCGTACGTCGGGCTCGATCTCGGCCTCCGCGCGCCCCGGCTCCTGGAAGTAGCTGACGTAGAACTCCTCGTCCCCGCCGATGCGGGCGAAGCCCTCGGTGGGCCGGACCGGGTTCCACGGGGAGTAGGGGACGCTGAGGAACGCCGCGGCGGTGAACAGGTCGGGCCGCAGCAGCGCGCTGTCGGCGGCGATGGACGAGCCCCAGTCGTGGCCGACGACGGTCGCGGTCTCCTCCCCCAGCGCCTTGAGCACGGCGACGTTGTCGGCGACCAGGGACGTCATCCGGTAGGCGTCCACGGCGGCGGGGGCCGACGAGCGCCCGTAGCCGCGTACGTCGACGGCGACCGCGCGGAAGCCCGCCTCGGCGAGGACGGGGAGCTGGTGGCGCCAGGAGTACGACGTCTCGGGGAAGCCGTGAATGAGAAGGACGAGCGGTCCGGTGCCCTGTTCGACCAGGTGGATCCGGCCTCCGGGGACGTCCACCAGCCGGTGGGCCGCCCCGGAGGCGGATGCTGAGGTGCCGGACGCGGGCGCGGGCTGTTGCATGGGGGCTCCTTGGTGGTCCCTGGTACCTGTCCCCGCCACGATCACGTGACGCCCGCCGGCAGAGCAAGGAGACTTGCCGTTCCGGCAAAACCCGGGGCCCTCCCGCCGCCTCAGACCAGCAGGTGGTGCAGGTGGCGGCAGGCCGTCGCCTCGTCGGAGTGCCGGGCGAACACGTCGTACACGCCCCGCTCGTACGCCCCGGTCTCCCACGTCCCGTCGGGTGCCCGCCTCAGGAAGAGGAAGTCGGGCGGCGTGGGCGCCGGTTCGTGGACGCCTTCGATGCGGTAGTAGCCGTCGGGCACCCCCGCCGCGCTCAGCGCGGACCGCAGTCCTCGGCGGTCCATCGGCGGGTCAGATCCCGGCGTGCGTGAGGTAGGCGTGGTCGAGCAGCCACTTCACGTTGAGGCGTTCGCCCGCGCCCGGGTCCAGGAAGACCGGGTCGAGCTTGATCTGCCGGCCTCCGCCGGGCTGCTCGAACCACGGGGCGATGCCGCCCTGCCAGACCCAGAAGGGCTTGGCGACCTTGTAGACGCGGTAGTCGCACGGGGTCGCCGCCTCACGGGTGTTGAGGTTCTGCGGCGGCAGGGCCCGCTCCCCGTAGGAGTCACCGGCCGGGGCCAGGTAGCCGCCGTACTCGGAGCCGAAGCGGTCCAGGCGCTGGCCGGGGCGCAGCTGGGTGGGCTCCTTGTCGATCTCCCCGTTGACCTCGGCGAAGCCGTCGTTCGGCGGGTACTTCCAGCTGCCGGTGTCCGCGGGGCCCTCCCAGTACTTCTTCAGGAAGGCGGCCGGTGACAGGGTTCCGGTGCGCTTGTACCCCTTGAGCAGCGGGCCGACGGGCGCCTGGCCGGGGCGGGGCAGCCACGTGGGGCCGAGCCGGGCGTCGTCGAGGAACTCGCCGGTGCAGGGTTCGTGGCGTACGGCCACCGCGGCCCGTGGTGTGTGCTCCTGCCGTGGAGCGGCGTTCGCGGCGGGTGCCACCACCAGGCCCGCGGTGACGCCCATCGCGGCAAGTACGGTGCGGATACGGTTCATTCGGGACTCCCTCGGTTGCCGTCACTGGTCGGACAGCTACGAAGGGTAACGCGTCGAACGCGCGGAGTGTTCACACCATGCCGCTTCCGTCCGGACCGGAACTGCCGGTGGCCGTGAGGCGGTTCAGCGGGAGGGGTCGCCGTAGCGGACGGTGACCTTCTCGAACCCGAGGGATCCCAGGAGCCCTTGGAGCATGGAGGTGGTGTTCTTCTCGGCGCGTGTGGTGAGGCCGCTCTCCTCGGCCGCCTCCGCGATGCGCCGGGCGGCCAGCTTGTTGACGGCCTGTTCGCTTCCGGGGTTGTCGGAGAAGAGGTCGCCGAGCCGGTCGAGGAGCCCGCGCTGCTTGGACACCGCGTAGGAGCGGTCCGGGTCGAGGGCGGGCTTGCTCAGGACGGCGTGGGGCAGGCGGAGTTCGGCCTCGGTACGGTCCTCGTCGACCTTCACTCCGTCTTCGGCTACCCCGCCGAGGTCCACCGAGGCGGCGACGGTGCCCGCGCCCACGTACAGGGTGCGGGTGCCGCGGACGGCGTCGGGCAGGAACTTGGTGTCCTTCTCCAGGTCGACGACCACCTGGAAATCCCCTGACGCGGCCTGGTAGGCGCTCATGTCCTGGACCGCCTTGAGTACGGCGGGGCCGGACCGGTCTGTGGTCCGCTCGCCGAAGAGGTCGCCGAAGCCGGGCAGGAGTCCGACGCGCGAGCCCACCAGCAGCAGGGCCAGGGCCACGGCGCAGACACCGGCGAACGGGAGGCAGCCCCGGGTGCGGGCCGGACGCCTGCTCCCGCCGGCGGCGTCGGGGTCCGGGGTGCCGTCTGTCTTTACGTCGGTGGACGTCATGTCCTCCGGATGACCCGGTGCGGCGTTTTCACTCCACCCGGGGTGCGCGACTACGCCAGAGGCTGTACGGGCGCCGAAGGCGGTGTGCCGTGGAGGCCGTAGTCGTAGCTGCCGCCCTCGTCGGGTGCCCGTACCGAGGCGGTGACGCAGCCGGCGATGCCGAGGAGCAGGAAGAGGGCGAGCAGGAGCTTGCCCGCACCGCTCATGACCAGGGGCCGGGTCAGGACGGCGGGGTCAGGGAGGACGGCGGGTAGCGGTCGACGAGCAGCATCTCGCTCGCCGCCACCCGGGTGCGGTAGCCGAGGTATGCGGCGAGGTAGCGGAAGACCGGCTGGGGCGGCCGCCCGAGGACGAGGGCGCCGAACCAGCCGGCGATCACGGTGAGCACGGCCGCGATGTGCAGGAAGAACAGGACGACGTGGTGCGGGAGCAGCAGGAGGAGGCGGGGCAGCACGGTGAGCCGCCGTTGGCGGGCCGGTTCGGTGACGTCCAGGCCGGGCGGGGACGCGTACGCCTCCCCCGCGACGCGTCCCGGGCTCCGCTGTCCGTCAGCCATGTCGCTTCCCCTCGGCCGGTGACCGTACGCGGTCGGTTCGTACGTCACCTCACGCTGGTCGCGGGCCGTGGGGCGGGCAATCGGCCGGGGCCGAACGGGTGCCCCGGCCGGTGGGCCGGGGCACCCGCGAAGGCGCGGTCACTCACTCCAGGAGGTCTGCGTACGCCCCCAGGGCCAGTGCGATGTCGGCCTGGGCCCAGAACCGGTGGTAGGTGAAGACGGGGGCGGCGCCGCCGTCCAGGTAGGCCTGCACCTTGGGCCAGTTCGGGTCGTCCTGGTAGAAGGAGCGGATGGAGACGAACGTCGAGTCCTGGTCGACGGTGTCGCCGTTGGGCATGGCGCCGGTCCAGCCGCCGGGGACGTAGACCGGGTCGTCGAACCGGTTGTAGTCGGCGCGTGTCTCGGGCACCGCGACACCGGCGTCGTCCTGGTAGTGCTGCCACATGCCGTCGAGCAGCGCCTCGGCGGTGGCCTTGGCGTCCGCGTCACCGGACTTGGCGGCGTAGTAGGTCAGTGTCCGGGCGTAGGCGCCGGCCACCCCGACGTCGTTGGTGTAGTCGGCGACCGTGACGTGGAGCCCCGCGTTGGAGCCGGGGTTCGACGCGTTCCAGGTGTCGGGCGCGCCGGACCACTGGAGGGTGGACGGCATGAGGTAGGTGCCGTCCGGGTTGACGGTCGTCTCGGACAGGGCCCAGTCGACCCACTTGTCGAGTACGGCCTTCGCCTGGGCGTCGCCCGACTCGTGGTAGTACTCGGCGACGCGCTCCATGGACCACGCCTGGAAGCCGAACCACTGGTTAGACGGCGGGTCGTGGTAGACGGGCTTCTCGTCGTAGTACATGCCGTGGAAGGTCGGTGTGCCGGCCGGGGGCTGGGCGTAGCTGCCCTTCCAGCTGTTGGTCGCGCCGCCCGCGATGGCGCCCTCGTCGGACTGAAGCCACTGGTAGAAGTCCAGTTGCCGGTCGAGGCTCTTGGCCCAGTCCTGCTGTCCGGTGGCCGACTTGGGCTTGAGGTCGGCGACCGAGCTCAGCGCGTAGGCCGCCATCGGGTTCTGGTATCCGCCGTGGGCGTGGCTGGAACCGATCCGCCAGGCCCAGCCGGCGGAGGTGTCGGTGGCTCCGCCCCAGGCGTAGTACCAGGACATCAGGTAGTGGGAGCTGTCCTTGCCGGAGCCGGCCGGGCAGGTGGTCGGACCGACGCAGTCACCGATCTTCTTGAAGTACTTGTCGAACATGGAGTAGCGCAGGTAGTCGCCCATCTTCGCCGCCTTGCCGACGGTGCCGGCGACCTCCGCCGACTTCCCCTGCTCCTTCGCCCAGACGTCGGCCCAGTAGGCGGCCTGCACGGCACGGGCGTCGGCGTCGGGGGCGTTGGTGAACTTCCACTGCTTGGCGTACGAGGAGTCCCCGGTGAACAGGTCGAGGTAGCCGTTGGCCCCGCCGTACGTGAAGTTGTCGCAGGTCGGGTGGGTGACGGTCTCCCAGACCGACTCCTGCGGCCCGCGCTGGAAGGTGTTGATGTAGGACGGCCCGGTCTGGGTGGGTCCGGCCGCGCACGTGCCGGGCGAGTTCCCGTATCCGTAGACGTTGTCGACGTCCTGGATCCAGTGCATGCCGTAGATGTCGTCGGTGCCGTACGCGCTCTTCAGCTCGGCCGCGATCGGGTCGGAGCCGGAGGAGACCGAGCCGTCCAGGACCGCGGGGTACTCGTTCGGGGTGTCGTGCTCGGGCGCGTAGGTGGCCGGCTTGGACGCGTCGTAGTACGCGTTGGTGGGCTGGTCGGCGTGGGTGGGGATCATGTACGTCTCCATGGTGTCCCACGCACCGTTGAACCTGGTCCAGTCGCCGGTGATCTTGCCGTACATCGCCTGGAGCCAGATCAGGTAGCTGTACGCCTCCGATGTGGTCTCGTGCCCGTGGTCGGGGGCCTCGACGATCAGCGTCTCGACGGAGTGGTAGGGGATGCCCTCCGGTGAGAAGTAGCCGTTCGCCGGGTCGGTGACCTTTCCGTAGAGGTCGAGGAAGCGGGCGTCGTACTCCTTGGCCCCCGCCAGCTGGGTGACGGTGACCTCGGCCTTGCCGTGCCCGGGGGCCGAGACGGTGAAGGTGGCCGCCCCGGTGCCCGACCCGTCGGCCGAGACGGTCACCTTCTGGGGCGTGGACCAGTTGGCCGGGGTGAAGGTGAGGCTCGCTCCGCCGGTGACGCTCAGCCCGGTGTTGCCGGCGGTCCGGGCGACCGAGGCGGTCACGTTCGACGCGGGCGCGGTGGACAGCGACACGTTGAAGGTTCCGGACTTGCCTTGCTGGACGCCGAGTTGGGCGGGTGTCGCGACGACGGCGGGGCCGGCGGCGACGGTGATGCCGGCGGGCGGGGACTCCGCGGAGGCGCCGAGGCTGTCGTAGGCCCTGGCGTACACGGAGTGGCTGCCGGCCGAGAGGCCCTGGGCGGTGTAGCTGTACGGGGACGTGGTGTCGGTGCCGAGCAGGGTCGTGTTGTCGTAGAACTCGACCTTGCTGATCGTCGCCCCGTCCGCGGCCGCGGCGGTGGCCGCCAGCGGGACCGGGTCCCCGGCGGTGAAGACGGCGCCGGCGGCCGGAGAGGTGAGGACGGCGATCGGCGGCTGGTGGGCCCCCGCGCAGACCGTGCCGTTGACGGCGAAGGCGGTCGGATCGGTGTTGGTACCGCTGTACGTGAACTGCGCGCCGGCCGTGACGGCTTGACCGGCGGCGACCGTGCCGTTCCAGTCGGCGTTCTTGACGGTGACGGTCTTGCCGGACTGGGACCAGACGCCACTCCAGCCGCTGGTGAGCTGCTGGTTCCCGGCGTAGTCGTAGGTCAGGGTCCAGCCGTCGATGGCTCCGGATCCCCGGTTGGTGAGGGTGAGTTCGGTGGTGAAGCCCGAACCCCAGTCATTGGCCTTGTAGTCGACGCTGCACGCGACGGCCGCGGCCTGGGCCGGGGTGCCCGCGGCGGCGGTCATCCCCAGGGGGAGGGCCAGGGCTGCCACGAGGGCGGTCCACAGACGTCTGGGCCCGGCGCCGGTTCGGCCGGATCTGATTCTGGAGGGTCTGGTCCTGAAAGATCTGGTTCCGGGGGGTCCGGTTCTGCCGGGTCTTCCCGGTAACCAACTTCTTCGTGCGCCGGCCGATGGCATGCGCGGTACCTCCTGGCGGCTCGGAGACATGGGGGGGTGTGCGGGCTGAGCACAAGCCTTGAACCAGTGGGAGCGCTCCCAGAATGGGGACGAGGAAAAAGAGAGTCAAGAGACTTGAAGAGTCGAATTATTTCGACAACATGACTTGGGAACGGGTGTGTTGACCGACGAGACTTGACGCTCTACGGTCAAGCCACACCAGTGGGAGCGGTTCCACCAGTCGACGTGCCGTAGGGGGCACGCCGGGCCTGTAAGGAGTCGCTCATGCGACACCCGCACGTTTCGCACCCCGCACCAGCTGCTCCCACGAGCAGTGCCCGCCACGGCCGGCCCCGCCGCCGTCCCCGTGGCGGCACCCCCGGATCCGCCCCCGTACACACGGTGGAACGACCGTGCCGTGCGCCCCGGGACGGCGGCTTCGCGGTGCCGGTGACAACGGCGCCTTCCACCCGGCGTACCCACGCTCGACGGCACGCCGCGCAAGGCGGGTCCTTTCCGGGACCCGGACCGATCCGGCCGATCAGGCCGGCAAGAACGCCCCACCGCTCGTATCCCCGACCGAGGAGTGCCCGGCTGACCTGGACCCACAGATCCGCAGTACGCGGGGAAGTACACCATCACGAGGAATCGGGCCCGCCGGCGGGCGGCACCAGCCGCCCAGGGACCGCGGTCCCACCGCCGCCCGGCATGCCCCTCAGACCGACGTCCGTGCGAGCGAGCACCGCCGGACCGTCCGCGCTCAGCCGCCCCACCGCCGAATTCCCCCTCGCCCAGAGCGAGTTCGGCACAGATACCTGAGAACGGACCCATCTGTCCCGGAGGGGCCCGGCCCAGGCACCACTCCACGGGCCCTTCCCCGATCAGCGACCACGACGGAACCCACCGTACGGAATCGGGCCGCGTGACCACCGCGCGCCCTCGACCACTGAGGAAACGGAATTCGTATGAGCCGCACGAGCCGCACCACCCTGCGCCGATCCCGGACAGCACTGATAGCGGCGGGAGCACTCGTCGCCGCAGCCGCGGGCTCCGCCGCCGCGGCCGCCCCCTTCGCGGCCTCCGCCGCCGCCGCGACCGGCTGCACCGTGGACTACAAGATCGAGAACCAGTGGAACGGCGGACTCACCGCTGCCGTGAACGTCACCAACAACGGTGCCCCTGTGACCAGTTGGCAGCTCCAGTGGACCTTCAACGGCGGTGAGCAGGTCAGCCAGGGATGGAACGCCACCATCTCGCAGAGCGGCTCGGCCGTCACCGCGAAGGACGCCGGATACAACGGGACCCTGGCCACCGGCGCCTCGGCCTCCTTCGGATTCAACGCGACCGGGAACGGCAACAGCACCGTGCCCGCGACGTTCAAGCTGAACGGCGTCACCTGCAACGGCGACACCACGGGTCCGACCGATCCCACGGACCCGACCGACCCCACCGACCCGCCCGCGGGCAACCGTGTGGACAACCCCTACCAGGGCGCCAAGGTCTACGTGAACCCGGAGTGGTCGGCCAACGCCGCCGCCGAACCGGGCGGCAGCCGGGTGGCGAACCAGCCGACCGGCGTCTGGCTGGACCGTATCGCCGCCATCGAGGGCGCCAACGGTTCGATGGGGCTGCGCGAGCACCTCGACGAGGCCCTCACCCAGAAGGGCTCGGGCGAACTCGTCGTCCAGCTCGTCATCTACGACCTGCCCGGACGCGACTGCGCGGCCCTGGCGTCCAACGGCGAGCTCGGCCCCACCGAGATCGGCCGCTACAAGACCGAGTACATCGACCCGATCGCGGCGATCGTCGCCGACCCGAAGTACGCCGGTCTGCGCATCGTCACCACGGTCGAGATCGACTCGCTGCCGAACCTCGTCACCAACGCCGGCGGCCGCGAGACCGCCACTCCGGCCTGTGACGTCATGAAGGCCAACGGCAACTACGTCAAGGGCGTCGGCTACGCGCTCAACAAGCTCGGCGACGCGCCGAACGTCTACAACTACATCGACGCGGGGCACCACGGCTGGATCGGCTGGGACGACAACTTCGGCGCCTCCGCCCAGATCTTCCACGAGGCCGCGACCGCGGAGGGCGCGACCGTCAACGACGTGCACGGCTTCATCACCAACACGGCCAACTACAGTGCTCTGAAGGAGCAGAACTTCTCGATCAACGACTCCGTCAACGGGACCTCCGTGCGGGAGTCGAAGTGGGTCGACTGGAACCGCTACACGGACGAGCTGTCCTTCGCGCAGGCCTTCCGCAACGAGCTGGTCTCGGTCGGATTCAACTCCGGCATCGGCATGCTCATCGACACCTCGCGCAACGGCTGGGGCGGCTCCGCCCGGCCGAGCGGACCGGGTGCGACCACCAGCGTCGACACCTACGTGGACGGCGGGCGCTACGACCGCCGCATCCACCTCGGCAACTGGTGCAACCAGGCCGGAGCGGGTCTCGGCGAACGGCCGAAGGCCGCCCCCGAGCCCGGGATCGACGCGTACGTCTGGATGAAGCCTCCGGGGGAGTCCGACGGTTCGAGCAGCGAGATCCCGAACGACGAGGGCAAGGGATTCGACCGGATGTGCGACCCGACGTACACCGGTAACCCGCGCAACAACAACAACCCGTCGGGCGCGCTGGGTGGCGCTCCCGTCTCCGGGAAGTGGTTCTCCGCCCAGTTCCAGGAGCTCATGAAGAACGCCTACCCGGCGCTCTAGGCACCACGTCCGTCCGATCCGGGCGCTCCCCCGCCCGGTCCGGACCGGCCGCCGCGCCACTTCTTGGCCAGGGCGCGTCCGCGTGTGGTCCGCGCGGGCGCGCTCCGGCGCGGGGCGGGCGTCGGCTCGTCCGCCGGTTCGTCCGCCAGCGCGTGGTAGCGGTGGCTGATCCGCCGGCCGATCAGGACATATCCCAGCAGGGCCCCGGCCGTGTTGAGGATCACGTCGTCCACGTCGAAGGCGCGTCCCACCACGAGCGCGCCCTGGACGAGCTCGACGACCGTGATGACCAGCGCGGTCAGCAGGACCATCCGGATCATCCGCAGCCGGCGCGGCACCAGGACCGGAAGCAGCAGCCCGAACGGCATGCCGAGCAGGAGGTTGCCGCCGGCCTGCTTGCACGCGGCGAGGAACGTGTAGTCCTCCGCGTACTGCCGCAGCGACCGGCCCGGCCGCAGGTTGGAGGTCACGAGGTCCTCCGAGGCCGGTGACGGGGTCAGGGTCACCTTCGCCAGCGCGACCGAGAACACCACCAGACCCAGGAACGCCACCGCGAGCACCGCGGCCCGCAGCAGAAGGCGTCCGGGATTCGAGCGTCGTGCGCGGGGCCTGCGCTCTGCGTCCATGGACCACGTCTTCCCGGGTCCACCGCGACCACACCCCACGGCGGGATGCGACGATGTGCGCATGAGTGCTCGAACCAAGGACGACCTGCTCGCCGAGGCCGTGCGGCTGCGCGAACAGGGCCACCCGGAGCAGGCCAGGGAACGTCTGCTCTCCCTCACGGCGTCCTTCCCCGACGCGGCCGACGTCGCCTACCAGACCGCGTGGGTCCACGACGTGCTCGGGCTGGAGGCCGAGGCGGTTCCGTACTACGAGCGGAGCCTCCAGGGGAACGGTCTGAGCGAGGAGGACCGCCGGGGAGCACTGCTGGGTCTCGGCAGCACCTACCGGGTGCTGGGCAGGTTCGGCCAGGCCACCGAGACGCTGCGCCGCGGGGTCGCGGAGTTCCCGGACGACGGGGCGCTGCGCACGTTCCTCTCCATGGCGCTGTTCAACACGGGTGACCACCACGAGGCGATGCGGATCCTGCTGTGCCTGGTCGCCTCGACGAGCGGCAGCCCGGAGGTGCGGCGGTACCGGCCGGCCATCGAGCACTACGCGGCGGATCTGACCCGGACCATGTGAAAGCCCCGACCGGATCGGGGGAATCCAGCCGGGGCGGCTCAGGCGCGGGGTCGGTGACGGTCACCCGCCGGCGGGCGTCGGCCCGCTCCTCCCCACGTATAGATGAACGATAAACCACTAGGACCCGTTCCCGGGAATCCGTGCGGGCTCATGTGATCCACACCACGACGACCTGGGGCGACGTCCGTGCGGCCACCGCGCGGCCCGTGACTCAGCGGGCCTCGCGGAACAGCACGTGCTGCCCGGCGACCGGGTCGAACTTGCGCAGCTCCAGACGGTCGGGGCTGTTGCGCCGGTTCTTACGTGTGGCGTAGGTGTGGCCGGTTCCCGCCGTCGACCGGAGGAGTACGACGGGCCTGATCTCGCTGCGTGCCATGGGACCTCCAGACATGGGTCCGACGACCCGTCCGATGGGGATGGGTGTCGTTTTCATACACCCGCCACAACGCCGGGGCGCGCGTCGTCATTCCCGCCGCCTCCTGCTCCGCATATGCCCTGGTCCTCGGCCGTGTGCGCCGTGCGGGAGCCGCACACGCGGGCGCGCGCACCGCGGCTCACGCCGGGTGGCTTGCGTCAACTCGCCGACGGAAGCAAGGGTGTTCGGCGTGCCGTCGCCCCGTCCCGCCGAAGGCATATGCCAGAAGCAATACTCGGTCGAGTGTTGCCAAATCCCTTACGGGTCCCCCCGGCCTGTGCGACAGTCGTGTCCGGTCCACCCCACGAACCGGCCGTGCCGTGTCTGTATCGGAGTACGAGATGCCGTCCCATCTGTTCGCGGACCGCCCGGCCCCAGGGCCGCCCGAGCGGACGACCGTCGACGCCCTGATCAGCCGCACCCGGCGGCTGCGGGGAGACGTCGCCGCGGTACGGCGGGACACCTCCGTACCGGACGCGGACGATCCCCAGCTGCGCTGGCGGCACGCCCTCTGCGAGCTGGCCGTGAACCAGCTCGACGACCTCGGCACCCAGCTGGGACAGCTCAGGGACGGAGTCCCGGAGCAGCCTGCCGGGTGCCCGGCGGACGGGACCGTACGGCCGGCCGACGCCGGGCCCGAGCGGGGCTCGCTGCTCAGCAGGGTCGGCAGCGCCGAGTGGAATCTGCTCACGGACGAGGTCAGCTGGTCCGACGAGCTCTACGCGATCTTCGGCAGGGAGCCCGGGGCGGGGGCGCTCTCCCTGGACGAGCTCCCCTCCGTGCTCCTCGCCGAGGACCAGCCGGTGCTGACCGCGATGGTCACGGACTGCCTGGTGGACGGCAGCCGGATAGACGGCGAGATCCGCATCCTGCTCCCCGACGGACGGATGCGGACCCTGCACATGATGGGCGAGCCCGTACTCGACGCCGACGGCTGCACCGCTTCCATGTGGGCGGTCCTGCGCGACGTCAGCAGGCTCAGACGCAGCCGGCACCAGGTGGACCAGACCCGCTCCGCGCTCCGGAGCCAGGAACACCGCGCCAGGACGGAACGGCGCATGGCCGTGGAACTGCACGAGGCCGTGCTGCCGCCCTGGCGGGGTACGCGGCCACCCTCGGCACAGGGGCCCGACGGCCTGGACGTGGCAGCCCACCACCTCCCCGCGGATTCGGCCGACCGGATCGGCGGTGACTGGTACGACGCTCTGCGCCTGCCGGACGGCGGAACACTCCTCACGGTCGGGGATCTGACCGGCCACGGGGTCCTGGCGACCTCGGGCATGGCGACACTGCTCGGGGCCCTGCGCGCGATGGCCGTCGCCGGCATCGAACCAGGACCGGTGCTCGGCCATCTCAACGAGTTGATCCAGTGCTCCGCGCGGCCCGCCCTGGCGAGCGCCCTGTGCTGCCGCTTCGATCCGGCGACCGGCGGACTCGTCTGGGCCCAGGCGGGCCATCCCGCGCCGCTGCTCTTCCGCGACGGCGTGGGGCGTCCGCTTCCGGCGCCGGACGGGGTACTGCTCGGTGCGGCCTCCGGCGTCGCCTACGAGCAGGACCAGGTGGCCCTGCTGCCCGGCGACGTACTGATGTTGCACACCGAGGGACTGACGCGCCGGAGCGACGGGGGCGCCGGCCCGGAAGCACTCCTGGATCTGGCCCCGCGATTCGCCCGGGCCGGGACGGCACAGGACTGCCTTCGCACGGTCGTCGCGGAGTTCGGTGGTACCGGACGGCTGGACGACGCGTGTGTGCTGGTGGCCCGCGTCGAGGCCTGAGACATCGCCCGACGGCGGGGCGCCGACGGGTCGGCAGGTCCGACGCGGCGGTGGGGGACGTCAGATCTGGGCACCCCCCGCTTTTCTGAACACGCTCCGGGGCAGGGATCGTTCGATCTCCTCACGAAGGTCCTCGATCTTGCCGTATCCGGCGAACTGGCCGGTCAGGCGGTACATCTCACGAAGCCGGTCCCAGGTCCGGTGCGAGGAGGTCTCCCCCATCGACACCAGGGCGAGCCGCGCGTAGCGGTCGGCCTGTTCGGGGTCGTCGGCGATGAAGCAGGCCGAGGCGAGCGAGATGTAGTCGAAGATCTTGGACCGCTGGCGACCGTTCTTCCGCAGATCGAGCGCCTGCTTGGCGTGCCGCTGGGCGGTTCCGGCGGCGGCCGGGTCATGTTCGGCCAGGGTGCGGAAGGCGAGCGCCTGCATGCCGTGCATGTCCGCCTCGTCGAACATCTGCATCCAGCTCGGCGGCGGCACGTCTCTCTTGTCGGAGACGAAGAGCTCCTCGGCCTCGCCGAGGGTGCGCCGCATGGCCTGCCCGCGCCCCAGCGAGGCCTGGGCCCATGCCTCGATGGTGTGCAGCATGGCCTGGGTGCGCGGCAGGGTCTCCTCCCCCGAACCGGACTTGGCCAGTTTCATGAGATCCAGTGCTTCGTCGGGGCGTCCCAGATGGACCATCTGACGGGCCGCCCGGGACAGCGCCTCACCGGCGCGCGGCCGGTCGCCGCCCTCGCGCGCCGCGTGGGCGGCGATGACGAAGTACTTCTGGGCGGTCGGTTCGAGGCCGACGTCGTGGGACATCCATCCCGCGAGTACGGCGAGGTTGGCGGCGACGCCCCACAGGCGGCGCTGGAGGTGTTCGGGGTGGCGGTAGGCGAGCATGCCGCCCACCTCGTTGAGCTGGCCCACAACTGCCTTGCGCTGGAGTCCGCCGCCGCGGGAGGCGTCCCAGGCCCGGAACACCTCCACGGAGCGCTCCAGGGCCTCGATCTCCTCGGACCCGACCGGTGCGGCCTCGTACCGGTCGAAGCCGGCGTTCTCCGCGTCGAAGGAGCCGTCGGGCCGGGGCGGCCGGGCGGCCGGGGCGGGATCGGAGTGCAGCCAGTCGTACATGGCGCCGGTGATGGCTGAGCCTGCGGTGAGCGCGGCGCCCGCGCCCACCAAGCCGCGTCGGTTGAGCATGAGGTCCATTCCCGTGACTTCGGTGAGGACCGCTGCCGTCCGTTCGGGCGCCCACGGCATTCCGTCGGGATGCTCCCGCGTCCCGGTGTCTCGCCGTTTCCCCACACGCCCGCGCCGGCCGAACCCGAGGTCCTCGATGGTCACGACACGGCCGAGCCGCTCGGTGAACAGAGCTGCCAGCACCTCGGGCACGGGATCACGGGGGGACTCCCCCATGTCGATCCAGCGCCGCACCCGCGAGGTGTCGGTCGCCAGCTGGGGGTGGCCCATGGCCGCCGCCTGCCGGTTCACCATTCTCGCGAGCTCGCCCTTGGACCAGCCGGCCAGGCCGAACAGGTCGGAGAGGCGGGTGTTGGGTTCTCCGGTCACTTCAAGCCCCCAGGTTCTCGGCTGACTTGACACTAACCCCGTGTCAGATGCTGAAGGACTATTCGCCAGGGTTCGCCAGGGTCCGCCAGATGGTCTGCCACCGGTGATCCGGTGTCAGGTAGGAAAGCGCCACCCCGCCCGGCAGCCCTCGGTACTCCCCAGGGTGCCGAACGGCCGCCGGCCGGGGCGGCGTACGCAACTTGTCGGCGCACGAAGGGATCTGTCTCGCCCATGTACACAGCATCGTCCTCCGTGTCCGCCCCGCCCCGGCCGCTTCGTCCCATCGGGGCGGGGGGCGGGCCGTATCTCGACCCCCGCGTCGCCTCACCGGCGTCCGGCACGGGTCGGACCCGGCGGGCGGCGGGGCCGGGCACCCAGCCGCTCAGCGGACGGCTCGACCTGTCGGGGCCCCAGGGTGCGCAGCTGAGGATGGCGATCGCCTCGGTGCACCGCATCTGTCCCGAGTTCAACCCGGTCCAGGTACTGCGGCGCAGCGGCCGCTCGGTGCTCGTCGTCGGCACCACCGGTCGTACGACCGCCGTGGCCAAGTGCTTACTGGACCACTCCCCCGCCTGGACCGAACGGTTCCGGCACGAAATAGCTGCCTACCGCGCCTTCGTCAGGCACCGTCCGCCGGTGCGGGTCCCGCGGCTCATCGCCGCGGATCCGGAGAACTGCACGCTGGTGATCGAGCGGATGCCCGGCCGGGTCGCGGCGCTGACCCGGCATCCCTCGGAGGTGCCACCGCGAGCGGACATCCGCGCGGCCCTCGGCGCGATCAGCCGGGTCAACGCCTGGCGGCCGCCCCCCGGCCTGTTCGGCGCGCCGCTGGACTACGCCTCGCGTATCTCCCGGTATCACGAGCTGGGCCTCTTCACCGACCGGGACCTGGGCGACCTGCAGAAGCTGCTGCACGGCCTGGCCCACGCGAGCGGCAGGCAGGGTATGGGCCAGTTCTGCCACGGTGACGCGCTGCTCTCCAACATCCTGGTCCCGCCGACCGGCCCGGTACTGGTCGACTGGGAGCACGCCGGCTGGTATCTGCCGGGGTACGACCTGGCGACGTTGTGGACGGTGCTCGGTGACGCGCCGTCCACGCGGCGGCAGATCAGCCAGCTCGCCCAGGCCCAGGGTGCGGCGGCTCGCGACGCGTTCCTGATCAACCTGATGCTCGTGCTGACCCGCGAGATCCGTACGTACGAGACGGCGGTCCAGCGGGCCGTGCGGGACGGGGCGGCGGCGGCCCCGGTCCGTCCGGGCGCGCTCTCCTCGAACGAGGAGCAACGGCTGCTGCTGCGCAGGCTGCACGACGACTGCGCCATGGCGCGCCGGGCCGTACGCGCCGCGGTGGGGACCCGCTGAACGGCTGCGGGGACCCGCCGGCCGTCGGGGGACGCGGGCTGCGGGGCCGGTGCCGACACACGGGCCCCGCAGCCCGCCGCGCGGCCGACGACGACCGTCCCCACGGGCCGCACTCATGAGCGGGTCCGTACGACGTCCACGTCGGAAGCTCTGACGAAGCCGACCCGGTGCCCGATCTGCACGGTCACATAGGTCTCCGTGCCCGTGAAGTAGGTGTGGTCGTAGGGCTTGGAGGAGTCGATCGTCGGCGCGTAGAAGTATCCGGTGGGTGCCGCACCACCACCGGGGTAGGACTGCCCCTCCTTGATCGTGTAGACGAGAGGGGTCCCCGCGGTCGGCCTGGTGAAGTCCCCGGGGTACTCCTCCTTCTCCGGGTAGGCCACTCCGTACACCGGCACCGCGCCCCTGCCCGCCTTGGGACGGACCAGCTGACCCGCCGTCGGCGTGGTGACGCGGGAGTGGGTGGGCGTACGCATCCACGCCTTCTGCCCGTACCACCAGATCGCCGTCCAGCCGGGTGCCCGGTCCGCGACGACGGCCTGCTGGGTGGCGCTGATCTTGCTGCCCCAGTCGGCGGCGCAGTCGGTGCCGGGGGCGCCGTCCGGATGGAGACCGGGATCGGAGAAGAGCGGGGCGTCGGTGGAGGGCGCGGTGCGCAGGGGGACGGCGCTGCTTGCCTGCACCGGGAGGTCGACGCCCTTCTCGCAGTCGCGGAAGGACTGCCGGTTCTCGGCGAAGCCGGCGCTGACGGTGACGAGTTCGCCTCTCCGGGGCGCGCTCGGCGCGGACCGGGGCGGGCTCGGCCGGGCGGGCCGCCCCAAGAGGGCCATGAAGCGGTTCCAGTCCCAGTAGGGGCCCGGGTCCCAGTGCATGTTCGGCGTACCGGCGGCGCTGGTGGGAGGCACTCCGTCATGGCCGAGGATGTGCTGCCGGTCGAGCGGGATGTCGTACCTCGCCGCCAGGTGGCGTACGAGCCGTGCTGTGGACCGGTACATCGCGTCGGTGTACCACTTCGCTCCCTCGGCCGCCACACCCTCCTGTTCGATACCGATGGAGTGGGTGTTCAGATACCAGTTGCCGGCCTGCCAGGCGATGTCCTTGTTCTTCACCATCTGGGTGACGTGGCCGTCGGAGGAGCGCACCACGTAGTGCGCGGAGGTCTGGTTGGCCGGATCCTGGAAGATTTTCAGGGTCGTGTCGTAGTCGACCTCGGTGTCGTGCAGCACGATGAATCTCACCGTGTTGCCGCGCGGACGGTCGGCCGTGTCGTAGTTGCCGTACGTCTCCTTGTCCGCGGGATCGCCCGTCTGCCGGTAGGCGGCCGGCACCCAGTCGCAGGAGAGCCCGCGTGGGCACTCCGGCCGTACGGAGCCGGTGCCGGCCTGGGCGGAGGGGGTGGGCAGCGCCAGGGCGAGCGCTCCCGCGGTGAGCAGTGCGAGGGCGATCCTTGTCCTTGTCCTTGTCCTGGTCCTCGGGTCGGGCTTCATGACAACCCTTCTTGGGCCGGTGGCACCGGGCCCGTTCCTTGGATTCTCGGCGTTTTCTCTGTCCGCTCACACTCTGTGACCGGCAGTGATGGCGCGTCAAGAAGCTTGTCCACAGGCACCTTAGCTTGTGGGCTTGTGTGACTATTTCGCGCGATGCGTACCCCGAATGGCGGAGGGGTAGTGCTGGCGCCGACAGACCGATTCGCGTGGACCCGCGCGATGTTCTCGGAAAGGCCGGACGTACATGGCACAGCCCTTCACCCTGCCGGACTTCTATGTCCCGTATCCGGCACGTCTCAACCCCCATCTGGAGGCGGCCCGGAGTCATACGCGGGCATGGGCCCGCGGCATGGGGATGCTGGAGGGGTCCGGCATCTGGGAGGAGAAGGACCTCGAATCCCACGACTACGCACTGCTGTGCGCCTACACGCATCCCGACTGCTCCACCGAGGCACTGTCCCTGGTCACCGACTGGTATGTGTGGGTCTTCTTCTTCGACGACCACTTCCTGGAGCTCTTCAAGCGCACTCCCGACCGCGAGGGCGGGAAGCGGTATCTGGACCGGCTGCCCGCGTTCATGCCGATGGAGCGGGGCGCCCCGACGCCGGAGCCCACCAATCCGGTCGAGGCGGGTCTGGCCGACCTCTGGGCAAGGACGGTTCCGGCGATGTCGGACGCCTGGCGTGCCCGCTTCGCGGAGGCGACGGAGAACCTGCTCAACGAGTCCCTGTGGGAGCTCGCGAACATCAACGAGGGACGGATCGCGAACCCGGTCGAGTACATCGAGATGCGCCGCAAGGTGGGCGGCGCCCCCTGGTCGGCGGGCCTGGTGGAGTACGCGGCGAATGCCGAGGTGCCCGCGTCGCTGGCGGACGCCCGCCCGTTGCGTGTGCTGCGGGACGCCTTCTCGGACGGCGTGCACCTGCGCAACGACCTGTTCTCGTACCAGCGCGAGGTCGAGGACGAAGGCGAGAACAGCAACGGCGTGCTGGTGCTGGAGAGGTTCCTGAACTGCTCCACCCAGGAGGCGGCGGAGGCCGTCAACGACCTGCTGACCTCACGCCTCCAGCAGTTCGAGAACACGGCGCTGACCGAACTGCCGCCGCTGTGCGCGGAGAAGGGCCTCACCCCCGACGAGACGGTCGCCGTCATGGCGTACGTCAAGGGCCTCCAGGACTGGCAGTCCGGGGGCCATGAGTGGCACATGCGTTCCAGCCGCTACATGAACGACGGGGGCGCGGCCGCGGCGGTGCCCGGATTCGCGATGGCCGCCGCGTCCGTCCGCTTCACCGCCCGTTCGGAATCGGCCCGGACGCGCAGTCACACCCACGTCCCCTACCAGCACGTGGGGCCGTCGCTGCTGCCCGACTTCGAGATGCCGTTCTCCACGACGCTGAGCCCGTATCTGGACGGCGCGCGCGTGCGGATCGTGGAGTGGTCGCGGCGGATGGGCCTGCTGGAGGCGCAGCCCGGGGTGCCGGGTTCCCACATCTGGGACGAGGAGCGGTTGATCGCGACCGATCTGCCCCTGTGTGCGGCGGGCCTTCATCCGGACGCGACGCCGGAGGAGCTGGATCTGTCCTCGGGGTGGCTGACCTGGGGCACGTACGGCGACGACTGGTTCCCGGTGGTGCACGGGCGGACCCGGGACCTGGCCGGTGCCCGGCTCGCCAACGAGCGGTTGTCGCTGTTCATGCCGCTGGACGAATCGTCGACGCCCGAGCCGGTGAACGCGCTGGAGCGGGGGCTGGGCGATCTGTGGCGGCGCACGGCCGGGCCGATGGACGAGGACGGCCGCCGTACCTTCCGGGAGGCCGTGGAGTCGATGACGGCGAGCTGGCTGTGGGAGCTGGCGAACCAGGCGCAGAACCGGATCCCGGACCCGGTGGACTACGTGGAGATGCGCCGCGCGACCTTCGGTTCGGATCTGACGATGAGCCTGTGCCGGCTGGGGCACGGCAGGAAGGTGCCCGACGCGGTCTACCGCAGTGGGCCGCTGCGGTCCCTGGAGAACGCGGCCGCGGACTACGCGTGCCTGCTCAACGACCTGTTCTCGTACCAGAAGGAGATCGAGTACGAGGGCGAGGTGCACAACGGCGTCCTGGTCGTGCAGAACTTCTTCGGGGTGGACTACCCCACGGGCGTCGCGATCGTGCACGATCTGATGAACGCCCGGATGCGGCAGTTCCGGCATGTCGCCGAGCACGAACTCCCGGTGCTGTACGACGACTTCGACCTTGACGCGGAGGCGCGTGAGATCCTTGCGGGCTATGTGGTGGAGCTCCAGCACTGGCTGGCCGGCATCCTGATCTGGCACCGGGACTGCCGCCGCTACCGCGAGGAGGACCTGCGCCGGGGAACGGGAACCCCGTGGCACCTCAGCGGCCCCACGGGGTTCGGTACGTCGGCGGCCCAGGTGACCCGGCTGCTCACGCGGGGACGGTTCAGCCCTGCTGGAACAGCTCGGCAGGCAGCGGTTTGAGCAGGGCGTACAGATCGTCGGTGATCGGCCGGTCCCAGCTGGCGATGGTGACCAGCACGCCGTCGCTCCGGTCGAACTGAACACAGGAGACGCGGCTCTCGGAGAGCTTGACGCGGCGGACGACCAGGAGGCTGTCCCCCTGCATGACGGGGACGTCCTCGGTGGCGGTCACCTCGATCGGCTCGTCGTTCTCCAGGGCGAGGAGGAGCTGGGCGACCTCGAAGGGGACCTGGCCCTCCTCGGTCTCGCGGGCCGGTGAGCCCTCCGGGAGATTGCCGATGATCATCGCCGGGCCGCGTCCGCCGTACAGGTCGTACCGGAGGAAGACGCCCTGGCAGCTTCCGTCCGGGGCGGGGAGCAGGCCGGCGCCGAGGTTGCCGGGCCAGTCGCCCGGATCCATGGCCAGGACATCGAAGTCCGGGCCGGCGGGGGTGGCGGCGCTGCGGCGGCGGAGGAAGGACATGAGGCCATATTACGTGGCCCGGCTCACGTTGCGGAGCCGGGCGGGCCCGACGGCTCGGGGCCCGCCGGGCCCGGAGGCGACGGGCTGTCCGCCCAGGGCGCGGTCTCAGGACTCCCGGGCGAGCGCCTCCAGCACTCCGACGGCCTCGCCCGCCCGCTCGTAGGGGACGAACAGGTGGTCGTGGTGGTGTCCCGCGACCACGTTGCAGCTCACCCCGGCGTCGGTGAGGGCGAGGGAGACCGCCGCGGTCAGACCCACGGCGTCCAGGGCGGAGTGGACGCGGAGCGTGATCCACCCGGCCACGAAGTCGTACGGCAGCCGCGACGCGACCGCCTGGTGCTCGGGGAGGACGAGCGTCAGCCCTTCGGGTTCGGAGACGGTCACCACGGGGGTGACGCCGGACGGCACCTGGCCGCTCTCCCGGGTGGTGAAGACGTAGCGGCCGGGGTTCAGCTCCGGTCGCATGCCGCGCAGAAGTGTTCGAAGATCGCGTTCGCCCGTCATGGGGGCCACGTTACGGCTCACCCCGGACCTCCCCGGGCGTGTGGGCGGCCGCGTCGGCGGAGGCCGCCCACGCGGTCCCGCTCGGCAGGCGCGGACGCGGCCGGCCGGCGGGGGCCACGCGTCCACGTAAGCCATTCGGGCACGCCATGTGGTCATATGCTCACCAAGCGTGGCAGGGGCCCATGATCGCCCCTAGCTTCGGCTCATGAGGAAAAGACACATCACCTGTCTGGCGGGGGCCACGATCGCCACGGCCCTGGGTCTCGCGGCCGTCCCCTCCGCCGCGTCCGTACCGGGGCACCACGTGGTGCGACCGGGCGATTCGATCCAGCGCGCGGTGGACGCCGCGAATGCCGGGGACACCGTCTTCGTCATGCCCGGCGTCTACCGCGAGAGTGTCCTGATCACGAAGCCCGGTCTGACGCTGCGCGGCACCGGCGGCCAGACCGTGATCATGCCACCGGCCACCCAGGCGAAGGCCGGTTCCTGCGCGGCGGACGGCAACGGCATCTGTGCGGTCGGCACAGAGGGCCGGACCGTCGACGATGTGACCATCCGGTCGTTGACGGTGTCCGGCTTCACCGGGAACGGGGTCTGGGCGTCCTGGACGGACGGGCTCACCGTCACCGGTGTGACGGCGAGCGGCAACGGTACCTGGGGCATCGCGCAGGAGCGCTCCACCCGCGGTGACTTCCGGGGCAACACCGCCACCGGCAACGGCGACGCCGGGATCTTCGTCGCGAACTCGGTCACCGAGGAGGGCGGGGCGACCGACACCCGGGGCACCCGGATCGGGCAGAACGTGCTGGACGGCAACCGCATCGGGGTCACCGCCCGGCGCGTCCGGAACCTGGTGATCGACGACAACGACATCACCGGGAACTGCAGCGGCGTCTTCGTCGTCGGCGACGAGTCCAAGCCGGCGGCGGGGGCGATGACGGTCAGCGGCAACCGGATCCTGAAGAACAACAAGTTCTGCCCGGCGACCCCCCGGCTCACGGCCATCCAGGGATCCGGCATCGTGCTCACGGGCAGTGAGAAGACGGTCGTCCGGTCCAACGTCGTGCGCGGCAACGTGGGCACCACCCCGCTCTCCGGCGGGATCCTGCTGTTCAAGAGCTTCGTGGGCGCGCTGAACAGTGACAACACCATCAGCGGCAACCTCGTGCGGGACAACCAGCCGGCCGACCTGGCCGACCGGGACGACTCCGGTACGGGTAACACCTTCGTCAGCAACGAGTGCGGGACGTCCGTACCGGCCGGGATGTGTGCCGGCTAACGGCCCGCCACCGCACCAGGAGAATCGAGACGGTATGACCACCGTGAGTCCCACCCCCGAGACCACCCCCCTGACCTCCCCCGTCACCACACCCACGGCTCCCCCCGCCGCGGCGCAGGCTCCGCCGCCGGCCATGCGGTTGAGGGAGCTCGCGTTCGGAGCCGCGTGTGCCGCGGCCGTGCGCGCGGCCGCCCGGCTGGGTGTCGCCGACGCCCTCGGCGAGGCGCCCGCCTCGGCCGAGGATCTCGCCCGGTCCGTGAACACCGAGCCGGTCCCCCTGCGGCGGCTGCTGCGCGCGCTGTGCTGCTACGGCATTTTCAGCGAGACGGAGGACGGGACGTTCGCCCACACCGAGATGTCCCGCCTGCTGCGCGAGGACGACCCCAACAGTCTGCGGTACATCTCCCTGTGGTGTACGGAGCCCTGGACCTGGGAGGTCTGGCCGCGGCTCGACGACGCGGTGCGCTCCGGTTCGAGCGTCTTCCCGGAGGCGTTCGGCAAGGGGTTCTTCGACTACCTCCACCAGGACGCGGGCGAGTCCGCCCAGGTGTTCAACCGGGCCATGACCACGTCCAGCGTGCAGTCGGCGCGGGACGTCGCCGAACTGCTCGACCTCACCGGAGTGTCCTCGGTGGCCGACATCGGCGGGGGCCAGGGGCACGTCCTGGCGAGCCTGCTGGAGAAGCACCCCTCGGTCCGCGGCACCCTTCTCGACCTGCCCGGTGTGGTGGCGCGGGCGGACGAACGGCTGCGGGAGGGCGGCGCGCTCGCCGACCGGGTGCGGATCGTGCCCGGTGACTGCCGTGAGGGCATCCCGTTCGAGGTGGACCTCTACATCATCAAGAACATCCTGGAGTGGGACGACGAGAGCACCCGCCGGACGCTGGCGAACGTGGTCGCGGCGGCCCGTCCGGGCGCCAGGGTGGTGGTCATCGAGAACCTCGTCGACGACACCCCCTCGATGCGGTTCACCACCGCCATGGACCTTCTGCTGCTCCTCAACGTGGGCGGTGCGAAGCACACCAGGGAGAGCCTGGTGACCCGGATCGGCGACGCCGGTCTGGAGATCGGCGAGGTCCGGCCGGTCAACGCGTATCTGCACGCCTTCGAGTGCGTCGTACCGGACTGACCCACTCCGGTACACGGACCCGCCCCGGTACACGGACCCGCCCCGGGCCCGGCACTCAGGTGCCGGGCCCGGGGCGGGTCTCCGGTGCGTCAGCCGGAGCCGTCCCGCTGCCACCGGTAGAACTGCCGCGCCATGGCGTCCTTGGGGCCGCGCCAGGTCTGCGGGTCGTAGGGGCTCACATAGGCGGTCAGCCGGTCGCTGACGGCCTTGAACTCCGGGTGCTCGGTCACCTTGGCGATCTCCGGGCCCGGCGGCCGCTCGGACTCGATCAGGTGCAGGTACACGTCCCCGAACTGGAACAAGGTGCGCCGGTTGACCCCCACGAGGTGGGGCAGCTCGGTGTTGTCCGAGGCGGCGAACAGCTCGGCGATGTCCGGGGCGGAGTCGGGGGCCATCCGGGCGACGATCAGTGCGTGGTGCATCTGGCTGCCTTTCGGGGCATCAGTTGGCCGGGACGGAGGCGGAGCGCCGTTCGCGGTCGCGCTGCTCGATCTTGTCGC
This sequence comes from Streptomyces halstedii, assembly GCA_000720535.1. Lineage (GTDB taxonomy): Bacteria > Actinomycetota > Actinomycetes > Streptomycetales > Streptomycetaceae > Streptomyces > Streptomyces halstedii. The sequence goes on from JOAZ01000011.1 coordinate 97,209, forward strand.
GGATGAGTTCCATCTGGACGCGGGAGTTGCGGTTGATGTTGTCCGTCATCCACGCGTCGTCGACCGGGGCGTCGGGCCGCATGGCGAAGTCCTGGCGCCAGCGCATCCGGGTCCCGCCGGTGACCTCCTCGTACTCCCAGTGGATGTCCATGTGCTGGAACGGTCCCGGCTCCACGCGCCGCGCGTCCACCGTGCGGGCACGGCGGTCGGTGGTGCGCTCGGAGACCCAGCTCCACACCTTGCCGTTGTCGTCGGGGTGCATGGTGAGCCGGAAGGTGGTCGTCTGCCCCTCGCGCCGGATCACCTCGACGGAGGCGTACTCGCTGAACAGCTGGGGCCAGTTCTCGAGGTCGTTCGTCATGTCCCAGACCAGGTCCAGGGGGGCGGCGATGGTGATCTCGTTCTCGGTGTGTCCGGACACGTCAGACTCCTGTCAGGGTGGTGTTCACGAGGTCGAGGAACTCGCCGGGCGTCTTGCACCGGTCGGCGTCGGCCGGCAGCGGTCGTCCGTAGCGGTTCTCAAGGGCGGCGACGATGCCGAGCAGGCCCAGTGAGTCGAGGCCGTATTCCTCGAAGGCCGAGCCCGGACTGCTCTCCATCTCCGACGCGTCGACCGTGAGGCCCGCGCCGCTCTTCATCAGTGCGGCCAGTTCTTCGTACGTCAGTCGGTCCGGCATCGGGTGGCTCCTTGTCAGTCGGGGGTGTCGGTGGGGCGCCGCAGCACCAGGGCCGAGTTCGAGCCCATGAGGCCCCGGCTCAGCACCAGCGCCGTCCGCAGCTGTGCGGGGCGCGCGCGGACGGTGACCAGGTCGAGGTCGTGGCACACCTCGAAGACGTTGGGCGTCGGCGGGATGAGACCGTGCTCCATGGCGAGCACCGCCGCGGAGACGTCCAGTACGGGCGCTCCGCAGTAGGCGCGGCCGATGCCGGTCTTGGGCGCCGTCACGGGGACGCGGCGTCCGTGCGCACCGAGTGCGTCGGCGAGTGCCCCCGCCTCGGCCCGGTCGGCGGCGGGGACGCCGAGGGCGTCGGCGAAGACGACGTCGATCTCCTCGGGAGCGCAGCCGGCTTCGCGCAGGGCGCCTTCGACGGCTCGGGCCAGCCCTTGGCGGGACTGCTCCCAGCGGCCCGCGCCGGTGAAGGTCGCGCAGTGGCCGGCGATCTCGGCGCGGACCCGGGCGCCCCGGCCGCGGGCCGCCGTCTCCTCCTCGACCACCAGCATGGCGCCGCCCTCGGCCGGCACGAAGCCGCAGGCGTCGGCGGTGAAGGGCCGGTAGGCGCGGGTCGGTTCGTCGCAGGCGCTGAGGTCCTCGTAGCCGAGCTGGCAGACGACCGAGTACGGGGCGAGCGGTGCCTCGGCGGCTCCGACGACGAGGGCGTCCGTGCCGCCCCGCACGGAGCGTGCGGCGTGCATGAGCGCGTCGAGGCCGCCGGCCTCGTCGCTCGCCACGACGGCGCAGGGGCCCTTGAAGCCGCCTCGGATGGAGATCTGGCCGGTGCTGGCGGCGTAGAACCAGGCGATGGACTGGTACGGGCCGACGAAGCGGGGGCCCTGACCCCACAGGCGTTCGAGTTCGCGCTGGCCGAACTCACCGCCGCCGGATCCGGCGGCGGTCACCACGCCCACCTTGAACGGCGTGTCCTCGTAGTCCGCGCGGCCGAGGCGCGCGTCGTCCAGGGCGAGGTCGGCGGCGGCCATCGCGTAGTGCGTGAACCGGTCGGTCTGGACGAGGTAGCGCTCCTCGACGGAGGCGACCGGGTCGAAGTCCCTGACCTCGCCGGCCACCCGCAGCGGAAGGTTCTCACAGCCCTCGCGGGTGACCCGGTCGAGGACGCTGACGCCTTCCTGGGTCTGCTTCCAGAAGGCGCCGGTGCCGGTCCCGTTGGGGGCGACGACACCGATCCCCGTGATGACGGACCGCCGGTGTGCGGGGTTGCTCATGGTGTCCTCCCTCCTGGCCGGGTCAGGGCGACGGCGGACTGGAACCCGCCGAACCCGCTGCCCACCGAGAGCACGCTGCGCAGCTTGAGGGGCCGTGCGGTGCGCGGTACGTAGTCGAGGTCGCACTCGGGGTCCGCGGTCTCGTAGTTGGCCGTCGGGGGCACCGTCTGGTGCTTGAGGGCCAGGACGCACGCGGCGATCTCGATCGCCCCGATGGCGCCCAGCGAGTGTCCGACCATGGACTTGATGGAGCTCATCGGCACCTTGTAGGCGTGTGTGCCCAGGGCCCGTTTCACCGCGGCGGTCTCGTGCCGGTCGTTCTGCTTGGTGCCCGAGCCGTGCGCGTTGACGTAGTCGATCCCCGTGGGGTCGATCCGGGAGTGCGCGAGTGCCGTGTTGATGGCTTCGGCCATTTCGATGCCTTCGCTGGTCAGCCCGGTCATGTGGTAGGCGTTGCCGAAGGTGGCGTAGCCGGATATCTCGCACAGGACGGTCGCCCCGCGGGCGCGCGCGTGCTCCAGCTCCTCCAGGACGAGGACGGCTCCTCCCTCGCCCATGACGAAGCCGTCGCGGCGGGCGTCGAACGGCCGGGAGGCGTGCTCCGGGTCGTCGTTGTTCGCGGAGGTCGCCTTGATCGCGTCGAAGCACGCGACGGTGATGGGGGTGATCGGGGTGTCGGACGCCCCGGCGACGCAGACATCGACGCGGCCTTCCTCGATGGAGTGAAAGGCGTAGCCGATCGCGTCCAGGCCGGAGGTGCAGCCGGTGGAGACGGTCTGCACCGGTCCGTGCGCCCCGACCTCCTCGGCGACCGCCGAGGCGAGGGTGCTGGGCGAGAACGCCCGCTCCAGGTGACGGCCGGCCGGCTGGTGGTCGACGTCCCAGCGGGCACCGCTGCCGCTGACGGCCACGTAGTCGTGTTCGAGACGGGTGGTGCCTCCGACCGCGGTGCCGAGGGACACGCCGATGCGCCAGGGGTCTTCCTTCTCCAGGTCGAGCCCCGCGTCGCCCAGCGCCTCCCTGGCCGCCACGAGGGCGAACTGGATGTACCGGTCGGAGCGGGCGATCAGTTCGTCGTCCAGGCCGTGGGCGACGGGGTCGAAGTCGCACTCGGCGGCGATCCGGGAGCGGAAGGGCGCGGGGTCGAACAGGGTGATGCCGCGTGTCGCGGTGCGGCCGTTCGCCAGCATGTCCCAGAACGCCGGAGCGCCGATACCACCTGGCGCGACGACGCCGACCCCCGTGACGGCGACACGCCGGGTCACGACGCGGCCCCCGTTCGTTCTGGCGGGGCTCCGCGCTCGGCGGCCGGCACGGTTCCGGCGTCGGTGCCCTCGGTGTCGACGTGGCCGAGTTCGGGGCGCGGGGCGAGGGGGCCGAGGTGGAAGACCATGCGCGCCTCCACGTCTCCCACGTTGCGGAAACGGTGGCGCACGTGCGGCGGGATGAGCAGGCCCTGGTCGGGCCGCATCGGGTGCGGCTCGCCGTCCAGGTCGACTTCGAGGAGACCGTCCACGACGTACACGAACTCCTCGGAGTACGGGTGGTAGTGCTCGCCGATGCGCTCACCGGGGCGGACGATGGCCAGTCCCATGAAGCCGCTGGTGGCTCCCACTGCTGTGGGCGTGAGCATGGCGCGCAGGTCTCCTCCGCGCCTGCGGTTGGGCTGCGTCTCGCTGAGGTCCACGATGCGAGGCCGGTGCGTGGTCATGAATGCTCTCCTCCGGGCGCGTTGTGCGAGGTGGCGGCAGCGGGCCCGTGCCCGGTTCTGCCGGTGGCGGACGTCAGGACTCGGAGGCCCGACGGTCGGTGATGAGGGTCATCTCTGCCTGGGCGAGGAACCGGGCCGCTTCCGGGTCGGTCGTCGGCAGGCCGTTCGCGCCCCCTTCGAGGAGCCGGCCCAGCATGGCCGCCTTGCGGTCGCCGCCGATACCGAGCGCCTGCGCGGGCTGCGCGTCGAGGGGGCCGCTCACTTCGAGCAGGCGCACCACGACGTCGTCGCGCTGGAAGATGGTGCTGCTCTCGATGGGGCCGGCGACGTCCTCCGCCGCTTCCTCGTCCTGGCCCGCGAGCAGCCGGGCCAGGGCCATGCCGCAGCCCTCCTTGGCCTGGTAGAACAGCGCGTGCCGCTGGACGTCGGCGGCCGCGTGGCGTCCGGCCTTCACGTGGTGGACGGTGGGCAGCGCGGCGCGGGTGAAGAACATCCGGGCGGAGTCCGGGTCGGCGAGGTCCCTGTCCTGCTCCAGGTAGGGGTTGATGGCTTCCTCGACGGCTCTGACCTCGGGCTGGCGGGAGACGTGACGCAGGGCCGCCATCAGGTCGCCCTCGACCTCCACCGCCCGAACGACGCGGTTGCCGTGCATGAAGAGCGAGGTGCGGCGCAGCCGGGTGTTCTCGTCGACCTTCGCCTGAGGGGAGTCGTAGTCGGCGAGGATCTTCGCGACCATGTCCTCCGTGCCCGGCTTCACCGTGAAGGTGAGCGCGTGGCGTACGACGCCGTCGCCCAGGCGTGGGGCCGCCTGGAGCTGGCCCCTGACGGATTCGGGGGTGCTCTCGAAGGCGAGCCCGGTCTCACGCAGCACGCTGAAGCGGAGCGACCGGGTGTCGCGTACGCAACTGTGCAGGGGCTGGACCGTCTTGACGTGCTCCTCGCTGTTCACCCAGGCGAGGAAGGGCGGCGCGCTCTCCCACTCGCTGGTGATGAGCCACTGCGAGGGGTTCTCGATGGACTGGCAGAGCTGGTCGCTGATGTGACCGGGGATCGACGCCACCTGGTTGCGCATGTGCTCGTACGCCTCGAGGAACTGGTTCTGCGCGCCGTCGTGCAGGTCCAGCAGCAATATGACCCGGAGCCTCGAACCGTCGAAGGCGGACTGCGATATCCGTTCCGAGAGGGTTGTCATCTTTCGCTCTCCTTCGAGACGGTGCGACGGCCACGTCCGGTGGTCTGTCGTCATCCGTCCGGTTTCGGTGGAGTGGAAGCGGAGCAGGTCCCTTCCCGCCGATGCGCCCTGTCCGCCCCCGCATCGCGAGCATCGCTCCCGCGATCGATCGTGGAACGCCGCTCCGGACGGCGCGAGATTTATGAACCGTTCAGGTGAGGAGGTCGCCGAAGCCCTCTCCCGAGGGCATGGACACTGCATCCGTCCTGCGTCCGAGATGGAGCAACTGATGAACGAGAACGTCGACCACCGTGTACCGGTCCTCATCGTGGGCGGCTCCCTCGTGGGCCTCTCCGCCTCCCTCTTCCTGAGCCGGCTCGGCGTCCGCCACCTCCTGGTCGAGAAGCACGCGGGCACCTCGACCCACCCGCGGGGCCGGGGCAACAACGTACGCACGATGGAGCTGTTCCGGACGGCGGGGGCAGAGCCGCTGATCCGTGACGCCGCCTCGGTCCTGGCGGACAACCACGGCATCCTGCAGGCCGCCTCGCTCACCGGGGACGACCAGGAGTGGCTGTTCAAGGAGATCGACCCGGGCGGTGGACTCGCGCGGTTCAGTCCGAGCGGCTGGTGCCTGTGCAGCCAGAACGACCTGGAGCCCGTGCTGGTCGACCACGCTCGCGCCCTGGGCAGTGATCTGCGGTTCTCGGCCGAACTGCTGAACTTCGACCAGGACACCGATGGCGTCACGGCGGTGGTGAAGGACCGGGAGACCGGGGAGCACACCACCGTGCGCGCCGACTACCTCGTGGCGGCCGACGGGCCGCGCAGCCCGATCCGCGAGCAGCTGCGGATCGGCCAGACGGGCCCCGGGGACCTGTTCCACAACGTGAGCATCACCTTCCGGTCCCGGGACCTGGCCGCCGTGGTGGGGGAACGGCGGTTCATCGTCTGCTACCTGACGAACCCGGACGCGGACGGCGCGCTGCTGCCCGTGGACAACGAGGAGCGGTGGGTGTTCCACGCCCCGTGGAAGCCCGACCTGGGCGAGACGCTGGAGGACTTCACCGACGAGCGGTGCGCCGAGCACATCCGCAGGGCGGTCGGCGCGCCCGGGCTCGATGTGGAGATCACGGGAAAGGCCCCGTGGCACGCCGCGGAGCGGGTGGCCGAGCGGTACGGGTCGGGCCGGGTGTTCCTGGCCGGCGACTCGGCCCACGAGATGTCCCCGACCGGGGCGTTCGGCTCGAACACCGGTATCCAGGACGCGCACAACCTGGCGTGGAAGCTGGCCGCCGTGGTCGGCGGGGAGGCCGGTCCCGGGCTCCTGGAGACGTACGAGGCCGAGCGGCTGCCGGTGGCGCGGGCGACCAGCGCGCGGGCTTCGGCCCGCTCGCAGGAGCACAGCCACCCGGGTTACGCGGGCACACCGGGCCCGGTCGGCGGGCGCAAGGGCGGCATGCTGACGGTGGCCCTGGGATACAGGTACGTCCGGGGCGCGGTGCTGGGCGCCGATCCGGATCTGCCGGTGGTGCCGGAGGGCATGGACCTCAGGGGCGAGCCGGGCACCCGTGCCCCGCACCTGTGGGTGCGCCGGGAGGGTGAGCGGCTCTCGACCCTGGATCTCTACGAGCGGTCGTTCGTGCTGCTCTGCGACGCGGCCCACACCGAGTGGCGCGCGGCTGCTGGCCGGGTCGCGGAGGAGCTGGGCATCCGGCTGGACGCGTACGCCCTCGGCGCGGGCCCGGAGGCGGACCTGGTGACCGAGAACGGGGCGGACTGGGCCGCCGCGCACGGCACGGGGGCGGACGGCGCCGTGCTGGTGCGTCCCGACGCCTACGTGGCCTGGCGCTCGCCGGGTGCGGTGCCGGACGCGGAGACCGTGCTGCGCGACGCTCTCGCGACTCTGCTGCACCGGGCCTGACACGCCCGGGTGGGTCCGCCGACCCGTCTTCGACATGCCGGGCGACGCCCGTGGCACGAGGCCCGACACGCCCGGGTAGGCCCACGCGGGCGGCGTCCGACGCGCCTGGGTCTCTCGCCGGCACGCGGGAGCGCCACGCCCGGCCTTTACGGCCGTGGCGTCGGCGAGCGGGTTCAGCCGACGCCGAAGGACCGGAGTGCGGCGAGGAAGGCGCCTGGGTTCTCGGTGTGCACGAGATGACCGGCGTCGACCGGGACGAACCGCCCGCCGGGTATCCGCTCCGCCGCCAGGACCAGTTGCCGTTGGTCGATATGGCTGCGGGTCCCGCCGATGAGGAGCGTCGGGGCAGTGATGTCGCCCAGGCGTTCGAGCACCGCCGGGTCCGGGTCGTTCAGCTGGTCGTCGATCGCCGGCACCACCGGCCAGTCGAAGCCGAGCGGGCCCCCGGGCCGCTCGGCGGGCGGGCGGGGCGGGTCGAGGGGGACCGGGGGCGGGGCGTCCTCGATGACGAGTGAGCCGATCAGTCCGGGCTGCTGTTCGGCGAGCATCAGGGCCGCCGCGCCGCCCATCGAGTGTCCGACGACCGTCGCGCCGGCGAGATTGCGGGCCTCAAGGAACCCGTGCAGGTCGTCGCGGAAGAGTTCGAAGGAGTAGCGGCCGGGCCAGTCGCTCAGGCCGTGGCCGCGGAAGTCGAGCGCGTACACCCGGTGGTGCGCGGCGAGTTCGCGGGCGACGGTCGCCCAGTCCCGGCTGTCGCCGCACCGCCCGTGGGCCAGCACGACCGGCGGGGCGCAGGGATCGCCCCAGGTGCGGTAGGCGAGGCGGATGCCTCCGGGCCGCACGCTGCTGACCTCGGGGTCGAGGAAGGCGGTGAGCGTTCGGGCGAAGGCACCGGGGTCGTCGATCCACGGGCAGTGGCCCGCGCCGCGCTGGACGGCGAATTCGGCGTCGGGGAAGAGAGCGGCGAGTTGTGCCGCCCGGTCGGGGCTGGGAGCGGAGTCGCGCTCCCCCGCGAGGACAAGGACCGGGTAGCCGGGTTCGGGGTCGCGCGGGGACGGGGCGTCGCGCACGTCATGGCCGGTGGCGGGAAGTCCGACCGCGCGTGTCCCGGGCGCGACGAGGATGAGGGAGCGCAGGCGCCGGGGGTGTCTCGCCGCGTAGAGCACCGCCAGGTCCCCGGACGTGGAGTGGGCCAGCAGGTCGACCTGTCGGAGACCGAGGTGTACACGGAGCGCCTCGACATCGTCGACGGACCGGCCGCAGTGATATGTCGACCGGTCGGCGGAGTTCGCGGAGTCGCCGGTGCCGCGCAGGTCGAGCAGGACCAGTTGGCGGGTGCGGGAGAGCCCGCCGAGGTCACCGAGACAGGCGGCCGCCCGCGTGGAGCCGCCGGGCAGGCAGATCAGCGGCTCTCCCTCCCCCATGACCCGGTAGGCGAGTTCGGTCCCGTCGTACGCGCGGAGGGTCGGCATGACGTCCATCCAAACAGGCCCGGCGGCCGCCTGCCGACGCATACGCCCACAGCGAATCGGGCGAGGACACGCAGCGGCGTCCGGAGTTTTCCACAGGGTCGGACACCCCCCTTGCCAGAAAGGCCTCCGTCCTGAATTACTGCTCCCAGAGGGATCGACCGAATGATCGGTCGTCCGGTTTCGGAGAATGGAGCATCGCATGACGGCGCTGCTGGACGACGCCGAGCGGCTCGGCCGCGAGGAGCTGGAGGTGGTGCAGCTGGAGCGGCTGAGGGCCACGCTGCGGCACGCGTACGACCACGTCGGTTTCTACCGGACCGCCTTCGACAAGGCCGGTGTCCGCCCGGACGACTGCCACACGCTCGCGGATCTCTCCCGTTTCCCGTTCACCGTCAAGGGGGATCTGCGCGACAACTACCCGTTCGGGATGTTCGCGGTTCCGGAGGACCGTATCCGGCGGATCCACGCGTCCAGCGGGACGACGGGCCGGCCCACGGTGGTGGGGTACACGCAGAGGGATCTCGACACCTGGGCCGATGTGGTGGCCCGTTCGCTCCGGGCGGCGGGGGCGCGTCCGGGCCAGAAGGTCCATGTGGCGTACGGATACGGGTTGTTCACCGGCGGACTGGGCGCGCATTACGGTGCGGAGCGCCTGGGCTGCACGGTGATTCCCGCCTCGGGCGGGATGACGGCCCGCCAGGTGCAGCTGATCCAGGACTTCCGGCCCGAGATCATCATGATCACGCCGACGTACATGCTGACCCTGCTGGACGAGTTCGAGCGGCAGGGGATCGACCCCCGTTCGACCTCGCTCAGGACCGGTGTCTTCGGGGCCGAGCCGTGGACCGAGGAGATGCGGAAGGAGATCGAGGACCGGTTCGCGATCGACGCGGTCGACATCTACGGGCTGTCCGAGGTGATGGGCCCGGGGGTCGCGCAGGAGTGCGTCGAGACGAAGGACGGTCTGCACATATGGGAGGACCATTTCTATCCCGAGGTCGTGGATCCCTTCACCGGGGAGGTGCAGCCGGACGGTGAGGAGGGCGAGCTGGTGTTCACCTCGCTCACCAAGGAGGCGATGCCGGTGATCCGCTACCGGACCCGGGACCTGACGCGACTGCTGCCCGGTACGGCGCGTACGTTCCGGCGGATGGAGAAGGTCACCGGACGCAGCGACGACATGGTGATCCTCCGAGGCGTCAACCTCTTCCCGACCCAGATCGAGGAGATCGTGCTGCGCACGCCGGGAGTGGCTCCGCACTTCCAGTTGCGGCTGACCCGGCGGGGTCGTCTGGACGTGCTGACCGTGCGGGCGGAGGCTCGTGGGGACGCGACGGCCGACGAGCGCGCGACGGCCGCGGAGTCGATAGCCAGGGCCGTGAAGGACGGGGTCGGTGTGAGTGTCGGGGTGGAGGTCGTGGATCCGGAGACGCTGGAGAGGTCGGTCGGGAAAATCAAGCGGATCGTGGATCTCCGACCAGCCGGCTGCTGAGGCGGACCCTGCGGCACACGGCCGGCCGGCCGTGACCGCCGGGTGGTGGTGAGGGGCGGACGCCGATGCCCGACGACCGTTCGCGCGGGGCGGGCGGGTCGGGCGGGCCGGACAGGGCATCACGGGTCCGCGGGGCGGGCGGGTCCGGCGGACCGGACGGGGCGGTCGGATCCGGCAGGTCGGATGGATCCGGCAGGTCGGACGGGGCGTCACGGATCGCCGGGACAGAAGGTGGCTCGGATCACCGGTCAGGCAGACGGGGAGAATAGGTCCCGCAGCTCCCGTTTCAGGATCTTGCCGCTGGCGTTGCGCGGGAGTTCGTCCACGAACACGACCTTCTTCGGAGCTTTGAAGTGGGCCAGCCGCTCGCGGGCGTGCTCGATCAGTTCGCTCTCGGTGGCGTCGTCGCGGAGGACGACGATCGCGGTGACCGCCTCGATCCAGCGTTCGTCGGGCAGCCCGACCACGGCGGTCTCGGCCACGGCCGGGTGGGTGTACAGGGCGTCCTCCACCTGGCGCGAGGCAACCAGCACACCCCCGGAGTTGATGACGTCCTTCACCCGGTCGACAACCGTGAAATAGCCTTCGCCGTCGCGTACCGCGAGGTCGCCGGAGTGGAACCAGCCGTCCCGGAACGCCTCGGCGGTCTCCTCCGGCTTGTCCCAGTACCCCTGGCAGAGCTGGGGCGAACGGTAGACCACCTCGCCCGGCGTACCGTCGGGCACCTCCGCGCCCTTCTCGTCGACGACCTTGGCCTCGACGAAGAGGACCGGGCGGCCGCAGGAGTCCATCCGGCCGTCGTGCTCGTCGGGGCCGAGGACGGTGGCGAGCGGCCCGATCTCGCTCTGGCCGAAGCAGTTGTAGAACCCCAGTTCCGGCAGGTGTCCGCGAAGTCGTTCCAGTACCGGCACGGGCATGACCGAGGCCCCGTAGTACGCCTTGCGCAGGGCGTCGAGCCGGCGGGTGGTGAACTCCGGGTGGTTGGCGAGGCCGATCCACACGGTCGGTGGTGCGAAGAGGCTGTCCGCCTGGCCGGCCTCCAAGAGATCGAAGATCCGGCTCGGGTCAGGGGCGTCCAGGATGGTGCTCTCGGCTCCCACCGCGAGATAGGGCAGGAGGAAGACGTGCATCTGCGCGGAGTGGTAGAGCGGCAGCGAGTGGACGGGACGGTCGGTGGGGCGCAGGTCGAGAGCGGTGACGGCGCTGACGTAGGCGTGGACCAGCGCTCCGTGTGTCATCATCGCGCCCTTGGGCTGCGCGGTGGTGCCGGAGGTGTAGAGCAGTTGCACCAGGTCATCGGCGCCCGGAGCGCGTTCGGGGGTGAAGGAGCGGGGGGTGCTCAGCTCGTCGAGAAGTGCGTCGGGGGCGTCACGCAGGGCTCGCACCGCGTATCCCGAGGGGATGCGCGGGGCCAGGTCGGGGTCGGTGAGGACGAGCGAGCTGCCGGACTGACGGAGAATGTACGCGAGGTCCTCGCCGGTGAGATTCTGGTTGACCGGCACGTGGATCAGGCCGGCTCGGGCGCAGGCCAGATAGGCGATCAGGTAGGCATCGGAGTTGTGCGCGTAGGAGGCGACCCGGTCTCCCGGGTGCAGTCCGTGGCCGGTGGTCAGTACGGCGGCCGCCGTACTGACCGCTGTGTCCAGCGCCTCGTAGGTCCAGGTCCGCCCGGCGTACCGCACGGCGGTACGCCCGGGGGTGCGCCGTGCGCTGCGTGCCACTACTCCGTCGACCGTGCTGCCGCGTACACCGTTCATGGCGTGATCCTGGGCGGCCGGACGCCAGGGGTCAAGGGGCCGGATACCACTGGCCGGTCGGCGGGGGCCGAGCGAGGTGACGGGCGTGCCGGCCGGTGGGCAGTGTCCGGGGGCGCTGGGGGGCTGTCCTCGCCACGCGTCTGTGGACCCGGGGTGGGCTGGTTGCCGTGCCTCGTCTGCTACCCGCCCTCCGATGGCGCTCGGATTCGCCGTCCTGGTGGATGCCCCGGCTGTCGTTGCCGGCCGTGCCACCCGGCTCCGGGGCAGTGCGCCCCTTAGCGTGTTCGCCGCTTTCCGGGCATCCGCCTATAGCTGACGTACCGTCACATTCTTTGTTCTGCCAGGGGCGTACGGGGCGACGGGGGCGCCAGTACCCTCTACTCCGGCAGGAAGTTTCACACTCGGACGAGATTTCGAAAATTACTTTCGCGCTGCTGATCGCGCTGACGACGCGAGGGGAAGGGGTTCGGGATGACCGGGGACATGTCGGGCGGGGGAATGAGCCGCCGGAGGCTGGGCGGCGGGATACTGGCGCTGGGCGGAGCACTCGCTCTCGCACCGATTCCCTTCGCGGGGGCGGCCGGATCCGCGTTCGGGGCGGAGCGGGGTACGGGATCCGCGGGCACACCATCGGTGACCGGGACGGGTATGGGATCAGGGGCGGACAGGCCCACGCTGCGCCACGGGCCGGCCGGGCGCGCGGGTCTGCTTCAGGAGCACCTCGACCTGCTGGTGACCGACGCCGAGACGTATCTGGCCGACTCACCGCGGCACCCGTGGTACGCCGGTGCGGTGCTGCTCGCCGGGCGCGGCGGGACCGTCGCGCTGCACCGGCCGATCGGCAAGGCGGTGCGCTACGCGGCCTACGACGAGAAGACGGACAAGGGGGTGGAGTTCCCCGCCGACCAGCAGATCCCGATGGCGCGGGACACGGTCTTCGACCTGGCGTCGGTGTCGAAGCTGTTCACCTCGATCCTGGCCGTCCAGCAGATCGAGCGGGGCCGGCTGGAGCTGGAGGCCACGGTCGCCTCGTACCTCCCGGACTTCGCCGGGGGCGGGAAGCAGGACGTCACGGTCCGTCAGCTCCTCACTCATACCTCGGGCTTCCAGGCCTGGATCCCGCTGTACGAGGAGCCGACCCGGGAGGGGAAGCTCCGGCTGCTGTGGGACGAGGTGCCCACGTCTGCCCCGGGGACGGTGTATCTCTACTCCGACCTCAATCTGATCTCGCTCCAACTGATCCTGGAGAAGATCACCGGCCGCACCCAGGATGTGCTGCTCCGCGAGGAGATCACCGCTCCGCTCGGTATGCACCGCACGCGGTACAACCCGCCCGCCTCGTGGAAGCCGAAGATCGCCGCGACCGAGGACGCGCGGCTGCCGTGGTCGGGCCTGGAGCGCGGACTGGTCTGGGGCGAGGTGCATGACGAGAACGCCTACAGCCTGGACGGGGTCGCCGGCCACGCGGGCGTCTTCTCCTGCGCCTGGGACCTCGCGGTGCTGGCCCGGACACTGCTCAACGGCGGTGTGTACGGGCGGTCGCGGATTCTGTCGGAGAAGTCGGTGGAACTGCTCTTCACCGACTTCAACACCGCCTTCCCGGGCGACGACCACGGTTTGGGCTTCGAGCTGTACCAGCACTGGTACATGGGGGCGATGGCCACGCCGCGTACGGCGGGCCACACCGGATTCACCGGCACCAGTCTGGTCCTGGACCCGTCGACCGACTCGTTCCTGATCGTCCTCGGCAACTCCGTGCACCCGGTGCGCACCTGGCGCTCGGGCAGCGCCCCGCGCGTGGCCACGGCGAACCGGATGGCGCGTGCGGTGCCGGTGCGGCCCACCCGTGGCCGGACCGCCTGGTTCTCCGGCATGGCGAGTTCGGCCACCGCCACACTCACTCTGCCCGCGCTGCGTCCGTCCTCCTCCCGCGCCGCGCTCAGCTGTGCGCTGTGGTGGGACACGGAACCGGCCTCCGACTTCCTCTTCCTGGAGGCGTCGGCCGATGCGGGGGCCACGTGGCAGCCGGTGCCGTTCACCACCCGGCCAACGGCCCGTGACGGCGCCCCGGCCATCTCCGGTGCTCATCCGCAGGGCTCGGTGTCCGGCTGGTCGGGGCGCGTCTGGCACCGGTTGGACGCGGACCTGTCCCCCTGGCGGGGTAGCGAGGTGCGGCTGCGCTGGCGTTACACGACCGACCAGTTGTACGTCGGGCGCGGGGCGTACGTGGACGGGGTCCGGGTCGAGGACGGCGGGCGCACCCTCTTCGACGGCGAAAGGCCCGCGGACGCACGCCGGTTCGAGGCCTCGGGGTGGACCGTGTCCGCCGACTGAACAGACCCCCGGCCCTGCGGCGCGACGGATACGGCTGCTTGGATGACCGGCATGAACGGTAGCCAGCACATAGAGGCCCCGTGGGGCGTGTCGGTGTTCGGCGCGGCGAGTGAGGACGTCGCGCCGGACCTGGCCCGTCTGCGCGTGGCGATCGAGCAGACCGAGGACACGCCGGCCGAGGCGTTCGCGGCCACCCATGGCGGAGTCAACCGCATCCGCCAGGTGCTCCGCGGACACGGGGTGCCCGAAGCGGCCGTCTCCACCTCACGTCTGAACCTCACGTCGAAGTGGAGCTACGGGGAGACACGCAGGTTCATGGGCTACGAGTGCACCGCCTCGTTCGTCATCGAACTGCGCGACCTGGACACCCTGGAGACGGTACTCATCGACCTGGTCGACGCGGGAGCCAACCAGGTCAGCGGTGTGGAGTTCGACGTGCGCCGTAAGAAGGAGCTGCGCGCGCAGGCCCGTACGGCGGCGGTGGCCGCGGCCCGCGAGAAGGCCGCGCTGTACGCCGAGGCGGCCGGTGCGCGCCTCGGGCCGGTCGTCCACATCAAGGACGTGGACGCCGAGGGGACGCAGAACTACCGGAGCCACCGCGGGCACGCCGTGGACGGCGGCGAGGGCGACCTGACGCCGGGAAAGGTGACCGTCTCGGCGGGTGTCGTGCTGGGATTCTCACTTCTCGGCGGCTGACGACGGACGGCCGGCACTCTTCCCTCGGCCCCTCGGCCCCCTGGGCCCTGGGCCCAAGGCCCAGGGGGGGCCGGCTCCCGGCTCCCGGCTCCCGGCTCCCGGCTCCCGGCTCCCGGCTCCCGGCTCCCGGCTCCCGGCTCCCGGCTCCCGGCCCAGGATTCCCCGTCGCACAACTGCGGGGCGCGGTCTGCCCGGAAGGCACGCCCCGCCCCGCCAGGCTCGGCCGCACCCTGTGAGTAGGGGCGCGTACACGGAGCCGGCTCACGGGTACGTGCACGGGGCCGGTTCACAGGCCGCGTTCACCAGGGACGCCAGTTAGGGGTACGGGCCCTCGCGACCCGCTCCGAAACTTTCGCCCGCTCCCCTGACGGCCTTTCGCCACGCACCACCATGAGGGACGCCTGCCCTCGCCGGAAGAATCCGGATCCATACCAGATCCTCACCGTCTACGCAGGTGGCATCGCCAACCATCCACAGATGAGCGGGAGTTCGCTCGGAAATATTTCGGAAATACGGCGTTGACGCGGCCTCAGCCTGAGCGCATACTCTCCCTCGCTCCCATGTTCCATCGCTCACCCTCCCGCCGAGGGTGCCTTCGACGGCGCGCCCCGGCGGGAGGTCCCACAGCACCTCGAACGGTCCGCATCCCCTGACCGGGCACCCCTGTTGCTTCCGCCCGGCAACCGGAAGAAGAGGCTGGACAACGTGATGGCCAAGAAATCCCCCGCACGCCCCCGCCCGACAGCCCGCGCCAGACGGGCGGTCTCCGTCCTGACGGCGGGTGTGCTCGCCGCGGCCGGTGTGGTCGCCCTCGCCGGGACGGCCGAGGCCACGGGCGCCCTCGGTGACGCGGCGGCGGCCAAGGGCCGCTACTTCGGCACCGCGGTCGCGGCGAACCACCTCGGCGAGGCGCAGTACGCCTCCACACTGGACGCCCAGTTCGACTCGGTCACCCCCGAGAACGAGATGAAGTGGGACGCGGTCGAGGGCAGCCGGAACTTCTTCACGTTCACCGGCGCCGACCAGATCGTCAGCCACGCGCAGAGCAAGGGGATGAAGGTGCGCGGGCACACCCTGGTGTGGCACTCGCAGCTGCCGGGGTGGGTCGGCGGCCTGGGCGCCACCGATCTGCGCGCGGCGATGAACAACCACATCACCCAGGTGATGACGCACTACAAGGGCAAGATCCACTCCTGGGACGTGGTGAACGAGGCCTTCCAGGACGGCGGCAACGGCGCCCGGCGCAGTTCGCCCTTCCAGGACAAGCTGGGTGACGGCTTCATCGAGGAGGCGTTCCGTACCGCACGCACGGTCGATCCCGCCGCCAAGCTCTGCTACAACGACTACAACACCGACGGACAGAACGCGAAGAGCAACGCGGTCTACGCCATGGTGAAGGACTTCAAGCAGCGCGGCGTGCCGATCGACTGCGTGGGCTTCCAGTCCCACTTCAACAGCAACTCACCGGTCCCCTCGGACTACCGGGCCAACCTCCAGCGCTTCGCCGACCTCGGGGTCGACGTCCAGATCACCGAGCTGGACATCGAGGGCTCCGGCGCGGCCCAGGCCGCCAACTACACGAGCGTCGTGAATGCCTGCCTGGGCGTGTCGCGCTGCACGGGCCTCACCGTCTGGGGTGTCACCGACAAGTACTCCTGGCGCAGCGGCGGGACGCCGCTGCTCTTCGACGGCAACTACACCAAGAAGCCGGCCTACGACGCGGTGCTCGCCGCGCTCGGCGGGTCCACCGGCGGCGGCGACGGTGGCGGTGACGGAGGCGGCGACAACGGCGGTGGGGGAACCGGCAGTTGCTCGGCGACGTACACACAGACCGCCACGTGGCAAGGCGGGTACAACGGCGAGGTGACCGTCAAAGCCGGTGCGTCGGGCATCACGACCTGGTCCGTGCCGGTGACCATGCCCTCGTCCCAGCAGGTCTCCGCCCTCTGGAACGGCGCCCCCACATGGAACGCCGGCAACACCGTGATGACCGTGAAGCCGACCTACAACGGGACTCTGTCGGCGGGTGCCTCGACGAGCTTCGGGTTCACCGTCATGACGAACGGCAACACCGCGGCGCCCGTCGTCGGCGCCTGCACCGCCTCCTGACCGCGAGGCCGCCCCTGCCGGGGCCGGGCGGCGGTGACACCCGCACCCACCCCGCCCGCCCCGTGTGTCCGCCCCGTCCGGTCCGTCGACCGGGCGGGGCGGTCCGCGTCGGCCACCACCTCCCGCGAACGGCATCCCTCACCCTGAAGTAGAGGGTGAGGGGTGCCTCCCTATGAGAGTCCCCTTGTATGACGGTCCCCTCGTATGGGCCCCTCGCATGGGCCCCTCGTATGGAGGGTTCTGTCGTATGAGGGTCACTCCCTATGGGGGTTGCCCCGTGAGAGTCACGCCCTGTGCGGGCGCCGACCGGCCGGCGTCAGTGGCCCAGTGCCGCCATGGCCGCGTTGTGTCCGGGCACTCCGCTGACCCCGCCACCACGCACCGCTCCCGCCCCGCAGAGCAGGACGTTGGCGTGCGCGGTCTCCACTCCCCACCGGTCGCTCGCCCCCGTCGCGTACGGGAAGGAGAGGTCGCCGTGGAAGATGTGGCCGCCGGGCAGCCCCAGGTCCCGCTCCAGGTCGAGCGGGGATTTCGCCTCGATGCACGGCCTGCCGTCGCCGTCGAGGGCCAGGCAGTCGGCTAGCGGCTCCTCCAGGTGCGCGTCGAGTTGCGCGAGGGTGGCGTCGAGCAGAGCCGTGCGGGCCGCCTCGTTGTCCTCGGCGAAGAGCCGGGCCGGGGCGTGCAGACCGAAGAGGGTGAGGGTGTGGTAGCCCCGGGCGGCGAGCCCGGGGCCCAGGATCGAGGGGTCGGTCAGCGAGTGGCAGTAGATCTCGGACGGCGGGGCGGCGGGCAGCCGGCCCGCCGCCGCCTCCCGGTAGGCGTCCGCCAACTGCCCGTATCCCTCGGCCACATGGAATGTCCCGGCGAACGCGCTGCGGGGATCGACCGAGCGGTCACGCAGCTTCGGCAACCGGGTGAGCAGCATGTTCACCTTCAGCTGGGCCCCCTCGGCCGGGGCGGGTGGAACCTCACCGAGGAGCGCGGACAACTCCTGCGGCGAGGCGTTGACCAGGACCCTGCGGGCACCGATGACGTGCTCCGCGTCCGCCGAGCGGACGGTGACCTCGGCGCGGGTGCCGTCGGTGTCGATGC
Source organism: Streptomyces halstedii (assembly GCA_000720535.1). Lineage (GTDB taxonomy): Bacteria > Actinomycetota > Actinomycetes > Streptomycetales > Streptomycetaceae > Streptomyces > Streptomyces halstedii. The sequence goes on from JOAZ01000011.1 coordinate 114,909, forward strand.
GGGTCGCCTCGTGCAGGACCCTGATCTCGGCCCCCGCCGCCCGCGCCGCACCGGCCAGCGCGTCGGTGAGGGCCCCCATGCCGCCGACCGGGACGTCCCAGTCCCCGGTGGATCCGCCGATCACGTGGTAGAGGAAGCAGCGGTTCTGGATCAGGGAGGGGTCGTGGGCGTCGGCGAAGGTACCGATCAGCGCGTCGGTGAGGACGACCCCACGGACCAGGTCGTCCTGGAAGGTCCTCTCGACGGCGGCCCCGATCGGCTCCTCGAACAGCGTGCGCCAGGCCTCCTGGTCATCGACGCGGGCCCGCAGGGCGCCCCGGTCCGGCAGGGGCTCGGTGAGCGTCGGGAAGACCCGCTCGGCGACCCGCCGGGTCATGCCGTAGAACCGCTGCCACGCCTCGTACTCGCGGTCGCCGCCGGTGAGGGTGGCGAAGGAGTCCCGGGTGCCCTCGCCGCCGACGAGCAGCCCGGTGGGCCTCCCCGCGCGCACGACGGGGGTGTACGAGGAGACGGGACGCTTGCGCACGGCGAAGTCGAGCTTGAGGTCCTCGACGATCTTGTCGGGCAGCAGGGAGACGAGGTAGGAGTAGCGCGAGAGCCGGGCGTCGGTCCCGGCGAACGCCTGGGTGGAGACCGCCGCTCCGCCGGTTCCGGCGAGCCTCTCCAGTACGAGGACGGACTGCCCGGCGCGGGCCAGGTAGGCGGCTGCGACCAGGCCGTTGTGGCCGCCTCCGACGATCACCGCGTCGTAGCGGTCCGACGCGGGCGGGCCTGTGGGGTGGGTCTGGGCTGCGGACATGTCCCTTCGTAACACGGCAGGATCGGACCTGGCCAGGGGCTGGGCGCCTCCGCCGAAGCCAAGCCGGGACGAGCCCAGAGTGCCGCCGAAACCGGCACGCGCCAGGGCGTCGCCGTGCCCGTAGCCGGTACGAGCCGGGGGCGCCCCTGGAAAACCGGTACAGGGCCGCACAGCGGCTGTGGCAGGGTGCTGCGCGGCCCGACTCGCCCTTCCGTCCGGCCTCACCTCGCCCTTCCGTCCCACCGTAGGAGAACGATGACGACACCGGCACGCCTGCTCCCCCTCCTCGACCAGTTCGACTGGGCGTCCGAGCGACTCGTGAGGCGCATGACGGGACCCTTCACCGACAGCGGCAACGGTACGGACGTCCCGGCCACGGCGATGACGGACGAGGAGTTCCGCTGGGAGCCGGTCCCCGGATGCTGGTCGGTCCGCCGCCGCGCCGACGGCCCCGGTCCGGGCGCGACCGCGCTGAGCGGCACGGGCGGGTGGGGCCGCGACACCGCGCCCTTCCCCCACCCCACGCCACCGCCCCTCACCACGGCGGCCTGGCGTCTGAGCCATCTCGCGGAGCTGCTGACGATCCGCGCCGACCACACCACCGGAAGCCGCGCCCTGACCCGGGACGACTACCGCGTGGAGGGGGAGGCGGCCGGTGGGATCGCCGCGTTCGAGGCCGGTGTCCACGCCTGGCGGTCCGTGCTGGCGGGCGCCGACGACGCGGCGCTCGACACCGTCGGGTACTGCGGGTATCCGTACGGCAGCGATCCGGAGAACCCGTTCCTCGACGTCGTGTGGTGGGTGAACCAGGAGATCCTGCACCACGGGGCCGAGATCGCCCTGCTGCGCGACCTCTACCGCGTGCGGGCCGGGCTGGGGAGCTGACGCCTCTTCAGCTCGGTGGGACGTGCTGCCGGCGCAGGGCCGCGACCTGCCGGTACAGCTCGACCGCTTCCGTGCCCCGGCCGAGCTGTTCCAGGCAGTGCGCCTCGTCGTTGCGGCTGGCGAGGGTGTCGGGATGCTCGGCACCCAGGACCCGTTCGCGGGCGTCGGCGACCTCCCGGTAGTCGACGAGGGCGTCGGCCCACCGGCCCAGCCAGCCGAGGCCCACGGCCACCTCGCGCCGGCTGACCAGCGTGTCGGGGTGGTCCGGGCCGAGGGTGCGCTCGCGCAGGGCGCAGACGTCGCGGGCCTCGACGAGCGCCTCCTCCCAGCGCGCCATCCGCCCCAGGTTGACGCCGAGGCCGTGCCGGGCCCGCAGGGTCTCGGGGGCGTCGGGACCGTCGACACGGGTGCGGTCCTCGACCAGCACGCGGTACAGCTCCAGCGCCTCGGCGCTGCGGCCCAGGCGGCCCAGGCTGATGCCGATCTCGTAACGTGCGGCCAGGGTGTCGGGGTGATCGGCTCCCAGCACGCCGCTCCTGGCGCGGGCGACCTCGCGGTAGGTCCGCAGCGCCTCTCCCCAGCGGTCCAGCTGGCCCAGGGTGTACGCGACTTCGTAGAGGGTGACCAGGGTGTCGGGGTGGGTCGCGCCGAGCAGCCGGCTGCGGGCGTCGGCGACCTCACGGGCCATCAGGTAGGCGTCCTCCAGCCGGCCCAGCCTGCCGAGGTTGAAGGCCAGGTTGTGGCGGCAGCGCAGGGTGTCCGGGTGGTCCGGTCCCATGGTGCGCTCCCGGGAGGCGAGCACCGCGGCGTAGACCTGGTGGGCCTCGAAGTGCCGGCCGAGCTGGCCGAGGACGTACGCGGTCTCCTGGCGGGCCGCCAGCGTCTCCGGGTGGTCCGTGCCCAGGACGCGTTCGCGTCCGTCGGCGACCCGGCCGAACTCGCGCAGGGCCTCGTCGGCCTGTCCCGTGCGGCTGAGGGTGAACCCGACCTCGTACCGGCTGGCAAGGGTGTCGGGGTGGTCGGGTCCCAGCGCGTGCTCGCGCGTCGCGGCGACCGACCGGTGCACCTCACCGGCCTCCTCCCAGTGGCCCAGGCGGGCGAGGTTGAGCCCGGCGCTGTGCCGGCTGGCCAGGGTGGAGAGCAGTTCGGGCGACGGGGTGGGCCGGGTGGCGCCCCCGGACGGGAACGCGCCGGAGAGGCCGCCGAGGTCCGTCCCCGTCGTCCAGATCCCGGTGAGGCCCGCAGCGTGGTCGAAGGGCGCCGTTTCCGGCGGTGGCGCGGCGGCCGCCTTGTGACCGGCGGTCATGTTCCGGGTCCAGGACGGCAGTCGGGATCCCACCGCGGCCGGGCGGGGGGCGGGCGAAGCGAGCGGTACCCGCCCGGCGGCCGGTACCCGGGTCTGCTCGCCGGTCCGGCCGACGGCGATGCGCTGCCGCAGGGCGCCCGCGTCGGCGGGCCGGGCGTCGGGGGTCTTGGCGAGCAGGTCCAGGACGACCCGGTCGAAGAACCCGGGCAGCTCCGCCCGGTGGGTGCGCGGGGGTTCGGGCGCGGTGTCGCGGTGTCCGACGAGGACGGCCCAGGCGTCGCCCAGGTCGAACGGGGGCACGCCGGTGGCGATCTCGTACAGCACGCAGCCCAGGGAGTAGAGGTCGCTGCGGTGGTCGACGTCACCGCCGCTGATCTGCTCGGGCGACATGTAGTGCGGGGTGCCCATGGCGATCCCGGTGCCGGTGAGGCGCGAGGTGAAGCCGATGTCGTGGCCCAGCCGGGCGATGCCGAAGTCGCAGATCTTCACCGTGCCGTCGTCGAGCCGCATGATGTTGGCGGGCTTGAGGTCGCGGTGCACGATGCCCTGCTGGTGGGTGTAGCCGAGGGCGTCGGCGACCTGTTCGGCGATGTCCACGACGTCGGGCACGGGCAGCGGGTGCTGCCGGTTGTCCTCCAGGAGCTGGCTGAGGTTGCGTCCGTCCAGCAGCTCCATGACGAGGTAGAGGACGCCCTCCGACTCCCCGAAGTCGTGCACGACGGTCACGCCCCGGTGCTGGAGCGAGGCCGCCACCCGCGCCTCGCGGCGGAAGCGCTCGCGCAGGACGCGGGTGAAGGAGCGGTCCCGCTGGGGCCCCATCGGTTTGAGGCATTTGACGGCGACCTGCCGGCCCAGGGATTCGTCACGGGCACGCCACACCTCGCCCATGCCGCCGCGCCCGATCAGATCGAGCAGCCGGTACCGGCTCTGGATCAGCCTGGTCTCCGCCATCTCCCGCAGTCGCCCCCGTCGTGTCGCCTACTACCGCTGCGCCCTCCCCGGCCCGTCCAGTATGGCCGCCTGTCTGCGGAGTTTGTACGGGGAGGGGCGGCTGCCGGGGCCGAGCCGCGCCATCGCCTTCGCGACGTGGCCGGGCGGCAGGCGCCGTCTCAGACGCGCGGGGACGCGGCGCAGGGCCGTCCCGGCGACGCGCAGACGGCGGTCGACGGCGGCGCGGGGCGGGGCGGGCCTGCCGTACAGCTCGTGGGCGTACGGGGGCAGCGAGTCGTAGGCGAGTGCCGCCACCCGCCGCCACAGCAGGGCGCGCGCCGGGACCAGCGCGGCGGGGACGGGCGGGTCGCGCAGGAAGTCGTCGACCTCCCGGGCGTCCGGCCCGGCGGCGAGTTCGGGCCGGACCCCGGCGAAGTAGGCCTCCATCTCCGCCGTGGTGGCCGGTACGGCGGACGGGTCGAGGCCGACCATACGTGCGGCCTCGCGCTGCTCGTCGAGGTAGCGGTCGGCCTGGGCGTCGGTGAGCGGGAGGCCTGAGCGGCGCTCGACCTGGAGGTAGGAGTCGGCCTCGGCGCAGTGCACCCAGAGCAGCAGGTCCGGTTCGTCGATGCCGTAGGTCTCGCCGGTGAGCGGATCGGTGGCCGTCAGGAGGCGGTGTATCTTGCGGACCCGCGCGCCGTACCTCTCGGCGTCCGGTGTGGTGGCGTAGGTGAGGGTGCCGACGAAGTCGGCGGTGCGCATCAGCCGCCCCCAGGCGTCCTCGCGGAAGTCGGAGTTCTCCATCACCCCGCGCACGGCGCGGGGATGGAGGGCCTGGAGGTAGAGGGCGCGCACACCGGCGATCCACATCATGGGGTCCGCGTGCATCTGCCAGGTGACGGACCGGGGTCCGAACAGCCCCGGGTCGGCTTCGCTCATCGGCTCGTACCTTCCGCTCGGCGGTGGAACGGGCAGGCCGGTCGGCCTGGTCGGGCCGGGGGGTCGTGCGTGCCGGGCGCCGGCTGCCCAGCCACAGCCTTCCGCAACACGCTTTAGTATGGCGCCCCGGCGCCGGCAGACGCAGAGGGCAACGGTGCGCGGGACGGGGAGGGGTGGACAGGCGTGCCCAGATGGGGGCTGATCGTCGAGCAGAACCTGTGGTACGGCAAGGGGCAGATGTGGTCGGTCGACGTGCTGGACCACGTGGACGGGACCCGGCAGGAGGCGCTCGACGTGCTCCGGGCGCGGGCCGAGCGGTTCCAGCCGTTCCATCCGGCCAACCCGGAGCGGCGGTTCCTCTACCAGGAGGCGGAGGGGTTCCTCCTGGTCGTCAAGGGCGTCTGGCGGACGTTCCACTGCCGTTTCCGGGTCGCCGAGCAGGTGTACGACAGCGACCCGCCCGAGACCCCGGCCGACGACGACCAGGCCGACGCCTCGGCCGACGTCGAGCCCGGACCGGTGCCCGAGCCCTCCCGGCCGGTCCGGAAGCCGTGGCGGCGCGGAGTGGACCGCGGACCGCGCCCACGCGCCCCGGAGCCGGATCCCGGTCCGCCGCCCGCCTGGGACACGGAGGTGCCCGAGGTGCCGTCCTGGCTGGGGCGCGACGACCTGCCCTGACCCCCGGTCAGCGGCGGACGGCCCGCAGCACCACGAATTTCGGGTCACCCGCCACGGTGGCGCAGTTACCGAAGATCCGCCGGAGCCGGACGTGGTGGCCGAGGTGCCGGTTGGCGACGACCCAGAGTTCACCGCCCGGGCGCAGGGCGGCGCGGGCCCCCTGGAACATGGTCCGGGCGGTGGCGTCGGTGACCGCCTGGTGCGAGTGGAAGGGCGGGTTGCACAGGACGAGGTCCACGCTCGCCGGCGGTACGTCCGCGAGGGCGTCGCCGACGACGAAGCGGGCCTCGGTGCCGGGTGGTGTGTTGGCCCGGAAGGTCTCCTCGGCGGAGGCGACCGCCTGGTACGACTCGTCGAGGAAGGTGAGGGAGGCCTCCGGGTTGCCGAGCGCGGCGGCCGTGCCCACCACGCCGTTGCCGCAGCCGAGGTCGACGACGCGGTCGGGGCCGGTCCGCTCGGGCAGGTGCTTCAGGAAGAAGCGGGTGCCGATGTCCAGGCGGTCGGCGCAGAAGATCCCGGCGTGGTTGGTGACGGTCCGCCCCGACATCGCGCCGGTCCCGTCGGGCAGTTCGTAGCGGTACGGCCAGGGGCTGGGGGCCGTGGACAGCGCCGGATCGGGGGTGCAGTGGATGAGCCGGGCCTTCTTCACCGCGAGTGAGGTGCGGGTGGGTCCGACGATCCGCTCGAAGAGCCGGAGGGTGGAGGTGTGGATATCCTTCACCATGCCGGTGCCGATCACGACGCTCCCGGCGTGCAGCGCGGGGGCGAGCCGGTGCAGCTGGTCCTCCAGGAGCGCCAGGCTCTTGGGTACCCGTACGAGCAGGGTGTCGATGCGTTCCGGCGGGGTGTCGCGCACCGACAGGATCCGCACCGCGTCCGGATCGGCGCCGTTGCGGGCGAGGTTGGCGCGGGTGGCCCGCTGCGCGAGGTAGGAATCGGTGATCTGTACGGGGTGGTGTCCGGCGAGGGCCGTGGCCAGGGCGCCCCAGCGGTCGCCCAGCACCACGACGGTTCCGGTCAGGGGGACCGGCTCGTCGTCCTCGGTGCCCGCCGTCCGCCGCAGCAGGTACTCGTCCGCCGCGTCCCAGGCGCGGAGCCGGTCGCGGTGGTCCTCGGGAAAGCGGGCGAGCTCGAACACGCCTTGTGACGTCGTCAAACGGTTCATATCGCGTTCAGGCTAGCCGAGGCGCGGGGAGCCTTCGACGGCTCCCCGCCCCGGTTCCGTCAAGGAAGCCGCCTCCCGTCAGGGAAGCCGCCTCCCCCGTCGGGGAAGCCGCTTCTCCGTCAAGGAAGCCGCTCCCCCGTCATGGAAGCCGCTTCTCCACGGCTGCCCGGCCCTCCTCGGCCAGCGTGCGCTCGGCCCAGCGGAGGTTCTCCGGGGTCAGGTCCCGCCCCGAGGCGAGGACCAGGTCCTCCGGGGTCGGCTGGTCGTGGCCGCCGGTGTGCAGCAGCCGGTCGGGGGTCACCTCCCGCGCGTCCGGCGCGGATGCGGATGTGGATGTGGATTCGGACTCTTCGCTCATACCGCCTCCTCGTCCTTGCGGCAATTCTCGCTCCCCACGGAGGTCGCCGCATCCGAGGGCGGGAGGCGCCCGGAGAGGTATCACCTGACTTGCACATGATGAATACGCGACGTTCACACGGCGGCACTCCGCGTGTGCGAGGCTCCCGGCTGACCAGCCAACGACCGGCCACCCGGCTCCGCTCCCCCACGCATCCCGGTGGCGGCAGAGCGGGCCCCGCTTGGAGAGGACACCCCACATGTCCGTCCGTCGCCGCCTCTACGCGCGTCCACTACTCGCGACCGCCACCTCGATCGCCGTACTCACCGGCGTCGCGGCCTCCGCCGCGCCGGCCACCGCGGCCCCCGCCGCCGTCCTCGACGACACCTACTACCAGGACGCCCTCGGCAAGACCGGCGCGGCCCTGAAGAGCTCGCTGCACACCATCGTCAGCGACCAGAGCACGCTCACGTACGCCCAGGTCTGGGACGCCCTCAAGGTCACCGACGAGGACCCGGCCGACTCCTCCCACGTGATCCTCCTGTACACCGGCCGCTCGCAGTCGAAGAACGAGAACGGCGGCAGCACCGGGGACTGGAACCGGGAGCACGTCTGGGCCAAGTCGCACGGGAACTTCGGCACCGCGACCGGTCCCGGCACCGACATCCACCACCTGCGCCCGGAGGACGTCCAGGTCAACTCGATCCGCGGCAACAAGGACTTCGACGAGGGCGGCAGCGCCGTCTCCGGCGCGCCGGGCAACTACACGGACGGCGACTCCTTCGAACCCCGCGACGCCGTCAAGGGCGACGTGGCCCGGATGATCCTCTACATGGCCGTGCGGTACGAGGGGGACGACGCCTTCGCCGACCTGGAGCCCAACGAGAAGGTGAGCAACGGCTCGGCGCCGAACATCGGCCGGCTCTCCGTCCTGAAGCGGTGGAGCCAGGAGGACCCGCCGGACAGCTTCGAGAAGAAGCGCAACGACGTCATATTCGAGCGGTTCCAGCACAACCGGAACCCGTTCATCGACCACCCGGAGTGGGTCGAGGCCATCTGGTAGGCGTCCCGCCGACGCGGGCCGGGTCCGCCGGGGCGCACTCCCCGGCGGACCCGGCCCGCCCGTGCGCCCGGCGCCGACGAGCCGGACCGAATAATTCGCCCGGATAAGGATCAAACGGTATGAATTGAGTCGTTGAGTTCCCCGCTCCTCACCCCGGGGCGGGCTCAGTACCGCGGACCCCGAGCCCTCCGGGAGGGAACGATGGATACGGACGCCCTGACCTCCGGCACCTTGCAGAAACTTCGGGCGACCAGGCCCTATCCCGCGCTGTCCCTGACGATGCCGACCCACCGCCGGGCGCCGGACAACACCCAGGACGCCGTACGGCTGCGCAATCTGGTGGCGGAGGCCGGCAACCGGCTGGACGCCGACCCCCGGGTGAGCCGCGAGGCACGGGACGCCGTGAAGGCGCAGCTGGACCGCGCGGCCGCCGACATCGACCCGCGCCGCGCCCTGGAGTCCCTGGTCGTCCTGGCCGACGCGGACGAGTACCAGATCTGGCAGGTGCCGCGCACCGCCCCCGAGCGCGTCGTCCTCAGCGACTCCTACCTCACCCGCAACCTGGTCGCGGCCAAGGCGGGGGCACGGCTGTTCTGGGTGCTGAGCTTCTCCGCCGATCACGCGGCGCTCTGGTCGGGGACGAACGAGAGTCTGCGGGCGGTGAAGGACCACGGCTTCCCGCTGAGCCCTCCGCACCAGAACTTCGACCCGGAGCGCCAGGCCCGGAGCGGCGACGCGCCGAGCATCTACACCGACGAGGACACCCGCACCTTCTTCCGCACGGTGGACGACACCCTGCGCGGGGTGCTGGCCGCGGAGCCCCGGCCGCTGTTCCTGGTCGGTCTGCCGCAGGCGCTCTCCCTGCTCGAAGACGTCGGCGACCGCGCGCGGTCGGCCGCCTGCACGGTCCCGAAGGGGACGACGGCGGAGACGACGGCGCCCGAACTGGCCAGGGAACTGGAGCCGGCCCTGGCGGACTGGCGCGAGCAGGGTGTCGCGGCCGTCCGGGACAGGCTGGACACCGCCCGTGGCGCCAAGACCTTCGCGGGCGGACTCGACGAGGTGTGGGCGGCCGCCGGAGAGGGCCGCGTCGCCCTCGTCGCGGTCGAGGAGCACTTCCAGCGGACGGTCAGGGTGGCCGAAGGCCATCTGGAGGCGGTCGATCCGGCGGACGTGGCGCCGGGCGACGAGGAGGTCCGCGAGGACATCGTGGACGAACTCATCGAGACGGTGCTGGACAACGGCGGCGAGGTCGCGTTCGTCGCCGACGACTCCCTCGCCGACCACGGGCGCGTCGCCGCGGTGCTGCGCTTCTGAGCGCGCCCCCGTCCCGGACACGCCTCGGCCGGACCGCCGGTCAAGCGGTCCGGCCGAGGCGTGTCCGGGACGGTCGGCTCGGGACGGTCAGCCCTCCCAGGTCCAGTCGGCCACCTCGGGCAGGTCGGTGCCGTGCTCCCGGATCCAGTCGTGGTGCCGGCCGCGTACGTCCGCCATGGCCTGGCGTACGGCGACGGCGCGTACCCCCAGCCCCGGCACCCGGTCGATCACGTCCATGACCAGCCGGTAGCGGTCCAGGTCGTTGCGGAGCACCATGTCGAAGGGCGTGGTGGTCGTGCCCTCCTCCTTGTAGCCCCGTACATGCAGATGCGCGTGCCCGGCCCGGCGGTACGCGAGCCGGTGCACCAGCCACGGATAGCCGTGGTAGGCGAAGATCACCGGCTTGTCCCGGGTGAACAGGGCGTCGTACTCCGCGTCCGGCATCCCGTGCGGGTGCTCCTCGCGGGGCAGCAGCCGGGCCATGTCGACCACGTTGACCACGCGCACGGCGAGTTCCGGCAGGTGGCGCCGGAGCAGACCGGCCGCGGCCATCGTCTCCAGGGTGGGGACGTCTCCGGCGCAGGCGAGCACGACGTCCGGCTCGCGGCTGCCGTCCTCGGTGCCGGCCCATTCCCACATGCCGGCTCCGCGGGCGCAGTGGGCACGCGCCTGGTCGAGGGTGAGCCAGTCGAAGCTCGGCTGCTTGCCCGCGACGACGACGTTGACGTAGTCGCGGCTGGCCAGGATGTGTTCGGCGGTGGAGAGCAGCGTGTTGGTGTCCGGCGGCAGGTAGACCCGGACGACCTCGGGCGACTTGTTGAGGATGTGGTCCACGAAGCCGGGGTCCTGGTGCGAGAAGCCGTTGTGGTCCTGGCGCCAGACGTGTGAGGTGAGCAGGTAGTTGAGGGAGGCGATGGGGCGGCGCCAGGTCAGCCGCCGCGAGGTGCGCAGCCACTTGATGTGCTGGTTGACCATCGAGTCGACGATGTGGGCGAAGGCCTCGTAGGAGGAGAACAGGCCGTGCCGCCCGGTGAGCAGGTAGCCCTCCAGCCAGCCCTGGCACAGGTGCTCGGAGAGCACCTCCATCACCCTGCCGTCCCGGGAGAGGTGTTCGTCGGTGGGCAGGGTGGCGGCCTGCCAGGCCTTGCCGGTGGCGCCGTAGAGCGCGTCGAGGCGGTTGGACGCGGTCTCGTCGGGGCCGACGACGCGGAAGTCCCGCCGCCCGGCGGTCGCGGCCATGACGTCTTCCAGCAGGCCGCCCAGGACCCGGGTGGGCTCGTGCATGACCGTGCCGGGCCCGTCGACGCGTACGGCGTGCTCCTCCAGCGGCGGGACGGGCAGCGTGCGCAGGAGCAGTCCGCCGTTGGCGTACGGGGTGGAGCCGAGGCGGAAGGTGCCCTCCGGTATCCAGCGCAGCACGGCCTCGGTGGGCCGGCCGTCGGAGTCGAAGAGTTCCTCGGGCCGGTAGGAGCGCATCCACTCCTCCAGCTCGCGCAGGTGCCCCGGGTTGTCCCGGACGCCGGGGAGCGGCACCTGGTGGGCGCGCCAGGTGCCTTCGACGGGGACGCCGTCGACCTCCTTGGGGCCGGTCCAGCCCTTGGGGGTGCGCAGCACGATCATCGGCCAGCGCGGGCGTACGGTCGCGCCCTCGGTGCGGGCGGCGCGCTGGTGGCCGGCGACGCGGTCGAGGGCGAGGTCCATGGCGGCGGCGAGCGCGCGGTGCACGGCCTCGGGCTCGTCGCCCTCGACGTGGATCGGTTCGTGTCCGTATCCCCGCAGCAGGGCGTCGAGTTCGTCCTCGGGAAGCCGGGCCAGGACGGTGGGGTTGGCGATCTTGTAGCCGTTGAGGTGCAGGATCGGCAGGACCGCGCCGTCGTGGACGGGGTCGAGGAACTTGTTGGAGTGCCAGGACGCCGCGAGCGGCCCGGTCTCGGCCTCGCCGTCGCCGATCACGCAGGCCACGAGCAGTTCGGGGTGGTCGAAGGCGGCGCCGTAGGCGTGTGTGAGCGCGTAGCCCAGCTCTCCGCCCTCGTGGATGGAGCCCGGGGTCTCCGGGGCGACGTGGCTGGGCACCCCGCCGGGGAAGGAGAACTGCCTGAACAGCGCGCCCATGCCGGCCGCGTCCCGGCCGATGTCGGGGTAGGTCTCGGTGTAGCTGCCCTCCAGCCACGCGTTGGCGAGCACGGCCGGTCCGCCGTGGCCGGGCCCCCAGACGCACAGGGCGCGCAGACCGCGTTCCTTGATCACCCGGTTGAGGTGGGTGTGGACCAGGTTCAGTCCGGGCGAGGTGCCCCAGTGGCCGAGCAGACGGGGTTTGATGTGCTCCGGGGCGAGGGTCTCGGTCAGGAGCGGGTTGGCCATCAGGTAGATCTGGCCCACCGCGAGGTAGTTGGCGGCCCGCCAGTGCGCGTCGAGCGCGTCGAGGTCCGCTCCGGAGAGCGCGGAGGTGGTGGTCATCTGCGTCTCCTAGCGGGGGTCGGAGCCGGGGCCGTACCAGACGGTGGTGGCGTTGCAGAACTCGCGGATGCCGTGCCCGGCCAGCTCGCGCCCGTAACCGGAGCGCTTGACCCCGCCGAAGGGCAGCGCGGGGTGCGAGGCGGTCATGCCGTTGAAGAAGACACCGCCGGCCTCCAGGTCGCGCACGCAGCGGTCCATCTCGTCCTGGTCGCGGGTCCATACGTTGGAACTCAGCCCGAAAGAGGTGTCGTTGGCGATGTCCAGGGCCTCGTCGAGGTCCGCGGCCCGGTAGAGGGTGGCGACCGGGCCGAACGTCTCCTCCCGGTGGACGCGCATGCCGGGGGTGATGCCGGTCAGGACGGTCGGTTCGTAGAACCAGCCGTGTTCGAGCCCGCCGCCCAGGGTCGGGGGCCGGCGGCCCCCGCAGAGCACGGTGGCGCCCTGCCCGACGGCGTCGTCGACCAGTTCCTCCAGGTCGGCCCGGCCCCGCTCGCTGGAGAGCGGTCCCACGTCGGTGGCTTCCTGGAGGGGGTCGCCGACGGTCAGGGCGCCCATCGCGGCGGTGAAGCGCTCGGCGAACGCGTCGTACACGTCGGTGTGGACGATGAAGCGTTTCGCCGCGATGCAGGACTGCCCGTTGTTCTGTACGCGGGCGGTGACCGCGGTGCCGGCCGCCTTCGCGACGTCGGCGCTCGGCAGGACGAGGAAGGGGTCGCTGCCGCCGAGTTCGAGCACGGTCTTCTTGATCTCGTCGCCCGCCACGGAGGCGACCGAGCGGCCGGCCGGTTCACTGCCGGTGAGTGTCGCGGCGGCGATCCGGGGATCGCGCAGGACCGCCTCGACGGCGCCGGAGCCGATCAGGAGTGTCTGGAAGCAGCCGTCGGGGAATCCGGCCCGGCCGAAGAGGTCACCGAGGTACAGGGCGGTCTGCGGGACGTTGGAGGCGTGCTTGAGCAGGGCGGTGTTGCCGGCCATGAGAGCGGGTGCGGCGAAGCGCACGACCTGCCAGAGCGGGAAGTTCCACGGCATCACGGCCAGGACGGTACCCACCGGGCGGTATCGCACCAGGGCCCGGGACGCCCCGGAGTCCTCGACGTCGGCCTGGTCGGGGTGCTCGTCGGCGAGGAGGCGCTCGGCGTGGGCGGCGTACCAGCGCATCGCCTTGGCGCACTTGGCGGCCTCCGCGCGGGCGGCCGCGAGCGGCTTGCCCATCTCGGTGGTCATGGTGCGGGCGATCTCCGGCCGGTCCTCGTCGAGGAGGTCGGCCGCCCGGTTCAGCAGACGGGCCCGGTCGGCGAAGCCGGTGGTGCGGTAGGTGCGGAACGCGCGGGCGGCGGCGGAGATCCGCTGCTCGATCTCCTTCTCGCCGTGGGCGTCGAACGTCCTGAGTGTCTCGCCGTTCGCGGGGTTGACCGTCGCGATGGGCATGGCTGTGGCCTCCTTGCATCGGTTCCTCGACCGTGCCGCGCCGCGCCCTGCCGCGCAACGCGGCCCCGTGGTGCGCGTACCCGGCCGGTGCGGATCATGCGTGCGCGGGGCACGCGGTCCGCACCGGCCGGGCCGGGTTCACACGAGTGCGGCCTCGGGCCGGCTCCGGGAGGTGAGGCCGGCGGGCAGCGGCTCCCACGGCGGCAGTCCGGTGGGGCGCGGGATCGGCGCGTAGCGCGTGAACCACACGACTTTGCCGTCAGCGGTCCGGCAGGTGCCCCAGCTGTCGCTGAGGGCCATGACACGGCTCAGGCCGCCTCCCCCGCCGTGCGGCAGCCGGGGCATCCGGGCGTCGCCGTCGGCCACGGACACCGTGAGGTGCCGGCCGCTCCAGCGGATTTCGACGACACACCGGGCGCCGTCGCCGACGTGCCGCCGGACGTTCGTCAGGAGTTCCTCCGTGGCCCGGCACACGGGCCGGACCTGCGGATCGAGGTTCCAGTGACGAAGGTGCGCGGCGACGATCCGCCGCAGTTGGGAAACGCGCTCTGCCGACACCTGCAGTTCGGCCAGGTAGTGCCGGTCGAGTGGAACGGTCATCGTCGAGGCTCCTCATCGCGAGGCCCACGTACTTCACCCCGTCGAACCAACGACCCCCGAGCACGAAGCGTGAGCAGTGATCACTTCTGGGTCACTCATCAGGGTGACCCGAGGGGGCCGTTCGCGCAACCGCGGGGCGCCGGGTCACAGGTACGGGAGCAGGGTGTCGGGGGTGATCGGGAGGGAGCGCGTCCGGACGCCGGTGGCGTGCCGTACGGCGTTGCCGAGGGCGGCCGCCGTGCCGACGATGCCGATCTCCCCGATGCCCTTGCTGCCCATGGGGTTGAGGTGGTGGTCGTCCTCGTCGATCCAGTGCGCCTGAAGGTCCGTCACGTCCGCGCAGACCGGGATGTGGTAGGAGGCGAGGTCGTGCTCCGCGTAGTCGCCGAAGAGCGGGTCCATGGTGCTGCCCTCGGTGAGCGCCATGCCCAGGCCCATGGTCATGCCGCCGATGAACTGGGAGCGCGCGGTACGGGCGTTGAGGATGCGTCCGGCGGCGAACACCCCGAGCATCCGGCGGACCCGGACCTCGCCGGTGAGGGTGTCGACGGCCACCTCGGCGAAGTGGGCGCCGAAGGCGTGCCGGGCGAAGGGCGACGCGGCGGCCTCCTTCTCGTTGTCGGCGGTGGCGGTGACGCCCTCGGGGGGTACGCCGCCGCCCTCGGCCAGCCGGCGTGCCAGGGCGGTGGCGGCGTGGTGCACCGCGCTCCCCCAGGACGCCGTGCCCGAGGACCCTCCGGCGACCGAGCCGGGCGGCAGGTCGCTGTCACCGATCTCGACGCGCACGTTCTCCTGCGGGGTGCCCAGGGCGGCGGCGGCGATCTGGCCGATCACGGTGCGGGCGCCGGTGCCGATGTCGGTGGCGTTCACCCGGACGGTGTACGAGCCGTCCGGCGCGGCGTGCGCGGAGGCGGCCGAGGGCGACACCAGCACGGGGTAGGTCGCGGAGGCCGTGCCGGTGCCCAGCAGCCACCGCCCCTCCTGCCGGGCGGCGGGCTGCGGGTCCCTGTCGTACCAGCGGAAGAGCCGGGCGCCCTCGTGCAGGCAGCCGGCGAGCCCGCGGCTGCTGAAGGGGCGCCCGCTGTCGGGCTCGACGGCCGGTTCGTTGCGCAGCCGCAGCTCGACGGGGTCGATGCCCAGGGCGCACGCCAGCTCGTCCATGGCCGACTCCAGGGCGTACATCCCGGGGGCCTCGCCCGGGGCGCGCATCCAGGACGGGGTGGGCACGTCGAGGGCGACCACGCGGTGCGTGGTGCGGCTGTGCGGCGAGGCGTACATGACGCGGGCGGGGACGGCGGCCTGTTCGACGAACTCCTTGATCCGGGAGGTCTGCGTGGCGACCTCGTGGGACACCGCGCGGAGCACGCCGTCGCGGTCGGCTCCGAGCCGGACGCGCTGGATGGTGGGGGCGCGGTGCCCGACGAGCGCGGGCATGTACCGCCGGGGCAGGGCGATGTGGACGGGCCGCCCGGTGAGGCGGGCGGCCATGGCGGCCAGGACGGCCTGGGGGCGTGTGGTGCCCTTGGAGCCGAAGCCGCCGCCGACGTGTTCGGAGACGACGGTGACCCGGTCGCGGCCGAGTCCGAAGGCCTGGGCGAGGGAGTCGCGCACGGTGGTGGAACCCTGGCTGGAGTCGTGGACGGTCAGGTGCCCGTCGGCCCACCGGGCGGTCGAGGCGTGCGGTTCCATGGGGTGGTTGTGCAGCCCGCCGAGGGTGTAGGTGGCGTCGACGGTGACGGGCGCGGCGGCGAGGGCGGCCTCCACGTCGCCGCGCTCGCGGACGGCGGGATAGCCGCCGTTGGCCTGCTCCGGGGTGTACATCCCGGGGTGGTCCCAGGTCAGGACGGTGTCGTGGCCGGCGCTCTCGTACTCGACGCGGACCGCGGCGGCCCCGGCGCGGGCGGCTTCCAGGCTGTCGGCGACGACCAGGGCCACGGGCCATCCCCGGTGCGGGACGCGGGTGTTCTGGAGGACCGCGAGCACCGGGTCGTCGGGCTCGCGCAGCCGCGGCGCGTTCTCGTGGGTCAGCACGGTGTGCACGCCCGGCACGGCGAGCGCGTCGGCGGTGCGGACCGCGGTGACGCGCCCCCGTGCGACGGTGGCGGGGACGATCCGCCCGTGCAGACGGCCCGCCGGGTGGTACTCCACGGCGTAGCGGGCGGTGCCGGTGACCTTCTCCCGGCCCTCGCGGCGGGCGACGGGCGCGCCCAGCGGCTGGGTGGCGTGGCTCATGGCGGAAGTCCTCGGTTCGTGGGGGGGCGCGGGGTCAGCGGGACCGGTCCGCCCGGTCGGTCAGTTCGGCGAGTACGCCGACGGCGAGGTTGCGGGCGAGGGCGACCTTGAAGCCGTTGTCGCGCAGCGGCTCGGCGGCGGCCAGTTCGGCGTCCGCCGCGCGGGCGAAGGTCTCCTCGGTCGCGGGCGCGCCCCGCAGCACGTCCTCGGCGGCACGGGCCCGCCACGGCCGGTGCGCGAGCCCGCCGAAGGCGAGCGAGGCGTGGGCGACGCGGCCGTCGCGTACCGTCAGGACGGCGGCGACGGAGGCCAGCGCGAAGGCGTACGAGGCGCGGTCGCGGGCCTTGCGGTAGAGGGAGGCGGCTCCTTCGGGCGCCGGTGGCAGGACGACGTCGACGACCATCTCGCCGGGCCTGAGGACGGTGTCCTGGTCGGGGTTGTCGCCGGGCAGGCGGTGGAACTCGGTGGCGGGCACGGCGCGTTCGCCCTCCGGTCCGCGCAGGTGCACGGTGGCGTCCAGCGCGGCGAGGGCGACGGCCATGTCGGAGGGGTTGGTGGCGACGCAGTCCGGCGAGTGGCCGAGGACGGCCAGATCGCGGTGGACCCCTTCCCTGGCGGGGCACCCGGAGCCGGGCTGCCGCTTGTTGCAGGGCTTGGAGGTGTCCTGGAAGTAGAGGCACCGGGTGCGCTGGAGGAGATTCCCGCCGGTGGTGGCGGTGTTGCGCAGTTGCCCGGAGGCGCCGGCCAGCAGCGCCTGCGACAGCGCGGGGTAGCGCTCGCGTACGACGGGGTGGGCGGCGAGGTCGCTGTTGCGGACGGTCGCGCCGATCCGCAGCCCCCCGTCGTCCGTGGGCACCACCCGGTCCAGCGGGAGGCGGCTGACGTCGATGAGCAGTCCGGGCGACTCCACCCCGAGCTTCATCAGGTCGACCAGGTTGGTGCCGCCGCCCAGGAAGCGGGCCTCCGGGCGCTCGGCGCTGACCCGGACGGCTTCGGCGACGGAGCCGGGGCGCAGGTAGGCGAAGGGTCTCACGGGGTCACGTCCTCGATCGCTTCGACGATGCGGGGGTAGGCGCCGCACCGGCAGAGGTTGCCGCTCATCCGCTCGCGGATCTCCTCCGCGTCCAGCGGTACGGGGCCGTCGGCCGCCGCCGTGTCCGGCGCGGTGACGTAGGAGGGGAAGCCGTCCTCGGCCTCGCCGAGCATGCCGAGCGCCGAGCAGATCTGCCCCGGTGTGCAGTAGCCGCACTGGAAGGCGTCGCGCTCCAGGAACGCCTCCTGGAGCGGGTGCGGCCGGTCGCCGTCGGCGAGGCCCTCGATCGTGGTGACGCGCCTGCCGTCCTGGGCCACGGCCAGCAGCAGGCAGCTGTTGGCGCGGCGGCCGTCGACGAGGACCGTGCAGGCACCGCACTGGCCGTGGTCGCACCCCTTCTTGGCGCCGGTGAGCCCGAGGTGTTCCCGCAGGGCGTCCAGCAGGGTGGTCCGGTGGTCGAGGGTCAGCTTCCGGTCGCTGCCGTTGACGTGCAGGGTGAGGGTGGAGTGGTCGCCGAAGGGCGGTGGCTGTGCGGCGTCCGTGTCGTCGGTCCAGGCGATGGTGTCCATGGGTGCGCGGGTACCTTCCGGGTTCTGTCCGTACGGGGGCTCAGGCGGCGTCGTGGCTCTCCAGGCGCAGCCGGACCTCCTCTTCCTGGTCCCCCGAGGCCGTGCCGACGACCCGCACCGTGAAGGTGTCGGCGAGGCGCCGGCGCAGCCGGTCGACGGCCCAGTAGCCGCCCTGCGCCTCGACAGTCACCGGGCCGGAGAGGCGGGCCGGCACCGCGCCCCCGTGGATCTCGGAGACGTCGACGGTCGCCGTCCACACGGTCGGGCGGACCTCCGACTCCTCCTCGGGGGTGTCGCCCGCCGGGCGGTCGGAGAGGAAGGAGCGGCGCAGTACGTCGAACACGGCCCGCGCGTCCTCCTTCGGGCATCCGGTCACCTCCACCACGACGTCGCCGCTCTCCTGGTGTTCCTGCGCGTGCGGGTCCGGCTTGTTCACCGTGGTTCCTTTCACTGGGCGAGCGTGGTGCGTCGTCGTGCGAGGGCCTCGCGCTGCGGGCCGACGGTGTGGGCGGGGTCCTCGGCGGAGGCGATCCCGGCGGCGAAGACCCCGAACCGGGTGCAGGCGGAGCCGGCGAGCAGGGCCAGCCCCGCGGCGGCCGCGGCCGGCCGGCTCCGGTGGCCGAACAGCACGGCCCCGGCGGTCCCGGCCGCGGTGAGGGTACGGGCGGCCCGCATCAGCCTCCCGGCCCGGCCCTCGCGGTAGGTGACCGCGACGGAGCCGAGGCGGCGTTCGGCCGCCCGGAAGGCGGTGTCCTCGGCGACGGCAGCGAACACCGCGGCGCACCGGGCCGGGGCGTTCTCGCGCGGGGGCCCGGTGAGCAGCGCCATGCCCGAGGCGGCGGCGGTGGCCGACGCGGCGAAGAGGTAGGGCAGTTCACGGTGCGCCCCGTGCCAGGCGGGTACGGCCGTGTCGGCGGCCAGCACCGCGGTGTAGGTCGCCAGAGCGGGTCCGAGCAGGGCGGCGGCCGCGGTGGCGGCGGCGCCGGTTCTGGGCAGCCGCCCGGTGACGGAGGTGAGGGCGGCCGCTCCGGCGGCGGGGCCGTAGGCGGAGAGCAGCCAGGAGCCCATGCTCATCGGGGAGGTGGGCTTGAAGACGCGCAGCATGTGGGGGAAGCGCGAGGGGCGGCCGAGGTCGTGGACGAGGGCGGCGGCGGAGAGGCCGACGGCGGCCAGGGAGGAGACCTTCAGCGCGCGCGCCGTGGTGGTGCGCCCGGTCAGCTGGGCGCCGGCGGCCAGGACGGATCCGGCGCCCGCGAGCCCGCCGAGGAAGAAGTATCCGGCGATGTCCTGGGCCGACCAGGCGGGTGCCTTGATGACCGGCCGGCCGTAGTAGGAGTCGGTCCGGGCTGCGGGCGGGCCGGGAGTCATCGGCGTCCCTTCGGTCGGGTGAGCGCGGGGAGCGCGAAGGACAGGGCGGCGCCGCCGGCGAGCGACAGCGCGGCCATGCCCGCGTGGCGCCACATGGTGCCCAGGTCGCGGGTGGTGACGACGGGGTCCGGGGGCAGCCCGTAGACCTCGGGTTCGTCCAGGAGCAGGAAGAACGCGCCGTCCCCGCCGACACCGTTGTCCGGTTCGTGTCCGTAGAGCCGGGCCTCGGCGACCCCGGCCTCGTGGAGCTGGTCCACGCGCAGGGCGGCGCGCTCGCGCAGTTCGTCGAGCGGGCCGAACTGGATGGATTCGGTGGGGCAGGCCTTGGCGCAGGCGGGTTCCTGTCCGGCGCCGAGCCGGTCGTAGCAGAGCGTGCACTTGAAGGCCCGGCCGTCCGTGGGGCGTTGCTCGATGACCCCGTACGGGCAGGCGGGGACGCAGACGCCGCAGCCGTTGCAGATGTCCTCCTGCACGACGACGGTGCCGAACTCGGTGCGGAAGAGCGATCCGGTGGGGCAGACGTCCAGGCAGGCGGCGTGCGTGCAGTGCTTGCACACGTCGGAGGACATCAGCCACCGCATGCCGGAGTCCTCCGCCGCGCCGTCCCCGCCACGGGTGTCCGGTTCGACGAGCGGCAGCCGGGTACGGCCGGCCGGCACCGGCTGTTCGATGAAGGCGACGTGCCGCCAGGTGGAGGCGCCGAGCCCGCCGGTGTTGTCGTACGACATGCCGGTGAGGGCCATCCCGTCCTCGGGGACGGCGTTCCACTCCTTGCAGGCGACCTCGCAGGCCTTGCAGCCGATGCAGACGGAGGTGTCGGTGAAGAAGCCGACGCGCGGCGGGGCGTCCTGGTGTCCCGCGTCCCGTGCCGGGTCGGGCTCGGGCCCGCTCAACAGGTTGTCCCTCACGTCGCCTCCTGCGTTCCGGTCGTCTCCGTGATGCCCGCCCGGCCGCGGTACTCCGCGACGAGTTCGGGGAGCGCGGGTCCCCGGGGCCTGCGGCCGGGGCGGATGTCGGCGGTGAGCGCCTTGTCCTCCTGGATCAGGGCGTTGGGGTCGAGCGCGATGGCGACCAGTTCGTTCGCCGCGTCGCCGGTGGAGACGCCGTTGGGCCCCCAGTGGAAGGGCAGGCCGATCTGGTGCACGGTCCGGCCGTGGACGGTGAGCGGGGTGATCCGGCCGGTGACCATCACCCGGGCCTCGACGGCGTTGCGGGCGGTGACGATCGTGGCCCAGCCGCCGTGCTCCAGGCCGCGTTCGGCGGCGAGCTGCGGGGACACCTCGCAGAAGAACTCCGGCTGGAGTTCGGACAGGTAGGGGGACCACCGGCTCATGCCGCCCGCGGTGAAGTGCTCGGTGAGCCGGTGGGTGGTGACGATGTACGGGTAGACGCCGGCACCGGGCTCGTCGCCGCTCGGGTGGTAGCGGTTGCCCTCGCGCGGGTGCAGCCGCCGTACCGGAGACCGGGGGCGCGAGGGGTGGAGGGCGTTGCCGAACGGGGAGTCCTGCGGCTCGTAGTGGGTGGGCAGCGGCCCGTCCTCCAGGCCCGCGGGGGCGTACAGCCAGCCCTTGCCGTCCGCCTGCATGATGAACGGGTCGTCGCCGCGCAGCGCGTCGGGCCCGGTGGCGCCGGGCTCCGGTACGTGGTCGGGGGCGCGGTCGGGCACGAAGTCCGGGACGTCGTGTCCGGTCCAGCGCCGCTCGGCCTCGTCCCACCAGACGTACGCCTTGCGCTCGCTCCACGGGGTGCCGTCGGGGGCGGCGGAGGCCCGGTTGTAGAGGATGCGCCGGTTGGCGGGCCAGGCCCACGCCCACTCGGAGGCGACCCAGTCCTGTTCGGTGTGGGGTTTGCGTCGGGCGGCCTGGTTGACGCCGTCCGCGTACACCCCGCAGTAGATCCAGCAGCCGCACCGGGTGGAGCCGTCGTCCTTCAGCTCGGTGTACGCGGAGAGGGGCGCGCCGTCCGGGCCGTGGCCGTTGATCTCGGCCAGGACGGAGGTGGCGACGGGTTCCTCCAGCGGGCCTTCGACGGGGTAGTCCCAGGTGAGGTCCCGTACGGCGTCGTCCATCGGGTCGGTGGACGAGGCGAGGCGTTCCTTGACGCGGCGGCCCAGGTGGTACATGAACCACAGGTCGCTGCGCGCGTCGCCCTGGGGTTCGACCGCCGCGTGGTGCCACTGGAGCCAGCGGTTGGTGTTGGTGAAGGAGCCGGACTTCTCGGTGTGCGAGGCCGCGGGGAAGAAGAACACCTCGGTGCCGATGTCCTCGGTGCGCATCTCACCGGTCTCGGTCTCCGGGCCGTCCTGCCACCAGGTCGCGGACTCGATGAGCGAGAAGTCGCGGACCACCAGCCATTCCAGCCGCGCCATGCCGAGCCGCTGGAGGCGTGCGTTGGCGGAGCCGACGGCCGGGTTCTCGCCCATCAGGAAGTAGCCCTGGCACGAGCCGTCGAGCTGGGCCATGACCGTCTCGTAGGTGCCGTGGGAGCCGGTGAGGCGGGGCAGGTGGTCGAAGCAGAAGTCGTTCTCGGCCGTGGCCGCGTCCCCGTAGTAGGCCTTGAGCAGGCTGACGAAGTACGCGCGCATGTCGCCCCAGAAGCCCTTGGCCGTGCGGCTCGCGCGGATGAACGCGTCCAGGTTCTCGTGGGCGTGCGCGTGCGGCATGGGGAGGTAGCCGGGCAGCAGGTTGAACAGGGTGGGGATGTCGCTGGAGCCCTGGATGGAGGCGTGTCCGCGCAGGGCCTGGATGCCGCCGCCGGGCCGCCCGATGTTGCCCAGCAGGAGCTGGAGGACGCTCGCGGCGCGGATGCACTGGGAGCCGGTGGAGTGCTGGGTCCAGCCCACCGCGTAGGCGAAGGCGCTGGTGCGGTCGGGGCCGGAGTTCGACGTCAGCGCGTCGCAGACCTCCAGGAACGCCTCGCGTCCGATCCCGCAGATCTTCTCGACCATCTCGGGGGTGTAGCGGGCGTAGTGGCGCTTGAGGATCTGGTAGACGCACCGGGGGTCCCGCAGCGTCTCGTCACGCGGGGGCCGTGCCCCGGTCCGCGCGCCGCCGGACCCGTGGGTCTCGGACTCGGCCGCGTCGTGGATCCGTTCGTGGTCCTCGGCGCTCTCGGTGCGGCGCTCGTACAGCTCGTCGACGTCTCCCGAGGGGGCCTGGACCTCGGTGTCGCGGTACTGCCAGGTCTCGGTGTCGTAGTGGCCGCGCTCCTCGTCGAGTCCGGAGAAGATCCCGTCGAGGTCCTCGGTGTCCTGGAAGGCGTCGCCGACCAGCGTGGCGGCGTTGGTGTAGGCGAGGACGTATTCGCGGAAGTCCTTCTCCTCGGTGAGGACGTGGTTGATGACGCCGCCGAGGAAGGCGATGTCGCTGCCGGCCCGGATCGGCACGTACTGGTCGGACAGTGCACTCGTGCGGGTGAAGCGCGGGTCCACATGGATGACGCGGGCGCCCCGGGCCTTCGCCTCCATCACCCACTGGAAGCCGACCGGGTGGGCCTCGGCGAAGTTCGAGCCCTGGATGACGATGCAGTCCGCGTGCTGGAGGTCCTGCATGAAGGTGGTCGCGCCGCCCCGGCCGAACGACGTTCCCAGGCCCGCGACGGTGGAGCTGTGGCAGACCCGGGCCTGGTTCTCCACCTGGACGATGCCGAGCCCGGTGAAGAGCTTCTTGATGAGGTAGTTCTCCTCGTTGTCGAGGGTGGCTCCGCCGAGGCTGGCGATGCCCATGGTGCGTGCGGTCCGCACCCCCTCGTGCGCCCACTCCCAGGTCCGGCGCCGTGTCTCCACGACCCGGTCGGCGACCATGTCCATGGCCGTCTCCAGGTCGAGGGGCTCCCAGTCGGTGCCGTACGGGCGCCGGTACAGCACCTGGTGGCGGCGGGCGGAGCCGGTGGTCAGCTGGAGGGTCGCCGATCCCTTGGGGCACAGCCGTCCGCGGCTGACGGGGGAGTCCGGGTCGCCCTCGATCTGGACGACCCGGTCGTCCTTGACGTACACCTGCTGGCCGCAGCCGACCGCGCAGTAGGGGCAGACGGACTTGACGACGCGGTCTGCCGTGGCGGTGCGCGGACGCAGCTCCTCGGTGGCCGGTGACATCGCGGCACGGCCTCTGCCGAGGGGGTCGTCGCCGGTCAGCTGGCGGTAGGCGGGCCAGCGGCCGAGCAGATCGTGCACTCCCATCGCGTTCCTCCAGCGGTCCGGGGATTCACTCAAGGCTCACCCCGCGGCCGCGGGACGGCGACACGAGCGCCGTGCCCGGTCCGCCGGGGCTCTCGGTGTGCCGTCCACCCGCCCGCCCCGGACGGACCGTGGGCGGCGGCGGGCCGGGCGGGCCGTGTCGTCCTAGAGTTCGCGCAGCGCCGGCAGGAGGGTGTTCCGCGCCCAGTCGATGAAGGGCCGCTGGTGGGAGCCGCCGATCTGGACGAGCGCGACCTCGGTGAAACCGGCGTCGCGGTAGGGGCGCACGGCCTCCACGAACGCGTCGACGTCGGAGCCGCAGGGGATCGCGTCGGCGATGTCGTCCGGGCGCACGAACCGGGTCGCCTGGTCGAAGGCGGCCGGACCGGGCAGTTCGGAGTTGACCTTCCAGCCGCCCAGCGTCCAGCGGAACTGGTCGTGGGCGCGGGCGATCGCCGCGTCCCGGTCGGGGTCGTAGCAGACGGGAACCTGTCCCACGCGGGGTTTGCCGGTGCCGCCGTGCCGGTCGAATCCGCTGAGCAGCTCGCTCTTGGGCTCGGTCGCGATGACCAGGTCGGCCAGCCGGCCCGCGAGTGCGCAGGAGCGCTCCCCCGAGACCGCGACGCCGATGGGCACGCGCTGCTCGGGCAGGTCCCAGAGGGTGGCGTTCTCCACGTCGAAGTAGGTGCCGTGGTGGTTCACGCAGTCCCCGTCGAACAGCGCGCGGATGATCCCGACGGCCTCTTCGAGCATGTCCAGCCGGACATGGGCGGCGGGCCATCCGGCGCCCACGACGTGCTCGTTGAGGCTCTCGCCGGAGCCGAGCCCGAGCCGGAAGCGGCCCTCGGCGAGCAGTTGGAGCGTCGCCGCCTTCTGGGCCACCACCGCCGGGTGGTAGCGGGTGGTCGGGCAGGTCACGTACGTCATCAGGGGGATCCTGGACGTGGCCTGCGCCGCGGCTCCCAGCACCGACCAGGCATAGGGGGCGTGTCCCTGGGAAGCCAGCCAGGGGAAGTAGTGGTCGGAGGTGACGGAGAAGTCGAAGCCGGCGTCCTCCGCGGCGACCACGTCCCCGACGAGCTCACGGGGGCCTGCCTGCTCGGTCATCATCGTGTAGCCGATTTGAACCATATGAAACGTATTTACTGTTACATCGCCATAAAACATGAATTCATGTCAATGGCTGTCTGTGTGGACATCCCTGGGGTATGCGGCATGCATGGACGTAACGAATGGAGCAAAGGACACGCTCGCCGCGACGCTCGCCGACGGGCGGGGCGCGGTGGGTGTGGTCGTCGGCATCATCGGGATCGCCGTGGTGTTCCTCCTGATCGGTGCCTTCTGGTGGGGCATGCGGCGGCGGGACAGGGAATCGCGGCCACCGCGCCCGGACGAGCAGCCGAGGAGGCCGGACCACCGCACGGAGATCCGGGAGAACGACATGCACGGACCGGACCACTTTCCCGAGGACGGCCGGGCGATGACCCCGTACGAGCTGAGCGACCACGGCAACGAGGTGATCCCG
Organism: Streptomyces halstedii; assembly: GCA_000720535.1. Classification (GTDB taxonomy): domain Bacteria; phylum Actinomycetota; class Actinomycetes; order Streptomycetales; family Streptomycetaceae; genus Streptomyces; species Streptomyces halstedii. The sequence continues at coordinate 139,714 of JOAZ01000011.1, forward strand.
CCGGAGGACGAGCCGCGGCGCGACTGATCCGCCGCCGGGCCGGACCGCGGGAGGCGTGTCACCGTCCTGGACAAGAAGGCGGTGGCCACGGGCCGAGCACGTCTTCCCCGACCTCACCCGCGCCCCGCCGCCGGTGTGCGCCCCGGCCGCGTCCGCGTGTTGCGGGCGCGGCCGGGGCGCACCACGCTGGTTCTGGCCCCGCGGCACCGAAGAAGTCAGGCCGCAGAACCGATAGGCAGTGGGACCATGACCCCAACCGAACCGGCACCGCTGACCGGCGCCTCCGCGCCCTGCTGGGTGCATCTGGTGACCCGGGAGCTGGCTGCCGCGCAGCGCTTCTACGGCGCGGTGCTCGGCTGGACGTTCCGCCGGGGGGCGATGGGTGAGGAGTTCGTCATGGCGCGCTCCGACGGTGTTCCGGTGGCGGGGATCGGCGCGGTCGCCTCGGACTTCCATGTGGCCGTCGCCTGGACGCCCTACTTCTCGGTGCGGAACGCGGACGTGGCGTCGGACCGCATCCGTGAGCGCAGCGGCACCGTGGCGGTGGGCCCGCTGGCGCTGGGGCAGGGGCGTGCCGTGCTGGCCGCCGACCGGGACGGGGCGTCGTTCGGTGTCTGGGAGTGGACGGGCCGGGCGGCCACGCTGGCCCCCACGGGCAACCGGGCGCACGCCTGGCTCCGGCTGCGGACCCGGGACGCCTTCGAGGCGGCGATCTTCTACGGCGAGGTGCTGGGGTGGGAGAGCGGCGGCTGCGAGGTCTCGTACGTGAAGGAGGAGGTGCTCGTGCGCTGCGACGGCCGCCCACTGGCCCGGATCAGCTCGGGGGCCGTCGAGGCGGCGCCGGACCCGATGGTGCGCCCGCACTGGCAGGTGCAGTTCCCGGTGGAGGACGTGGCGGCGACGGTGCGCGAGGCGGAGCGGCACGGGGGCCGGCTGCTGGAGCGGCGGGCCGTGCCGTACGGCACTGAGGCGACGCTGAGCGACCCGGACGGCGGGCACTTCACCGTGACCGATGTGCGGAGTCCGGTCGGCTCGGACGAGGACTGAGCGGGCCGGCCGGGGTGAGGCCCCGGTCGCCGCGCGGGGCTTCGTCCAGGCCCTGTCCGGGTGGCCGGCCGGTCCCCCGGGTGCCGGTCAGGGGCCCTCAGGCGCCTTCGATGGTGAGGGTGAGCTCCGGCCGGTCCCCCATGACGGCGGGCGGCCTGGCCGCGACCGTGCCGGTGCGCTCGGCGCCCATACGGAGGTAGAAGCCCTCGGACGGGGGGTGCGAGACCACCCGCACCCGGTCCAGGCCCGCCCGGCGGGCCTCGTCCCGCAGGTGGGCGGTGAGCAGGCGCCCGATGCCGAGACCCTGCGCGTCGTCGGCGACGAACATCAGGTCCACCTCGGGCGGGTCGAGGACCAGCGCGTAGAAGCCGAGCACCCGGCCGCCGGTGTCCTCGGCGGCGAACACGCGGTGCGTCTCGATGTAGTCCGGGCCGACCCGGTAGCCGGCGACCAGCGGCGCGTAGGGGCCCTCGTAGGCGCGGGACGCGGTGACCAGGCGGGTGAGCCGCCTGGCGTCCCGGGCGACGGCCCGCCTGATCCGGATCCCGCGCGGGCGGGCGGAGGGCACGGGCCGGTAGGTCTTGCTCGATCCCATGCGCCGAGTATCGCGCACGCGGGGACGCCCCAGGCCAGGGGCCTGCCCCTGGGCGTAGCGTCTCAGGCCCGCGCGGCGTGCCACTCCTCCACGACGGCTTCGACGTCCAGCGGCCCGATGGTCAGCGGCGGGCCCTCCGGGGGCCTGCGCAGCGCCTCGCGGATCCGTTCGTTCATCTCGGTCAGGACGCGCCGCGCCTCGGCCTCGGACCTCGCCCCCAGGGCCTCGTCGCGGGCGTCCTCGGCGTCCTTGCGCAGGGCCAGGGAGGGCGGGAGGACGGACACGCCCTCGCGCTCCAGCTTGGCCCTGATCCACCAGTTCTCGTCGTAGGGCCGTTCGAGGCCGGGAAGCGGCTTGCCGAAACCGGGCAGCCGCGCGAAGTCCCCGCGCTGTTCCGCCTCGCGGATCTGCTTGTCCACCCATGACTCGAAGCTGACACCGGCGGGTTTGCGTTCGGTCACGGTGAGCCCCTCTCGGAACCGGTCCCGCGGGCAGCGGGGTTTCCGCCGTCCTCGTCCACCTCAGGATACGGACCGGCCACCCGGCTTGAACACGGTTGAGCGGGTACACGACAACATGCGCAGCACCCGGCCGGGACCGTCGGCCGGGTCAGGGACGGAAGGGGTTGAGGAGTGTGGCACAGCGTGACGTGCCGGCCGCCGGCCGACAGGAGCGTCCGTCATGACGACCACCGTGGTGATCATCGTCGCCGTCGTCCTGGTGGGGGCGGCACTCTGCTTCCTGCTGGTCCGCGGCCGGCCGGGCGGCGGGGGAAACCTGCGGCGCCGGTTCGGGCCTGAGTACGAGCACACGGTCGCCGAGCACGGCGGGGACACCGAGGCCGCCGAGCGGGAGCTCGCCGAGCGGGTGAAGCTGCACGGCTCACTGCACGAGCGGCCCCTCTCCCCCGAGGCCCGCGAGGGCTACGCCGCCCGCTGGGCGGTGGTGCGGGAGACCTTCGTCGACTCGCCCAGGGAGGCCGTCCTGGAGGCCGACGCGCTGCTGGCACGGCTGGCCCGTGACCGGGGATTCCCGGACGGGGACCGCTTCGAGGAGCAGACCGCCGCCCTCTCGGTGCACCACGCCGGGGAGATCGGCGGCTACCGCAGGGTGCACACGGCGGCGCACGACCGGAGCGACACGGAGGAGATGCGCACGGCGCTGACCGAGGCGCGGGCGCTGTTCGACGTACTGCTCGGGGACACACCGGCCGAGCCCGCACGGCCGGGCCGTCACCGGACGGGGAAGACGCACGGGACCGAGGGAAGGACCACCGCATGACCTACGACACCGAACGCACCGGCCCGCCCGCCACCGAGGCCCCCGGGGCCGCACCGGGGCACGGGGCGGTGAGGGCACCGGACACGGAGGGCTTCGACCGGGATGTCCCGCCCGCCCCGCGCACCGCTCCGGCCGCTCCGGCAGCTCCGGCCGCTCCGGCCGCTCCGGCGGACGGGCACGCCTCCGGTGCCGTTCCCGGCGACCGGCGCCCGGCCCCGGCCGCCCCGGCGCAGGGACAGGCCGCCTCCCGTACCGGCGGTGGCGCGCCCGGCGACGAACCCTTGATACCGGAGCGGGAACGGGACGCGTCGGCGCTGCGGATGCGCCAGGCGGTCAGCGACTTCGTCGAGGATCCGCGCCACGCGGTCGAGGAGGCCGACCGGGCCTTCGACAGCATCGTGGCCGACCTGACCGAGGCGCTCGACGCGCGCAGGCGGGCCCTGCGCGCGAGCTGGCAGGGCCCGGAGTCCGAGGCCCGTACCGAGGAGCTGCGGGTGGCCCTCCAGCACTACCGGGACGCCGGGGAGCGGCTCCTGCGGATCTGAGCGCCCTCCGGGACGTACGCGGCCCGGCGCGTGGTCCCGCGCGGACCCCGCCCCGGGCCGTTCCCGGCTGTCAGGCCGTGACCGCCAGGTCGGCGCGCAGTCGTTCCACGACGGTCTGCGGGACTCTCAGGCCGTTGCGCAGATAGCCGTCGAGGCCGCCCCACCGTTCGTTCATGGCGTCCAGCGCGGCGTCGAGGTAGCGGGGGCGGACCTCGATGATGGCCGTCGCGATGTCCGGATCGCCGCCCGCCTCCAGATAGCGGCGCACCTGCGCTCCGAAGGCCCGCCGCGCCATCCGGTTCACGGCCAGGAACTCCGCCCGTACGACCTCGCGCGAGGCTCCCGCCATCATCAGCAGCAGGGCCGTGGCCCATCCGGTGCGGTCCTTGCCGGTCGCGCAGTGGAAGAGCAGCGGCCGGGCCCGGGGGTCGGCCGCCGTCTCCAGGAACGCCCGGTAGGCGGCCGCCGCGCCGGGGGCGAGGACCATCGTGCGGTAGGTCTGCGCGAACAGCCCCTCGGCCTTGCCGCCGCCGAGCGCGGCGGCGGCCGCCTCCAGGTCGCAGAGCAGTGCCTTGAGGCGGCCCTGGAGCACACCGGGGTGGTCGCCGAACACGTCGGCGACGAAGAGCCGGGCGCCCCGGGGCAGCCGGTCGGGCGCCCACGCGCGTTCCTCGGCGGTGCGCAGGTCGACGACGGTCCGGAGGCCGAGCGCCGACACCGCGATGTCGTGCTCCGCGTCGAAGTCGCTCAGCTGGCCCGACCGCAGGAGGATCCCCTGGCGCAGGCGGCGGTCGCGTCCCAGGGCGATACCGCCCAGGTCGCGCAGGTTGACGACGGTGGAGGCCGGGACGGCCCGGGCGGTCTGCACGATGAACTGCCTCTTTCCCGACGGCCTGCACAGGTCAGGGACAACGTCGCATGGGGCGAGGAAATCGACAAAAGGAAGCTCGCCTGCCACGCGTACGTCAGTCGGCGAGGATCCTGGTCTTCTGCGCCGAGAACTCGGCGTCGGTCAGCGCGCCCTGCTCCCTGAGCGACGCGAGCCGTTCGAGCAGCGTGATGACGTCGTCCTCGCCGTCCACCGGGACGCGCTCGTGCGCCACCAGGCGGCCGCCGGCCGAGCGGACCGCCTCGGTCAGGGGAACCGACCAGAGGTCCTCCCAGACGATCAGCGCGGCGGAACTGCCGGCCGGCAGCTCGTCCAGGGCACGGACCTTCCTGAGGTCGGGTCCCGGGGACTCCTCCGCGCCCGGTGGCTCGAACGCCACGAGCCCGTCGGGGTCGATCTCTCTCAGCTCCACGAGTTCGAGCGTCCCGTCCTGGTCCGTCCGGGCGAACGCGAGGTCGAGGATCCGCACCGCCCGCGCGGAGAGCGCTTCGGTGAGGACGGGCGCGATCGTGTCGGCGAACCGGCTGCCCGGAAAGGTGACGACGAGGTATTCCACGGGTCCCAGGGGCACGGCGCGTCCTTTCAGCTGCGGTGCTGGATCGCCAGCAGCATATCTTCGGGTATGGGATGACGCATGGTGAAACTTCCTGCCGAAGGGTGAGAATCCCACCCAGAACCCCCTTCCCGCTCACCTGCGTGTCCGGCCGGAGGCGGCCCGCCACGGGGAGCTCCGGTGTCACCGCCGCAGCAGTCGTCCGGGGCGGGCACTTCCGTAACTCCCCTGACGCCGAGGCGAGTTGCCGCCCCGCCGGCGGAAGGGGCGGCGGCGGTGCCGCGCAGGGCGTCCGGGTGGAGGCCTTCCCCTGTCCGGTCTCGCGTGGTACCGTCCGAACAGCGGTGCATGTGTGTACGCCCCTTCATCGGGCGCCGATGCCGCTTCCTCTTTCTCCCGCTGTCGCCGCCGTTCTCGTGACGTGCGGCGGTCCAGCTCTTCCTCCCTCCGGCTCCGGGGCACGTCTGCCCGTCGTACGAGGTGTGAACGCACCACCTCGCCTTCGCCGGACCTCCCGTTCGCCATGTCCGCGAAAGGAACCACTCCATGACCAGCACACTCGAACGCCCCGTCGTCCAGCAGGGGCGCCCCGTCCGTGCCGCCGGTGTCCTCGACACCGGCGGCGGCGGGCACGGCGTCCTGCGTACCGCCGGAGGCCATCCGTCCTCCGGCGACGTCCAGGTGTCCTCGGCCCTCGTCCGGCAGCACGGGCTGCGCCGGGGCGACCTCGTCGAGGGCAGCTGCGACCGTCCGCGCGCCCTGGCGCGCGTCGACACGGTCAACGGTCTCGCCGCGCACGACCTGCGGGGCAGGCCCCATTTCCGCGACCTCACCCCGCTGCACCCCCGTGAGCGGCTGCGCCTGGAGACACCGGGAGGCCCGGCGGCCACCCGGGTCGTCGACCTGGTGTCACCCGTCGGCAAGGGGCAGCGCGGGCTGATCGTCGCACCGCCGAGGACCGGCAAGACGGTCCTCCTGCAACAGCTCGCCGCGGCCGTCGCGGCCAACCACCCGGAGTGCCGTCTCATGGTGGTCCTCCTGGACGAACGCCCGGAGGAGGTCACGGACATGCGCCGTTCCGTGCGGGGCGAGGTCTACTCCTCCACGTTCGACCGGCCCGCCAAGGAGCACATCGCGCTCGCCGACCTGGCGGTCGAGCGGGCGAAGCGGCTCGTGGAGGGGGGCCAGGACGTGGTGGTCCTCCTCGACTCGCTCACCCGGCTGTGCCGGGCCCACAACAACAACGCCGCGTCCGGCGGGCGCACCCTGAGCGGCGGGGTGGACGCGTCGGCCCTCCTCGGCCCCAAGAAGCTGTTCGGCGCCGCCCGCACGGCCGAGGAGGGCGGATCGCTGACCATCCTGGCGACCGCGCTGGTGGAGACCGGATCCCGTGCCGACGAGTACTTCTTCGAAGAGCTCAAGGGCACCGGCAACATGGAACTCCGCCTCGACCGCGCGCTGGCGGAGCGGCGGGTCTTCCCGGCCGTGGACATCGCCGCTTCCGGCACCCGGCGTGAGGAACTCCTGCTGTCGCAGGGCGAGTTGACGGGCGTCCGGGCGCTGCGCCGCGCCCTGCGCCACCGGGAGGGCCGGGTCGCGCCCGAGGCGCTGCTGGAGTCGCTCCGCCGCACGCCGGACAACGCCGCCTTCCTGCGGCAGCTCCGGCACGCCGTGCCCGGTGCCTGACGCCGGCGCCGCCCGGTGCGTCCCGTACGCCCGGCTCAGCCGTTGGTGCCCAGGGCCTCGGAGACCAGGGCGCGGGCCTCGTCCTGGACCTCGGCCAGGTGTCCGGCGCCCTGGAAGCTCTCCGCGTAGACCTTGTACACGTCCTCCGTACCGGAGGGGCGGGCCGCGAACCAGGCGCTGTCGGTGCAGACCTTGAGGCCGCCGATGGGCGCGCCGTTGCCGGGGGCCTCGGTGAGCACCGCGGTGACCGGCTCCCCGGCCAGCGTGCCGGCGGTGACCTGGTCCGGGGAGAGCCGGGCCAGCACGGCCTTCTCCTCGCGGGTCGCGGGGGCGTCGACGCGGGCGTAGGCGGGGTCGCCGAAGCGGGCGGTGAGTTCACGGTAGTGCTGGGACGGCGTGGAGCCGGTGACGGCGGTGATCTCGGCGGCCAGCAGCGCGAGGAGGATGCCGTCCTTGTCGGTGGTCCACACCCCGCCGTCGCGGCGCAGGAACGACGCCCCGGCGGACTCCTCTCCCCCGAAGCCGAGGGTGCCGCCGAACAGTCCGTCGACGAACCACTTGAACCCGACGGGGACCTCCACCAGGCGGCGTCCGAGGTCGGCCGCGACCCGGTCGATCATGGAGGAGGAGACCAGGGTCTTGCCGATTCCGGTGCCCGCGGGCCAGTCGGGGCGGTGCGAGTAGAGGTAGCGGATCGCGACGGCCAGGTAGTGGTTGGGGTTCATCAGCCCGCCGTCGGGGGTGACGATGCCGTGCCGGTCGGCGTCGGCGTCGTTGCCGGTGGCGAGGGTGTAGGCGTCGCGCCGTTCGATGAGCGAGGCCATGGCGTGCGGTGAGGAGCAGTCCATCCTGATCCTGCCGTCCCAGTCCAGCGTCATGAACCGCCAGGTCGGGTCGGCGAGCGGGTTGACCACCGTGAGGTCGAGGCGGTGGCGTTCGGCGATCCGGCCCCAGTAGGCGACCGAGGCCCCGCCGAGCGGGTCGGCGCCGATGCGGATCCCCGCGTCCCGTACGGCGTCCAGGTCGAGGACGGACGGCAGGTCGTCCACGTACGCGGTCAGGAAGTCGTACCGCCGTGTGGTGCCGGCCGCCAGCGCCCGTGCGTAGGGGATGCGCCGGACCTCCTTGAGCCCGCCCTCGATCAGGGCGTTGGCGCGGTCCTGGATCCAGGAGGTGGCGTCCGAGCCGGCCGGGCCGCCGTGCGGCGGGTTGTACTTGAAGCCGCCGTCGGCGGGCGGGTTGTGCGACGGCGTGACGACGATGCCGTCGGCGAGGCCGGTGTCGCGGTCCCGGTTGTGGGTGAGGATCGCGTGCGAGACGGCGGGTGTGGGGGTGTAGCCGTCGTCGGCGTCGATGAGGACGGTGGCGCCGTTGGCGGCGAGCACCTCCAGGGCGGTGACCCGGGCGGGCTCGGACAGCGCGTGGGTGTCGGCGCCGAGGAACAGCGGCCCGTCGGTGCCCTGCCGGATCCGGTAGTCGCAGATGGCCTGGGTGGTGGCGGCGATGTGGTCCTCGTTGAAGGCCGCCGTCAGGGCCGAGCCGCGGTGTCCTGAGGTGCCGAAGGCGACCCGTTGGTCCGCCTCGGCGGGATCGGGGTGGAGGGTGTAGTAGGCCGTCACCAGCCGTGCCACGTCCACCAGGTCTCCGGGCTGCGCCGGCTGACCGGCCCGTTCGTGAACCATCGCTTCTCCTTGGGTCTTCGTCGGCCGGCCCGGCCACCCGGGCCGCCAGGGGGCGGACGATCATCACGAGTTGTACCCGATCCCGCCCGTCCCATCGCGGGCGAGGGCCGTCCGGCCGGGCCCCCGCAGTACATCCCGGGCACGGTACGAACGTGGGCCGTTTCCCGCTGTGCGGCCGGTTCACGACGGCCGCGCACGGCGGCCTCGCACGGCGGCCTCGCACGGCGGCCTCGCACGGCGGACGGTACGGCGGGAGGGCACGGTGGACGGAACGGACGGCGGGGCGCGCGTCGCCGGTGGTCCGCCGCGCAAATGGCGAAAGGTGTGCCGTGTCAACTGCCGGGCGGATGAACGGCACTTCCGCGGTACCGCACGGGCCGCTCCGGAATTCGGCGCGGAGTTACCGGATGCGGACCGGGCGAAACGCGCAGGGCCTTTCATGATGCGGCACCGGCCCGCACGGACGGTGTCACCCGGAGCTGACACGCCGCACCCTTTCCGAAACGGCCGCCACCTGCGGCGGACGACGTAATTCAGGTGGTCTGTTGAGCGAGTCATACGTGTATTCATCCGCACGGTCTGCCACAGTGCACCTCGTTTTCACCAGTTGATCTACGCCTCCGTATTCCTTGCCGCCGTCCTTTATCCGATACCTCTTCGGGGGCATGTGAGAAGAGAGCCGTGCGTGCTGCGAAAGAGTTCCACCGAAGAAAGCCGCCTGACGGTCCTTCACCTGGTCCAGCCGGTGGAGGGCGGAGTCGCACGGGTCGTCACCGATCTCGTCGCCGCCCAGGTCCGGGCGGGGCTGCGGCCGGTGGTGGCGTGCCCGCCCGGCGGGGAGCTGGCCGCGGGCGCGGCCGAGGCGGGGGCCCGGGTCTGCGCCTGGCCCGCCGAGCGTGTCCCCGGACCGCGGCTCGCCCGGGAGGTCGCAGCCGCGGGACGGCTGGTCCGGGTGTGCGCGCCCGATGTCGTCCACGCCCACAGCGCCAAGGCCGGACTCGCCGGGCGGCTGGCGGTGCGGGGCCGGATCCCGACGGTGTTCCAGCCGCACGCCTGGTCGTTCGAGGCCCTGGAGGGGCGCGCCGCGGGGCTGGCGGAGGCCTGGGAGCGGTTCGGCGCGCGGTGGAGCGACCGCATCCTCTGCGTCAGCGAGTCGGAGCGGCACGCGGGGCAGCGGGCGGGTATCGCGGCCCGGTGGTCGGTGATCCACAACGGGGTCGATCTCGGCCGCTTCCGTCCGGCCCCCGGGGACGCCGCGCGGTCGGCGCGGGCCTCCCTGCCGCTGCTCGCGGACGTCCCGGCCGGGGCCCCGCTCGCCGTGTGCGTCGGACGGCTGAGCCGCCAGAAGGGGCAGGACGTCCTGCTGCGCGCCTGGCGGCGGGTCCGTGTCCCGGGGGCGCGGCTGGTCCTGGTCGGCGAGGGTCCGCGCGGCGGCGAACTGCGGCGCGGGGCACCTGACGGGGTGCTGTTCGCCGGGGCGGCCCGGGACGTGCGGCCGTGGATCCACGCCGCCGACGTCCTGGTGCTGCCGTCCCGTTGGGAGGGGATGGCGCTGGCCCCCCTCGAAGCCATGGCCTGCGGGCGGCCCGTGCTGCTGTCCGACGTCAACGGCGCCCGGGAGAGCCTGCCCCCGGGCCACCTCCCCCACTGTCTCGTACCGCCCGAGGACCCGGACGCGCTCGCGTCGGCGCTCACCGCCCTGCTGGGCGACGCGGGGCTGCGGGCCGCACTGGGCTCCGCGGCGGGGGCGCACGCCCGGTCGGTCTTCGATCTGACCAGGACCTCCGGCGCGGTCCTGCGCCTCTACCAGGAACTTGTCGGCCAGTCCCGCCCCATGACGAGGAAGCGCACCGAGCGATGACGACGGAGAGTGCACCGATTCCCCGGGCCGCCCAGGCGACCGCCGTACGCGGTACGGCTTCCGTACGCCCGCCACGGGACGGCGGCGGGGCCGAGGAGCTGCCACGGGCGCGGCAGGGCCGCGCCGGGCGGGTGTTCCCGGTGGGGCTCCTGGCCGCGGACACCGTGGCGGTGGGCGCCGCCGCGGTCCTGGTGGCGCACGCGTCCCCGCCGTGGCCGGTGTGGGTGGCGGCCCTCCTGCTCCCGCAGGTGGCCGCCCAGGTGGTGCTGCACGCCTGCCGGGGGCTGTACCGGGGCGGCCTGTCCCCGTCCGCCCTGGCGGAGCTTCCCGCGCTGCTCGGTACCGCGCTGGTGCAGTGGTGCGTCACCGCCCAGGTGCTGGCCGCGTGTGCCCCCGCCTGGGGCCTGGGCTGGACGGCGCCGCTCTGCGCGGCCGGCGTCCAGGTGACGCTCGCGTGCGGCGGGCGTGCGGCCGTGTACCGGGTGCGGCGGCGGGCGGCGGCCCGCGCGCCTCTGTCCGCCCTGGTGATCGGTGACGGGCCGGCCGCCGACCGGGTCACCGCGGTGCTCCAGGAGCGCGCGGAGTACGGGATGCGGCCGGTGGGCCGGGTGGGCCGGACGGCCGTGTCCGAGGACGGCGGTCTCGCGTCCCCGGGCGACGGGGCGCCGCTGCCCGTGCTCGCCACGGCGCAGGACGTCGGCCGGGCGGTCATCCAGAACGCCGTGCGGCACGCGGTGTTCACCGCCGCGCCGGAGTCGGTGCCCGACGGCGCCGCCCTGTTCGAGCTCTTCGTGCGGCACGGCTGCCGGGTGTGGCTGATCACCGACCGGGGCGGGCCCGCCGTCCGGGACGCCCCGGCGCGGGACCACGCGTGGGGGTTCGCCGCCGAGACACTGCGTGACGCCCCGCACCATCCGGTCGCGTACCGGGCGAAACGCGTCATGGACGCCTCCCTGGCCTCCGTCGCCCTGGTGGCCGCCGCCCCGTTGATGGCGGCCTGTGCCCTGGCCGTACGCGTCTGCGACGGTCCCGGTGTCCTCTTCCGGCAGGAGCGCGTCGGCCGGTACGGGCGCCCGTTCGTGCTGCTGAAGTTCCGCACGCTGCGGCCGGCCGACGCGCACGAGGCGGCCACCCGGTGGAACGTGGCCTCCGACCACCGGATGAGCCGGGCCGGCCGGTACCTGCGCCGGACCTCGCTGGACGAGCTGCCGCAGTTGTGGAACGTCCTGCGCGGGGACATGAGCCTGGTCGGCCCCCGCCCCGAACGCCCTTACTTCGTCCAGCAGTTCAGCCGGGTGCATCCCGGCTACCGGGCGCGCCACCGGATGCCCGTCGGCATCACGGGGCTGGCCCAGGTGCACGGGCTGCGCGGGGACACCTCGATCGAGGACCGGGTCCGCTTCGACAACCGGTACATCGAGACGTGGTCGCTCTGGCAGGACGTGTGCGTGCTGGCGCGGACGGCGGGCTCGGTGTTCCGGCTGGGGGGCAGCTGAACCGTGACCCTCACCGCCTTCGAGGCCCCGACCGCCCTCCCCCGTACCGCACCGGCCGCGTCCGCCGCCGGGCCCGCCGACCGGGACACCCGGCGCGCCGGATGGCCGCTGCTGCCGCTGGTCGCGGCGGTGCTGCTGCCCGCCGTACCGGCCGACGCCGTGGCGGCCTGGACCGGGTACGCCCTGCCCCTGGCCGACCTGGCCTCGGGCGTGGCGGTGCTGGTCTGCGTGGGTGTGCTGCTGTTCCGGCGGCGGCGCCCGCTGACCCCGGCCGCCGCGTTCGTCCTCGCCCTGCCCGTGGTGGGGCTGGCGGTGGCCACGGTCACCGCCACGGATCCGGTGGCGGCGCTGCCGGGGTTCGCGCGGTATCTGCAGATCTTCGTCCTGGTGCCGGCCGCGGTGCTGCTGCTGGTCCGCGACGCGGCGGACTTCCGGGTCGTCACCGGCGCGCTGGTGCTGTCCGCGCTCGTCCAGGGGGTGGTGGGCGCGCACCAGTACGCCACCGGGACCGGCGCCTCGTACATGGGCGAGGACATCCGGGCGGTCGGCACCTTCGGGCCCGAGGACGTGATGGGCATGGCGACCGTCGTCGGCTACGGGCTGCTCGCGGCCGGGGCGTACGCGTTCCGGCCCGCCGCCGGGCGGCCCGCGTGGTGGGTGCCGTGCGCCCTGGGGGTGACGGCCGCGCTGGTGGTGCCCCTCGCGCTCTCCTTCAGCCGGGGGGCGTGGATCGCGACGGCGGCGGGCGGCGCCGTGATGATCGCGGCCACCGGGGCACGGCAGGCCCTGCGCACCCTCGCCGTGCTGGTCGCGTGCGCGGTCGTGCTGGTCGGCGGCTTCGGCGTCGGGTCCCAGATGCTCTCGCAGCGGCTCACCAGCATCACCCAGGTGACGAGCGCGCCCGACCGCTCGGTCACCGACCGCTACAGCATGTGGGCGGCGGCGGCCGGGATGTGGCGGGAGCGGCCGGTGACCGGCGTCGGGCTCAAGGCCTTTCCGGCGCACCGGGACGGGCAGGCCTCGATCGGGCTCTCGGCCGGCAGCGACACGGCGGGGGCCGGGCAGGAGTTCGTCAGACAACCGCTGCTGTCCCCCCACAACATGTATCTGCTGGTCCTCGGTGAGCAGGGGCTCGTCGGCTTCGTCGCGCTGGTGGGCGGCTGGGCCGCGCTCCTGGTGGGCGGCGTGTACCGGCTGGCGCGGGCGCGGTCCCGCCGGGCGGCGGCCCTGGACTGCGGTCTCGCCGCCGTCGGGCTGACGGTCTGGCAGTGCGTGGACTTCCTGTACGCGGACATCGGCGGACCCTCCACGGTGCTCACCGGTGTCGTGCTGGGGCTGGCCGCCTGGTGGGCGCTGGCCGCGCCGGAGAAGGCGGCCGCCGCGTGAGCGAGACCGTCGTGGAGACCGCCGCACCGGCGCCCGGACCGCCCACGCGCGAGGCCCGGGGCAAGCCCTTCCTGGCGCGGGCGGCGGCCGGTGCCGCCGGGCTGACCGTGGTCGCCGCCCTGCTGGGGCTGGTCCGTGACCAGGCCGTGGCGCGCCTCTTCGGCGCGGGCCACGCCAGTGACGCGTTCCTGGTGGCCTGGACCGTCCCGGAGATGGCGGCCACCCTGCTGATCGAGGACGGCATGGCGCTGCTGCTGGTGCCGGCCTTCAGCCTCGCGCTGACGCGGCGTGCCTCGGCCGCGTCCGCGGGGGATCCGGTGCGGGCGCTCGTCGCGGACACCTTCCCCCGGCTGGCCGCCGCCCTGGCCTGTGCGGGGGCGCTGCTGATCGCGGGCGCGCCCTGGGTGGTGGGGGTGCTGGCGCCGGGTCTGGAGGATCCCGGGCTCGCGGTGGACTGCACGCGTCTGACGGCGGTCACGGTCCTCACCTTCGGTGTCACCGGGTACTTCAGCGCGGCGCTGCGGGCGCACGGACGGTTCCTGGGACCGGCCGGGGTCTACATCGCGTACAACGCCGGCATCATCGGCATGACGCTCGCGCTGCACGCCGTGTGGGGGGTGCGGGCCGCCGCGGCGGGGGTCGCCGTGGGCAGCGTGCTGATGATCCTCACCCTGCTGCCCGGGTTCGTGACGCTGGTGCTGCGGCGGCGGGTGCGCGGAACGCCGGCCCCGGAGGGACGGGACGCGGCGGCCCCCCTGCTCGGGGCCGCCGTCCTCGCGCCGGTCGTGCTCTTCGTGGTGAGCCGTCAGTCCCAGGTCTTCGTCGAGCGGTTCCTCGCCTCGTCCCTGTCGGACGGCGCGATCTCCCACCTGAACTTCGCGCAGAAGGTCGCGCAGCTGCCGATGGTGCTGTCGATGATGATCTGCACGGTGACCTTCCCCGTGGTGGCGCGGGCCATGGCCTCCGGGGACCGCGAGGGCGCCCGGCGCCGGGTCGAGCGGGACCTCGCGCTGGCGGGGACGGTCGTCCTGCTGGGCACCGCCATGGTCCTCGGGTACGCGCCGCAGATCGTCGAAGTCCTCTTCCAGCGCGGTGCCTTCGACGCGGCGGACACCACGGCGACGGCCGGGGTGATGCGCGTGTACGCGCTGGGTCTGCTGGGCCACACCCTGGTGGGCGCGCTGTGCCGGCCGTACTTCTCCTCGGGGCGGCCGACCTGGTACCCGCTGGCCGCGATGGGGGCGGGGCTGCTGGTCACGGCGGGGGCCGGGGCCGCCCTCACCGGCCGCTTCGGGGTCGACGGCATCGCGGCGGCCAACGCCCTGGGCATCAGCACCGCCGCGGTGCTGATGCTCCTGGGGCTGGGGTCGCGGGCGGTCGCCGTCCGGGTCCGCGCCGTCGCGCTCTCGCTGGCCCGCCCGGCCCTCGCGGCGGCCGCCGCCGGGGCCGCCGGGCGGCTGGCCGCCCCGGTGGTGCCGGGACCGGCGCTGCTCGGCCTGGCGGCCGGCTGCCTGCTCGTCCCCGTGGTCTTCTTCCTCACCGCACGCGCGCTCGGAGCCCCCGACGCCGTCCATCCGCCAGCCCTCATCCGACAGAGGTTCGCCCATGGCCGCTGACACCACGCCACGCCGCGCCCGGACACGCCCCCGCCACGCCCCGCCGTGGACGCCGTGGATCCTCACCTACCACGCGGTGGCCGACCCGGCGGACGATCCCTACGGCATCACCGTCTCCGCCGACCGCCTGGACGAGCAGCTGACCTGGCTGCGCCGCCGGGGCCTGACCGGGGTGGCCGTCTCCTCGCTGCTGCGCGCCGACGCGGCCGAGCGGCGCACCCTGGTCGGGCTGACCTTCGACGACGGGTACGCCGACTTCCTCCACGAGGCGCTTCCGGTGCTGCTCACGCACGGCTGCACGGCGACCGTGTTCGTCCTGCCCGGCCGGCCGGGCGGCTCCAACGACTGGGACCCGCTGGGCCCGCGCCGCCCGCTGCTCACCGAGGACGGCGTCCGGGCCGTCGCGGCGGCGGGCATGGAGATCGGCTCGCACGGGCTGCGCCACCTCGACCTGACGGCGCTGTCCGACGCCGCGCTGCGCCGCGAGACACACGGCAGCCGGGAGGCCCTGGAGCGGGTCACCGGGACCCTCCCGGCCGGGTTCTGCTACCCGTACGGGAAGGTCGACGCGCGGGTGCTCGCCGCGGTGCGGGACGCCGGGTACGCCTTCGGCTGCGCCCTCACGCCGGGCCCCTCGCGCGGACCACTGGCCCTGCCCCGTACCCACGTCAGTCACGCCGACCGCGGTGCCCGCCTCCGCGCGAAGGCGGTACGCCACCGGCTGCGCCTCCCGGCCGTGCCCGTGCGAGGGGGGCGTCCGTGAAGGTCCTGCACGTCATCACCGGCCTGGGTGTCGGGGGCGCCGAGCGGCAGTTGCGGCTGCTGCTGCGCCACCTGCCGGCCCGCTGCGACGTCGTCACCCTCACCAACCCGGGCGCGGTCGCCGAGGGGCTGCGCGCCGACGGGGTGCGGGTGCGGCACCTCGGGATGCGGGGCAACCGGGACCTGGCCGCCGTTCCCCGGCTCGCCCGGCTCGTCCGGCACGGCGGGTACGACCTCGTGCACACGCACCTGTACCGGGCCTGTGTCCACGGGCGGACCGCGGCCCGGCTCGCCGGAACCCCCTCGGTGGCGACGGAGCACTCGCTGGGCCGCGAGGAGATCGAGGGGCGCCCGCTCACCCGGGGGACCCGCGCGCTGTATCTGCGGACCGAGCGGCTGGGGGCGGCGACGGTCGCCGTCTCCTCCACCGTCGCCGCGAGACTGCGCGCCTGGGGGGTTCCGTCCGCGCGGATCCATACGGTGCCCAACGGCATCGACGCGTCGGCGTTCCGCTTCGACGGCGGACGGCGGCGGGCGGCACGGGCGCTGCTCGGCCTTCCCGGGGACGCGTTCGTGGTGGGCGGTGTGGGGCGGCTGGTGCCCGGCAAACGCTTCGACGCCACGGTGCGGGCCGTCGCCGACCTGCCCGGGGCCTGGCTCCTGCTGGCGGGTGACGGGCCGGAGGCCGGTGCGCTGCGCGCCCTGGCCGCCCGGCTGGGCGTCGCGGACCGGGTCCGCTTCGCCGGGGAGTGCGGCGAGGGCGCGGCGCCGGACGTTCCGGCGGTGCTCGCGGCCATGGACGTCTTCGTCTCGGCGTCCCGGGAGGAGTCCTTCGGCCTCGCCGTCGTCGAGGCGCTGGCCGCGGGGCTGCCCGTCGTGCACGGTGCCTGCCCGGCCGTCGAGGACCTTCCCTCCGGGCAGGCGCCGGAGGGCGCCGTCCGCCTGCGCTCCCCCACCGACCCCGCCGCGGAACTGACGGCGGTGCTGCGGCGCCACCTGGCGCACGGTCCGCGCCGGCTGCCGGTGCCCCGCGCGCTGGACCATTACGACATCCGGCTCAGCGGCCGGCGGCTGATGGACGTGTACGCCCACGCCCTCGGCGGCCCGGCCCCCGCCCCCTTCGTCCCCCCCGCCCCCTCAGTCCCCGCCGCCCCCGCCGAGCCGTACATCCCCTCGGACCTGTACGCCCCCTCATGTCCACCGGCCCCCTCGATCCGGAGAGCACACCGATGACCGAGTCACCCGACCAGCAGCCCTCGCCCGAACGGCCGCGCCGGTTCCGCCCCGCCTTCGTCCGGCCCGCCTGGTGGCCGCTGCCCGCCTGTGTCCTGCTGGGAACGGCCTGCGGGCTCGGGTACGGGCTGCTCGCCCCGCCCCAGTACGCGGCGACCGGGTACGCCGTGGTGACCGCCGGGAAGGACATCGACCCGGCGGCGGCCCTGGGGTACGCCCAGTCGTACGGCCGGCTGGCGACCAGCGACACGACGCTCACCTACGCCCACGGCGCCGCCGGGGAGCCCGTACGTCAACTCCGGTCCCACGTGCGGTCCGAGACCTCACCCGACTCCCCCATGATCGCGGTGACCGGCACCTCGTCCGACCCGGAACGGGCCGCCGACATCGCCAACGCGGTCACCGAGGCGCTGGTCGCGGGTGCCGGGCATGTCGCCGCGGACACCGGGGTGAAGCTGCTCGCGTACGCGCACGCCGTCGCCCCGGCCGAACCGGTCTCCCCGTCCGCGCCGCTCGGCACGGCGGTGGGCGCGAGCGCCGGCGGACTGCTCGGCGGGCTGGTGCTGCTGGTGCGCCCGCGCCCCCGGCGCCGGGCCGCCGTCACCGCGCAGGTGCCGGGACCCGCCCAGGCCGGCGGGGCGGCGCACACCGGGGAACGGGAGCTCGTGTCATGACCGGGGACCGCCACGGCGTCCGGGTCACGCTCTGCCGGGACCCCCTGGAGTTCTCCGCGCTCGCCGGGCGGTGGGACGCGCTGCACCGGAGGTGTCCGACCGCCACGCCGTTCCAGAGCCACGCCTGGCTCCATTCCTGGTGGCTGTCGTACGGCACGCCGGGGCGGCTCAGGGTCGTCCTGGCGCACCGGGGCGACCGGCTCGTCGGCGCCGCTCCGCTGATGCTCACCCACCGGCCGATGCCGCTGCTGGTCCCGCTGGGCGGCGCGATCTCCGACTTCTCCGACATCCTCGTCGACGCCGAACGGGCCCCGGAGGCCGTCACCGCCCTGGAGCGCGGACTGCACCGGGCCGCCGCGCACACCGTGGTCGAGCTGCGCGAGGTACGCCCCGGCGCCGCGGCCGAGTCGCTGTTCGAGGCGTGGTCGGGCGCGCGCGGCCGGCTGACCGACTCGACGTGCCTGGAGCTGCCCGCCGAGCCGGTGGGGGCGCTCATCGGCCGGATGCCCGGCTCGCGCGCCCAGCGCACCCGGGCCAAGCTGCGCCGGATCGACGCCCTGGGCATCGAGTGCCGTGCCGTACCGGGGCACCGGGTGGCGGAGGCGCTCGGCACCCTGCTGCGGCTGCACGAACTCCAGTGGCGGGGGCGCGGGGTCAACCCCGAGCACCTGCGGCCCCGCTTCCACGCCCATCTGGTGCGCTCCGTCCGCCGGATGGTGCCCGACGGGCAGGCCCGCGTCCGTGAGTTCCTGCTCGACGGGGAGGTGGTGGCGGCCGATCTGGCCCTCGGCTCGGCCGGGCTGACCGGCGGCTATCTGTACGGGGTCCATCCGCGGCTCAGGGAGCGCAAGGTGGACGTGTCGGCGATGCTGCTGCGGGAACTGGCGCGGCAGGCGGCCGACTCGGGCGGCGGGGTGCTGAGCCTGCTGCGCGGCGAGGAGGGGTACAAGGGCCACTGGGGTCCGGAGCCGGTGGTCAACCAGCGGCTGCTGCTGGCCCGTTCGTCCCTGGAGCCGCTGCTGAGGCTGCGCGCGTCGCAGGTGGCGGTGCGGGACCGGGCGGCGCGGACGGTGAAGGCGCGCTTCCCCGCCGCGCGGGACTGGCGCGACCGGCTGGGCGGGCTTCCGTCGGCCGGACTGTCGGCCATGGGCCGGAGATGATCCGGGATGACGACTTTTGCTCCGATCCGTTACCGTCTGTCGACTTCCGCGTTGTCAGAGCATGCCGGCCCCTGTTCCGCGGCCGGTTTTCGATCCTTCCAAGGAGAACTGATGTCGCGCATCACCAAGGCCGCCGCCGTCATGGCCGGTACCGGTGCCCTGATCGCCGGCGGCGCCGGCTTCGCTTCCGCCGACGCCGGGGCCGAGGCCCTGGCCGCCCACTCCCCCGGTGTCCTGTCGGGCAACGCCGTCCAGGTGCCGGTGCACGTCCCGGTCAACGTCTGCGGCAACACCGTCAACGTCATCGCCCTGCTCAACCCGGTCTTCGGCAACACCTGCGCGAACGTGGACAGCCACGAGGCCGAGGACGAGTACGGCTACGGCTACTGAGTCGCGTCTCCGGCGCGCCGGGCCCCCCTTCCCGCTCCGGCGGGGAAGGGGGGCCCGGTCCCGTTCCGGGGTCCCAGGCGGCCGGGCGGGGTTCAGACGTACCGGTAGAGGCGGGTGTGGTCCATGAGCTGGGAGGGCTTCACGTCCCAGGGGGGCATGGGGTCGTCGAGGGCGAAGACCCTGCCCCGCTGCGGGTCGTCCGCGGCGAGTGAGCGGTCCGGCAGGTAGCGGGCGCGGGGGTGGGCCTTCTGCCAGCGGGTCCACAGGAGGTCGATGTAGGCGTGGTGGAGCCAGAAGACCGGGTCGTCGGGTGAGGCGGCACCGGCCATCGATCCGCCGATCCAGCGGTGCACCCGGTTGTGGTTGGCCACGCCCCGGCTCCCCCGGATGCCCCAGCCCTCGATCCGGTTGCGGAAGCCGGTGGTGCTGACGCTGTTCCAGGGCGCGGTGTCGTAGACGGGATCGCTCAGGGCGCGGTCCACGTCGGCCTTGGTGGGCAGGGTGACCGGTGCGGACGGGCGGCCGAGGTCGCGCCGCAGGAAGCGGTCGTCGGTGATCCCGGTGCGGATGGGCCAGTCGCCCCGGGCGTACGCGAACGGCCCGGTCATGACCTGGCGGTCCCCCGCGCGGCCGTTGCCGCCGAGGAAGTCCTCCGCCCAGAGGGAGGCGGCCGGGGTGTTGTCCCGGGTCCAGTCCCAGTACGGCACGGTGACCCCGGCGTCGACCGTCTGGAGGGCCTTCTCGAACTCCAGGAGGTAGCGGCGGTGCCACGGGAAGAAGGACGGGGTCATATGGGCGGCCCTGGGGCGGCGGTCGGCGTCGGTGACGTAGTACTGCCGGTGGAGCGAGACGAACTCGTCGTACCGGCCCGAGCGCTTGAGTTGCAGGATGGCGTCGACCAGGCGCTTCTTCTCCGTGCGTGTGAGGTCGCTCTGATTCTTGCGGCTGTACACCCGTGCTCGTCCTCCGGTTCAGATGGTGTGCGGGGTGGTGGGGGCCAGTCGGGCGGTGCCGAGTTCGTCGACCGCGGCGCGGGCCGTCTCCAGCAGCGTGGGGAACGACTCGTAGTGGTTGACCTCGCTCAGGTAGCTTCCGTCGGCGCGGCGCATCACGTGCAGGGGCCGGCCGTCGATCGTCACGTCCGCTGCCGTCGTGGTGGACGCGGCGGCCGCGCCCGGGTGCACGCCGGCCGGCACCACGGCCGTGGCGGTGCCCCGGATGTGACGGCCCCGGTAGGTCTCGGAGAACCGCTCGGGGGCCTGGGACCTGCGCGCTCCCCGGTCCGGGGTGCCGGGGTCCTTGAGCAGCACGGGGGCCAGCGCGCCGGCCGTGCCGGCGACGAGGGTCGTGGTGAAGGCGGTCCGCAGGACGGCGCGGCGGGCCGGCCGGTGCGGAGCGGGGGCCGGCGGACCGGCGGCGGGCGTGGTGCCCGCGGGGACGGCCGGGCCGGGCGTGGCGGTGGTGGGGTCCATGAGGGGTGTTCCTGTCTGTCGTCCGCTCTCGTGTGCGGTTCTCGCTCTCGCCGTGGGCAACGAGAGCGCGGGCGAACGGTTCTCGTCCCGTGCGGGTCACGCGACCGTGGGATTCTCCGCGGGTGGCGGCCGTGTCGGCCGTCCGGAGGTACGGCCGGGGGCCAGCATGGCGGTCCGACCTACGGGAGGGTGTCCATGAACGCGCCGACACGGATGTCCGCCGGCCATGTGCGCGGGGCCGGTCACGCCCCGCCGGCCGACCTGGCCGATCCGGCCTTCTGGCGGCTGCCCCGGCCCGAGCGGCTGGCGGCCTTCGCGGCCCTGCGGGAGCACGGCGAACCGGTGCGGTTCACCCCGCGTTCGGGCCCGCACCCGGCGTTCCACGCCCTGGTCAGGCACGCGGACGTCAAGGCGGCGAGCCGTCGGCCGCGTGTCTTCGCCAGCGCGCCGGGGGCCACCACGCCCGAACCGGCGCGCTGGGCCAAGGCGGTGTTCGGCAACTCCATGGTGAACCTGGACGGGCCCGAGCACGCCGGTCTGCGGAGCACCGTCTCGCGGGCCTTCACCCCGCGTCTGCTCGCGGCCGCCGAGGAGAACGTCTCCGCCACCGCCCGGCGGCTGGTGGACGAGGTGGTCGCGGGGCGGCCGGAGGATTTCATGCGTTCGGCCGCCGCCCGTCTGCCGTTCGAGGTGATCTGCGACCTGATGGGCATCCCGGTCCGGCACCGGGCGGCGATCGGCGCCCGGATCGACCACGCCTCGGAGTACGTCGGGGTGCGGCGCCGGGGCCGGGCCCGGCTGCGGGTGCCGGGGCGCGGGCTGCGGTCGCTGGCCGGGATGCAGCTGGTGATGGCGAGGCTGGCCCGGGAACGCCGGGCCCGCCCCGAGGAGGACCTGGTCTCCGCGCTGGTGCGCGCGGACGTCGACGGGCGGTCGCTGTCCACCCGTGAGCTGGGCGCGTTCTTCTCGCTGCTGCTGGTGGCCGGTGTGGAGACCACCCGTAACGCGCTCGCGCACGGGCTGTGCCTGCTGACGGCGCATCCGGAGCAGCGGGCCCTGCTGGAGGCGGACTTCGAGCGGTACGCGGACGGGGCGGTGGACGAGATCGTCCGCCATTCGACGCCGATCATCCAGTTCCGCCGGACCGTGGTGGCGGAATGCGAGCTGGGCGGGCGGCTCTTCGTGCCCGGGGAGAAGGTGATGCTCCTCTACGCGTCGGCGAACCGGGACGCGTCGGTCTTCGCCGATCCGGACGTGTTCGACATCACCCGGTCCCCGAATCCGCACCTCGGGTACGGCGGTGGCGGTCCGCACCACTGTCTGGGCGCGCATCTGGCGCGGCTGGAGATGAAGGCGCTCTACCGCGAGCTGCTGGGCCGCCCGGTTCCCGTACGGGCGGCCGGCGCGCCGGAGCTGGTCGACTCGAACTTCGACAACCGGGTCCGCTCGCTTCCCCTCTCCTACGGCCGCTCTCACCCGAACGAGCCGGTCTGATCCGTCGCAGGGAGCGAAAGGCCCGTTCGGCGGACGTCGCACAGCACATCGGCCGGACGTTTCTCCCTAAGGTCGGCAAGGCCGGGGGGACCCCACGACGCAAGGAGGAGCCCGTGCCCGTACGAAGCCGTCTCGTCACCGCCGGCCTCGGGACGGCTGTGCTCGGCCTTCTCGCCGGCGGCGCGCTGGTCGCCGTCCGGAGCGGTCCGGACGTCACGGCGGGCAAGGGGGCGAACGCCGCGGCCCCGGTCGTCTGGGGCCCGACCGCCGTGGGCGCCTATCTGGACTACGGGCCGGACGGTGTACGGCGGATGGGTGAGCTGTCGCGCTGGCTCGGCGGGACGGAGCTGAGGGTCGGGCACAGTTACCTGCCCGGTGACGTGTGGGAGAACATCGAGGGCCGTCCCGGGTTCCTCGCCGCGTGGGCGGCCTGGCGGAAGGCGTCCTCGGACCGGATGTTCGTCCTCAACACGCCGATGCTGGAGCGGAACGAGGACCACGTCCCGGACGAGGAGGTGCGCGGGCTGCTCCGGGCCGGGGCCGACGGGCGGTTCGACGGGCACTTCCGTGAACTGGCGCGGCGGTTGGTCCTGCTGGGTGTGCCGGACACGGTGCTCGTCCTCGGCTGGGAGATGAACGGCACCACCTACACGCACCGTTGCGGACCGGATCCGGAGGCGTGGAAGGCGTACTGGACGCGCATCGTCACCGCGATGCGCTCGGTTCCCGGCCAGCGGTTCCGCTTCGACTTCGCCCCGAGCCGGGGGCGGGACGCCGTCCCGTGGACGGAGTGCTACCCCGGTGACGACGTGGTGGACATCATCGGGATGGACTCCTACGACCAGCCGCCGGCCCGCTCCTTCGAGGAGCAGGTGAACGAGCCGTACGGCTTGCAGCGGCATGTGGACTTCGCGGCGGAGCACGGCAAGCCGATCTCGTACCCGGAGTGGGGTCTGTTCCGCAACGGCGACAATCCGGGGTACATGCGCGGCATGCTGGAGTGGATGGAGCGGCACAAGCCGGTGTACCAGACGATCACGGACTACTGCCCGCACGGGGTGTGGCAGTGCGCGGAGAACCCCGAGTCCTCGCGGGTCTACCGGGAGATGCTCTCCGCCGGGCCGGACGACGTGGAGCCGACCGCGCCCGGCTCTCCGCCGGTGGCGACCGAGGCTCCGGAGCCCACGCCCGAGCCGGAGGGGACCACCGTGCCGGAGGGCCCCGCGCCGGAGCCGGAGTGGGAGCCCGAGCCCGTGACGGAGCCGGAGGCGGACCCGGTGACCGTGCGGGAACCGGTCCCGGAGCCGGAGCCGGAGCCGGTGACCGGCGGGGACCCGTGGTGCGTCACGGTGCCGTTGAGCGTGTGGCTGGGGCCGTGGATGCCGGACAGCGAGGTCTGCACGGGCGAATGAGCGCGGCGGGGGGCCGCCGTACGGCGGGAGCGCCCGACGCGGGTGGTGTCCGCGCGTCACCGCGCCGGGAGCGGGCGCGGCGGGCCGGGGGGGTCGCCCGTCCGGCCCGCCGCCCGCCCGGTCGTCAGGTGTGCAGCCCCCGGTGGGCGCGGATGATGTCGGCGTACCGGTGGCCGCTGGTCTTGACGGTGCGCTCCTGGGTCGCGTAGTCGACGTGGACGAGGCCGAAGCGCTTGTCGTAGCCGTAGGCCCACTCGAAGTTGTCCAGCAGGGACCAGGCGTAGTACCCGGCGAGCGGGGCGCCCTTGCGGACGGCGCGGGCGCAGGCGGCGAGGTGCTGTTCGAGGTAGCGGGTCCGCTCGGGGTCGTGCACGGCGCCGTCGGGGCCCACGGTGTCCGGGAAGGACGAGCCGTTCTCGGTGACGTACAGACGGCGTACGCCGTAGTCGTCGGTGAGGCGCATCAGCAGGGCCTCCAGGCCGCCGGCGTCGATCTGCCAGTCCATGCCGGTGCGCTCCACGTCGGGCAGGGCCACCTCCCGGGCGTACGGGACGGGCCCCTCGGGGTCGTCGGCGACCGTGACCGGGAAGTAGTAGTTGAGGCCGTGCCAGTCCAGCGGGGTCGCGATGGTGTCCAGGTCGCCGTCGCGTTCGGGCAGCTCGACCCCGTACAGCTCGCGCATGTCGGCGGGGAAGCCCCGGCCGTACACCGGGTCGAGCCACCAGCGGTTGGTGTGGCCGTCCATGCGGGCGGCCGCCGCGAGGTCCTCGGGGCGGGAGGAGGCGGCGTCCACGGTGGAGTGGTTGGTGACCAGGCCGATGTCGGCCCCGGGGGCGGCGGCGCGGACGGCCTGGGCGGCGAGGCCGTGGCCGAGCAGCAGGTGGTAGGAGGCGCGGACGGCGGCGGTCAGGTCGGTGAGCCCGGGGGCCATCCGGCCTTCGAGGTGGCCGATCCAGCCGGAGCACAGGGGTTCGTTGAGGGTGGCCCAGCGGGTGACCCGGTCGCCGAGGCGCGCGGCGACCACGGAGGCGTAGGCGGCCAGGTGTTCGGCGGTGTCGCGGACGGTCCAGCCGCCCCGGTCCTGGAGTGCCTGGGGCAGGTCCCAGTGGTACAGGGTGATGTTCGGGGTGAGGCCGGCTTCCAGGAGGCCGTCCACCAGCCGGTCGTAGAAGTCGAGGCCCGGGGCGTTGACGGGGCCGTCCCCGGCGGGCAGGACACGCGGCCAGGCGGTGGACATGCGGTAGGCGCCGGTGCCCAGCCGTTTCATCAGGGCGATGTCCTCCGGCCACCGGTGGTAGTGGTCGCAGGCCTCGTCGCCGTGGTCGCCGTTCTCGGTCTTGCCGGGGGTGTGCGAGAAGGTGTCCCAGATCGACGGGGAGCGGCCGTCCTCGGTGGCGGCCCCCTCGATCTGGTACGCGGCCGTCGCGGTGCCCCAGACGAAGTCCCGGGGGAAGGCGGCGAGGTCTATCGATGCGGACACAAGGTACCTCACAGGTCTGTTCAGCAGGTGGGGGATGGCGGGGAACGCCCCGGCGCCGGGGGCTACTTGACGGCCCCGGCGGTGAGTCCGGTGACGAGGTAGCGCTGGAGCAGCAGGAATCCCGCGACGACGGGCAGGCTCACCACCAGGGACGCGGCCATGATCTGGTTCCAGTACACGTCGTTCTGGGTGGAGTAGCCCTGGAGGCCGACGGCGAGGGTGCGGGTGGCGTCGTTGGTCATGACGGACGCGAAGAGGACCTCGCCCCAGGCGGTCATGAACGCGTAGACGGCGACGGCGACGATGCCGGGGATCGCGGCGGGCACGATGACCCGGAACAGCGCGCCGAGGGGGCCGCAGCCGTCGACCTTGGCCGCCTCGTCCAGGTCCCTGGGCACCGAGTCGAAGTACCCGATGAGCATCCAGATGGAGAACGGGAGGGAGAAGGTGAGGTAGGTGAGGATGAGGCCGAAGCGGGAGCCGAACAGCGCGATGCCGGTGGCGTTGCCGATGTTGACGTAGATGAGGAACAGCGGCAGCAGGAAGAGGATGCCGGGGAACATCTGCGTGGACAGCACGGTGACGGTGAAGACGCGTTTGCCGCGGAAGGTGTAGCGGCTGACGGCGTAGGCGGCGAAGACGGCGATCACCACGGAGCAGACGGTGGCCGACCCGGCGACGATCAGCGAGTTGGTGAAGTAGTCGGCGAGCGGGACGGTCTCCCAGATGTCGAAGTAGGGGCGGATCGTCAGGCCGGAGGGGATCCACTGGAACTTCCCCGTCACGTCTTCGAGCGGTTTGAGGGAGCTGGTGACCATGACGAAGACCGGCAGCAGGACGAAGACGGTCAGCAGGGTCAGGAAGATCCGCCGGCTCCACAGGAACGACCGCGGGGGCGCCATCGGCGAGCGGGACGGCCGGTGGGCGGTGTCAGCCATCGCTGGCCTTCTTTCCTCGGGACGTGAACAGGAGGTAGAGGCCCGTCACCACGAGCAGGAACAGCAGCAGCAGGACGGACATCGCGGAGCCCGCGCCGAAGTTCCAGGTCTGGAAGGACGACTGGTAGATGTGGATGGAGATGAGGTCCGCGGCCGCGGGTGCCGACTTGCCGAACAGGACGAACGGCGTGTTGAAGTCGTTGAAGGTCCACAGGAACAGCACGAGGACCAGGACCTGGTTGACGGGGCGCAGGGACGGCAGGGTGATGCGGCGGATCTGCTGCCACACTCCGGCGCCGTCGAGGGCGGCGGCCTCGTAGATGTCCCGGGGGATGTTCTGCAGGCCGGCCATCATGATGAGGAAGGCGAACGGCCAGCCCTTCCACACCGACACGACGAGCAGGGTGAAGAAGCTGTTGTCGCCCAGCAGCCAGAAGGGCGGGCTGTCGGTGAGGCCCAGCTGGTCGTGGATGACGTGGTTGATGAGGCCGTTGTCCCGCTGGAACATGAACGCCCAGGTGATGACGGCGGCGTAGACGGGCAGGGCGTACGGCACCAGGAAGAGGGTGCGCAGGAAGCCCCGGCCGCGGAAGGTCTCCTGCATGAAGACGGCGGCGGCGGTGCCGAGCAGCCAGCACAGGCCCACCGACAGCACGGTGAACAGGCAGGTGATGAGGAAGGAGTGCAGCAGCGCCTGGCCCACCGGTGCGTCGAAGTCGACCGAGAGGGTGTAGTTGTCGAGACCGGCCCACGGTGAGGTGGTCCAGTCGCGGACGTAGAACTGTGTGAGCTCGCGGAAGCTGACGACGATGCCGATGACCATCGGCACCAGGTGGACCAGCAGTTCGAGCAGGAGAGCGGGGAGCAGCAGCAGGTAGGGCAGGCCGATGCGGCGCAGCCGCCCGGAGCGGCGTCTGCGGGGCGCCGCTCCGGGGTCGTTCCTCTGTGCTGTCCGCTCGCCCGTCGCGGGGGCGGCGGTGGTGGTCATGGTGGTGTCCGCGCTCACTTCTTGGGCATCTGCTGCTGGGCCTTTTCGAGCTTGGCCTTGACGGACTCGGTCGTCACCGGGCGGCCGGCGGCGGCGTCCGCGAAGAGCTCCTTGACGGCGGTGCCGACGACCGTCTCGAACTGGGACTCCTCGGGTACCTGCGGGAGGGCGGCGGCGCTGGTGGCGAGGGCCTCGCGCAGCGGCGACAGGGCGAAGGTGCCGAACGCCCCGTCCTCCTGGGCGGCCTTGACCGGCGGGATGGAGCCGTAGGCCTTGTTGAGGACGATCTGCTCCTTGTCGCTGGTCATGAACTTGACGAAGTCCTTGGCACCGTCGAGGTTCTTGGTGTTGCCGAAGACGGCCATGTTGATGCCGGCGACCATGGAGTTGACGCCGGTGCCCTGGCCGGGCTTGCCCGACTGGACGGGCGCGGGCACGACGCCCCATTCGGACTCGTCCATGCCCTGGGAGGTGAAGGTGGCGGAGGCGGTCTGCCACAGCACCATCGCGGTCTTGTTCTTCGCGAAGTCGCTGAGCGACTGGTTCTGCGCGTACTCGGCGTTGCCGGGCGCGATGATCTTGTCCTTGGCCATCAGGTCGACGTACTGCTTGACGGCGGCGACCGCTCCGTCGGACGTGAAGTCCGGCTTGCCGTCGGCGGTGAAGAAGTCGGCGCCGTGCTGCTTGCCGAGCACGAAGACCTGGTGGATGTTGTTGGAGAGGTTCGAGCCCTCGGCGCCGAGCGCCCACTTGCCGTCCTTGGACAGCTTCTTGCCGGTCTCGACGAGCTCGTCCCAGGTGGTGGGCGGCTGCTTGACGCCGGCGTCGGCGAACATCTTCTTGTTGTAGTAGAGCGCGTAGGCCATGGAGTACAGCGGGACGGCGGCCGGGTCCTGGCCCTCGGCGCCGGTCGAGCCGAGCGCGGAGTCGACGAAGCGGTCCTTGCCGCCGATCGCGTCGAAGTTCTTCTCGTCCCACGGCAGCAGCGCGCCGCTGGCCTGGAGGGACGCGCTCCAGGTGTTGCCGATGTTCAGGACGTCGGGGCCCTGGCCGGACGTGGTCGCGGTGAGGATGCGGTTCAGCAGATCGCCCCAGGGGACGACTTCCAGCTTGACCTTGATGCCGGTCTGCTTCTCGAACTTGTCGAGCTCCGGCTGGAGGACCTTCTTGTCCGCCTCCAGGCTGGCGCCCTGGTTCGAGGCCCAGTAGGTGAGGGTCTTCGGCTGTTCGTTGGATCCGCCCGCACCGGACGTTCCGCCGCCGCAGGCAGCCGCGGTGAGGACGAGCGAAAGGGTGACGGCGCCGACGGCCGCGGCTCTGATTCTGCGCATGACTCCAGGGGCCTTTCGAGAAGAGGCGGTGTGCGCCGAGGGACGGGCGGGCGGGCCCGGACAGCGACCCCGTGAACGGGGTCCGCAGATCCACACGGCTTAATTTAGGATGTGAGTTAAACCTCAAGCGAAGGGTCCGTCAAGAGGTTCCGCCGCGGTGGGGGGCGGCCGGGAGCCACACGGAGAGGGGGTGGGGCGACGGTGCGAGGTGGCCGTACGGCGCGTGACCTGCGAGGGGAGTCACGCGCCGCCGCATTGCAACGGTTGGGTATCGGAGGCCCGTTGGGCCGCCCCCGCCCCTTCGGCGGCGTCGCGTCCGGCGCGGAGGGCGGCACCAGGAGGGGCGCGCGACGCGGTGAAGCGGCGCACGCCCCTGGCGCTCCGGGGGCCCGTCCGGGCGCCCCCGGCGGGTCAGCCGTAGATGCCGAACTCGTGGAGCGAGTAGCCCCATTCCGTACCGCGGGCCGTCAGCTGGAGGCGCACGTACCGGGCCGTTTCCGCGATGCCGAGGGTGTCGATGTCCCCGTCACCCGAGGTGGTGGTGTGCACGGTGCGCCAGTCGGTGCCGTTGTCGGAGACCCGCACCTCGTACGCCTTGGCGTAGGCGGGGTCCCAGACCAGCTGGAGGGTGCGGAACGCGGTGGGCGCGCCCAGGTCCACCTGGATCCACTGCGGGTCGCTCCAGTCGCTGGCCCAGCGGGTGTCCGCCCGGCCGTCGGTCGCCAGGTCCGGGGTGCAGGGGCAGTCACCGTAGGACTCCTGGAAGGAGGAGGCCGTGGTGGTCTTGTGCAGCGCGACGTTCGTGCCGTCGACCGGGGGCGCGACGACCTTGACCGACTTGGTCTCGATGCCCGCGTTGCCGTGGCCGTCCTCGGCCTGGAGGTACACCTTCCACACCCCGAGCTTCTCGGGGGCGGTGACCGCGAAGGTGCCGTCGCCGGTGGAGCGCCACCGGGCCTCGACGAGGCGGTTGTCGCCGGCGGCGTAGTTGCCGCTGAGGAAGACCTTGTACGTCACCGGGTCGCCGTCCGGGTCCCGTACGTCGGCGCGGACGGTGAACTCCCCGCCGGCGGGGGCGGAGGAGGCCGGGGTGACGGTCATGCCCGAGATGACGGGCGGCGTGTTGTCCCCGCTCGTCGATCCGGCGTACGCCTTCTTCACCGCGTAGTACGACAGGCGCTTCAGGCCGTCCGGCAGCAGGTTGAACCAGACGCCTCCGAAGTCGTGCTCCACGCCGTAGTGGAAGAGCGTCGCACCGAGCGCCACGCCCCGGTGGCCGGTGACGCACTGCCACGCCTTGGTGTAGCCCTCGGCCTTCCGCACGTCGGTGGGCTCGTCGGGGACGCCGTTGGCGTCGTCCGGCACCTCCCACTCGCCGGCCGGTCCGCCCTCGGTGATGATGTAGGGCTTGGTGTAGCCGCCCTCCTCCCAGGCCGTGCGCACGTTGCAGATGTCGCCGTAGGAGTTCATCGAGTACAGGTCGAGGTCCGGGGCGTTGCGCTTGTAGTAGGGCCAGGCGCCCGTCCAGGCGTCGGTGGAGGTGACCGGGTGGTCCGGGTCGATGGTGTGGATCTTCTTGGCGACGTCGTTGACGAAGCCGGTGTAGGCGTCGCGCTGCTTCTCCAGCTCGTCGCCGCTGTAGCAGTTCTGGAGGCCGAGGACCGATTCGTTGCCGACGTTCCACATGAGGACGCCGGGGTGGCTCTTGTAGGTGTCGACCCACTTGGCGAACTCGGTGAGCGAGTCGTTCTTGTACGCCGTGTCGGTCAGGTAGTTGACGCATCCGCCGCTGCCGGGGCCGCCGCCGGGCTGGAGCCAGAAGCCGCTGACGACCTTGATGCCGTTGGCGGCGGCCTCGTCGAGCAGGGGCTTGCTGGATCCGTCGGTGCCCCAGGTGCGGATGGTGTTCACACCCATGGACCTCAGGTCGGGCAGGTAGCGGCCCGCGTCGGCGACGGACGGGCCCCAGGTGAGTCCCTTGACCTGGTAGGGCTCGCCGCCCACGGTGAGCTGCCAGTCGCCCTGCGAGCCGGTCACGGCCACCGCGCCGCCCGCGGCCGGCGGGGTGGTTCCGTCGCCGCCGCCGTAGACCTGGAACTCCCAGAGCGAGTAGCCGTAGCCGCCGGCCCGCGCGGTGCCGAGCATGCGGACGTAGCGGCCGGAGCCGGAGACGGCGAGGTCGTCGGTGCCGCCGTCGCTGCCGGTGACGGTCTTCAGGGTGCGCCAGTCGGTGCCGTTGTCGGAGGCCTGGATCTCGTACGCCTGGGCGTGCGCGGCCTCCCAGGTGAGGACGACCCTGCTGAGGTCGCGCACGCCGCCGAGATCGACCTGGATCCACTGGGGGTCGCTCCACTGGCTGGCCCAGCGGGTCCCGGTGAGGTCGCCGTCGACGGCCGCGGAGGCGGGGTAGGCGTCGCCCTCCTGGGAGGACGCGGTGGCCGGCCTGCCCTGGGACAGCAGGCTCTCGGCGGCTCCCGCCGGCGGGGAGGCGGCGAGCGTGAGCGACGACGCGAGCAGCGCGCCGAGGGTGATCAGCGGGACGGCCGCGCGCCGGCGTACCCGGGCGCGGGGTGCGGGCGGTCGCGGGGTGGGATGTGCGAGGGGGTCCGGGGTGGGACGTGTGAGGGGTATCGGCACAGTCTGCTCCTGGCAGGTCGTGGTGCGGGCGGCGGGGCGCGGCCGCCCGTGCCGCCGGCGGGTGGGGAGGACGGCCCGTCCGCTCGGTGGGACGGGCCGTCCGCTCTCGTGCGCCGCGGATGCGGTCACTCCGGGCCGGGGGCGCGGGGAGGCCATCCGTCCCGGAGGCGTCCTGTCGGGCCCCCGCCGGACGTCCCGGCGGGGGCCGGCCGGTCAGGGGAAGGAGACCAGGTTGGACGGCACGGTCGAGGTGCCGGCCGGAACCGTGGACGCTCCGGTGCTGTTGATGACGTGCTCGTAATGGCCCATTCCGCCGAGGGAGACCACGAGCAGGCTGTGGAACTTCACGCCCGGCTTCACCGGTGCCTGGAAGCCGTGCTCCTGACGGATCGACGGGTCGGCGGTGAAGTTGCAGTAGCTGCCCAGCCCCCACGCCTCGTGGGTGTTCACCGAGTCGTCGACGCGGTAGGCGGCGTACCCCTTGGTGGAGCCGTTCTGGATGGCGGCCTGGTTCGGGGCGTCGTACGCCTTCTCGTTCTGGTAGAAGATCGTCCTGCCGCGCTCGCCGTACCACTCCACGTCGAACTTGTTGAAGTGCTCGACGAACAGGCCGGTGGCCAGCACGTCGTCACCGTTGACGCGGACGCCGTAGTCGGCGCGGTTGGTCTCCCAGCCGACGCCCGCCCCGTGGTCGGCGCGCCACACCCAGGTGTGGTCGATGATGACGTCGTCGCTGTTGACGACGATGCTGGTGGTCGCCTTGCCGGGGCCCGCGCCGCCGACGCGGACGTAGACGTCCTGGACGGTGGTGGGGTTGGCCGCGTGGTCCGCGGACGCGCCCTGGCCGCCGACCTCCAGCAGGGTCGGGGAGTTGACCGGACCGGCGTCGATGAGGAAGCCGGCGAGCTTCACACCGTCGACGTCGGCGACCTTCATGGCGGTCACGCCGTTGTCGGGGATGATCGTGGCGAGGCCGAGCCCCAGCACGACGGTGTCCGCGCGGGTCACGTTGATCGTGCGGTCGACGTGGTAGACGCCGGGCGTGAACAGCAGGTGCAGGCCCTGCGCCAGGGCGGCGTTGATGGTCTCGGCGGTGGCGCCCGGCTTGACCACGTAGAACTGGGTCAGCGGGAGGGACTGGCCCTGCGGGGTGCCGTTGGCCCAGGTGGTGCCCCGCGCGTTGGTGCGCTTGGCGGGGACGAAGACCTTGTAGTCGTTGCCGTCCAGGTAGAGGAACGGCTTCTCACGGGAGACGGGGGTGGTGTCCAGCGTGGTGTACGGGGGGTTGGGGAACGAGGTCGCGGGTGCGCCCTCGACGCCGGAGAAGGTCATGTTCCAGACGCCGTTGCCCCAGCCGCCGATGGAGCTGTCGCGGGTGTACCACTGCTGCTGCGAGTACGGGCCCACCTGGCCGTCGATCTTGCTGTCGGCGATGTAGCCGCCACTGGCCCAGCCGTAGCCGTCGGGGGCGAGGTTGAGGCCGCCCTTGACGTGCATCCGGCGGAACGAGGCGGCCTGGGACACGGCCCAGCGGTTGGTGCCGTTGACCGGGTTCAGCGCGAGGTTCTCGGCCGAACGCCAGAAGTTCTGGGTGGCGTTGCCGTTGAACCAGCCGGCGTCGACGGTCACGTCACCGTTGATGGTGGTGTCGTCGGGCCTGAGGCCGAGACCGGCGATCGAGGTGTAGAAGCCGATCTGCGCGTTGAGGTTGTTGTACGTCCCCGGCTTGAAGAAGAAGGCGTGCCGGCCGGTGCCGAACTGCGCCGACTCCTGCTCCCGGAAGACCTGGTCCAGCTTGGCCTGGATGCCGGGCGTGGACGGGTCGAAGACGTGCACGTTGGGGCCGAGGTCCCCGCCGCCCGGGATCACCGGGCCGGTGCCGCCGCCGTCGGTGGTGCCGAAGACCTTGAACTCCCAGAGCGAGTAGCCGTACACGGTGGCGCGGGCGGTGCCGAGCATCCGGACGTACCGCGCGGTCCCGGAGATTCCGTGCGTCTCGTTGCCGCCCGTTCCGGTGGTCGTGGAGTAGGCGGTCGACCAGTCGTTGCCGTTGGACGACAGCTCGATGCGGTAGGCCGTCGCGTACGCCGTCTCCCAGCTCAGCTCCACCCGGTCGAGGGCGGCCGGGGCGCCGAGGTCCACCTGGAGCCACTGCGGGTCGGAGGCTCCACTCGACCAGCGGGTGCCGGGGTCGCCGTCGACGGCGCCGGAGGCCGGGGTGCCGTAGTTCTCCTCGCTGGACGCCGTCGCCTGCTTGCCCTGGGACAACAGGGTGGGCGCGGCCTCGGCACGCGTCGCGGGGGTCAGCGCGAGAAGAGCGGCGGCCAGTGCGGTCACCACCACACCGACGAGGCCCCTGCGGACGGGTCTGGACGGTGGTGCGGTGGTCAGGGGTATGCCGACTGCGGACATGGGGGGCTCCTTGGAGAAGAGGCCGTAAGGGATGCGAGCTGGAGAGCGCTCTCCGGCACCCTGCCCGCGCACGGTCCATGCGGTCAAGAACTCTGACACCACTTTTCTTTTGTCTTTCATTAAGGGGGAGTTGACGTTGCGGGCGGGTGGGAGCCCCTCCCCGGCAGGTCGGCGGGCTCGTCGGCATCGCGTACGCCCCTGTCGCGGCGGGGGCCGGGACCGGCGACCGGTTCGGCCGGGACGGCCCGGCCGGTGACCGCGGACCGCGACCGGTGGCCACGCGCGCGAGCGCGGCCCGCGGGCTCAATACCCAGACGTACCGGGATGTTTGTGACGGATCGTGGCGCCCTGACGGCGCGCCCGGCGCGAACTCCCCCACCGGGGAACGGGATCCGGGCGGTACGGGACCGGCCCCGCGGACACGGCAGCGGTATCCGGACACACCGGGTGCACACAAACACCCCGACTCCAGGCACACTCTGTGTGTCGCATCATCGTTTGAAGGAAGATCTGCGCATGATCACGCTCAAGAAGGAAGACGGCCCGGCGGACCTCGACGGGGTCACCCACCTGTCCATCGGCGCCTCCTGGGACCCCACCGCCGGCAGCAGTGGCGGAGTGATAGGGGCGCTTCGCCGCAAGAAGGGGACCGACCTCGACCTCATCGCCATCGCGATGCAGGGCGACGACCCGGTGCGCCTGGCGGGCCTGGACTCGCTCGACCCGATGGGCAACGGCTCCGTCGTGCACAGCGGTGACAACCAGACCGGCCGCGGTGACGGGGACGACGAGACCGTGACGGTCGATTTCGCGAACGTTCCGTCGAACATCACGTCGATCGTGTTCGTCGCCGCCGCCTACAAGAAGGGCAGTTCCTTCCAGCAGGCGCGCAACATCAGCTTCAAGGTGTACGACGCCACCGGAGGCAGCACGCAGCAGGTCGCCGACATCTGGCCCAGCCTGCTCACGACCGACAACGGGTGCGCCGTGGCGAAGGCGTACCGCATCGGCACCGCCTGGAAGCTGGAGGTCATCAACGTCACGGGGAAGATCAAGCAGGGCAGCGAACAGGCCCTGATGCGTTTCGCCGTGAGCAAGTAGCGGTCGGCCACCAGGGCCGCCCGCGCTGCGGCACCCTCGGGCCCGGCATCCGGAGACGGACCGCCGGGCCCGAGCCATGTGCGGGCGGGCCCGGGGGGGGCTGATGGGGCCGGTGGGGCGGGTGGGGATGGGCCAGGTGTTGGGGCCGGGCAGTGGGGCCGGGCCAGTGGTGGGCCGGGCCGGGCGGCTGGGACCGGGAGGCCGGGCCCGCGCCGGGGTGAAGGCGACCCCAGGACCCCGTCCGCCCATCGCTCAGGGCCATTCGGCCCCGGGCTCGCCGGGCCACTTCGATGTCGGCGAACGCGCGGTCCGGTGAAACGGGCGAACGCGCGGTCCGGTGGACCGCCGCGCGCCACCGCGTCACCTCCTTGAACGGTGACGCACCCTGTGCCAGAGTCATCGCGCCCGCACCGCACGGCACGGCGGCAGACGACCGCCCCCGCCCGGACGGCCCGCGGTTCGAGGTCCGTACACCGACACGCACGGAGGGCTTCACGTGATCAACAGGCGCACGTTCACCCGGAGTCTGGGCCTGGGCACCGGTCTGGCCGGTGTGACGCAGATCGGGCTGCCAGGCTTTCGGGCCACCGCCGCCACGTCCGCGGAGGGCGCGGCCGCCGCCCGGCCGGGCGACATCGCGCGGCACGCTCCGCACCCGGGCGCCCCGGCCTCGTTCGGGGCGCCGAAGCGGATCAGGGCCGGCCTGCTGGACGTCGGTTACGCCGAGGTGGGGCCCGCCCACGGCCCCGCCGTCGTCTGCCTGCACGGCTGGCCCTACGACATCCACAGCTTCGCCGGTGCCGCACCCGTGCTCGCGGCCCACGGCTATCGCGTCGTCGTTCCCTACCTGCGCGGCCACGGCACGACCCGCTTCCTCTCCCGCCACACCTTCCGCAACGCCCAGCAGTCGGCGATCGCCCTCGACGTCCTCGCCCTGATGGACGCGCTGAAGATCGACAAGGCGGTGCTCGCGGGTTTCGACTGGGGAGCGCGGACCGCCGACGTCATCGCGGCGCTCTGGCCCGGACGCTGCAAGGCGCTGGTGTCGGTGGGCGGCTACCTGATCACCGATCTGGAGGCCAACCTGCGGCCGTTGGCCCCGAAGGCGGAGTACGCCTGGTGGTACCAGTACTACTTCTCGACGGAACGCGGCCGGCTCGCCCTGGAGGACCGCACCCGGCGACGCGACCTGGCCAGACTCGTCTGGGAGACCGTCTCCCCCACCTGGGACTTCGACGACGCCACCTTCGAGCGCACGGCCGCCGCCTTCGAGAACCCCGACCACGCCGCC
Source organism: Streptomyces halstedii (assembly GCA_000720535.1). GTDB lineage: Bacteria > Actinomycetota > Actinomycetes > Streptomycetales > Streptomycetaceae > Streptomyces > Streptomyces halstedii. Next base: position 175,126 of record JOAZ01000011.1, read on the forward strand.
GTCGTCATCCACAACTACCGCTGGCGGCTCAGCCTGGCCGAGGGCGAGCGGCGCTACGACCGCTACGAACGAAGGCTCGCCGCCCGCCCGTTCATCACGGTGCCCACCCTCACGCTGGACGCCGGACTGGATCCGTTCACCGCGCCGGACGACGGGGCGTCCTACCGGGACCGGTTCACCGGCGCGTACGAGCACCGCACCCTGGCGGGCATCGGCCACAACCTGCCGCAGGAGGCGCCCGACGCGTTCGCCCGGGCCGTCCTCGACGCGGACCGTCTCTGAGCCGCCCTCAGGGCATTCCGACACGCCGACACCCTCTCGACAGGTGACCTATGCGGACCGAACCTCAAGAGGAACGGCCAAGGGGAAGAAGGCGATCCGCCGGGACCGGACGGTGACGGTTCTTGTCAGCGGTGACCGTCACCCGTCAGGATGGTGAGGTGAACCTCGATCATGTCTTCGTCTGCGGCAGTCCGGCCCTCGATTTCACGGCGACGCTGCGCGCACGCCGGTCGGCACGGTTCGAGATGTTCACGACGCCGGAGAGGCTGAACGCCTGGTACGTCGGGTCCGGAGTCGTCGACGCGGTCACACCCGGCCGGGAGTCCGACGTCGAGCAGGCCATGTCCGTACGGGAGGCCGTCCACCACCTGGTGACGGCCCGCCGACTCGGATCCGGCTACGACGACACGGCCCTCGCGGTGCTGAACCACGCGGCCCGCCGGCCTTCGGCGGTACCGCAGCTCACCCCGTCCGGACGGCGTACGGAGGCGACTCCGGAGGAGGCGCTGTCCACGGTGGCCCGCCTCGCCGTCGAGCTGCTGAGCGGGCCGGATGTGCCGCTCCTCAAGGAGTGCGGGAATCCGGAGTGCACCCGCGTCTACATCGACCGTTCGCGCGGCACCCGCCGGCAGTGGTGCGGCATGGAGTCCTGCGGCAACCGGATCAAGGCCGCCGCGTACCGGGCCCGCAAGAGGAACGTACGACCCGCCGTCTCCGCCTGACGCCGTCCCGCGCCGGAGACGGAGACGGAGACCTCACAGAAGCCTGACGGAGGCCGGGCGGAGACGTCCCATGGGGGCCGTTCCGGTGACGGGCGGCGCCTGACGGAGGCTCGGTCCGTCCGGTGGCGGGCCGCCGGTCAGGTCACGCGGGGGCCTCGAACGTACCGGGGCTGTCGGAGGTGGCGCTCCACTCCGGCGCCCGCTGCCGGTCGGCCTCCGCCAGCCCACGTGTGACGCCCTCGGCGTCCTTGTCCGTGGTGTACACGGGCGAGCCGGGCTGCTGGCGCCAGGACTCGTCGAGACCGCCGGTGTCGACCGGGTCGAAGCCGAGCGCGTTCACGAGGTCCATGACGACCGCCTTGGCCTTCGGGTCGTCGCCCGCCACCGGCAGGGCGATCCGGCCGGGGGTTCCGGCCGGACGGCCGTTCCCTCCGAGGTGCTGGGCGTAGATGTTGTTGAAGGCCTTGATCACCGGGTGGTGAAGCTGCCCTTCGACCCACCGGCTCTCGGCCAGACCGGCTTCGATCTCCTCGATGCGGCCGTCTCGCTGGCGCGGGTAGTAGTTGCCGGTGTCCACGACGATCAGGCCCTCGGGCGCCTCGCGGAACAGGTCGGGCGGCAGGTCGGGGATCCGGTTCTCCGGGATCGTCACGACGACGAGGTCCGCGCCGCGCGGCGCCTCGCTCACGGTCACCGCCCGCGCACCCGCCTCCGAGGCGAGGGCGGCGAGTGTCTCGGGCCCGCGCGAGTTGGCCACCGCGACCTCGTGTCCGAGGGCGGTGAGCCTGCGGGTGAGCGTGCCGCCGATGTTCCCGGCGCCGATGATGCCGATCTTCATGAGCGTCTCCTCCTGGTCGCGCGTCCGGGCCGGCCTCGCGGCCCATCACAGCCAGCGTGTTCCGCCGGTGCCGGTGGTGCAAGCAGGGGACTTCCGCGGCGGCCGCGGCATACACGGGAAACGCCCTCGGACCGCGTCGCCCCCGGCTGCGGGCCGGGCCGGGCCCGAAGCCGGGGGCGACACCGGGCGATCTGGTGCGGACGCCCCCGCGTGGCCGGTGGCGGACGCGTACCGAGACCGCACGGCGCGGCGGTCCCGCGCACCGCCGCCGGGGCCGGCTCCTCGTCCCGTACCCGCCGTGCGGGGCGAGGAGCCGTGTCACTCAACCCACCGTGCAGACGGCGCCGTTGAGCGTGAACCGGTCGGGCTTGGTGAAGGTGCCGGAGTGCGTGCCCTGGAAGCCGAACGACTGGCTCGCACCGGCGGCGATCTCGGCGTTGAACGCCGCACCGGTCGCGGTCACCGCCCCCGAGGACGGGGTGACGGTCGCGTTCCATGCCTGGGTGACCGTCTGGCCCTGCGGCAGCGTGAAGCCGAGGCGCCAGCCGGAGACGGGCACGGTCCCGGTGTTCGTGACCTTCACGTCGGCGGTGAAGCCGTCGGTCCAGGCGTTGGCGGTGTAGCTCACCGCGCAGGGCCCGTCGGCCGGGGTCCCCGGCTCACCCGGGCCCTCGCTCCCGCCCCCGGTGAGGACGGACGACGAGAAGGAGCTGACGGCGAGGCCCGCCCCGTTCTGCCACGGCTCGAACCCGGCCTGGACGCTGGTGAGGTACCAGGAGTTCTGCGCCATTCCCCGGGCCACGGTCGCGTCGACGAAGTCCATCACGTCGAAGGACCAACTGCTGATGGCGGACGGGGACACGAACGAGATCACGTCGTTGCCGCCGTTGTTGCCGGTCCAGACCTCCCAGCCACGGCCGGCGACGGTCGCGGTGCCGGTCTGCGAGCCGACCGGCTGGATGGGGCCGACCCGGTTGAACCAGATCATGATCTCGGTGCGGTTGACGCCGTCCTTCTTGGGCTGGGGGTCGAGCCAGATGTCGTACGCCGCGTCGTAGACCGCGCCGTCGACGTACGTGTAGGTGATGGCGGTCGGCGCGCTGCTGATCGAGTCGAGCCGCTTCGGCAGCTCGGTCCCGGGCGAACAGTTCGTGTAATGACAGCCGTTGTAGACGGACGGATACGATTTGGGCGCACCGTTGGTGGGCACCGAGCCGTCGGCCCGGGTGACGGTGAACCCGTTGTCGGTCACGTCGACGCACTGCGCGTCGGTGGTGCCCCAGCGGTTGTTCTGGACCACGTAGCGGTCCTGGATGACGGTCGTGCCGTACTGGCCGCAGATGGAATCGGCCGCCTGGGCGGGCGCCGCGAGGGCGCCGAGCGCCGCGCACGTGGCCAGCGCCACGAGTGACGCCGTGACGGCCGTGCCCGCCGACCTCAAAGAGGCGATGAGGCTCTTCATGATGTCCCTTCGATAGGACCCAATGATGGGAGCGCTCCCATTTCCCGCTCCGGCGTGGAACCTATGGGGCCGTTGTGACTCTCCACAAGAGGGCGGTCCGTAATACTTCGGCGGATGACCGTGCCCCTGGCGTCCTGGGCCCCGCGCCACGGCTGGTGCCCCGGGGGTCCGCGCCGCACACTGGCGGCATGTCAACGGCCAGGCGCAGTGCGGGGATCCTGCTCTACCGTGTCGTGCGGACCGGGACCGGGCAGCGGGACGTCGACGTGCTGATCGGGCACATGGGCGGCCCCTTCTGGACGGGGCGGGACGCGGCGGCCTGGTCGCTGCCGAAGGGCGAGTACGGGGACGACGAGGAGCCGGACGCGGCCGCCCGCCGGGAGTTCGAGGAGGAGTTGGGGCTTCCGGTGCCGGACGGCGCCTGGCTGCCGCTGGGCGAGGTCCGGCAACGGAGCGGGAAGACCGTGGCCGCCTGGGCCGTGGAGGGCGAGCTGGATCCCGCGCGGGCCACTCCGGGGACGTTCACCATGGAGTGGCCCCGGGGGTCCGGTGTGCTGCGGGAGTTCCCCGAGATGGACCGGTTCGCCTGGTGCGCACCGGACGAGGCGGCGCGGCGGCTCGTGGTGGGCCAGCGCGTCTTCGTCGAGCGGCTGCGCGCCTACGTACGGGAAGGGCGCGCGCCCGCGGACTCGTAGGCCCCGCCCCCGGGTCCGCCGCCGGCGCCGCCCGCCGGTCCCCGGGTGGCGTCGTGCCCGGTGGTCTCGCCGGCCGGAGCGTCCCGGTGCCCCGTCCGGCTCGGCGGGGCCGTGACCGGCCGCCCGTCCCGCAGTTCCAGGAGGTCGCCGCCGAAGCGGCTCCGGAAGCCGCGGTCGTGGGAGACGACGACCACCGCACCCCGGTAGCGGTCGAGCGCAGCTTCCAGCTCCTCGACCAGGCTCAGGGCGATGTGGTTCGTCGGCTCGTCCAGGATCAGCAGGTCGGCGGGCCGGGTGACCAGCCGGGCCAGGGCGAGCCTGCGCTGCTGACCGGTGGAGAGGGCGGCGACGGGGACGCCCAGATCGGCCGGGCGGAACAGACCGAGGTCCAGCAGTTCGTCGGCGTACGTGTCGGCGGGGCCCGGCCGGCCGGCGGCGTACGCGGCGAGCAGCGAGCGCCGTGTGGGCCGGACGGGCAGCTCCTGCGGGAGGTAACCGGTCCTGCCGCGGCGCCGGACGGTGCCGGAGTCCGGTGCGAGATCCCCGGCGAGGACTCGCAGCAGGGTGGTCTTGCCCGCCCCGTTGGGCCCGGTGACCAGGAGCCGCTGCCCGGGTCCGACGCACAGGGCGGGCAGGCGCAGCCGGTCGCCGACGACCACGGAGTCCAGCTCCACCGGCGGTCGGTGGGTGTGGTCCGGGCCCGGCCCGTCCTCGTGCGCCGTGGCGAGCTCGGCGGTGAAGCGCAGGGGCCGGGGCGGTGCGGGCACCGGCGTACCGCGCAGCGCCTCCAGGCGGGTCCTGGCCGCCCTGACCTGGCCGGACAGCTTGGCCTCGTGGGACCTGCGGTGCTTGCCGAAGCCTTGGCGGGGGTCCTTGCCGCTGCCGAGGAGCCGCCGTCCCGCCGCGTCGGCGAGTTCCTCGGTACGGGCCAGGTCGGTCAGCCATTCCTGGTGCTCCTGGGCCTGGCGGCGGCGTGCGGCGGCCTTCGCGGCGCGGTAGCCCTGCCAGCCGTCGCCGTACCGTGTCACGGCGCGCAGGTCGCGGTCGACCTCCAGGATCACGGTGGTGGTCCGCTCCAGGAACGCCCGGTCGTGGGTGACGGCGACGAGGGTGCCGCGGTGGGCCCGGAGATGGTCCTCAAGCCAGCTGACGGCGTCGGCGTCCAGGTGGTTGGTGGGCTCGTCCAGCAGCAGGAGTTCGGGCGCCGCGGCCAGCACGCAGGCGAGGGCCAGACGTGACAGCTCGCCGCCGGAGAGCGTGCCGAGCACGCGGTCGCGGGTGACGTGGCCGAGCCCGAGGCCGTGCGTCGCCGCGTCGGTCCTGGCGTCCGCCTGGTAGCCGCCGCGAGCCTCGTAGGCCGTCAGGAGGTCGCCGTACGCGGCCAGTTCGGCGTCGGTGGGGTCGGTTCCGGACATCCGCGCCTCCGCCGCGCGGATCTGCCCCTCCATCTCGCGGAGTTCGCTCAGCGCCGCGTCGACGGCGTCCTGGACGGTACCGCGCGGGTCGAGGTCGAGGGTCTGGGCGAGGTAGCCGGTGCCGCCCGGGAAACGGACGGTGAGATCACCGCCGTCCGGCGTCTCGGCCCCGGCCATCAGGCGCAGCAGGGTGGACTTGCCGGAGCCGTTCTCACCGATGACTCCGGCCTTCTCGCCGGGGCGGACGGTGAGGGACACCTGATCGAGGACGGTCCGGTCGCCGTAGGACGTGGAGACGTCGGCCATGGACAGCTGGGGGCGGTCGTGCTGGGGGGTCATGGGTGGCTTTCCCTGAAGTGGCGGTCCCCGGGCGGCGGACGGCGGGTGCCGGAACGGCACACGGACGCGCGTGGCGGAGGACGCGAGGCGAAGGGGGCTTCGGACGGCGGGAAGGACCGCCGCGCGCGGGCGCGACCCGTGGGTCACACGGTGGCGCGGAGCGTCATGCGGCGGAGTCCTGGCGAACGATCAGAGAAAGAAGTAGTGCCTGCCCATGGGGACGAGTGTAGTGACCGGCCGCCGGGCGCGCACGGGGTTTCCGGCGGGGCGGGCGGCGCGGTTTCCGGCGGGGCGGGCGGCGCGCCGGAGGACCCGCCGCCCCGGCGGCGGCATCACCCGTTCGGCGCAACGCCACGCGCCGGGGCCCGCCGTGGAACAAGGCGGGCGGCACCGGCCGGGCGCCGTCGGCGCGGCCAGCGCGGGGGGCGGACCGGTGCGCACGATGGCAGCGGGGACGGACGCGGTGTCCGGATCAGGGCACCCCACGTCGTCCCCGTTCCGGGCGGGGCCACCCGTCCACGCCTGTCCGCGCGGTCGGCCCGAGGCGGCCGCGGACCGAGAGGAAGCCCCATGCCTGTGTGCACGACGCGGGACGGTACCGAGATCTTCTACAAGGACTGGGGCCGGGGCCGCCCCGTGGTCTTCATCCACGGCTGGCCGCTCAACGGCGACGCCTGGCAGGACCAGCTCAAGGCCGTCGCCGACGCCGGTTTCCGCGGCATCGCCCATGACCGCCGGGGCCACGGGCGGTCCACACCGGTGTACGACGGCTACGACTTCGACACGTTCGCCGACGACCTGGACGACCTCCTGACCCATCTCGACCTGCGTGACGTCACCCTGGTCGCCCACTCGATGGGCGGTGGTGAGCTGGCCCGCTACATCGGCCGCCACGGCACCGGCCGGATCAGGTCCGCCGTCCTGCTCTCCTCGGTCACGCCGATGATGGGCCAGGGACCCGACAACCCGGACGGCGTGCCCCGGCCGGTCTTCGAGGACATCAAGAGCGGCATCCTGGCCGAGCGCTCGCAGTTCTGGCAGGACACCGCCGTCGCGTTCTTCTCCGCGAACCGCGACGGGAACAAGGTCACCCAGGGCAACAAGGACGCCTTCTGGTACATGGCCATGGCGCAGACCATCGAGGGCGCCGTCCTGTGCGTGGACGCCTTCGCCTGGACCGACTTCCACGAGGACCTCCGGAAGTTCGACGTACCGACGCTGATCGTGCACGGGGACGACGACCAGATCGTCCCGATCGACACCACCGGCCGGAAGGCGGTCGAGATCATCCCGGACGCCACGCTCAAGGTCTACGAGGGCGCCTCCCACGGCATCGCGGCCGTCCCCGGGGACAAGGAGAGGTTCAACCAGGACCTGCTCGACTTCCTCGCGGGCTGAGGCCGCGCCAGGCGGCGGTGACAGGCAGCGGCGGCGGCGACAGCCGGGGCGCCGGAGGCAGAGCGGCCGGCGCCCCGGGCGGCACCGCGGGCCCACCACCACCCGCCCGCGGTGCCGCTCCCCCGTGCCGCCGCCCCGGAGCGCCGTACCCGCGTGGCGGCCCAGCGTGGCGGCCGAGTTTCGTGCGTGCGCTCGTTCCGGCCGCCCGCGGGGCGCCGGCCCGTCAGGCCGGCCCACCGTCCGTCAGACGGGCCCGTCGGAGGGAGGCGTGACCTCGTCCGCCGTGTCGCCCGGCGCCGTCGAGAGCACTCCGCCGCCCTCCGGCCGCCTGCGCAGGACGAGTACGGCGATGTCGTCCCGCCGTACCCCGCCGGAGAACTCGTCCAGGTCCGTCCGGAGCTCCCTCAGCAGGTCGCGCGGCTCGTCCCGCGCCCAGCGGCCGAGCCGTTCGTCCAGCGGGTAGAAGGCGCCCGTCACGTCGCGCGCCTCGGTGACCCCGTCGGTGAACACCACCAGGGTGGCGTCGAGCGGGAAGCCGAACGTCTCCGTGGCACGCGCCTCGGGGGTCAGGTCCGCCATACCGAGCGGTACGGAGGTCAGCCGCAGGGCCACCTTCGACGTGGATCCCTCGTGGAGCAGGCGGGGCGGCAGATGGCCGCAGTTCACGGCCACCACCCGGTCACTGCCGTCGAAGCCGAGCAGCAGGGCGGTGACGAAGCGTTCGGTCTCGCCCGTCTCGGCGGAGAACGCGTTGTGCCGGACGACGGCGTCCTCCAGCGCGGCGGCCACCGCCGTGAGGTCCGGTTCCCGGACGGCCGCCTCCCGGAAGGCCCCGAGGGCGGCGAACCCCGCACCGATCGCGGGCAGTCCCTTGCCCTGCACATCGCCGATGATCACCCGGGTCCCGTGGCGCGACTGCACGACCTCGTAGATGTCACCGCCGACGAACCGGTCCTCCTCGATCGGCTCGTAGAACCCCTGGGCCCGCAGTTGCCGGGTGACGACCGGGAGCGGGCGGAGGATCTGCCGCTGGAGGGCCACGGCGGCGGAGCGCAACCGGGCCACCTGGGTGGCGTGCCGGATCCGCGCGACGCAGGCGAAGACGCCCAGGGCGCAGGCGAGGACGGTGAAGCCGATGAGGAAGAACACGTCCCAGAAGGCACCGGTCTGCGCGATGCGCGAGCCGACGACCACCAGGGTGACCCACACGGCCACGCCGATCGTCTGACGCACCGTGCAGAAGACCGAGGCCAGCGCGGGCAGCACGACCAGCAGAGGGATCAGCGGCAGGTCGGTACCGGTGAGGGCGTCGAGCAGGACCACCACGGCGGTCAGCAGTACGAGCCAGAGGGCGAGCGCCCAGCTGCCGATGCGGGCGGCGCCCGCCGCCTCCTCACCCGGATCACTCCCCGGCAGCACCCGCCTGCGCACCGCCGGGCGCCGGAGTCCCATGAGCACGGCATGCCTCCCGCACTATGTCGCTGTTGTCCCAGTCGTTCCAACCTACCCGCCCTCGGGGCACGGGTCCTGGCGTTGCCGGACGGTTCCGGCCCGCGGACCCCCGGTCGGCGGCGCGCGCGGCGGGAGTCGTGCCGGCGCGGGCCCGCTCCCTGGGCGCCGGCCCTTCCGGCGCAGGCCCCGGCCGGGCCCCGGCCTCCGTACGGCTCCTCCTGACGGGCCTCTGCTCCGATCCGGCCCCAACGACGGCGTCCCTGTGGCACTCTGGACGTGGCCGCCCCACCGGGCTCCCCCGTACCGGTGGGGCGGTCTTCTGTGTGCCTGCGGCGGGCCCCTTCCCGGTAGCCGTGACCAGGGGCACCGCGGGCGTCGGTCACCGACCGGTTCCGCCCCGAGGCCGCCCCGACCTCACTGTCCCCTGCGTGAGTCGTTCACTCCCGTCCTGTCGGCGGACGCCACTGACGGACGCCCCCGTCCACGCCCGGCCGCTCACCGCCCGTCAGACGCCGCGCCGCGCCCGGCGTAGTACGTGGCGATCATGTCCTCGCCACCGTGCCCGTCCGCCTCTGCTCGCGCGAACCGTTCGGCGGAGGCGGCGACCAGGTCCAGCGCCACGCCGGACTCCTCGGCGGCCTTCAGGATCAGCCGTGCGTCCTTCAGCGCCATGGAGAGGGCGAAGCTCGGGTCGAGGTTCCCGCCCAGCAGCGCGTCCGACTTCTCCTGGAGGTACGGCGTGTCCAGCGGGCCGCCCTTCACCGCGTCCAGGAACAGGCGCGGGTCGAGCCCGAGCCCCTCGGCCAGGTTGAGGCTCTCCGCGACGCTGTTGACCAGGTTGATCAACCAGGTGTTGGCGACCAGCTTGAGCCGGGACGCCGCCCCCGGGTCCTCCCCGGCCCACACGGTGCGCTGTCCGATCGCCTCCAGGACGGGCCGTGTCGTCGCGCGGGCGGACGAGGGCCCGGCGACGAACACCGTGAGCGTTCCCTGCTCGGCGGGCTCGCGGGTGCCGGAGACCGGGGCGTCCAGGTAGACCAGGCCCAGTCCGGCGGCCCGGTGGGCCAGATCGGTGGTGGCCTCGATCCCGACGGTGGAGCTCTGCATCCAGATCTGTCCGGGCCGCACGCCCCCGGCGGCGGCGGTGAGCGTCTCGGTCACCGCCGGCCCGTCGTTCAGCATGGTGATGATCACCTCGGCGCCGCGTACGGCCTCCTCGGCGGTGTCCGTCACGGTGGCGCCGTCGGCGGCCAGGGGCTCGGCCCTGGCGCGGGTCCGGTTCCAGGCCCGGACGGGCAGCCCGGCCCTGAGCAGGTTGCGGGCCATGCCGGATCCCATGATCCCGGTACCGAGGACCGCGACGGTGGGCCTGCCGGGGTCGTCGGCGGAGGAGGCGGTGGTCATGGCTCGTTCCCTTCGTCGGTGCGCCCGGCGGCGGACACCTGGGGCGGCGGACACCGGGCGGGCGGTGGTGGCCCGTGCCGGGGGGCCGGGCGTCTCAAGCCTGCGGCCCGTCGTCTCAAGCCTGCGGCACGGATCCCAGGACCGCCGCGCCGGCGGTCGCCCCCCGGTCCGCGGGATCCACCGCGCCGGTGAGGACGGCACGGTGGACGGCCCTGGCCAGACGGGCTCCCCAGAGCGAGCGCGGACCGGCGAAGGGTTCACCGGCGTCCGTCCCCGGCTCCGGCGCCGCGACGCACACCGCGTCCGTGGGGGTGCCCGAGCAGTCGAGCCCGGCGTCCAGGAGCGCCTGGACCTTGGCCTCCGTGGCGGTCGCCACCGCGTTGACCAGCGCGGCGTCGGAGAGGGCCACCGGCAGGGTGACGACGATGTTGACGGTGCCGGGCGGCAGCGGTCCGCCGGTGCCCTCGGCGGGCGCGGCGGCCCAGCCCCGTACCCCGAGACCGCTGGTGACGGTGGCGGTCACGCCGCCGTCCCGCGCGGTGGTGTACGCGGTGACGTCGGCGGCCGTCATCAGCCCGGCCCCCGGTCCGCCGAGACCCTCGGCCGTGGCGATCTCCGCGAGGTGCCGGTCCGGGTCCAGCCGGGGGTACCCGCCGGGGACCTGCGCGTTCAGGATCCAGGCCCGCGGCCCGATGCCGCCGCCCAGTACGGCGCTGCTGCACACCCGCCAGCCGGGTCCCAGCCGCCAGACCAGATGGTGGAGGCCCTGGCCGTTCTCCCGCCGGGCCAGCAGTTCCCCGCGCTGTCCGGGCAGGTGGGCGCGTACGGAAGCGATGGCGCACCCCCCTTCCGCGGCCGGCCGGCGGTCGGCGACGGCGCGTCGATCATACGTGGGCGTCCGTCCCCGGCCCCGTCCGCCCCGGCCCCGTCCACCGGATTCGGCCGCCCTCGCGTGAGGCCCGCCGCCCGGCGGCGCTCCGGGACGTTCGCTCACCCGATTGGCGTAACGCGGCAGGACAGCCGGGACCTGCGTCGCACACGGCCACCCGCGCACCGGGAGTGGTTCGGGCAGCCCGGTGGCGCGGCCCGGAAGTTGCACCGTCCAACCGGGTGAGGCGCGATGGAATCCGGACGCGTCTTCCCTGTCGGATCCACCCGCAGGACGCGCCCGGGCGAGGAGGGAATCGGCCATGGGAGCCGCTGACGGTTTCACGGATTCCGGAGAACTCGACGGTCTGACCGTCTTCGACAGTGACGGCGAGAAGGTCGGCACTGTCGGGCGGGTGTACGTCGACGACGACACCGGCAAGCCCGACTGGATCACGGTCAAGACCGGCATGTTCGGCATGAAGGAGAGCTTCGTGCCGCTTGCCGGTGCTCGTCGTGTGGGCTCCGACCTGCACGTCTCGCATCCGAAGGACAGGGTCAAGGAAGCGCCCCGCGTGGACGCCGACGCCCATCTGTCCGTGGCGGAGGAGGAGGAGCTCTACCGGCACTACGGCCTGACCAGGAAGTCGGGCGGCAACGCCGGCGCGGGCGGCGACGCGCGCACGACGACCGGGACCGGGGCCATGGGCGCCGCCGGTACGGGCGCCGCGGCCGGAGCCGCCGGTGCCGCCGGAACCGCCCGCACCGGACAGACCGGCACGGGCCGGCCCCGCGACACGGAGGCGACCTCCGCGTCCCGGCCGCTCGCCGGGGCCGGGGCCGAGCGGTCCGCGGCCGGTGTCGGTGACGAGATGACCCGCTCCGAGGAGCAGCTCACCGTAGGGACGGAGGAGTACGAGAGCGGACGGGCCCGGCTGCACAAGTACGTCGTGACCGAAGAGGTCACCCGGACGGTTCCGGTGTCCCACGAAGAGGTACGCGTGGTGCGCGAGCCGATGAAGCCGGGCGAGAAGACGACGGCCGGCTCGACGAACCTCGGCGAGCAGGACGTGGAGGTCACCCTGCACGCCGAGCGCGCCACCGTCCGCAAGGAGGCCGTCCCGGTGGAACGGGTCCGCCTCGAAACCAACAAGGTCACCGAGCAGAAGGATGTCTCCGCCGAACTCCGCAAGGAGAAGATCGACTACACGGACGGCAAGGAAGCGGGCAGCGACAAGGACATGGGCGGCGAGTTCGGCCAGGGACGGCGTCGCTGACCCCCTCACACAGCGGCGTCAGGCCGCGCGAGCACATGCGAGGGGCGGACCCGTAGGTCACGGGCCCGCCCCTTCATGCGGTCCGGCCGCCGGTACGCGGCCCGGCCACGGACGGTCACGGGTGCACGGCCCGCCACGGGCGGTCGGCGGTGCGCCGTTCGGCCACGGCGGTCACCACCACGGCATCCGGCCACGGGCTCCCACGGGCGGCGGTCGTGGCGGCGGGCGGCGCGGCCAGGTCCTACCGGCCGGTCCCGGGCGGCGCGGCGGTCGTGGCGGCGGGTGGCGCGTCCCCGGACTGGGACCCGGGCAGAGGTTCGGACTGGGACCCGGGCAGGGACCCGAGCGGAGCCCCGGGCAGGAAGCGGACCGAGGGCCGCCCGTCCGGCCCGTCGTCGGTGACCACCGCCCGCACCCGGTAGACCTCCGCGATGAGCTCCCGGGTGAGCACCTCGGACGGTGTCCCGGCGGCGACCACCTTCCCGTGGGCCATGACGGTGATCCGGTCGCAGAACATCGCGGCCAGGTTGAGGTCGTGCAGCGCGATCACCGCGGTGACGGGCAGGGCCGCGACCAGGGCCAGCAGTTCCAGCTGGTGCTGGATGTCGAGGTGGTTCGTCGGTTCGTCCAGGAGGAGTTCGCGCGGCCGCTGGGCCAGGGCCCGCGCGATCTGCACCCGCTGGCGCTCCCCGCCGGACAGGGTGTGCCAGGACTGCCCGGCGTGGTCGGCCAGTCCGGTGCGCTCCAGCGCCTCGCGTACGGCCTCCTCGTCCTCGGGGCCGGCGGCCGACCAGGCGCGGCGGTGCGGGATGCGGCCGAGGCGTACGACGTCCAGCACGCTCAGTTCGACCTGGGTGACGGCGTGCTGGTCGACCACGGCCACGCGCCGGGCGACGGTGCGGCGGCCGGTCTCGGCGAGCGTGCGGCCGTCCAGGGTGACGGTACCGGCGTGCGGGGCGAGTACCCCGGCCATGATCCGCAGCAAGGTGGACTTGCCGGAGCCGTTGGGGCCGATCAGCCCCACGGTGGCGCCGGGCGGCGGTGCCAGGTCCACGCCGTCCAGGACGAGCCGGCCGCCCGCCTCCCGCTTCACCCCTGCGGCGCGCAGTCCTTCGCGGTCGGTGGCTGTCATGGGTTCCTCCGGGTGCGGTACAGGACCAGGACGAAGGCCGGGACACCGATGAGGGCGGTGACCACACCGACCGGCACCTCCTGCGGGTCGAGCACGGTCCGGGCCAGCGTGTCGACCCAGACCAGGAAGACCGCCCCGGCGAGCGCGGTGACGGGCAGCAGCCGGCGGTGGCCGGAACCGGTCAGGGCGCGGGCGGCGTGCGGCAGGACGAGGCCCACGAAGCCGATGGCACCGGCGGAGCTGACGAGCGCGGCGGTCAGCAGCGCCGTGGTGCACAGCAGCACGAGGCGGGTACGGCCGACATGGACGCCGAGCGAGGCCGCGGCCTCCTGGCCGAACACGAAGGCGTCGAGCGTACGGGCGTGGCCCAGGCAGACCAGCAGGGCCACCGCGAGCACGGCGGCGCAGACCCACACGTCGCTCCAGCCGACGCCGCTGAGCGAGCCGAGCAGCCAGAACAGGACCCCCCGGGTCTGTTCGGCGTCGGCCGCGGTCATCACGACGAAGGAGGTGAGGGCGGAGAAGAGCTGCATGGCCGCGACCCCGGAGAGCACCACCCGGTCGGTGGTGCCGCCGAGCGTGTGGCTGAGCAGCAGGACGAGGGCGAACGAGCACAGCGCCCCGAGGAAGGCTCCGGCCGAGACCGACACCGCTCCCCCGCCGACGCCGAGGACGACGACCGCGACCGCCCCCGTCGACGCACCGGACGAGACGCCCAGCACGAAGGGGTCGGCGAGCGGGTTGCGCAGCAGGGACTGCATCACCGTCCCGCACACCGCGAGCCCGGCCCCGCAGACCGCGGCGAGCAGGGTGCGGGGCATCCGCAGGTTCCAGATGATGCCGTCGCGGATCGGGGTCAGCCGGGACTCGCCGAGGCCCAGGTGGGCGCCGACCGTGGACCAGACGTCGGGGACGGAGATCCGCGCGGGCCCGATCGTGACGGCGACCGCCACGGACAGCACCAGCAGGGCCGCCCCGCCGGTCCACAGCAGCCCGTCCCGCAGCACCCGTACGCCGGTGGCGCGGGGCGGGGGCGTCTTCCGTGGGCGGGACGGGGCGGGTGCGGGGGCCGTCACCCCGCGAGCCCGAACGAGCGGAGCCCGGCGGCGACGCGTTCCACGCCTTCGACGGTCCGGATCGACGGGTTCATGGCCTGGCCGCTGAGCAGGACGTAGCGCTTGTGACGGACGGCGTCCATGTTCTTGGTGGCCGGGTTGGACTCCAGGAACGCGATCTTCTTCTCGGCGCCTTCGGCGGTCTGGGACTTGCGGGTCAGGTCACCGATGACCAGGACGTCGGGGTCGCGGTCGGCGACGGTCTCCCAGTTGATCTGGGGCCACTCCTCGTGGGAGTCGTCGAAGACGTTCTCGGCGCCGAGTTCACCGGTGATGATGCCCGGGGCGCCGCAGCAGCCCGCGAGGTAGGGGGCCTCGGCGTTGGCGAACCAGTACAGCAGGGTGGTGCCGGAGGCGTCGATGTCCGCGGTGGCCTTGTCGATCCGGCCCCGCAGGTCGGCGACCAGTTTCTCGCCGCGCTCCGGGACGCCGAACACCTTGGCCAGGTCGGTCACTTCGTCGTAGACGCTGTCCATGGTCAGCGGCTCGGTGCGGGAGCCGTCGCCGCTGCCGCTGTTGTCCTTGGCGGTGCAGTCGGCGGGTGCCACGTACGTCGGGACGCCCAGTTCCTCGAACTGCTCGCGGGGGGCGACACCGCCCTTGCCGAGGGTGGATTCGAAGGAGGCGCTGACGAAGTCGGGTTCCTGGTCGAGGACCTTCTCGGAGGAGGGGCGGTTCTCCGCGATGCGGGGCACCCCGGCGTTGGCCTTCTCCAGGCCCTTCATCACGGGGTCGGTCCAGGTGGCGGTGCCGGCGAGCCGGTCGGCGAGGCCCAGGGAGAGCAGGATCTCGGTCGATCCCTGGTCGAGGGAGACCGCCCTGCTCGGGGCCGCGTCCACGGTCACCGTGCGTCCGCAGTTCTCCAGTGTGACGGGATAGCCGCGCGCGGGGCCGTCCGCCCGGTCCTTGTCCGGGGTGCCCCCGCTCCCGCCGCCGCACGCGGTCAGCAGGACGGCTCCGGCGGTCAGCAGGGTGGTCAGGCGTACGGTGCCGGCTATGGAATGCACAGGGTCCCTCGACGTCTCGGGGCTCTTCCGCGAAGCCCGCTGCGGTGTGCCGCTTCCGGGGCGGAAGCGGGTGCCAGCAGGTCTTCGGACTCGGGTTCACCCGGGCGGGACGCCTTCCCGGGGTGCCCGGAGGCGTCCCAGTGGCCGTGGCCCCGCCCGTCCCCCTCACCGCTGCGCGTCAGCTCCGGATTCGCACCGGATTCCCTGACTCCCCATGGAGTGTGACTGGCCTCCGCAAGCTATCACGCAGCAGGTGAGAGCCCTTCCGGCCGGTGCGGGGCCTTGCCGGAAAGGCCCCGCGGGCCGCCCGGCGCGTCCGGCGGCGGGTGCCGGGCACGCACCGCCGCGCGGGCGGCGGGGCCCGCGGCGACGGGCCGTCAGGGCCTCGGCTCCGCACACGCGCGAGACGTGTGGTGAACCGATTCGCCTCGGTGCGGGCGGGGCCTGCGCCGGCGCGCGAGCACGGACGTCGTGCCCCAGTAGGCCAGCAGGACGGTCCGCAGCCCGATGACCTCCAGGGTCTCGCGCACCCCTCCCCCGCCGCCTCCGCCCGCCCCGCTCATACGGCGCCCTCCCGGGCGGATCCGGTGTCCGCCGTGTGCCAGGGCGCGTCCGGGTCGTCGTACGCGTCGGCGTAGCGGGGGCCCGCGATCGGCCAGTCGGCGAGCACTTCACGCGGCAGGGCGAACGCCTCGGCCAGTTCCGGCGCGTGGGCGGCGACGGCGGCGATCAGGTCCTCGGTGGCCTCGGGCAGCGCCGCGACCTGTCCGGCGTCCAGCAGCCCCTCGGCCAGCAGGTCACCGCTGTTGCGGGCCACCCACTCGATCGCGAAAAGCCGCTCCAGCTCCCCCAGGCGGTCCCGGGCCGGCCCCGGGGGCAGTGCGGCGCGGGCCTGGGCGTAGGCCTCGGCGGCCTGCCGGTACGCGTGCGCCTCGACCCCCCGCAGGGCGGGACCCGAGGCCGCGTTCCAGCGGTCCAGCCGGTCGCCGTCGCAGACCCGCAGGGCCCGTTCCCCGGCCCTGGCGAACCAGATGTGCTCGACATGGGCGAGGAGCCCGTACAGGAAACGGGGGTCGGTCAGGTCGGTGCCGGCGGGGTCGCGGGGTACGGCGGGCGGGGCGGGGCGGGCCGTGACGAGCAGGTCGCCCGCCGCCTTGGCGTACAGCGCGATGTTGTCGCCCTCGGCGGTGATGGCGCCTTCGATCCCGGTGACCAGTTCGGTCATGCCGTTGTTCTCCAGCAGTGCCTGCGCGCCGCAGCGTTCGCGGCTCTGGACGATGACGCCACGGGCCTGCCAGGTGATCCACGCCTTGGCGATCGCGACCAGCCGTTCCGCCTCCTCACGCTCGTCCTCGGTGCAGACCTCCCAGCGGTCCAGCGCGCGGCGGTGCAGCAGGCTCATGGCGAAGACGGTCGCCATGGCCGAGGCGAGGGGGCCGTGGTGGGTCCGGTGGGCGTTGACCGGGACCTGCCGTGTGCCGCGGGCGCCGGTGATCGTCCGGTGGCCGCCGTAGCGGACGGCGACGGCGAGCGCGGCGCGTGCCGAGCCCGCCGCGCAGGCGCTCATCGAGATCCGGCCGGGGACGACCCGGCCGATGGAGGTCAGGAAGCGCCGCCTGCGTTCGGCGCGCAGGCTGCCGGGGTCCTTCTGGCCGCCGTCCCCGTCATGGGTGCCCAGCAGCGCCTCCCGCCGCACGAACAGTCCGTCGAACGCGGTGAGGCAGTGGTCCACGGGGCTGCCCATCCTGGCCGGCAGCGGGCGGACCCGTACGCCCGGCAGGGGCTGTTCGTCGTCGGTCAGCGGCACCAGGAAGAGGCGGATGCCGTGGTCCGTGCCGTCGTCCAGCAGACGGGCGGCGACCAGCCCGGACTTCGGGCCCCCGGCCGGGCCGGTGTTGGGCATGAACTTCTGTGCCCCCGCGTGCGGGGTGCGCAGGACGAATCCGTCGCGTACGCGGTCGTAGGTCGCGGTGGTCTCCATGGACGCGGCGTCGTTGCCGTGCGCCACCTCCGTACAGAGGAAGGTGCCGACGCGCCGCATCGACAGGTAGTCCGACAGGTCCCTCCGGCCCACGGGGTCGTGGTCGAGGAGGCTGCCGAGGAAGAGGTTGTAGTGGATGCCCGCCACGGTGGCGAGCGCCGGGTCCACCGGCGCCATCCATTCGTGCAGGGCGGCGAGCGCGCGGGGATCGGCGGCGAGGCGGGCCCCGCTGTCGAGGGAGCGGTTGAGGACGCGGAGCCGCTCGTAGGAGAGGGCCAGGCGTTCCTCGGAGGTCCCGCCGGCCGGGCGGCGGAACGGTTCTGTGCTGATCAGCCGCTGCCAGAATCCGTGTTCGCGGCGGTATCCGCTGCCGAGGAGGACTCCGGTCAGCAGTTCGACGGTGGACGGTGGAGCGGTCGGGGTAAGGGTCACGGTCATGCAGTGATGAACGATCGGGGTGGGGCGAGGACACCGTCAGCGTCCGGGCACGGGCACACCGTCCAGCGCCGCCGCGAGCTCGCGCGGGTCGGGCGGCAGGGCGCCGGCCCGGGACACGGTCACCGCGGCCGACGCCACCGCGTGGCGCAGTACGTCGCCCAGGGTGTCCGGGTCCAGGGCGCGCAGCCGCGCCCGGCCCGCCCCGCCGAGGAGTCCGCGGGCGGCGAGCGCGTGCAGCGTCCCGGACATGAACGCGTCTCCGGCCCCCACGGTGTCGGCGACCCGCACGGGCGGCGCGGCGACTTGGGTCACCGAGCCGGGGAGGACGGCCAGCGCCCCGTCGGCGCCCCGGGTGACCAGGACGAGTGCCGGTCCGGAGCGGAGCCAGCGTCCGGCGGCCCGCTCCGGCGGCTCACCGGGGTAGAGCCAGGCCAGGTCCTCGTCGCTGGCCTTGACCACGTCGCTGAGCGCGACGCACCGCTCGACCCCGCGGACCGCGTCGGTGTGATCGCCCATCAGTTCCGGCCGGACGTTGGGGTCGTAGCTGACGGTCGCGGTGCCCGCGAGCGAGGCGACGGCGGCCCGCACGGTACCGGCCCCGGGTTCCATGACCGCGGCGACCGACCCGGTGTGGACGTGCCGGGGTAGCGGCGTGTGGGCGGCGGTGGCGTCGAGGGTCCAGGTGATGTCGAAGGCGTAGGTGGCCCGGCCCGCTCCGTCCAGGCTCACCGAGGCCGCGGGCGTGGGCGCGGTGCCGCCGTCGGTACGCACCCGGACCCCGGCCGAGACCAGGTGGTCCCTGATCAGCCGCCCGTGGGCGTCGGGCCCGAGCTGGGTGAGGAGGGTGGTGTCGTGGCCCAGACGGGCCAGGCCGTACGCGACGTTGGCGGGGCTGCCGCCGGGGTGGACCCGGTCCGCCGTGTCCGGCCGACGGACGACGTCCGCGACGCATTCGCCGATGATCAGCAGGGCGGGGCTGTGGGCCATGAGGGCGGGTCTCCTGGGGAAAGCGCGAACGGCGGGCGTCCGGTACGACCGTGGTCACCGGACACTCCGCCGCCGATTGTGCCCTGTGCGCGGGGGCCGCCGCTCGCGTGCCGCGCGGGGGGGGCGGCCGCACGGTCAGGTGGCCTCGCCGTCGCGCCCCTCCTCGCCGTACCTGCGCTCGAACTTCGCGACCTGTCCCTCGGAGTCGACCACCCGCGCCTTGCCGGTGTAGAAGGGGTGGCTCTCCGCGGAGATCTCCACGTCGATGACGGGGTAGTTGTTGCCGTCGTCCCAGTCGATGGTCTGCTCGCTGGACGCGGTGGACCGGGTCAGAAAGGCGTAGCCGGCGGAACGGTCGCGGAAGACCACCGGACGGTACGCCGGGTGCTTGTCCTGCTGCATGCCTGCTCCTGCTGCTGGAGGTACGGGGATCGCTCCGGCCAGCCTCGCGAACGGCGGCGGACCGCGCGATCCGGCGCATCCGTACGGAGCAGCGGCGGTGCGGGCCGGTCAGCGGCCGCCCGCACCGGTCGGTGCGCCGGGCCTGGGGGCGGCCGGTGCGCCGGGCCGGGAGGCGGGTGCGGGGGTGGGGCGGCGGGTCCACAGCAGCGCGCCCACCAGCAGGGCCGCGGCGGCCAGCAGCCACGGCAGGGGGCCCGCGGGCAGTGCCCCCACGGCCAGCCCGCCGCCCGCTCCGACGAGTTGCAGGGCCAGGGACTGCACGGACAGCGCGGTCGCCCGGCCCGAGGCGTCGACGCGGCGGTGCAGCAGGTCGTTCTCGCTGGGGCCGGCCGCGCCGAGCCCGAGGTAGACCAGGGCGTATCCGGCGACGGTCAGGACCAGGGCGGGCGCGCTGCCGGACGAGACCGTGGCGGCGAGGACCAGCAGACCGCCCACACTGGCCATGAGGCTCACCCGGACCGCCCGTTCGCTGCCGCCCGCGAGCCGGGCGACGGCCGGTGCCAGCCGGTTGCCGAGGGCCGAGCAGACGAACCCCGCGGCGGCCAGTCCGGCGAAGAGCACCGCGCCCGACTCGGCGGCTCCGGTGATGCCGGCCGCGCGGCCGGGGGTGAGCAGTTCGAGGGCCGACAGCGCGGTCCCGGCGGCGCCCGCGGTCATCAGGAGGCGGCGGATCAGCGCGTCCCGGCCGCCGAGGCGCAGCCCGCCGCTGATGGCGGACGGCACGCCCCGGAGTACGCCGAGCGGGGTCGTCCGGGGGCGGGGAGGTTCGCGCAGGGCGGTCAGCACGTAGAGGACGAAGGCGATGTACACGGCGGCGCCCAGGAGCGCGGGGACGGAGAGCGGCAGGACCAGGCCGGAGGTGGTCTCGCGCAGCCGGGCGCCGAGGTCGGGGCCGAGGCCGAGCAGCCAGGGCAGCGCGCCTCCGAGCACCATGCCGGCCGCGAGCGCGGCGGCGGAGGCGGAACCGCCGTACGCCAGACCGGTCCGGATGTCGGCGTCCGGGCCGGAGCGGGCGTGCACGGCGTCCACGTACCAGGCCTCGGCGGGCCCGCTGGACAGGGCGCGGCCCGCGCCCATCAGCGCCATCCCGAGGGTGAGGACCCAGGCGGCCGTGCCGAGGGCTACGAGGGCGAGGGCGGCCAGGTCGAGGATTCCGGCCGCGGCGAGGACGGCGCGGCGGCCGAGTACGTCGGAGAGTCCTCCGGTGGGGAGCTCCATGGCGGCGGCGGTGAGCGCGTGGGCCGCGAACACCCCCGCGACGGCGGTGAGGGCGAGGCCGCGCTCGGTGAACAGCAGCACCATCGCAACGGAGGCCAGCCCGGCGGGCAGCCAGAAGAGGAAGGTCACCACGACGAACCGACGGCGCGCGGTGCGTTCGTCGGGCGCGGGGTGCCCGGTGAGTACGGGGGCGGGGTGCCCGGCGACTGCGGGGCCGGTGGCCGGAGGGGGCCCGGCGTCACCCGTGGGGGCGGCGTCGGTCACCGGCCGTCTCCGGACCGGGGTTCGCGGGTCGTGGCGGAAGCCGTGACGGGGCCGGCACCGGGGAGGGGCACTCCGTCCGTGCCCCGCTCCCCGTCCGCCGCCGCGCCGTCGCCGGATGCCGTGGCGGGGTCCGGGACCGGCCGACTGCCGGCCCGCCCCTCGGCCGGTTCCGCCGCCGCCAGCGGCAGCGCGGCCACGACCGTCACGACCTGCTCGGCACGCGGGTCGTCGGCGTCCCGTGCGGTCAGCTCCGCCAGTTTGGCGTTCACCGTGTCCAGGAGCTCGCTCAGGGACTCCGGGGTCAGCCGGGGCATCAGGTCGCTGATGCCCGAGGGCTCATGCCACTCCCGGCCCAGCCGGCCGGTCGCGATGTCCGCCTCGTGCCGCTCTACCGTCTCCCGCAGATGCTCCAACTGGCGCTGCCTGCTGGTCTCCAGCAGTCCCCGGCTGCCCGGTGCGGCCAGCACCGCGGCGTTGCTCCACGAGGTGACGGAGTGCACCGCCTTCCAGCGGCGCTCCCGTCCGTCCCGGTGTTCCGCCTCCGCCACGAAGGCGTGCTTGGCCAGCACCCTGAGGTGGTAGCTCGTCGACGCCGACGACTCCCCCGTACGGTCGGCCAGTTCGCTCGCGGTGGCCGGACCGCGCAGCCTCAGCAGTCCGAGCAGCCGCAGGCGCAGCGGGTGGGTGAGTGCCTTCAGCGCCGCCGGGTCGCGCTCGGGGTTCAGTACGCGGCGGGAGTCGTCGTCCATGGCGGCAGGCTAGGACACACCACCCACTTTCCAAAAGTATTTTTGCAAAATTTCTTTGGGAGAGTGCTCAGACCTCGCGCGTCGCTTCCACCGCGTCCGCCACCATCAGCAGGAAGCGTGCGCGGGCCTGCGGGCCGCACAGGGGCTCCGGGTTCCACGGCACGACGCGCGCCCCGGCGCGGGCGGCCGACCACTCCGGGTGCGCGATCCCGTCGAGCGGCACCGCGTTCGCCCGGATGTCCGTCAGGACGATCCCGGGCCGGAGCGCGGCCGCCCCGTCCCAGCCGCCGGTGGACCAGTTGACCCCGGGGCCCTCCTCCGGGGCGACGAGGCCGACCCCCAGCTCGGCCAGCACCCGCAGCTCCGGCCACATCTGCGGGCGGGCGATGTGCACCTGGTCCGGGCCGGCCGGCGAGAGCGCCACCACCCTGGGCCTCCCGGCCCCCGCGTCCGCGACCTCTCGGAGCCGTGCCGTGGCGGCGGACAGCCCCTCCTCCGCGCCCGGGTCGAGGGCGCCGCCCAGCGAGAGCGCCAGTTCCTCGAACCGCGCGGCGACGCGGTCCAGGGTGCGCGCCTGCCCCACGTCGATGACGACGACCGGGACCCGCTCCTCCAGGTGCTTGGCGGTGTCCGGGTCCAGCCCGTAGATCTGGCCGTGGCCGTAGCTGACGGCGACCACCAGGTCCGGGTCGCCCCGCAGCAGTGTCTCCACGTCCAGCGCGCCGCCCGCACCGCGGTAGTCCACGGTGTCCAGCGGCAGCGTCCCCGTCTTGGCCCGGTCGGGCGTGGCCCCGTCGTGCCCGGAGCCGAATATCCCCTCCGGGCGTATCCCGTAGTCCCACAAGGTCGCTCCGGCCTGGATGTACGCCAGCACCCGGGCCGGCCTCCGCTCCACCGTCGTCAGCCGGCCCCGGTCGTCCGTGAACCTCCACACGCCCTGTTCCGTCACTGTCATTCGTCCCTCCACGTGAGCCGTCCCGGCCCTCGCCCGGGATCGGCACTCAGTACTTGCCCACCTCTCGCCTCCCACACCCTTGCGTGGAGCGCCCCAGATACGTGAGCGGTCCCGGATCGGCCACCGCGATCTCGTGGAAGCCGAGCCGGTCGTAGAAGGACCGGGCGGGGGTGTTGGCCGTCAGCATCGACAGATGGACGGCTCCGACCCCCCGCCCCCGCAGCGCCCCCAGAAAGGCGTCCATCAACTCCCTGCCAAACCCCCTGCGTTGCCACGGCGGGAGCAGATCGATGTGCAAGTGGGCGGGATACCCGTCCAGTTCGCTGAGGATCATGCGCTCGGGGCGGTACAGGAGCGCGGTCATCTCCTCCGTGGGGGTGCCGGGCGCGCCCACCGGTTCGGGGAATCGCCCGGAGACCCGGGGGATCCAGACTTCGCGGAACCCGGCCACGAACCGTCGGGTGTCGGCCGGCCCCAGGACGTAGCCGACCGCCCGCCCCGTCCCGTCGTCCAGGACGAACGTCAGCTCGGGTTCGAGGTGGGCGTACGGCGCGGCGAACAGCGTGGGCATCAGCCCGGGGTCGGGGTACAGATGGCTGGAATCACCGCCGTTGTCGGCCGTGCGGACGCAGATGCCGGCCAGTGCCTCGCGGTCGTCAAGACGGTAGGAGCGCACGTGCGCGGTGGAGGTCACCACACCATCCTGCCCGCCTGGGAGCGCTCCCACAACGGAGTTTCCGCCCGGCCGGCCCCTCGTCCCGGGGGGAACGCGAGGCCGCCGTCCCGCCTCGGCCTGGCACCACGGGACGGACGGCAGGGCGGGACGGACGGCGAGGCGGGTTCAGTCGTTGACCGCCGTCAGCAGCACCACGGCGTCCTCCAGCGCGAGCAGCCCGTGCCGCTCCTGCGGAATCGGGTGCAGCACGTTGGTGCCCAGATCCACGTCCCCGGAGCCGGCGGTGAGCCTGACGGCCCCCCGCAGGACGAGCAGCGAGGCGGCCGGGGGCGCGTTGTGCTCGTCGAGCGAGGAGCCCGAGGTGAGCGCGATCACCGTCTGCCGCAGTGGTTCCTGGCGCAGCAGCAGGTGCGCGCTGCGGCCGTGCGGGTGGGCGCGCGCCAGGGTCAGGTGCTCGTCGGCGAGGGCGTTGAGATCATCCATACGTCCACTGTGCCGCAGGCTTCCGCCGCCCGCAGCGAGGCGCGGCGGCCGTGAGGCGCCGCGCCTCGCCCGCTCCCCGCGGAAGGGTCAGCTCGTGGTGCAGGAGACGGTCGGCCAGGTCCAGTTGCCGTTGGCCTGGATCGTGGCACCCCAGTTGTTGCCACTCCCGTTGGGCCTCGCCGTCAGCACCTGAGCACTCGGATAGCTCGCACTGATGTTCCACGTCGCCATCACCTTCGCCGGAGACGGCACATTCATCGTCACCGTCCAGGCACTGGCGGGCCACTCGTGCATGAGGATGACCTGGCCGTTGGTGAGGCGGGCGACGGCCTGCACGATCGCGTCGGTGCTCGCGCCGTTCCAGTCCTGGGAGTCGACGTCCCAGATGACCTCGGTGAGACCGTGCGCGGCCTCGACGGACCGCAGCGTGGCGTTGGTCTCCCCGTACGGCGGGCGGAAGAGTTTCGGCGTGCCACCGCCACCGGCGGCGACGGCCTGCTGGGTCCGGGAGATCTCGGAGTCCATCTGCGCCTGGCTGAGCTGGGTCATGTGCGGGTGGGTGTAGCTGTGGTTCCCGATCCACATCCCGGCGTCGGCCTGGGCCCGGACCTGGGACGGGTTGGCGGCGGCGTACTCGCCCTGGTTGAACATGGTGGCCCGCAGCCCGTTCCGCTTGAGCGCGTCGAGCAGGGCCGGGGTCTGGCCCGCGGAGGGGCCGTCGTCGAAGGTGAGGCCGACATATCCGTTGCACGCCGCGGCCTGGGCCGGCGCGGCGGCGAAGGTGCCGCCCGCCAGGGCCGTGGCGGCGACGGCGAGGCTCGTCAGCAGGGCGCGCAGAAGGGGGCGGGGGCGGGGACAGGTGCTCATGCGGGTGGGTCCTCCTCGGTCCGCTCCGTGCCGGCCGGATCCGGGCCGTCCGGCACGGGGCGATGTCGCGGTCGCGGGTTCGGGGTGGGTCAGCTCGTGGTGCAGGAGACGGTCGGCCAGGTCCAGTTGCCGTTGGCCTGGATCGTGGCACCCCAGTTGTTGCCACTCCCGTTGGGCTTCGCCGTCAGCACCTGAGCACTCGGATAGCTCGCACTGATGTTCCACGTCGCCATCACCTTCGCCGGAGACGGCACATTCATCGTCACCGTCCAGGCACTGCTCTGGTAGCCCTCGGTGGCGAGGATCATGTAGTTCATCGTGCCCAGGTTCATGCCGTTGCGGGCCCAGGCGTCGAAGTGGTTGCCGGTGGTGATGGTGCCGCCCGTCCGCTTCGACTGCCGGACGCTCCAGAACTGCTTGAAGGTCCTCGTGCCCTCGATGGACGGGGCGTTGGTACGCGTCGTCTCGTAGATGTCGTACGTGCCGCCGTCACTGCTGACGGTGCCCTTGAACGTGCCCGTGGGCCGGTAGGTGCCCCAGTTGTCCACGATGTAGTACTCGACGAGCGGGTTGGTCGACCAGCCATAGAGCGTCAGATAGGCGTTGCCGGACGGGTTGAAGGTGCCCGAGTAGGTGACGCTCTTGCGTCCGCCGGTGCTCCAGCCCTTGCCGGCGACAAAGTTGCCGGTGTCCTTCCACGAGGTGCTGTAACTGCCGCCGGAGGCCAGGTTCATGGAGACCTGTCCTCCGCCGTCGGTCCAGAACGAGTAGTAGTAGCCGTTGTCGTTGCCTGTCTGGTTCGTCGTGACGACCGTGTCGGCGCTGGCGGTTCCCGGCAGCAGCACGGCTGCCGCGGCGGCCAGCACCAGGGCGCACACACTGCCGACGAGCGAGGTGAGGCGGCCGCCGCGTCTGCGGCGCTTCGTGTGGACGAGTGGGTTCATGCGCGTACTTCCTCCTCCGAGGAGTGACGATGGGCGGTGGCACATGAGTGGCGCCCCCGGGAGCGGGGCCGTCGCGCGGTCGGAAGACGGTCCGGCGGGGGCGCCCCGGGCCGACAGCGGGTGAGCGCTGTCGACGGCGAACAGTGTTGACCTGACCCCGTCAAGTGTCAATAGTTTCGGTAACCGCCGCGAAATATTCGCGCATCGAGGAGTTGACGACACAGCCGTCATCGCTGGCGGACGCTCATACGCACGGGACAGGCGCCCACTTGGCGACGGGCGGGCGCCGTCAGCGGTCCGGAATGCCGGTACGGGAATGCCGAAAGTTTCGCTCGATCATCGAATCCTGCGAAGGCGCCGTCGGTGAGCGGCACGGCGGCCGGCCGGGCGTGGGGAGAGGTGTCGGGGACCGCCCGTGGTGCGTGGACGGGCGCGGACACGCGGACGACCCGGCCGAGGGGGCCGGGTCGTCCGCGTGCCGGGGCCGGGGCCGACCGGTGAGGGCCGGCCCCGGTGGTCGTGTCAGCCGCGCAGCCAGACGGCCGTGTCGGCCGGCAGCAGGCCGGTGGGGTCCAGCGGTGCGCTGGTGAGCAGGATCTCCGTGTGGTCCGGGAGGGCGACGGCGTCCCCGGACAGGTTGACGACGCACATCAGGCCGCCGGTCCTGGCGAAGGCGAGGACCCCGGGGGCCGAGGGCAGCCAGTTCAGCCGGCCCGCGGACGTCTGTGAAGGAGCGGTGGCGAAGCCCGGTTCGTCGCGGCGCAGCCGCAGCGCCTCGCGGTACAGGCTGAGCATGGACGCGGGATCGCCGCTCTGGACGTCCGCCGCGTACGAGGGCCAGGACGCGGGCTGCGGCAGCCAGGGCTCGGCGGTGGACCCGAAACCGGCGTACGGCTTCCCGGCGGCCCACGGCAGCGGCACCCGGCAGCCGTCGCGCCCCGGGTCCACGCCGCCCGAGCGCCGGTGCATCGGGTCCTGGATGCGGTCCCGGGGGATGTCGGCCTCGGGCAGGCCCAGTTCCTCACCCTGGTAGAGGTAGACGGCGCCGGGCAGGGCGAGGGAGAGCAGGGCGGCGGCGCGGGCGCGGCGGGTGCCGAGTTCCAGGTCGGTCGGGGTGCCGAACACCTTGGCCGCGAAGTCGAAGCCGGTGTCCTCGCGTCCGTACCGGGTGGCGGTGCGGGTCACGTCGTGGTTGCACAGGACCCAGGTGGCCGGGGCGCCGACCGGCGCGTGTTCGGCGAGGGTGTCGTCGATCGCGGAGCGCAGCAGTCCGGCGTCCCACGGGCAGGACAGGAAGGTGAAGTTGAAGGCG
The DNA here is from genome assembly GCA_000720535.1 of Streptomyces halstedii. Taxonomy (GTDB): domain Bacteria; phylum Actinomycetota; class Actinomycetes; order Streptomycetales; family Streptomycetaceae; genus Streptomyces; species Streptomyces halstedii. Next base: position 201,867 of record JOAZ01000011.1, read on the forward strand.
GTGTGCAGTTCGTCGGGGCGCAGGTAGCGGGCGAAGCGCTCGGAGTCGGGGAGCCACACCTCGCCGACGAAGATGCCGTCGTAGGCGTCGGCGACGGCCCGCCAGGAGCGGTAGATGTCGTGGAGTTCGTCGCGGTCGACGTACGGGTGCGGGTCGGTGCCCTCGGTGAAGTCGGGCAGGCCGGGGTCCTTGGCGAGCAGGGCCGCCGAGTCGATCCGTACGCCCGCCACGCCCCGCTCGAACCAGAACCGCAGGACGTCCTCGTGCTCCTGGCGGACCGCCGGGTGGGCCCAGTTGAGGTCGGGTTGTTCGGGGGCGAACAGGTGGAGGTACCACTGGCCGTCGTCGAGCCGGGTCCAGGGGGTGCCGCCGAATTCGGAGACCCAGTCGTTGGGCGGGATCTCGCCGTGCTCGCCCCGTCCGTCCCGGAAGTGGAAGAGGTCGCGTTCCGGACTGCCGGGGGCCGCGGCGAGGGCCGCGCGGAACCAGGCGTGCCGGTCGGAGACGTGGTTGGGGACGATGTCGATGATGGTGCGGATGCCGAGCCCGCGGGCCTCGGCGATCAGTTTCTCGGCCTCGGCGAGGGTGCCGAACGCGGGGTCGATGCTCCGGTAGTCGGCGACGTCGTAGCCGCCGTCGGCCAGCGGTGAGAGGTACCAGGGGGTGAACCACAGGGCGTCCACGCCCAGTTCGACGAGGTAGGGCAGTCGGGCCCGGACTCCCGCGAGGTCACCGGTACCGTCCCCGTCGCCGTCGGCGAAGCTGCGTACGTAGATCTGGTAGATGACGGCGTCGCGCCACCAGGATGCGGTGGTCTCGGTCGGACGGTTGGCTGCCACGTGTGCGTTCCTTTCGGGCAGGTGGTACTCCGCCGCCGGCCCCGGCGCGGGGCGTGTGGTGGGGCGGCGGCGGAGTGCTGGGGAGGTGACGGCCGCGCGGGACGGGCGGGGCTCAGCCCTTGAGGCCGCCCGCGGTGAGGCCGCTCATGATGTTGCGCTGGAAGATCAGGAAGATCAGCAGGGTCGGTACGGAGGCGATGGTGAGCGCGGCTATGAGGACGTTCTCGGGCACTCCGCTGGCCAGCGAGTAGATGCCGACGTTGAGCGTCTGCTTGTTGGGGTCGGGCAGGGTGAGCATCGGCCAGAGGAAGTCCTTCCAGACGCCGACCACCGCGAAGATGGAGACCACGCCGAGGATCGGCCGGGAGATCGGCAGCACGACCGAGCGCAGGGTGCGCAGCGGGGAGGCGCCGTCGATGGCCGCGGCGTCCAGCAGTTCACGCGGGATCGAGTCGAAGAACCGCTTCAGCAGGAAGATGTTGAAGGCGTTGGTGACGGACGGGAGCCAGATCGCCCAGGGCGAGTTGAGCAGGTTGCGCTGGAAGATCGGCACGTCGAGCACGGTGAGGTACTGCGGGACGACGAGGACGGTCGCCGGGATCATCAGGGTGGCGAGCATCATGCCGAGGATGACCTTGCCGAAGACGGGCCGCAGCTTGGAGAGGGAGTAGGCGGCGGCCACGTCGAGGACCAGTTGGAAGGCGAGCGCCCCGAACGCGTAATACAGGGTGTTGAAGAGCAGCCGGGACAGGTCCATCACGTTCCACGCCTGGGAGTAGTTCTCCGTGTGGATCGAGGTGGGGAAGGCCGTGGGCGGGCTCTGCACCACTTCCTGGGTGGTCTTGAGGCCGCCGGTGACCATCCAGTACAGGGGCCCCAGGAAGACGAGGGTGAAGCCCGCGACGACCAGGGCGAAGACGATCCAGTAGACCGCCTTCCCCCGGGGGCGGCCCAGTTGGGCCGGGGAGATCAGGGTGCGCTGGCGTCCCAGGTCGGGCTCGCGGCCGCTCCGGCGCCGGCCGGGGCGCGGCTTCGCCGTCGCCCGCCGGGAGACAAGCGTGTTCGATGCCATCGTCGTGCTCCCGTCCTAGTCTTCGCTGCTGCGGCTGAGGCGTACGTACACCGCGGAGAACCCCGCGAGTACGACGAGCAGGACGAGTCCGAGGGCCGCCGCGCTGCCGTAGTTGTTGAAGTTGAAGGCGTACTGGTAGATGAGGTAGACGACCGTGGTGGTGGAGCCCTCGGGGCCCGCGCCGTTGGTCAGCAGGAAGGGTTCGGTGAAGACCTGCATCGTCGCGATGATCTGCATGAGCAGCAGCAGCGACAGGATGAGCCGGGTCTGCGGGATGGTGACGTGCCAGATCTTGCGCAGCAGTCCGGCGCCGTCGAGCTCGGCCGCCTCGTACAGCTCGCCGGGGATCCCCTGGAGGGCGGCGAGGTAGATCAGGGTCGCCCCGCCCATGTTCATCCAGGTGGACGCGATGACCACGGAGAGCATCGAGATGTCGGGGTCCTGGAGCCATTGCTGGGCGGGCAGATGGAGGACTTCCAGGAGGCGGTTGAAGAGTCCGTAGCCGGGGTCGTAGAAGTACTTGAACAGGAGTACCGAGGCGACCGGCGGCAGCATGACGGGCAGGTAGACCAGCAGGCGCAGGTATCCCTGGGCGTGCCGGAACTCGTTGAGCACGACGGCGACGACGAAGGGGACCGCGAAGCCCAGCAGCAGGGCCAGCGCGGTGAAGAGCAGGGTGTTGCGCCAGGCCTGCCAGAAGGCCGGGTCGTTGAAGACGTAACTCAGATTGGACCAGCCGGCCCAGGTGGTACGTCCGTCCTCGGTCTTCTGGAAGGCCAGGACGAACTCCCGGACCATCGGATACCAGGAGAAGAACGAGAAGCAGAGAACCGCGCCGATCAGGAAGCCGTGCGCGGAGATGTTGCGGCGCAGGGCCCGCGTGAACTCCTCGCGGGGGGAGCCGGGCGCGGCCGGGCGGTGGTGTCCACGGGAAGGCGGGCTCGCCTTGCCCGGCGTGGACAGGGTGGGGGCCGACATGGTGTCTCCTCGGTGCCGGTGCGATCACTCGCGGGTCGTACGGTCGAGATCGCGGGGCCGGGTCCTGACGACCCGGCCCCGCGCGCCCGTCACCCGTTCGAGAGAACCTGGTTGACCTGCCGCTCCGCGGTGTCGAGCAGCTTGTCGATGTCGGCGTCCTTGTTGGTCAGGACGGCGGACATGGCGACGTCGAGGATCTTGTAGATCTCCTGAGCCTTCGGCGGCTCGGCCTTCCCCTGGACCGGGTTGTCCATGAAGGCCTTGAAGTTCTCGACCGGCATCGTCGCGTTGGCGACGCGTGCGGCGTCGTCCTTCGTCTTGCTCTCCCCGGTGAAGAAGTTCGGCTGCGGCAGCCCGACGGGGAGCTTGTCGGCCTTGGTGCGGGCCCAGTCGAACTGGCCCGTGCCGGGGCTGAGGTTCTTGAAGTTCAGCCAGGCGACGGCGGCCTTGATCTTGTCGGGCGAGCTGCCCTTCTTGATCATGTAGTTGTTGCCGCCGAACAGGGTGCCCTGTGCGCCGGGGATCGGGCCCAGGCCGAAGTTCTCGTACTTCGCGCCGAGTTGCTGGACCATGTAGGCGATGTCGTCGGGCGCGGCGAGGAACATGCCGAGCTTGTCGGTGGATATCTGCTTCTGCAGGTCGCCCCACTTGAGCAGCTGGGTCTTGCCCATGCTGTCGTCCTGCCAGCGCATGTCGTGCAGTTGCTGGAGGACCTGCTTGCCGTTCTCGTCGTTGAAGGCGGCCTTGGTGCCGCTCGCGTCGACCATGTCGCCGCCGAGGCCGTACTGCGTGGCGGCGAAGTGCCAGCCGCCGTTGTTGCCGGCGCTGTATTCGCCGAAGCCGGCGATCCCGTTGCCGAGCTTCGCGATCTTCTTGGCGGCCGTGCGGACCTCCTCCCAGGTGGCGGGCGGGGTGTTCGGGTCCAGACCGGCCTCGGTGAACAGCTTCCGGTTGATCATCAGGCCCATGGTGTAGTTGCTGGTCGGCAGGGCGTAGAGCTTGCCGTCCTTGCGGGCCACGTCGATGACCTGGGGCTGGATGTCCTTCAGCGCCGGAACCGACTTCTCGGTGACGTAGGCGGAGATGTCCTCCGCCCCGTCGTTGTCCAGCACCTGCTGGAGGTCGGTGAAGTAGGCGTAGAAGACGTCGGGCTGCGACTTGCCCTTGAGCATGGCCGTGAAGCGGGGAGGCTCCAGGCACTGGCCCGGCGTGGACTTCCCGTTGATCTTGACGTTCGGGTACTTGGCGTTGAACGTCTTGATGTCCTCGTTCCACTCGCGCAGCTCCGCGGCCTTCGCGGCCGGCGGCATGCAGTCGATCGACAGCGTCACCTTGGCCTTCGGGTCCAGTGGCGCTGCCGGATCGGACGATCCGCTGCCGGAGTCGCCGCCGTCGTCACCGCCGCCGCTGCTGCTCGTGCCGCAGGAGGCAAGGGCAGTCAGGGCGAGTGCGGTGACGAGCGTGGCGGCGGAGGCTCTGCGGGTGCGAGTACGGCGGAACCCAGCACTTCTCATCGGTGGTCCCCTTCGGGCATGAGCATGGAAGGCCCTCGGCGGACTCACTCTCTGCCGGGGCGCGGCTTACTCAACCACCGCCGACATGTGAGTGCAATATCTCGCGCAGTTTTCGTAAATGTTTGACATCGCTCCATATCCGGCGCGTGATGTCCGTCCGCTCCCCGGGTCGGCGCGACCCCGTACGCGCCTACGCGCGCGGCCCCGTGCGCCGACCCCGTGCGCCGGCCCCTCAGCGGCGCGCCTGCGCGGTGGAGCCGCGCACCACCAGCTCGGGCTCGAAGAGCAGCTCCCCGGGGGGTACGGCACCGCTCTGGATGAGCGCGGAGAGCAGTTCGACGGCCGCGCGCCCCATGGCCTCGATGGGCTGGCGCACCGTGGTCAGCGGCGGTTCGGTGCAGTTCATGAAGGCGGAGTCGTCGAAACCGACGACCGAGACGTCCTCGGGTACCGCGAGTCCGCGCCTCCGCGCGGCCCGTACGGCACCCAGCGCCAGGGGGTCGCTGGCGCAGACGATCCCGGTGACACCCCGCTCCAGCAGGCGTGAGGCGGCCGCCTGTCCGCCCTCCAGGGAGAACAGGGAGCGCTCGACGTGCTCCGGGGGGAGCGCTCCCGCCACGGCGCGCGCGGCGGCGAGCTTGCGCCGCGAGGGCACGTGGTCGGAGGGGCCGAGGACCAGTCCGACGCGCTCGTGCCCCAGGGACTCCAGATGGCGCCAGGCCTGTTCGACGGCGACGGCGTCGTCGCACGAGACACAGGGGAAGTCCAGGCCCTCGATGGAGGCGTTGATCAGCACCACCGGGATGCGGCGGTCCGCGAGCCTGCGGTAGTGCTCGTGCGGCTCGTCGGCCTGGGCGAAGAGGCCGCCGGCGAAGACGACCCCGGAGACCTGCTGCTGGAGGAGCAGTTCGACGTAGTCGGCCTCGGAGACGCCGCCCTTGGTCTGGGTGCAGAGGACGGGGGTGAGGCCCTGCTGGGCGAGGGAGCCGCCGATCACCTCGGCGAACGCGGGGAAGATCGGGTTCTGGAGCTCGGGGAGGACCAGGCCGACGAGCCGGGCGCGCTCGCCCCGCAGCTGGGTGGGCCGCTCGTACCCGAGGACGTCGAGCGCGGTCAGCACCGACTGGCGGGTGGTCCGCGAGACCCCCGGTCTGCCGTTCAGCACCCGGCTGACCGTGGCCTCGCTGACCCCTACCTTCTGCGCCACCTGGGCGAGTCGTCGCGTCATGCGGCAACGCTAGCCTAATGTTCGCAAGCCACGGACTTCCCGCTGCAAAGAATGTACGCCGAGAGGGTGCCCCACCGACCGCGTGGGACACCCTCCCGTGCGCGCCGTACCGCCCTTCCTACGGATTGATGTTGATCTTGAAGGTGGAGGTGGTGTTCCTGACGTCCTGGGCGTTGTCCTTGAGCTTCAGGCCGTTGAAGGTGACCTCACCGACCGCCGGTCCCTGCCCCGCCTCGGGCATCTCGTTGGCCCAGAGCCCGAAGCCGGACTTCGCGTCGAACGCGTCCCCGCTCTTGCGCGCACCGGTGATCGAGACGTCGGTGAGCACGGTGTCCTTGATCGGGAACTGCGGCTGCCCGCCCACGTAGTTGGTCTGGAACATGACCCCGCTGTAGGTCGGGTCCACGATGTCCACGTGCGAGATCCGGATGCCCTGGAAGACCTTGGAGGCGGAGAAGAGCCAGATCCCCGGGAAGGTCTGCGAGCCCCAGAAGTGCCCGCCGGAGCGCACCACCGAGACGTTCTCGATCTCCGTCGGACCGGTCCCGAAGCCGTTCATCGGGTAGCCGAAGTCCAGCGAACTGACCGTGATGCCGGAGTACACCAGGGTGTCGGCGATGTGGATGTTGCGGAAGGTGTTGTCGTAGCCGCCGTACACGGCCAGCCCCGCCGCGCGCCAGGTGAGGATCGAGGTCAGGTTCTCGTAGACGTTGTTCTTCATGTCCGCGCCGCCGGAGTCGATCGCCGAGAACAGCGCGAAGCTGTCGTCCCCGGTGGCCCGCGCCTCGTTGTTGGTGACGTGGTTGTCGGTGGACCCGTTGGTCATGTTGATGCCGTCGGCGAACATGTTGCGGATCCGGGAGTTCTTGATGGTGACGCTGTCGGTGTTGGCGCCCCAGTAGAGGCACACCATGTGCTCGTTCCAGATGTTGTCGATCACGATGTCCGACACGTTGGAGAAGTCGAACACCTTGCCGGGCCCGTCGATACGGGAGGTGTAGTTGCCGAAGTACGCGAAGTTCGCGAAGGACGATCCCTTGGCGCTGCCCTCCGCGCGGAAGCCGATGTCGGTGTTCTCCTGTGTGGACGGGGCGTGGAACCGGGTGAACCAGGGCCCCGCGCCGACGACCCGCACGGCCTTGCCGTAGACCTGGAACTTGCTCGCCGTCTGGTAGTCGCCGGCGGGCAGATAGACGCCCTTGAGCGTCCCGGTGGTGTCCATCCGGACCTTGTCCAGGGCGTTCTGGACGTCCTGGTGGGTGAAGCCGGCCGGCACGGTGTAGGTCGCCGGGTCCGGGTTGGGCACCTGGGCGACCTGCTCCAGGCTGATGAAGTCGATGGCGTAGGTGCTGGTGTTGGCCGCGTCCTTCTGGAGCCGGATCCTGCTGCCCGCCGGAACGGTGCGGCCCAGCATGAGGTTGGCCTCGTCGTAGATGTGCCGGGGTGCCCCGGCGCCCGGGGAGTTGCCCGGCGCCGTCTCGTTGCCGTACAGCCAGGCGTACTTGGAGGTGAGGTCGACGGCCTTGAGGAAGGTGCCGTCCACATAGACGTTCAGCGTCGAGTCGATGCCGCCGCCGCCCGGCGCGTCCGGGACGGAGAAGCGGGTGACCAGGGTGTTCGTGGACGCCCGGGTGGTGAACTCGACGTACTGGCCGGTGCTTTCGAGAGTGACCGCCTTGCGGCCGGACGCCTCGCCCGCGATGTCGCCGACGGTCCTGTTCGGACCGACCACCTTGGCGCCGCCGCCGGTGGTCCCGTCCTCGGCCTCGTACATGTCGTACGGCATGTTCGCGCCGCGTCCGACGAACAGGGCCTGGGTGCTGGTGTTGTTCTCGCGCTTGACCGGCAGTTCGTTGGCGTCGGCGTCGAGCCGCACCGTGAGCGTGTACGAGCCGTTGACCGCGGCCCAGGTGCCGAGCTGGACGGGCGCGGCGGTGGCGCCGGGCGCGAGGGTGCCGTTGTAGGCGCCGGTGAGGGTCTTCACCGTGGCGCCCTTGGCGTCGGTCAGGGTCAGGGTGATGCCGTGGCTGCCACCCGCGGAGGCCACCGTGCCCTGGTTCCTGACCGCGACGGCGAAGGTCACGGTGTCGCCGGCGGCCGGGGCGGACGGTGAGGTGGTGACCGCGCTCGCCACCAGGTCGGAGCTGGCGACCGGCTTCACCACCAGCGGGGTGGGGCTGGTGAAGCGGTTGTCGGTCTCGTTCTCCTCGATGACCTCGTTGTCCGGGTCGACGACGGCGCCGAGCGTGTAGCTGCCCGCGTCGCGCGCCCCGATGCCGGCGCTGACCTGGGTGGAGGCGCCGGGGGCGAGGGTGCCCACCGAGGCGGTGGCCACCTTGGAGCCGCCCAGCTCGAAGGCGAGCCGGCTCGCGGGGGCGGCGACCGCGCCGGTGTTGCGTACGGTCGCCGTCAGGGTGATGTCGTCCGACTCGACCGGTGCGGCGGGCGAGGCGCCGACGGCCGAGACCTGGAGGTTCGGGTTGGGGGCGGGCACGCCCATCACCTGGAACTCGGCGACCTGCCCGGCGCCGGACCCGGTGTTGGCGGTGAACTTGAGCTGGACGTCGGCCACACGGGCGGTGACCGGGATCGTCACCGAGTTCCCGCTCGCCGGGTCGAACCGGTAGTCCTTGGCGGCGACCAGGTTCGTGAAGGACGTGGCGTCCTGCTCGCGCCCGAGCACCTGGACGGTCTGGGTCCGCGCGCCCCAGCTGCTGTCCGGGTTCAGCTTGACGACGACGCTCTCGGTGTCGGCGTTCGCGCCCAGCTTCACGGTGAGGGTGTTGGGGTAGCTGCCGCCCGCACCCTCCCAGTAGGTGCTGAGGGAGTTGTCGTTGGCGTTGGCCGCGACGAAGGTGTGGACCACCGACGAGGCGCTGATCGGCTTGGAGACGGCGAGGTTGGAGGCGGTGGCCGTCGAGCCGTTGCGGGTCACGGTGTTGCTGGGCGCGGATATGTTGCCCGCCGCGTCCTTGGCCCGCACGACGTAGCTGACGGTCGTGCCCGCGGGCTGGGTGTCGGTGTAGGTGGTGACGTCACCGGCCACGCTCTTGCGGAGCACGTTGTTGGCGTAGACGTCGTATCCGGTGACGCCCTTGTCGTCCGAGGACGCCTGCCACGTCAGTTTGATCTGCCCGGCGGCCGGTTCGGTGAAGGCCAGTCCGGAGGGGGCGGTGGGCGCCTGGGTGTCCCCGGTGGCCCCCTTGCGCGTGACGCTCTCGCTGTCGGCGGACTCGTTGCCCGCGGCGTCCCGGGCCCGGACACGGTAGGTGACGGTCTCGTCGGCGGGCCGGGTGTCGGTGTACGTGGTGACGTCGCCCGCCACCCGGGCCAGCAGCGTGGTGCCGGCGTAGATGTCGTACCCGGTGACGCCGGTGTCGTCCGAGGACGCCTTCCAGGTCAGCCTGATCTGCCCGGTGACCGGTTCGGTGAACGCCAGACCGGTCGGCGCGGTGGGCGCCTGGGTGTCCCCGGTCCCGGGGCCGTAGATCTCCAGCTCGGAGACCTGCGCGGCCGGCTGGCCCGAGTTGGCGGTGACGAGCACCCGGACGTAGCGGGTCGTGGTGGCGTCGAAGGAGATCGTCGCCGACTGCCCGCCCGCGGCGTCGAAGACGTACGCCTGGGAGGCGGTCAGGTCGCCGAAGTCCGAGCCGTTGGCGCTGCCCTGGATCTTCAGGGTCTGGGTCCGCCGCGGCCAGCCGTCGGGCAGTCGCAGCACCACCCGGTCGACCCGGACCGAGGAGCCGAGATCCGCCTGGATCCACTGGGGGAGGTCGTTGTTGCGGCTCTCCCAGTAGCTGGCCCGGTTCCCGTCGTTGGCCTGGGCGGGCACATAGGTCTCGGTGTGGCTGCTCGCCGTGAGGGTCTTGCCGGCGGCGAGGTTCACCGACGACTCCCCGGCCCGGCGGACCTCCAGTTCGGAGAGCTGCGCGTTGCGCCCCGCCGAGTTGGCCGTGACGTTCACCCGCACGAAGCGGGTCTTCGTGGCGGGGAACGGGATCGTCACGGTGTTCGACGCGCCGGGGCTGAAGGAGTACGTCGCCGAGGTCTTCAGCGTCGTGAAGCTGGTGCCGTCCGCGCTGCCCTGGAGGGAGAGGGTCTGCTGTCTGCCCTTCCATCCGGCGGGAAGCCTCAGCGTCACCCCGTCGACCCGGGTGGAGGCCCCGAGGTCGGTCTGCACCCACTGGGGGAGGGAGTCACCGGCTCCCTCCCAGTACGTCGACCGGTCGCCGTCCGTCACGTTCCCCGCGCCGTACGCGCGCTCGGCGCTGCTCGCCGTCGCGGTCCGGCCCGTGGCGACACCCGGCCCGTCGGCCGCCACGGCGGTGAGCGACGGCCATCCGATCATCAGAAGACTGGTGGCGACGGCGGCCGACACGGCCCGCCGTCTCCAGCGTTGGGCTCTCATAGATCCCCGATCGTCGGCCCCGGCGCGGGAGCGCCGAGGGTGCGGCTCTGTCCACGCAGCTCTACGACAGCGTTTTCTGCGGGCGTGAGAGCTGTCTTTTGCGTAGTGCGGTCAGAGAATTGCAGAGAAGAGCGAAGGAGTCCACAGGTGCGGCAGAACCTCGGGGTACGCGGGGCACCCAAGCCGCAGGCGGATGACCGTAATTGGAGCCGGAACAGGCAGGGCGAACGCCATGCAACCGCCCCGCAAAACACGCAAGCGGCTTGCGCAGGAAGGAAAGACTCCGGAAAGCGCCTGCTCCGGGGCACGGCTCCGGGCGGGGCCCGTGGCGCGCGGACCCCGCCCGGAGGGGGTGGAGGGAGGAAGGGAGGGAGGGGGTCAGAGTCCGCCGGCGTACAGCAGGCGGTTGGGTGAGCCCTGTCCCAGGCCCGTCAGCGCGTCCGGCGTGGCGCCGTCCACGAGCCAGTCCTCGATCTCCTTCGGCGTCGCGGCCGGGTGGGCCTCCTTGTAGAGGGCCACGGCCCCGGCGACGTGCGGGCCGGCCATGGAGGTGCCGTTGAGCGCGGTGGAGCCGCCGCCGAGCTTGGCGGAGACGATCGCGGCGCCGGGCGCGTACAGGGACACGCACGTGCCCCAGTTGCTGAACGACGTCTGCCGGTCCTGGGCGTCGGTGGCCCCCACGGCGAGCGTGCCCCCGGCCCCCGCCGGGGAGACGTCGCACGCGTCCTGGCTCTCGTTGCCCGCCGCGACGACCGGCAGGACACCCTTCTCCTCCAGGGCGTCGAAGGCGTCGTCCACGGCCGGGGAGGCGGGCCCGCCGAGGGAGGCGTTGACCACGGCCGGCTGCCGCGCGTGGTCCGCGATCCAGTCGAGTCCGGCGATGACGCCGGCCCAGCTGCCCGAACCCTCGCAGTCGAGCACCCGCACCGGGACGACCGAGGCGGAGGGGGCGACGCCGTAGGTCACGCCCGCCACCGTCCCGGCCACATGGGTGCCGTGCCCGTTGCAGTCCTCGCCGTCGCGGCCGTCGCCGATCGCGTCGTAGCCGGCGCCCACCCGGCCGGCGAACTCGCTGTGGGCCGACTCGACGCCGGTGTCCAGGATGTACGCCGTCACCCCCTGTCCCGTACCGGCCGCCTCGTAGGCCCCGTCCAGCGGCAGGGTGCGCTGGTCGATCCGGTCCAGGCCCCAACTCGCCGCCGCCACACGGGCGGTGGGCGCCGGCTGGACGGCGGGCGGGGAGACGGACGCTTCGCTGTTCTCCTCGACGGCCTGGACCCCGGTGGCGCCGCGCACCTTCTCCAGCTGGGCCGGGGTGAGTTCGGCCGCGAAGCCGTGCAGCACGGTGCGGTACGTGAACAGCGGGGTGACCCCGAGACGCCTGGCCGCGGCCTCGGGCGTGTGGTCCCGGGAGACGGTGACGATGTACTCACCGGGGACCGCCCGGGACGACCGCTGCACCGGCACGAGGGCCTCACCGGTGTCGGCCGCGGCCGGGGCGGCACCGAGGAGGGGGGCGAGCAGCAGTAGGGCGGCTGGTGTCCAGCGGGCGCGCGGGCGCATGCGTTCTCCCTTGGGTGGAGGAGCCGTCCACGGGCCGGGACCGGCCCGTGGGGTGCGAACACCTGACGTTTCGTCCACATCCGGGGCCCCGCTTGAGCCGCCGTCATCCGGACAGCGCAACGATCGCGGTGCGGCGCGTCCGTTCGGCCGCGTCCGGGAGTCGGGGCGCGGGGGCGGGGCGGAGCGTGCCGGGGCGCTCCCCCGCGGGCCGCCGGGCGCTCCGCCCGGCGGCCCGTCCGGCTCAGGCGCTCGGGGGGAAGGGGCTCGTCCCGGACGCCACGCGGAGCACCGCGACCTCCCTCGGGGCCAGGAGCAGCCCGCCGTCGTCGGCCGGGGCGGGCCCGGTCAGGGCCTCGCCGGTGACCGCGTCGAAGGCGACGGGCTCGTCCGTGCGGTTGACGAGGAACCAGTAGGCGTGGGTGCCGTCGGTCCGGACCACGGGCTCCACCCGCCCCCGCACGGCGGCGGGCAGTTCGCCGCGCACACCGGCGCCGGACAGCAGACCGTCCAGCACCTCGGTCAGCCCGTCGGCGCCCAGCCGGGTGGAGACGTAGGCGGCGGAGCCGCCGCCGGGCAGGGCGCGCCGGGTGAGGGCCGGGCGTCCGGCCTGGTCACCGGTCTCGTAGCGCGCGAGCACGGTGACCTCCGGGTCGGTCACCTCGATCCGGTCGGTCCACAGGGTGCCGCGCAGGCCGTTGTCGAGCCGTACGTCCGTGCCGTCCAGCAGCGGGCCGAACTCCTCGACGCGGATGCCCAGCAGCCCGCGCAGCGCTCCCGGGTACCCGCCGAGGTGGACGTGGTCGTTCTCGTCCACGATGCCGGAGTAGTAGGTGGTGGCGAGGTGGCCGCCGCCCCGCACATAGGCGTCCAGCCGGTCGGCGAGGGGCCGGGGGACGACGTGCAGGACGGGGGCGGCGACGAAGTCGTACCCGGTGAGGTCGGCCGAGGCCGTGACGACGTCCACCCGGACGCCCAGGTCGAGGAAGGCGGAGTACCAGTCGAGGATCTCCTGCCGGTAGCGCAGCAGGGAGGTGGGCTGGGAGTCGCGCTCGACGGCCCACCAGGACTGCCAGTCGTACACCAGGGCCGCGCGCGCCGGTTCGCGTACGGAGCCGGTGACGGGGGTGAGGTCGCTCAGGGTGCGGCCGAGGGCGGCCACCGCGCGGAACACCTCGCTGTCCGGGCCGGCGTGGGGCACCATCGCGGAGTGGTACTTCTCGGCGCCGGCGGCGGACTGGCGCCACTGGAAGAAGCAGACGGCGTCGGCCCCGTGGGCGACGTGGACGAGGGAGTCGCGGGCCATCTCGCCGGGGCGCTTCGCGACGTTGACGGGCTGCCAGTTGACCGCGCTGGTCGAGTGCTCCATCAGGAACCACGGCCGGCCGCCCGCGACGGAGTGCGTGAGGGCGGCGGAGAGGGACAGCTCGTCCAGGCGCTGCGGGCCGGGGTGGGCGTAGTGGTCGTTGGAGACGAAGTCGATCTCGTCGGCCCACTCGGGGTAGTTCATGCCCTTGGTCTCCCCCATCACCATGAAGTTGGTGGTGGCGGGGACGTCGGGGGTGATGCGGCGCAGGACGTCGCGTTCGGCGCGGAGGTAGTCCTTCAGGGCGTCGGACGAGAACCGCTTGAAGTCGAGCTGCTGGGTCGGGTTGGCGTGGCTGGCGGCGAGACGCGGGGGCTGGATCTGCTCCCACGCGCCGTAGTGCTGCGACCAGAAGGAGGTCGCCCAGGCCCGGTTGAGCTCGTCCAGGGTGCTGTAGCGGGCGCGCAGCCAGTCGCGGAAGGCCTGGGCGGCGTCGTCGGAGTAGTCGTAGATGTTGTGGCAGCCGAGCTCGTTGGAGATGTGCCAGGCGACCAGGGCGGGGTGGTCCGCGTAGCGGGTGGCCATGGCCTCCACCAGCCGCAGGGCGTGCTTGCGGAAGACCGGCGAGGTGGGCCGCCAGTGCTGGCGCGCGCCCTGTGAGAGGGTCTCGCCGGTGCGGGTGACCGGCAGGATCTCCGGGTGCAGGGTGGTCAGCCAGGGCGGCGGGGAGGCCGTGGCGGTGGCGAGGTCCACCGCGATCCCGTTGTCGTGCAGCAGGTCGAGCACCTCGTCCAGCCAGTCGAAGTCCCACCGGTCCTCGGCCGGCTGGAGGCGGGCCCAGGAGAAGATGGCGACCGAGACGATGGTGACCCCGGCCTCACGCATCAGCCGGACGTCTTCCTTCCACACCTCGCGCGGCCACTGCTCCGGGTTGTAGTCGGCCCCGTAGGCGAAGCGCGCGGGGCGGTCGTCGGAGGTCGGGCGCAGCCAGTGGCGCTCGGAGGCGGGGGTCATGATGATCCTTTCGGATACGGGGAGTTGCGGGTACGGCACAGGGCGGCCGCCCGTCGGACGGGCGGCCGCCCTGTGCCGGTTCAGTGGTGCGACGTCACTTGTTGACGTCGAAGCCCTGTTCCGTGCCGTAGTCGACGGCGGCCTTCTGCCAGGCCTTCAGACCGTCGATCAGCTTGGTGTCGGAGACGTAGGCCTTGCCGACGGAGTCGTTGAAGACGGAGTTGGCGTACACCTGGTAGGGCAGGTACGACCACTCCTCGGGCACCTGGGTGGCCGACCGGGCGAAGATCTCGTTCGCCTTCTGGCCGCCGAAGTACGGGAAGGTCTGCTCCAGGAACGTCGGGGAGGACAGGTCGGCCGTGGTGGCCGGGAAGGCGCCTCCCTCAAGGCGGGCCTGGACGCCCTCCGAGTGGTTGGCGTACTCGTTGAACGCGTACGCCAGGTCCTTGTTCTTGCTCGCCTTCATCACCGCGAGGGAGCTGCCGCCGTTCTCGGAGCTGACCTCCTCGCCCTTCTTCCACTGCGGGAGGGCGGCGGCGCGCCAGTCACCGGACGCCCCCTCCACGCCGGAGACGAAGTTGGCGGGCATCCAGGCGCCGGTGGCGAGGGTGGCGATGGTGCCGTCCGCCAGGCCCTTGTACCACTCGTCGCTCCAGGAGCTGATGGGTGCCAGCAGCTTCTCGTCGATGAGCTTCTGCCAGACCTTGGTGAAGGCGACGACACCCTTGTCGTTGGTGAGGTCGACCGTCACGTTGGTGTCGCGGGTCTTGAACGGGGTCCCGCCGGCCTGCCAGATCATGCTGGTCGTGAAGCCCGCGTCACCGGTGTCGTTGGCGATGTAGGCCTTGGGGTCGGCGGCGTGCAGGGCGCGGGCCGCCTCCAGGTACTCGTCCCAGGTGGTGGGCGTGGCGATCTGGTGCTTGTCGAGCACCTTCTTGTTGTAGAAGAGCGCCATCGGGCCGGAGTCCATGGGCAGCGCGTAGACGGCGTCGTCGACGGTGACCGCGTTCCACGGGCCCGGCGAGTAGGCGTCCTTGAACTTGTCCGCGCCGTAACGGCTCAGGTCCTCAAGGGACTTGCCGAGGGCGAACTGTCCCAGCGCGTAGTACTCGACCTGGGCGACGTCCGGCACACCGGATCCGGCCTGCACGGCGTTCTGCAGGGCGGTGTACTGGTCGTTGCCGGTACCGGCGTTGACCAGCTTCACCTTGACCTTGGGGTACTCCTTCTGGAAGTCGGTGACGACCTGCTTCAGCGTCGGTTCCCAGGCCCACACCGTGATCGAGCCGCCCTCGCGCAGGGCCGCCCGGAGATCACCTCCCGATACGGCCTTGTCCGAACCGGAATCGTCGGAGGACCCGCACGCGGTGAGGCTCAACGCGGCCGCGCACAGCAGGCCGACGCCACGCATCGCGCGTCTGGTCATGGTTCTCATATCGTCTTCACTCCGTTGTGGTGAGGGTGGTTCACGAGCCGTCGAGCGTCCGCACGCGGGGTGCGGAGGGTGGAGAGGGTGGGGCGCCGCGCCGGATCGGGGGCCGGGGTAAGCCGGTCCCGGAGCGCGGAGTTCGGAGGGCCGGAGTAGCCGGGGGGACGGTCAACCCTTGACACTTCCCGCGGCGAGACCTGACTGCCAGTAGCGCTGGAGGAGCAGGAAGGCGGCGACCAGGGGCACGATGGTCAGCAGGGCGCCCGTGATGACCAGGTTGAAGACCGGTTGGCCGCCCGCGGTGGACGCCTGCTGGTTCCAGGCGTTCAGGCCGAGGGTCAGCGGATACCAGTCCGGGTCCTTGATCATGATCAGGGGCAGGAAGTAGTTGTTCCAGGTCTGCACCATGGTGAAGAGCAGCACGGTGACGATGCCCGGGGTCAGCAGCGGGAGCGCGACCTGGAAGAAGGTCCGCAGCTCTCCGGAACCGTCGACCCGGGCCGCTTCGAGGAGTTCGGTGGGGACGGCCTCGGCGGCGAACACCCACATGAGGTAGAGGCCGAACGGGGAGATGAGGGACGGGATGATGACGGCCCACGGCGTGTTGGTGAGGCCCATCTTGCTGAACATCAGGAAGGTGGGGACCGCCAGCGCGGTCGCGGGGACGGCCACCGCGCCGATGACGGTGGCGAAGACGGCCCGCTTGCCGGTGAAGTCGAACTTGGCGAGGCCGTAGCCGCCGAGGACCGCGAGGAAGGTGGCTCCGCCGGCGCCGACGACCACGTACAGCAGGGTGTTGAGGAACCAGCGGACGAAGATGCCGTCGTCGTAGGTCAGCGTCTGGGAGATGTTGTCCCAGAGGGCGAAGTCCCCGCTGAACCAGAGGCCGAAGGAGTCGAGGAGGTTCTTCTGCGTCTTGGTGGCGTTGATGACGAGCCAGGCCAGCGGCAGCAGCGCGTACAGGGCGGTCAGGCCCATGAGCACCGTGAGAACGACGCTGCGGCGCGGCCGGTCGGCCGTACGGCGTCGGCGCGGGGCGCGGCGTGACGCCGGGGCGCGGTGGTTGGTACGCCGGGACCTCGGCGGGGCGGTGAACGGGGGTGCGCTCATCGTTCACGCCTCCTTTCGCATGCCGCGCAGCTGGACCGCGTAGGCGATGATCATCGTGACGACGCCCATGACGAGGGAGACCGTGGCCGCGTAGTTCTGCTGCCGACCGGAGAAGGACAGCGTGAAGGTGTAGAGGTTGGGGGTGAAGTAGGTCGTGATGGCGTTGGGCGCCAGGCTCTGCAGGATGCTGGGCTCGTTGAACAGCTGGAAGCTGCCGATCACCGAGAAGATCGTCGCGATGACCAGGGCGCCGCGGATGGCGGGGATCTTCACGGCGGCGATGATCCGCCACTGTCCGGCGCCGTCGATCTCGGCGGCCTCGTAGAGGGACTTGGGGACGACCCGCAGGGCCGAGTAGAAGATCAGCATGTTGTAGCCGATGAACTCCCAGGTGACGATGTTGCCGATGCTGGCCAGCACCAGGGAGGGCGAGAGCGGGTCGGGCAGGCTCACGCCGAGGGCGTCGTTGATGTTCCCCACGAGTCCGAACCGGGTGCCGTAGATGAAGCCCCACATCAGCGTGGCGACGACGGCGGGGACCGCGTACGGCAGGAAGACGGAGATCCGGAAGAAGCTCTTGCCGTAGAGCCTGCCGCTGTCGAGGGCGAGGGCCACGAGCAGGGCGAGCCCGAGCATGACGGGCACCTGGACCGCGAGGAAGACCGCCACCCGGCCGAGGGCGGACCAGAACTGGTCGTCCTCGAAGGCCCGCTGGAAGTTGTCCAGGCCGACGAACGACGTACCGCCGACCAACTGGTCACGGAAGAAGCTCAGATACAGCGAGTAGCATATCGGTGCGAGGAACACCAGGGCGAACACGGCCATGAACGGGCCGACGAAGAGCCACCCCACCCGTCCGCGCCGATTGCGGGAGGTTCCCGCTGGTGGGCGGCGTCCGGTCGAGAGCGGCGTAGCGGCCGTCATGGGTACTCCTACTGGTCCGGCGTTGAGCATGGCCCCGGCCGGAGGGAGACACCGGACATCGTGGAGGCGCTGTGCTTGAGAACCGATGTTTACGTAAACAGCAATCGGTGAGGTGATGTTTACACGCCCGCTCCACGCACCGTCAAGGCGACGATTCCTCCCTCACACCGGCGAGTTACGCCTCCCGCTCCCTCACCTGGTGCCCTGCGGAGGGACACCCTCCGCGAGAGCGACCGGGGCGGTCCGCACCCCGCGTCCGATAGTGGTAGAAATGCCGGAGGTCCGAGCCCTCGGCCGGCACGCGATCCGATCCGTACCCCGAGCGGGGACGGGACAGGAACCGCTCGGAACACCCGGACAGCACCGTGGCGGACGACGGCCCGGTGACCGCGACAACGCCCTGACCGCACGGCGAAAGGCTCGCTTCACCACGACGGAGGCAGACGAAGTGCACGGACAGGATCACGCCACGGAACGACCGTCCCGCAGGGAGGCCTCCATGGCGGACGTCGCTCGTCTGGCCGGGGTCTCCTCGCAGACGGTCTCCCGCGTGTCCAACGGCCATCCCATGGTCTCCGAGGAGACCCGCCGCCGCGTCCTGTCCGCCATGAAGGAGCTGAACTACCGGCCCAACAGCGCCGCGCGCGCCCTCAAGAGCGGGAAGTTCCGCACCCTGGGCGTCGTGCTGTTCACCCTGGCCACCACGGGCAACGTCCGTACGCTGGAGGCCATTTCGGCCTCCGCCGCGGATGCCGGGTACGGCATCACCCTGCTGCCGGTCTCGACGCCGACCAGCACCGGGGTCCGGGGAGCCGTCACCGTGCTCGGCGAGCAGGTCGTGGACGGTATGATCGTGATCATGGAGGTCCGGCTCCTGGACGCCGCCATCTCCCTGCCGCCGCACACCCATGTCGTGGTGGCCGATTCCGACGCCGGCGACCGCTACAGCGTCGTGGACACCGACCAGTCCGGGGGTGCCAGGGCGGCCGTGCGGCATCTGCTCGACCTCGGTCACCGCAGCGTGGCGCACGTCGCCGGTCCGGCGGAGTCGTTCGCCGCGCAGCGCCGTGCCGAGGCGTGGCGGCAGACCCTGGTGGAAGCGGGGCGGCCCGTCCCGCCGATGCTCTCCGGCGACTGGTCGGCGGCCTCGGGGTACGAAGCCGGTCTCGCCCTGGCGGCCGATCCCGCCTGTACCGCGGTCTTCGCGGCCAACGACCAGATGGCGCTGGGCGTGCTGCGGGCGCTGCACGAGCGGGGCAGGCGCGTGCCCGAGGACATCAGTGTCGTCGGGTTCGACGACATAGCCGATTCCGCCTCGTTCTTTCCCCCGCTGACCACCGTTCACCAGGACTTCGGCGAGATCGGGCGGCTGTGCGTGGACGGCGTCCTGCGGCAGATCCGCAACGAGACGGCGGAGCGCGGGACCACGCTGGTCCCGACCCGGCTGGTCGTCCGGGCGAGTACGGGCCCGCCGCCGCCCGCCTGAGCCCGCGGTGGCGGCCCCGGTGGCGGCCGCCTCTCCGGACGCGGAGGGCCCCCTCCCGGATGCGCAGCCCGACGACAGGATCTGACGGCACGTCAGGTATCTCACAGTCATGACGGCCTGTCAGGACTCCTCGATCTCCAGGAGCTCCGGCTTGTCGGCCAGTGAGGCGAGACGGCCGAGGGGGTCGGGGATCAGCTTGCGGGCCGACAGGTCGAGAACGCCACCGACCGCGCCGATCTCCGCGGCCACCGTGCCGTCCTCCTTGGTGACCCGCTGGCGGATCTCGAAGACCTTGCCCGTGCCCCGGACGAAGGCGCAGCTCACCCGCACCCGCTCGCCGCCGCGCAGCTCCCGCCGGTACTTCACCGTCACCTCCAGCTGCACGGGCCCGATCCCGGCGGCGAGCATCTTCTCCTGGGGCACCCCGGCCGCCCGCAGCAGCTCCCACCGGGCGTGTTCGGCGTACTGGAGATAGACCGCCTGGTTGAGGTGGCCCTGGGTGTCGAGTTCGTATCCGCGCACCGTGACGTCGGTGAAGTAGGTCATGCACCCCCGAACACCGGCGCGCGCTCCGTCATTCCGGTCACGAGCGCCGGGACTCGGCCCGGCCGCTCCGCCCGCACCTCTTTACGGAAATGTCATGCACCGGTAACTTCCTGGCTGCAAGAGATTGCAGCAAGGTTCTGGCAGGCGTTGCCGACGGCTCGGGCCGCCGCGCGGCGACTGCCGGGACGCACCGCTCGCCCGAGCCCAGAGGCGCGTCCGGGTTCTCCGGCGGGATCCACGCGGCCGCTCACCGCGGCCGCGTCACCGGTATCCGCGCGGTCCACCCGCCCGCGGCCCTCCCCCTGGAGTGACACGCATGAGACGCATCCGCCCACGCCTGCCAGGACGCCCCCTCGGGCCGGTCCTGGCGGCGGCGGTGATCCTGGGGCTGCTCACCTCGGCCCCCGAGGCACCCCGTACGGAGACGGCCGTGCCCGCGGCCGCCTCGGAGTCCACCGCCACCGTCTTCTACTGGACGAAGACCAAGAACTGGCCGGCGTACAACCTGCATTACGCCCCCGACGGCGGTTCCTGGACCACCGTGCCCGGCACCGCGATGGAGGCCGCCTGCACCGACTGGGTGAAACGGACGGTCAGCCTGGGCGGCGCGTCCGGCCTGGCGGCGACGTTCAACGACGGTTCCGGAGTCTGGGACAACAACGCCGGGAAGAACTACGCGCTGGGCACCGGCACCATCACCGTCAAGGACGGTGTGGTGGCCCACAGCGACCCCTGCGCGGACACCGGTACGGACCCCTCCCCCGGCGAGGGACACACCGCCGAGGTCTACTACTCCACCGCCACGGTCGGCTGGACCACCACCAATCTGCACTACCGGCCGGCGGACGGCGTGTGGACCACCGTGCCCGGGGTCGGTATGGAACCGGCCTGCGCCGGATGGGCGCGCGCCTCGGTGAGCCTCGGCGCGGCGGCCTCGATGCAGGCGGCGTTCAACAACGGCAACGGGGTGTGGGACAACAACAACGGCGGCGACTACACGCTCCCCGCCGGACGCACCACGGTGAAGGACCGCGAGGTCACCGCCGACGCCCCGGACCCCTGCGCGGACGGGGAACCCGACACCGAGGCGCCGACCGCCCCGGCGAAGGTCTCCGCCACCGCCGACGGGGTGTCCGTCCTGCTGACCTGGGAACCCTCCACCGACGACCGTGGAGTGACGAAGTATCAGGTGACGCGGACCGGCGGCACCAGGGGCACCGTGGTCACCGACGTCGGCTCCACGGTGTTCTCGGACACCGGGCTGGAGCCGAAGACCGCCTACAGCTGGACGGTCCGGGCCGTGGACGCGGCCGGGAACGTCTCGGCGGCCTCGGCCGCGGCCACCGCGACCACCGGTGAGCGGCCGACGGCCCCCGCCACCGGGAAACCGCTGGGCACCGATCCCCGCAAGGACCCCATCTACTTCGTGCTGACCGCCCGTTTCGCCGACGGCGACCCCTCCAACAACCGGGGCGGCAACCAGCACGGGACGTCGGGCAACGCCGCGAACGACGACCCCATGTTCCGGGGGGACTTCAAGGGGCTGATCCAGAAGCTCGACTACATCAAGGGCCTGGGTATGTCGGCCGTCTGGATCACCCCGGTGGTGCTGAACCGGTCGGACTACGACTACCACGGCTACCACGGCTACGACTTCTACGAGGTGGACTCCCGCCTGGAGTCCGCCGGGGCCTCGTACCAGGACCTGATCGACGCGGCCCACGCCAAGGGCATGAAGATCTACCAGGACGTCGTCTACAACCACTCCTCGCGCTGGGGCGCCAAGGGCCTGTTCACGCCCACGGTGTACGGGGTCCGCGACGCGCAGTGGAGCTGGTACTACGACGAGCGGAACGAGGGCTTCGCGTACGACGGCCTGACCGTCGAGCCCAAGTCCGGGAAGTCGTACTACAACGGCGACCTCTGGTCCACCGCCGAGCCCTCGGGCAACACCTGCGTCGGCTGGGGCACCCCGACCGGGTCCACCTCCCCGGAGGGGTACCGGATCTACAACTGCCAGTGGCCCTCCCCCACGTCGGGCATGTTCCCCAAGGCGCTCTACCACAACTGCTGGATCGGCAACTGGGAGGGTGAGGACTCCCGTTCCTGCTGGCTGCACGACGACCTCGCCGACTTCAACACCGAGAACGCCCAGGTCCAGAACTATCTGATCGGCGCCTACGACAAGTACATCGACATGGGCGTCGACGGCTTCCGGGTCGACACCGCCGTACACATCCCGCGCACCACCTGGAACCGCCGCTTCCTGCCCGCGATCCAGGAGCGCGTCACCCAGCGGTTCGGCGCCGAGGCCGCGGAGAACTTCTTCCTCTTCGGTGAGGTCGCCGCCTTCGTCAACGACAAGTGGAACCGGGGCTCGGTCAACCACTCGGCGCAGTTCTACACCTGGAAGGAGCGCGGGGAGTACAGCGCGGACGACGAGAAGGCCGCCCTGGAGATGTACGACGACGAGCAGCAGCGGGGCACCGGCTCCCAGCCGACCTCCACCAACGCCTTCCTGGACGGCAACAGCTACCACACCCCGGACCACAGCCGCTTCTCCGGGATGAACGTCATCGACATGCGGATGCACATGAACTTCGGTGACGCGGACAACGCCTACCACAACGGCAAGGACTCCGACGACAGTTACAACGACGCCACCTACAACGTCGTGTACGTCGACAGCCACGACTACGGCCCCAACAAGAGCAGCGAGCGGTACGCGGGCGGCACCGACGCCTGGGCCGAGAACATGTCGCTGATGTGGACGTTCCGGGGTATCCCCACGCTCTACTACGGCTCCGAGATCGAGTTCCAGGCCGGTAAGCGGATCGACTGCGGGCCCTCCTGCCCGCTGGCCTCGACCGGGCGCGCGTACTTCGGGGACCACCTCGCAGGGGACGTGACGGCCTCCGGTTTCGGGACGGTCGGCTCCGCGTCCGGCCCGGTCGCCGGCACCCTGGCGAAGCCGCTGGTCAAGCACGTGCAGCGGCTCAACCAGATCCGCCGCGCGGTGCCGGCCCTCCAGATGGGCCAGTACTCCACGGAGGGCATCAGCGGCTCGATGGCGTACAAGCGCCGCTACACCGACGCGGCGAGCGGCACCGACAGCTTCGCGCTGGTGACGGTCACCGGCGGGGCCACCTACACGGGCATCCCGGACGGCAGGTACACGGACGCCGTCACCGGGGACACCCAGGTGGTGACCGGGGGCAGGCTCACGGTCGCGGCGCCCGGCAAGGGCAATCTGCGGGTGTACGTCCTGGACCTGGGCGGCAAGAACGCCGCGCCGGGGAAGATCGGGACGGCGGGGCCCTACCTGAAGTGACCTGGGGCGGGGCGGGGACGGGCCACGCCGTGCGGCGCGGCCCGCTCCCGCCCTTCGCCGTGCCGAGCCAGTACCGGCCCACACCGGGCCGGGCCGTGCCGTGCCGTGGTCAGGCCAGCACGAGCAGGTCCATCCAACTGGTGGCGGGCTCGCGCGGATCGGCCGCGGCGGCCCGGCGCAGCTGTTCCAGACCTCGCGCGTAGGCCTCGTCCGGCAGGGCCCGCAGTTTGGAGTCGGTCTCGCGCCGCAGCCGGCCGGCGTACGCGGCGAGGGTGGGGGCCGACTCCTGGGGCAGGGAGCGCAGCAGCACGGTGCGGCCGAAGCCGGCGTCGGCGAAGACCTCGGTCACCCGCCCGAGTCCGGGGTAGCCGTCGATGCCCCGGGCGGTCTCGGGGAAGAAGCGGACGCGCAGGTCGCGGTCGCAGCGTCCGGGGAAGGTGTTGCGGATGAGGACGGGGGCGCCGGGTCTGAGGGCGCGGCGCAGTTCACGGGCGGCCGCCGCGGGATCGGTCAGGTGGTGCAGGACCGAGCCGAGCCAGGCGGCGTCCGCGCTCGCGTCGGGGACGGGCAGGGCCTCGGCGCGCCCGTCGAGGGCCTCGATCCCGTCCCCGGCCGGGATGAGGGCGCGCATCGCGGCGGCGGGTTCCACGGCGAGCACCCGTACGCCGAACCAGTCCCGGAAGGCCGTGGCGAATCCGCCGGTCCCCGCGCCGACGTCCAGGACGGTCATGCCGGGGCGCAGCCCCGCGGTCTCGGCGATCGTCTCCCGCCAGGCCGTGAGCCCTTCCCGGGGGATCTCCCGGGCGGCCCGGTAGTCGGCGGCGGCCTGGGCGTCGTACGCGGTCGGTGCCATGGGGTGCCTCCTGGGGCCTTCGGCGCTCGGCGGACGGGCCCCGATCGGCGTCGCACGCGGCGGGCGGCGGCGCGCGGGTCCCGCCCGGGGCGCCGTCAGCGTACCCGCGCCGAGCCCCGCGCCAGGGGTACGGGGCGCGGGGCGGGGGCGGTGCCCGTTCAGTCGCGCGCGCTCAGCTGCGGGAAGCGCAACTCGGTGCGGCTGGTGGCCTGTTCGCCGGGGCGCAGCACGGTGCCGGGGAAGTCGGGGCGGTTGGGGGCGTCGGGCAGGTGCTGGGTCTCCAGGCACACCGCACCGTGGCGTTCGTGGCGTCGGCCGGTGGCGTCGGTGAACCGGCCGTCCAACTGGTTGGCCGTGTACACCTGGATGCCCGGCCGGGTCGTCCACACCTCCAGCACGAGGCCCCCGTCCGGCGCGGTGAGCCGGGCGGCGCGGCGCGGTGAGCCGTCCGGCGCGTCCCGCAGCACCCAGCAGTGGTCGAAGCCGCCCGCCGCGCGCAGTTGGGCGTCGTCCAGGCCGAGGCGCTCCCCGAGGACCCGCGGTTCGGTGAGGTCGAAGGGGGTGCCCTTGACGTCGGCGGCGGGCCCGAGCGGGATGCCGCCGTCGTCCACGGGCAGATAGGCGTCGGCGTCGACCTCCAGGCGGTGGCCGAGGACGTCGCCCTGACCCGCCAGGTCGAAGTAGGCGTGGTTGGTGAGGTTGAGGACGGTGGGGCGGTCGGTGACGGAGGCGTAGTCGATGGCGAGGGTGCCGGCGGTGTCCAGGGTGTAGGTGACGGTGGTGTCCAGCGCTCCGGGGAAGCCCATGTCGCCGTCGGGGCTGTGCAGGGTGAGCCGGACGGACGCGGTGTCGTCGGTGCGGTCCCCGGCCGCCTCCCACACCTTGGTGTGGAACCCGCCGGGCCCGCCGTGCAGGGCGTGGCCCCGGTCGTTGGCGGGGACGCGGTGGTCGGTGCCGTCCAGGGTGAAGCGGCCGTGCGCGATGCGGTTGGCGTAACGCCCGACGACCGCCCCGAAGTAGGGGTGTCCGGCGGTGTAGTCGTCGATGCCGGCGAGCGACCGTACGACGGGGACGGCGGCTCCGGAGGCGTCGGGGACGGTGAGGCGGTGCAGGGTGGCGCCGTAGGTCAGTACCTCGGCCCGCACGCCCGTGCCGCTGTCGAGGGTCCACCGATGGGTCTCGGTGCCGTGGGCGGGGCCGAAGGGGGCGCGGTGCACGGTGGGGCGCG
Source organism: Streptomyces halstedii (assembly GCA_000720535.1). Lineage (GTDB taxonomy): Bacteria > Actinomycetota > Actinomycetes > Streptomycetales > Streptomycetaceae > Streptomyces > Streptomyces halstedii. The sequence continues at coordinate 226,693 of JOAZ01000011.1, forward strand.
GCATCAGTGGTCCTCGGGGTGGCCGGAGTCGGACCCGGGCGTGGTGGATTCGCGGACGACCAGGCGGTGGCCGGGTCGTGGCCGGCGTGGTTCGGCCGCGGCCTCGCCGGAGAGCCGTGCGACGAGGCTGTCCACGGCGAGGCGGGCGATGGCCGCCTTGTCCGGGGCGATGGTGGTGAGCGTGGTGGTGGTGTAGCGGCTCTCCTCGATGTCGTCGAAGCCGACGACGGCGATGTCCTCGGGGATGCGCAGTCCGCGTTCGGTGAGGGTCCGCATCGCGCCGATGGCGATGAGGTCGTTGTACGCGAACACGGCGTCGGGCCGGACGCCCCGGTCCAGCAGGGCTGCCATGGCGGTGGCGCCGTCCTCGCGGCCGTAGCCGTCGGTGACGACCACGAGGGACTCGTCGGGTGCGATCCCGGCGGCGGCGAGCTCCTCGCGCCAGCCCCGCAACCGCAGGTGCGCGGGCTGGCGTTCGCGGCCGGTGCGCGAGCCGAGGAAGGCGATGTGCCGGTGGCCGAGGCCGAGCAGATGGCGTACGGCCTCGCGGGCGGCGGCCACGTTGTCGATGGCGATGTGGTCGTAGGGGGCCTCGTACTCGCGCTCGCCGAGCAGGACCAGCGGTGCCGTCTCGGTGCGGGCCATGAGGTCCTCGGTCTCCAGGTGGATCGGGCTGAGGATGAGCCCGTCGATCACATGGGACCGGAAGCCCTGGCTGACCAGGAGCTCCTTCTCGCGCAGCCCGGCGGTGTGGTCGACCAGGACGGTGTAGTCGTGGCGGGCGGCCGCGTCCACGACCTCACCGGCGAGTTCGGCGAAGTACGGGTTGCCGAACTCGGGCACCGCGAGGGCGATGATGCCGGTGCGGCCCTTGCGCAGATGGCGTGCGGTGAGGTTCGGCCGGTAGCCGAGGTCGTCGATGGCCTGCTGGACCCTGGCGCGCATGGCCGGGGTGACGTGCTGGTAGTTGTTGACCACGTTCGACACGGTCTTGATGGACACGCCCGCCCGTTGCGCAACGTCCTTGAGGCTGACGCCCACGGCACTCCTTGGTTCGGCTTGACTCGGTGGTTCGGCTCGGCACGGCGCTCCCGTCGTCAGGTCGTTCTCCGACTGCGCGCCAGGTAGCGCTGGGCCACCACGACAACGATAAGGAAACCTCCGCTGACGACCGACTGGTACGAGGAGTTGAGCGAGCCGATCTGGTTGATCAGGTTCTGGATGACGGCCAGCAGCAGGACGCCCCAGAGGGTGCCGCTGACCGAGCCCGCGCCCCCGACGAGGAGCGTGCCGCCGATCACGACGGCGGAGATCGCGTCGAGTTCCATGCCGACGCCGACGATGGTGACGCCGGAGGACAGCCGGGCCGCGTTGAGGGCTCCGGCGAGGCCGGCCAGCAGACCGCTGAGGGTGTAGACGAGGATCTTGGTCCGGGCGACGGGCAGGCCCATCAGGGTGGCGGCGTCGCTGCTGCCGCCGACGGCGAAGAGCGTCTGCCCGAACGAGGTGCGCTGGAGGACGAGTCCGCCCGCCCCGAACAGCACCAGGGCGATGAGCAGCGGGTGGCCGAAGCCCCAGACGCTTCCCTGGCCCAGTTCGCCGAAGGCGGAGTCCTTGGGGACCAGGTAGGTGGTGGCGCCCTCGTCGGTGAGGGCGAGGAGCAGGCCGCGGGCGCCCAGCAGGGTGGCGAGGGTGATGATGAAGGGCGCCATGTTGCCCCGGGCGATCAGCAGCCCGTTCAGCAGGCCGATCGCGCCGCACACCGCGAGGGGGACGAGCAGCGCCGGCAGGAGGCCGTACTGCGAGGCCCAGGCGGCGAGTACCCCGCCGAGGGCGAACACCGAGCCCACCGAGAGGTCGATGCCGCCGGTGATGATGACCAGGGTCATGCCGAGGGCGACGACGGCGAGGAACGAGGCCTGGATGGTGATGCCGCGGGCGTTGTCCAGGGAGGCGAACGTCGGATAGATGAAGGACGCGGCGATCACGACGGTCAGCAGGACCGCCAGTACGCCCTGGCGCTGGAGGAGTTCGGCGGCGCGCTGCCCGGCGGAGGGGCGGGTGGCGGCGTCCGCGGGGCGGGGCGGGGGTCCGTCCGGCCGTGCGGCCGGGGTGCGCCGGGCCGGGGCCCGGACGGCGGGGGCGGGTGTGGTTTCGTTCATCGGGACCGACGCTCCCGGGCGACGTAGACGGCGGCGACGATGATGGCCGCCTGGGCGATCTGTGCGGTGGAGTCGGGCAGGTCGTGCTTGACGAGGGTGGCGCGCAGCAGCTGCATCAGCAGGGCGCCGGCCACGGTGCCCAGGACGCGGACGGAGCCGCCGCTGAGCGGGGTGCCGCCGACGACGACGGCGGTGATGGCGGACAGCTCCATCAGGGTCCCCAGCGAGGACGGGTCGCTCGCGGTGAGCCGCGCGGTGGCGAGGATGCCGGCGAGTGCGGCGAAGACGCCGCAGAGCACGTACACGCCGATGAGGACGCGCTTGACGGGCAGTCCGGCCAGCGCGGCGGCCGAGCGGTTGCCGCCGACGGCGACGATCTGCCGTCCGAACGTGGTGCGCCGCACCAGGAAGGCGACGGCGAGCGCGAGCAGTCCGGCGATCCAGACGACCAGCGGGACACCGAGGAAGGAGCCGGTGCCGAGCGAGAGCAGGTCGGGGTTGACGATCTGCTTGAGCTGGCCGTCGGCCACCACCAGGGCCAGTCCGCGTCCGCCGACGAAGAGGGCGAGCGTGGCAACGATGGGTTGCAGCCCGATGAGGGAGACCAGGGCGCCGTTGACCGCTCCGACGACCGCGCCCGCCAGGAGCGCGACGACGAGGGCGGGCACCAGGCCGTATCCGAGGTAGAGCGGGAGGAAGGCGGCGGCCAGCGCCATGGTCGAGCCGACGGACAGGTCCACGCCCTCGGTGCCGATGACCAGGGCCATACCGAGGGCCACGATGACGATGGGGGCGACCTGGACCAGCTGGGTGCGGAAGTTGTCGGCGGTCATGAAGTGGTCGGTGAACAGGGCGTTGAAGAGCAGCAGCGCCGCGACGGCCACGTAGACGCCGTACTCCTGGTACCAGGCGGGGTCGCGCAGCCGGGCGAGCGGGGAGGCGGGGCGGTCGGGCCCGGCCGGGTCCGCGGGCTGTGCGGGGCCCGGGGACGGGGTGACGGCGGCCTGGGTCATCGGAGGTCCTCCTGAGCGGCCGGGGCGTCGTCCCGCCGCGCGGGTACGGGGTCGTCTCCCGGCCCGGACGCGGGGGCGGCCCCGGGGGCGGGAGCGTGATCGGCGTCCGGGGCGGGGGCGGTGTCGGGGGCGTGGTCGGGGGCGTGGTCGGGGGCATGAGCAGCACCGCCAGTCCCTCCCCGGCCAGGTCGTCGATGAGCCGCTGGACCTCGGCCTTGGCCCCCACGTCGATGCCCCGGGTGGGCTCGTCCAGCAGCAGCACCTTGGGTTCGAGGCAGAGCCAGCGGGCGAGCAGCACCTTCTGCTGGTTGCCGCCGGAGAGTTCGCCGACCTTCTGCTCGGGGCTGGAGGCCTTGATCCGCAGGCGCTTCATGAAGATGTCGACGATCCGGTCCTGCCGGGCCCGTGAGACGACACCGGCGCGGGACAGCCGTGGCATGGCGGCCAGCACGATGTTCTCGCGTACGGAGAGTCCGGGCACGATGCCCTCGGCCTTGCGGTCCTCGGGCAGCAGGCTGATGCCGGCCCGGATCGCGGCGGCCGGGGTGAGGCGCTTCAACGGGGTTCCGTCGACGGTGAGTTCGCCCGAGTCCAGCGGCAGCGCGCCGGACAGGGCCTTCGCGGTCTCGCTGCGCCCGGACCCGAGGAGGCCGCCGAGGCCGAGCACCTCGCCCGCGTACAGCGACAGGGACACGTCGTGCAGGCGGTGGCGGCTGGAGAGCGCCCCGGCGGTGAGCACCGGGGTACGGGCCGCCTCGTGGCCCTCGGCGGCGAAGCTGGTGGCGCCGGAGCGGCGGACCTCGGCCAGGTCGCGGCCGAGCATCATCGACACGAGCCGCATCCGGTCGAGGCCGGCGAGGTCGCCGGTGTGGATGTGCCGGCCGTCGCGGAGCACGGTGACGCGTTCGCAGACGCGGTAGAGCTCGTCCATGCGGTGGCTGACGTAGAGCACGGCGATGCCCTGGCCGCGCAGGTTCTCGATGACCCGGAAGAGGGTCTCCACCTCGCGCGGTTCCAGCGAGGAGGTGGGCTCGTCCATGATGACGACCTGGGCGTTGACCGAGACGGCCCGCGCCAGGGCGACCATCTGCTGGGTGCCGATCCCGAGGGTGTGCAGGGGGCGCCGGGGGTCCACGCGTACGCCGAAGCCGTCGAGGAGTTCGCCCGCCTCCCGGTGCATCCGGGTGAAGTCGATGAGGCCGAGGCGGTTCCTGGGTTCGCGGCCCAGGAAGATGTTGCGTGCGGCGCTCATCAGGGGGACGAGGTTGACCTCCTGGTAGATGGTGGAGATCCCGGCCTGCTGGGCCTCGAACGGCCGGGCGAACCGCACCGGCCGGCCCCCCATCCGCAGCTCTCCCCCGTCCGGCCGGTACACACCGGTCAGCACCTTGATGAGGGTGGACTTGCCCGCGCCGTTCTCACCGACCAGCGCGTGGGTCTCACCTGGGCGCAGGGAGAAGGAGACGCCGTCGAGGGCGACGACCCCGGGGAAGCGCTTGCTCACCGCGCGGGCTTCGAGCACGGCGGAGGGCTCGGGCCCGGCGGCCGCCTCCGGGGCCTGGGGTACTGCTTCGGGTGGTGCCATGAGAGATCTCGGCCTTCCGCTGTTCCGCTGTTCGAAGGGGCGGGCGGCCCGGGGGCCGCCGCGGTCCGGTGCGGGCCGCGGCGGCCGGGGCCGTCGGTGGATGGGAGAGGGTCAGAACGCCCCGCCGAGCGATTCCTTGGCGTTGGTCTCGTCGTACGCGCGGTCGGTGATGATGACGTTCTCGGGGATCTCCTCACCGGCGTAGAACTTCTGCGCGGTGGCGAAGGCCAGCGGGCCGAAGCGCGGGTTGGACTCGATCACCGCGTTGTACTCGCCGTTGACCAGGGCCTGTACGGCGTTGCGGGTGCCGTCGACCGAGACGACCTTGACGTCCTTGCCCGGCTTCTTGCCCGCGGCCTTGATCGCCGTGACGGCGCCGAGGCCCATCTCGTCGTTCTCCGCGTAGACGGCGTCGATGCCGGGCTTGGACTGGATGAGCTGCTCCATGACCTGCTGGCCCTTGTCGCGGGCGAACTCACCGGTCTGCTGGGCGACGATCTCGATGCCGGGGGCCTCGGCCTTGATCTGGTCGACGAATCCCTTGGTGCGGTCGGTGGTGACGTTGTTGCCGGAGGCGCCGAGGAGGATGGCGACCTTGGCCTTGCCGCCCGTCGCCTTGATCATCGCGTCGGCGGCCCGCTTGCCCTGCTCGACGAAGTCGGAGCCGAGGAAGGCCACATAGTCCTTACAGGCCGCGGAGTTGACCTTGCGGTCGATGGTGAGGACCGGGACCTTCTTGGCGGCGGCGGCCTTCAGGGCCGGCTCCAGGCCGTCGGAGTTGAGCGGCGCGACGATCAGGAACTGGGCGCCCTGGGACAGCATGTCCTGGATGTCGCTGATCTGCTTGGACAGCTGCGACTGGGCGTTGGTGGTGAGCAGCTTCTTGACGCCGACCTTCTTCGCCTCGTCCTTGATGGACTGGGTCTCGGCGATACGGAACGGGTTGGCCTCCTTCTCCGACTGGGAGAAGCCGACCACCGCGTCCTTGAGGTCCAGCTTCGGCGCGCCGTAGGTCGTCAGCGAACATCCGGAACCGGAGCTGGACTCGGGGGACTCGGCCGCCTGGGCCCCCTGGCTGCTGTCACCGCCCGAGGTGTCCGGCGTCTCCGACTTGGAGCAGCCGGAAGCGGCCAGCGTGGCGGTGGCGGCGAGCAGGCAGGCCGCGGCGAGGGTACGGGATCGACGCTGGGTCATCATGCGCGGGACGCTCCTTGGCGGGATGACCGCACGCTGTCCGGCGTGCGGTCGGGCATGGCTGGACGGTGCATCGGCCGCTCGGCGGCAGATGGCGCTGCATTCCTCACGACCCCGTCACGAGCTGCGCGAACGGTGGTCGTGCGGGCCTGTGCGGCCTCTCGGCGGCTCGGTTTACAACGTTATATAGGCGGGTTGGCGCGGGCGGCAAGAGAGTTGTCACCGCGTTTCCAAAATGTGTCGCGCCGCAACCGCCCCGCCGGGTGGGGGTGTTCCGTATCAGCCACCGCGTCCCTATGGACACGGACTTGACGGCGTGCTGTCATACGGCCGACGCCAGTTTTCCAACGTTGAAAGCATGCTGCCGTGCCACCGCGCCCGTGCGCGGCGGCAGCCTTCGCCCCGCGCCGGAGCGGTCGGCCGGTCGCAGCCCCCTCTCCCGCTAAGCAGAAGCGGAGCCCCCACGATGCCCCTGAACCGACGACAGCTCCTCACCGGCGCCCTGCTCACCGCCGCCACGACCACCGCGGGCGGCCGCTGGGCCACCGCGGCGACCGCCGCCGGGCACACCGCCCCGGCCACGCGCGGCGGCCACTACTCCCCCAACGCCGCGCCCCTGCACCCGACGGCGTTCTTAAGACTGCCTCCCGGCCGGGTCACCGCACGCGGCTGGCTGGCCGGGCAGCTCCGGCTCCAGCTCGACGGACTCTGCGGCGGCTACGAGGAGTTCTCGCACTTCCTCGACTTCACCACCTCCGGCTGGGCACACCCGGACCGCGACGGCTGGGAGGAACTCCCTTACTGGCTGCGCGGATACGCCGATCTGGCGATCGTCACCGGCGACGCGACGGCCCTGGCGGCGACCCGGCGCTGGATGGACGCGATCCTCGCCACCCAGCGGCCCGACGGCTTCTTCGGGCCGGAGCCGCTGCGGACGTCACTGAACGGCGGTCCCGACTTCTGGCCGTTCCTGCCGCTCGTCCAGGCCCTCCGCTCCTGGCAGGAGTACACGGGCGACACCCGGATCGTCCCGTTCCTGAGCGGGTTCTTCCGGTACATGAACGCCCAGGGCCGCGGCGCCTTCGACACCAGCTGGATCGCCCTGCGCTGGGGCGACGGGCTGGACAGCGTCTTCTGGCTGTACAACCGCACCGGCGACGCCTTCCTGCTGGACCTCGCCGACACGATCCACCGGTACGGGGCCGACTGGGGCGACAACCTGGCCGACCCGCACAACGTCAACATCGCCCAGGGCTTCCGCGAACCCGCCCAGTACGCCCTGCGCAGCGGATCGGCCCAGGACATCCGCGCCACCTACGGCACGTACGCGAGGGCGATGGACGCCTACGGGCAGTTCCCCGGCGGCGGCTTCGCCGGGGACGAGAACGTCCGCGCGGGGCACGGCGACCCCCGGCAGGGCTTCGAGACCTGCGGCATCGTCGAGTTCATGGCGAGCCACCAGCTGCTCACCCGGATCACGGGCGACCCGCTGTGGGCGGACCGCTGCGAGGAGCTGGCCTTCAACTCGCTGCCCGCCGCGCTGGACCCCTCGGGCAGGGCGGTCCACTACATCACCAGCGCCAACAGCGTCGATCTGGACGACGAACCCAAGAAGCGGCGCCAGTTCCAGAACGGCTTCGCGATGCAGGCGTACCTCCCCGGCGTCGACCGGTACCGCTGCTGCCCGCACAACTACGGCATGGGCTGGCCCTACTTCACCGAGGAGTTGTGGCTGGCCACCCCGGACGGGGGGCTCGCCGCCGCGATGTACGCGCCCTGCGAGGTCACGGCAGAGGTCGCGGACGGTACGGAGGTCACCTTCACCGAAGAGACCGGCTACCCCTTCACGGACACGGTCACGCTGACGCTCCGCGCACCGCGGCCGCTGCGCTTCCCGCTCGTGCTGCGGGTCCCCGCCTGGTGCGCCGACCCGGTGGTCGAGGTCGGCGGCAGCCGGGTGGACGCACCCGCCGGCCCCGCCTTCACCCGGATCGAGCGGACCTGGTCGGACGGCGACCGGGTCACCCTGCGCTTCCCTCAGCACACCACCGTACGCACCTGGTCGGACAACCACGGCTCGGTGAGCGTGGACCGGGGCCCGCTGACGTACTCCCTCCGGATCGGCGAGGAGTACCGTCGCATCGGCGGCACCGACCGGTTCCCGGCGTACGAGGTGCACGCCACCGGCCCCTGGAACTACGGCCTGGTGCTCGATCCCCGGGACCCCGCCGCCTCCTTCCGCACCCGCGCCGTCCGGGCGGTGGGCCGCGCCCCGTTCACGCTCGGCGGGTCCCCGCTGAGCATGACCGCCAGGGCCCGGAGGATCCCGGAGTGGACGGCGGACGACGAGCACGTGGTGGCTCCGCTCCAGGACAGCCCGGCGCGCAGCACGGAGCCGGTGGAGGAGGTCACGCTGGTGCCCATGGGGGCGGCCCGGCTGCGGATCACCTCCTTCCCCACGGCGGACCCGCGGGGTACCGCCTGGCTCGCGGACCGCTGGTACCGGATCGGCAACCGGCACGCGGGCAAGGTGCTGGGCGTGGACCTCATGTCCACCGCCGACAGCGCCCACGTCGTCCAGTTCACCGACAACGGAACCGACGACCACCTCTGGCGCCTGACACCGCCGACAGCGCCCACGTCGTGCAATTCACCGACAACGGAACCGACGACCACCTCTGGAGGCTGCTGTGAACGCCTGGCCACCCACCGAGGACACCTCTGGGGGCGGCGGGGCACCCTGAGCCGGCCCTGGAGCGGCGGTGGTGCCCAGAGCCGGCGCCGGGGCCCGGTGGCGACCGCGAACGGGCCGGTCGCCGCCGGGCTCCGGTCTGTCCGGCGGGCCGTCAGGCGTCGCCCATGACCAGGCCCTCGATCGTGTGCTTCTGGACGATGGGAGCCAGTTCGTCCACGACCGGGCAGTGCAGGTGCGCCCGGACCCGGCCGGGCAGCGCGGCCCAGTAGGCCTGGGTCACCGCCATGTCGTGGTGCCCGTCGTTGCCCGCTCCCGGGGCGTCCACGCCGAGCACCAGCACCGGCCGGGCGTCGGACGACCGGTTCGCGGTCCCCCGGTGGATCGTCAGCGCCGAGCGGGCCGAGATGTCTCCGCGCCTCGGGTACTTCCGCTCCGCGAGGGCGGTGTAGCGCGGGTAGTCCTCGCGGGGCGGGAACATCGCGTGGCCGAAGCGGGCGTCGTCGTCCCACTGGGTGCCGGGGGCGATCTCGAAGGGCCCCATGTCCTCACGGGTGTCGACGGCGGTGAGGTTGAAGGCGAGGGAGGTCAGCCTGCGCTCGCGGCGGGTGGCGTCCGGCATGGGGAAGTCGCGGTGCCAGGGCTGGTTCACGGCCCCGGCCAGCGGTATGTCGAACCCCAGCTCGACGATGCGGTAGTCGGGCCCCAGGACCGCCTCGCACACCGCGTCCACCCAGGGGTGGCCGACGAGGTCCGCGAAGCCGCGCAGCTGCTCGGGGTGGATCTCCACGTAGTAGCGGTGCGGCCCCCGGCCGACCGCGCCGCCCTCACGTCCGCGCGCCTCGGCGAAGGCCCTCTCGATGTCCTCCCGCATCCGGTCGGCCCACTCGGGGGTGAACGCGCCGCGGCAGGCGGTGATACCGGCCGTGTGCAGCTCCCGCACGGCCGTGGCGAGGGACGCGGCGGGGACGGGGGTGGTCACGGGTTCGTACATGGGGGAGGTCCTTCCATGGGCGGACACGGGGGGCGAAGAGAGGGCGGCCGAGGGCGTGTTCACCTCGTCACCACGCTTGCGCAGCCCATATTGCAACGTTGCAATCACCGTGGCAAGAGGCGGTGCGCCTCTTCTCGCGCCGGGGCTGTTACCGTGCACTGCGGACAACGGGCGGAGCGTCGCCCCCGGGGGTGTCGCGGCCCGGCCCGCCACACGTCCGCGAGGCCGGAGAGGGACAGGAGCACACCCGTCGTGGCTGCGAGACTCAAGGACGTCGCCGCGCTGGCCGGTGTCTCCGTGCGGACCGTCTCCAACGTCGTGAGCAACACCGCGACGGTCGCCCCGGCGACCCGGGCCCGGGTCGTGGCGGCGGTGGAGGAGCTGGGCTACCGCCCCAATCTCGCCGCCCGCAACCTGCGGCAGGGACGCACCGGGCTCATCGGCGTGGTCGTGCCCGAGATCCACTCCCCGTACTTCGGCGCACTGGCCGGTCACCTCATCGACGCCGCGCAGGAGCGCGGCTGGACGGTGCTGCTGGAGCGGACCGGGGGGCGGGCGGAGCTGGAGCGGCGCCTGCTGGACGGCTCGGAGGGGCGGCGGGTCGACGGGATGATCGTCAGCCCGTGGTCGACCTCTCCGGCCGAACTGGCCTCGCTCGCGGGCGGCTTGCCGCTGGTGGTCCTCGGTGAGCTGGAGCCGCACGGGCCGCTCGACCATGTCGCCCTGGACAACGTGGCGGCCGCCCGGTCCGCAGCCCGTCACCTGGCCGCGCCGGGCCGCCGCCGGATCGCCGCGGTCGGCCTCCAGTCCGCGCTGGGGCACGGGACCGCCGAGCTGCGCGCGGAGGGCTTCCGGCAGGGGCTCGCCGAGGCCGGGCTGGCCCCGGTGGCGGAGGTGGAGGTGGCCGATCTGCACCGGGCGGAGGGGGCGAGGGCGATGCGTGAGCTGCTGGCGCTTCCCGGGCGCCCCGACGCGGTGTTCTGCTTCAGCGACGAACTCGCCCTGGGGGCACTGCGGGTGGCCGCGGAGCAGCGGGTGCGGGTGCCACAGGACGTGGCGCTGATGGGGTTCGACGACATCGAGGACGGGAGGTTCAGTGCCCCCTCCCTCACGACCGTCGCCCCGGACCGGGAGCAGATCGCCGAGCGGGCGGTGCAGTGTCTGGCCGAGCGGGTGCTCGGCCGGCTCGACACGCTGCCCGGCCGCCGGATCGTCGTACCGCACCGCCTGCTGGCGCGGGAGAGCACCGGCGCCGAGGTCACCCCGGTGTGACGGGGGCCGCGGTGCCGGTGCGGGCGTGCGGGCCCCCGGCGGCGCGGCTCCCGCTCGCGCCGCCGGGGGTGTCCGCACGGGGTGTCCGCACGGGGTGTCCGCACGGGGTATCCGCACGGGGTGCGCGCTACGGCTTGTCGCCGTTGTAGAGCGCGGTCACCTCCTTGCCGGTGAGCGCCTTGTCGTAGACCCGCACCTGGTCGACCGCGCCGTTCCAGAAGTCGGTGTTCCCGCCCGACCACTTGGCGCGGCCCACCGCGAGGGCGCCGGTGCTGACGTCGGCGGGTCCGGCCACCTCGGTCGCCGCGAGCTCGCCGTCGACGTAGAGCGCGATCTCGTCACCGCTGCGGACGCCGACGAGGTGGTACCAGCGGCCGAGTTCGGGCTTCATCTCCAGCCGGGCCCGGTGGGCTCCGGGGGTGGAGAAGGCGAACGCGCCCTGTCCGTACTGGAGGTAGAAGGGGTTCTCCTGGCGCCGGCCGTCCTGGCTGACGACGGTGGCGTAGTTGCCGGGGAGCGCGTCGAGCGAGGCCCAGGCGGACACGGTGTAGTCGCCGGTGGTGTCGAGCACCGGTCCGTCGGTCTGGGCGTACTGGCCCTCGCCGTCGAACCTGAGGGCCGAGCCCCGGACCCCGGGCGTCCAGGACGTGCCCGGGGAGAGGGTGAGGTGCTTGCGGTTGGGGCCGCTGTCGGCGGCCTTGGTGCCCTTGTTCTCGTCCAGGGACCAGGCTCCGCCGCCCTTGACCGTGTCCCGCTGGCCCGCCGCGGCACCGGCCGCGATGACCTCCCGGTTGATCTTCCGCACCTTGGCCTGATCGACCTTGATCTCACGGCGGTCGTACGTCCAGAGGCCGTTGAGCTCGTTCTCCAGGTCGGTCACCTGCGTGTAGATGGAGCCGGACAGCTCGGCGCCGGCCGCCTCCAGGTAGTGCGTGCGGGTGTTCTCGACGTACTTGGCGGTCAGGGCGTCCTTGTCCGCGACCCCGCTGTAGATCGCGGTGGGCGCGCCCGGCCACATGTGTCCGGGCATCCGCAGGGTGAAGCCGCCGTGCTCCCCGTCCATCGCGGCGCGGTTCGCGTCCGGGAAGGCCGGGTCGGTGTTGTTGTAGTCGTGGTGGTCGATGATGTCGCCCTTGCCGGAGTCACCCTTGGAGTTGCAGCAGTTGACTCCGCTGTGGGCGTTGACGACGCGGGAGGGGTCGGCCGCCTGGACCCTCTCGGTGATCTTCCCGGTCTCGGTGCGGTCCCATTCGCCCCAGCCCTCGTTGAAGACGATCCAGGCGCCGATCGAGGGGTGGTTGTGGAGCTGCTCCATCATCTCGGCGCCCTGGTCGAGGAAGGCCTTCTGGCCCTTCTCGCCGGTGATGTTCCCGGAGACGAAGTCCTGCCAGACCAGCAGGCCGAGCTTGTCGGCGTGGTAGTACCAGCGGGCGGGCTCGATCTTGATGTGCTTGCGTACGGAGTTGAAGCCGAGGTCCTTCTGCGCCTTCAGGTCGAAGACGAGGGCGGCGTCGCTGGGCGCCGTGTTCAGGCCGTCGGGGTAGAACCCCTGGTCGAGCATGGCGAGGGAGAAGAACGGCTTCCCGTTGAGCACCAGCTTCTGGTAGCCGCCGACCTTGGCGACGCCGAAGGAGCGCATCCCGAAGTAGCTGTCGACGGTGTCCTTGGAGCGGCCGTCCTTGAGGGTGACCTCCAGGTCGTACAGGTACGGGTCGTCCGGCGTCCACAGGTGCTGCTTGGCCACCGGGAGGCTCAGCTCACGGTTGGCGGGCCCGGTGGCCTTTCCGACGACCTTGCCCTTCTTGTCGCGGGCGACGGCGGTGACCTGGGCGGACTTCGAGGCGTCCGCGGAGTTCACGGTCAGGGCGAGCCGGCCCGTGCCGATGTCGGGGGTGGTCGTCAGGGAGTCCACGGCCGCGGGGGCGACGGGCTCCATCCAGACGGTCTGCCAGATGCCGGAGGAGGCGGTGTAGAAGATGCCGCTCGGGTTCGCGGACTGCTTGCCCGTGGGCTGGTCGGCTCCGGTGGTGTCGGTGACCGCGACCACGATCTCCTGGGTGCCGCTGCCCCGGAGCGCGTCGGTGATGTCGGCGCTGAAGGCGGTGTATCCGCCGGTGTGCCCGGCGACCCTCGTGCCGTTGACCCAGACGGTCGCCTGGTAGTCGACGGCACCGAAGTTGAGCTTCAGCCGGTCGCCGTCGCGCTTGCCGACCTTCCAGTTCTTGGGGACGGTGACGAGCTTGCGGTAGAACATGTGGTCTTCGTGGCGCTCGATCCCGGAGAGCTGGGACTCGACGGGGTAGGGCACGGTGATGCGCTCACCGAGCTTCTTGCCGAAGGCCGGCTTCTCGCCCGCCTTCGCCCCGGCGAACTCCCACGGCCCGTTGAGGTTCTGCCACCGGTCGCGTACCTGCTGCGGGCGGGGGTACTCGGGCAGCGGCTTCTTGGCGTCGGCCTTCTCGCCCCACGGGGTGAGCAGGCGCTGGGCGGAGCGGTTCTCGGCCCGGCGGGTGATCGCCGGGACGCTCTCGCCGCCCGCCTTCAGGCCGCCCTCGCCGTCGTACGCGAAGCGGACCCGCTGGTCCTTCTGGACGGCCGCGCCCAGGGTGACGACCAGCGTCTTGGAGTCGCCGGGGGCCTGGGCCACCGACTTCACGGGCATCGGGGTGGTGTCCGCGTCGACGGTGAGGTGGTCCTTGACGCCCCGGACGTCGCGGACGGGGCCGTCGAAGGTGGCGCGCAGCGTGCGTCCGTCGTCGGCGAGGCGCAGGCCCACGGGGTAGACCTCGAAGTCGGCGGGCGGGGTGAACGCCGACTCGGGGACGATCTGCTTGGCGAGCTTCGCGCTCGACCAGCGCAGGAACATGTTGGCGCCGCCGGTGTCCTGGAACATCTCCAGGCGGAAGTCGTGGCGTTCGCCGGCCTTCAGTGTGAGCGGTGCGCTGGTCTGCTCGTTGTCCCAGTCCGGCTCCCAGTGGTCGATGACCGGCTTGCCGTCGATGAAGAGCCGGAAGCCGTTGTCGCCGATGGCGTGGAAGGTGTAGTCGCCGGTCTCGGGGGCCTCGATCTGCCCGGTCCAACGGGCGGTGGTGTGTTCGGTCCTGCCGGTGGTCGACTCGAACTCACCGGTCAGACCCGGGAAGTTGACGTCGGGGTCGAGCGATACACCGCCGAGCACGGCGAAGTCCCGGGCACCGGGCGCCGACATGGCGTAGTACTCGCCCTTCAGGCCGTGCACCTCGGTGGCCGGGTTCTTCGCCCCGAAGGCCGCCGCGGTGGTGCTCGCGGAGTCCGGGGCGGGGGCGGCGGCGGCCGGGACCAGGGTGGCCCCGACGGGCAGCAGCAGCGCTGCCGTGCAGACCAGTGTTCTCAGCAGAGTGCGGTGGCGGGCTGGTTGTCGCATCAAGGCGTCGTCCTCGTCGAAGAAGCCGAAGTGCCCCCGAACGGCGGAGCACTGCACATAGTCGAACATTGAGCCACAGCCTCGAACACGCTGACAACGGTCGTGCACCGAGAATTTTCAACGATAGAAAACTGTCGCACGCCCCGCCCCCGCTCCCGGGAGCAGCCCCGGCGCCCCGGACCCCGGTGCGCGGACAGCGGGTGCGCACCGGGGTCCGGGACCGGGTTCACGGGACGGCTACCGCGGCAGATCCGCAGGTCCGGTGGCCCATCGGACGTTGGGCCGGTCGGCGAGCCGGTGGGTCACCGAACCACCGCGGGTGACCAGCCGGGCATCGGTCCAGGACCGGTCGCTCGGGCGCCCGTCCACCCGGACGGCGTCGATGTACGAATGTGTCGCGTCGGCCGCCGGGGCACGGAGGGTGATGTCCTTCCCGTGCGGACGGTCCAGCACGGCGGACGGGAAGAGCGGCGCTCCGAGCAGCATCGTGGCACTGCCGGGCGTCTGCGGGAAGAGGCCGAGGGCGGCGAAGACGTACCAGGCGGACATCGTGCCGAGGTCGTCGTTGCCGGGCAGGCCGCGCGGCCCGGTGCCGTACACCGTGTCCACGATCTCCCGTACGGTCTCCTGGGTCTTCCACGGCTGCCCCAGCGCGTTGTACAGCCACGGGGCGTGGATTCCGGGTTCGTTGGTGGGGTCGTAGCGCAGCGCGTCGCCGCCCTTCACCGACCAGGAACCGTCCGGCTTGTGGAAGAAGGCGTCCAGCCGCTCGGCCGCGGTGTCCCGGCCCCCCATCGCCTCGGCCAGCCCCCGCACGTCCTGGGGGACCATCCAGGTGTAGGTGGCGCTGGAGCCCTGCGCGAAGCCGTTCTCGCTGCCGGGGCTGAACGGCGTCACCCAGGAGCCGTCGAGATTCCGGGCCTGGACGTACCCCGACGTCCCGGAGCCGTCACCGGCCCCGGGGTTGAAGACGTTGCGCCACCAGCGGCCGCGCTCCTCGAAGGCCGCGGCCTCCTCGTCCCGCCCGAGCAGGCGGGCCCAGCGGCCCAGCGCCGCGTCGGCCACCGCGTCCTCCAGCGTCTCGGCGGCCCCGCCCCAGCAGTGGCAGACGTCCTGCGCGGCGTAGTGGGAGTCCAGGTACTGCGCCAGGTTGGGCCGCTGGCCGGTGCACTGCCCCGGGCACCCGGCGTCCGACAGCCCGTCGGGGTGGGGGACGGTGGCCTGCCGGGCCAGGGACTCGAAGGCGCCCTCGTAGTCGAAGTTGCGTACGCCCATCGCGTAGAAGGTGGCGAGGGTCGCCGCCGAGGGGTCGCCGGTCATCACATGGGTGGCGCCGTTGACGTGCACCCAGCGGTCCCACACGCCGCCGTTCTGCCGGGCGAAGTTGTAGAGGGACTGCGCGAAGTCCCCGGCGATCTCCGGCTTGAGCAGGGCGAGGAGCTGGATCTGCGCCCGGTACTGGTCCCAGCCGGAGAAGTTGCTGTACTGGGCCTTCTGACCGCGTGTCACCCGGTGCACGGCCCCGTCCATGCCGGGGTAGCGGCCGTCGCGGTCGGTGATCAGGTTGGGCTGCATCAGCGCGTGGTACAGCGCGGTGTAGAAGGTGGTGCGCCGCGCCTCGCTCCCGCCGCCGACGCGTACGGAGTTCAGCTCGCGGTCCCAGGCGCGCGATCCGGCGCGGGCGACGTCGTCCACGCTCGCCCTGGGGGCCATCTCCTGGCGGAGGTTGGCCTCGGCCCCGGCCTGGCTGACGTAGGAGATGCCGATCTGCATCCGCACGTCGGCGTCCGAGGAGGTGTCGAAGCCGACCCAGCCGCCCGATCCCCGTCCGGCCCGGTCGGCCCCGGTGGCGTAGCCCTCTCCCCCGCTCGCGCGGGTGGACCCCGGCGCGAGGCTGTCGTCCTTCCAGGTGCCGGTGGAGGCGAAGGCGCGGTCGAAGGAGGCGCTGAAGTGGAGCCGGTAGTAGCTCTTGCGGTTGTTCGTACCGCCGTTGGCGCGCCGTCCGCAGAACGCGCCGGTGAGCACCGAACCGGTCACCTTGCGGTGGGCGGTGTCGATGTGGATCTCGGCGTCCTCGCTGCCGTTGAGGGAGTTGGAGACCCGGAAGAGCAGGTTGGCGGGCTTGTCCGCCGGGAAGCGGAAGTCGGCCACGCCCGCCCGTTCGCTCACCGCGAGGTCGGCGGAGGCGCCGGAGGCGAGTCCGAGCGTGTAGCGGCCGGGGACGGCGCGCTCGTCGTCGTGGGAGAAGTCCGCCGCGTAGACGGCGTCCTTGGTGTCGGCGGACGGGGACGAGGTGA
This sequence comes from Streptomyces halstedii, assembly GCA_000720535.1. Taxonomy (GTDB): domain Bacteria; phylum Actinomycetota; class Actinomycetes; order Streptomycetales; family Streptomycetaceae; genus Streptomyces; species Streptomyces halstedii. The sequence goes on from JOAZ01000011.1 coordinate 243,305, forward strand.
CGTCCCCGACGAACGGCATGATCGGCACGTCACCGGCGGCGCCGGGGTTGCAGCCGGCCCCGTTGACATGGGTGAGGCTCAGGCCGCGGAGCCGGGTCGCCCCGTACTCGTAGCCGTTGGCGGCTCCGGTGCCGGTCTGGTCACCGGTCGTACTGGTCGGTGACCAGGCCATCATGCCGTACGGGAGCACGGCGCCGGGAAAGGTGTTGCCCCCGTTCGCGCTGCCGATCAGCGGGTCCACGTACGCGGTGGGCCGGGTGACGAGCGTGTCGGCCTGGGCGGCCGGCGGGGTGACGGCGCCGGCGAGCGTGCCGGCGAGGACGACGGCGGCGGCCCGCGTGACGGCCGTCCGCAGGGCGGGAAGTCTGGGTGGCATGGCGCGGATACTCCTCCATGGGGGATGGACAACGTTGTCGGAGCCCGGAGGGATCCGGTGTCCGCCAGCGTCGACCGGTGCGCGGCCGAGCGTAGATCGCCAGGGCGTGCGGGGGAATGCCGCGTACGGAGGGGACCGGTGAACGCGTGGTGAACGGACCGGCCGGCGGCACCGGCTGACACGGCGTCGAGAACCGTGGAGGACGGTGTGTGATCCGGTGACCGGCGAGCAGGGTCGCCGGTCACCGGGACGCTACGGCGTGATGACGGCCGGCCGGGGCGCGGTGGGCGCCCCGTCGCCGATCGCGAAGCTGGGGTGCGGCGGCTGGTTGTACGCGGTGTTACGGAGTCGAGGGCCCCGTCGCCGTCGAGGTCAGCGACGGACGCGTCGTCGGCCTCGTAGGTGTAGGCGACCCCGTCGGGGGTGGTGCCGCCCGGAGGCGGGCTGATGGGCACGTCCTTGTAGCCCGCGCGGAACTGGACCGCGTGCGCGGAGTCGGCCTGCTCGACGCCGTTCACGACCGCGCGCACGGTGTAGTCGGCGGTCGCGGGGGCGTCCGCGTGGAAGTAGTTGGCCGAGGCGGTGACCGGCGAGGAGTTGACCTTGGTGCCGGCCCGGTAGACGTTGAACGCGACGGTGTCCGGGTCGGTGCCCAGCCAGCGCCAGCTGACGAGGTTGCCTCGGTCGGTGTGGACGCTCACGACACCGCGGTCCAGTTTCTCGGCCTGCCGGGCGGTGGCGGCCTGGGACGTCGGTCCGAGGGCGAGGAGACCGGTGGCGGCGAGCACTCCGGCGGTCAGGGAGGCGGCCAGGGCGTGGCGACGGCCGGGGCGGCGGCCGCGGTGTGCGGGTGGTTCGGGGGGTGCGGGGTGGGGAAGCGAGGGCTCCACGAGAGACACCTTCTGCCGGGGACGGGTTACGCCCCGTCAGTTGCTCCCGGACGCCGAAAGGTTGCCGCCGGATTCAGGTGTTCCGCCGAGGGATTTGTCAGGGGCCGCTTTGCCGCCGGCCGGTGTTCCACGGGCCGCTTTCCCGCCGGCCGCCGTGCGGCGCCCCGCTCCGGCCGCGCGCGCCGCGGAGTGCAGGGAGCGCAGGGCGAGCAGCAGGAAGCCGATGTCGTCCAGGTAGACGGGGTCCGGCAGGAGGTCCACCGGGGAGACGGTGTAGATCACCGCCGCCCAGACCAGCGCCTTGTCCCGGAGCGGGACACCCGCGTCGAGAAGCAGCTTCCTGGCCTTGAGGACCCGGACGAGGAGGACGGCGGCGGTGCCCGCCATGAGCAGGGCGACGAGCGCGCCGAGAAGGAGCCAGACGCTGGTGTTGTCCATGGTTCATCCTCCTCCCGTCCGGGGTCCGCGGACCCCAGGTCTCATCCGTTGCTCCTGGCCTGTCGGCGGGAGCGGCGCTTCAGGGTCCTGCGCTCCGTCTCGCCGAGGCCGCCCCAGACGCCCGCGTCCTGGTTGTTCTCCAGGGCCCAGTCCAGGCACTGCTGCCGGACGGGGCAGCCCCGGCAGACGGTCTTGGCCTCCTCGGTCTGCACCAGGGCGGGGCCGGTGGTGCCGATGGGGAAGAAGAGGTCGGGGTCCTCGTCGCGGCAGGCCGCGTGTGTGCGCCAGTTGTCCATGGTCTCACTCCCTGTGTGCGGGGTCGTGCCGGACGTCGTACACCGTGCGGGTGACCGCCCTCAGGCGGTCGAAACCACCGCGGCCCCTGTTCCGGCCGGGCCGGGAGGCCCTGGGCGCTCCGGGACGGCCGGTTCACGCCCGTCGGCGCAGGTCGTCGATGCGGCGCAGCACCTCGTCCACGTGCGGACGGACCCGGTCCCTCAGCGCGGCGCTCCAGGTCTCGTCCGCGTAGGAGCGGTGGAGGTAGAGGAACCTGGCGTGCTCCAGGACGGGGCGGTGTTCCGGGGGGAGACGGGCGAGGGCCCAGGTGGCGGCGGTGTCCTTGGGCTCGATCCGGCCGGTGGCCAGGGTGGTCCAGACGCGGGCGAGGGTCAGCAGCACGTTGCGGGTGTCGTTGTCGAGGTCGCCGAGGAGTTCGGGGATTCCCCCGACGCTCGCCCGGACGAGATCGGCGTGCGGTACGGGGTCGAGGAGTTCGGAGGGCGGCGGCCCGGTGAGAGGATGGTCGCCCGCCAGGACCGTCGTGAGCGCGACGGCCAGGTCCGGCATCGGGCACGGCCGCGGCGGACCGCCCGTGGTGAGTTCGTCGCGCAGCCACTCCCCGTAGAGGAAGTCGCAGGTCGGCGGAGACCTCCAGGGGCGGACCTCGGACCGGACGACGACGGTGAGTTCGACCGGGCGGACCGCGGCCGTCAGGCCGGAGATCTCCAGCAGGCCCTGGAGCAGCGCCCGCCGCCCGCGGTCGTCCAGGCTCCGCCGGGTGACGGCCAGGACGTCCAGGTCGCTGGCGGGGACCAGTCCCCCGGACACCGCGGAACCGTGCAGGTAGATGCCGAGGAGGTCGTCCTCCACCACGTCGCGTACGAGTGCGACGGTCCGCTCGATCTGATCCATCACGCGAGTATCGGGCACCGCGTGACCACCGGAAAGCGACTTTCCCCCGGCGCCGCGCGCACCACCGCGTCACACGCCCGTCCGCACCACCGCGTCACGCGCCGGTCCGTGATCCGGCGCGCGCCGGATCAGGACCCGGGCGTGTCGTACGGGAGGGGCGTGCCGGGGGGCGGGGCGGCCGCGCACGCCCCGTCCAGGCGGATGCGGTAGTCCATGACGACGGCGGGGTCGTCCACGATGTCGGCACGGCCCCCGGGGATCTCCAGGACGGCCCGGTCACCGATCTCCGGCGCGGGGACGCGGAGCACGTACAGCGGTGGCAGGGCGGTCATGGCGTGCGGCGGGGCGTCGAGGGGGACGGTCTGCACGGTGATGTGCGGCCGGTGCGCGGCCTCGGCGAGCCGTTCCCGCTGCTCGGCCATCACCCGGCTGCCGCCGACCCTGGTGTGCAGCGCCGCGGCCGGCAGCAGGGCCCACAGGGCGGCGCCGCGCTCCGCCAGGCGGCGCTGCCGCTCCCCCAGCAGTTCGACGCGCCTCTCCCGCCGTGCGGGGGTGTCGGCGGGGTACAGGGTGCGGTAGAGGGCCGCCGTGTAGGCCGGGGTGCGCAGCAGCTCCGGTACCAGGGCGGGGTGCCAGCTCCTCACGAGCCCGGCGGACGACTCGATGCCGATGACCTCCTGCTGCCAGGGCTCCATGGCGTCCCGCCATTCGTGCCACCAGCCGGGCAGGTTCGCGGAGCCCAGGGCCGCCATGATCGGGTCGGCCTCGGCGGCGGGGACCCCGTAGCGGTCCAGGAGGACACGGACCTGGCGGGCGTCGAGTCCGGTCTCGGCGCGTTCGATACGCCGTACGGTCGCCGGGTGCGCGTCCAGGGCCAGGGCGGCGGCCCGCATGGTCACACCCGCGCGCTCACGCAGGATGCGCAGGCGTGCGGCCAGGACGCGGTGCTCGACCGTGGGGCCGGATCGGGGCCTCATGCGCGTTCCCTCCGGGTCGGCTCGTCGCCCTCAGGCTCGGAATCGGAAGCGTTCGTTCATTCTGTCGCTTGCAAAGTATGCACTTTGCGCCGAGAGTACATACATGTCGGAAATATCCATGCGCACTCAGCTTGCCCCGGAGGACGCCGGCAACCGGAGTGCACTGACCTGGTGGGTCCCCCGCACCCCCGAAGGCGTCCCCGAAGCGAGGCACCGAGCGCAGGAGGCGATGAGGAGCTGGGGTGAATCCGGTGACCGCGCCGACACGGCCGCTCTGGTCGTGACCGAACTGGTCGCGAACGCCGTGCAGCACACGACGGGACGGCGGATCAGGTGCCGTCTCGTGCGGACCGCCGACGGTGTGCGCGTCTGCGTGTGGAACCGCGGACGGGCCCGGGTGCCCGCCCCGCCGCGCCCCGCGCATCCGGGTGCCGTCCCGCCGGGGCCGCGCGCCCCGCTCCCCCGCAGGCCGGACCAGCACGCCCACCGGCCACGGACCGGGGTGGCCGAGGGGCCGGGACCGGTGGCCGTGGACGGCACCCACGGCCCGGAGGACCTGGACGGCTTCGATCTGGCCTCCCTCCCCGAGGGCGGCCGCGGTCTGATGCTGGTGGACACGCTGGCGACCCGCTGGGGCACGCGCACCAGCCTGTCCGGACGGCTGGTCTGGGCCGACGTCTGAGCGCCGGCCCGGCCCGTCAGACGGCCGCCGTACGGCACTCCGGGTGGCCCCAGCCGTGAGGGTTCTTGGCGATCATGTCCTTGGCCGCGTAAGGCTGTCCGCAGTGGCACCGGCCCGCGAACTTCGCCCGGATCGTCGCCCCGGCACGTGAGGCCCTGCCGTCGCCCGTGCCCGCCGCCGCCCCCTTCTTCGCCGTACGGGCCTTGACCGCGCCGCCCTGGTTCGCCCGCGCGGGTGCCGGCACCGGCTCGGGCGAGCCGTACGCCGTCCCGGCCGCCCGCTGCGAGACGGCCGCCTCGCTCGCGGCCTGGTCGGCGAGCGCGTTGAGCGGGTCGCCGTCCACCTGGTGCGCCGGTACGTAGCGGAAGGTCACGCCTCGGCCGTCGAGCAGGCCGTCGATCTCCACCACCAGCTCCCGGTTGGCCACCGGCTTGCCCGCCGACGTCTTCCAGCCGTTGCGCTTCCAGCCCGGCAGCCACTTGGTGACGGCGTTCATCGCGTACTGCGAGTCCATGCGCACCTCGATCGGCAGCGCCGGATCGGTGGACGTCAACAGCTCCCGCAGAGCGGTGAGTTCGGCGATGTTGTTGGTGGCGCCGCCGAGCGGCCCCGCCTCCCACCGCTGCGGGCGCCCCTGCGCGTCGGCCACGACCCACGCCCAGGCCGCGGGTCCCGGATTTCCCTTGGATGCGCCGTCACAGGCGGCGATGATGCGGTCTTCCATGCCTTGATCATGCCAGCACGGCTGTTCAGGTCACGCCCGAGCCGGCGGCCGCGCCGTCCCCCGGACCGCGGCCGCCACGACGGGGCCGCTCACGGGATGGGCCGCTCACGCCGGGCCGGGGGCCGCTCACGCCCCGGAGGGCTGACCGGCCGACGCCGCGGGGCCCCGGCCGGGGCCCCGCGCCGGGTGTCGGGGAACGCTCAGAGGGTGCCGGACGCGGAGACCGCGATCGGCGCCTTCGTCTGGCCGGACTGCGAGCCGTAGGACTCGATCTTGCGGACGAGCGCCATGCTGTCCTCGTCGGCGACCTCGCCGAACACCACGTGCTTGCCGTCCAGCCACGGGGTGGCGACGGTGGTGACGAAGAACTGCGAACCGTTGGTGTTCGGGCCCGCGTTGGCCATGGACAGCAGGCCCGGCTTGGTGTGCTTCAGCGTGAAGTTCTCGTCGGCGAACTTCTCCCCGTAGATGCTCTTGCCGCCGGTGCCGTTACCGCGCGTGAAGTCGCCGCCCTGGAGCATGAAGTCCGGGATGACGCGGTGGAACGGGGATCCGGCGTAGCCGAAGCCCTTCTCGCCCGTGGCCAGCGCGCGGAAGTTCTCCACGGTCTTGGGGGTCACGTCGTCGAACAGGTTGAACACGATCCGCCCGGCGGGCTTGTCGTCGATGGTGATGTCGAAATACGCCTTGATGGTCATGGGTCCATCCTGACATCACCGATCACTTCTCCGTGCACGGACCCCGCCCGACACGGCAGCGCCCCACCGTGCCGGAACACAGCGCGGTGCGTGCGGCCCGCGGAGCACTTCCGTGGCACCCGGACCGTTCGGGGGCCGTCGCGCGGCGGTGTCCTCATCCGCGGGACGCCGGGGCTCGGACGGCGGTGCCGCTCGCGCCGCACCCGCTCTCCCCCGCCCGCTCCCACGCCCGTACGGTCCGCACACGGGCGGCGAACGCGGCGGCGCTCCCCCCGATCCGCGTGCCCTCGCCCCGGGCGAGCAGGTGACGTGTCCGGGCCCGCAGCACCTCGCGCGGGGGCGCGACGCGGACCCGTCCGCCCGCACCGGTGACCAGCGCGTTCACGGGGGCCAGCGGATCGCTCGCCGCCGCCCTGGCCAGCAGGACTCCGGCGGCGAGCGGGAGCAGGGCCACGGCGAGCGCGGTGCCGGCGGTGGTCAGGTTCTGGATGCGCGGGTGCCGCCGCGCTTCGGAGGTCATGGGCCTCATTCGACCAGCGGCGGGCCTCGGCGGGATCGGACGGCGTACTCAGCCGGACCGCCGCCCGGTACTCATCCGGCGCGTGGGCCCGGTGCTCAGTCCTCCGGGTCGGCGGGCGGGCCCCAGTGCGAGAACCGGGGCAGCCACTTCACCCGGTAGTCGGGGTGCCCCGCGTGCTCGGCGGCCATCTGGCGCACGACGAAGCCCAGCCCCACGGCCCGCCCCGAGGGGAAGTCCTGGTGCGGGCGGTCCGTGTCCAGGGACGCGATCTCCTCGTACTCGTCCAGCAGGACCCGGTTGGTCTCGACGCGCCGCAAGGCGCGCGCCGGGTCCTGGAAGGCGATGTGGCGGTCGTAACCGCGCGACCGTACGACGAAGGCGATGCCTCCCGTCCGGTCGTGCACCTCACCGGGCACCTCGGCGGGACACCGCCAGCCGTCCCCGCCGGCGTCCCGCGCGACGCGCTCCTCCTCGGCGAGGCGTGCGCGCACGAAGGCCAGCAGATCCGCGTTGTCCGCCATCGGGTTCGGTACCTTTCTCCGTCACAGGCAGGCACGACGATATACCGAGCTCCGGCACCGGGTCAGCCGCCCGACCGGCGAGAACGCCACGAGGACGCGCCGGCCGGAGACGTCGGTCCGGCCCGGGTCCGCGGGTCCCCGGCGCCCCGCCCCCGTACGGCGGGCGGCACCGCCGCTCACCGCGTCAGGAACGGGGCGGAGAAGACCGAGTTGTCGACGACGGCGTCCACCCGGGACAGCGGGTCCGCCTCCGCCAGGTACAGGTGCTCGGCCACCAGGTACCGGTCCCGGTGGATCGACTCCGCGTCGCTCCCCGCCCAGTCCTGGTCGCGGGCGGCGCCCCGCCGGACGGACAGCTCGTCGTCCACGTGCACCCAGACGCGGAAGTCCCAGCAGGCGTCGATCTCCGGCCGGAAGGCGAAGACACCGTCCACGATCAGGACGGAGTCGGCGCCGAGCGGCCGGGTCTCGGTGGAGTGGTCGCGCTGGGTCAGCGGATCGATGGCGCACAGCGCGCAGCGCGTCGCCTCAGGCGACCGGAAGGGCTCGAACAGGAGACGTGCGGCGGCGCCGTAGTCGTAGGCGTTGCGGTAGTAGCCCTCGCCCGACTCCCGGTCGTAGAGGTGCCGGTCCTTCCACGGCTTCTTGAAGTCGTCCAGGGTCGCCCGGAGCACCGGGCGGCCCCGGGCGGCGATCCGCTCGGCCAGTTCGTGGCCGAGGCTCGTCTTGCCCGAGGCGGTGAGGCCGTCGATGCCGACCGCCCGACGGCCCGTTCCGAGGGCCAGCACCCGCCGCGCCAACTCCTCGACCAGCGCGTCCCGTTCGGGGGATGCCCAGGCCGGTACGGGCTGCTGCCAGGTCGAGGCCGAACGATGTACCGCCGCACGCCGTATGTCCATCCCAGGAGGCTAACGGGCTGCCCCCGCCGGTGCCGCAGGCCCGTCCGGGGATTCCGGCGCGCCCTCGTCAGTCCGGCGGGTCCGTGCGGGAGGCCAGCAGGAGCGCGATGTCGTCGGGGCGGTTCTCGTCCTGTCCCGCCCGCGCGATGACCCGGTCCGCCACCTGTGCGAGCGGGACGCCGCCCACCTCGGCCAGGGCCGCCCGCAGGCGTTCGATCCCCTGGTCTATGTCCTCTCCGGCCTTCTCCACCAGCCCGTCGGTGAACAGCGCGAGTACGTCGCCGGGGGCCAGCCGGCCCTCGGTGACCGGGTACGACGCCTCCTGGTCGACGCCGAGCACCACCCCGCCCGTCAGGTCCAGCACCTCGGCCCGGCCGTCGGCGTGGCGCAGTACGGGCTGGGGGTGCCCGGCCCGTACCGCCTGGGTGCGTCCGCTGCCGGGGTCCAGGAGCACGTAGCAGCAACTGGCGAACTGCCCCGGGTCCAGGTCGATGAGCAGCCGGTTCGTGGCCTCCATGGTCTCCTGCGGGTCGTGCCCGGTGAGCGCGAACGACCGTACGGCGCTGCGCAGTTGTCCCATGGTGGCGGCCGCCGCGACCCCGTGTCCCTGGACGTCCCCGATGATCAGGGCCAGCCCGCTCCCGGTCTCGATGACGTCGTACCAGTCGCCGCCGACGTCCATGCCCCAGGTGCCCGGCAGGTAGCGCCCCGCGGTCTCGACGCCGTCGCAGACGGGGAGCCGGTGCGGCAGCAGGGCGTCCTGGAGGCCGCGGGCGAGGGCGGCCTCGGAGTCGTAGCGCTGGGCCCGCTGGAGGGCCTGTGCGATGAGGCCGGCCAGCGCGGTGAGCACGGTGCGCTCCTCCGGGCTGAAGCCGCGCGGCTGGTCGAAGCCGAGGATGCACGAGCCGACGGAGCGCCCGGAGGCGATCAGCGGCAGGAAGGCGCGGGCCCCGACGTCGGTGTCCCGGGGGATGCCGGGATAGGCCTCCTCCAGTTGCGCCATGGACTCGAAGAACAGCGGCCGCCCGGTGGTGAGCGTCTCGACGCCGGGGATGCGGGCGTCGAGGCCGATCCCGTCGAAGCCCGCCAGGAAGCCCCTGGGGAAGCCGGTCTCCCAGGCCAGGTAGAGGCGCCGCTCGTTCAGGAGGTAGATGGCGAGCTGCCGGCCGCCGAACGCGGGCAGGAGCTCGTCCGTGACCACGGCGGAGACCTGACGGGCGGTCATCGCCTCGGTCAGGGCGATGGCGAGGGCCACCGGCCGGTACAGGACGGCAGCGCGGTCCGCCGGGGATCCCAGCCCGGCGCTCCCGCTCGCGCCGGAGTCGGCGGTGTCCTCGTGCCGCCCGGTGGTGCTCGCGGTCACGGTGATGCCGTCCCGGCCGGGGTACAGCGCCACGGAGAGCAGTTCGGTGGGGGTGCGGCGGGCGAGGAAGTACACGGGGTCGGCGGAGAACAGGGCGGCCCGCAGGTGGTCCTCGTAGGCGGGGTCCGCGAGCCAGGGCAGGGCCTCGGCCAGGGTGCGGCCGACCAGGTCGGCGCGGGTGACGCCGAACAGTTCCTCGGCCGGCCGGTTGACGTGGGTGACGCGGCCCGTGCGGTCCAGCGAGAAGATGGCGCGCGGCAGCCGGTCCGCCGCCTCCGGGACGACCGGCTCGGTCCCGGTGTCGAGCAGCACCCCGGTCAGCCGGGGTGCGGGGCCGTGGCCCGAGAGTTCCAGCAGGAGGGCCCGCCCGTCCGGGCCGCGCAGCCGCGTCCGCCGCACCCGGGGCCCCTCGTGGCGGGTGACCATGCCGGCCAGGGTCCACAGTCCGGCCACGTCATCCGGGGGCAGCCGGGCCGTCAGCGCGTCCATGGTGCTCGGCGGCCGGTCCACGGGCTCGGTGCCGAGGATCACGCGTGCCCCGTCGTCGGCGGTGACGGCGCCGGTGGCGAGGTCCCAGGTGAAGTGGCCGACGCGGACGGGCCGGGTGGCCTCGGCGGGCAGCCGGACGGTGAGGGGCTCGCCCTCCCACACGATCTCCGTCCCGTCCCGTTCCAGCTCGGTGAAGGCGTCGCCGAGCCGTTCGGCGACGTCCTCCAGGCGGCGGCGGTCGTTGGCTCCGACGGGTTCGCCCCGGGTGGCGTGGCGCAGGACGACCAGGACCCCCACGACGGTCGGTCCGCTCCGGACGGGCACGTACAGCGAGCCGAAGGGGAACGGCAGGCCGGCCATCAGCTGGGGGAAGCGGCGCATGGCCTCCTCGGCGTCCCCGAGGTAGACCGGCGTGCCCGAGCGGTAGGACTCGGCCACCGGGAACGGCCGGTTGACGTGCATGCGCCACCAGGGGCGCATCAGCCGGCCGGGCAGCCCGGCCAGGACGGCCATCAGCAGGAGCCCCGGGGTCCCGGAACGCAGATAGACGCCGCCGGCGTAGCCTCCGGCGGCGTCGACGGCGCTCACCACGGCGCGTGCCGTCGCCAGGGACAGCCCGTCGGGCGCGCCGCTGCCCTCGGGTCTCGGGGTCACACAGCAAGGATGCGCAGCCGCGCCGCGGTGCGCACGTCCACGGCCCCGTGCGGGGGCCGTGGACGTCGTGCGTCAGGCGCGGGCGGGCACGGAGGGTTCGGTGCCCGTACGGGAGCACACGGACGCGGCGACCTCGGAGGCGAAGGCCAGAAGGGCCCGGACGTCCAGCGGGGCGGACGGCCCGGTGAAGGAGCCCCCCGCGCCCAGACCGCTCAGCAGGCCCGCGACGAAGGCGTCCCCCGCTCCGATGGTGTTGACGACCTCGACAGGGGTGGCCGCCACGGACACCGGTGGCGCGGCCGGGGTGTAGGCCGTGCTGCCCCGGGCACCGCGGGTCAGCACCACCAGCCGTCCGCCGTCGGCGAGTGTCCGGCAGGTGTCCTCCGGGTCCGCCTCCGGCCACAGCAGCGCCAGGTCCTCGTCGCTGGCCTTGACGACGTGGGCGAGGCGGCACAGCTCGCGCAGGGCCGTCCGGCCGCGCTCCGGGTCCAGAGTGCGGTCCCGGCGGACGTTGGGGTCCACCACGAGGAGGGAGTGCTCGGCGGCGGCGAGCGCGGTCGCCCGTACGGCCTCGGCGGCGGGTTCCACCACGGCGGCGAGCCCGCCCACGTACACGGCGCCGAAGCCGGCCGCCCGTGCCGAGAGGTCCGGGAGCCGGAAGGTCGCCGTGTCCTGGAGGTGGAAGTGGTAGCCCGTGCCGTCGGCGCCGGGGTCGGCGACGGCCAGGGCGGTGGGCAGGTCACTGCGGACGCAGAGGCCGAGGTCGACCCCGGCGGCCCGCAGCCGGTCCTCGACGGTACGGGCGAAGCCGTCGCCGCCGAGGCCGCCCGCGAAGGCGACCGGGGTGCCGAGCCGGGCCAGCGCGACGGCGACGTTGGCCGGGGCGCCGCCGAACTGCGCGGCCCGCACACCGCCGTCCCCGTCCACCGGGACGAGGTCCATGAGCGCCTCGCCGACCACCAGGACCGCCTCGGGGCCGCCGGTCACGGCTCGACCACGATCTTGCGCCCGATGCCCGCCTTGAAGCGGTCGATGGCCTGCGGGTACTGCTCCAGCGGCAGCCGGTCGCTGATGAACACCGACGGGTCGAGCACCCCGCTCGCGAAGAGCGCGGCGGCGCGTTCGTAGCTGTGCAGGACCGCCATCGAACCGGTGATGGTGATCTCCTGGTTGTAGATGCGGTACGGCTCGATGACCGCGGTCGTCGCGTAGTCGGCGACCCCGAACTGGAGGAAGGTGCCGCCCTTCGCGACGCGCCCCAGGCCGTCCTGGATGGCGCCCGCGTTGCCGGTCGCGTCGATGACGACGTCCCAGCCGCCGGGCTGCTCCAGTTCCTCGGCCCCGGCGGCGGACCGGGAGCAGCCGAGGAGGCCGGCGGTGCCGAGCCGGTCGGGGTTGACGTCCAGTACGTCGACGGAGGCCGCGCCGGTGCGCTTGGCGAGCTCCAGCATCATGAGGCCCATGGTGCCGGAGCCGTAGATCAGCACCTCGGCGCCGAGGGTGCCGCTCAGCACGTCGTAGCCGCGCACCGCGCAGGACAGCGGCTCGACGAGGGCCGCGTCCTTGACGTCGATGTGGTCGGGCAGCTTGACGCAGTTGGCCACGGGCGCCACGGCGTACTCCGCCGCCCCGCCGGGGACGGTGACGCCGATGGCCGCCCAGCGTTCGCAGAGGTTGCCGCGGCCGACGCGGCAGTAGCGGCACTCGTGGCAGTGCAGGGAGGGGTCGACGGCGACCCGGTCGCCGACGGCCAGTTCCGTGACGTCACGGCCGGTGCCGACGATCTCGCCGGCGAACTCGTGGCCCGGGACGATGGGCAGGGTGGGTGCGAACTCCCCCTGGAGGATGTGCAGATCGGTTCCGCACAGGCCGCACGAGGCGACGGAGACCACGACGTCGCGGGGGCCCGGGGTGGGGTCCGGGACGGTGGTGACGGAGACCTTGCCGGGGGCTTCGACGATCGCTGCCCGCATTATTTCACTGCTCCCAGAGAGAGGCCCTGGACGAGTTTGTCCTGGGCGGCGTAGCCGGCGGCGAGCACCGGCAGGGACACGACGACGGAGGCGGCACACAGCTGGGCCAGGAAGAGGCCCTGGCTGGTGACGAATCCGGTGAGGAAGACGGGCGCGGTCTGGGCGACGACGCCGGTGAGCACCCGTGCGAAGAGCAGTTCGTTCCAGCTGAAGATGAAGCAGATCAGCGCGGTGGCGGCGATGCCGGGGGCGGCCATCGGGGCGATCACGCGGGCCAGGACGGTCGGCAGCCGGGCGCCGTCGACCTGGGCGGCCTCGATGACGGAGACGGGCACGTCGGCGAGGAAGGACTGGAGCATCCACACCGCGATCGGCAGGTTCATGGAGGTGTAGAGCAGGACCAGGAGCCAGATGTTGTCGAGCATCCCGGCGTTCTTGGCGAACAGGTAGACGGGCAGCAGTCCGGCGACGACGGGCAGCATCTTCGTGGAGAGGAAGAAGAACATCACGTCGGTCCACTTGCGTACGCGCCGGATGGACAGCGCGTACGCCGCCGGCAGCGCCAGCAGGAGGACCAGGAGCGTGGAGAAGAAGGACGCGCCCAGGGAGTTGAGCAGGGGCGGCCAGGGGGTCACTCCCGTGTCGGCGCCGAAGAAGGCGCGGTAGCCGTCGAGGGTGAGCGGGGCGAAGAGGGAGGGCGGGTTGGTCGCCGCGTCCGACTCGGCGTGCAGCGAGGTCAGGAGCATCCAGAGCGCGGGCAGGCAGAAGGCGAGTCCTGCCGCCCAGGCGAGCAGGCCGAGCGCCGTCGAGCGCCGCTTGGCCCTGCGTGCCGTACGGGGCACGGCCGGGGAGGACGCGGGGGCGGTGGTGGTGGTCATGCGCGGTTCGCCTCCTCACTGAAGAGGGACGAGACGACCCGGAGCGCGAAGGTGGCGATGATGATCGTGCCGATCACGACGACGACTCCCGCGGCGGACGCCAGTCCGTATTCGTGGGCTTGGTAGAAGGTCTGGTAGATCGTGTACGGGAGGTTGGCGGTGCCGAGCCCGCCCGCGGTGAGGGTGAACACGGCGTCGAAGTTCTGCACGATGTACACCGCCCCGAGCAGGACTCCGAGTTCGAGGTATCTGCGCAGGTGGGGCAGGGTCAGGTAGCGGAACGTCTGCCAGCCACTCGCCCCGTCGAGGCGCGCGGCCTCGATCACCTCGGCGGGCCGGCTCTGGAGTCCGGCGAGCAGGATCAGCATCATGAACGGTGTCCACTGCCAGACCAGTGCGGCGATGACGGCGAGCAGCGGCATCTCGGCGATCCAGTCGGGCTGGCTCGGGGAGGTGTCGCCGAAGAGGTCGCCCACCCAGCTCAGGGCGCCGTTGAAGAGGCCGTACTCCGGGTTGTAGAGGGCGTGCTTCCACAGCAGCGCGGCGGAGACGGGGACGAGCAGGAACGGCGTGATGAGGAGGGTGCGGACCAGTCCCCGGCCGAAGAACGTGCGGTCCAGGAGCAGCGCGAGGGCCAGTCCCAGGACGACCGTGGCGAGGACGACGCCCGCGGTGAGCAGGACGGTGGTGACGACCGAGTCCCGCAGTGCCGCGTCGGTGAAGACGGAGGCGTAGTTGCCGAACCCGTTGAAGCTGCGCTTGTCGGGGTTGAGGGAGTTCCAGTCGAAGAGCGAGATGACCAGGGTCGCCACGAACGGCAGCTGGGTGACGACGATCAGGAAGACCAGCGCGGGCAGGAGCGGTGCCCGGGTGGCCCAGGCCCGGCGTCCGCCCTTCTTGCCTGGGGCGGGTGGGGTGGTGCGGGGCGGGGAGGCGGGTGTGGTGCCGACTGCTGTGGTCATCGGTACTCCTTGGCGACCTGCTCGGCCAGCTTCTGGGAGGTGGCGAGGGCCTGGTCGACGGACTGGCGGCCGGCGATCGCGGCGCTGATCTCGTGCGCGACCTTGGTGCCGAGATCGGTGAACTCGGGTATGCCGACGAACTGGATGCCGGCGGTGGGGCGGGGCTGGGTGCCGGGGTTCAGCGGGTCGGCGCCGGAGATGGCCTGTTCGGTGACGTCGGCGAAGGCCCCGGCCTCCTCGCGGTAGGCGGGGTCGGCGTAGGTGGAGGCCCGTTTGCCGGCGGGTACGTTCGCCCAGCCGCTGGTCTCGCCGACGAGTTGCTCGTACTCCTTGCCCGACGCCCAGGAGACGAACTTCCAGGCGTCGTCGGCCTTCCGGGACGCCTTCTGGATGCCCCAGGCCCAGGTGTAGAGCCAGCCGGAGCTCTTGGTCTTCTCGACCGGGGCGGGTACGTAACCGATCTTGCCCTGCACCGGGGAGCCGGACGCCTCCAGCGATCCGGCGCCGGCGGTGGCGTCGTACCACATGGCGGTCTTGCCCTGCGTCATGTTGTTGAGGCACTCGGCGTATCCGGACTGGGAGGCGCCGCGCTCGCCGTGCTTGCGCACGAGGTCCACGTAGAAGTTGGTGGCCTCCTTGAACTCCGGTGAGGTCAGGCGTGGTTGCCAGTCCTCGGTGAACCAGGTGCCGCCCATGGTGTTGACGACGGTGGTGAGCGGGGCGATGACCTCTCCCCAGCCGGGCAGGCCGCGCAGGCAGATGCCCTTCATGCCGCGCTCGGCGCCGTCTGTCCGGGCCGCGAGGTCGGCCACCTGCTGCCAGGTGGGGTGCTCGGGCATCGTGAGGCCCTGGGCCTCGAAGACGTCCTTGCGGTACATGAGGAAGGACGACTCCCCGTAGAAGGGTTCGGCGTAGAGCGTGCCCTCGGCGGTGAGCGAGTCCCGCAGCGGCTTGAGGATGTCCTCCTGGTCGAAGGCGGTGTCCTGCTCGGCGTAGTCGTCGAGGGCGTGCAGCCAGTCGTTCTTCGCGAAGAAGGGCACCTCGAAGTTGCTGATGGTGCCGACGTCGTACTGGCCGGCCTGGTTGGAGAAGTCCTGGCTGATCTTGTCGCGGACGTCGTTCTCCGGGAGCACGGTGAAGTTGACCTTGATACCGGTCTCCTTGGTGAAGTGCTCCGCGGTGAGCTTCTGCAACTGGAGCATCTGCGGGTTGTTCACCATCAGTACGTTCAACGCGTCACCTCCCCCGAAGGAGGTGCCGCCGGCTCCGGCGCACCCGGCGGCCAGAAACGCCATCGTCGCTGTGCCCGCGACCGCACGCACGCGGATCCCACGGCGCCGTTGCTGGTGGGGCATTGATTCTCCTGATCGGTCGTAGCGGCTCGTACTTCGGTGCCATGGCCCGTCGCGGGCACGGCGGGGCTGCCCTCCGGCCTCCCTTTCTCAGGAGGACCGGGGCGGCGACCGGGGCGGTGGTTCAGACGCGGATGACGTTCGGGCCGAGGAGGGAGTAGCGCTGGGCCTCGGCCGAGGGCAGCTGGCTGTCGGTGACGACGGCCTCGAAGTCACCGACCGCCGCGAAGCGGCAGAAGCTCACCGCCCCGAACTTCGTGTGGACTCCGGCGAAGACGCGCCGGCGGGCGCTGCGCACGGCCTGTGCCTTGACCTCGGCCACCGCGGGGTCCGGGGTCGTCAGCCAGTACCGGCGGGAGATGCCGTTCGCGCCGACGAACGCCAGATCGATGACGAAGTCGGCGAGCATGCGGGTCGCCCAGTGGTCGACGGTCGCCATCGTGCTCCCCCGGACGCGTCCGCCGAGGAGCAGTACGGCGGTCTTCTCGGCGTCCGCGAGGATCGTCGCGACGGCCAGGGACGCGGTGACCACGGTCAGCGGCCGGTCGCGCGGCAGGGCCTCGGCGATGAGCTGCGGGGTGTAGCCCTCGTCGACGAAGACCGTCTCGGCGTCCTGGAGCAGGTCCGCGGCGGCCGCCGCGATCCGTGACTTCTGCGGGACGTGGCGTGTGGTGCGCATCGCGAGGGTGGTCTCGAAGCCCGCGCTCTCCACGGGGTAGGCGCCGCCGTGGGTACGCCGGACGAGACCGTGCTCCTCCAGGATGTGCAGGTCGCGTCTGATGGTCTCCTTGGCCACCCGGAACTCTTCGGCCAGCCGGTTGACGTCGACCGAACCGTCCCGTCGGGCCGTCTCGACGATTCCCCGTCGGCGTTCCTCGGTGCCCACGACACCATCCCTGCGCTAGATGTGCTGATTCCGCCGGGCCCGGTGTCCGTTCGGGCCCTCGCATAGTTTGTACAAGCAGCAACGGGGGTTCGGCCAGCGTCTTCGCGCCATGGACTGTGCCCGTTCATGCCCGTTCCGGTGGAACACCCCGTGCTGGTCACAGGGCATGGGGCCGGTGACGGGGCAGGGGTGTGCCGCCCGTTCGGGTCAGGGCCGCGCCCGTTTCACGCCCGGATCGCGGTCCGGGGCGGCCGCCCGGTGCGGGCGGGGAGGACGGCGGCGGACGACGGTGGAGCAGGGGACGGCATGCCGGGTGCCGGAGGCGCGGGCGCCGGGCGCGGGGTGGTGCGGGCGGCCCGCCGCAGGACCGGGGCGCTTCAACGCGTTCCGGGGCCGGTCGGGTCGCGTCCGAGCCGGTCGGGTCGCGTCCGATCCGGTCCGGTCGCGTCAGATCTCGTCGCCGGTCAGCGGCTGCTCGGTCCAGATGACCTTGCCGCCGTCGTCCGTGTAGCGGGTGCCCCAGCGTTCGGCCAGCTGGGCGACGAGGAAAAGCCCCCGGCCGCCCTCGTCGGTGGAGGCCGCCTGGCGCAGGTGCGGCGAGGTGCTGGTGTGGTCGGACACCTCGCAGATCAGGGCGCGGTCGCGGACCAGGCGCACCCGGATGGGGCCGGCGGCGTGCCGGATGGAGTTGGTGACCAGTTCGCTGAGGATCAGCTCGGTCGTGAACGCCTGCTCGATCAGGTTCCAGTCGGTGAGGGTGGCGGAGACCTCCGCCCGCACCCGGGAGACCGCCGCGGGGTCGGTGGGCACGTCCCATTCGGCGACGTTGTCGGCGGTGAGCCGGCGGGCGCGGCCGACCAGCAGCGCCACGTCGTCCTGGGCCCGTCCGGGCACGAGGGCGCCGATGACCGCCTCGCAGGTCTCCTCCGGCGTGCGCTCGGGGTGCCCGTCGAGGGTGGTGAGCAGGAGGTCCAGCCCTTCGTCGATGTCCCGCCGCCGGTCCTCGACCAGCCCGTCGGTGTAGAGCACCAGCCTGCTGTCCTCGGGCAGTTCCACGTCGAGGGTCTCGAAGGGCATGCCGCCGAGCCCCAGGGGCGGCCCGCCCGGCACGTCGGCGAAGGCGGCGTTCCCGTCCGGGCTGATGATCACCGGCTGGAGGTGGCCCGCCCTGGCCATGGTGCAGCGGCCGCTCGCCGGGTCGTAGATCGCGTAGAGGCAGGTGGCGCCGGTGACCGAGTTCCCCGGGTCCTCGGCGGACTCGTCCTGGTCGATGCGGGCCACCAGTTCGTCCAGGTGCCACAGGAGTTCGTCGGGCGGCAGGTCCAGGCTGGAGAAGTTGTGGACGGCCGTACGCAGGCGCCCCATGGTGGCCGCCGCGTGGAGGCCGTGCCCGACGACGTCGCCGACGACGAGCGCGACCCGGGCGCCCGGCAGCGGGATGATGTCGAACCAGTCGCCGCCGACGCCGCCGAGACCGCCTTGCCCCGCCTGGGCGGGCAGATAGCGGTAGGCGGCGTCGATGGCGCTCTGCTCGGGCAGGCCGCGCGGCAGCAGACTGCGCTGGAGGGTGACCGCGACGGCGTGCTCACGGGAGTAGCGCCGGGCGTTGTCGACGCTGACGGCGGCCCGCGCGACGAGTTCCTCGGCGACGGACAGGTCCTCGTCCTCGAAGTGATGGGGGTTCTCCGCGCGCCAGAACATGGCGACGCCCAGGACGAGGCCGCGGGCCCGCATGGGTACGGCGATCATCGAGTGGAATCCGTACTCCAGCAGCCGCGCGGACCGGTCCGGGCTCGCCTCCTGCCAGCCGCGGCGTGCCGCCAGGTCGGAGTCGAGGACCGCCTCGCCCCGGATCAGCGCGTCCCCCAGGGGCGTCTCCGGCATGAAGCGCGTCACCGTACCCACGGGGAAGAGGTCCGGGTCCTGCCGCGGGCCGCTGAAGGCGCTGCGCCGCATGTCGATGATGGCGTGGGCCCTGGTCGGCTCCTCGCCGCGCAGGACGTTCTCGGAGACGTCCACGGTGGCGTAGTCGGCGAACCTGGCCGTCGCGAAGCCCGCCAGCTCCTCGCACGTCCGTACGACGTCGAGGGCGGTGCCGATCTCCGTACCGGCGTCGTAGAGCAGCTTGAGCCGCTGCCGGGCCAGCTCGGCCCTGCCCGAGAGCGCCTGGAGCTCGGTGGTGTCGCGCAGGGTGGTGACGCTGCCCGGCGGTCCCCCGTCGCGGTCCGTGGAGCGCTGGCTGAAGGCCAGCAGCCGGTCCCCGACGGAGTGCAGTTCGTCGGTCGCCACCCGCCCGGAGGAGAGCAGCCGGGCGGTGCCGTCGTCGAGGCCGAGTCCGGCGACGGGGCGGCCCTCCACGTCCGGCGGGAGGCCGAGGAGGCGCCGCGCCTCGTCGTTGGCCAGGAGCAGCCGGCCGTCGCCGCTGACGATGAGCACGCCCTCCCGCACGGAGTGCAGGACGGCGTCGTGGTGTTCGTACATCCGGGTCATCTCGGCGGGGCCGAGCCCGTGGGTCTGGCGGCGCAGCCGTCTGGTGATCAGCGCGGTCCCGCCGGTGGTGAGGAGGAGGATGCCCGCGGCGGCGCCGAACAGGACGACGTACTGCTCCTCGACGACCCCGCTGACGCGGGCGATGGTGATGCCCGCGGAGACCATCCCGATGACCTTGCCGTCCGCCCCGAAGACGGGCACCACGGCCTGGACGAGCGGGCCGATGGTGCCGTTGATCTGCTCGGTGACGACCTTGCCCTTGCGGACGGGGCCCAGCTCGCCGACGAACTTCTTCCCGATGCGGCCGGGCAGCGGATGGGTGTAGCGGATCCCCTCGGGGTTGAGGACGACGACGAAGTCGACGCCGGACCCCTTCCGGGCCGCCTCGGCCTTCGGCTGGAGCACGGAGGTGGGGTCGGGGCTCTTGAGGGCGGCCTCCATGCCCGGGGCCGCGGCGAAGGTCTCCGCCACGGCGACCGAACGGTTGCGTGCCTCCCGCTCGCTGTCCGCCCGGGACTGGAGGACCAGCGCGGCCACGGCGGCGGCGACGAGCAGCACCACGATCGCCACCTGCAGGAGGAAGACCTGACCGGCGACCGTCCTCATCCGGAGAAACGGGCGCGGGCGGCCGAAGCGTGCGGCCATGACCCCTTTTGTACACCCAAGTCATACGCCGGGCGAGCGGTACGCGGCGGTCGGGACCGCCCGGTATGTGATACGGCCCGGACACGGAGTGTCACGAGTGTCACGAGTGTCGTGGGCGTCACGAGTGTCACGAGTGTCGTGGGCGTCATGGGCGTCATGGGCGTCACGGGGTGTCATGGGGTGTCATGGGGTGGGGAGGTGTTCGGGGGTGCCGGGAGGGCAGGGCGCGGGCGCCCGGCGCGTACGGGACGGCCACCGGGCGGGGTACCCGACAGCCGGATCCGCCGGACCGGGGCGGCCGGCACATCCGGAACGCCCGGCGCGGCCGTCACGGCCGTCGCATTCGTTACGTCCGGCGCGACCGTCACATCCGGCGCGCCCGACGGGGGCGGCGCCCTGGGCGGACCGCCCGCCCGCTCCGCCGCCGAGGAGGCGACCGGTCGGCGCACAGCCCTCCCGGGCGGGCCGTCCGCGCGGTTCGGCCCCTCACGGGCGGGCCGCGCCGCCGGGACCGGCCCCGCCACGGCTGACCCTCTGCCCCGGAATGCCCCCTTCGCGCCCCCGGCGAAGGAGAGATGCCGCACGGGAGGGCACCGATTTCCTACTCGGGGGTAGGCCGACCGGGTCCGCTTGTTATACCTTCCGTCTAACAGGGGGCGCGGGAGGCCGGGCCGCGTTGCCGCCCTTGCCCCTCTCCCCCGCAGCTCTCCCTCCGGCGGTCGCCATGTGCCGCCGCTCGAAGGGCAGTTGACGAGTCGTCAGTTCTGTCGCAGCAGCACGAAGGAACCGCACGCGCGAACCGAGGAGCCGCACCATGGCAAGCAGCACCGTCCGACCCGGAACCGGGGCACCGGACCCGCACGAGCACGACATCGCCCGCCGTCTGCTCGATTCGGCCGCGACGCTGTCGTACGACCCGGCGACCGAGGTCGACTGGGAGACCCCGCTGGACAAGGACTTCCACGGCGCGAGCCCGGAGTGGAGCACCCTGTACGGCACCGCCTACTGGCACGAGATGACCGACGCCCAGCGCAAGGAACTGACCCGGCACGAGGCCGCGTCGGTGGCCAGCACCGGGATCTGGTTCGAGATGATCCTCCAGCAGATGATCCTGCGGGACGTCTACGCGAAGGACCCGACGGGCGCGGACGTCCAGTGGGCGCTCACCGAGATCGCCGACGAGTGCCGGCACTCCATCATGTTCGCCCGGGGCGCCCAGAAGCTCGGCGCCCCCGCCTACCGCCCGCGCCGGCTCGCGGTGGAGCTGGGCAGGGCGTTCAAGACGGTCGCCTTCGGCGAGGCGGCGTACGCGGCGATCCTGGTCGCCGAGGAGGTCCTGGACGTCATGCAGCGGGACTGGATGCGCGACGAGCGCGTCGTGCCGTTCGTCCGGACGATCAACAACATCCATGTAGTCGAGGAATCACGGCACATGAAGTTCGCCCGCGCCGAGACGCGCAGGCATCTCGCCGGCGCGGGCCGGGTACGGCGCCACCTACACGCCTTCGTCATCGCGGTGGCGTCCTACGTGATCGTGTCCAGCATGGTCAACAGGGACGTGTACGCCGAAGCGGGGCTCGACGGCAAGCGCGCCGTCGCCGAGGCGAAGGCCAACGAGCACCACAAGTCCATGATGCGGTCGAGCTGTTCGGGGCTGATGGACTTCCTGGCCTCCGCCCGCCTGCTCACCAGGCCGGCGCTCGTGTTCTACAAGCGCGCCCATCTGATCTGAGCGGACGACATGACCTACGCCATCACCCAGACGTGTTGCGCCGACGCCACCTGCGTCGCGGTGTGCCCCGTCAACTGCATCCATCCCACGCCCGAGGAACGGGACTTCGGCAGCACGGAGATGCTCCACATCGACCCGAAGACCTGCATCGACTGCGGTGCCTGCGCGGACGCCTGCCCGGTGGACGCGATCTTCCCGGTGGAGAGCCTGTCCGCCGCGCAGCGGGAGTACGGTCCGCTCAACGCGGCGTACTACGAGGGCCGGGAGGCCGGATCCGTCACGTCCGGGCCGAACTTCCACGCGTGGGGCGAGCCCGTCTTCGAGCGGGTCCTGCCGTCCGGCTTCGCACCGGTCCGGGTCGCGGTCGTCGGTACCGGACCGGCCGGGATGTACGCCGTGGAGGACCTGCTGCTGCACACCGGCGCCGAGGTGACCCTGATCGACCGGCTGCCGGTGGCGGGCGGACTCATCCGGTACGGCGTGGCACCGGACCACCCCTCGACGAAGAAGGTCCAGGACGTCTTCGCCCGGTTCCACGCGCACCCCCGGGTGCGGATGCATCTCGGCCTGGACGTGGGCAAGGACGTCACGCACCGGGAGCTGGCGGCCCATCACGACGCCGTCGTCTACGCGGTGGGGGCCGGTGCCGACCGCAGGCTCTCGGTCCCCGGCGAGGATCTGCCCGGCAGCCTCTCGGCCAGGACGTTCGTCGCCTGGTACAACGCCCACCCGGAGGTCGCGCCGGACGCCGTGGACCTCTCCTCGGAACGGGTGGTCGTCGTCGGCAACGGCAACGTCGCCCTCGACGCGGCCCGCGTCCTGGTGTCGGACCCGGACGCCCTGACCGGCAGCGACATCGCCGCCCACGCGCTGGACGCCCTGCGGGCCTCCCCGGTGCGCGAAGTGGTGGTGCTGGGGCGGCGCGGTCCGGACGAGGCGGCGTACACCCGGTCCGAGCTGCTCGCCCTGACCCATCTCCCCGGGGTGGACCTCGTCGTCGACGACCACGATCCCCGGACCGGTGCGGCCGTCGACGCGGCGGCGCCGGGGGACAAGGCGGCGGTGCTGCGGGGCGTCCGCCGGGAGGCGGTCGACTGGTCCTCGGCCCCGCCCCCGGGCCGGCGCATCGTGTTCCGTTTCCACTCGGAGGCCGTGGAGGCGCGGGGTGAGGGACGCGTGCGGAGCGTCCGGGTGACGGGCGGGCCCGGCGATCCGGAGATCCCGACGGGCCTCCTGCTGCGGGCCGTCGGCTACCGGGGCCTGCCGGTGGCCGGGCTGCCCTTCGACGAGACGACCTGCACGGTGCCGCACGAGGGCGGCCGGGTGACGGGTGAGCTGGGCACCTACGTGGTGGGCTGGATCAAACGCGGGCCGTCCGGCGGCATCGGGGCCAACCGGACGTGCGCCGCGGAGACCGTGACCACGCTGCTGGCGGACGCCGTCGCCGGACTGCTGCCCACGCCGGAGCACGGGGCGAAGGCCTTCCACCGGCTGGCCCGGCGCCGCAACCGCCATCTGGTCGACGCCCGCGGTCTCGCCCGGATCGACCGGGAGGAGCTGTCCCGGGGGCTCCGGGAGGGGCGGCCCCGCGTCAAGCTGGCGACCGTTCCCGAACTCGTGGCCGCCGGCCGGGGCCGGGCGAGACCGGCCCGCTGAGCCACCGGGGCGGCGGACGCACACGGCCCCGCCGCCCCGGCGCCGGTACCCCCCCTGCCGCCCGGTGCCGAGCGCGCCTGCGCCCACGCGCTGCGGGCACGCGCCCACGCCGCCCCGGTACGGGGTGCCGGGGCCCCGTGCCGTCCCGGATGCCGAAGCCTCTGCCGTCCCGGGCGCGGAAGCCCCGTGCCGCCCCGGGTCCCGGGGCACCGCCAGGGCCCATGGCCCGCACCCGTGGACCCGGCCGCCTCGTCCGCCGACCGGACACCGGACGGCGCGGCGGCCGCCGGGAAGGAGCGCGGGGGCCACGGCCCCGGCCGGTCCTCGCCGTGCTCACCCGACCCGGCGCCCCCGTGTCGCGGGCACCGGGTTTCCGACGTGAAGTAGGGGTAACCGGGTACACAACGGCACGCGAGGGACAGCCGTGCCGCCGCAGGCCCGACGAGAGCGAGGAGAGCGTCATGCCGGCAGGATCCAGCCCCAAACGGGAGCGCCAGTACGAGCACGTCAAGGACAGCGCCGAGAAGCGTGGCACCTCCGAGGGCCGGGCGAAGGAGATCGCCGCCCGCACGGTCAACAAGGAGCGCGCGCGGACGGGCGAGTCGAGGACGGCGAGCAGGACCTCCACGCGCGACCCCAAGTCCGCCTCCGAGCGCGGCGGTCAGCGGTCCCACAGCGGTGCGCAGGGACCCACCCGGGACCAGCTGTACGCGGAGGCGAGGAAGAAGAACGTCGAGGGCCGGTCGACCATGAACAAGGAGCAGCTGCGCAAGGCCGTCGGCCGCTGACGAGGCCGCGGTACAGCGCCACCGGCCGGCCGGCGCACCCGTGCGCGGGGCGGACCGCCGGGCGGTGCCCGCCTCCCGGGCGACGGCCTCTCCGGCCTCCCCTCCCCCACGGCGTGTGCCCGCACCGCCGTCCTGAGAGACGAGTGGTATGACACGCGGACCTGAGATTCCGGGAACGGCCGAGTCCTACTGGATGGCGTCGGCCGAGCACCCCTCCTTCCCACCCCTGGACGCCGACCGCAGCGCCGACGTCGTGGTCGTCGGCGGCGGTATGGCGGGCCTCAGCACCGCCTGGGAACTGACCAGGGCGGGGCGCAGCGTCGTCGTGCTGGAGGCCGACCGTGTCGCCGCCGGGGTGTCCGGCTACACGACGGCCAAGCTCAGCGCCGCGCACGGCCTGGTCTACGACCGGCTCCGGCGTACCCGCGGCCCCGAGGGCGCGGCGCTGTACGCGCGGTCCCAGCAGGCGGCGGTGGAACGCGTCGGCGCTGTGGCGGCGGAGCTGGACATCGCCTGCGACCTGGAGTCCGCGTCGGCGTTCACGTACACCACGGACCCGTGGCGGCGGGCGGAGTTCGAGGCGGAGGCCGAGGCCGCCGAGGCGGCCGGGCTCGACGCCGTGTGCGTGCGGGAGACGGAGCTGCCCTTCTCGGTGGCGGCCGCCGTGCGTGTGGGGCGGCAGGCCCGGTTCCACCCCCGCCGTTACCTGTTGGGGCTGGCGGCCGACCTCCGCGCGCGGGGCGGGGTCGTCCACGAACGGACCCGGGTCACCGGTCTGCGGGAGGGCGGCCCGTGCCGGGTGACGACCGAGTCGGGGCTGACGGTGTCGGCGCGGGACGTCGTCGTCGCCACCCATGTCCCCGTCTTCGACCGCGCGTTGCTCTTCGCCCGGATGTCGCCGCGCCGTGAGCTCGTGGTGGCGGCGCCGATCGCGGCGGAGGCCGCGCCGGAGCACATGTACATCACGGACGAGGGCGGGAAGCGTTCGGTGCGAACCGCGCCGCTCGACGGGGACCGGCGGCTGCTCATCGTCACGGGGGAGGACTTCACCCCGGGCGCGGGCGAGGTGCGCGAGCGGTTCCTGCGGCTGGACGCGTGGACGCACGAGCACTTCGCGGCCGGTCCGACGGCGTACCACTGGGCGGCCCAGGACAACGACGTCAGCGACGGGGTCCCCCTGATCGGCCCGTTCCACCCGGGCGCGCGGCATGTGTACGTCGCGACGGGCTTCGGCGGGTGGGGCATGAGCGGCGGCGCGATGGCGGGGCAGCTCCTCGCCTCGCTGATCACCGGTGACACGCCCGACTGGGCGGGCCTCTACGACCCCCGGCGGCTGCGGAGCACCGTCCGCGAGGGTACGGCGCTGCTGGCGCGACAGGCGGAGGTCGCCCGGCACTTCGTCGGTGACCGGCTCACCGGTACGCGGGTGGACTCCGCCGAGGAGATCGCCCCCGGTACGGGCGCGGTCGTGCGGGAGGGGGCCCGGCGCCTGGCCGTCTACCGCGACGAGGCCGGGCGGACGCACCGCCTCTCGGCGCGGTGCACCCACCTGGGGTGTCTGGTCGCCTTCAACCAGGCGGAGACCGCCTGGGAGTGCCCGTGCCACGGTTCGCGGTTCGGTGTCGACGGGCAGGTGCTCCAGGGGCCCGCGGTACGCCCGCTCCCCCCGGCCGAGCAGGGCGGTTCCGTCACCTGACGGGACCGGGCCCCGCCGCGTACGCCCGCGGGGCCTCACACCCGGCGTCCCGCGGGGACCGTACGGGCCGGGGGTCAGTACGATGAACCGCCCCGCGGCGACCCGTGGGGCACGGCGGCGCGGAGGGCACGGAAGTGGCGGCAGCGGACACCAGCGGCGGGCAGCCCCGGCGGCGCGCCCAGGGTGAGCTGGAGGCGCAGGTACTCTCCACCCTCTGCGGGGCCGGGAGGCCCGCGACGGCGGCCTGGGTGCAGGAGCGGCTGGCGGGGGTGGCGTACACCACCGTGATGACGATCCTGACCCGCCTCCAGACCAAGGGGGCGGTGGAGCGGCGGCGGGAGGGGCGCTCGTTCCTGTGGACCCCGCGGTCCGACGAGGCGGGGCTGGCCGCGCTGCGGATGCGCCGGGTCCTGGACGGCGAGAGCGACCGCGAGGCCGTCCTGGCGAGCTTCCTGACGGCCCTGCCCCCCGGCGACGAGCGGCTGCTGAGAGACCTGCTGAGCCAGGCGGCCGACGAACCGGAAGCGTAGGGCCATGGGCGTCTTCGTCTTCCTTCCGCTGGTCCTGCCGCTGAGCGCCTGGCCCGTGGCCCGGCTCGCCGCCCACCGCCTGCACCCGCGCACCGCCACCTGGCTGCTGTCCGGGGTCGCGGCGGTGCTGGCGCTGTGCAGCACGCTCTGCCTGGCCCTGCTGGTGGTGGTCGGCACGGCCCAGTTGCCGGGCAATCCGCTGCCCGACGGGTGGTCGGACCCCGAGGTGCGCGAGGCGGTGCCGTACGACGAGGTGGCGGGCACGGCGGCGATTCCCCTGCTGGCCGCCGTGCTCGTCGCGTGCTCGGCGGCGGCCTGGCACCACCACCGGGTACGCCGGGACGCGGCACGGGCCCTGGCCGGGCTCCGCCGCACCCCGGTGGCGGTGCTGCCCGACCCGGTGCCGTACGCCTACGCGCTGCCCGGCGGGCGGGGGCGGATCGTCGCCTCGACGTCGCTGCTGGACTGCCTGGAGCCGGCGGAGCGCCGGGCGCTGTTCGCCCATGAACGCGCCCATCTGGCCGGCTCCCACCACCGGTTCCTGCTCACCGTGCGGCTGGCGGCGCGGGCCAATCCGTTCCTGCGGCCGCTGCGTACGGCGGTGGCGTACACGGCGGAGCGGTGGGCCGACGAGGAAGCGGCCGCGGCGACCGGGAACCGGCGGGTGGTGGCGCGCGCCATCGGCAAGGCGGCGCTGCTCTCCAGGGGCGCGCCCGCGGCGACGCTCGCCCACTTCGCGGCGCCGGGGCCGGTGCCGCGCCGGGTCGCGGCCCTGCTGGGGCCCGCCCCGGCCGCGCGGGTGTGGCCGCCCGCCTTCACCGCCGTGGGCCTGGCCGCCTGGGGGGCCGCGGCCGGGACGACGGTCTCGGCGCTCTCCTCGGCGAACTCGGCGGTCACCCTGTTCTTCGTACTGAAGGCCGCCACGCCCCTGTAGCCGCGCCACCGACTGCTCCCACGTGGGCACTTTACGGACCCTTTACCCTTGAGCCGGGACACTTTCCGTCCCGGACCCCTTCGGTCCGCCCTGTCCACGCACTGATGAAGGAGCAGCACCCGCAATGGGTGAACCTGTCAGTACCAGCCGTGTCACGGCCCGTCCGCAGTCGTCCAGCCGCGGAACGGGGGTGGCACGGTGACGGAAGTGCTTCTGCTGGGTGTGGCGCTCGTCCTCACCCTGGCCTGCGCGGTGTTCGTCGCGGCCGAGTTCTCCCTGACCACGGTCGAGCGCGGTGCGCTGGAGCGCGCCGCCGAGGCGGGCGAGCGTGGCGCCGGGAGCGCGTTGCGGGCGGTCAAGCGCCTGACGTTCCAGCTGTCCGGCGCCCAGCTGGGCATCACGGTGACGTCCCTGGTCATCGGCATGCTCGCCGAACCGTCGCTCGCCGTGCTGCTGCGCGGACCGCTGGAGGCCGCCGGCCTGCCGGAGGGGGCCCTGTCCACCGTGGCGACCCTGCTCGGGGTCACCCTGGCCACGGTGGTGCTGATGGTCGTGGGCGAGCTGGTCCCGAAGAACTGGGCGATCTCCAGCCCGCTGGCCGTGGCCAAGGTGGTGGCCGGACCGCAGCGCGCCTTCACCGCGCTGTTCGCCCCGCTGATCCGGCACCTGAACAACGCGGCCAACCGGCTCGTACGGCGCCTCGGCCTGGAGCCGCAGGAGGAGCTGGCCTCGGCCCGGAGCCCGGAGGAACTGGTCGCGCTCGCCCGGCACTCCGCGCTGGAGGGCACCATGGAGCGGGACTCGGCCGAGCTGTTCGTCCGTACGCTGCATCTGGGCGAGCTGACCTCCGAGAACGTGATGACGCCGCGGGTGGACGTACGGGCCCTGGAGGCCCGTGCCACCGCCCAGGACGCCGCCAATCTCGCCCTCGCCACCGGGCTGTCCCGCTTCCCCGTCTACCGCGACAGCCTCGACGAGGTCATCGGCACGGTCCATGTGCGCGACGTCCTCGCCCTCGGTGAGCACGAGCGGGCCCGGACGCCGGTGACCGCCCTCGCCACCGCGCCGCTGCTGGTGCCCGACTCCCTGCCCGTGGACCGCCTGCTGCGACGGCTGCGGCGCGGCCGCACCATGGCCGTCGTGATCGACGAGTACGGCGGTACGGCGGGCGTCGCCACCATGGAGGACATCGTGGAGGAGGTCGTCGGGGAGGTGCGCGACGAGCACGACCCGCACGAGCGGCCCGACCTGGTCCCGCTGGACCCGGCACCGGGCGGCGGCGCCGCGTGGGAGGCGGACGGCGGCGTCCGGCTGGACCAGCTGGAGGAGATCGGGCTGACCGCGCCCGACGGCCCGTACGAGACGCTCGCCGGGATGCTCGCGGCCCGTCTGGAGCGCATCCCGGTCGGCACCGACCGCGTCGAGATCGACGGCTGGCGCTTCGCCGTCCTGCACGTGGCGCACCACCGGGCCGACCGTGTCCGGATCACCGCCCCCGTCCCCGAGACCGTCCAGGAAGCCCGATGACCGCCGTCCACCTGCTGATCGGCGCGCTGACGCTGCTCACCAACGCCTTCTTCGTCGGTGCGGAGTTCGCCCTCATCTCCGTACGCCGCAGCCAGATCGAACCGGCCGCGCTCAAGGGCCACGCCCGTGCCCGCTCCACCCTGTGGGGGCTCGAACACCTCTCCGCGGTGATGGCGACCGCCCAGCTGGGCATCACCGTCTCCTCGCTGGTGCTCGGCGCGGTCGCGGAGCCGGCCATCGCCCATCTGCTGGAGCCGCCGTTCGAGGCCGTGGGGGTGCCGGCGGGGCTGATCCACCCGATCGCGTTCGTGATCGCGCTGACGGCGGCGACGTATCTGCACATGCTCGTCGGCGAGATGGTGCCGAAGAACATCGCGCTGGCCGCGCCCGCGCCGACGGCGCTGCTGCTGGGGCCGCCGCTGGTCGCGCTGACCCGGGCCGTGCGCCCGTTCGTCTTCGGCGTCAACGCCTTCGCCAACGCGATCCTGCGCCTGATGAAGGTGGAGCCGAAGGGGGAGATCTCCTCCGTCTACACGGACGACGAGCTCGTCCGGCTGGTGAAGGACTCCAGCGAGGCGGGTCTGCTGGACCCCGCCGACGGCGAGCGCCTGCGGGACGCGCTCGAACTGGGGACGCGGCCGGTCGGCGAGGTGATGGTGCCGCTCGCCCGGACGGTCACCGTCGGCCACGACATCACGCCCGAGCGGCTGGAGCGCGCGGCGGCGGACAGCGGGTTCTCCCGGCTGCCGGTGACCGGGCCCGGCGACGAGATCCTGGGATATCTGCACATCAAGGACGTGCTCGGGGTGGCGGAGCGCACCGTGCCGTTCCCGCCGGGCGCGCTCCATCCGGTCATCCGGGTGGAGATCGACACCCCGCTGGACGACACCATGACGGCGATGCGGGCGGCCGGCACCCATCTGGCCGCGGTCGCGGGCGACCGGGGCACGGTGATCGGCTTCGTCACGATGGAGGACGTCCTGAGCGAGCTGGTCGGACCGTCCGCGACGGTCTGACGGCACCGGCCGGGGGGTCCTCGGACACCGGCGCCCCCGGGCGGCACGTGGTGCCGGCCGGGGGCGCGGAGGGTCCGGAGAGGTCCGGAGGGTGGGTCAGACCCGCACGGCGGCCCGGTTGAAAGGCGTCACGCCTTCACGGCCGCCGGTTCGGCGGTGGCCGGCTCGGACTTCGCGCCGAGGGTTCCGGCGGCACGGGCGGCCGGGATGGTGGCCGCGATCACGGCGGCCACCAGGGCGACGGCGCCGCCGACGACCAGGCCGGCGCGGAAGCCGTTCTCCGAGGTGAGGCTGAAGCCCCCGAGGGAGATGGTCATCTGGGAGAGGACCACACCGATCACCGCGGCGCCCACCGACGTGCCGAGGGAGCGCATCAGGGTGTTGAAGCCGTTGGCGGCCGCGGTCTCGGAGAGCGGTACCGAGCTCATGATGAGCGCGGGCATCGCCCCGTAGGCGAGACCGACGCCTCCGTTGATGACCATGCAGACCACCATGAGGCCCCAGGCGGAACCCATCAGGACGAGCGAGAGACCGTATCCGGCGGCGATGACCAGGGTGCCGCAGATGAGGGTGAACTTCGGTCCGCGGGCGTCGGTGAGCTTCCCGCCCAGCGGCGACACGATCATCATCATGATGCCGCCGGGGGCCATCCACAGGCCCGCGGCCAGCATCGACTGGCCCAGGCCGTATCCGGTCGCGTCGGGGAACTGGAGGAGCTGCGGGATGATCAGCATGCTCGCGTACATGCCGAAGCCGACGAAGAGCGAGGCGGCGTTGGTCAGCAGGACGCGCGGGCGGGCCGTGGTGCGCAGGTCCACCAGCGGGTCGCGGGTGCGCGTCTCCCAGAAGCCCCAGGCCACCAGCGTCACGACGGCGACGGCGAACAGGCCGAGCGTGGTACCCGAACCCCAGCCCCACTCCGCGCCCTTGGAGACCGCGAGCAGCAGGCTGACCAGACCGATGGCGAGGCCGACCGCGCCCGGGTAGTCGAAGCGCTGCCCCTTGGCGCCCGGCGGGACGTCCGGGATCAGGAACCAGATGAGCGCGGCGATCCCGACGGCGAGCGCGGCCGACCCCCAGAAGAGCACACGCCAGCTGGTGTACTGGGCCACCGCCGCGGAGATCGGCAGGCCGAGTCCGCCGCCGATGCCCATGGACGCGCTGACGAGCGCGATGGAGGAGCTGAGCTTCTCCGCGGGCACGACGTCGCGCAGCAGGGCGATGCCCAGCGGGACCATGCCCATCCCCATGCCCTGCATCCCGCGTCCGACGATCATGGGGACGACGGAGGACGAGAGCGCGCAGACCACCGAGCCCACGATGAGCGGCACCGAACACGCGAGCAGCATCCGGCGCTTGCCGAGCAGGTCCCCGAGGCGCCCGGTGACGGGCACGCAGACGCCCGCCACCAGCAGGGTGACCGTGATCACCCAGGCGCTGTTCGCGGACGAGGTGTGCAGGATCTGCGGCAGCTCCGCGATCAGGGGGGTGACCAGGGTCTGCATGATGGCCGCCGTGGTGCCGGCGAACGCCAGTGTGGCGATCACGCCGCCGGTGCGGACGGTGGGCTGGGCTACTTCCATAAGAGGATTCCTCGCAAGTCTGTCGGGATGCGATATGCATCGTACACACCAAATGTATCGCGCACGTTATATGGGCAATGCATGTTGTCGTGAGACACTGAAGCCCCGGCCACCGCGCGACGCGGGGTGACGGACCGGTGCGGGAGCGGGAGGACCAGGCGCATGAGCAGACCGACGTACGAGGTCGAGTACGAGCAGATGCTCCTGAGCCGCTACGGACTCCAGCAGCACCGCGCCGGGCGCGGCAAGGACGGCGGGCTGGAGCGCAGCGCCTACATCCTGCTCAGCCGCCTGCGCGTGCAGGGCCCCATGTCGATCGGCGAACTGAGCGACGCCCTCGGTCTCGACGCCTCCACGGTCAACCGGCAGACCGCCGCCGTCGTGCACGCGGGCCAGGCGGAGCGGATCCCGGACCCGGCCGGTGGCATGGCCCGCAAGTTCCGGATCACCGGCAAGGGCGCGCGGGAGCTGGACGAGGAGCGCGAACGCATCGTCGGCTCCCTGGACCGGGTGATGGCCGACTGGCCGGACGCGGAGATCGCCGCCTTCGCCGGCTATCTCAAGCGGTTCAACACGAGCATCGAGCAACTGGGCGGCCGCCCCTGGCCACGGCCCTGACACCACGGCCAGGGGCGCGCGGCCCGGACCGCAACCCCGCACGGCGCGGCCACGGCGGCGGGCGGAGGGGCCGGTCGGGTCGTCGTCGCGCGGCGGACGGCGGAAATCCGGCCGGTCCGCGCGACGGGGGCGGCACCGCGGGGAACGGTCGGGTGGCCAATTCCGCGCAGTGAAGGAGCGCAGCCTGTGACCGAGACCGTGAACAAGGGTGCCGAGGGGCCCGACGACCAGCCGCACCTCACCAACCGGCAGGGCCACCCCGTCTACGACAACCAGAACCAGCGCACGGTCGGCGCCCGGGGGCCGGCGACCCTGGAGAACTACCAGTTCCTGGAGAAGATCAGCCACTTCGACCGGGAGCGGATCCCGGAGCGCGTCGTGCACGCGCGCGGGGTGACCACGTTCGGCCACTTCGAGGCCTACGGGAAGTGGGGCGACGAGCCGATCGGCCGGTACACCCGGGCCGCCCTGTTCCAGGAGGCGGGCAAGCGCACGGACGTCGCCGTGCGCTTCTCCACCGTGATCGGCGGACGCGACTCGTCCGAGGCGGCCCGTGACCCCCGGGGCTTCGCGGTGAAGTTCTACACCGAGGAGGGCAACTGGGACCTGGTCGGGAACAACCTCGCCGTCTTCTTCATCCGGGACGCCATCAAGTTCCCCGACGTGATCCACTCGCTCAAGCCCGACCCCGTGAGCCACGAGCAGAAGCCGGCCCGGATCTTCGACTTCATGTCGCAGACCCCGGAGAGCATGCACATGCTGGTGAACCTCTTCAGCCCCCGGGGCATCCCGGCCGACTACCGCCACATGCAGGGCTTCGGCGTCAACACCTACAAGTGGGTCAACTCCGAGGGCGACACCGTCCTGGTCAAGTACCACTGGCTGCCCAAGCAGGGCGTCCGCAGCATGACGGAGGAGGACGCGGCGAACGTCCAGGCGGGCGAGCTGGGGCACGCCACCAAGGACCTGTACGAGGCCATCAGGCGCGGCGACCACCCCGAGTGGGAACTCGTCGTCCAGATGATGTCCGACGACGACCACCCCGAACTGGACTTCGACCCGCTGGACGACACCAAGACGTGGCCCGAGCAGGACTTCCCGCCGAAGCCGGTGGGACGCATGGTGCTCGACCGGGTCCCGGACAACTACTTCGCCGAGAACGAGCAGGCGTCGTTCGGTACCGGCGTCCTCGTGGACGGGCTGGACTTCTCGGACGACAAGATGCTGGTCGGCCGGACCTTCTCCTACAGCGACACCCAGCGCTACCGGGTCGGTCCCAACTACCTGCAACTGCCGGTCAACCAGGCCAAGCACGCCCATGTCGCCACCAACCAGCGCGACGGCCAGATGGCCTACGACAACAGCGCCGGGGGCGAGAACCCCGAGGTCAACTACGAGCCGTCGGTGATGGGCGGGCTGCGGGAGTCCACGTACCCCACGCACGACGACCAGGGCCCGATGATCAAGGGCAAGCTGACCCGGGCCAGGCTCCCCCGCACCAACGACTACCAGCAGGCCGGTCAGCGCTACCAGCTGATGGAGAAGTGGGAGCAGGACGACCTGGTCAAGAACTTCACCGACCTGTTCTCCCAGTGCACGCGGCCGGTGCGGGAGCGGATGGTGTGGCACTGCCTGATGGCCGACAACGACCTGGGCCTGCGGGTCGGCGAGGGCGTGGGCGTCAGCGCCTCCGACGTGGCACAGCTGCCGCCGCTGCCCACCCAGAACCTCACCGACGAGGAGAAGAAGCGGCTCGCGCGCCTCGGCAGCAACCCGCCCCGGGACGTCACCGGACTCGTCATGACGCACTGCGTGCCGAACGAACGGCACGTCGTGGAGCGCTGACCCGGCCGGCCGCCGGTCACGGGCGGGCCGGGCGGCTCCGTACGCCCTGGTCCGCGACGGGACCCGCGGCCGTCCGCCGCCCGCGCACGCGGGTTACGGTGCCGGCCGGACGCCGCACGCGGGTTACGGGTCCGGTCGCGGCCGGACACCGGTGCCCCGCCTCGACCGGCGCGTCGCGGCGGTGCGGTCGGTGGCGGCGGCCTCGTGGCGCTGCCGGGTGACGGCTGAGAAGCGGCCCGGGGACCCCGCCACGGACACGCGGGAGCTATGCGCGGCAGAGGCAGAACGGATGGCCCGCCGGGTCCGCGTACACACGGAAATCACGTTCGCCGCCCCGGTCGTCGAGGTCCAGCGGGGCCGCGCCGAGGGCCAGGAGCTCCTCCTGGGCGCGGTCGATGTCGGCCACCTCGAAGTCCAGATGGGCCTGCTGGGAGTCGTGGTCCCCGCCCGGCCACTCCGGCGGCCGGTGGTCCTCGGCCCGCTGGAAGGCGATGCGGGCGCCGCCGGGTACGTGGAGCTCGTACCACCGGTCGGAGCCACGACTGACCTCGCCGCCCAGCACCGCCTGGTAGAAACCGGCCAGAGCGCGGGGGTCGGGGCAGTCGAGGGCGACGAGGCGGTAGGTCGCGACGGGCATGGGCGGTCCCTCTTTCCACGGATCGGTCCTGACGGCGGCCACGAACAGGTGTCGCGGCCTCCCGGCTGGGTACGCACAAGGTACCGAGATTTGCCCGGCAATGCTCCGAAAGGAGTAAAAAATGTCTAATCCGCAGCAGCCCGAGCTACGACGCAGCGGACGGGGTGGCGCCACTCCCCAGGAGAGCGGGGCCCACAAGGCGGCCGAGCCGAAGACCTGGCAGGGGAAGGGCGGCCGGAGTCACGGCAGCGACCGGGGCGGCAAGGGCGGCGGACGCCCGCCGGAGCAGTCCCCCGACCACCCCTGAATTGACTCCCGCGGCAGGTCACCGGTCCGGCCCGCCCCCGGCACCGGGCCACGGGTCCGGTCGGGCCCGCCCCCGTCCGAGGCGGTCGGCGGGATCCGGGCCGGTCCGCCCCCTGGCCGAGGCGGGGGCGTCGCGCGTCCGAGGTGTTCGTGGCGTCGCTCGGTCAGTCCGTCGTCGGGGCCGTGCTCCGTGATCCGCCGGAGGGCGGCGCGCCGTGCTCCGCGAACGCGCCCCGGCCGAAGGCCAGGTCGGCGAAGCGTGTGCCGACGCGACGGTGGGTGGCGGCGTCCGGGTGGAGTTCGTCGGGCAGCGGGAGTTCGGCGTAGTCCGCCTCGCCGTAGAGTTCACGGCCGTCGAGGTGGTACAGGTTCGGGTCGTCGGCGGCCCGCAGCCGGACCAGCGCGGCCAGTTCCTCCCGGATGGTGCCGAGCGTCAGCTTCCCGGCGGCCCGTTCGGCGGGGTCACCCATGGCCCGGAAGCGGAGCCGCCCGTCCGGCAGATCGCTGAAGTCCGGGCCGCTCGGGCCGGGGGTGTCCTCGTGGATGGGGCACAGCAGGGGCGATATCACCAGCAGGGGGGCGGTGGGGTGGCCCTCGCGGATGGTGTCGAGGAAGCCGTGGACCGCCGGGCCGAAGGCGCGCAGCCGCATCAGGTCGGTGTTGACCAGGTTGATGCCCACCTTCACGCTGATCAGGTCGGCGGGTGTGTCCCGCATGGCGCGGGCGGTGAAGGGGTCGAGCAGGGCGCCGCCGCCCAGGCCCAGATTGACCAGCTCCACCCCGCCGAGGGACGCGGCGAGGGCCGGCCAGGTGCTGGTGGGTCCGGCGGCGTCGGAGCCGTGGCTGATCGAACTGCCGTGGTGCAGCCACACCTTGCGGCCCCGGTCCGGGGCCGGCTCGACCGGGGCGTCGGTACGCAGGGCGACCAGTTCGGTGGTCTCGTTGTGCGGCAGCCAGAGCTCGACGTCCTTGGGCCGGTCGGGCAGTCCGGTGAAGCGGAGGGTGCCCGCCTTTCCGGGTGCCCACGCGGTGGTCCCGGCGGTCATGTCGATGGTCAGCGTGTTGCCGCCGCCGACGGTGCCGCGGCCCGCCGGGCGGCCGTCGACGAGCAGTTCGTAGACGCCGTCGGGGCGCGGCGGGGCGCCCACGTAGAGCCGCTTGGTGGGCAGGGTGTCGAGTTCGACGGCGGTGGCCCGGGTGCGGAAGGCGAGCCGTACGCCCGAGGGCTGCGCCTCGGCCATGGCCAGCTGCGGGTCGGCGCACTGGGCCCGCGCCCGGGCGGGCAGCCGGTGGGGCAGCACGCCCCGCTCGGTGTACTCCACGTCGAGGGCGCCCCGCAGGAGGGATGCCGTGACGGGTGTGGTGATCCAGCTGGGTTCGGTGTGCATGGCCTCAACCTGTTGATCGGATGGTGTACGCGGCCCGGCCTCCGCGCTCCCGGACGCCGGCGCGGGCGGGCCTCACGTCGCGGGCCAGTTCCGCAGCAGCGCGTCGAGGGCGTCCAGGACGCGTGTCCAGGTCTCCTGCGTGTCGGGGGCGCTGTGGTCGAACCCGCCGCCCAGTTCCAGGGTGACGTAGCCGTGGAAGACGCTGCCCAGGAGGCGGACCGCGTGGGTCTGGTCCGGCTCGGTCAGGTCGTAGCCCCGCAGGATCGCCCGTGTCATCCGGGCGTGCCGGACGCCCGCGCTCGCGGCGGCCGTCGCCGGGTCCAGCCGGAGCTGGGCCGCGGCGTAGCGGCCGGGGTGTTCGCGGGCGTAGTCGCGGTAGACGTTGCCGAGGGCGGCCAGGGCGTCCTTGCCGGCCCGTCCGGCCAGCGCGGCGTCGCCCCGGTCGGCGAGTTCCTCCAGCGCGAGCAGGGCGATGCCCGTCTTGAGGTCCTGGGAGCTCTTGACGTGCGAGTACAGGCTCGCCACCTTGACGTCGAAGCGGCGGGCGAGCGCGGAGACGGTCAGCTGGTCGAAGCCGGCCTCGTCGGCCAGTTCCGCGCCCGCTCGCACCACTCGTTCGGTGGTCAGTCCGGCCCGCACCACGGCGTCTCCTCTGTTCGGTGGAGACCAGTGTGCATTTCCCTAAAGGCTTTAGGCAAATGGGCGAGCCGTCAAGGGAACCGGTGACTCACCCGACCCTGATGCCGATGATGCAGGTGTCGTCGTCCGTGTCCGACTCGCTGTGGGTGAGCAGCCGGTCGAGGCGGCGTTCGAGGGTGGGGGCCGGTGCCGCCGCGGTGGCGAGGAGCTGGGTGAGGGAATCCTGGACGCTGGTGTCCCGGCGCTCGATGAGCCCGTCGGTGTACATCAGCAGGGTGTCGGACGCCTGGAGCTGGACCTCCTCCTCCTGGTACTCGGCCTCCGCGAGGGCGCCGAGCAGCATGCCCCGCAGCAGCGGCAGGGCGGTGGCCTCCTCGCCCCGTACGAGGACGGGCGGCAGGTGGCCGGCCCTGGCCCAGCGCAGGACGCGGGTCTCCGGGTCGAACAGACCGCAGACCGCCGTGGCGGTGACCTGTTCGGTCAGGTGGTGGGCCACGATGTTCAGCCAGGACAGCAGTTGGCCGGGGCCCGCTCCGGTGATGGCGAGGCCGCGCATGGCGTTGCGCAGCACGACCATGCCGGTGGCGGCCTTGATGCCGTGGCCGGCGATGTCCCCGACGCAGAACAGGATCTGCCGAGAGGGCAGCACGACGGCGTCGTACCAGTCGCCGCCGACCTGGGCCTCCGACTCGGCGGGGCGGTAGCGGACGGCGACGTCGAGGCCGGGCGCGTCCAGCGGGGGCTGGGTCGGCGGCATGATGGCGTGCTGGAGTTGCAGCGTCAGCCGGTTGCGTTCGGCGGACTCCTGTTCCGAATGGGCGAGTTGGTCGCGGGTGGCGGCCAGGGCGACCTCGGTCCAGTGCTGCGAGGAGATGTCCTGGTAGGCACCGCGGACCGCGAGCAGCCGGTCGTCCGCGTCGAGCACGGGTTCGGCGATGACCCGGATGTGGCGGGTCACTCCGTCGGGGCGCACCAGCCGGAAGGCCGTGGAGGCCGGCCGGCGGTGGTGGAGTACGGCGCGCAGGAAGCGGCCGATGGCCACGGCGTCGTCGGGGTGGGCGTGGTCGGTGAGGTCCTGGAGGGAGACCGGCGGCTCGGTGGCGGCCCGGCCGTACAGCGAGAAGAGCGGGCCGTTCCAGGTGATCCCGCCGGTGACCAGGTCCTCCTCGAAGCCTCCGATCCGGCCGAGCCGCTGCGCGTGCTGGAGCAGGCTGGCGAGCCGGGCGGCCTCGTCCTCGATGCGCCAGATCAGCAGGACGCTGTCGTGGTGGCGGGTGACGCTGAGGTCGGCGACGGACGAGAGGGGCACCTCCTCGACGAGGGCGGTCAGGGTCATCCGCCGGGCGCGGAAGGGTTCGCCGGTGGCGTAGACGCGTGCGGTCTTCTCGAAGAGTTCGCTGTCGCCCGCGGCCATGGGGTACGCCTCCAGCAGCAGGGCGCCGCCGACCGCGCCGCGCGGCCGGCCCGCCGGGTCCAGGAAGTGGCTGTTGACGTGCCGGATCCGGAAGTCGACAAGGGTTCCGTCGGCGTCGAGGTGCGGGGTGAGGACGAGGGCCGGGTCGTACAGCCCCTCGGACAGGTCCACCAGCTCCGCGACGTCCGCCGCCTCCTCGCCGCCGTGCCGCGCCGCGCCGAGGGCGGGCAGGCTTTCGAGCGTGTGGGCGCACAGCTCGGCCAGCGCCTCGATCTGGCGGAGCACGGCCGGTGGCTGTTCGGGCAGGCGTTGCGGCCAGCAGATCTCCAGGACGCCGTACATCCTCCCGCCGGTACCGGCCGGGAGCGCGACCCGGCCGCCGTCCGGGGTCTGGCGACGGCCGATGGACGGGATACCGGCCTCGGTGAGGGTGTCGACCCGGACCATGCGCAGATCGGTGAGCGCGTGACGGGCGACGGTCGCCACACCGGGCGGCACATAGCGCCAGCGGTCCGCCTCGCCGGCGCTGAAACCGGCGTGGCCGCACAGGGTGAGCGAGGCGTCCGGACCGGCGGACCAAACGGCGACGGCCGTCGCGCCGAGGGGGGCGAGCGCGTGTTCCAGGAGGGATTCGGCGACCGCCTGGGTGTCGCTCGCGGCGAGCGCGGCGCACTCGGCGGTCCGCAGGCGTACGGCGACGGAGTTGCCGGCCGACCCGGCCGTGTCCTCGGGTCCGGCGTCGGCCCGCTCCACGAATTCGCCGGCCACCCGCGCCACCTGGTCACGGGCGGCCTGGTTGACGATGTCAGCCGCGAGTTCGAGCGGTGACATCCCCGCCTGGGCCGCGAGTTCGTTGAGCTGGCGGGCGGCCTGGGCCGGACCGCAGCGCAGCCGCTCGACCATGACACCCTTGGCCAGCTCGACCAGGGCTCGCCCGTCCGCCTCGGCCTGCGCCGCCCTGACCTCGGCCCGCAGCCGTTTCACGGTGGCGGCCAGCCTGCCGACGGTGGACGACGAGGGGCCGGGCGCGGGGCGGGGCAGGTGGACGGCCCCGCCGTCGCCGACGGCTTCGCGGGTCACGACACCACCGGCGCGGCGTCGGGGCGGTGGCCCAGCCACCGGCGTACGCAGGCGATGAGGTCGTCGGCGTCCAGCGGCTTGGTGACGTAGTCGCTGGCTCCGGCCGCGAGGCTCTTCTCCCGGTCGCCGGGCATGGCCTTGGCGGTGACGCTGACGATGGGCAGGGTGGCGTGGGCCGGATCCTGCCGGATCCTCGTCGTCGCGGTGTAGCCGTCCATCTCGGGCATCATCACGTCCATCAGGATGAGGTCGATGCCGGGGTGCTCCCTGAGGGCCTCGATGCCCTCGATGCCGTTCTCCGCGTGCAGGACGTCGATGCCGTGGAGCTCCAGGATGCCGCTGAGCGCGTAGAGGTTGCGGGCGTCGTCGTCGACGACGAGCACGGTGCGGCCGTGCAGGCTGTCGTCGATGGTCTGCGGTACCCGCGGGTGGATCTCCTCGCCGCGTACCAGCGGTACGACGGCCCCGGGCTGTTCGGCCGACAGGTGCAGGGCGATGCGTTCGCGCAGCTCGTCCAGGCTGGAGAGGAGTTCCAGCGGGCGTACGCGGCCCCGGGACTGGAGGGCCCGTTCGTGCTCCGCGTCCATGCGGCGGTTGTTGTGGGCGAGGACGGGGACGGTCTTGAGGGCGGGGTCGCCGTCCATCGCGTCCAGGAAGCGCGCCGCCCCGTCGTCGGCGATGTCGAGTTCGAGGACGACGCAGTGGAACGGCGCGGCGGCCAGCGCGCTCGCGGCGTCCTGCGGGCCGACCGCGGTGATCACCTCGATGCCCTCGCGGTCGTGGCTGCCGGTGAGTTCGGCCACCGCGCTCTCGGCGACGAGGGACAGCAGTCCGCGTGGACGCTCCTCGATCACCAGCAGCCGGCGGGGCTTGCGCACCTCCGGTTCGGCGGGGACGGCCGGCCGACGGCCACCGGAGGGCTCGTCGGGGGCGGCCGGCGCGGTGTCGGCGGAAAGGTCGCCCGCCGCCCCGGCCTGGGCCTGGAAGTCGGCGCGCGCCACGGGCAGGTACAGGGTGAACGTGCTGCCCTGGCCGGGCGTGCTCCGGGCGGTGAGGGCACCGCCGAGGAGATGCGCGATCTCCCGGCTGATGGACAGCCCCAGACCGGTGCCGCCGTACTTGCGGCTGGTCGTGCCGTCCGCCTGCTGGAACGCCCCGAAGATCGTCTCCAGTTGCTTCTCGGCGATGCCGATCCCGGTGTCCTTGACCCGGAAGGCGACGACCGCGCCGCCGCGGTGCACGGCGTCGGGGAGTTCGCTGTCGGCGGCCGGTTCGATGCGCAGTTCGACGCTGCCGCGCTCGGTGAACTTGACCGCGTTGGAGATCAGGTTCCGCACGACCTGCCGCAGCCGCGAGTCGTCGGTGAGCAGGTCCACCGGCACGCCGGGGGCGGTGCTGATGGTGAAGGTGAGGCTCTTCTGTGTGGTCATCGGCCGGAACGTGGCCTCGACGTAGTCCAGGAGCTGCCGCAGCGTGAAGCGTTCCGGGTTGAGGTCCATCTTCCCGGCCTCGACCTTCGACAGGTCGAGGATGTCGTTGATCAGCTGGAGCAGGTCGCTGCCCGCGGAGTGGATGATGCCGGCGTACTCGACCTGCTTGACGGTGAGGTTGCGGGTCGGGTTCTGGGCGAGCAATTGGGCGAGGATCAGCAGGCTGTTGAGCGGGGTGCGCAGTTCGTGGCTCATGTTGGCCAGGAACTCCGACTTGTAGGTGGAGGCCAGCGAGAGCTGCCGGGCGCGCTCCTCCAGCTCCTGGCGGGCCTGTTCGATCTCCAGGTTCTTCGCCTCGATGTCGCTGTTCTGCGCCGCCAGCAGGGCCGCCTTCTCCTCCAGTTCGGCGTTGGACCGCTGCAACTCGTCCTGCTGCACCTGGAGTTCCTCGGAGCGGGACTGGAGTTCACCGGTGAGGCGCTGCGATTCGCCGAGGAGTTCGTCGGTACGGGCGTTGGCGACGATGGTGTTGACGTTGACGCCCACCATCTCCATGAGCTGTTCGAGGAAGTCGCGGTGGATGGGGGTGAAGGCGGTGAACGAGGCGAGTTCGATGACGCCGAGCACCTGGTCGTCGACGACGACCGGCAGCACGATCAGACTGCCCGGGGTCATCGGGCCGAGCCCCGAGGAGATGCGGATGTAGTCACCGGGCACGCCGTCCGCCGCGATGGTGCGGCGGCTGCGGGCGGCCTGGCCGATGAGCGACTCCCCCATCCTGAAGCGGTCGTGGCCGTTGCCGCCGGCCGGGCGGCCGTACGAGCCGACGATGCGCAGCTCGGTGCCCTCGGGGGTCTCCTCGGCCAGGTAGAACGCGCCGTACAGGGCGCCGACCAGCGGGGTGAGCTCCTCCATGACCAGTTCACCGACGACCTCCAGGTCCCGGTGGCCCTGCATCAGTCCGGAGACCCGGGCGAGGTTGGACTTCAGCCAGTCCTGCTCCTGGTTGGCCCGGGTCGTCTCACGCAGCGAGCCGACCATGGAGTTGATGTTGTCCTTCAACTCCGCGACCTCGCCGGACGCGTCGACCGTGATGGACCGGGTCAGGTCGCCCTCGGCCACGGCGCTGGCGACCTCGGCGATGGCCCGCACCTGGCGGGTGAGATTGCCGGCCAGCTCGTTCACGTTCTCGGTGAGGCGCTTCCACGTGCCCGAGACGCCCTCGACCTCGGCCTGTCCGCCGAGGCGGCCCTCGCTGCCCACCTCGCGGGCCACCCGGGTCACCTCGGCGGCGAAGGACGACAGCTGGTCGACCATCGTGTTGATGGTGGTCTTCAGCTCCAGGATCTCGCCGCGCGCGTCGACGTCGATCTTCTTGGACAGGTCGCCGTTGGCGACGGCGGTGGTGACGAGGGCGATGTTGCGGACCTGGCCGGTCAGGTTGTTCGCCATCGAGTTGACGTTGTCGGTGAGGTCCTTCCAGGTCCCCGCGACGTTCGGGACGCGGGCCTGGCCGCCGAGGCGGCCCTCGGTGCCGACCTCGCGGGCCACCCGGGTCACCTCGTCCGCGAACGCGGAGAGCGTGTCCACCATGGTGTTGATGACCTCGGCCAGGGCCGCGATCTCGCCCTCCGCGTCCACGGTGATCTTCCGCGACAGGTCGCCGCGCGCCACGGCCGTGGCCACCTGGGCGATGGAGCGCACCTGCCCCGTCAGGTTGGACGCCATCACGTTGACGTTGTCGGTGAGGTCCTTCCACGTACCGGAGGCACCCCGGACGGTGGCCTGGCCGCCGAGCTTGCCCTCGGTGCCGACCTCGCGGGCCACGCGGGTGACCTCGTCGGCGAACGCGGACAGCTGGTCGACCATCGTGTTGATGGTCTCCTTCAGCTCCAGGATCTCGCCCCGCGCGGTGACGGCGATCTTCTGCGACAGGTCGCCCCGCGCCACGGCGGTCGCCACCTGGGCGATGGAGCGGACCTGCGCGGTGAGGTTGCCCGCCATGAAGTTCACGGAGTCGGTCAGGTCGCGCCAGGTGCCCGAGACACCCTTCACGTCGGCCTGCCCTCCGAGGATCCCCTCGGTGCCGACGTCCCGGGCCATACGGGTCACCTCGTCCGCGAAGGACGACAGTTGGTCGACCATCGTGTTGATGGTGTCCTTCAGCTCCAGGATCTCGCCCCGGGCGGTGACCGTGATCTTCTGCGACAGGTCGCCCTGTGCCACCGCGGTGGTGACCTGGGCGATGTTGCGGACCTGGTCGGTGAGGTTGCCTGCCATGGAGTTGACGGAGTCGGTCAGGTCGCGCCAGGTGCCGGACACACCCTTCACATCGGCCTGCCCTCCGAGATTCCCCTCGGTGCCGACCTCGCGGGCGACCCGGGTCACCTCGTCCGCGAACGCGGACAACTGGTCGACCATCGTGTTGATGGTCTTCTTCAGTTCGAGGATCTCGCCGCGCGCGTCGACGTCGATCTTCTGCGAGAGGTCGCCCCTGGCCACCGCCGTGGCCACGTGCGCGATGTCACGGACCTGGGTGGTGAGGTTGCCCGCCATGGCATTGACCGAGTCGGTCAGGTCGGCCCATGTCCCCGAGACGCCAGGCACGTCGGCCTGGCCTCCCAGAGTGCCTTCGGTGCCGACCTCGCGGGCCACCCGGGTCACCTCGGAGGTGAACAGGGAGAGCTGGTCGACCATGCCGTTGAACACGGTCGCGATCTCGCCGAGCAGGCCCTCCGCCTCGTCCGGCAGGCGCGTACCGAAGTCCCCGTCACGCACCGCCGTGAGCCCGGCCAGCAGTTGGCGTAGCTCCGGCTCCCCCACCTTGCCCGCCCCGCGTGTGCGGTGCGCCGGACGTTCAGCTGTCTTCTCCGCCATGGCCAATCCTCAATAGGCTCCCCGGCATCCGCCGGAAGACGGCATGCCACGGCCCGTACACGCGGGCCGCCCCCTCCGGCGTCCCCCACACCGGCAAACCGTTGCCGTAAGACAACTGTGTACGAGGATACCCGAGCGCCGCCCCCGGCGTCGGGTCGGCCGGCCGGTCCGGGCCAGGTCGTGGCACGGCGGCGCCCGGCCCGGAACCCTGCGGGATTAAGGAGTTCCGGGCCGGGCGTCGGTGGGAGGTACGGCGGTGTACGTGCGGCGGGGACGGGTGGACGCCCGTCCCCGGTGTGCGGGGGCGGGCGCCGAGGGCCCGCACCGTCGTGGTCAGTCGGGCCAGGTGCCGGTGAGCCGGTGCACCGTGACGGCACCGCCCCGCCCCACCGCCGCCCGGACGGTGGAGAAGACGGCCCCGTGGAGGGCGGCGGCCACGAGGATCTCCACCCAGCCCCGGTCCCGGTCGGTGGGTCCGGGGGCCTCGCCCTGGCCGCCGGCCACCTTCCACACCTGCTTGAACACCGCGCCGGCCAGCAGACCTCCGGTCAGCCCCAGCGCGAACCCCACGGGCTTGTACACGATCTCCGCGGCCTTCATCAGCACCTCCCGCGCCGCCGCCGGGCCACGAGCACCGCGACGAGTACGGCCGCCCCGGCGGCGAGGAACACGCCGGGCCTGCCCCGTACGGCCTCCACGGCGCGCCCGGTACCCTCGCGCACGGGTTCGGGCGTGCCGTCCTGGACCTTCTCGCCGAGTGCGCGGGCCGCCCCCGCTATCCGGGTCCGGGCCTCTCCGGCGGCCTCCTGGGCCCGGTCCCCGGCCCCGGCGGTCTTCTCCCGCGTCCGGTCCTTGAGTTCGGCCGCCTTCTCCTGCGCACGGTCCCTCACCTCCGCCGTCTTCTCCTGGACCCGGTCCTTGGCCTCCTCCGCCTTCTCCTGGACCCGGTCCTTGGCCTCGGTCGTCC
This sequence comes from Streptomyces halstedii, assembly GCA_000720535.1. GTDB lineage: Bacteria > Actinomycetota > Actinomycetes > Streptomycetales > Streptomycetaceae > Streptomyces > Streptomyces halstedii. The sequence continues at coordinate 287,576 of JOAZ01000011.1, forward strand.
TCTCCCCGGCCCGGTCCTTCAGCTCGGCCGCCTTCTCCCGCGAGCGGCCTCCGGGACCGGCCTCACCCGCGAACTCCTCCGCCGTACGGCCGAGCGCGTCACGGGCCTCCCCCACACGTGCGCGGAGTTCGTCCGCGCCCGGCACGGGCCTGTCGTTCCTGTCCGTCATCGCTGTCCACTCTCCTTGGTTTCGGTCACACCGCTCTCCGTCCCTTCGACGGCCGCCCGGGGGCGGGACGGGCTGCCGGGGTCCGGCTGCTCCCGCACGGCGCGGACCCGGGTCCCGTCCGCCGGCGCGTGGCGGCATCCGCCGTCCCCGCTGTGCCTCACGACCCGCATCCGGCGCATCAGGTCGCGCGTCAGACGCCGGTCGACGGTGGTACGCCACACCAGGCCCGGGTACCGCACCCGAAGGTGCGAGAGCGCCCGGGTCCCGAGTCCGCTGCGCCGGAAGCGCTCCTCCAGGAACACCCCGGTGATGACGCCCTCCGCGCACGAGGAGCAGAGCCGGTAGTCCACCTGCCCGACGACCTTGCGGACATGCACCAGGAGGAGGCACTGGGCGTCGCCCCCGTCCGGTGACGGCGACCGCACCAGTTCGACCTCGCGGTAGGCGAGCAGGCGCCGGTGCCAGTCGCCTCTGCGGTGCCCGCCGAGCCGGTGGCGGCCGTGGCGGTGTCCGCCGGCGGTGCGGGCGCGTGTTTCGCGGGATACGGGTGGGGCCGACCGTGCGTCACTTCGCTGCATGCCCCCCGCCTGCCCCGCCGGAGGTCACCGATGCGTCACCGTCGGAGGACATAATGCGAAACGGAACCATGACAGCGAGCCCACGAAGGAGTCCGTCCATGGCACTGACCCGTCACGAACGTGAGCAGTTCCTCGCCGAGCCGCACATCGCCGCGCTGGCCGTGACCTCGGGGCAGGAGGGCCGGGCCCCGCTCACCGTGCCGATCTGGTACCAGTACGCACCCGGCGGCGACGCCTGGATCATGACGGGCCGCCAGTCACGCAAGGCGCTGGCGATCGCCGCGGCCGGGCGGTTCAGCCTGATGGTCGACCGGGTGACACCCACCATCCGCTACGTCTCCGTGGAGGGCCCCGTCGTCGCGACACGGCCCGCCGTCCGCGACCAGCTCGTGGAGATGGCCTCGCGCTACCTGCCGGCCGAGAAGGTCGAGGCCTACACCGACTTCGCCTGGAAGGAACACGGCGAGCAGGTGGTCATCCATCTGCGGCCCGAGCACTGGCTCGGCACCGATCTCGGCCAGGTCTGACAGACCTTCGGGCGGGCCGGCCGGTCCCGTGCCCGTGGCGGCCGGGCGGGGCGGGCCCGCCGTGCCGGAGGCCGTGTGCGGGGCGGAGGCCCAGGACCCCGCGGGACCCGGGACCCCCAAGGACCCGGGCCCCCCGCGACCCCCGGAACGGCCCTCAGGGATGTACGCCGGGGCCTTCCCGGTGGGTCGCGAGGCGGGTCGGCGACAGCGCGGTGTCCTCCTCGCCCGGCTCCAGGAGCGTGGCGGCGGGACCCACCACGAGCGGGTCCGGTACGCCGACGGCGTCGGGGTCCTTGGCCTCGTAGTCGACGCGGGCCAGCAGGCCGCGCATCGCTTCGAGGCGGGCCCGGCGCTTGTCGTTGCTCTTCACCACGGTCCACGGCGCGTGGCCGGTGTCCGTGGCACGGAACATGTCGATCTTCGCCGTGGTGTAGTCGTCCCAGCGGTCCAGCGAGTCGATGTCCGTGGGCGAGAGCTTCCACTGGCGCACCGGGTCGACCTGGCGGATCGCGAAGCGGGTGCGCTGCTCGGCGCGCGAGACGGAGAACCAGAACTTCACCAGGACCATGCCGTCGTCGACGAGCATCTCCTCGAAGACGGGGCACTGCTTGAGGAAGAGCTCGTACTCCCCTGGTGTGCAGAAGCCCATGACGCGTTCGACACCGGCCCGGTTGTACCAGGAGCGGTCGAAGAAGACGAGCTCGCCGGGGGCCGGCAGGTGGGCGACGTAGCGCTGGAAGTACCACTGGCCGCGCTCGCGGTCCGTGGGCTTGTCGAGGGCGACGATGCGGGCGCCGCGCGGGTTGAGGCGTTCGGTGAAGCGCTGGATCGTGCCGCCCTTGCCGGCCGCGTCGCGCCCCTCGCACACCACGACGATCCGGGCACCGGTGTCCTTGGTCCACCGCTGGAGCTTGAGGAGTTCGATCTGCAGGACGCGCTTGACCCGCTCGTACTCCTTGCGCCGGACCTTGCGGTCGTACGGGTAGTTCTCCCGCCAGGTCTTGATCGGGCGGCCCGCCTCGTCGAGCAGGATCGGCTGTTCGGGCCTGCTGGTGTCGACGGTCAGGCCGTCCAGCAGCTGCTCGCTCACCTGGTCGCGGTCCACCGGGCCAGGGTGTCACCCGAACGCACCACACGCCACCGGGCGCCGGCGAGACCTCACCGGCTCTCCGGCCCGGGGTTTCAGTAGTCGCTCTCGATCCCGGTGACGACCGCCGGTCCCAGTACGGCGTCCTCGGCCGTGAGGCCGCTGTCGCGCAGCGCGGACTCGGCGAGCCGTGAGGCGTCGGCCTCGGCCCGCGCCCGGTCGGGTGCCGCGATCTCCAGCCGGACGGAGAAGGTGTTGTCGTCCTGGACCGTCAGCAGGTCCAGCTCCTCGGCCTCGCCCAGGTCGGTGTTCTGCGGGTCCCGGTGGCGCAGCCTGCGCTTCACGCCGGAGCGCTGGTCCTCCGTGACGTCGTGGAGGAAGGTGCCGGGCACGGTGATGACATAGGTGGTCACAGGGCCTCCAGGAGTGACGGCCCGGACGGGGTCCGGGCTTCGAGCCTGTCATGGGAGTGCCCCCGATCCGCCGCCCGAATCACTCGCGGACCACCTCGGGAACGGCCCCCGGGTGGCATCGGGCAGACGCGCCGTAACAGGGGGCGGAGCGGGTAGGCGCTTCGTGGGAGCCTCTCCCGGAAGCCGTGTCTTCCAGGGGTTCCGTGCCCAGGGCGACGTCCGGGCACGGCTCCCGGAAGCCGCCTGCTGGATGCCCGAGCGAGGGAGACGCTGTGACACGACCACGGGATACGTCGATGCGTGCGGTGGGCTGGGCCAGGTCGTTCCCGGTGGCCCGCGGTGTACGGGCGGGCCGCCACTGGACGCGGGAGCACCTGGAGTCCCTGGACTGGACGAAGGACGCGCCGGAGACCGTGGACGCGATCCTGCTCAGCGTGTCGGAGCTGATCACCAACGCGCACGTACACGCCCACAGCGACGCGCAGCTGGTGCTGACCTGGGACAGCCGTTGTCTCCATGTCAGCGTCCACGACGGCGATCCGGCCCCGCCGGCCCCGCAGGAGGCCGACGGCACCCGGACCGGCGGGCGCGGGCTGGCCATCGTGGACGCGCTGGCCGACAGCTGGGCCACCCGTCCGCAGGAGTCGGGCAAGACCGTCATCGCGTGCTTCGTGCCGCCCGGCGCTTCTCCGGTGCACCACGGAGAGCCCGCCGGCTGAACCGGGGCGGCCCCTCGCGGTGCCGGCCGCCTGCCATGGAGCCGACGAACGGAAGGGACGAGCCGCCGACGAGCGGGGACGCGACGGCACGGGCCCTTGTTCCCGTACGGATCAGACGAGTTGTACGGACGAGGTGACCGCCCGGCCGTCACGGAGGCCCGCCTGCCTCACCGTTGCCCGCTGGGGACGCGCTCTTCCTGCCGGGCCGGAAGCCGGGTCCGCGTGCGCGCCCGTGCGAGCAGACCCGCCGGGTCCGGCTCGGCCTGGAGGGACCTGAGCACCAGCAGCCACCAGTGGTCCAGCCGGGCCCCCCAGTCCCGCCCGCCCCGCATCTCGTCGGTCAGGGTGCAGAACCCGAAGAAGGCGCACACGAGCGTGACGGCGGTGTCCGACGGGTCGATGCCGTCGGCGAGTTCGCCCCTCGTCCTGGCCTCCGCGAGCAGCCGTGTGGCCGCCAGCGCCCAGGCGTCGAACGGCGTGGGCACGGCGGCGTCGATGCTGCGGCGCTCCGCCCAGAGCCGTGCCCCGGCGCGCGCCACGATGTCCTCGCTCAGGGCCCGCGCGATGTCGAAACTCAGGACGACCAGTTTCTCCAGCGGGGGGATCTCCTGGCCGTCGTAGGGGGCGGCGAGCTGCGGCCAGCTGGCGAACTGCTCGCGTACGACGGCGAGTGCCAGTTTCTCCTTGCTGGAGTAGTGGAAATAGATCGCCCCACTCGTCCGCCCCGAATGGTCACTTATATCGTTGACACTGGTGCCCGCGTATCCGCGTTCGACAAAAAGATGTGCTGCGGATTCCAGTAGCACTCTGCGGGTCGCACGCGCCCTGTCCTGCACCTTTGTTCCACCCTCGCTCTTTTGTTCTACCGCCACGACATGAATGAGCCGCACCCTCCCCACCGGAGGGCGCGGTCGCGACGCGCGAAGATTTTATTATTCTTCGACTGTGCGTGCGCGCGTGCGACATCGAACAATCTGACGCGCCCAGGAGCGGAACCGTTCCACGCGTCCGCGCCCACCACCCGCACCGCACCCCGGACTTGATCAAAGTACCTGCTCAGCAGGCGTGTTGAGGCACCAGCGGATGGCGTTGCCCGCACCCCGCACGCCTGAGCCCCGGCCGGCCTCCGTGTACCGGGCCGTTTCTTTGCACCCGAATTGGTGATTGCGGCACGTGAGCCCGTCAAATTAACGTAACGGTCACGATGTTTTCGGGCTCTGCCGGAAACGACGGATTCCGTCCGTCGTGGCGCGCCCCCCGGCGCAGGAGCCACATCGGTATGTGGCCGCAGAAGGCCGCGCGACATCGCCCATTCCAGAAGCCGAGTGGAACACCCACCGCCCGGCACCGGCCCGTACCCGCGAACCGGACAGGCCGGCGCCCCTTCCGAGAACGGCAGATAAATGACAGCTCATCGCATCCTCTCGTGGTCCCCTTCCGCCATCGTCTTCGACTGCGACGGCACCCTGATGGACACGGAAAGCCACTGGCAAGAAGCCCGCAACGTCACCTTCCGCTCGTTCGGTCTCAAGCCTCCGGCGGGGTTCGCCGACCGGGCCAAGGGGGTGCACTACGTGGAGTGCGGCGCCCTGATGGCCGAGGAGACCGGGAAACCGGACCTCGCCGAGGACCTGTCGGAGGCGCTCCTGGACAACTTCACCGCCCTGGTCGACGAGAACCCCGTCACCATGCCGGGCGCGGCGTCCCTGGTCCGGCTGGCCGCCCGCCACCGCCCGCTCGCGGTCGCGAGCAACTGCCCGCGGGAGATGGTGGAGTCCTGCCTGGACCGGGCCGGGCTGCTGAGCTGCTTCGGCCATGTGGTGGTCGCCGGTGACAACGTGCGGCCCAAGCCCCAGCCGGACGTCTACAGCGTCGCCGCGCGCCTCTGCGGTGTCCCGCCGGAGGACGCCCTCGCCGTGGAGGACTCGCTCACCGGCATGGAGTCGGCCCGGCGGGCCGGTCTCCGCGTCCTCGGCACCGGCCCGTGCCCTCCGGGGCCCGACGCGGACGCCGCCGACCTCTGGGTCTCCAGCCTCGCCGATCCCGATCTGGTGTCCTGGGCGCGTACCCACATCGGTGCGTGAGGCGGACCGGGCCGGGGCCGGCCCTCACCAGGGCGGCCCCGGGTCACGGCGCGGCGGTCATCCCGCGTCGGGAAGATACGGCGCCAGGGCGTTCACCGGGCCCGCGGCCGAGGCGAAGAACAGGGCGACACCGACCGCACCGGGGTCGGGAATGCCCGTCACCCGTTCGCCGAGGTAGCTCGCCCGTCCCATGCGCGCCGACAGCCCCGCCGTGTCGTGCACCCCCTGCCAGGCGGCGTCCGCCGCCCGGGCCAGGGCGCGGCCGGGAGGCGTCCCCTCGGACGCCCGAAGCGCCGCCGCGGCCGGGGTCAGCGCGTCGACCAGGGTCTTGTCGCCGGGCGACGCGTCGCCCACCCGGCGAATCGCCGCGAGTCCCTGCTCGGCGCCTTCCGCGAGCCCGGCCGCCGTGAGGCCGTCCCCGGACGCCGCCCTGCTCAGGGCCTGGAAGAGCAGACCGAACAGCGGCCCGCTGGTACCACCGATCTCGTCCAGGAAGGCCGTGGCCATGAATCCCAGCGTCGCCGAGGGACCGGACCCCTCTCCGTGGGCGTCCAGCAGGCGCTGGGCGGCCCTGACCCCGGCGGTGAGGTTGTTCCCGAAGTCCCCGTCACCCACCCGCTGGTCGAGTGCCGTCAGTTCGGCCTCGGTGGCGTACACCGAATCGGCGAAGCGGTGCATCCAGTCGCGTGTCAGCGTTCCGTCGAAAGCGGCCGTCGTCATGGTCTCGTCCTCCTGCTCCAGTCACCGGCTGCCGGGACCCCGGCGGCTGTACCGCTCACCAGCGCAGCGCCGCGGTGTGCACGGGCGCGTCGTAGAAGGCCAGCACGGCGGGATCGGCCACCAGCAGGGTCAGGGAGAAGCCCCGCATGTCGAGCGCCGTGACGTAGTCGCCGACGAGGTGGCGGGCGAGCCGGACGCGCCGGGCGTCGAGCACCCGGCCCATTTCGCCGAAGATCCCGTACAGCTCCAGCAAGGTGACCGATCCCAGGCCGTTGACGAGGGCGACGACCGGTTCGTCCGCCCCCGGGCGCAGCTCGGCCAGCAGGGCTCCCGTCATGTCCTCGACCAGCGCCCGCACGTCTCCCTGGGGCCGTGTGCGGTCGGCGCGTTCGCCGTGTATCCCCACGCCGTACTCCAGTTCCCCGACCGGCAGGGAGAACGCCGGTTCACCGGTGCCCGGGGCGTGGTGCGCCGCGGAGGCGGCCGCGAGCGTCCGGCACCGGCCCACCATCGCCGTGCCCAGCTCCGTCAGCTCCTCGATCCCCAGCCCCGCGTCGGCGGCGCCGCCCAGGATCTTCTCCACCAGCACCGTGCCGCCCGTGCCCCGCCGTCCGGCGGCGATCTCCTCGGAGTCCGAGGCCAGGTCGTCGTCGACGAGGACCCGTGAGCAGGTGATGCCCTGGTCGGCGAGCCGTTCGGCCGCGATGCCGAAGTTGATCCGGTCGCCCGTGTAGTTCTTGACGATGTGCAGCACACCGCCCGGCCGGGCCGCCGCCAGGGAGGCCCGGTAGATCTGCCGGTTGTGCGGGGAGGCGAAGACCCGCCCCGGACAGGCGGCGTCGAGCATCCCCGCGCCGACGTACCCGGCGTGCATCGGCTCGTGACCCGACCCGCCGCCGGACAGAAGTCCTACCCGGCGCGCCGGTGCGGTGTGCCGGGCGGTGACGTATCCGTCCGAGGCGTCGAACTCGACGAGGTCCGCGTGCGCGCGGGCGAAGCCGGTGAGCGCGTCGGGGACCAGATCGTCGGCGCTGTTCTCGAAGTACCTGGCCATACGCGGCGCCCCTTCCGTCCCCGGCCGGGAACGGCCGGATGAGACGACCTCCGGATGAGATCTCCATGGTCATGTGACCATAGGATTGCGGCAACTCGCGGAGAGTACCGGACCGTCGCCACCCACCGGAAGAGGCCGGTCATCAGGCATTGTCCGGGTGACCCGAATGCCTCACGCGGTCCGCGCGTCGTCGCCGGTCCAGCGCACGCAGGAGACCACGACCACCAAGGGCCAGAACGCTTGTGCGAATGTCACGACGCGCTCGGCGGCTCCGGCCGTGTCGTTGACGAACAGGGCGAGCAGGAACCAGCCGCCCCCGAGCCACATGAGCCCGGCGGCCATGAGTGACGGCCGGGGCCGCAGCCCCCACGGCACGCTGCCCTCCGCCGGAGCGCGGCCGGAAGCCCGTGGAGGGTCCGAAGCCGACGGGAGGCCGGAGGCCGGTGGAGGGTCCGAAGCCGGTGAAGGGTCCGGGAGTCCCGGGCGGCCGTGGCGCCACGCGTGGCCGGGGCGGCGTACGGCCAGCACCGGCCACAGGGCGAGGAGGGCGAAGCCGACCGCGACCACCGTCCCGTGGTCCAGCGATCCTCCGCTGGCGGGCGCCGGGAAGAAGGCCAGCAGCATGGCCGACAGCCCACCGCCGCCCAGCGCCACCCGGCCCGCCCGTGCCGCCGGGCGCAGTCCGCACGCGGTGACCACGTCGCAGACGCCCAGACCGACCAGGGCCGAGGTCATCACCCAGTACCCCTGGGCGCCGTCGGAGGCGAGGATGCTGATCGTGGCGGAGCCCGGGTCGTAACCGGGTCCCTGGAGGACCGCCGAGACGGTCCAGCCGCCGACCAGGAGGACCGGTGCGCAGGCCGACGAGAGCAGGGCCCACCAGGGGACGGAACGCATCGGCTCACGGTAGGACGTGCGGGCCCGCGGCCGGTGCCGCACACGCGGGAACGCGCGGGCCGGACCTGATCGGCCCGGCCTGCGGACGCCCCCGTGAGGTGGCACCGGGTGTCAGGGGGTCACGGCGCCATCTCGTACGCCCCGGCCAGGGCCTCCACACGCTTCCAGACACGTGCGGCGCGTGCCTCGTCCGCCACCGGGCGCCGCACCGCGCCGAGGGCCCAGTCCTGCTGTACCGGAGTGGCCGATTCCTTGCCGTGCAGTTCGACGGCGTGCGCGGAGAAGTCGCGGACGAGGACGGAGAACAGTTCGTCGAGCACGTCCGTGTCCAGGGCCGTCGCGTGGGCCTGTTCCAGGATCAGCTGGCCGTGGACGACCAGGGCGAAGAGCTGGCCGACGGAGAGCAGGAGGTCGAGGTCGCGGCTCTGCTCCTCGTCGGGGGCGGCGGTGCGGACGAAGTCGCACAGGGCGTCCGCCTGCTCCCGGAAGCGGGCCACGTTGGGCACGTCGGCGTAGGCGTCGAAGGCCGGGCGCCAGTCGTGGAACCGGATGGAGCCCAGCCCCCGGGCGGGGCCCTGGCGGAAGAGGAAGGCGTCGTCGGCCGCGTCGAGGCGGGCCGGCACGGGTGCGTAGCCGGCCGGATCGAGCAGGTGGCTGCGCAGGAACTTCAGGATGAGGGCCAGATTGACGTGGACCGTGCCCTCCAGCTTGGGCAGGCTCCGGATCTCGACGGCGGCCTGGGCGAAGTAGGTGTCCTTCTCGAAGCCCTTGGCGGCGATGACGTCCCACAGCAGGTCGATGACCTTCTCGCCCTCCGTGGTCACCTTCATCTTCGTCATCGGGTTGAACAGCAGGTACCTGCGGTCCTCCGGCCCGGCGGAGCGGAAGTAGTCGGCGGCGCGGTCGCTGAAGAGCTTCATGCCGGCCAGCCGGACGTAGGCGTCGGCCAGTTCGCGGCGCACGTGCGGGAAGGCGGTCACCGGGCGGCCGTAGAGGACGCGGTGGTGGGCGTGGGTGACGGCCTCGTACATCGCGTGCTCGCAGATGCCGATCGAGGCGGTGCACAGGTTGAACTTGCCGACGTTGACGGTGTTGAGAGCGGCGTCGAAGGCGGCGCGCCCGGTGTGCAGGATGTCGTCGGCGCCCACGGGGTAGTCGGCCAGGCGGAACTCGCTCACGTACTTCGAGGAGTCCACGACGTTCTTCACCAGGTGGTAGGCCGGGTGGCGGCTGTCGGCCGCGAAGAAGACATACCCGTCGGGACCCTCGACGTCGGCGCGGCGGCCGAAGACGGAGACCAGACCGGCGGCGTTGCCGTTGCCGATGTAGTACTTGGAGCCCGAGGCCAGGAAGCCGCCGTCGCCGTCCGGGGTCAGCAGCATGTCGGTGGAGTAGATGTCCGCCCCGTGGGCCCGCTCGGACAGGCCGAACGCGAACACCTCGCCCTGGTCGAGGAGTCCGGCGGCGCGGGTGCGGGCGGCGGCGTTGTCGCTCTGCCAGACCGGGCCGAGGCCGAGGATGGTCACCTGCCAGGCGTACCAGTAGTCGAGTCCGTAGAACCCGAGGATCTCGTTGAGCGCGGCGATGCGGGCGGTGTCCCACCGCTGGTCCTCGCGCCGGGCGGCGGCGGACGGGGTGAGGAAGGTGGCGAACAGCCGCTCCCGGGCGGCGAAGTCGAGGAACTCGCCCAGCCAGGCGCGGGAGCGGTAGTCCTCGGTCAGCCGGCGTTTGCCGCGGGCCTCGAACCAGTCGACGGTGGCGCGCAGCAGTCTGCGGGTCTCGGGGTCGAAGTGCGCCGGGTCGTAGGTGCGCGGGTTGAACAGCAGCGGGTCGGTCATGGCGGTCCGCCTTCCGGGGTCGTGGGTGTGTCAGGGGTGCCGTGGGCCGGTCTCAGGCGGGCGGGGCGGTCCGGCCGAGCCTGTGGAGGGTGGCGAGCACGTCGTCGAGCCAGGCGATCGTCATGCGCTCGTACGCGATGCCGCCGCGCAGCACGACGTGCTGGAGCTCCCGCGCGGCGTCGGGCGGGGAGGGCGCGCCGGGGCCGGTGAAGTCCCGCCGCTCCCCGGCGAGGTAGTGCGCCAGCCGGTCGCCGTGGACCCGGTGGTGGCGTTCGACCTCGTGGATCAGCGCGGCCGGGTCGTCGAACGCCGCGCCCCGGATCTTCACGGCGAGATCGTGGCGGAGGCTCTCGGGTTCGATCGGTTCGTGCAGCCACGCGGCCAGGACGGCGCGGCCGGGTCCGGCGACGGAGTACTCCTTCTTGTCCGGTCGCCCCCGCTGGGGTACGTCGCGGACGTCGAGGAGGCCGTCACCCTCCATGCGCTTGAGGACGCGGTAGATCTGCTGGTGTGTGGCCGTCCAGAAGTAGCCGATGGACCGCTCGAAACGCCGTGCCAGCTCGTAGCCCGAGCCGGGCCGTTCCAGCAGGGAGACGAGGATCGCGTGGTCGAGGGCCATGCCCCGATCGTTCTATGCAACTCGTTGCATAGCAAGACCGCTCGGGTGGGTGAGACACGGCTCACGCGGAAGGCCCGGCCCTTCGGCGGGGTGATGCGCCGGCGGGGCGGACGGAGCGGACCGGCGCCGCACACTTCCGGCCGAGACACGGCGCACGCGGGGCGCACGCCAGGGGCGCGCGGACCAGCGGTCGCGCCCCCGGAACGGACCCCGCACCCATGCGTGGCAAATCGGCCATCTCCTCCGCTCCAGGCGTACAACGGACGGGACCGGGTACAGGGGTGGCACCGCGTGCCATGCCGAGCCGTCGCGCGAAGCGGTACCCCCGAGGCGCGACGCCCCGTACGCGCGAAGCGGTACCCAGGACCTTCTCTCCACCCCGAGGAGTACGTGCTGTGCTGACCCCCAGACCGCAGGATCTTCGCGTGGCCCTCGCCCGCTACGCCGACGCCCGCATCGAGGACGACCGCCTGCCCACCGACGCCACGGCCCGCGCCGTCGAGGACGCCGCCTACACCCTGTGCGTGCTCACCGGCACCCAGGACGTCCCGCAGGCCATCGCCCTCGCCGACTCCCTGCTCGCCCGGCCCGCCACGGTCCGGCCGGCTCCCCGCGCCACGGACCCCCAGCAGGGGGACAACCTCCAGACCGCCTGAGCCACCGCCGGACGGCCGGGACCCCCGCCGGTCCCGGCCGTTCGGCGCGCGCGTCCTCCTGTCGGCCTCCGCACCGACAGCCTTTACCCTGGGGCGAGTTGATCACCCGTTGGCTCGACACACCTGGAGTTCGCGATGGCCGGACCGGAGAACGACAGCACCTCCCTGCGCATCGACACCAGCCGCCCGCATCCCGCACGGATGTACGACTGGTTCCTGGGCGGCAAGGACAACTACCCGGTGGACGAGGCGATGGGCCGGCAGATGCTGGCCGTCGAGCCGGGGGTGCCGGTCATGGCGAAGGTGAACCGGGCCTTCATGCACCGCGCCACCAGCTGGCTGGCCGGACAGGGGGTCAGGCAGTTCCTCGACATCGGCACCGGGATACCCACCGAGCCCAACCTCCACCAGGTGGCGCAGCGGACGGCGCCCACCACCCGGGTCGTCTACTGCGACCACGACCCGATCGTGCTGGCGCACGCCGCGGCCCTGCTGAAGGGCACCCCGGAGGGCGCCGTCGACTACGTCCAGGCCGACGCCCGGGACGTCGACGCCATCCTCGAACAGGCCGGCCGGACGCTGGACTTCACCCAGCCGGTGGCCCTGTCGCTGATCGCGCTGCTGCACTTCGTGAGCGACGAGGACGGGGCCTACGCGCTGGTGGACCGGCTGGTCTCCGTACTGGCCCCGGGCAGCTACCTGACCATCTCCCACCTCACCGCCGACTTCCACCCGGAAGAGGCCCGCAAGGTCGACGAGATGTACAGGGCGAACGCGCTCACGCTCGCCCCGCGCACCCGTGAGCGCTTCGCCGCGTTCTTCGAGGGGCTCGACATCGTCGGACCCGGCATCGTGGCCGCCGAGGCCTGGCATCCGGAGCTCGGCGCCCCGGTCCCCGGCCAGGACGACATCGTCAGCGCGGGCTACGTGGCGGTGGGCCGCAAGGGCTGACCCGCCACCGGCCGGGGCGCGCGGTGGCCGACAAGGCGCTGTTGACCGTGCCCGCGGCCGGTGGTGATGCTCGGTGGGTCCGCCGAGTGACGGGAGGTCACACGATGACGACCACGGCCGAGCACGCGCCCCTGCCCTACCCGTTCAACGAACCGGCGGGGCTGGGGCTGTCGGAGGCGTACCAGGAGGCCCTGGAGCGCCCCGGCCTGTTACGGGTCCGGCTGGCCTACGGGGAGCCGGCCTGGCTGGCCACCCGGTACGCCGACGCGCGGCTGGTCCTCGGTGACCGCCGCTTCAGCCGGGAGGAGGCGCTGCGGCACGACGAGCCGCGCCAGTCGGAGGGCAGCCGGGACAGCGGGATCCTGAGCATGGACCCGCCGGGGCACACCCGGCTGCGCACCCTGGTGGCCAAGGCGTTCACCGTGCACCAGGTGGAGAAGCTGCGTCCCTGGGTACGGGAGCTGACGCGGGACCTGCTGGACGGGCTGGAGGCCCTGGGGCAGCCGGCCGACCTGGTGGAGCACTACGCGCTGCCGATCCCGGTCGCCGTCATCTGCCGCATGCTCGGCGTGCCGGAGGAGGACCGGCCGAAGTTCCGGAAGTGGAGCGACGCGGCGCTGTCCACGAGTTCCCTGACGGCCGAGGAGTTCCTGCGCAGCCGGGAGGAGCTGCGCGCCTACATGGCCGGGCTGATCGAGGAGCACCGGCGCCGGCCCCGGCCCGATCTGATGACCGGGCTGATCGAGGCCCGCGACACCGGTGACCGGCTCAGCGAGCTCGAACTGATCGACCTGTGTGTCGGGATCCTGGTCGCGGGCCACGAGACGACCGCCACCCAGATCCCCAACTTCGTGCACGCCCTGCTCGACCACCCGGACCAGATGGCGCTGCTGAGGGAGCGCCCGGAGCTGGTCCGCGGGGCCGTCGAGGAGCTCCTGCGGTTCGTGCCCCTGGGCAGCGGCGCCGGCTTCCCCCGGTACGCGACGGAGGACGTGCGGGTCGGCCAGACCCTGGTGCGGGCCGGTGAGCCGGTGCTGGTCGCGGTCGGCGCGGCCAACCGCGACGCGCTGAAGTTCGACGCGCCGGGCCGGCTCGACGTCACCCGGACCGGCGTCCAGCACCTGGGCTTCGGCCACGGGGTGCACCACTGCCTGGGCGCGCCGCTGGCCCGGCTGGAGCTCCAGGAGGCGCTGGGCGCCCTGCTCACGCGCTTCCCGGGCCTGCGGCTGGCGGGCGACGTGGAGTGGAAGAGCGAGATGCTCGTACGGGGGCCGCGCGAGATGCCGGTGGGGTGGTGAGGGCGGTGTCCTGGACGACCGAGGTGGACCGGGGCCTGTGCATGGGCTCGGGCATGTGCGCGGGCCTCGCGCCCGAGCTGTACCGGCTGGACGACGAGGGCCGGGCGGCACCGCTGCGCGACCGGATCACCCCGGACGAACGCGCCCTGGACGCCGCGGACTCCTGCCCCGCGGCGGCGATCCTGGTGCGCGAGGGCGGGCAGTTGATCGGGCCGCGCCCCTGAGCGGGCACGGCGACGCGGTCCCGGCGGCCACCGCGTCGTACTGACCGAGGTGCCCGCCGGCCGCCCGTCGCGCCACCTGCCCTGACGGCGGCGGGCGCCGGGCGGCCTCCCCGGGGCCCGGCCGGCCGGTATTGCATGTAGTGACCACATATCGAGACGCGTTTGCGGCGCCCCGGCCCCCGGGCGTCTCATCGCGCCTGTGCGAACCGAACAGAAAGCCCCAGATCAACCGGGATCCGACGACAGGGCGGCGAGGCTGGCCGTCACCGTGTTCCCCGTCCTCGTGCTGCTGGCGGGCGCGGCCGGTCTCCTGACGCCGGGGGCGTTCGCGGGCTGGACGGAGTCGGTGCCCTATCTGCTGGGCGTCGTCATGTTCTGCATGGGACTGACGATGACCCCGCTCGACTTCAAGGGTGTGGCGCGGCGCCCGTGGGCCGTGGGCATCGGACTGGCCGCCCATTACGTGATCATGCCGGGCCTCGGCTGGCTCATCGCCCACGCGCTCGGACTGCCCCCGCAGCTGGCCGCCGGTGTGATCCTGGTCGGCTGCGCCCCGAGCGGTACGGCGTCGAACGTGGTGACGTTCCTGGCCCGGGGTGATGTGGCGCTGTCGGTCTCCGTCGCCACCGTCTCTACCGTGCTCGCGCCGCTGGTGACCCCGCCGCTGACCCTGCTGCTGGCCGGCGCGTACCTGCCGGTGGACGCCGGTTCCATGATGGCGGACATCCTCAAGACCGTGCTGCTTCCGGTGGTCGGAGGTCTGCTGGTGCGGCTGTTCGCGGGCCGGTACGTCGACCGGGTGCTGGGCGTGATGCCGTGGCTGTCGTCGCTGGCCGTGGCCTCGATCGTCTGCGCCGTGGTGGCGGGCAGCGCCGACGCCATCAAGGGGGCCGCCCTCAGCGTGCTGGTCGCCGTCGTGCTGCACAACGGTCTCGGGCTCGCCCTGGGGTACGGCGCGGGCAAGGTCACCGGGCTCGGGCGCCCGGCGAGCCGGGCCATGGCCTTCGAGGTCGGTATGCAGAACTCCGGGCTCGCCGCCTCCCTGGCGACGGCCCACTTCAGCCCGCTGGCCGCCCTGCCCGCGGCGGTGTTCTCCGTGTGGCACAACGTCTCGGGTGCCCTGGTCGCGGCCTGGATGTCGCACAGCGCCCGGCGCGACCAGGGGGAAGCGGGCACCCGCCCCGCCACCGCCACTCCCCCGCGCGCCGCCGCCGAGGAGGTCTGAGGCCGGGAATTGACAGGCCGTCACGGCGCGGTTTGGGTAGGGAGGCCGATCGCACCGCCACGCCTGAGTGAGGACCCGACCCTGATCTCCCACGACCCCGACACCGGCCTCTGGCTGCTGTCCACGCCCCACACCTCGTACGTGCTCCGGGTGGACGAGACCGGGGCTCCCCGCCATGTGGCCTGGGGGCCCCGGCTGACCCCGGCCGAGGCGGGAGGGCTGGCCGCCCCGCTCCCCGGACCCACCGACAGCTTCGAGGGCACGACGGGGGTGGGCGAGGAACTCCCGGTGGACGGCGGCACCCGCTACGGACCGCCCTCGCTCCAGGTCCGGTACGCCGACGGGTCCCGCGCCTTCGCGTGGCGGCCCGAGCACCACCGGGTCCACCGGCCGGAGCCGGGCACGCACGACCTCGAACTCGCCTTCCGGGACCGGGTCCATCCGCTGCGGGTCGTCCTGCACTACCGCGTCAGGGAGGACAGCGACGTCATCGAACGCCGCGTCACCGTACGCAACGACGGCGACACGCCCGTGCGCCTGCTGCGCGCGGACTCCGCCGCGTGGACGCTGCCCGCGCTGCCCGGCTACCGCCTCAGCCATGTCACCGGCCGGTGGTCCGCGGAGAGCCGGCTGCACAGGGAACCGCTCCCCCACGGCGAGACCGTCCTGACCAGCCGCCGCGGTTCGACCAGCCACCACGCCAACCCCTGGGTGATGCTCGACGACGGCGACACGACGGAGGACCGGGGCCGGGTGTGGAGCGCGGCCCTGGCCTGGAGCGGCACCTGGCGCGTCACCGCGCAGCACACGCACGACGGCAGGGCCGGTTTCACCGGCGGGGCCGGACACGACGGGACGGCGCTTCCGCTGCGGCCGGGCGAGGAGTTCGTCTCGCCGGTGTTCTCGGGCCTGTTCAGCGAGGGCGGCTTCGGCGGCGCCGGACACGCCTGGCACGAGCACATCCGCAGGCACGTCCTGCCGCACGCCGACGAGACGGCTCCCGTGCTGTACAACTCGTGGGAGGCGACCGGCTTCGACGTCGACGAGGCGGGTCAGAAGGCCCTCGCCGCCCGCGCCGCGCGGCTGGGCGTCGAACTCTACGTCCTGGACGACGGCTGGTTCGGCGGCCGCCGCAGCGACCGCGCCGGGCTCGGCGACTGGACCCCGTCCCCGGACCGCTTCCCCGACGGCCTGGGACCGCTGGCCGCCGAGGTACGCCGGCTGGGCATGCGGTTCGGCCTCTGGGTCGAGCCGGAGATGGTCAACCCGGACAGCGACCTGTACCGCGCCCACCCCGACTGGGTCCTGCACGTCCCGGGCCGGGACCGCACCGAACTGCGCAACCAGCTGGTGCTCAACCTGGCGCGGCCGGACGTCGCGGAGTTCACGTACGGCTGGCTCGACCGCCTGGTCACCGAGTACCGCGTCGACTTCCTGAAGTGGGACATGAACCGCGCCTTCAGCGAGGCGGGCTGGCCCGGCGAGGAGGACGGCCACGACCTCCTGTGGACGCGGTACACGCACCACCTCTACGACGTCATCGACCGGCTCCGGGCCCGCCACCCCGGGCTGCGCGTCGAGTCGTGCAGCGGGGGCGGCGGCCGTGTGGACCTCGGCATCCTGGCCCGCACGGACCAGGTGTGGACCTCGGACAACACCGACGCCATGGACCGGATCACGATCCAGCACGGCTTCGGCCAGATCTACCCGCCCCGGGTGATGGGCGCCTGGGTCACCGACGTGCCCAACCAGCTCACCGGCCGGTCGGTCCCGTTGCGCTTCCGGTTCCATGTCGCCATGGCCGGGCTGCTGGCCGTGGGCGGCGATCTCCACACCTGGTCCGAGCGGGAGATGGAGGAGGCCACCGCGCTCGTCGCCGAGTACAAGGCGGTGCGCCACCTGGTGCAGCGGGGGACGCTGCACCGGCTCGCCGGCCCCGGGAGCGAGGAGACCACCGTCGTGCAGTACGCCGCCCCGGACGGCGGCGAGACGGTGCTGCTCCTCTGGCGGTGCGTCCCCCGCCACGGCGCGCCGCGGCGTCCGGTCCGGCTGCGGGGCCTCGCCCCGGGGGCCCGCTACCGGGACACGCGTACCGGCGCCCTGCACCACGGGGCCGTACTGGAGGGGTACGGGCTGGACGTCGAGCTGCCGTCCGGCGACTGGGCCAGCGCCCTCGTCCACCTGGTCCGGGAGCCCTGACCGCGCGCCCGGACGGTCCTGCCGGGGGTACGGGCAGGACCGCTCGGGCGACGCGGGCGGGGTCAGCCGGTGTACTGGGCGATGACCCGGGTGAAGTCCCACGGCTGCTGCGAGACACCGGAGCAGCTGTCCGCCCCGCCGCCGGTGCACGGCCGGTCCCGGTTGACCGACCAGAACGTCAGCCGCGCCAGGTGGCGCTGCTGCGCGTAGCCGAGGATGGTCCGGAAGTCCGCGACGGTCACCGTCTCGCCGTTGTCGGTGATGCCGTTCATCGAGGAGATCCCGGTGTGCCGGTAGGCCTGGTCGTCGGAGTACCCGTAGGCGTTCTTGACCGCCGTCTTGAGGCCCTCGGCGGCGCGCACGGTGAGCTGGCCCATGTTCTGGCCCGCCCCGCCGAAGTTGAACGGCATGATCGTCCAGCTGTCCACGGTGAGGCCGGAGGCGGCGGCCCTGCCGATCAGGCTGCTGTCGGGACCGTTCTGGCCGGTGCCGAAGGTGACGTACACCTTGATCCCGGGGTTGTTCGCCCTGACCGTCTTCAGCGCGTCCACCGTGCGCTGCTGGACGGCGGGGCTGTCGTACGCCGCGGCCTCGATGTCGATGTCGATGGCCTTGAGCCCGTAGGCGTTGATGACCTTCTGGTACGCGGCGGCCAGTTCGCCCGCGCTGGAGCAGGAGCTCTCCAGTTTGTTGCCGCTCCAGCCGCCGAAGGACGGGATGACGTCTCCGCCGGCCGACCGCACGGTGTTGACCGTCTGCTGGTCGACGCCTCCGGTCAGCGGCCGGCTGCCGTCCCACTGGGGGTTGCAGTAGCCGTTGCTGAGGACGAAGGCGAGCGTGAACCACTTGACGCCGGTCGCGTTCATCACGGTGGTGGGACTGGGCGGGCTGCCCCAGCCGTTGTAGAGGTACGGGGCCACGGCCATGGCGCCCGGCCCGGGGGGTGTGGTGCCGCCGCCGCTCGGCGCGGTCCACTTCTGGTTGGCGGTGCCGGCGCAGGTCCAAATCTGGAGCCGGGTGCCGTTGGCCGAGCTGTTGCCCGCCGCGTCCAGGCACTTGTCCGCCTGCGGGTTCACGATGTCACGGGCCGCCGGAGTCGCCCACTGCTGCGCCGCCGAACCGTTGCACTCCCACAACCGCACCGGCGTA
>JOAZ01000012.1 GCA_000720535.1 Streptomyces halstedii
GGAAACGCTCCCGAAGCCCCGCAAGATCACGCTCAACGCCCACGGTCCTCGCAACTCCCACAGATCGCGGGTGTTGCGAGGACCGTTAGAACCCAAGAGGTGGTGGCCGGGGCCCTTCCGTGTGTGCGACGGGGCCCTAGTGCCGTCCGGACAGGCCGCCGATGAAGTTGGCGCCTCCCTGGTCTCCTCCGCCGACGGTGGTGAGGGTGACCGTCTCGCCCTTGGCGATCTGGCTGTTCCCGCCGGGGTCGGACCGCATCACCATGGCGTTCGGCTTGTCGGACGAGTTGGGGGCCAGGGCGACCACCAGACCCATGCCTTCGAGCTGGGCCTTCGCCTCCTCGTAGCTCTTGCCGGGGAGGTCACCGGGGATGGTCACCTGCTCCGGCTGCGGGGGGCCCTTGGAGACCTTCAGGACGATCTGGACGTCCTTGGCCTGCTTGCTCGGGCCCTCGGGGGTCTGGCCCACGACCGTGCCCGCCGGCTGTTCCGAGTCGACTTCCTGCGACGAGATGTTGGTGAAACCGATGCCGTTGAGCTGGGACACCGCCTCGTCGTAGGAACGATTGAGCACCGGCAGGTCCAGGAGCTTCTCCTTGGCCACGGTGAGGGTGACCTCGGACTCCTTCTCGGCCTTGTCACCGGGTTCCGGGCTCTGCTTGATGACCGAGTCGGGGGTGCTTTCCGACTCGACCGATTCGACCTTGACCGAGAAGCCCTTCTCCTCCAGGATCTTCCGCGCGCTGGCCTCGGACTTCTCCAGGACGTCCGGGACCTCGATCTTGGGCGCGCCGGTGGAGACGACGACGGTGACGGTCTCGCCCTTCTTCATCGAGGCGTCCACGGCGGGGTCCTGGCTGCAGATCTTGCCCTTGGCCTGGTCCTCGCACGGTTCCTCCGAGCCGACCTTCAGCTCCACCCCGGTGTTGAGCGCGAGGGCCTTCGCCTTCTCGACCGTGGTGCCCACCAGTCTCGGCGCGGAGATGCCGTCCCCGTCGTTGTTGCCGCCGCCGAAGACGGTACGGCCGATCAGGATGGCGCCGACGAGGACGAGGATGCCGGCGGCGATCAGCAGGATCGTCGAGGTGTTGCTCTTCTTCTGCTGGCGCCGGCGGCCCGCGCGGTCGTCGTAGCCGTACCCGCCGTCGTCCGGGTTGACCGGGGGCAGCATGGAGGTCGGGGCACCGCCGCCCGCGTCCGCCGGGTGCATGGCGGCGGTGGGCTGGTCGTTGCCGTACCCGTCGTAACCGCCGTAGCCCGCGCCCATCCCCGCCGCGGCGGCGACCGGCTGGCCGTCGAGGCAGGCCTCGATGTCGGCACGCATCTCGTCGGCCGACTGGTAGCGGTAGTCGGGGTCCTTGGTGAGCGCCTTCAGCACGATCGCGTCCATCGCGGGCGTGATCTCGGGGTCGAAGGTGCTCGGCGGCTGAGGCTCCTCGCGCACGTGCTGGTAGGCGACCGCCACGGGCGAGTCCCCGACGAACGGGGGCCGCACCGCGAGGAGTTCGTACAGCAGGCAGCCGGTGGAGTACAGGTCGGAGCGCGCGTCGACCTGCTCGCCCTTGGCCTGCTCCGGCGAGAGGTACTGTGCGGTTCCTATGACGGCCGCGGTCTGGGTCATCGTCATGCCGGAGTCGCCCATGGCGCGGGCGATGCCGAAGTCCATGACCTTGACCTGGCCGGTGCGCGTCAGCATGACGTTCGCCGGCTTGATGTCGCGGTGGACGATCCCGGCGCGGTGCGAGTACTCCAGCGCCTGGAGGATCCCGACCGTCATCTCCAGGGTGCGCTCGGGCAGCAGACGGCGTCCGGAGTGCAGCAGCTCTCTGAGCGTGGAGCCGTCGACGTACTCCATGACGATGTACGGGATGGACACCCCGTCGACGTAGTCCTCGCCGGTGTCGTAGACGGCGACGATCGCCGGGTGGTTGAGCGAGGCGGCCGACTGGGCCTCCCGGCGGAACCGGGCCTGGAAGGACGGGTCACGGGCGAGATCGGCCCGCAGCGTCTTCACAGCGACGGTGCGGCCGAGCCGGGTGTCGTGCGCGAGGTAGACCTCGGCCATGCCACCACGGCCGAGCACCGAGCCCAGCTCGTACCGGCCGCCGAGGCGACGCGGCTCTTCCATAACTGATCCAGCCCTCTCCGTCAGTCCCGACCGCACCCGTGTGTGGTCCGGCGGTGCGCTGTTCGCGCTTACGCTACCGGGCTTGCCCGGAGTGATCGCCCCGCACCCGTCAGCTGATATCCGACCGGTATCCCAATGTGCTGGACCGGACAGAAGTTGTGACGGGAGTCACTTCTTTCCGTCGAGTACGGCCTTCATGACGCTCTTGGCGATCGGTGCGGCCAGGCCGCCTCCGGAGATGTCGTCCCGGTTGGCCTCGCCGTCCTCGACGACCACCGCGACGGCGACCGGTGAGCCGCTGTCGGTCTTGGCGTACGAGATGAACCAGGCATACGGCTTCTCGCTGTTGTTGAGGCCGTGCTGGGCGGTTCCGGTCTTGCCCCCGACAGTGACGCCGTCGATGCGGGCACTGGTTCCCGTGCCCTCCTCGACGACCGTCTCCATCATCTGCTGGACCTTCTGTGCGTTCTCCGCCGAGAGGGGCTCGCTGAGCTGCTTCTTGTCGTGGGTGTAGATGACGTCCAGGTTGGGTGCCTGCCGCTGGGCGACCATGTACGGCTCCATGAGCTTGCCGTCGTTGGCGATCGCGGAGGCCACCATGGCCATCTGGAGAGGGGTCGCGCGGTTGGACGCCTGGCCGATGCCCGCCATGGCGTTCTGCGGCCGGTTGTCCTTCGGGTAGACACTGGCGTCGGCGCGGACCGGGGTGAACACCTCTTCGTCGAAGCCGAACTTGTCGGCCTGCTCGATCATCTTCTCGTTGCCGAGGTCGTCGCTGATCTTGCCGAAGACGGTGTTGCAGGAGTAGCGCAGGGCGTCCCGGAGGGAGGCGTCCTCGCAGGGGATGCTGCCCTCGTTCTGGAGCAGGTTGGTCGACTGCGGCAGCCGCCAGGGCAGCGGGGAGTCCGTCTTGGCGTCGATGTCGCTGTAGAGGCCGTTCTCCAGAGCCGCGGCGGCGGTGACGACCTTGAACGTCGAGCCGGGCGGGTAGGTCTCCCGCAGGGCCCGGTTCAGCATCGGCTTGTCCTTGTCGTCAAGGAGCTTCTGCCGGGCCTCGGCGTCCTTGAGCGAGTTGCCGGCGAAGACGGACGGGTCGTACGAGGGGGTGCTGGCCAGCGCCAGGATCGCCCCCGTCTGCGGGTCGAGCGCGGCGACGGCGCCCTTCTTCTTCCCCAGCCCCTCGAAGGCGGCCTTCTGCGCGGCACCGTCGAGGGTGGTGACGATGTTGCCGCCGGTCCGCTTGTCACCGGTGAACATCGACAGCGTCCGGTCGAAGAACAGCTGGTCGCCGTTGCCGCTGAGGATGCCGTCCTCAAGGCTCTCCAGCTGCGAGGAGTCGAAGGCCTGCGAGGAGTACCCGGTGACGGGCGCCCACATGGCGCCGTCCTTCCAGACCCGCTTGTACCGGAAGTCGCTGCCCGTCGTCTCGACGGAACCGGTGACCGGTTCGCCGTCGACGATGATGTCGCCGCGCTCGTGGGCGTACCGCTCGATCTGCACCCGGCGGTTGTGCTCGTTGGTGTTCAGCTCGTCGGCACGGACGTACTGGAGGTAGTTGGTGCGGACGAGCAGGGCCAGGACGAGGATTCCGCAGAACACGGCGATCCGGCGGAGCGGCTTGTTCACGGCCGGACCACCTGGGTCATCTCGGCGTCCGGCGAGGGCGCGGGGGCCGGCGCGGGACGGCGGGCGGTGTCGCTGATTCTCAGCAGGATGCCCACCAGGGCCCAGTTGGCGATGACGGACGAACCACCCTGCGCGAGGAACGGCATGGTCATACCGGTCAGCGGGATGAGCCCCATGACACCGCCGGCGACGACGAAGACCTGGATGGCGAAGGAACCGGAGAGGCCGATCGCCAGCAGCTTGCCGAACGGGTCGCGGGCGGCGAGGGCCGTGCGGACACCGCGCTCGACGATCAGGCCGTAGACGAGCAGGACGGCCATCATGCCCGCCAGGCCGAGCTCCTCGCCGACCGTGGCGAGGATGAAGTCGGAGTTGGCGGCGAAGCCGATCAGGTCGGAGTTGCCCTGGCCGAGTCCGGTGCCGAGCGTCCCGCCGGACCCGAAGGCCATCAGGGACTTCGCCATCTGCTCGCTGGCGGCGATCTCGCCCCAGCCCGCGAACGGGTCGAGCCAGGCGGTGACGCGGTCCTGGACGTGCGGCTCGAACGAGGCCACGCCGACGGCCCCCACCGCGGACATCAGCAGACCGAAGACGATCCAGCTGGTGCGCTCGGTGGCGACGTACAGCATGACGACGAACATGCCGAAGAAGAGCAGGGACGATCCCAGGTCGGTCTCGAAGACCAGGATGAGGATCGAGATCGCCCAGATCACCAGGATCGGTCCGAGGTCGCGTCCGCGGGGGAGGTACATGCCCATGAAGCGGCGGCTGGCCAGGGCCAGCGCGTCGCGCTTGACCATGAGGTAGCCGGCGAAGAACACGGTGATGACGATCTTGGCGAACTCACCGGGCTGGATCGTGCCGAGTCCGGGAAGCCTGATCCAGATCTTCGCGCCGTTCACGGCGGGGAAGAACATCGGCAGGATCAGCAGGATCAGCGCCACCACCATGGAGATGTAGGTGTAGCGCTGGAGGATGCGGTGGTCCTTGAGTGCGACGAGCACGGCGACGAGCAGGGCCACGCCGAGCGCGGAGAAGATCAGCTGGTTGGACGCCGCGGGCGCGTAGGTCCTGAGCGCCTGCATCCGCTCCGACTGGTCCAGGCGCCAGATGATGGCCAGCCCCAGCCCGTTCAGCAGGGTCGCCAGCGGCAGCAGCAGCGGGTCGGCGTACGGGGCGAACCGCCGTACGGCCAGGTGTGCCACGCCGCCGAGCAGCGCGAGGCCCAGCCCGTATCCGAGCATGCCGGCGGGCAGTTCACCGTTGAGGGCGAGGCCCACGTTGGCGTACGCGAACACCGAGATCAGGACGGCGAAGGCGACCAGCGCCAGCTCGGTGTTGCGGCGGCTCGGCGCGTCGATCGCGCCGATGGTGGTGGTGTTGGTGACAACGCTCATGGTGCTGAAGGCCCCCTACGGCTTTACTGCTTACCGCACTGCGGGACCAGCTTCTTCTCTTCCTCCGAGAGGCTGGGGCCGGGAGTGGGAGTCGCGGTCTTCTTGGACCCCTCGGTGGGGGACTTGGCGGACGTGCTGTCGGCGTCTTCGTCCTGGCTCTTGGCGGCCTCCGCCTCGGCCGCGCGGCGCTTGGCGTCCTTCTCGCAGGCGGAGGCCTGCACCTTGAGCTCGTCGACCTTCTCGCGCGCGTCGGCGAGGTTGCCCTCGGCGATGGTCGCCTCGACCTGCTTGCGCTGGTAGGGCGGCAGGTACTTCAGTTCGATGCCGGTGCTCTCCTCGACCTTCGAGAGGTCGAGCCAGGCGAGGTCCTGGCTGATCCCCCGGTACAGCGCGACGTTGTCGTCCTCGACGCCCACGTAGAACTGGTTCTGCGTCCAGCGGTAGCCGCCGTAGACGCCGCCGCCGATGACGGCCAGCGCGAGCACGATGTAGATCGAGCGCTTCAGCCACCTGCGGCCGCCGCGGGGTTTGACGAAGTCGTCGTCGGTGTAGGCGTCGAAGGCGCCGTCCGGGCCGGAGCCGTAGTCCTCGCCGCTGCCGGGCGGGCCGAAGCCTCCGGAGGGCGGCGGGACGGAGCGGCCGAGGCCGGCCGCGCGGCCGGCGGGTGTCTCCATGGCCCGGCCGTCGGCCAGTTGGGCCGCCTGGTTCTCCGCGACGGCGCCCACCACGACCGGGGTGTCGTTGAGCTGCGCGGCGAGGGTGTCACCGCTGTCGACGTCCAGGACGTCGGCCACGATGCAGGTGATGTTGTCCGGGCCGCCGCCGCGCAGGGCGAGCTGGATGAGGTCCTGGATGGTCTCCTGCGGGCCCTGGTAGCTGGCCAGGGTCTCTTCCATCGTCTGGTGCGAGACCACGCCGGAGAGGCCGTCGGAGCAGATCAGGTAGCGGTCACCGGCGCGGACCTCGCGGATGGAGAGGTCGGGCTCGACGTGGTCGCCGCTGCCCAGCGCACGCATCAGCAGCGAGCGCTGCGGATGGGTGGTGGCCTCCTCCTCGGTGATCCTGCCCTCGTCGACGAGGCGCTGCACCCAGGTGTGGTCCTGGGTGATCTGTGTCAGCACGCCGTCGCGCAGCAGGTAGGCGCGGGAGTCGCCGACGTGCACGAGGCCGAGGCGCTGGCCGGTCCAGAGCAGGGCGGTGAGCGTGGTGCCCATGCCCTCGAGCTGGGGGTCCTCCTCGACCATGACGCGCAGCTGGTCGTTGGCCCGCTGGACCGCCGTGCCGAGCGAGGTGAGGAGGTCGGACCCCGGTACGTCGTCGTCGAGCTGGACGAGGGTGGAGATCACCTCGGAGCTGGCGACCTCGCCGGCCGCCTGGCCGCCCATGCCGTCGGCGATGGCGAGGAGGCGCGGGCCGGCGTAACCCGAGTCCTCGTTGCCTTCCCGGATCATGCCCTTGTGCGATCCGGCGGCGAAGCGCAGCGACAAGCTCATGCGCACCTCGCCCGTCGGCTCGGGGTACAGCCGGTCTCGAGCCACACTGCCCACCCTCCGGTCGGGAGCCGGACGGGGTCCAGGGTCAGGACCGCCGCGGCTCGCTCGCTCCGCTCGCTCATTGTCGTACTACTTCCGCAGCTCGATGACGGTCTTGCCGATGCGGATCGGCGCGCCCAGCGGAACAGGTGTCGGGGTGGTGAGCCGGGTCCGGTCGAGATAGGTGCCGTTGGTGGACCCGAGGTCCTCGACGATCCACTGGCCGTCACGGTCCGGGTAGATCCTGGCATGCCTGCTGGACGCGTAGTCGTCGTCCAGCACGATCGTTGAGTCGTGCGCCCGGCCCAGGGTGATGGTCTGGCCCTGGAGCGCGACCGTGGTGCCGGTCAGGGTGCCCTCGGAGACGACCAGCTTGGTGGGCGCCCCCCGCCGCTGGCGCCCGGACTGCTGGCGCTGCTGAGGCGGCGCCGCCTGCTGTTGGCGAGCCTGCTGCGGGCGTGTGTCGTTGGCAGTGCGGCGTGAGCCGCGCTGCGTGACACGCGTTCCGAACAGATCGCTGCGAATGACCTGGACGGCCACGATCACGAATAGCCACAGAACAGCCAGGAATCCTAGCCGCATGACCGTCAGGGTCAGCTCTGACATTGCCCCCGCTTCACCCTTCGGCTTGCCGGTAAACGATGGTGGTGCTGCCCACGACGATCCGCGAGCCGTCGCGGAGCGTAGCGCGGGTGGTGTGCTGCCCGTCCACCACGATGCCGTTGGTGGACCCGAGATCCTGGATCGTCGAGGGCGTTCCGGTCCGGATCTCACAGTGCCGGCGCGATACGCCGGGGTCGTCGATCCGCACGTCGGCGTCGGTACTTCGTCCCATCACCAACGTCGGGCGGGAGATCTGGTGGCGGGTGCCGTTGATCTCGATCCAGCGCCGCACCTGGGCTTCGGGCGCGGGTGCGGACGCGGACGGCGCACGCCAGTCGCCGGCCGGTGCCGCGGGGCGCCCGCCCGGCGGCGGGGCCGCGGGCATGGGCGGGGGGGAGGCCGGCGGGTAGCCGTACCCTCCCGGTCCCTGCGGGGTGGCCGGCGGGTTCGGCTGGGCGTAGGGGGCGGGGCCGCCGGAGGGGCCCTGCTGCTGTGACGTACTCGACGCCAGGGTCCGGCTGCGGACGCGGTAGAGACCGGTGTCGAGGTCGTCCGCCTTCTCCAGGTGGACCTTGATCGGGCCCATGAAGGTGTACCGCTGCTGCTTGGCGTAGTCCCGGACGAGGCCGGAGAGTTCGTCGCCGAGCTGGCCCGAGTACGGGCTGAGGCGCTCGTAGTCGGGGGTGCTCAGTTCTACGATGAAGTCGTTGGGCACGACGGTCCGCTCGCGGTTCCAGATCGTCGCGTTGTTGTCGCACTCGCGCTGGAGGGCGCCGGCGATCTCGACCGGCTGCACCTCGGACTTGAAGACCTTGGCGAAGGTGCCGTTGACCAGACCTTCGAGACGCTGCTCGAAACGCTTCATGACTCCCATGGGGCACCTCCTCCGGTGTCGTCGTCCCTGTACTGCTTACTGATCGTATCCACGCGTCGGGAAATCGGCTGGTTCCCCTTGTCCGCACGGTGGATGAGTGTCACCTCTCACACGGATCGTAGAGGTGGCCTCCTGCCAGTGTCCCGCACTCCGGGCGCACTCAGAAGGAGTGGGGGCGGACGCCCCGGGTTCCCGCTTCCCTTCACGGGTCCGGCGAAACAACGGATGTGAATCCACCCCTGCCGACGTGCTAATCTTCGGATGTCGCCAGGAGCTCGCACCACACGGTGGGAGAGCCCGGAAACACCACTCTTGCGCGAGTGGCGGAACGGCAGACGCGCTGGCTTCAGGTGCCAGTGTCCTTAGGGACGTGGGGGTTCAAATCCCCCCTCGCGCACAGGAGGACACCGATGAGGTGTCCGGTAGACGAAGAGGGCCCCTCGTGAAAGCGAGGGGCCCTCTTCGTCGTGTCGGGGGCTCTTGGTGTTCAGGGGTTCGTCGGTGTTCAGGGTTCGGCGTGTCCGGGATTCCCGGTGCTGGTGGATCGGCAGGTCGGCGGGTGGGCAGGGCGGCCGAGGGGCAAGAGTGTGACGGTAGTTACACGTGCGGTCGGCGGTCTGCGGCGCCGGCGTCTTCGAACAGGCCCTTTGTGTCGTGGTGTTGACGTGTCGGTCGACGCCGCGCGGCCGGTTGTCTGCGGTGGTGATTCCCCGCGAGTTGGCCGAGATGGTTTCACGTGAAACACCGAGTGTGCTGGTTTGGTTACAAAGTGTCAGTGGCCAACTGTGGGGGGTGGGCGACCGCCGTCGGGCGAACGTTCCTAGGAGGCGTTGGTGCCGTCCCCGGTCGAGTTGTTGGCGCCGCCCCCGGTTGAGTTGTAGCGCAAGAGGTAGTCGGCGAACTGCGCGAGGTCGTCCGCCGTCCATGAGCCGAGGCGCTCCCGGTAGGCGGCACGTCGGCTGGCCTGGGTCGAGGCGAGGGCCTGGGTGCCGCTGGCGGTCGGGTGCAGCACCTGGATGCGATGGTCGTTCGGATCCGGGTGCCGCTCCACCAGGCCGAGTTTTTCCAGGGCCGCGACCTGCCGGCTGACCGTGGACTTGTCGAGCATGTAGTGAGCCGCCAGGTCCGTGGCGCGGCAGCCCTGCCGGTAGTCGATATGGGCGAGCAGGGTGTACGAGACCAGGGGCAGGTCCGGGTGCAGCCGTGCCGCGGTCGCGCGTGCGCGGCGCGCGAAGGCGGTCAGTTCGCGCTGAATGACGTCCAGCGACTCTTCGCGTTCCCGGTGGGCGCCTGTCACAAGATCACCTTTTCTCCTGCAATTAGATGTATTGTACAACGAGTGTGAGAGTTGTAAAAACCAACTATGGGAAGGGCTGGCCGAATGCCCACAGGTCCGAGTGCGGCCCCCGGTGCGAATGCCGGGGCACTGCGTCATGTGCTCAGCCATCTCGTTACGCCGCTGTTGATGTGCATCGGTATGGGGCTTGCCTATCTGGGTGCCTTCCACGCCCCGGAGCCGCACGACCTGAGGGTGGATGTCGTCGGATCGGGAGCGAGCGCCCAGGTGCTCGCGCAGACCTTGCAGGACAAAGGCGACGGTGCGTTGAGTGTGCGTACGGTAGCCGACCGCGACACCGCGGTGAACCACCTGATGACACAGCGGAGTTACGGTGCCTATCTGCCGGGGGCGAGTCCGGAGCTGCTGGTGGCGACCGCCTCGTCGGACACGAGCGCCACGGTGGTCCAGAAGGTGTTCACCGAGGTCGCGTCCGGGCAGGGCGCGCCCCTCGACGTGACCGATGTGGCGCCGACGGCGGACGGCGACCCGACCGGCCAGGGTCTCTTCTTCCTGATGGTGGCGGTCAGTATCGGCTCGTACGCGTCGGTCGCCGTGATCGGAGGCGCCGGAGCGGTACTGGCGCTGCGCGTCAGGGCGGCGCTGGCGCTCGGTGCCTCGCTCGTGGTGAGCCTGATCGGCGTGGTGTTCGCGGGGCCGCTGTTCGGACTCGTGGACCACGGGCTCGCCGGACTCTGGGCGTTGGCGTGGCTGTACTCGGCGGGCATCCTGCTGGTCGGGGTGGGGCTGCACACCTTCCTCAAGCGGTGGACCACGCTCGGTGTGATGGCCCTCTTCGTCATGCTCAACTTCACGAGCTCCGGCGGCATCTTCCGGCCGGAGCTCCAGCCGGGCTTCTTCGGTGCCCTGCACGCCTTCTGGAACGGCGCGGGCTTCGTCGAGGGGCTGCGCAGCCACGTGTACTTCGACGGATACGGGCTGGGCGGACACGTGCTGGTGCTGGCGCTCTGGTTCGTGGCGGGGCTCGCCCTCGTGGGTGGCGCGGGTCTGGCGGAGGCGGGGCGCCGTCGCGTTGCGGACCGTCGCGTTTCGGCGTCGGAGGGCGCGGCGTCGGTGGGTGAGCCGCCCGAAGGGCGGGGGCGTGAGGTGGAGGGCGAGACGGAGGAGGAGATGGAGGAGGCGGTCGGGGTCTGAGGGGTACCGACGCCGCACCTCCGGGTGTCCAGGCTGCGACGGGTGGACGGGTGGACGGGTGGACGGGTGGACGGGCAGTCGGGCCGTCGGTCGGGTGGACGGGCGGTCGGGCGGTCTGTCTCTCGGACGGTCGGGAGGTGGTTGCCCACAGGCTTCCGCCCGAGTTGTCCACAGGGGAAGACGGCGTTCGCGGGGCGCCTGTACCGTCATCGCGGTCGAAGGGGAAGTGCAGCCGGGCGAAGACGGGGGAGGCGACGCTTCATGAGCGAAACCGATGGGGCGGGGGCGGGGCCGGCAGCGGTGCCCGTGCGGCGGACGGGGACGCGGCCGCGTATCCCGGCCGTGCCCGGGTTCGCGCCACGTCCGGCCGGGGGAGGAGCGGGGCCGGGGGCATCCGGTGCGGGCTCCCTGAAGGCGGCCGGCAAGGCGCTGCGGCTCCGGGTGCCGCGCGCGGCGCACAGCCGTCTGGACCTGCCCGCCGACCGGCCGGACGCCGTACGGGCGGTCGAGGAGTCCAACCGGGGCAGGGTTCCCGGCCTGACGCCGATCCGGGTGGGGCGGATGGCGGCGACTCCGTTCGCCTTTCTGCGCGGCTCGGCCGGACTGATGGCCCACGATCTGACGGGCACCCCGGTCACCGGCGTGGGCGCCCAGCTCTGCGGCGACGCGCACGCGGCCAACTTCGGGCTGTACGGCGACGCGCGCGGCAACCTGGTCATCGACCTGAACGACTTCGACGAGACCGCCTTCGGCCCGTGGGAGTGGGACCTCAAGCGGCTGGCCGCCTCACTGGTGCTCGCCGGCCGGGAGGCGGGCGCGGACGAGGAGACCTGCCGCCGAGGCGCCTACGACACGGTGGGCGCGTACCGGCGCACGATGCGCCTGCTGGCCCGGCTGCCCGCGCTGGACGCGTGGAACGCCATCGCGGACGAGGAACTGGTCTCCCACACCGACGCGCGTGACCTGCTGGGGACGCTGGAGCGGGTGTCGGCCAAGGCCCGCAACAACACCAGTGCGCGGTTCGCCGCCAAGTCCACCGAGGAATCCGAGGACGGGGGCCGCCGTTTCGTCGACGCGCCACCGGTGCTGCGCCGGGTGCCGGACGAGGAGGCCGCGGCCGTGGCGGCGGGACTTGAGGGGTACCTCGCGACGGTGTCGCAGGACCGCGTCCCGCTGCTCGCCCGCTACGCGATCCATGACGTGGCGTTCCGTGTGGTCGGTACGGGCAGCGTGGGGACGAGGTCGTACGTGGTGCTGCTGCTCGACCACCGGGGGGAGCCGCTGGTCCTCCAGGTGAAGGAGGCCCGCCCCTCGGCGCTCTCGCCGTACCTTCCGCAGGCCGGTTTCGACGTGCCGGACGTGCCGCACGAAGGACGCCGGGTGGTTCTCGGACAGAAGCGGATGCAGGTCGTGAGCGACATACTGCTCGGCTGGGCGGAGGTGGACGGCAGGCCCTACCAGGTACGGCAGTTCAGGAACCGCAAGGGCAGCGTGGACCCGGGAGCGCTGGCGGCCGACCAGGTCGACGACTACGGGCGGATGACGGGGGCCCTGCTGGCCCGCGCGCACGCGCACAGCGCCGACCCTCGGCTGCTCGCGGGCTACTGCGGGAAGAACTGCGAGCTGGACGAGGCGATCGCCGGCTTCGCGGTGGCCTACGCGGACCGGACGGAGGCCGACCACAACGAGCTCGTCCGGGCCGTCAGGGCGGGGCGGATAGGCGCCGAGCCCGGCGTATGAGCGGCCCCAGGGCCGCCGCGCGTCCTCGGGGCACGACCGGTGGCCATACGCTGGACGGGTGACCCACGAAGCCGCCGGGGTGCCGGCCACCCAGAACGACGAAGAACGGCAGGGCCAGCACCGGCCGCAGCCGCACGAGGCCGGGGGCGAGCCCGATGGTACGGCTCCCGGCACCACCGATACGCCCGCGGGAGAACCCGGTGGCACGACGGCGGACGGCACCGGCGCGCCGCGGCCCGAGGAGCGGCTCGCGAAGGCGGTGCGCACGGCGGAGCAGGCGTTGATCGAGTTCGAGATCGCGGTGGAGACGTTCCGCGTGGAGATCGAGAACTTCTCCCGGCTGCACCACCAGAAGCTCGGCCCGATGTACGCGCGGCTGGACGAGCTGGACGCCCAGATCGCGGAGGCGCGCGCCGCGAAGACCGGGGATCCGGAGGATCTGCGCAAGGCGCAGGAGGCACGGGCCATCGTCATGCCGATGCCCGGTGTCGACGAGCTCTTCCATGACTGGATGGACTCCGACGGTCTCTCGCCCGAGGCCGCGGCCATGCTCACCGAGCAGCCGGTCCGTCCGCCGAAGCGGGTCCGGCCGGGCGAGGAGGCGCGCAAGCTCTACCGGGAGCTGGCGCGCCAGGCCCATCCCGACCTGGCACCGGACGAGGCGGAGCGGACCCGCCGGGACGAGTTCATCGCGAGGGTCAACGCGGCTTACGGCCGGGGTGATGTGGAGCTGCTGAAGGAGCTGGCCGCCGAGTGGGCCGCCGGGCCCGTGGCACCGGAGCGCCGCCTGAGCGAGAGCGAGGAGCTGTACGCGCGGCTGGAGTGGCTGAGCCGCCGGAAGGAACTGCTCACGGTTCTCGCCAAGGAGTTGGAGGAGAGCGCCATCGGGTCGATGCTGCGGATGGCACCGGACGACCCCGACCGGTTGCTCGACGAGATCGGCGAGAAGCTTCTGGCCGAGGTGTCGCAGCGTGAGACCGAGCTGGCGGAACTGGTGCAGTAGCGTTCCCGGTGACCCTGGCGTGTACGTACGAGAGAAGGCCTGACCCATGAATTTCGCCCCGCTGCCCTCGGTGGACGTCGCGGCGGTGCCGTCGGACGGCTTCGTGTTGGACGTCCGGGAGGCCGACGAGTGGGCGGCCGGTCATGTGGAGGGTGCGCTGCACATTCCCATGAGTGACTTCGTGGGCCGCTTCGGCGAGCTGACCGAGGCGGCCGACGACGGTCGCCGTGTGCACGTGATGTGCCGGGTCGGCGGCCGTTCCGCCCAGGTCACCCAATACCTCGTGCAGCAGGGCGTCGACGCGGTGAACGTCGAGGGCGGGATGCTGGCGTGGGACGGCGCCGGCCGCCCGATGGTCACGGACACCGGCAACTCGGCGTTCGTCCTCTGACCGCCTGACCGCCTGACCGCCTGACCGCCCGACCGCCGTCGCCCGGCTGGCCGTCCGCCGCCGCAGGGCTCACCCAGCGGCGGCCCGGGGCCCGGCCGTCAGCGGTCGAAGTCCAGCTCCACTTCCGAGGTGACCGGGTGCGACTGGCAGGCCAGTACGAAGCCCGCCCCGGTCTCCTCCGGTTCCAGCGCGAAGTTGCGGTCCATCCGCACCTCGCCCGAGACCAGGAAGGCGCGGCAGGTCCCGCACACACCGCCCTTGCACGCATAGGGGGCGTCCGCACGGCTTCGTAGCACCGTCTCCAGCAGTGATTCGCCGTCCTGGACGGGCCAGCGCCCTGAACGGCCGTCCAGGGTGGCGGTGAGCGTGCTCGCCGTCGGTGCCGTCGTGGTGGCCGCCGCCGAGCGCCCCGGACCGTCCTCGGCGACGTGGAAGATCTCCTGCCGGACACGGGAGCGGTCGACGCCCAGCTCGCGCAGCGCGCCCTCCGCCTGCCGGACCAGGCCGAGCGGTCCACAGAGGAACCATTCGTCCACGGACGGCACCGGAAGCAGCGCGGGGAGCAGCCCGGTGAGCCGCTCGTGGTCCAGCCGACCGGACGGCAGCCCGGCCGCCTGATCCTCCCGGGACAGCACCGTCACCAGATGGAAGCGGCCGGGGTAACGGTCCTTGAGGTCGGCCACCTCGTCGAGGAACATCGTCGACGCGGCGGTCCGGTCGCTTCGGACCAGGCTGAAGCGGGCCGCCGGCTCGCGTGCCAGCAGCGTCGCGGCGATGGACAGCACCGGTGTGATGCCGCTTCCACCGACGATCGCGGCGAAGTGCCCGGGGCGCGGCTCCAGGACGAAGCGGCCCGTAGGGGCCATCGCCTCCACTTCGTCGCCGACCGCGAGTTCCTTCAGGGCGTAGGTGGAGAAGGCGCCGCCGTCGACCAGGCGGATGCCCACTTGGACCACCGGTGCGTCGGGCTCCTCGGCGGCCGGCGCACAGATCGAGTAGGAACGGCGTATCTCCTCGCCGTCGACGTGGTAGCGCACGTTCAGGTGTTGGCCGGGAGTGTGGCGGAAGGTCTCGCGCAGCTCGGGTGGCACGGCGAAGGTGACGGCCACCGCGTCGTCCGTGATCCGTTCGATCGCGCTGACCCGGAGCGGATGGAACATCTACAACTCCTTGAAGTGGTCGAACGGCTCTCGGCAGTCCACACAGCGGCGCAGCGCCTTGCAGGCCGTGGAGGAGAAGCGGCTCAGCAGCTCCGTGTCGGTGGAACCGCAGTGCGGGCAGCGCACGGACAAGGTCACCGGCACCGGCCCGTCCGGGCCGCGGTGCGGGCGTGGCGGCGCTATGCCGAACTCCGCGAGCTTGCGCCGCCCTTCGTCGCTGATGTCGTCCGTGGACCAGGCCGGGGCGAGCACCGTGACCACGGAGACCTCGGGCACCCCGTGCTCGTGCAGCACCCGCTCGATGTCGGCCGACATGGTCTCGATGGCCGGACAGCCCGTGTAGGTGGGGGTGAGGTGGACGGTGACCTTGTCCGGCCCCTGCATCCGTACGTCCCGGAGCACACCCAGCTCCTCCAGCGTCAGCACCGGGAGCTCCGGGTCCGGCACGGAGCCGGCGAGCCGGCGGACCTCGGCCTCCAGCCGGGTCCCGGTCACCATGACGCCCCCGGGTGGCTGCGGTGCAGATGTTGCATCTCCGCGAGCATCCGTCCGAACGGTTCGGTGTGGAGTCCCTGCCTGCCCGCCCCTGCCGTCCAGGCCCCCGCCCGGGGGCCCGTGGGAAGGGCCAGGGTGGCTCGTCCGACGACGGAGGTGACGGCGGACAGCCAGTCGCCTTCCAGCGCCCTCCAGTCGATGTCTACGCCTTCGACAGGCTCGAACAGCTCTCCGGTGTACCGCCACAGGGCGTCCAGGCCGCGCCGCATCCGCTCGTGGCTTTCCGCCGTGCCGTCACCGAGTCGTAGCACCCACTGCTCGGCGTGGTCGCGGTGGTAGGCGACCTCCTTGACGGCTTTCGCCGCGAGGTCGGTGAACTCGCCGGTACCGGCGGCCAGTCGCTCGTACAGCAGGTGCTGGTAGACGGAGAAGAAGAGCTGGCGCGCGATGGTGTGCGCGAAGTCGCCGTTCGGCTGCTCCACCAGCTGGACGTTGCGGAAGGAGCGTTCCTCACGGAGGAAGGCCAACTCGTCCTCGTCCCCCGCCAAGGAGAGCAGCGTCCTGGCCTGGCCCAGAAGGTCCAGGGCGATGTTGGCCAGTGCCACCTCCTCCTCCAGCACGGGAGCGTGACCGGCCCACTCCCCCAGCCGGTGCGAGAGCACCAGCGCGTCGTCGCCCAGGGCGAGGGCGGCGGTCACAGGTGCTTCACCCCTTCCGGGATCTCGTAGAACGTGGGGTGGCGGTAGGGCTTGTCACCGGCGGGCTCGAAGAAGGAGTCCTTCTCGTCCGGGGAGGAAGCGGTGACCGCCGTCGAGGGGACCACCCAGACGGAGACCCCTTCCGAGCGGCGGGTGTAGAGGTCGCGTGCGTTACGCAGGGCCATCTCGGCGTCCGGGGCGTGGAGGCTGCCGGCGTGGGTGTGGGACAGTCCGCGCCGGGAGCGCACGAACACCTCCCACAGCGGCCAGTCGGTCGAGCTGCTCATGTGGTCGCCTCCATGGACTGTGCGGTCACTTCGGGGCCGGTGGACGGGGATGGGCCGGCGGACGGTTCGGAACCGGCGGACGGTGCGGCCGTACCGGGGTGGTCGGGCGGGGTGGCGGCGGTGTCGGAACCGTCGGAGGGCCTCGCCCTACCGGGGCCTTGGCTCGGGCTTTCGCCCTGTGCCCTGTGCTTGTCCGCGTACGCGGCCGCGGCCTGGCGGACCCAGGCGCCCTCTTCATGGGCCTCGCGCCGCTGGGCGAGCCGCTGGTCGTTGCACGGGCCGTTGCCCTTGAGGACCTCCTGGAACTCCGTCCAGTCGATCTCGCCGTAGTCGTGCTGACCGCGCTCTTCGTTCCACCGGATGTCGGGATCCGGGAGGGTGAGTCCCAGAGCCTGGGCCTGCGGGACGCAGATGTCCACGAAGCGACGGCGCAGCTCGTCGTTGGAGTGCCGCTTGATCTTCCAGGCCATCGACTGTGCCGAGTGGGCCGAGGCGTCGTCGGGCGGCCCGAACATCATCAGCGACGGCCACCACCACCGGTTCACCGCGTCCTGGGCCATCTCGTGCTGGGCGGGGGTGCCCCGGCTGAGAGCGAGCAGCAGCTCGAACCCCTGGCGCTGGTGGAAGGACTCCTCCTTGCAGATCCGCACCATCGCCCGTGCGTACGGGCCGTACGAACAGCGGCAGAGCGGCACCTGGTTGGTGATCGCGGCGCCGTCCACCAGCCAGCCGATCGCGCCCACGTCCGCCCAGGTCAGGGTCGGGTAGTTGAAGATCGACGAATAGCGCTGGCGTCCCGCGTGCAGCTTGTCGAGCAACTCGTCGCGGCTGGTACCGAGCGTCTCGGCGGCGCTGTAGAGATAGAGCCCGTGGCCGGCCTCGTCCTGCACCTTGGCCATCAGGATGGCCTTCCGGCGGAGTGACGGCGCGCGGGTGATCCAGTTGGCCTCCGGCTGCATACCGATGATCTCGGAGTGCGCGTGCTGGGCCATCTGGCGAACCAGCGTCGCGCGATAGGCCTCGGGCATCCAGTCGCGTGGCTCGATCCGCTCGTCGGCCGCCACCGCGGCGTCGAAGGCCGCCTCCTCCGTCTGGGCCGCGGCCTCCGTCATGCCCGCCGCCCCCTGCGCCGTCCGGCCCGCAGTCACTGCCACCATGCCAGGCTCCCTACCGACCGATCGTTCGGTTCTATGGCTTCAATGGTGAGTCGGAGGCCCGTAGGGTGTCAACCCTGTGGATAACTGACCGGTGATCGGCGGTGAGCGGGGCGGGATGGATGCGGACCACGGTGGGCGCGCCGACGGCGAGAGGAAGCCGGCCTGGCCGGAGGTGACGAGCCCGCCTGACGTCGGTCTCCACGGCTCCGGTGGCGGTGCCGAGCCGGGAGCTCCGCACGCGGGCCCGCACGGCGCCGGACCGAGCCGCTCCCAGGGCACAGGGGCTGCGGACGGCACGGCACGGGGCGCGGCGGAGACCGCGGCACCGGACCGAAGGGCCCCGAACGGGGGCCCGGCCTCTCCGGAGGACGCGGAGGACGCGGAGACCCCGGAGCCGCCAGAAGAGGGGGAGACACCGAAGGTCCCGGAGCCGCCGAAGGACGCGGAGACCCCGCGGACTCGCGGTACGGAGCCGGACCCGCCGGGCCCGGCTGACGGCGCCGCCCCGGCTCAGCTGGACGGCGCGACCCTTCCGCCCGCCCCGGCTCCCGGTGCGCGCGGTTCGGACACCCCGTCCACCGAACTCCGCGAAGGGGCCGGGATAGCCGGCCTCTCCCTCCCGTACCAGGTCGTCGCGGCGTTGGCGCTGTCCGTCTTCGGGTTGCTGGCCTGTGGACAACTGGCCATGGTCTTTCTGCACGTCGCTCCGTCCAACACGCTGACGAAGCAGCACGGCGAGGCGTTCGACGACTGGATCTACCCCGAGTTCGAGCAGAACTGGAAGCTGTTCGCCCCCAACCCGCTCCAGCAGAACGTCGCCGTGGAGGCGCGGGCCGATGTCGAGGGAGCGGACGGTCGCCGCACCACGCGGTGGGTGAACCTCTCGCGTGAGGACGGCGAGGCGATACGGGGGAGCCTGCTCCCCAGCCACGTCCACCAGAACGAGCTGCGTCGCGCCTGGGACTTCTACACCGGTTCCCACACCGAGGAGAACCGCCCCAACGGGCTGCGCGGGGAACTGTCCGAGCGCTACATGCGCCGCATCGTGATGCTGCGTCTGTCCCGGCAGGAGTACGGCGGCACCATCGAGCGCGTCCAGATCCGGTCCGCCGTGACGGCGGTCGGCGCACCGGCGTGGAGCGACGAGAAGATCAGTACCGAGCCGGTCTACCGTGCGCTCCCGTGGTGGAACGTCACCGACGACGACCTTCCGGAAGGCTCCGGCCAGGGCCAGGCGTCCGCCGGCGCGGAGGGGGCGGAGTGAGCGCGTCCACCCAGGCCGACGGCGTCGTACGGCGCGTCGACCGCTCGCTCGCGCGCGCGGTGCAGCGGGTCACCGCCGCGCCGCTGGGCACGTACCAGAGCGCCGTGCTCCGGATCGGTGTGTCCGCCACGTACCTGCTGTTCCTGCTGCGTGAGCTGCCGCACCGGCGTGAGCTGTACGGACCCGACGGCCCGTGGCACTGGGACATGGCGCGGCAGCTGATCTCGGACAACGAGGCCTTCACCGTCCTCATGTGGTCGGACGGCGCGCTCTGGTTCGAGGTCGTCTACGCCGTCACCCTGATCTCGGCCGGACTTCTGATGGTGGGGTGGCGCACGCGGGCCACGTCCGTGGTGTTCATGGTGGGTGTCCTCTCCCTGCAGAACCGCAGCATCTTCATGGGCGACGGCGGCGACAACGTCATCCATCTGATGGCCATCTACCTGGTGCTGACCCGCTGCGCGCGGGTCTGGTCCCTGGACGCGCGCAGGCAGGCCCGGAACGCCGTACGGGTCGCGGAGGGCGCGCCCCCGGCTCCCGACCGCGTGGGCCCGGCCCTGTGGACCGTACTCGGTGTGGTTCTGCTGCCGGCGACGCTGATGGGCGGCCTGGGCGGGACCTGGTGGCTGCCCGTCCTCCTGTGGATCCTGTGGCTGGGGAACGGTGCCTGGTGGGCTGTGAACCGCTCTCCGTCGGCGCGTGAGCCGCGCCTGCTCCTCGACGTCCTGGCGAACCTCGCCCACCATGCCGCGCTCCTCGTGATCATGGCCGAGGTGTGCCTCATCTACGCGACGGCGGGCTGGTACAAGATCCAGGGCTCCCGCTGGCAGGACGGCACGGCGCTCTACTACCCGCTCAAGCTCGACTACTTCACCCCCTGGCCGGGGCTCTCCGGCGTGTTCGCCTCCAGCGCGCTGGTGGTCATGGCGCTGACGTACCTGACGGTCGTGGTGCAGGTCGCCTTCCCGTTCACCCTGTTCAACCGCAAGGTCAAGAACGTCCTGCTCGTCCTCATGATCGGTGAGCACGCGGGCATCGCCGTCATACTCGGACTGCCTTTCTTCTCGCTGGCGATGATCGCCGCGGACGCGGTCTTCCTGCCGACGGTGTTCCTGGTCTGGCTCGGCGGCAGAGTGACACGCGGCCGCCGGAGGGTGTTCTCCCGTGCGACCGGGGCCACCCGGATTCCCCGGCCGCGACGACCCGGCGGCGGCGACGGCCCGGAGGTCCCTCCACCCGCAGCCGACCCTGGCCATACGCTCGTCGGGTGACCAGCGAGACCGGCAGTACACAAGACCAGCCCGACGTGACCGGAGCGGCAGCGGTGCCCGAGGCGTCGGCGGAGCCGATCCAGTACGACGAGGGCTACGGCCCCGAGATCGGCGTCGGGCCGCACCCCCTGCCCTGGCCGGAGAGCGAGCGCTACGACCCGGAGCTGCTCGCCCACGGCGACCGGCGCAACGTGGGCGACGCCTACCGCTACTGGACGCGGGAGGCGATCGTCGCCGACCTCGATCTGCGGCGCCACGACTTCCACGTGGCGGTGGAGAACTGGAGCCATGACTTCAACATCGGCTCGGTGGTGCGTACCGCCAACGCCTTCCTCGCGAAGGAGATCCACATCGTCGGCCGGCGGCGCTGGAACCGGCGCGGAGCCATGGTCACCGACCGCTACCAGCACGTACGCCACCACCCGGACACGGCGGGCCTGACCGCGTGGGCGGAGGCCGAGGGGCTGCCCGTCATCGGGATCGACAACTTGCCGGGTGCCGTGCCCCTGGAGCGGACGGAGCTGCCCCGGCGCTGTGTGCTGCTCTTCGGCCAGGAGGGCCCCGGGCTCACGGAGGAGGCGCGCGCCCACGCGTCGATGGTCTGCTCCATCGCGCAGTTCGGTTCGACGCGGTCGATCAACGCCGGTGCCGCGGCGGCCATCGCCATGCACGCGTGGGTGCAGCGGTACGCGGACATCCCGGGCCCGCAGGACCGATGACGGGGTGACCGGGTGACCTGGTTGCCGGGTGACCTGGCCACCCGGTGTTCCCGGTCCCCGGCCACCCGGCGGGCCGGGTCTCAGGCCTGGCGGCGCACCTCCACCACCCGGAACCGGTTGGACACGAAGGCCCCGTCGCACAGCGCCGCGTTGGCCGCCGGGTTTCCGCCCGAACCGTGGAAGTCGGAGAACGCCGCCGTCTGGTTGACGTACACCCCGCCCGTGAGATTCAGCGAGAGCTGGGCCGACTCGTCGAAGCAGACCTCCTCCACCGCACGCTCCACGTCGGGAGACGTCGTGTACGCGCCGACCGTCATCGCCCCCTTCTCCCGGATCGTGCGGCGGAGCAGGGTCAGCGCGTCCGCGGTCGAATCGACGGCCACCGCGAACGAGACCGGCCCGAAGCACTCCGACAGGAAGGCCGCGCCGTCGTCGGGCTTGGCGCCGTCGAGCTTGACGACGACCGGCGTACGCACCATGGCGTCGGGGAAGTCGGGGTGGGTCACGGCGCGCGAGGCGAGCGCCACCTCGCCCAGTCCCGCGGCCGCTTCGAGGCGGTCCTTCACGTCCGGGTTCACCAGGGCGCCGAGCAGGCCGTTGGCCCGCGCGTCGTCACCGAGGAGGCCGCCGACGGCCTCCGCGATGTCCGTGACGACCTCGTCGTAGGTCCTGGCGCCCGCGTCGGTCGTGATGCCGTCCCGGGGGATGAGGAGGTTCTGCGGGGTGGTGCACATCTGGCCGCTGTAGAGGGAGAGCGAGAAGGCCAGGTTGGAGAGCATGCCCCGGTAGTCGTCGGTGGAGTCGATGACGACCGTGTTGACGCCGGCCTTCTCCGTGTAGACCTGCGCCTGCCCGGCGTTGGCCTCCAGCCAGTCCCCGAAGGAGCTGGAGCCGGTGTAGTCGATGATCTTGACCTCGGGGCGCAGGGCCAGGGACTTGGCGATGCCCTCGCCCGGCCGCTCCGCGGCCAGCGCGACGAGATTCGGGTCGAACCCCGCCTCGGTCAACACCTCGCGGGCCAGCCGAACGGTCAGGGCGAGGGGCAGAACCGCGCGCGGATGCGGCTTGACCAGAACCGGATTACCGGTCGCCAGTGACGCGAAGAGGCCGGAGTAGCCGTTCCACGTGGGGAAGGTGTTGCAGCCGATGAGCAGGGAGACGCCACGGCCGACCGCCGTGTACGACTTGTGCAGCCGGAGCGGGTCGCGCTTGCCCTGCGGCTTCGACCAGTCGGCCGCCTCCGGCGTACGCGTCTGCTCCGCGTACGCGTAGGCCACGGCTTCGAGGCCGCGGTCCTGGGCGTGCGGGCCACCCGCCTGGAACGCCATCACGAAGGCCTGGCCGCTCGTGTGCATCACGGCATGGGCCAGCTCATGGGTGCGGGCGTTGATCCGGGCGAGGATCTCCAGACAGACCAGGGCCCTGGTCTCCGGACCCGCCGCGCGCCAGGAGCCCATGGCGCCGCTCATCGCCGGGAGCAGGACGTCCGGGTCGATGTGCGGGTATTCGACGCCGAGCTCCGGCCCGTACGGCGAGACCTCTCCTCCGGTCCAGCCGTCGGTGCCGGGCTGGCCGAGGTCCAGCCGGGTGTGCAGCACGGCGTCGAAGGCGGCCTTGCCCTCCGCCGGGCCCAGGCTGCCGGGCACGCCGCCCTCGCCGTAGGCCTTCGGGTGCTCGGGGTGCGGGGACCAGTACGCGCGCGTGCGGATCGCGTCGAGGGCCTGGTCGAGCGTCGGACGGTGGGTCTCGGACAGCTTCTCGTGGGAAAGCGCGGCGGCCATGACGGACCAACTCCTCGTCGAGCCGGGCAGGGATGTGCGGACGGAGTTAGAGTAACCGAACGATCGGTCGGGACAAGGGGCCAGGGAAACCTGTGGACAACTCATGGGGGAGGATCGCGTTCATGACCACGGCCAAGCGGGACACGTACACACCGGAGACCCTCCTCGCCGTCGCCGTCCAGGTCTTCAACGAGCGCGGCTACGACGGCACCTCCATGGAGCACCTCTCCCAGGCGGCGGGCATCTCCAAGTCGTCGATCTACCACCACGTGGCGGGCAAGGAAGAGCTGCTCCGCCGGGCGGTGACCAGGGCCCTGGACGGACTGTTCGGCATCCTCGACGAGCCCGGAGCGGTGCGGGGGCGGACCGTGGAGCGGGTCGAGTACGTCACGCGCCGCACGGTCGAGGTGCTGATGGACGAGCTTCCCTACGTCACACTGCTGCTGCGGGTCCGTGGCAACACGCAGACCGAGCGCTGGGCCCTGGACCGGCGGCGCGAGTTCGACCAGCGGGTCTCGGCGCTGCTGGAGGCCGCCGTGGCGGACGGCGACCTCCGCGCCGACGTGGACATACGGATGGCCACCCGGCTGCTGTTCGGGATGGTGAACTCGCTGGTCGAGTGGTACCGCCCGCAGCCGGAGGGCTCTCCCGAACGGGAGCAGCTCGCCGACACCGTGGTACGGCTCGCCTTCGACGGGATGCGGGCCGGCCGCTGACCCTCGCCCACCGCACCCGCACGGGGCACGCGTTCCCGCGTGCCCGAGCGGGTCACGCGAGCTCGGCCGGCCGGCCGGGGCGCGGTCCGAGATCGGTCTCCTCGAACACCAGCAGGGTGCGGGTGGACAGCACCTCGGGGATGGCCTGGATCTTGGTCAGGACCAGCTCACGCAGGGCCCGGTTGTCCGGGGTGTGGACCAGGAGCAGTACGTCGAAATCGCCGCTGACGAGAGCGATGTGGGTGGCTCCCGGCAGGGCTTGGAGCTGTTCGCGCACGGTGCGCCACGAGTTCTGGACGATCTTGAGCGTGATGTACGCGGAGGCCGCCTGCCCGGCCCGTTCATGGTTCACCCGCGCGCTGAATCCGCGGATCACGCCGTCCTCGACGAGCCGGTTGATCCGGGCGTAGGCGTTGGCCCGCGACACGTGGACCCGCTCGGCCACGGCGCGTATCGAGGCGCGTCCGTCGGTCCGCAGGATGCGGAGGATGTCCCGGTCGACGGAATCCAGCGGCCGCGGTGGCGCCACCGGCTCGGGATCTCCGTCCCTTTCGGCCATTTGTTCAGGTGCCATCTGCCGGTGCCTCCCTGTTGTGGACGACCTGCCCCTATCCCAGGCTGTGGAGAACCGTTTGTCCACAGGCTGAGGGTGCCTGTAGCCAAAATGAGCGCGCGACCGAACAATCGGTAGGTGAGACGCACCACACCGGCGTCTCTCCCATGCCTCGACATTTCTGCGGATTTCGCCACCCCTCGATATACCTCGATGCCAGGAGGTGCTTGTCATGACGGTCCAAGAGCTGGCCGGCGCAGCCGCCTACCGCCCCACGCCGCCCCCGGCGTGGAAGCCGCTCACCGATCCCGCGCCGCTGCTCCCGGACCCCGAGCCGTACCGCGTGCTCGGTACGGACGCCGCGGCCGACGTGGATCCCGATCTGCTGCTCAGGCTCTACACCGAGCTGGTGCGCGGTCGCCGGTACAACGCCCAGGCAACGGCCCTGACCAAGCAGGGCAGGCTCGCGGTGTACCCGTCGAGCACCGGGCAGGAGGCGTGCGAGGTGGCGGCGGCCCTCGTGCTGGAGGAGCGGGACTGGCTCTTTCCCAGTTACCGCGACACGCTTGCCGCCGTGACACGGGGCCTGGACCCGGTGGAGGCGCTGACGCTGCTGCGGGGCGACCGGCACACCGGGTACGACCCACGCGAACACCGCATCGCCCCGCTGTGCACCCCGCTGGCCACCCAGTTGCCGCACGCGGTGGGCCTCGCCCACGCGGCCCGGCTCAAGGGTGACGACGTGGTGGCGCTCGCCATGGTCGGCGACGGCGGGACGAGCGAGGGCGACTTCCACGAGGCGCTGAACTTCGCCGCCGTCTGGCGCGCGCCGGTCGTCTTCTTCGTGCAGAACAACGGCTTCGCGATCTCGGTGCCCTTGGCCAAGCAGACCGCCGCACCCTCCCTGGCCCACAAGGCCGTCGGGTACGGGATGCCGGGCCGGCTGGTCGACGGCAACGACGCGGCGGCGGTGCACCAGGTGCTCGGCGAGGCCGTGGCGCGGGCCCGACGCGGCGAGGGGCCGACGCTGGTCGAGGCGGTGACGTACCGGATGGACGCGCACACGAACGCGGACGACGCCACGCGGTACCGCGTGGACGCCGAGGTGGAGGCGTGGCGCGCGCACGACCCGATCCGGTTGCTGGAGCGGGAGCTCACCGGGCGGGGGCTGTTGGACGAGGAGAGCGCCGGGACGGTCCGTGAAGCGGCGGAACGGATGGCGGCGGATCTCAGGGACCAGATGAACGCCGATCCGCCGCTGGACCCGATGGATCTCTTCTCCGACGTCTTCGAGGAGCGGACGGCGCAGCTGCGTGAGCAGGAGAAGCGGCTGCGGGACGAGCTGGAGGCCGAGCAGGGCCCGCACGGGAGCGAACCGGAGGACGGACGATGACGACCACCGCCACGGCGGCGACCGGCGAGCGGACCGGGCGGGCCGCGCAGACCACCATGGCGCAGGCCCTCGGCCGGGCGCTGCGCGATGCGATGGCCGAGGATCCGGCGGTCCACGTCCTGGGCGAGGACGTCGGCACGCTCGGTGGGGTCTTCCGGGTCACCGACGGGCTGGCGAAGGAGTTCGGCGACGACCGCTGTACGGACACGCCGCTGGCCGAGGCGGGGATTCTCGGCGCGGCGGTCGGTATGGCGATGTACGGGCTGCGGCCCGTGGTGGAGATGCAGTTCGACGCGTTCGCCTATCCGGCGTTCGAGCAGCTGGTCAGCCATGTCGCCAAGATGCGGAACCGGACCAGGGGCGCGATGCCCCTGCCGATCACCGTCCGGATTCCGTACGGCGGCGGGATCGGTGGGGTCGAGCACCACAGCGATTCCTCCGAGGCGTACTACATGGCGACGCCCGGTCTCCACGTCGTCGCGCCGGCCACGGTCGAGGACGCGTACGGGCTGCTGAGGGCGTCGATCGCCTCCGACGACCCGGTGGTCTTCATGGAGCCGAAACGGCTGTACTGGTCCAAGTCAGCGTGGTCACCGGACGCGCCGGTGGCCGTGGAGCCGATAGGGCGGGCCGTCGTCCGGCGCCCCGGACGCAGCGCGACCCTGATCACGTACGGGCCGTCCCTGCCGGTGTGCCTGGAGGCCGCGGAGGCCGCCACGGCCGAGGGCTGGGACCTGGAGGTCGTCGACCTGCGGTCGCTCGTGCCGTTCGACGACGAGACCGTCGCGGCTTCCGTACGGCGCACGGGACGGGCGGTCGTCGTCCACGAGTCCTCCGGCTTCGGTGGTCCCGGTGGTGAGATAGCGGCTCGGGTCACCGAGCGGTGCTTCCACCATCTGGAGGCCCCGGTGCTGCGGGTGGCGGGCTTCGACGTCCCGTATCCCCCGCCCATGCAGGAGCGGCACCATCTTCCGGGCGTGGACCGGGTGCTGGACGCCGTGGCCCGTCTTCAGTGGGAGGCCGAGAGCTGATGGCGCAGGTGCTCGAATTCAAGCTGCCGGACCTCGGAGAGGGGCTCACCGAGGCCGAGATCGTGCGTTGGCTGGTGGACGTCGGCGATGTCGTCACCATCGACCAGCCCGTCGTCGAGGTCGAGACGGCCAAGGCGATGGTCGAGGTGCCCTGCCCTTACGGGGGTGTGGTGACGGCGCGGTTCGGTGAGGAAGGCGCCGAGCTT
The DNA here is from genome assembly GCA_000720535.1 of Streptomyces halstedii. Taxonomy (GTDB): domain Bacteria; phylum Actinomycetota; class Actinomycetes; order Streptomycetales; family Streptomycetaceae; genus Streptomyces; species Streptomyces halstedii. The sequence continues at coordinate 26,517 of JOAZ01000012.1, forward strand.
CCGGTCGGGGCGCCCTTGCTGACGGTCGCGGTGGAATCGGCGGAAGGCGCGGCGGCACCGGGGACTTCGGCTTCCGGGCCGTCCGCCGACCGGAACACCGGGTCCGGCGAGGGCCTCCGACCGGCCGGCGACGGTACGGGACCCGCGGGTGAGTCCTCGGGGAACGTGCTGGTGGGCTACGGCACGGCGGCCCCGGCCGCGCGGCGCCGACGCGTCAGGCCGAGCGCGTTCACGGCGCCGCTTTCGTCCGCCCCCGCGCCCGCCCCCGCGCCCTCGTCTTCGCCTACGCCGGGGACCGGTGCCGGTGAGCCGATGACGGCCGCATCCACTGCGGCAGGCGCGTCCGCGTCTGCGTCCGCTTCGACGTCCGCACCCGCACCCGCTTCGGTGGCCCGGTCGTCGTCCGTGGCCCCCGTGGCCCCCGTGGCCCCTGTGGCGGTCGGCCACTCTTCGGCGGCGGATTCCGGGCAGATGGAGGGGGCCGACGAGAACCATGGACCGGTGGCGGTCATCTCTCCGCTGGTCCGCAGGCTGGCGCGGCAACACGGTCTCGACCTTCGGCACATCGCGGGCTCGGGGCGTGACGGTCTGATCCTGCGCGCGGATGTCGAATCCGCGATCAGGGGGGCCGACGACAAGCGCTCCGCCGACCCCGAGGTCCAGTCGGTTTCGGAATCGGAGCCGGTGGCGGGGGCAGGCGAGCGGATCCCTCTGCGCGGAGTCCGGGGCGCGGTCGCGGACAAGCTGTCGCGCAGTCGGCGCGAGATCCCCGATGCCACGTGCTGGGTGGATGCCGATGCCACCGAGCTGATGGCGGCAAGGGCCGCGATGAACGGTGCGGGGACGGGTACCGGAGGAGCGGCTCCCAAGATCTCGGTGCTCGCCCTACTGGCCCGGATCTGCACGGCTGCCCTGTCGCGCTACCCGGAACTCAATTCGACCGTGGACGCCGACGCACGGGAGATCGTTCGACTGCCCGCAGTCCACCTCGGCTTCGCCGCCCAGACGGAACGGGGTCTGGTCGTCCCGGTCGTGAGGGACGCCCATTCCCGGAACGCCGAGTCGATCAGTGAGGAGATCGGCCGCCTGACCGAGGCGGCACGGGCCGGAAAGCTGACTCCGGCACAGCTCACCGGTGGGACCTTCACGTTGAACAACTACGGGGTGTTCGGTGTCGACGGATCGACACCGATCATCAACCACCCCGAGGCGGCGATGCTGGGGGTCGGCCGGATCGTTGCCAAGCCCTGGGTGCATCAGGGGGAGCTGGCGGTCCGCCAGGTCGTGCAGCTCTCGCTCACCTTCGATCACCGGGTCTGCGACGGTGGGACGGCAGGTGGTTTCCTGAGATACGTGGCGGACTGTGTGGAGCAGCCGGCACTGCTGCTTCGCGCGTTGTAACTGCGCCAGGCTTCCGTTTCCTGGGTCCGGGACCCGGGCCCAGGACCTCCGGAGCTGGGACCGTTGCTGGTCGGTCAGTTCGCCGGATCGGCTCGGGGAGGACTGGTCGGCTCGTGGAGGTCCGCTCCCAGGTCGGTCCGGTCCCGGCCGGTCGGCTCCCGGGTCGGTCCGCTCCCGGATCGGTCGACTTCCGGGGTGGTCGCCTACTGATCAGGCTGCTCTTGGTCGGTCGACCATCGACCGGGCGGTCCCCGTGTCAGGCGGCTCCCGGTCGGTCGGTCCCGGTGGGCGCTTCCTGGCCGGTGGGCGGGCGATTGGGCGGGGGCGGGGTGGGTGCGGAGACGGGGCGGTTGCCGAGGGGGCCATGGCCTGGCAGTGGCGGGGCTGCCGTCACAGCGGGCGTGATTCCGGACCCCGGTCGGGTTCCGGAAGGTGAGGGGCACGCATACTCGGGGGCATGACCGCGTATGACGCCATCGTTCTCGCCGGCGGGGCCGCGAGGCGGCTCGGTGGCGCCGACAAGCCAGGGCTCAGGGTGGGCGGCCGATCCCTGCTCGACCGGGTGCTCGCCGCCTGTGCCGGTGCCGGGACCACCGTGGTGGTGGGTGGCCGCAGGCCCACCCGGCGTCCGGTCGTATGGACACGCGAAGTCCCCCAGGGCGGTGGCCCTTTGGCGGCCCTGGGTGCCGGGGTGCGGCAGACGGACGGGGACATGGTCCTGGTGCTCTCCGCCGACCTCCCGTTCCTGGCCGAGGAGACCGTGCGCACGTTGCTGGCGGCAGCCGGGACAGGCGCCTGGGAAGGAGCCATGTGCACCGACCCCGAGGGCAGGGACCAGCCGCTGGTCGCCGCCTACCGGGCCGAGCCGCTCCGCCGGGAACTGGCGCTCCTCGCCACCGAACACGGCAGCCTCGCCGGGCTCCCCCTGCGTCTGCTCACCGCCGAGATGGAGATGGCGCGGATCGAGGCCGGTCCGCACGCCTCCTTCGACTGCGACACCTGGGAGGACCTTGCCGCCGCCCGCGCGCGTATCAGGGAGCATGGGACCGTGCTGGACGAATGGATCACCGCAGTCAAGAACGAGCTGGGCATCGAGCTCGACGTCGATACCGATGTCCTGCTGGATCTCGCCCGTGACGCCGCCCACGGCGTAGCCCGGCCTGCCGCTCCGCTGACCACCTTCCTGGTGGGGTTCGCCGCGGCGACGGCGAGCAAGGGCATGAGTCCGGAGGCCGCAGCCGAGGCGGTGGCCGAGGCCGCCCGCAAGGCCGCCGCGCTCGCCCTCCGCTGGGAGGAAGAGACGGAGGCCGGCGGAAAGACCGGCACTCCATGACGCCGCACGGAGGCGAGCCCCGCAGCCCCCTACCGCATGCGGGCCGGGCCCCCGAAGGGCGAGCCGCCGAGGCCGCCACCGCCGAAGCCTGTACCGATGAGGCCGCCACCGCCGAAGCCTCTTCCGTCGAAGCCGCCACCCCTGAGGCCGCCACGGCCGAGGAGCTGACCGCCGAAGCCCGCACGGCCGAGGAATTGACGGCTGAAGAGCGGGCCGCAGAGGGGCGGGCCGCTGAAGAGCGGGCCGTGGAAGAGGCCTTGGCGCTCGTGGGGCGGCGGCAGCCGTACGAGGCCCACACCCACTCCGCTCCGGAGCGGCTCGACACCACGGCTTCGCGTCGCCCGGAACCGTTCGGCTCGTCGCCCTCGGGCGCCAACTCCTTCCGTGCCGACTCCCGTCCGGGCGGGCACTCCTTCCACGCCGACTCTCAACCGGGCGATCCGGGTACCGGCAACGGGCAGACCAGCCCAGCTCAGCCGAGCCAGCACATCGGGCCGGGCAGTCCGACCGGGTTGGGTAGTCCGACCGGACCCATTAGACCTGCCGAGCCGGGTAGTCCGGCCGAGTCGGGTAGTCCGGCCGAGCCGGGCTCCACCCTCCCCGCCGCCTGTGCCACCTCCTGGCACGACGCGCGGGCGCTGGCGAGGCGGCTGGGCCGGGCCGCGCCCCTCGCCGCCCACCGGCTCCCCTTGGAGCGCGCCCTCGGCCATGTACTGGCCGAGGCCGTTGTCGCCCTCACCGATCTTCCGTCCTTCGACACCTCGGCCATGGACGGCTGGGCTGTCGCCGGGCCCGGCCCCTGGGCCGTACGGATGGGCGAAGGGCTTCTTGCCGGGCGTGGCGAGGGGGAGCCGCTCCTCGACGGCCAGGCGGTCCGCATCGCCACCGGAGCCCGAATCCCGGCCGAGGCAACCGCCGTCATCCGCAGCGAACACGCCCGGTTCGACGAGGTGAAGGGCCTGCTCCACGCCACCCGCGCCGTCGTCCCCGGGCAGGACATCCGCCCGCGCGGTCAGGAGTGCCGGTCCGGCGACCAGCTCCTGCCCGTCGGAACCGTGGTGACCCCGCCGGTTCTCGGGCTGGCGGCCGCTGCCGGGTACGACGCGCTCGTGGCCGTACCGCTGCCCCGGGTGGACGTGCTCGTCCTCGGGGACGAGTTGCTCACCGCCGGGCTTCCCCAGGGAGGGCGCATCCGGGACGCTCTTGGTCCCATGCTGGGCCCCTGGCTCCGTTCACTGGGTGCCGAGGTCAGCGCTCCCCAGCGGCTCGGCGACGACGCCGAAGCACTCCGGCGCGCCCTCACCACCTCGGATGCCGATCTCGTGCTCACGACCGGAGGAACCGCCGCCGGACCTGTCGACCATGTCCACCCGGTACTCGCCGAGATCGGTGCGGAACTGCTGGTGGACGGCGTATCAGTGCGTCCCGGCCATCCGATGCTCCTGGCGCGGCTGGTGGACGGGGGCCCCTACGTGGTGGGGCTGCCTGGGAATCCGCTGGCCGCCGTGGCGGGACTGATGACGCTGGCCGAGCCTCTGTTGCGGGGGATTGCCGGGCGTCCGGCTCAGGACTCGTACCACCCGCCGGTGCGCGAAGAGGTGCGGGGCCATCCGCTCGACACCCGGCTGATTCCCGTGGTGCACCGTGCGGACAGTGTCATGCCTCTGCACTACAGCGGACCCGCCATGCTGCGTGGGATCGCCGCCGCCGATGGATTGGCCGTCGTACCTCCGGGCGGGGTACGGTCCGGCGCCGAGGTGGAGATTCTCGATCTACCGTGGACCTCGGCTGAGCCGTGGACGGAAGGGTGTTTCACGTGAAACTTCCCGGCCAGGACGCGATGGCCAGGCGTGCGGACGAGCACGTGGTGCCCACGCGTGTGCTTCTGCCCCGGCGTGTGATGGACAGGCCGTTGCGGCAGGTGGCCAAACGGCTCGCGATGGCCCTGGCGGTACTGGCCATAACGATCTTCATCGTCTGGGCCGACCGGGGCGGGTACCACGACAGCGCGGACCAGAAAGTCGATCTCCTCGATGCCGCCTACTACTCGACGGTGACTCTGTCGACGACCGGCTACGGCGACATCACTCCGTACAGCGACTCCGCCAGGCTGGCCAACGTCCTGCTGGTGACACCGCTGCGTGTGCTCTTCCTGATCATTCTGGTCGGCACCACCCTGGAGGTCCTGACGGAACGGACCCGGGAGGACTTCCGCCTGAACCGTTGGAGAACGAACTTGCGTGAACACACCGTTGTCGTCGGTTTCGGCACGAAGGGCCGCTCGGCCATTCAGACGCTCTGCGCGACGGGCCTGAAGAAGGAACAGATCGTCGTGGTCGACCCGGCGAGCAAGGTGCTGGAGGCCGCCAACGCGGAGGGGTTCGTCGGTGTACTGGGCGATGCGACGCGCAGCGATGTGCTGCTGCGGGCGGAGGTCCAGAAGGCGCGGCAGATCATCATCGCCACCCAACGCGACGACACAGCCGTGCTCGTGACCCTGACCGCACGTCAACTCAACCGGGGCGCGAAGATCGTGGCCGCCGTGCGTGAGGAGGAGAACGCGCCGCTGCTGCGGCAGTCCGGGGCCGACGCCGTGATCACCAGCGCGAGCGCGGCAGGCCGTCTGCTCGGCCTCTCGGTCCTGAGCCCCAGCGCGGGCACGGTGATGGAGGACCTCATCCAGCAGGGCAGCGGCCTCGACCTCGTCGAACGGCCGGTGATAAAGGCCGAGGTGGGCAAGAGCGTCCGGGAGACCGACGACCTGGTGGTGACGGTGCTCCGCGGCCACCGGCTGCTGGGTTACGACGATCCGGCGGCGAGCCCGCTCCAGCTCACGGACCGGTTGATCACGATCGTGCGTGCCTCGCCCCTCCCCGGCCCGCACATGGCCCACCCGCAGCAGCCCCACCCGCGACCGTGAGGCCGGTAGCCCTACGGACCGGGCTCAGGGCGGTACCGGTCCCAGGGTGTACCGGGCTCAGCGGTACCGGCCCCAGGGCAGGGCAGGTCTGAACGGTATGCGGGGCGGTACGGAGTAGCCTCGCGGCCATGCATGCGATCACGATCCCCGAACCCGGTGGCCCCGAGGCGCTCGTATGGGCCGAGGTGCCTGATCCCGTACCCGGCGAGGGCGAAGTCCTCGTCGAGGTCGTGTCCAGTGCCGTCAACCGGGCCGATGTCCTCCAGCGGCAGGGCTTCTACAACCCGCCGCCCGGCGCCTCCCCCTACCCCGGGCTGGAGTGCGCGGGCCGTGTCGTCGCGCTCGGCCCGGGAGTGACCGGCTGGTCCGTGGGCGACGAGGTGTGCGCCCTGCTGGCGGGGGGCGGCTATGCGGAGAAGGTCGCCGTACCGTCCGGTCAGCTGCTGCCCGTACCCGCGGGCGTCGATCTGGCGGTCGCCGCGGCGCTGCCCGAGGTGACCGCGACCGTCTGGTCCAACGTCTTCATGGTGGCTCATCTGCGCCCCGGTGAGACCGTGTTGATCCACGGCGGCTCCAGTGGGATCGGCACGATGGCGATCCAGCTCGCCAAGGCCGTCGGCGCACGTGTCGCGGTGACGGCCGGCGGTCCCGAGAAGCTGGCCCGGTGCAAGGAGCTGGGCGCCGACATCCTCATCGACTACCGCGAGCAGGACTTCGTCGAGGAGCTGCGCCAGGCGACGGACGGCGCGGGCGCGGACGTCATCCTCGACATCGTCGGGGCCGCGTACCTGGACCGGAACGTCCGCGCTCTCGCGGTCAACGGCCGGCTGGCCATCATCGGGCTCCAGGGCGGAGCCAAGGGCGAGTTGAACCTGGGCGCGCTGCTGACCAAGCGTGCCGCCGTCACGGCCACGTCGCTGCGGGGCCGGCCGCTCGCGGAGAAGGCCGCGATCATCGCGGCGGTACGCGAGCATGTGTGGCCGCTGGTCGCCGAAGGCGTCGTCCGGCCGATCGTGGACCGCACGGTGCCGATGGCGGACGCGGCGGAGGCACACCGCGTGCTGGAGTCGAGCACCCACATCGGCAAGGTGCTCCTGCTGACCCCCGCCGCGACCTGACCCCGGCAGGGACCTGGCCCGCGACCTGACTCCGCCAGGGACCTGGCCCGCGACCTGACCCCTGCCGGGACCTGACCCCGGCAGGGACCCGGCCCCCGCGCCCCGGTCCCCGCGGCCCCGACCTCAGCCCCCGACCTCAGGCAATGCGACAGGACCCGGCACACAGCATGTGTGCCGGGTCCTGTCGTGTACGGGCGTACGGCATGAGCCCATCCAGGAAGCACGAGCCCATACAGGAAGCATGAGCCCATCCAGGAAGTACGGGTCAGAGGTACGGGCCGGAGCGCGCCGGGCCGTGCGGGTCCGGGCCGTCCTTCTCCTCGTCGTGGAGCGCACCCGGAGGAAGGGCGCGCCGCATCTGCTCCAGCTGTGCGCGGGCCGCCATCTGCTGGGCGAACAGAGCCGTCTGGATGCCGTGGAACAGGCCCTCCAGCCAGCCGACCAGCTGGGCCTGCGCGATCCGCAGCTCCGCCTCGGACGGGACGGAGTCCTCGGTGAACGGCAGCGAGAGGCGTTCCAGCTCCTCCACGAGTTCGGGCGCCAGCCCGTCCTCCAGCTCCTTCACCGAGCCCGCGTGGATCTCCTTCAGCCGGACCCGGCTCGCCTCGTCGAGAGGAGCCGCCCTGACCTCTTCGAGGAGCTGCTTGATCATGCTGCCGATGCGCATGACCTTCGCGGGCTGCTCGACCATCTCCGTCACCGGAATCTCACGCGATTCCTCGTCACCGCCACCGCCGCCGATGGCCATTCCGTCCTGCCCCACCACGAGGACTTGGGGGTGCTCCTGCGACCGTTCATTCCTCGGCATCTCCATGCCGCCATTGTCTCCCACACCGGTGGTACGTCGCGGTGGTGCCCCCGGAAAAGGCATGATCCACCTTTCCCGGGGGCACCCGGGGACACCTGAACGGCCGCCGCGGCCGGTCAGCCGGGAAACCGGCCGGCCGCCGACGGTCCCCGTCTCAGCCCGCGCGTCGCGTCAGGGCCAGTCGTGACCCGGCGAAAGCCGCCGCGAGCAGCCCGGCCGTCACGGGGACGACCACGACCAGTAGCCCGATGGTGTCCCACGGCAGCACGATCGGCGTATAGGCGGAGTCCATGGGCTGATCCCGCATCGCCTCCATGGCCTTGCGCAGATCGATCAGGCGCAGGGCCACCGCGGGAACCGCACCGGCCAGTGTGCCGAGCACGACACCGGTGAGGGCGACCACCACACACTGGAACCCGGAGAGTGCGCGCCGCAGACGTGGGGGCGCGCCCACCGCGCTGAGCGTCGTCAGGTCCGCTTCCGCGTCGGCCTTGGCCAGACCCGTCGTGATCGCCGCGGCGCCCAGCGTCACGATGCCCGCGAACAGGGCGAGGAAGAGCAGGACCACGTCCTCCCGGCCGGTGTCTTCGCTGTACGCCTGGAGGTAGACGCGGTCGCCGTTCTGGGCGAACGTGGACCACAGGCTCTGCGTCTCGGCGTCCGTCGGCGGGCGCGTCACGGAGTAGAAGGTTCCGTAGGGCTTCGTGTGAAGGCCGAGCCGGTCCGCGGCCTTCTGCGGCAGGATCATCCGGATCCCCGGGGTGGCGGCGTATCGCGCGGGGGCGACGTACGCCTTGAGCCGGTCCGTGGTGACCTCGGCCTTGCCCGGGTGCGCCTTCCGGTTCTCCTTGTCCTGCTCGCTGTACGTGCGGACCGCCTTGAGGGTCACCTCGCCGTCCTTCGCGTACGCCGAGTTCAGGAGGACGGGCGTGCCGGCTTCCAGCGCCTCGGCCGCGGCGGGGTCGTCGAGCTTCACGTACGACGTGAGCACCGTGGCGTCGCCCACCACGATCTTGCTCTCCCCCGTGTCGAGCGCGGTCACCGAGATGTACTCGTCGGTGCAGGCCGGGGAGGTCATCAGCTTCTTGTGGGCGTCGGCGGAGAGGCTCTCGGCGAGCTTCTTGGCGCCCGGCCCCTTCAACGGACAGTCGTGGGCCTCGCCCTTGGGCTTGATCAGTTCGAGCGTGCCGCAGTCGTTCTCCTTCTCGAAGTACACGGAGCAGTCGGAGCCGGCCCAGACCCGGGCGAAGTCGCCGCGTTCCCCGGTGACCGCCAGGGTCCGTTCCACCGCGGCACGGGCCGGAGCAAGCTGGTCGACGTCGGACGGGCCCGAGGTGACCAGGGCGACCGTGCCGGGGGTGAGCACGGGGACGTGGTCGTAGTCGTGCTCCGCCGAGACACTGGTGGTGTACGTGGCGACGGCCATCGTGCCCGCGACCGCGGCCATCACCGCCGCGACCGCCGGTGCCGTACGCCCACGGTTGCGGGCGGCGTCGCGCAGGGCCATCCGGGGGGCGAGCGGCAGCCGGGTGCCGAGTCGGCCGAGGAACCCCACGACGACCGGGACACAGGCGAGCAGTCCGAGCTCCGCGAGCACGGAACCCGCGGCGACCAGGGCCGTGGTGTCGGTCGTGCCACCGAGGACGGCGACGGCGACCCCGCCCACCAGCGCCACACAGCCCACCATCGGCAGGACGCGGGAGCTCCGGCGTGTTCCGCGGCGGCCGGTGAGCGATTCCAGTACGGACTGCCGGCCGGCCACGATCGCGGGTGCCAGTGCCGCCAGGACACCGGTGACGAGGCCGATCGCGGCGATGGCCAGCAGTTCCCCCGGACGGATGTCGAGGTGGCCGAAGCGCTGGGAGGCCCAGTCCTCGATCAGTGGCCGGAAGGCGGCGGTCAGTCCCACGCCCGCGGCGACCCCGGTGACGGCGCCGACCCCACCGAGCACCGCACCGCCGGCCAGTACCACCGCCCGTATGTGGCTCCGGTCGCCGCCGCAGGTGCCGACGAGGCCGAGCTGCCTGCGGGAGCGGCGGGCGCCGACGGCGAACGCGGGACCGGCCAGCAGCACGATCTCCAGGACCGCCATGGCGACGACGGTCACCAGGGCGGCGCTGATCTTCAGCTCCTCGGGTGCGAAGCTCTGCCCGGCGTGCGCGGCCCTCGGTATCTCGGAGTCGGGCGGCGGGTCGAGGACGACCTGGCGGGACAGCACCAGGACGCCCTTCTTGTTGGCGGCCAGTACGTCGGACCAGGTGATACCCACCCCGGCGGGTCCCCGGACCAGCCAGTCCACGTCACCGGACTGCGGCGGTGTCACCTCCTTGTCCCGTCGGGCGGCCGCCTCCCAGGGCGCGATGACCGTCCCCGGGTCGGCGTACAGCGCCTGCTTCGCGAGGTCGGCGGGCAGCTCCACGGATCCGGTGATCGTGTACGTCTGCTCAGGGCCGCGCAGCGTGGTGCGGGACCCGATGCCCAGTCCGGTGGACTTCAGGAAGGCGGTGGTCGCGACGGCCTCGCCCTTGCCGTCCGGGTACGACCCCTCGACCAGGTCGATCTTGCCCCGGACGACCGGGTCGGAGGTGCGCAGCTCGACGATCTCGGTGGGGGCGATGCCGTGGCGGGTGGTGACGGTGGCGGGCACGCTCTGCTCGGTGATGTACCGCGAGCCCTTCGGGACGGCGCCCGGTACGTCGGCGGGTACGGGGCTGTCGGCGTACGGTACCGCCGGACTCTCGTCGACGGGGGCCCAGTTCATCGCGTCGGGCATCTGCTCCAGGGGCGCGGGCCCGATGTTCGACGAGCTGAACACGGCGTCCGCCGCGCCCATCTCCGCCGTGAGCTGTTCGGCCTTGGTGGGCGTGGTGCTGCGGTAGGTGACATCGATCGCGGTGACGCCGAGCACGGGCAGGGCGATCATCGCGACGACGAGGGCGCTGCGGCCCTTCGACCGCAGGGCGTCGCGCCGGGCTATCCGAAGGGCGGCGCGCCAGCCGGTCAGGAGCCTCACTCGGCACCCTCAGCGGTGAGCAGTGCCTCGGCGCCGCCGTACGACGACGTCTGGTCCACGATCGACCCGTCCCGCAGGAAGACGACCCGGTCCGCCCAGGCCGCGTACCGGGGTTCGTGCGTCACCATGACTCCGGCCGCCCCCTGGTCGCAGCGGTTGCGGAGCAGGGCCAGAACGGCCTCGCCGGTCTCGGAGTCGAGGGCCCCGGTGGGCTCGTCCGCGAGCACCAGGCGCCGGTCGCCGACGAGGGCTCGGGCGATGGCGACCCGCTGCTGCTGGCCGCCGGACATCTCGTCCGGGAAGCGGTCGGCGATCTCCGTGAGGCGCATCTCCTCCAGGGCGGCCATGGCCTCCTTGCGTGCCTTGCGCACGGAGACGCCGTCCAGCTCGCGGGGCAGGGCGATGTTCTCCGCCGCGGTGAGGGCGGGGATCAGGTTGTAGTCCTGGAAGACGTAGCCCAAACTGCGGCGGCGCAGGGCGGCGAGCCCCTTGCGGCTGAGCGAGGAGAGGGCCTGGCCCTCGATGACGACCTCGCCGCCGCTCGCGGTGTCGAGACCGCCGGCCAGGGTCAGGAGGGTGGACTTGCCGGAGCCCGAGGGGCCCATCACGGCGACGAGCTCTCCGGTGTGCACGGACAGGTTGACGCCGCGCAGGGCGTGCACCTCGGCGACGCCGGAGCCGTGCGTACGGGTCAGCGCCCGTAGTTCGAGGACCGGCGCGTCCACGGACAGGCCGGTGGACGAGGCGGGGACGGACGAGGACATGCGGGTGGTTCCCCCTATGACGAACGTACGGACGGTGGTACGTAGGCGGTGATACGGGCCGGTGGTACGCGGCCGGTGGTACGCGGACGGCGACCCGTGCCGGGTGATCGAGTGGGTGGGCGAGCGACCGGGTGGCCGGGTGGCGGGTCGTCAGCGGCGGGTGCCCGCACGGGCGCCCCCGGCGCCCCCGGCCTTCGCGGACCGGCGCTCGGCGGGCGTACCCGTACGGGCGGCGGGTTCCGTGGCGGCGGCTTCGGCGAGGCGCACGAGGCGGGACTCGCAGTGGTCCAGCCACCGCGCCTCCGCCTCCGCCTGGAAGATCAGCTGTTCCACCACCAGCAGCCACGCCACCTCGTCGCGGTTGGTGGGTACGTCGGCGAGCGCGCGCGCCTTCAGCCGTGTGTAGTCCTGCATGGCCTTCAGCGTGTGACCGCGCTGGGACTGGATGACGGCCCGGATGTCGACCCCGGGCGCCCCGACGGCCATGGCGAGCTTGATGGCCAGCTCGTCCCGGGGCGGGTTGGCACGGTCGACGGGGGTCTCGAACCAGCTACGCAGTTCGACGCGGCCCTCGTCGGTGATCGAGTAGAGCGCGTGCCCCGCGTCGTCCTCACCGTCCTGCGCGACCAGGCCGTCACGTTCCAGCCGGCTGAGGGTCGTGTAGACCTGGCCGACGTTCAACGGCCAGGTGGAGCCCGTACGGGACTCGAATTCGGTGCGGAGCTGGGAGCCGTATCGGGGCCCCCGCTCCAGGAGGGCCAGCAGCCCGTGACGGATCGACATACTCAGTATGTATACCGAGTATGCTCGTCGCCGCAAGCCGCCCGGGGCGTCGGGCGGTTGCCGGTTCGGCCGGTGTCAGCGGGTACGGCGCATACGGAGCCCCAGGAATCCGGTCCCCAGTCCGACCAGGATGATTCCGGTCCCCAGCAGGGTCTGCTTCACCTGATGCGTGTCGAGGCGGACGAGCGCCTGCCGCTGTCGCGCGGTGTGTCCCGGCTCCGGGAACGCCTCGCGCGGCGGGGTGAACGCGGGCACCACGCCCGGATCGGCCTCGCCGGTGTCCGTGTCGCCCGGATCGGCCTCGGGCGGCACCTCGTCCACCGGGGTGTCGGTGGGGGCGACTTCGGACGGGGCCGGCGTGCGTCCGGGCCGCACCCGGCCCTCCCCGGCGGACCGGCCGGCCAGGGGGCTTTCGCCCGCGGACTGCGAGCCGGTGGTGGAGCCCGAGCCGGTCGCCGGTCCCTGGTCGGTCACGGACCCCGGGTCGGTCGAGGTGCCGGACCGGGAGGCCGAGCCGGCCGTGGAGCCGGACGTGGGCGGACCGGCGGCGGGTGAGCCGGAAGGGGCGGCGCCGGAAGCCGGGGCCCCCGAAGCGGACGGCCCGGGAGCGGGCGAGCCGGGGAGGGGTGGCTCAAGGGCGACGGGCGATCCGGAAGGGGAGGGGCCCGGCTGAGAGGCGGCGGCGTTGTCGGAGGCGGCCACGGGCACGCGCTCGTGCGTGGTCCGGACGGCGGTCCGCCCGGCCGCGTGCGCCAGGGGCACCGGCCCGAGTGCCATCCCTGCCGCCAACGCCAGGCAGGCCACGCGTCGGGACGGGCGTGAGGAGGCCGGGGGTCCTGGAGGCATGTAATCAGGGTCACATGTGCTGATATGTCCGGCATCCTGGCGTCACCCGTTCACACCACCCCACACCCACCGGGTGTCAGACCCCCGCTCCCACGGTCCGGCCGCCCGGTGGCCCGGCCGGACAGGGCCCCAGCCCTCAGACCGAGCCCCGCGTCGTCAGACCCTCAGTCCGAGCCCCGAGCCCCGAGCCCCGAGCCCCGAGCCCCGAGCCCCGCCCCCTCAGGCCGGGTCGCCCGTGGCGATGCGCAGTTCGAAGTGCGCGCCCCGTTCGGACACCGCGGCGCCCGCCGTGGGGAACTGGTCGATGATCTGGTCCTCGGCGTACGTGTTGCCCGGCACCTCGATGACCTTGACCGTCCACCCGGCCGCGTCGATACAGCTCTTCGCGGAGAGGATGTCCTTGTAGATGAAGCTCGGCGCCTGGACCTTCGCCGGGTCGTTCGTGTCCTCCTGCGCGTCCGTGCACTTCTCGGGCTTCATCGTGCGGTTGCGCTCCGGCGGCTTGTGCTCCCCGGCCGCCGCGGAATCGCTGGTCCCCGGATCGCCGTCCTTGCCGCTCTCCAGGTCGCCGTCCATCAGCAGCACCCCGACGAGCGCGCCCACGGCGACCAGGGCGACGACGACGGACCCCACGATGACCGGCATGTTCCGCTTCGAGCCGCCGCCCGCCCCGCCCGGTCCGCCCACGCCGCCCGTCACGGGCTGCGGGGACATCGTGTAGGGCGGCGGGGTCTGGTGCGCGAGGGGTGAGGGCGTCCCGTAGGGCTGGGGTGCCTGCGGGTATCCGTACCCCGGGGTGGGCGTGGGGGCGTACGGGCCCGGCTGGTGCGGCCCCGGCTGGTACGGCGTCTGCACACCGTGCTGCGGGACCGGACCGGACTGGTCGACGGGCGGGAAGACCGCCGAACCCACGCCCGAGCCGCTGTTCACCGGCCCGCTGCCGCCGATGATCACCGGGGCGCCCGGCTGGGTGCCCGCGTTGAGCACCCGCGTGACCTCGTCCTGCATGGCCGCGGCGCTGGGGAAGCGCTCGTTCGGGTTCTTCTTGAGGGCGCGGGCGACCAGCGCGTCCATCGCGGGGGAGACCGACCGGTTGATGCTGGACGGCGCGACCGGCTCCTCCTGCACATGCGCGTACGCGATGGCGAGCGGCGAGTCCGCGTCGAACGGGATACGCCCGGTGAGGAGTTGGAAGAGCATGATGCCGACCGAGTAGAGGTCGGAGCGCGCGTCCACCCCGCGGCCGAGCGCCTGCTCGGGGGAGAGGTACTGCGGCGTGCCGACGACCATGCCGGTCTGGGTCATCGAGGTGACGCCCGACTGCATGGCGCGGGCGATGCCGAAGTCCATGACCTTGACCACACCGCGCTTGGTCATCATGACGTTGCCGGGCTTGATGTCCCGGTGGACCAGGCCCATTTCGTGGCTGGTCTCCAGGGCGGCGAGGACATCGGCCGTCACCTTGAGCGCCTTGTCGGCCGGCATCGCCCCGTACTGCTGGATGTCCGACTGGAGCACGGAGCCGAGCGGCTGCCCCTCGACGTACTCCATGACGATGTACGGCATCATCGCGCCGCCGAGCTCGTCCTCGCCCGTGTCGAACACCGAGACGATGTTGGTGTGCTGGAGCTTGGCCACCGCCTGGGCCTCACGGCGGAACCGCTCGCGGAACGACTGCTCGCGCCCCAGCTCCGTGTGCAGCGTCTTGATGGCGACCTGGCGGTCCAGCGCCGTGTCGTACGCCAGGTAGACGGAGGCCATGCCCCCCTCGCCGAGCAGGTCGCGCAGTTGGTAGCGTCCTCCGGCGACGGCTCCGCCCGCGTACCGCCCGTGTGTTCCGTGCGCGCCGTCCTGGCTCATGACTTGCCATCCCCCTGGGCGCCCACGGACGCGGTGATACTGATCCCTGTTACGGGCCAAGTCTGCCCGAGGGGTCGGACACGTCAAGCCGGGTGCCCGTTCCGTGACCCTCCGCACAAGAAGCGTCTCGGAAGCGTTACAGGAAACCCACCGGATTTGCGCGGGCGCCGCGCCAGCCGATTGGATGACCGGTCACTCTCGGAATCGGCACGTGGGCCGAAGGCTGTAGCGTGACGTGGCAATGCAGCACACCGTGAGAACGCGCGGACGCGTGGACAGATACGACGGCGAGGACTGATGGCACCCGATTCCGAAGCAAACGGCGGCGGAGTTTCGGATGGCACCGACTCCTGGGGTGTCGGTGGTGTGGTCGGAGACGGGCGTTACCGCATGTCCCACCGGCTCGGCCGGGGCGGGATGGCGGAGGTGTTCGCCGCGGAGGACGTGCGTCTGGGACGCACCGTCGCGGTGAAGCTGCTCCGCTCCGATCTCGCCGAGGACCCCGTCTCCAAGGCACGCTTCACCCGTGAGGCGCAGTCGGTCGCCGGGCTCAACCACCATGCGATCGTCGCCGTGTACGACTCCGGCGAGGACGTCGTGGGCGGCGCGACCGTGCCCTACATCGTGATGGAGCTGGTCGAGGGGCGCACCATCCGCGACCTGCTGATCAGCGCCGAGGCCCCGCCGCCCGAGCAGGCGTTGATCATCGTCTCGGGCGTGCTGGAGGCGCTGGCCTACTCGCACCAGCACGGCATCGTGCACCGCGACATCAAGCCGGCGAACGTGATCATCACCAACTCCGGTGCGGTGAAGGTCATGGACTTCGGCATCGCCCGTGCGCTGCACGGCGCCCAGTCGACGATGACGCAGACCGGCATGGTCATGGGCACGCCCCAATACCTCTCCCCGGAGCAGGCGCTCGGCAAGGCGGTCGACCACCGGTCCGACCTCTACGCCACCGGCTGCCTTCTCTACGAACTCCTGGCCATGCGGCCCCCGTTCACCGGCGAGACGCCGCTGTCGGTGGTGTACCAGCACGTCCAGGACACCCCGGTACCGCCGTCCGACGTCTACGAGGCCGTGCCGCCGGAGCTGGACGGCATGGTCATGCGTTCCCTGGCGAAGGAGCCGGACGACCGGTTCCAGAGCGCCGAGGAGATGCGCGGTCTGGTCCAGTACGCCTTGCAGATGCTCCAGGTGCAGGGCGGGCACACGGGTACGTGGAACACCGGCCCGGTCATGGGAGCCGACGGCGGTCACACCGCGGCGATGAACATGGGCGGCCACACGACCGCCATGCCGCACCCCATGCACGGGGACACCTCGCAGGGCCCCATCCTGCCGCCGATGAACCCCGACGACGGGGCGTACACCGGTGGGGGCCACAACGGCGGCGGTGGCCGCGGCAAGATGTGGCTCTTCGTCGTGCTCGCCCTCGTCGCGATCGGTGCCGGGGTGGCGTTCGCGGTCAACGCCGCGAACAGCGGGAACGACGCGCCGGAGACACAGACGACCCCCACCGCGACCACCTCCCCGTCGCCCGACGCGTCCTCGGCGGAACCGTCCGACGAGGCGACGGACGAGGCGTCGAAGGAGCCCGAGAACTCCTCGGGCAACCAGAACTGGCGTACCCGGCAGCCCTCCTGGCAGCCGTCCGACACCCCGACCAAGCCGACCCAGGAACCGACGGAGCCCACCTACTCCCCCGAGCCGGGGACGAGTGACGGCGGCGCGGCGACGGAGGGCGGTTCCGGTGACTCCGACGGGTCGTCCGGCGAGCCCGGCGACTCCGAGGGGGGCGCCGGCGGTGAGTCCGGCAACCAAGGGGGCTCGGAAGGGGCGAACTCCGGTACGGCGGCCGGGGCCGCGGCCGGCGCGGCCGCGGGCAACACCACCACCGGCAGCACCACCCCGTAGGGCGGGGGCCGGGCCTCACCCCGTGAAGGCCTCGCTGACCGTCTCGTACTCGCGCGTCCACCACACCGCCAGGGCCGACACCGCAGGGAACTGCGGGTCGGCCCTGCGGTCGTGCAGGCGGTAGCGCCAGCGCAGTATCCAGAAGTCGTTCAGCCGCTCCCACCACACCCGGTGCACCGCCGCCGCGAGTTCGGCCGCCGAGGCACCGGCCGACCGCCGGTAGGCGCGGGCGTAGGCCCGTACCTTCTCCAGGGCCAGCTCTCCGCCGGGCCGGACGAAGAAGATCGCCGCGGCCCGGACCGCCTCCTCCGCGCGGGGCTGGACGCCGAGCCGGTCCCAGTCCACGATCGCCACCGGGTCGGCGCCCCGGTAGAGCAGGTTCAGCGGGTGGAAGTCGCCGTGCACCCATCCCCGGGCGGGCTCCCCGGGCGGCGGCGGGCGCCGGTGGGCGTGCTGTTCGAGCAGGGCGCGGCGTTCCACGAGGCGGTGCACCGCGAGCTCGTCGAAGGCGTCCCGGGGGCCCGTACCGTGCGCGGAGGCCGACGCCAGCAGGTCGTCGATCAGCGCGAACGTGTCGGTGGGGTCCGGACTCTGCCCGCGTACGGCCGGCGGCGGGGCCGCCCCCATCACCTGCTCCAGGCCCGTGTGCACGGCGCCGAGGAGCGCTCCGAGCCGCCGGGACTGGTCGGTCGTGAGCTGGGCGCCGTCCCGGTGGAGGCCCTCCACCCACGGGTGCAGGGCATAGCGGCGGCCCTCGATGACGGTCACCGTGTCACCGTCCGTGTCCGCGAGGGGCGGGGCGACGGGGACGCCCAGCGAGTGCAACCGCTGGGTGGCCCGGTGCTGCCGGACGATGGTGGCGTGGTCGCCGCTGGAGTCGTCGAGGTGGTGCTTGTCGAGATGGTGCTTGAGGAAGTACGTCCCCCGGGTGGTGGAGATCCGGTAACCGTGGTTCAGCAGCCCCTTGGTGAGCGGCTCGCAGGCGAGGGGCTCACCGGCACGGGGGTAGCGGCGCAGCACCTCGCCGACCGGAGGAACAGGTGGAAAAGTCACAGATGAGCGCGGCACTCGCCACATGTTAGGTGACCCTGAGTGGCTGGTTTTACGGACTTGCGCCGAATCCCAGAGTGTGCATGCGGACCACGTGCGGTTCCAGCCGGATGTACACGGGATCGAACGGTTCGCCGTTCACCCGGGACGGCTCCGCGCCGAAGAGGGCGCGCTCGCCGGGGGCGGGGTCCGTGAGCTCCGCGGGGCCCGTGAAGTGCACGGACCACAGGCCGTCGGGGTCGCCCGGCGCCGGGGCCGGTGCCGAGTCGAAGTTGTCCGCCCCGTAGGCGATCACGCTGCCGTCGCAGGACTCGTGGTAGCCCAGGCCCCGGTGCATCCGCAGGAGCACCCGGCCCTCGACCACCTGGTGCCGGGCCACGGCCAGCAGCGGCAGGGCCCGCATGCTCGTGGCCAGCCGCCCGTAGCGGACCCGGGCCAGCAGCTCCATGGCCCGCCGCCTCTCCGGGGCCGAGGAGGAACCGGGACCCGGACCCGTCCCGGAGCCCGAAACGGAATCGGGACCGGAGCCGCGGTGGGGGCCGGTGAGGGGTCCGGAGCCGGATGCCGGGCCGAGGCCGGTACCGGTGTCGAAGGGGCGGGGAGAAGGCATGGCTCCCACTGTCCGGTACCTGTAGGAACCGGGTAAGAGTCCGCCGCCCCGAGCCGACCGGGACCAAAGTCCCGTGGCTGTCCTCGGCGCCTCCGGCCTGCCCCGCGGCGGTCCTCAGCGCTTCTCGGCCTGGAGGCGGGCCACGTACGCGGCCGCCTGCGAGCGGCGCTCCATGCCCAGCTTGGCCAGCAGGCTGGAGACGTAGTTCTTGATCGTCTTCTCGGCGAGGTGCAGCCGCTCGCCGATGACCCGGTTGGTCAGCCCCTCGCCGATGAGGTCGAGGATCTTGCGCTCCTGGTCCGTCAGGCCGGCCAGCCGCTCGTCGCCCCTGCCGGTGCGCCCCTCGCGCAGCCGCTCCAGCACCCGCGCGGTCGCGGCCGGGTCGAGCAGCGACTTCCCGGCGGCGACGTCGCGCACCGCGTTCAGCAGCTCGGTGCCGCGGATCGCCTTCAGGACGTAGCCCGAGGCTCCGGCCATGATCGCGTCGAAGAGGGCCTCGTCGTCGGCGTACGAGGTGAGCATCAGGCACTTGATGTTCTCGTCGGCGGAGCGGACCTCGCGGCAGACCTCCACCCCGCTGCCGTCCGGCAGCCGCACGTCCAGGACGGCCACGTCCGGACGCGTCGCCGGGATGCGTGCCAGGGCGTCGGCGGCGGTGCCCGCCTCGCCGACGACCTCGATGTCCTCCTCGACGGAGAGCAGCTCATGGACTCCGCGGCGGACGACTTCATGGTCATCGAGAAGGAATACAGTGATTTTTCCGTCTTCACGCACAAACGAAGTCTCACACACTCCTTTCCCGTCCGCCCTTCCCTGGCGCTTGCGGCCGGGATACCGTGCCGTTGTTCCGGCGGCCCCGGGCCCTGTTGTCAGCGCTGTGACCAGCAGGGCTTCGCGATTTTTTCGATTTACTTGGAAATCCAAGCAAAATCGCAGGTCACAGGGTGTTTCGCAGTTATGCGAAGCACTGGGTAACGTGCTTGTTGCAGGGCGCTCGCCGGGGCACCTGTCACGCCTGTTTCCGGCCGAGTGCACCCACCCCGTGCACGGGTACCGGCGCAGGCGAGCCGCACTGGTTCCCCGGCCATCCCGGGGGCCGGACCGACGGAGGAGCACGCACGTGACCGTGGAGAGCACTGCCGCGCGCAAACCGCGACGCAGCAGCAAGCGGACCAGCGCCGCGAAGAAGCCGCAGAACGCCGAGCCGCAGCTGGTACAGCTGCTGACGCCGGAGGGTGAGCGGGTCGAGCACCCCGACTACGCGATCGATCTGAGCGGCGACGAGCTGCGCGGTCTGTACCGGGACATGGTCCTGACCCGCCGCTTCGACGCCGAGGCCACCGCGCTCCAGCGGCAGGGCGAGCTGGGCCTGTGGGCCTCGCTGCTGGGCCAGGAAGCCGCGCAGATCGGTTCGGGCCGGGCGCTCCGCGACGACGACTACGTCTTCCCGACCTATCGCGAGCACGGCGTCGCCTGGTGCCGCGGGGTCGATCCCACCAACCTGCTCGGCATGTTCCGCGGCGTGAACCACGGCGGCTGGGACCCCAACAGCAACAACTTCCACCTGTACACGATCGTCATCGGCTCGCAGACCCTGCACGCCACCGGCTACGCCATGGGCGTCGCCAAGGACGGCGCGGACTCGGCCGTGATCGCGTACTTCGGTGACGGTGCCTCCAGCCAGGGCGACGTCGCGGAGTCGTTCACCTTCTCCGCCGTCTACAACGCCCCGGTCGTCTTCTTCTGCCAGAACAACCAGTGGGCCATCTCCGAGCCGACCGAGAAGCAGACCCGGGTGCCGCTCTACCAGCGCGCCCAGGGCTACGGCTTCCCCGGCGTCCGGGTGGACGGCAACGACGTGCTGGCGTGCCTGGCCGTCACCAGGTCGGCGCTGGAGCGCGCCCGCCGGGGCGAGGGCCCCACCCTCGTCGAGGCGTTCACCTACCGGATGGGCGCCCACACCACCTCCGACGACCCGACCAAGTACCGGGCGGACGAGGAGACGGCGGCCTGGGAGGCGAAGGACCCGATCCTCCGGCTCCGTACGTACCTGGAGAAGCAGGAGATCGCCGACGCCGCGTACTTCACCGCGCTGGACGAGGAGAGCGAGGCCCTCGGCAAGCGCGTCCGCGAGGCCGTACGAAGCATGCCCGACCCCGAGCCGCTGGCGATGTTCGACCACACCTACGCCGACGGCAACCCGCTCGTCGACGAGGAGCGCGCCCAGTTCGCCGCCTACCAGGCATCGTTCGCCGAGGAGGGCAACTAGCCATGGCCGCCCAGAAAATGTCCATCGCCAAGGCGCTCAACGAGTCGCTGCGCAAGGCCCTGGAGACCGACCCCAAGGTCCTGATCATGGGCGAGGACGTCGGAAAGCTCGGCGGGGTCTTCCGGATCACCGACGGCCTCCAGAAGGACTTCGGCGAGGACCGGGTCATCGACACCCCCCTCGCGGAGTCCGGCATCGTCGGTACGGCGATCGGCCTGGCCCTGCGCGGATACCGCCCGGTCGTCGAGATCCAGTTCGACGGCTTCGTCTTCCCGGCGTACGACCAGATCGTCACCCAGCTCGCGAAGATGCACGCCCGCGCGCTCGGCAAGGTCAAGATGCCGGTCGTCATCCGCATCCCGTACGGCGGTGGCATTGGCGCCGTCGAGCACCACAGCGAATCGCCCGAGGCCCTGTTCGCGCACGTCGCCGGCCTGAAGGTCGTCTCGCCGTCCAACGCGAGCGACGCCTACTGGATGATGCAGCAGGCCGTGCAGAGCGACGACCCGGTCATCTTCTTCGAGCCGAAGCGCCGGTACTGGGACAAGGGCGAGCTGGACACCGAGGCCATCCCCGGCTCGCTGCACAGCGCCGCCACCGTCCGCGAGGGCACCGACCTCACCCTGGTGGCGTACGGCCCGATGGTGAAGGTCTGCCTGGAGGCGGCCGCCGCCGCGCAGGAGGAGGGCAAGTCGATCGAGGTCCTGGACCTGCGGTCGATGTCCCCGATCGACTTCGACGCCGTCCAGGCCTCCGTCGAGAAGACCGGCCGGCTCGTGGTGGTCCACGAGGCGCCGGTGTTCTACGGCTCCGGGGCCGAGATCGCCGCACGGATCACCGAGCGCTGCTTCTACCACCTCGAAGCCCCCGTTCTGCGGGTCGGCGGCTACCACGCCCCGTACCCGCCGGCCCGGCTGGAGGACGAGTACCTCCCGGGACTGGACCGGGTGCTCGACGCCGTCGACCGCTCGCTGGCGTACTGAGGAGAGGTTCGTGACGACGATGACCGAAACGTCTGCTCGCTTCCGTGAGTTCAAGATGCCCGATGTGGGCGAGGGACTGACCGAGGCGGAAATCCTCAAGTGGTACGTCCAGCCCGGCGACACCGTCACCGACGGCCAGGTGGTCTGCGAGGTCGAGACCGCCAAGGCCGCGGTCGAGCTGCCGATCCCGTTCGACGGGGTGGTGCACGAGCTGCGCTTCCCCGAGGGCACGACCGTGGACGTCGGCGAGGTGATCATCGCGGTGGACGTGGCGCCCGGCAGCGGTGACGCCCCGGCACAAGCGGAACCCGTACCGGAGGCCGTGGCGGAACCCGAGGCGGAGGAGGCCCCCAAGGGGCGTCAGCCGGTGCTCGTCGGGTACGGCGTGGCCGAGAGCTCCACCAAGCGGCGGGCCCGCAAGGGCGTCGCGGTCCCGGGCCCGGCCGCCGCCGCCGTCCAGGCCGAGCTGAACGGCCGCGCCGCCGCCGAGCCCGCCCCCGCGCCCGTCCCGGAAGGCCGCCCGCTGGCCAAGCCGCCGGTGCGCAAGCTCGCCAAGGACCTGGGGATCGACCTCGCCACGGTCACCCCGACCGGCGAGGGCGGCATCATCACCCGTGAGGACGTCCACGCGGCGGCGGCCCCGGCCCAGCCGGCCGCACCCGCGCAGCCCGCACCCGTCGCCGAGCCGGCACCGGCCGCCGAGGAGGCCGCGGTCTCCTCGGTCCAGGGCGCCCGGGAGACCCGTATCCCCGTCAAGGGGGTACGCAAGGCCATCGCCCAGGCCATGGTCGGCAGCGCCTTCACGGCTCCGCACGTCACCGAGTTCGTCACCGTCGACGTGACGCGCACGATGAAGCTGGTGGCGGAGCTGAAGGAGGACAAGGACATGGCGGGGGTGCGGGTCAACCCGCTCCTGATCATCGCCAAGGCCCTCCTGGTCGCGATCAGGCGCAACCCGGACGTCAACGCCTCCTGGGACGAGGCCGCCCAGGAGATCGTCCAGAAGCACTACGTCAACCTGGGCATCGCCGCGGCCACCCCGCGCGGCCTGATCGTGCCGAACATCAAGGACGCGCACGAGAAGACCTTGCCGCAGCTCGCGGAGGCACTGGGCGAGCTGGTCTCCACGGCCCGCGAGGGCCGTACGTCCCCGGCGGCGATGGCGGGCGGCACGGTGACCATCACCAACGTCGGCGTCTTCGGTGTGGACACGGGCACCCCGATCCTCAACCCGGGTGAGTCCGCGATCCTCGCGGTCGGAGCCATCAAGCTCCAGCCGTGGGTCCACAAGGGCAAGGTGAAGCCCCGCCAGGTGACCACGCTGGCCCTGTCGTTCGACCACCGGCTGGTCGACGGCGAGCTGGGCTCCAAGGTCCTCGCGGACGTCGCGGCGATCCTGGAACAGCCGAAGCGGCTGATCACCTGGGCCTGACGGCCCCGGCGGTACGTGTGACGGATGGGCCCGCGCGGAGGACGTGCGGGCCCATCGGCATGTCCGGCCCCGGTCGCCGCACGGAGAGTTCGGCGTAGACCGTCTTGCCCACGGCACGCGGCTCGACGCCCCAGTCGTCGGCGAGCCGCGCCACGATCATGAGGCCCCGCCCGTAGCACTCGTCGTCCTCGGCCGCGCGCACGCCCGGCAACCGCTCCCCGCGCGGATCGCTGACCGCGATGCGGAGCGCGGTGGCTGTGAGGGTCAGCTCCACCCGGAAGAGCCGGCCCCGGAGCGAGCCGTGCAGCAGGGCGTTCGTCGCCAACTCGCTGACCAGCAACGCCGCGTCGCAGGCCAGGTGCGGATACCCCCACTGGGTCACGAGCCGGGTGACGCGGTGCCGGGAGAGGGAGACGCTGCGGGACGTGGGGGTGTAGTCGAGCCGGTCCC
Source organism: Streptomyces halstedii (assembly GCA_000720535.1). GTDB lineage: Bacteria > Actinomycetota > Actinomycetes > Streptomycetales > Streptomycetaceae > Streptomyces > Streptomyces halstedii. The sequence goes on from JOAZ01000012.1 coordinate 50,074, forward strand.
GGCGGAGGACGGGTTCGGGGGCGGGGATTTCCTGGGCTGCGGTCATGGACGCGTGCCTCCGTGGGGTGCGGGCGGTGGCGATGCCGGTACCTGCGGTGCGGGGGGCCGGGGCGGCCCGGAGCAGGGCAGGGCGGTGCACTTCCGCCGATTGGTTCCGCTGAGCGAGCGGTGGAATACCGACAGTAGTGGTGTGGTCCTACGTGCAGCAACAAGTTCGGGCAGAAAATTCTCTGCCCTAGTTGGTGTTCGAGGAGAATGCGTCCCAGACTTGGGGCACTTGGCGAGGGGATGCGATGTGGCAGGCAACAGTCCTGATCGAGGCCGGACGGTTTCAACGGTGCTGGGGCGCCGTCTCGGCGGCGAGCTGCTTCGGCTGCGGGAGGCATGCTCCTTGCGCCAGTCCCACGCTGCTGAAGCACTGACGGCCTCGGTCGCGAAGGTGGCCAAGATCGAGCGCGGCCTGGTGCCGATACGGGACCCGGACATCAGGGCCCTGTGCCATCTCTACGGCGAGACCGATGAAGGGGTCGTCGCCAGGCTGCTGGCACTCGCCAAGACCGATCGCGAGCGCCGTAAGGCCAGTGGATGGTGGAACCAGTACCCCGGACTCCAGTCCATGGCCGAGTACGTGGCTCTGGAAGACATCGCCACCAGCCTGCGTACGTGGCAGCTCGCGATCGTGCCCGGCCTGTTGCAGACGCCCGATTACGCCAGGGCCCTGGCAGTGGGAAACGGTTCCTGGGAAGACCCCGATGAAATCGAACCCTTTGTTGCGGGCCGGATGTCTCGGCAGGCGCGGCTGACCGGTGAACAGCCGCTGGAGCTGTGGGCGGTGGTGCATGAGGGGGCTCTGCGCCAACTGGTCGGAGGGCGCGATGTGATGAGGGAGCAGCTGGGGCGACTGCTCGACATGGCGCGGCGACCGAACGTGAAGCTGCAAATCCTGCCGCACCTTGCGGGTGCCCATCCTGGGATGACGAGCGCCTTCACCATCGTTTCGTTCGCCGAGCCGGGTGCGTTGGACGTGGTTCACATGGATACGACCTCGACCACGCTCTGGTTGGAGAGCGATACTGATGCACACCGACACGGCAGCCTCTTCGGGCGGGTCTCGCGTCTGGCACTCGCACAGCACAACTCGGTCGGACTCATCAACGACATCCTCAAGGAGCTGTAGACCGCGTGCTCGGGTACAAGTTCGTCAAGTCCAGCTACAGCGGCGGCAACTCAGGGCAGGAATGCGTCGAGGTAGCCCGCAACCTCCCCCATGCCGTCGCCCTCCGCGACTCCAAGCGGGCCGAAGGGCCTGTCGTCACCGTCGCGCCCGCCGCCTGGGACGCCTTCACGGCGGAGCTGCGCCGGCAGCCGTAGCGCACACGGCGAAGGGGTCCGGCCCGCGTCGCGCGGGCCGGACCCCTTCTCCACACCGCGGCGCGGCTACTTCTTGAACCCGTAGTCCAGCAACTTCTTCGCGTCGGACGTCCGGGTGCTCACCGACGACGACGTCAGCACGGTCCCGATCACCGTCTTGCCCTTGCGGGTCGCGGCGAAGACCAGGCAGTACTTCGCGGTCGGGCCCGAGCCGGTCTTCACACCGATGGCGCCGCTGTAACCGCCCAGCAGCGGGTTGGTGTTGGCCCACTCCATGTAGCGGTAGCCGCCGCTCTTGGTGGTGACCTTCTGCTTGGTCGACTTGGTCTTCACGATCGCGCGGAACGTGGAGTTCTTCATCGCGTTGCTCGCGAGCTTCGTCAGGTCGCGGGGCGTCGAGTAGTTCTTGCCGCTGCCGATGCCGTCGAACGAGTCGAAGTGGGTGTTCTTCAGCCCCAGGCTCTTGGCGCTGGAGTTCATCTTGCCGATGAACGACTTCACCCGGGCCGCGCGGGTGCTGCCGGAGCCGAACTTGTCCGCGAGCGCGTAGGCCGCGTCGCAGCCGGAGGGGAGCATCAGGCCGTACAACAGCTGGCGCACCGTCACCTTGTCCCCGACGATCAGCCGGGCCGAGGAGGCGTTCTTGGAGACGATGTAGTCGCTGTAGGCCTTCTGGATCGTGACCTTGGAGTCCAGATTCAGGTTCTTCTGGGCCAGGACCACCTTGGCCGTCATGATCTTGGTGGTGGAACCGGTGGGGCGCCGGGTGTCGGCGGCCTTGGTGTACAGCGTCTTCCCGGTGCCGTCGTTCATCACGAAACCGCCCTTGGCGGTGATCGAGGGCGTCGGCGGGGCCGCGGCCTGGGCCCCGGAGGCGAACGCCCCGCCCGCGAGGAGGGCGCCCGTGGTCAGGGCGATCACGGTCGCGACCGATGCGCGACGAGCGCCCGTAATGCCGTGTATCAAGGTCAACGCTCCAAATGTCTCTGCCGGGCACCGGCACGGAGGCGGTGCGCTCAGTGGTGAGACTCATGAGGTGGCCCGGGGGCTGTACGCACGGACGGGTGAATATGCCCGAGGGGGCGGCGGTCCAGGATCCGGACGCGGGAGCCGATGCGTACCTGTTGTATCTATGCTGTGTGCATGCCTGCCGCACCTTCCGCCCCCGTACGTCCCTCGTCGCCTCCCGTCAAGCGCCCTCCCGCCGCCGAGCGGGTCTATACCCACATCAAGGAAGCCGTCCTGGACCGCCGCTACGAGGGCGGCACGCTCCTCACCGAGGGCGACCTCGCCGAGGCCGTCGGGGTCTCGCGTACGCCCGTCCGGGAGGCGCTGCTCCGGCTGGAGGTCGAAGGGCTGATCAAGCTCTACCCGAAGAAGGGCGCGCTGGTGCTGGCCGTCTCCGCCCAGGAGATCTCGGACGTCGTGGAGACCCGGCTGCTGGTCGAGGAGTTCGCCGCCCGCAAGGCGGTCCCGGCGTCCCCGAGGCTCGTCGCCCGGCTCGAAGAGCTCCTGGAGGAGCAGCGGCAGCTCGCCGACGCCGGTGACCTGGCCGCCGTGTCCGTCAAGGACCGCTGCTTCCACGCCGAGATCGTGCGCAACGCGGGCAACGAGATCCTCTCGCGCCTCTACGACCAGCTCCGCGACCGGCAGTTGCGGATGGGGGTCGCGGTGATGGAGGCGCATCCGGACAGGATCGCCGCCAACATCACCGAGCACGGGGAACTGCTGGACGCCATCCGCTCCGGCGACGCGGAGGGCGCCGCGCTGGTCGTGCGCCGCCACGTCAGCCGGGTCAAGGTGCTGGTGCGGGGTGACGACCGATGACGTCCGCCACCCCCACCCTGTCGCTGCCCGGTGACCCACCCGGCGGCCGGCGCGCCGTCTGGATCTGGGGCATCGGCGTCGCCGTCTACTTCGTCGCCATCATCTTCCGTACGAGCCTGGGGGTCGCCGGACTCGACGCGGCCGACCGGTTCGACGTCAACGCCTCGGCGCTGTCCACCTTCTCGATCCTCCAACTGCTCGTGTACGCGGGCATGCAGATACCCGTCGGCCTGATGGTCGACCGGCTCGGCACCAAGAAGGTGCTCGCCCTCGGCGCCGTGCTGTTCACCCTGGGACAGCTCGGCTTCGCGCTCTCCCCCTCGTACGGCATGGCGCTCGCCTCCCGCGCTCTTCTCGGCTGCGGCGACGCGATGACCTTCATCAGCGTCCTGCGGCTCGGCTCCCGGTGGTTCCCGGCGCGGCGCGGGCCGATGATCGGCCAGGTCGCGGCGCTCTTCGGGATGGCGGGCAACCTCGTCTCGACCCTGGTCATCGCGCGCGCCCTGCACGGGTTCGGCTGGACGACCACGTTCGTCGGCAGTTCGCTGGCCGGAGTGGTGGTGCTGGTGTTGCTGCTGCTCTTCCTGAAGGACCACCCCGAAGGCCACGAGCCGCCGCCCGCCGAACACGCGGGGGCGGCGTTCGTGCGGAAGCAGATCGCGGCGGCCTGGCGTGAACCGGGCACCCGGCTGGGCATGTGGGTGCACTTCACGACCCAGTTCCCCGGCATGGTCTTCCTGCTGCTGTGGGGCATGCCCTTCCTGGTGGAGGCGCAGGGGCTGAGCCGGGGGACCGCCGGTGAACTGCTCACCCTGGTGGTGCTCTCCAACATGGTGGTGGGGCTGGTCTACGGGCAGGTCATCGCCCGGCACCACGCGGCCCGCGCCCCGCTCGCCCTCGGGACGGTCGCGATGACGGCCCTGCTCTGGGCGTCCACGATCTTCTACCCGGGCGACCACGCGCCGATGTGGCTGCTGATCACGCTCTGCGTGGTGCTCGGCTCCTGCGGCCCGGCGTCGATGATCGGCTTCGACTTCGGGCGGCCCGCCAACCCGCCGGAGCGCCAGGGCACCGCGTCCGGGATCGTCAACATGGGCGGCTTCATCGCCTCGATGACCACGCTCTTCGCGATCGGCGTCCTGCTGGACGCGACCGGGGACAACTACCGCGTGGCGTTCGCCTCGGTGTTCGTCCTGGAGGCGCTCGGAGTGGCGCAGATCCTGCGCCTGCACGCCCGCGCCACGCGGCGCGAACGCGACCACCACGTGGTCAGCCGGGTGGAGGCCGTGCACGTGCCCGTGTGAGGCGCCCGGGGTCCTGGGTCCCTGTGGCCCGCTCGTCCCCTGTCCGCGCCCTGCCGGGGGCACGGACAAGGGACAGCGGTCATCCGCACGCGGGGGGTGGGGGGCCGGCTACGGCGTCACGGCGAAGTTGTCCAGGATCGCCGCCGCGAGAGCCTGGTCGCCCTCGATCTTGATCCGGTCCTCCACCGCCTGCGGCCGCACCCGCCCGCAGGCCAGCCGGTAGTACGTCTCCCAGTCCATGGCCAGGGTCGCCGCCGGACCCAGCGACGGGGAACCGTCGACCGAACCGCGGCCCTCGGCGTCGACCCGGACCGTGCGCAGGAACTCCACCGGCCCGTTCACATCGAAGACCACGGCCGAATGGGGCGGCGAGCCCGCGTCCTTGGCGACCACCTTCGGCAGTGCGTCCAGCAGGACGTCCCGGGCGATCAGCGCACCGGGGGAGTCCAGGCCGCCCGGCTGCCCCAGCGTCGTCCGCAGGTCCTGCTCGTGCACCCAGACGTCGAAGGCGCGCATGTGGAGGGCCAGTTCCAGCGTCTGCTCGGTGCCCAGGGGCGCCCGCACCATGGTCTCGGGGGCGCGCGACTCGTTGCGCAGCTGGCGCATGCGCCGGATGAGTACGTACTCCAGCTCCGAGGTCATCTCCGGCGCCGTGTGATGGCGCCGGACGTCCACCTGCATCTCCATGTACCGCTGGAGGTCGTTCTGTACGTGGTAGAGGTCGCGCGGCAGCGAGTGGATCGGACGCGGATCGCCGAGCTGCTCGCACTCCATCCCGATGACGTGCGAGACGATGTCCCGCACGGACCACCCCGGGCAGGGCGTACGGCGATTCCACTCCCCTTCGGTGAGTGGCTTCACCAGCTCGGCTATCGACTCGATGGACTGGGTCCAGGCGTCGGCGTAGGTTTGCAGGCTGGGATGGACGGTCACGGGACCCCTCGTGCGGTTCTGCGGTGCATGGGCTGAAGAGCAGGTAGTTCCGGCGGGCTGGCCGGTACTGACGGCGGGTGGCGTGGGTGGTTCGCTCGCTAAGTTACGCTGCGAGCGAGCACCCCGGCAGTGCTTTCGTGTGACGATCGTAGGCCGGTGTTGACGTCTCCCCTGCCAGGACGGTGGTAGTGTGCACGCCTCCCTCATCCAGATCGCTGTAAACCCGGACGAGTCGGTCAATTCCCGTAGGGAACGCGCGGCTTCACTGGTCGTCGCCCAGCGGGGAGTGGATCTGGTCGTCCTTCCCGAGCTGTGGCCGGTCGGCGCGTTCAACTACACCGCGTTCGAGACCGAGGCCGAGCCGCTGCTCGGCCCCACGCACGAGGTGATGGCGAAGGCCGCCGCCGAGGCCGGTGTCTGGCTGCACGCGGGCTCGTTCGTCGAGCGGGCCGAGGACGGCACGCTCTACAACACCTCCCTCGTCTTCTCGCCCGAGGGCCGGCGGGCGGCCGCGTACCGCAAGATCCACCGCTTCGGCTTCGACAAGGGCGAGGCCGTGATGATGGGCGCCGGCGAGGAACTGGTCTCCGTCGCCCTCCCGGAGACCGTGATCGGCCTCGCCACCTGTTACGACCTGCGGTTCCCGGAGCTGTTCCGGGGTCTGATCGACGCGGGCTCCGAGACCCTGGTCGTGGTGGCCGGCTGGCCGGAGCGCCGCCGTACGCACTGGACGCTGCTGGCGAAGGCACGGGCCGTGGAGAACCAGGCGTACGTCCTGGCCGTGGGCTCGGCGGGCACGCACGCGGACATCCAGCAGGCGGGGCACAGCATCGTCGTGGACCCCTGGGGCGAGGTGCTCGCGGAAGCGGGGCCGGACGAGGAGGTGCTCACCGTGGAATTCGACCCGGCGAGGACCGGCACGATCCGTGAGCAGTTCCCGGCTCTCAAGGACCGCCGCCTGGGCCTCGCCGCGCGCCGCTGAGTGGCTGGGGCGCCCCTCATCCCCTTGGCTCCTCATCCCGCTGACCTTCATCCCCCTGGCCCCTGTTTCACGTGAAACAGGGGCCTTTCGGGTTCAGCCCTCGCGTTCCTTGTCGGCGAGGACGATCACGCACACGGCCACCGCGACCAGCAGCGGCACATCGGCGTCCTCGCGCACGATGTCGATGCCGTAGGTGTCGCGGACGGTGAGCCAGCGCCGGGAGATCTGGGCCAGCAGCTCACCGTCGTAGTCGATGGCGAACTCGCGGTCCAGGATCTTGCCGCTGACGTCGAGCTCGGTGCCTTCCACCAGAGAGACCCGGTAGTGGTTGCGCAGCAAGGAGAGCCGCTTCCGCTTGACCTTGGCGAGCTCCTCGCCCCCGCGCTCGATGATCATCGTGTCGCGCAGGCTGATCAGCTTCTGGCGGATCTCCACCAGGACCCGGCCCTCGGTGTCCTTCAGCTCGAAGGTGTCCCGCAGCCGCATGGCCTTGCCGTCGACGAGGAAGAGCTTGCGCCCGTCCGCGTCCTCGATCCAGTAGTCGTCGCCGATGGCGAACATACGCTCACGTACGAGAAGTCTCATGCGTCACAGGTTCCCGGATGCCCCGGCGGAATGCGGGCAGGTCGCCGTGATGTGTGCCCTGTCGGGATGTCACTCCGGCGGCCGGCTGTATCTCTCCAGCGCCGCCTTGCTCGTGGACCGGTCCACCAGCCTCAGTTCCCAGGGGCCGGTATTCACGTCGAAGTCCTTGCCGAATCCGACCCATTTCCCGGCCATGCGCCGTCCGGTCGGCTCGACCAGGAGTTGGATGGCTCCGTGGTAGCGGGCCCCGTTGTAGTAGCCGTCTGCGGCAGTCTGCTCGACCCAGGTACCGGTGACCACGTTGCGATCAACGGTCAGGTCCAGCGTGAGCGGGCTGTCCGGGTTGCTGCTCGCCCCGGGCAGGCTCTGCACGGTCAGCCGGTTCCCGTGCTGGACGATCACTACGTAGTGCTTGCCCTCGTACGAGTCGTCACGGCTCGAAGAGAAGAACTCGTAGCGGCTGAGCCACACCCCCGAAAACGTCTCCTCGCCCGTCTGCGCGGCGGGCTGCACGCCTACAGCGGCAGATGCGAAACCGGTTGCAGCGGTCTCCATGTCATGTCCTCCCTTCCCGTCTGCGTGGACTCGTGCCGTAGGCACCGGCAGGGCGAACCCCAGTGCCTCGACCGGATGGCCAGTGACCCGTTCTAAGGCCCTGGCGTAGACGCCCCGAGGCGTCTTGCTCGTGCCGGACTCCCAGCGCTGCACCAGCCGCTTGGAAGCCTCGTTCGGCTCCCCCAGTTCCGCACCTGCCCGGCGGAGCGCCTTGGCGAAGTCGTCTTGGCTCAAGCGCAGGCCGATACGCACGGCCCGCAGCACATCATTCGGCACCACGGCGGTCGTCGTCATGACGTCAAAGCTAGAACGAACAGCCATGCAGTGACACCAGTTTGACGCCCTGGAGGGCGTCATTGACACCCCACTGAGTGACGCCCAGGCGACGCCCGAAGCGTCGTCGTTCCGACCGGCCGGCGGCGGGAACATCGCTTCACCAACGGACCGGCCGTTGACGCCCATGGCCTCTGCCGCCTGGCCCGCTTGCACGTGCCCCCGATGCTCCTCACAGACCAGGAAGGCACAGACGTGACGATCACCGACACGACGAAGACCGTGTACGACCTCATCACTCCGGAACTGAGGGCCGACCTCATCACCATGGTCCGCGATGACTCCTGGCCGGAGATGACCGACAAGCAGGGCGAGCGCGGCGTCAACCAGGTAGCGGCCTTCCTCGCCGTCGCCGCGAACACCACGGAGAGGGCCACGCCCAGCCTTCGCGTAGACCTCTTCTGGCACGCGCTCGTGCTCCACACCAAGCCCTACGCCGAGTTCTGCGACGCGCTCGGCGGCGTGTTCATCCATCACGTCCCCGACCGCAACAGCGGCCACAACCCGGCCGAGGGCCGGGCCGCGATGCTTCGGACGGCCGAGATGATCCGATCGGCCCGCTTCGACGTGGACCCGGAGTTCTGGCCGATCGACGGCGCGGCCGAGTGCACCCAGAGCTACGCGGGCTGCTCCGACAGCCCCGTCGCCAAGTAGCTCCGCACAAGGGGAGCGACCGGCCCACCAGAGCTTCAGCCGCCCGGTATCGTGCCGGGCGGCTGTCGCCGTGAACGAGAACGGACAGGTAGTGACTGACACTCGCAGCACCGCATGGGACACGTACTCGCAGAGCAAGCCCCAGCGTCGGAAGACCAACGCCGAGGGCGAGACCACGTGGTTCAACTGGACCCAGTACCCGGACCACGGCCCCGGGGCCGACGTGCTCAACCTCAACCCGGGAGACCGCGTGCTCGATCTCGGGTGCGGGTCTGGTGGGAACGCCGCTCACCTCGCAACGCTCGGCATGAAGTCCGTCGGGATCGACCTCTCCGCCAAGCAGCTCGACAAGGCACGCGAGCGGTGGCCGGGCGTGGACGGGATGGAACTCCACCAGGCTGACGCCCTCATGTACCTCGGAGACACGTTCTCGATCTTCGATGCGGTCTACAGCGTGTTCGGCGCCGCCTGGTTCACCGACCCCGGGCTCCTGCTGCCGGTCGTTCACGCGCACCTCAAGCCGGGTGGCGTGTTCGCCTTCTCCCAGCGGCCCCCGGTCGAAGGGTGCTACGGCTGCCAGGCGTCATACATCCCGCGCGGGCCCGAAGAAGACCCGGCTGTCGTCAAGCGGTGGGACTACGAACCCGATGTGTGGGCGCTGATTCTCAAGGAACACGGCTTCGTGGACGTGTCAGCGTCCGTGCTTGCCCCGCCCCCGGGGAGTCGCCGCACAGGCACCGAGTTCGTCCGGGGCGTCCAAGGAGGCTAAGGGCTGTCCCGTAATCGCTGGCGGGCGCACGACGACAGCTACGGCACCTCGCCGCGTTGTCGGAACGCCCGAATACATCCCGTACGCGGACGCCCCTCCGCCTTGCGACGCTCCCCCACAGCCTGAACGGCGTGGGAGGTGCCCCCACCGTCTGACGCCGCGCGCTGATCCACCACGGATGGGACAGCCCTTAGGGCAGGGGTACCGGTCTGACCCGACGAAGGCCGTCGACAGCCACCCGTCAGGACAGCCGCCGGGGGCGGTGGCCAGAAGCGCTCCGGGCAGTCACTGGCCGGACCGGGCGTATGACCTACTTCCGAGGATTCTCGGAGGTAGCCCGTGGCGGAGCGGATTCCATAGCCGCGCGGGACAACGGCGTCGTACGACCGTGATCCGGTGTTTACGGACCAGTGGCAAGCTTTAAACATGAACCATGCTGCCCCGGCGCCCACCCCTGTGCCCGCGCCCCGCCGTGCCCGTGTCCGCGCCCCCGAACTGATCGGCAAGGGCGGCTGGCTCAACACCGGTGACCGCTCGTACACCCTCGCCGACCTGCGGGGACGCATCGTCATCCTGGACTTCTGGACCTTCTGCTGTGTGAACTGTCTGCACGTCCTGGACGAGTTGCGCGAGCTGGAGGAGAAGCACCGCGACACCGTGGTGATCATCGGGGTCCACTCGCCCAAGTTCGTGCACGAGGCCGAGCACCAGGCGGTCGTGGACGCCGTGGAGCGCTACGAGGTGCACCACCCCGTCCTGGACGACCCGGAACTGGCCACCTGGAAGCAGTACGCGGTGCGGGCCTGGCCCACGCTGGTCGTGGTGGACCCCGAGGGGTACGTCGTCGCCCAGCACGCGGGCGAGGGACACGCGCACGCCATCGAGAAGCTGGTCGAGGAGCTGGAGGCCGAGCACACGGCCAAGGGCACCCTGCGGCGCGGTGACGGCCCGTACGTCGCCCCCGAGCCGGTGGCGACCCATCTGCGCTTCCCGGGCAAGGCGCTGGCTCTGGCGGACGGCGGCTTCCTGGTCTCCGACACCACCCGGCACCGGCTGGTCGAGCTGGACGCGGACGGCGAGACGGTACGGGGACACGTCGGTACCGGCGAGCGCGGGTTCGCCGACGGCGGGCCGGACGAGGTCCGCTTCAGCGAGCCCCAGGGGCTCGCGCTGCTGCCGGACGGCCGGATCGCCGTCGCGGACACGGTCAACCACGCGATCCGGGCCCTCGACCCGGCCACCGGGATCACCACCACGCTGGCGGGCACCGGCCGTCAGTGGTGGCAGGGCTCGGCCACCGAAGGGCCCGCCACGGAGGTGGACCTCTCCTCGCCGTGGGACATCGCCTGGTTCAACGACCGGCTGTGGATCGCCATGGCGGGTGTGCACCAGCTGTGGACGTACGACCCGGAGACGGGAACCGTACGGGTCGCGGCGGGGACGACCAACGAAGGACTGGTCGACGGGCCGGGCCCCGAGGCGTGGTTCGCGCAGCCGTCCGGGCTGGCCGCCACACAGGACCGGCTCTGGGTCGCGGACTCGGAGACCTCGGCGCTGCGGTACGTGGACCGGGACGGCGCGGTGCACACCGCCGTGGGCACCGGCCTCTTCGACTTCGGCCACCGGGACGGCGCCGCCGGCCAGGCGCTCTTCCAGCACCCGCTGGGGGTCACCGCGCTGCCCGACGGCTCGGTCGCCGTCAGCGACACGTACAACCACGCCCTGCGGCGGTTCGACCCGGAGAGCGGTGAGGTCACGACGCTCGCCACCGACCTGCGCGAGCCGTCCGACGCCGTGCTGGTGGAGGGTGACCTGGTCGTCGTGGAGTCCGCCCGGCACCGGCTGACCCGGCTGCGGCTTCCCGAGGAGGCCGTCCGGGTCGCGGACCGGGCCCACCGCACCCAGCGGGCGGCCACCGCGATCGCGCCGGGCACGCTCCGGCTCGACGTCGTCTTCCAGGCACCGGCGGGACAGAAGCTGGACACCCGCTACGGACCCTCGACCCGGCTGCTGGTCTCCTCGACCCCGCCGGAGCTGCTGGCCGAAGGGTCGGGGCCGGGCACCGACCTGGGCCGCGACCTGGTCCTCGCCGAGGGGGTCACCGAGGGCGTCCTGCACGTGTCGGCGATGGCCGCGTCCTGCGACGACGACCCGGCGAACGAGTACCCCGCCTGCCATGTGCACCAGCAGGACTGGGGCGTCCCCGTCCACGTCACCGCGGACGGCGCCTCCCGGCTGCCGCTGGTGCTGGCCGGGATGGACGACCGGGGCTGACGCAGACACGGGGTGCCGGGCACGACGAGCGGCCTACATCAGGCGCCGCTCGTCGTCCGGTACGACGGTGGTGGTCGGCGGCACGAGCATGCGGCGGCGGCGCATGATGCTCGCGTAGACGAAGACGCCGATGACGCCGACGATCATCATGATCCAGCCGACCAGGTCCACGTTCACGGTGTCCATCTCCCAGTCGGTGGCGAAGGCCAGGATCGCCCCCGCACCGATGAGGACGATGCATCCTCCGAGTCCCATGAAAACCGCCTCCTCGACGGCCCGGTGACTCCGGGCCGGTGTACGACGTCGCGTACCCGGCCCGGTGCCGTGCATGCGCCGGACCGGAGGGAGTTGGCGGTGTGTCAGCCCGCCAGGAACGCCGCGAGGGCGTTCGCCAGGAGGTGCGGGTCGTCCGCGCCGCACAGCTCACGGGCGCTGTGCATGGACAGGATCGCGACGCCGACGTCGACGGTCTGGATGCCGTGGCGGGCGGCGGTGATCGGGCCGATCGTCGTGCCGCAGGGCATCGAGTTGTTGGAGACGAACGTCTGCCACGGCACGCCGGCCTTCTCGCACGCCGCCGCGAACACGGCCCGGCCGCTGCCGTCGGTCGCGTACCGCATGTTGGTGTTGACCTTCAGGATCGGTCCGCCGTTGACCATCGGCTGGTGCGTGGGGTCGTGGCGCTCCGCGTAGTTCGGGTGGATCGCGTGGCCCGTGTCGGAGGAGAGGCAGACGGTCCCGGCGAAGGCCCGCGCACGGTCCTCGTAACCGCCGCCACGGGCGAAGACCGAGCGCTCCAGGACGGTGCCGAGGAGCGGGCCGTCCGCGCCGGTGTCGGACTGCGAGCCGGTCTCCTCGTGGTCGAAGGCGGCCAGCACGGGGATGTACGGGAGCTCGGCGTCGGGCTGCCCGGACACGGCCGCCAGCGCGGCCGTCGCGGCGTGCACCGAGAGCAGGTTGTCCATCCGGGGACCGGCGAGCAGCTCGCGGTCCCGGCCCAGGTAGGCGGGCGCCTCGACGGGGTGCGGCATCAGGTCCCAGCCGGTCACGTCCTCCGGGTCGACACCCGCCTCCCCGGCGACGAAGCGGATGAGGTCGCCCTCCTCGACCTCGCCCAGACCCCAGATCGGCTGCATGTGCCGCTGGCGGTCGAGCTTGAGGCCGTCGGGGTTGGCGGACCGGTCCAGGTGGACGGCGAGCTGGGGCACCCGCAGCAGCGGCCGGTCGATGTCGACCAGCCGGTGCGTGCCGTCCCGCAGCGACAGCCGCCCCGCCAGGCCGAGGTCCCGGTCGAGCCAGGTGTTCAGAAGCGTCCCGCCGTAGATCTCGACGGCGATCTGGCGCCAGCCGTAGGCACCCGTGTCGGGGCGCGGCTTGACCCGCAGGTTCGGGGAGTCGGTGTGGGCCCCCGCGATCCGGAACGGGGTGTGGGGCCGCGCGCCCTCGGGCACGTACCAGGCCACGAGCGCGCCGCCGCGCAGCACGTACTTCCCGCCCGCCGAGGCGTCCCAGGCCGCGGTCTCCTCGACCTGCCGGAATCCGGCCTTCTCCAGCCGGGCCGCCGCGGTGGCGACGGCGTGGTACGGGGAGGGGCCGGCCATCAGGAAGGACATCAGATCGTCGGTGTGCCCGCGGTCGAAGCGGGGGGAAGAGCTCATGTTCTTCACTTTAACGACGGCCGACCGGGAGGGTTCACGGCGGACGGTCACCGCCGCCCGTGATCGTCCGGAACGTGTCGTCGCCGCTCAGCCCGTGGACGGTGCTCACGGCCCCCTCGACGGGGCATGGCCGGTCCGCGTCGGCTGGATACGGTCGGTGGACGGTGCCGCGAGGGCCTGGGCGTGCTGCTCGGCGGACCCTCCCGACCAGGGATTCCGGGGCGGCTGGTAACCGTCCGGATCTGACCGGTCACCGCGGGGCCGCCGTCGTGTCCAGCGGCCCGGGGACCGGCCCCGCGCGGTGCGCCCGGCCGCGTACACGGCCCGCGCGCCCCATCGGACGCGGCCCCCGCGCCTCACCGCACAGGGCCCGCGCGCCCACCGCGCACGGACGGCCCGCCCCCTGCCGGGGACGGGCCGTCTTCGCGCGTGCGCCGCGACGGGTGGGAGGAGGCTAGAAGGCGGCCTCGTCCAGGTCCATCAGCGTGTGGTCCACGGACTCGGCGAGCGCGCGCTCGGCCGAGACGCCCGGCAGGACGTTCGCCGCGAAGAACTTCGCCGCGGCGATCTTGCCCTGGTAGAAGGCGACGTCCTTGGCGGAGGCGTTCCGCAGCTTCTCGGCCGCGACCGCCGCACCCTTGAGCAGCAGGTAGCCGACGACGACGTCACCGGACGCCATCAGCAGGCGGGTGGTGTTGAGGCCCACCTTGTAGATGTTCTTGACGTCCTCGCCGGTCGCCGTGAGGTCGTTGATCATCGTGCCGACGATCGCCTCCAGGTCCCCGGCCGCCTTGGCGAGGCGGTCCAGCGAGCCGGACAGCTCCTCGTGGCCCTGCGCCTCCGCGAGGAACTTCTTGATCTCCTCGGACAGCGCGTTCAGCGAGACGCCCTGGTCGCGGACGATCTTCCGGAAGAAGAAGTCCTGGCCCTGGATCGCGGTCGTGCCCTCGTACAGGGTGTCGATCTTGGCGTCGCGGATGTACTGCTCGATCGGGTACTCCTGGAGGTACCCGGAGCCGCCGAAGGTCTGGAGCGACTGCGCGAGCTGCTCGTAGGACTTCTCCGAGCCGTAGCCCTTCACGATCGGGAGCAGCAGGTCGTTGAGGCCGTGCAGCGCCTTGGCGTCCTCGCCCGCGGCCTCCGCCACCTGGATCGCGTCCTGCACCGAGGCGGTGTACATGACCAGGGAGCGCATGCCCTCCGCGTACGCCTTCTGCGTCATGAGCGCGCGGCGCACGTCGGGGTGGTGCGTGATGGTGACCTTGGGGGCCGTCTTGTCCATGAACTGCGACAGGTCGGTGCCCTGGACGCGCTCCTTGGCGTACTCCAGCGCGTTGAGGTAGCCGGTCGACAGCGCCGCGATGGCCTTCGTGCCGACCATCATGCGGGCGAACTCGATGATGCGGAACATCTGGCGGATGCCGTCGTGCTTGTCGCCGATGAGCCAGCCCTTGGCGGGGTGCTGGTCGCCGAAGGTCATCTCGCACGTGTTGGAGGCCTTGAGGCCCATCTTGTGCTCGACGTTCGTCGCGTAGACGCCATTACGCTCGCCCAGCTCGCCGGTGGTCCAGTCGAAGTGGTACTTCGGGACCAGGAAGAGCGAGAGGCCCTTGGTGCCCGGACCCGCGCCCTCGGGACGCGCCAGCACGTAGTGGAGGATGTTCTCGGACATGTCGTGCTCGCCCGAGGTGATGAAGCGCTTGACGCCCTCGATGTGCCAGGAGCCGTCCTCCTGCTCGACCGCCTTGGTGCGGCCGGCGCCCACGTCCGAACCGGCGTCCGGCTCGGTCAGCACCATCGTCGAGCCCCACTGCTTCTCGACGGCGATCTCGGCGATCTTCTTCTGTGCCTCGTTGCCCTCGTCGAAGAGGATGCCCGCGAAGGCCGGGCCGGAGGAGTACATCCACACGGCCGGGTTCGAGCCGAGCAGCAGCTCCGCGTAACCCCAGATCAGGGAGCGGGGCGAGGTGGTGCCGCCGATCTCCTCGGGGAGCCCCAGGCGCCAGTACTCGGAGTCCATGAACGCCTGGTAGGACTTCTTGAAGGAGTCCGGGAGGGGCGCGGTGCTGGTCGCGGGGTCGAACACCGGCGGGTTGCGGTCGGCGTCGGCGTACGAGTCCGCGAGCTCGTTCTCCGCGAGGCGGTTGACCTCGTCCAGGATCGACTTGGCGGTGTCGACGTCCATCTCCGCGAACGGACCGGTGCCGTACACCTTGTCCCGCCCGAGGACCTCGAAGAGGTTGAACTCGATGTCGCGGAGATTCGACTTGTAGTGCCCCATGGCAAGGCTCCGTAATCAATAGCAGTGGCGCTCAGCGCCCCGGGGAGTGAGGATCGGGCGGCGGGACGGCCCGGACGTGTCAGCCGGCCCCTACGATGATGCTACCCGCCAGTAATAAGACGCAACCCCTCAAGCCAGAGATGTGTCCGATTACTCTTTGCCGCATGTATGGCTACGACCAGAACCAGGGCGCGCAGCAGCCGATGGCCGGCGGCTACGGCGAACAGCCGCTGTACCCCGAGCCCTCGCCGCCGTCCCTGGCCGACGCGGTACGGGCCTTCACGACCGGTTCGCTCTCGGCGGAGGACTTCCAGCAGATCTTCGCGACCTCCAAGGTCTACTGCCCGCGCGGTGACAATCCCGGCTTCCTGGCCCTGCACAACACCCAGCAGCCGGTGATCCCGATGTTCACCACGCTCAAGGAGCTGCGCCGGTACGCGGGCAAGGAGTCCAAGTACTTCGTGATCACGGGTGCCGAGGTGATCGACCTGCTGCCGACGGGTTACGGCTTCGTCCTGGACATGGAGGGCGACCACCGCATGGTCTTCGACGCCAAGGCGGTGGAGCAGATGGTCGACTTCGCGATGCGCCGCATGTACGGCTGACGCGCGCGGCGAGGAGCCTGCGAGGGCCCGGGGCGTCCATCCACGGACGGACGCCCCGGGCCCTCGACGTGTCCGGGCGTTCTCCGGGTGCCGTCCGGGCGCCGTCAGGGAATGAGAGCCGCCTTGCAGGATGTTCATCGTTCAACTAAATTGGACGCAAGACTTCCGGAGGTGGCTTCCATGCCCGCAGTGACCGTCGACAACCCGCTGACCCTGCCCAAGGTCGCCGCCCCCGCGGACGCCGTGGCCCGTCCCGTGCTGACCGTGACGACCGCGCCGTCCGGCTTCGAGGGCGAGGGGTTCCCGGTGCGGCGCGCCTTCGCCGGGATCAACTACCGGCACCTCGACCCGTTCATCATGATGGACCAGATGGGTGAGGTGGAGTACGCGGCCGGCGAGCCCAAGGGCACGCCCTGGCACCCGCACCGCGGCTTCGAGACCGTCACCTACATCATCGACGGCAGCTTCATCCACCAGGACAGCCACGGCGGCGGCGGAGCCATCGAGAACGGCGACACCCAGTGGATGACGGCCGGTTCGGGCCTCCTCCACATCGAGACCCCGCCCGAGGCCCTCGTCATGTCCGGCGGCCTCTTCCACGGCCTCCAGCTCTGGGTGAACCTGCCGAAGGCCGACAAGATGATGGCCCCGCGCTACCAGGACATCCGCGGCGGCCAGGTGCAGCTCCTCACCTCCCCGGACGGCGGCGCGCTGCTGCGGGTCATCGCCGGTGACCTCGACGGTCACGAGGGACCGGGCATCACCCACACCCCGATCACCATGATCCACGCCACGGTCCGGCCGGGCGCCGAGGTGACCCTGCCCTGGCGGGAGGAGTTCAACGGCCTGGCCTACGTGCTCGCCGGGCGCGGATCCGTCGGCCAGGAACGCCGTCCCGTGCACACCGGGCAGGCCGCGGTCTTCGGCTCCGGCTCGTCGCTGACCGTACGGGCCGACGAGTCCCAGGACGGCAACACCCCCGACCTGGAGGTCGTCCTGCTCGGCGGCCGTCCGATCCGGGAGCCGATGGCGCACTACGGGCCGTTCGTGATGAACACCCAGGACGAGCTGCGGCAGGCGTTCGAGGACTTCCAGGCGGGCCGCCTGGGCACCGTCCCCTCCGTGCACGGCATGTGACGGATCGTCCGGCGTACGGGTGACCGCGTGTCGCCCGTGCGCCCGTGCCCCGGCTCGCCGTCCGCATCGCGTGATCAGGTGGGGGGATGCCTCCCCGGAAGCCCCTCCTGCCCGAGAGCGCGCGGCGGACCGCCGCCTGGTGCGGTGTGCTGCTGCTGGTCGCCGGTGTCGCGGCGGTGGCCGTCTGGCTGTGCGTCGAGCTCAAGACCGCCGTCACCCCCGTCCTGCTCGCCCTCCTCGGTACGGCGCTGCTGGGCCCGGTCCACCACTGGCTGACCGAGCGCCGGGTGAACCGGTCGCTGGCCGCCGTGCTCACCTGCACCGCGCTCGTCGCGGTGGTCGGCGGCGCGGGCTACATCGTCGTCACCGCGGTCGTCGACAGCGGTGACCGGATCGTCAAGTCGCTGAAACAGGCGGCGCAGTGGGTCATCGACCACTTCGACATCGCGGGCGTCGCCAACACGGACGACCTCGCCGACAACGCCAAGGGGCTCGTCGAGAAGTTCGGCGCGAGCGCCGCGGGCGGACTGATCACCGGGCTCAGCGTCCTCACCACACTGGTGGCCACCGCCGTCCTGGCCCTCCTGCTGACCTTCTTCTTCCTGCGGGACTCCCACCGGGCCGCCCACCTCGCCCACAGGGTCGCCCCACGCGGCAGCGGCGACCTGGTCGAGGCCATGGGGCGCAGGGCGTTCGGCGCCGTCCAGGGCTTCATGCGCGGCACCACGCTCATCGCCCTCATCGACGCGGTGTGCATCACCGTCGGCCTGCTGATCCTGCGGGTCCCGGGCGCGGTGGGGCTGGGGGCGCTGGTCTTCGTGGGGGCGTACATCCCGTATCTCGGGGCCTTCGTCTCCGGCACCGTCGCCGTGCTGGTCGCCCTCGCCGACCGGGGGTTCGTGATCGCGCTCTGGGCGCTGGGCGTGGTGCTCGCCGTGCAACTGCTGGAGGGCCACGTGCTCCAGCCGGTCATCCAGAGCCGTACGGTCCAGATGCATCCGGCCGCGATCCTGATCGCCCTGACCGCGGGCGCGAGCGTGGCGGGCCTGCTGGGCATGCTGCTCGCGGTGCCGTTCTGCGCGGCGGTGTTCGGCGTGATCGGCGAGCTGCGCAACGGGAACGGCAACGGGAACGGTGGCCCGCACGGTTCATGAGCGGCCGCCGCCGGACTCCACCGGCTCCGACGCCTCGTACAGCTCGAACCAGATGCACTTGCCCGCCCCCTGCGGATCCACCCCCCAGGAGTCGGCGAGCATCTCCATGAGCATCAGCCCCCGGCCGCTGGACGCCATCTCGCCGGGCCGCCGCTTGTGCGGCAGCTCGTCGCTGGTGTCGGCCACCTCGACGCGCAGCAGCCGTCCGCCCCGCTCGCCGCTCACCTCGGCGACGAGCAGCGCGTCGCCGTCCGTGTGGACCAGCACGTTCGTGGACATCTCGGAGACCATCAGCTCCGCCGAGTCCACCTGCTCCGCGTCCGCCCAGTCGTGCAGCATTTCGCGTACCTGCTGCCGGGCGGCGGCGACCCGCTCGGGCTCGGCCTGGGCGATGGTCATGGCCGAGCGCCGCCCCGGGCGCTCGCGCGTGCGCTCGACGTCGCGGCGCAGCACCAGCAAGGCGATGTCGTCCTCGCGCCGGTCCACCAGGGGGCCCGTCGTGGAGTGCGACCCGGGGCCGTGCACGGCCTGGACCAGCGCGTCGGCCAGCTCCTCCAGGTCGTCCACGGGCCGCTCCAGGATCGGCCGGAGCCGGTCCCAGCCGGTGGCCATGTCGTGGCCGCCCGTCTCGATCAGCCCGTCCGTGCACAGCATGATCGTTTCACCCGCGCTCAGGACGACCTGGGTCGTCGGGTAGTCCATGTCCGCCTCGACGCCCAGGGGCAGCCCTCCCGCGGTCTGCCGGATCACCGCGGTCCCGTCGGCGCTGACCACCACCGGGTCCGGGTGGCCGGCCCGCGCGATGTCGAGGGTGCCGGTGTCCGGATCGGCCTCGGCGTACAGACAGGTGGCGAAGCGGGCCGCGGCGATCCGGTCCTCACCGGCGGACGGCTCGTACGCGTCGGTGAGGCCGGACAGGAAGCGGGAGGCGCGGGAGAGGACGGCGTCGGGGCGGTGGCCCTCGGAGGCGTAGGCGCGCAGGGCGATCCGCAGTTGGCCCATCAGCCCGGCGGCCCGCACGTCGTGCCCCTGGACGTCTCCGATGACCAGGGCGATACGGCCGTTGGGCAGCGGGATCACGTCGTACCAGTCGCCGCCGATCTGGAGACCGCCCCCGGTCGGCACATAACGGGCCGCCACCGACAGGCCGGGCACGCCGGGCCCCAGGGTCGGCATCATCGTCCTCTGGAGCCCCAGCGACAGCTCGCGCTCGGTCTCGGCCGCCCCGGCGCGGGTCAGGGCCTGGGCCAGCATCCGGGCCACCGTGGACAGCACGGCGCGCTCGTCGGCGGTGAAGGACACGCTGTGCCGGAATCCGGCCATCCAGGCGCCCATGGTGTGGCCGGAGGCGACGAGCGGCAGGAACGCCCAGGAACGCCTGCCGAAATTGCTGGCCAGGGGCCAGGTGGCGGGAAAGCGGCGGCGGTACTCGTCGGGCGAGGAGAGGTAGATCGCCTGCCCGGTGCGCACCACCTCGGCGGCCGGGTAGGCGGTCTCCAGCGGCATGTCGGTGAACGGCTTCTCGTCGCCCGCCTCGTGCCCGTGGTGTCCGACGACCGTCAGATGGTCGCCGGAGACGCCGAAGACCGCGAGGCCGTCCAGCGAGAAGCCCGGCATGGAGAGCGAACCGGCGACCCGCAGCACCTCCTCGGTGGAGCCCGCCTCCGCGAGCGCCCGCCCCGCGTCGAGCAGGAACGCCTCGCGGGAGCGGCGCCAGTCCCCGGTGACCGGGGTTCCGTCGGAGCCGGACGTGGACGGCTGGGCCACCTCCTGGAGGGTTCCCGCCAGGACGTACCGGTGGGGGCCGCCGTGCGAGTCCATGGTGACCGGCCTCGACCGGCTGCGTACCGTGCGTACGACGTCACCGCGCTCGTCCACGACCCGCAGCCGCGCCTCGGCCACGGTGCTCTCGGCGATCGCGAAGTTCACCACCCCGTCGATCTCGCCCAGGTCCGTCGGGTGGAAGAGGCGGCGCACCTCCTCGGTGGAGCGGGTGGCCGGCTCGGTGGGCAGGCCGAGCAGCCGGGCCGCCTCCGCGTCGAGCGTGACCGTCTCCTGCGCGCTGTCCCAGCTCCACAGACCGGTCCCGATCGCAGCCAGGATCTCCTCGGTGCGCATTGCCCCACTTTATGGAGGTCTGCTCCGGGCACGCCACCGAGGGACGGCCGCCCGAACGCACCCCGGGCGGGGGTGCCGGGGGGCGCCGTGCCCGTAAGGGCTATGAAGGGGTGTGCCTACGGGCGGTAGCCTGGGGTGTCACTCCTCCCCGACCGCGAAGACTGGATGAACGACGATGCATCGGTACAGGTCCCACACCTGCGGCGAGCTCCGCGCCTCTGACGTCGGCACCGACGTCCGGCTGAGCGGCTGGCTGCACAATCGCCGAGACCTGGGCGGCATCCTCTTCATCGATCTGCGCGACCACTACGGTCTGGTGCAGCTCGTCGCACGCCCCGGCACCCCCGCCAACGAGGCGCTGTCCAAGCTGACCAAGGAGACCGTCGTCCGGATCGACGGCACGGTCTCCGCGCGGGGCGCCGACAACGTCAACCCCGAGCTCCCGACCGGTGAGATCGAGATCGAGGTCGGCGAGGTCGAGGTGCTGGGCGAGGCCGGCCCGCTGCCCTTCACGATCAACACCGAGGACGGGGTCAACGAGGAGCGGCGCCTGGAGTACCGCTTCCTGGACCTGCGCCGCGAGCGCATGCACCGCAACATCATGCTGCGCTCGGCCGTGATCGCCTCCATCCGCTCCAAGATGGTGGCCCTCGGCTTCAACGAGATGGCGACCCCGATCCTCACCGCGACCTCCCCCGAGGGCGCCCGTGACTTCGTGGTCCCCTCCCGGCTGAACCCGGGCAAGTTCTACGCGCTCCCGCAGGCGCCGCAGCAGTTCAAGCAGCTGCTGATGATCTCGGGCTTCGACCGCTACTTCCAGATCGCTCCCTGCTTCCGCGACGAGGACGCCCGCGCCGACCGCTCGCCGGGCGAGTTCTACCAGCTCGACGTCGAGATGTCGTTCGTCGAGCAGGAAGACGTCTTCCAGCCGATCGAGAAGCTGATGACCGAACTCTTCGAGGAGTTCGGCAACGGCCGCCACGTCACCTCGCCGTTCCCGCGCATCCCCTTCCGCGAGTCGATGCTGAAGTACGGCAACGACAAGCCGGACCTGAGGGCCCAGCTGGAGCTGGTGGACATCTCGGACGTCTTCGCGGACTCCGGCTTCAAGGCCTTCGCCGGCAAGCACGTCCGCGCCCTGCCGGTGCCGGACACCGCGGGTCAGTCCCGCAAGTTCTTCGACGGCCTCGGCGCGTACGCGGTCGAGCACGGCGCCAAGGGCCTGGCCTGGGTGCGCGTCGGCGAGGACGGCACCCTGGCGGGCCCGATCGCCAAGTTCCTCACCGAGACGGACGTCAAGACGCTCACCGAGCGCCTCTCCCTCGTCCCCGGCCACGCGGTCTTCTTCGGCGCGGGCGAGTTCGACGAGGTCTCCAAGATCATGTCCGCCGTCCGGGTCGAGGCCGCCAAGCGCTCCGGCCACTTCGAGGAGGGCGTCTTCCGGTTCTGCTGGGTCGTCGACTTCCCGATGTACGAGAAGGACGAGGAGACCGGCCGGATCGACTTCTCGCACAACCCCTTCTCGATGCCCCAGGGCGGCCTGGAGGACCTGGAGACGAAGGACCCGCTGGACATCCTCGCCTGGCAGTACGACATCGTCTGCAACGGCATCGAGCTGTCCTCCGGCGCCATCCGGAACCACGAGCCCGAGCTGATGATCAAGGCGTTCGAGATCGCCGGGTACGACCGCGAGACCGTCGAGCACGAGTTCGCGGGCATGCTGCGCGCCTTCCGCCTCGGCGCCCCGCCGCACGGTGGCATCGCGCCGGGCGTCGACCGCATCGTCATGCTGCTGGCCGACGAGCCCAACATCCGCGAGACCATCGCCTTCCCGCTCAACGGCAACGCCCAGGACCTCATGATGGGCGCCCCCACGGTCCTCGACGAGACCCGGCTGCGTGAGCTGAACATCCAGCTCCGCAAGCCCGTGGCGGGGGCGAAGGAGAAGGCCGAGGCCAAGGACTCGGTGGCGAGGGACACCGGCGCGAAGTAGGCGTCAGCGGTTTCGGCCGCGAGGAAGGTGTCAGCGGTTCAGGCCGCGAAGCAGGTGTCAGCGGTTCCGCTTCGGTTCCACGTGAAACAGTCCCCGGCCGACCGGCCGGGGACTGTTCCATGTGCGGCCCGGACGGGTGCGCGCGGCGGTGCGGGACTTCGCGGAGGGCGGGTACACGGACCGGGTACAGCCGGATGGCCCCGGTTCGGATTCGGTCCAGCCGGGCCCGGCAAAGACTGCCACCGAAAAGACAGCGACCGCCCCCTCACGAGGAGCCCCGCACCGTGTCCGTCCTACGCCGTCCGTACGTCCTGTTCGCCGCCCTGTTCCTGCTGGTCGCCGGCTGCTCCGCCGGGGCGGCGGAGACCTCCGCACCCCGAGGCGCGGCCGGCCCCGAATCCTCGGCTGCGCCGTCCGTGCCGCCTTCCGCCTCCGCCCCGGTGGCCCCCGCCCGCCCCGCGGAGATCCCCGGGCTGGGGCCGCAGACCCAGGCGCAGATTCCGGCCGGGGCCCGGCAGGCCGTCGTGGTGACCGGCGACGGAGTGGACTCCAACCGCTCGGCCGTCGTGCTGTACACCCGCGACGACCCCGACATCGGCTGGAGACCCGGGGCCGGCCCATGGTCCGCCCACAACGGGATGAAGGGCTGGTCCGACCACCACCTCGCGGACGATCTCCGGTCACCCGTGGGAGTGTTCGGCCTCACCGACGCGGGCGGCCGCCTCCCGGACCCGGGGGCGCTGCTCCCGTACGACGAGCACCCGCGCTTCGCGGTGAGCGGCGAGGGGTTCTTCGGGGAGCCGCTCGACGGCTCCTTCGACTACGTGGTCGCCATCAACTACAACCGGGTCTCGGGGGTCAGCCCGCTGGACCGCACCCGGCCGCTCGGGGAGGAGCGGGGCGGCGGGATCTGGCTCCATGTCGACCACGGAGGGCCCACCCAGGGGTGCGTCTCGCTCCCCGAGGACCGGATGACGGAACTCCTGCGCACCCTGGACCCGGCGAAGCACCCGGTGATCGTGATGGGGGACGCCGCCTCGCTGAGCCGGTGACCCCGTACGCGCGCGGGCCCGGGACCGATGGACGGTCCCGGGCCCGCGTCGTGCGTACCGGTGCCTACGCCGGCTTCTCCTCCAGGCGCGGGAAGAGCACCGCGCCCTTGGTCACCGTCACGCCCGCGGGCAGCCGGCCCCAGCGGCCCGCGTCCTGGACCGGCTGGTCACCCAGAGCGCCGAGGGCGGGCTCCGCGCCGAGGGACTCCCACAGCTTCTGCGAGGTCTCCGGCATCACGGCGTTGAGCAGGACCGCGACCCCGCGCAGGGACTCGGCCGCCGTGTACAGGATCGTCGCCAGCCGGGCCCTGCCCTCCGGCGAGTCGTCCTTGGCGACCTTCCAGGGCTCCTGCTCGGTGATGTAGCCGTTGACCTGCTTCACGAAGTCGAAGACCGCCAGGATGCCGGCCTGGAAGTCCAGCTCCTCGCCGATCTTCTCGTCGGCCGTGGCGACGGCCCGCGCGAGCCCGTCCCGGACCGCCTGCTCCGCGTCACCGGCGGCCGTGGCCTCCGGGAGCGCGCCGCCGAAGTACTTGCCGACCATGGCCGCGACGCGCGAGGCGAGGTTGCCGTAGTCGTTGGCCAGCTCGGAGGTGTAGCGGGCGCTGAAGTCCTCCCAGGAGAACGACCCGTCGCTGCCGTAGGCGATGGCCCGCAGGAAGTACCAGCGGTAGGCGTCCACACCGAAGTGCGAGGTGAGGTCCTGGGGCTTGATGCCCGTCAGGTTCGACTTGGACATCTTCTCGCCGCCGACCATCAGCCAGCCGTTGGCGACGACCTTGCCGGGCAGCGGAAGCCCCTGCGCCATCAGCATCGCCGGCCAGATGACCGAGTGGAAGCGCAGGATGTCCTTGCCGATCAGGTGCACGTCCGCCGGGAAGGTGGCGTCGAACTTCTCCTGGTTGGCGCCGTAGCCGACCGCCGTCGCGTAGTTGAGCAGCGCGTCGACCCACACGTAGATGACGTGCTTGGTGTCCCACGGCACCGGGACGCCCCAGTCGAACGTGGACCGCGAGATCGACAGGTCCTGAAGACCCTGCTCGACGAAGTTCACGACCTCGTTGCGCGCCGACTCGGGCTGGATGAAGCCGGGGTTGGCCGCGTAGAACTCCAGCAGCTTCGGGCCGTACTCGCTGAGCTTGAAGAAGTAGTTCTCCTCCTTGAGGATCTCCACCGGCTTCTTGTGGATCGGGCACAGCGCGGTGCCGTCCTCGGCCTCGATGAGGTCGCCGGGGAGCTTGTACTCCTCGCAGCCCACGCAGTACGGGCCTTCGTACCCGCCCTTGTAGATCTGGTCCTTGTCGTACAGGTCCTGCACGAACTCCTGCACCCGGTCGGTGTGCCGCTTCTCCGTCGTGCGGATGAAGTCGTCGTTCGCGATGCCGAGGTGCTCCCAGAGGGGCTTCCACGCCTCCTCGACGAGCTTGTCGCACCAGGCCTGGGGCGAGACGTCGTTCGCCTCGGCCGTGCGCATGATCTTCTGACCGTGCTCGTCCGTGCCGGTGAGGTACCACACCTTCTCACCGCGCTGGCGGTGCCAGCGGGTGAGCACGTCGCCTGCGACGGTCGTGTAGGCGTGGCCCAGGTGAGGAGCGTCGTTGACGTAGTAGATGGGGGTCGAGACGTAGTACGCCTTCGCCCCCTGCTTCTCGGATCCAGTGGCCGCCATGGTCGAAATCCTAACGGCCCGCAGGAGATCCACTCACATCGATAAACCCGGCCCCGGCCGAGGAGAGCTTTGCGAAACATCATTTCCCGTACCAAAGACGCATCCTGGGAGGAGTGGGCACGCGTGCACGAGGCAGGGGACAACACCATGCGGGTACTGGTCGCCGAGGACGAGGAGATCCTGGCGGAGCTCGTCGCCACCGGACTGCGGCGGGCGGGCTTCGCCGTCGACACCGTCTACAGCGGGGACGCGGCGCTCGCCTACCTGGGACTGCACGACTACGACGTCGTGGTGCTGGACCGTGACCTGCCCCGGGTGCACGGCGACGACGTGGCCCGCAAGCTCGTCGCGTCCGGCTCCCGGACCAGGATCCTGATGCTCACGGCCTCGGGGACCATGGAGGACCGGGTGGAGGGGCTCGACCTGGGCGCCGACGACTATGTGAGCAAAC
This sequence comes from Streptomyces halstedii, assembly GCA_000720535.1. Taxonomy (GTDB): domain Bacteria; phylum Actinomycetota; class Actinomycetes; order Streptomycetales; family Streptomycetaceae; genus Streptomyces; species Streptomyces halstedii. The sequence goes on from JOAZ01000012.1 coordinate 75,779, forward strand.
CCTTCGAGTTCCCCGAACTGGTCTCCAGGGTGCGGGCGCTGCGCCGCCGCAGTGCCCGTCCCGTGCCGCCCCAGCTGGAGCGGCACGGCATCCGGCTCGACAGCGTGCGCCGCGCCGCCACCCGGGACGGGCGCGACCTGGACCTGTCGCCGAAGGAGTTCACCGTGCTGCAACTGCTGCTGGAGGCGGACGGCGCCGCGGTCAGCGCGGAAGAGCTGCTGGAGCGTGCCTGGGACGCCAACGCCGACCCGTTCACCGGCGCGGTCCGGGTCTGCATGAGCAAGCTGCGGGCCAAGCTGGGTGAGCCGCAGCTCATCCGCACGGTGCAGGGCGTGGGGTACGCCCTGTGAGGCGGCTGCCGGGACTCTCGCGGCGTACGGACGGCGGGCAGGGCCGGCACTCCACGATCCGGATGCGGATCGCCCTGGTGTACGGCGGGGTGTTCCTGGTGCTCGGCACCGCGCTGCTCGCCACGGTCAACCTGGCCTCGCGCGCCGGTACGGACTCACAGGCGCGCGCCATCGCGACCTCGGCGGCGGTCGTCCAGCCGGGCTTCGCGGTGAACGGCCCGCTGCACAGCCGCGGCCGGCTCGGACCGCCCACGGTCTACGACGTCACCGACGACGTCAGCGACGCCGCCAGCCGTGAGCTGCTGTACTGGTCGGTCGCCGCGCTGCTCGTCATGACGGGGTGCGCGGTCGGCGTCGGCTGGTGGACGGCGGGGAGGGTGCTGCGGCCCGTCCACGCGATGACGGCGAAGGCCCGCGAGCTCTCCGAGCACACCCTGCACCAGCGGATCGCGGCCGGCGGACCCGACGACGAGCTGAAGGAGCTGGGCGAGACGCTGGACGCCCTGCTGGCCCGGCTGGAGAAGGCGTTCGACAGTCAGCGGCGGTTCATCGCCAACGCCTCGCACGAGCTGCGGACCCCGCTGGCCACCCAGCGGGCGGCGATCCAGATCGGGCTCGACGACCCGTCCCCGGAGGACCTCGTACGGACCCGGCAGACGCTGCTGGACAACAACCGGCGCAGCGAGCGGCTCATCGAGGGGCTGCTGGTGCTGGCGCGTAGCGAACGGGGGCTGGCGAACAGCGAGCGCAAGGACGTCGATCTGGCGCTGGTGGTCGCGGAGGAGGCCGCGCAGCCGGTGCCGGTGGCGGGGCGCCCGGGGCCGTGCCCTCGGGTCACGGTGGCCATCGAGCCCTGTGTGGTGCGGGGGAACCGGCAGTTGCTCGCCCAGCTGACGGCGAACCTGCTGTCCAACGCCGTCCGGTACAACGTGCCCGGCGGCTCGGTGGACGTCTCGTTGTCGGCGCGCGGGGAGCTGGTCGTCCGCAACACCGGTCCGGAGGTCGCGGAGGCGGACATCGCGGGGTTCTTCCAGCCGTTCCGGCGCGGCGAGGGTCGGGACCGGATGGGCCGGGGCTCGGGCCTCGGGCTGTCGATCGTACGGTCCATCGCGGTGGCTCACGGCGGTACGGCCACGGCGGAACCCTGCCCGGGGGGCGGGCTCGCCGTGACCGTACGGCTGCCGGTCGATCAGCCCTCGGCGGATCAGTCCTCGGTGAGGAAACCCCGCTCGTCGGCCCAGTCCGGCAGTGCGGCGAGCACCTCCCGGTAGAACACCGCGTCGGGTACGTCGCGCGGGGCGGGCCCCGCGTGGAAGAACCCGGCGTTCGGGGCGTCCAGCTTGCGCAGGAAGTCGAAGGCCTTCGCGTCCTCGTCACCGAACGCGACGAACTGGAAGAACAGCGGCAGCCGTGCCGCGTCCGCGAGCGCCTGCCTGGCGGCGACCTTGGCGTCCGGGGCGCCGTCCGTCTGGAAGATCACGACGGCCGGTCCGGTGGCGCCGGACGCCTCGTAGTGGGCGACGACCTCTTCGACGGCCCGGTGGTAGTGGGTCCGGCCGAGCCGGCCGAGGCCCGCGTGCAGCTCGTCGATCCGGCCCTCGTGCGCGGTGAGTTCGACGGTGCCGGTGCCGTCGATGTCGGTCGAAAAGAAGACGACCGGCATGGTGGCGGCCTGGTCCAGGTGCGCGGCGAGGGCCAGGGCCCGGTCGCCCAGGTGCTGGGCGCTGCCGTCCTTGTAGAACGGCCGCATGGACCCGGACCGGTCGAGCACCAGGTAGACGGTCGCCCGCAGCCCGGTGAGCCCGAGCGCCTTGAGCTCGGCCTGCGCCGCCTTGTAGGGATCGACGAGTGCGGGCGCGGCGGCCTTGACCTGGGCGAGGGCGACGGTGGGCCTGGGGGCGGAGGTGCTCGCGGGGGCGGGGGTCTCGGGGGCGGGGACCGGGGCGGTGGGCTCCGGGGCCTCCTCGGGGGCCGCTTGCGGTGCGGGTGCCTCCTCGGTGGGGGCGGGGGTCGTCCCGGTCGGGGTGGGTGCGGGTGCGGGAACGGGCGTGGGGGTGGCTGTGGCCACGGGTTCGGCGGGCTCGGCGGCCGGGACGGTGGTGGGCTCCGGCTCGGTGGTCCGATCCGTGGCGGCCTCGGGCTCGGCGGCCTGGGTGGTGTCGGCCTGGACCGGCTCGCGCTCGGCGGTTTCGGCGGGGGTGGCCTGAGGCTCGGGTGCGGTCTCGGGCTCGGCGGCCGGGGTCGTGACTTCGGCCGGTTCCGCCGGCTCGTCGGCTTCGACGGGCTCGGCTGCGGCTTCGGTCGCGGGGGACGTGGTGTCCTCGACGGCCGCGGCGCCGGGGACGGCTTCCGGGGTGTCCGGCTTTCCGGCCTCGGGGGCGGTCTCGGTGACCGCCTCCGGCTCACCGGACGGCTCGGCCGCCTCTGCCGCCTTGACTGTCTCTGTAACCTCGGCCGTCTCGGCCGTCTCGGCCGTCTCTGCGATCTCGGCCGTCTCTGCAACGTCGGCCGTCTCTGGCACCTCTGCCGACACGACCGTCTCTGCCGACACGACCGCGATGACCTCGACCGCCTCCGCGTCGGCTTCCGGCGCGGACACCGGCGCGGCCGGGGAACCGAGCCCGGCCTTCTGCTCCGGCGCCGGGTCCGGCAACGGCTCCGACTCCGGCTCGGGCTCCGACTCCGCCGCCGGGGAGAGGTCGATCGTGATCGCCTCGGCCGTGGCCTCGGCCGTCGCGGCGGACCGGGACCCGTCGGGGCCCGACGCCTGTGCCGGGACCGTCGGCGTGGACGGCTTGTCGAACGCGGCGGCCACGAGATCCGCGGCCGCCCCGTCTCCGTCCGCCCGCTCGCCCTTCTCATCGTCGGCACGGGTGGTGGTCCGGTCCGAGGGCGAGGCCGGGGCCGGTACCGAGACCTTCGCGGGCTCGGATGCCGAAGATGCCGACGAAGCCGAAGACGCGGAGGAGGCCGAAGAGGCCGAAGAGGACGGAGTGGCCGAAGAGGCCGTCTCCGCCTCCGGCTCCGTGGGCGGGGTGCGCTCGGCCTGCGGCGGGACGGTGGCCGTGGTCGGCTCGTCCTGCTCCGTGCGGCCGAACACCTTGCGCAGCAAGCTCCGAATGCCCATGGGCGAGGCCTTTCGTATGAGTTGGGTGCGATAAATGTCCGTACTGCGGGAATTGATCCCTGGCCAGGGCGGATACGTAAGGTTAGCGGCCGGATCCGGCCGTTCGGCGGCGCGGCCCGCACCCGTGCCCACAGGCCTCCGACCGGGTACCGGGCGCCCCCGGTGTTGACGCCGGGGCCGCCGGGTGAGGCCGACGGTGGCCGGGGCTTCACCCCCCGTTCACCGGCAGTCCCTCGTGCGGCGTGAACGCCCCCCTAGCGTCACGCACGACACACAGACGGAGGGACGGAAAACGTGCGGAACATGCTGCCGCTCATCGGCTCGCACCCCGGCGGGCGCTCTGCGCTGACCTGCCGCTACCGCTGCGGGGACGCCTGCTTCAAGGAAGTACCGAACACCAGCGACAACGAGTACGCCGGTGATGTCATCGCCGGCGCCCTCTCGCGCCGTTCGATGATGCGCGCCGCCGCGGTGGTGACCGTCGCGGCAGCCGCCGGAACCGCCACGCTCGCGGGCGCGGGTGCCCCCGAGGCCGAGGCCGCGCCCCTCGCGGGGCACCCCGGCAAGAAGCAGAAGCCCACCGCGTCCGGCGCACGCGGCCTGCGCTTCTCGCCCGTCGCGCCCAACACGCACGACAAGGTGAGCGTCCCGGACGGCTACGGCCAGAACGTGGTGATCCGCTGGGGCGAACCCATCCTGCGCGGGGCCCCCGCCTTCCAGCCGGACAAGCAGACCGCCAAGGCGCAGGCGGGCCAGTTCGGCTACAACAACGACTTCCTGTCCCTGCTGCCGCTCCAGGGCGAGCGGGGGCGCCAGGTGCTGGTCGCCAATCATGAGTACACGGACGAGAACCTCATGTTCCGTGGTTACGATCCGGCCAGTCCGACCCGTGAACAGGTGGAGATCGCCTGGGCGGCGCACGGACTCTCCGTGGTCGTGGTCCAGGAGGAGAACCGCACCGGCAAGCTCACCCCGGTCAACCGCCACCCGCTGAACCGCCGGCTCACCGCCACCAGCGTGTTCCAGGTCACCGGCCCGGCCGCGGGCAGCCCGCTGCTGCGCACCTCCGCCGACCGCACCGGCACGAAGGTGCTGGGCACGCTGAACAACTGCGCGGGCGGCACCACCCCGTGGGGCACCACGCTGCACGGCGAGGAGAACTTCAACCAGTACTTCGCCAACGGCTCCAGCGACACCGACAAGCGCTACGGCATCGGCACGGGCGAGACCGAGCGCAAGTGGGAGCGGTTCGACAAGCGCTTCGACCTGTCGCGCGAGCCCAACGAGGCGCACCGCTTCGGCTGGGTCGTCGAACTCGACCCGTACGACCCGGACTCCACGCCCCGTAAGCGGACCGCGCTCGGCCGTTTCAAGCACGAGGCCGCCCAGCCCCGGCTGACCTCGGACGGCCGTCCCGTCGTCTACATGGGCGACGACGAGAAGTTCGACTACTTCTACAAGTTCGTCTCCAGCAAGAAGATGAAGAAGGGCACCTCCCGGGCCGCCCGCGCGCACAACCTGACCCTGCTGGACGAGGGCACCCTGTACGTCGCCAGGCTGACCGGGGACTCCCCGGCCGAGGAGATCGACGGCACCGGAAAGCTGCCCGTGGACGGCGAGTTCGACGGCAGCGGTGTGTGGATCCCGCTCGCCACCGGTGACACCTCGCACGTGCCGGGGATGACCGCGGAAGAGGTGTACGTCTTCACACGGCTGGCCGGTGACAAGGTCGGGGCCACCAAGATGGACCGCCCCGAGGACGTCGAGCCCTCGCCGCGCACGGGCCGGGTCTACATCGCCCTCACCAACAACACCGACCGGGGCAAGGCGGGCAAGGCCGCCGCGGACGAGGCCAACCCGCGCGACGCCAACAAGCACGGCCAGATCCTGGAACTGGCGGAGAACTGGGACGACCCGGCGGGTGACGGCTTCGCCTGGCGGCTCTTCCTCGTCGCGGGCGACCCGAAGGACCCGTCGACGTACTTCTCCGGCTTCCCGAAGGAGCGGGTCAGCCCGATCTCCTGCCCGGACAACGTGGCCTTCGACGACCACGGCAACCTGTGGATCTCCACGGACGGCAACCAGCTCGGCTCGCACGACGGGCTGTTCGGGGTGGCGACGGCGGGTGAGCGGCGCGGCGAGCTGAAGCAGTTCCTGACCATGCCGGCCGGGGCGGAGACCTGCGGACCGGTGATCCAGGACCGCAGGGTCCTGGTCGCGGTCCAGCACCCGGGAGAGATCGACGGCGCGTCCGTGGAGAAGCCGGCCAGCACATGGCCGGACGGGCCGGGCCGGATCGTCCGGCCGTCGGTGGTGGCCGTCTGGCGCAAGGACGGCGGGGACATCGGCGTCTGATCCCACCGGGCCGCGGGGCCCCCGGGCCGCGGGGCCCCCGGGCCGCGGGGCCGCGGGGCCCGGCTTCGGTTCCCGGCCCCGCCGGGGTGCCTCACCGCATTAGAGTCGGGTGCATGGTTTCCGGTGAGGCACCACAGGCGGCGGGCAGCGTCCGGGTCGACGTGTGGATCTGGTCGGTCCGGCTGACGAAGACCCGCGCACAGGCGGCCGCCGCCTGCCGGGCGGGCCATGTCCGGGTCAACGGCGAGCGGGCCAAGCCGGCCCAGAACCTCCGCGCGGGCGACGAGGTGCGGCTCCGGCACGCGGGCCGGGACCGGATCGTGGTCGTGTCCAAGATCGTGAAGAAGCGGGTCGGCCCGCCGGTAGCCGTGGAGTGCTTCGTCGACAACAGCCCGCCCCCGCCGCCGCGCGAGACGGCGATCCAGGTGCCGGTCCGTGACCGCGGTGCCGGACGCCCGACCAAGCGGGACCGCCGCGAGATCGAACGCCTCCAGGGCCTCCAAGGCCCGCAGAACCCCCAGCGCGCCGCACGCCGGGGACGGGACGCCACCAGCTGACGCGCGCCCGGCGCGGGTGCGGCGCGGGTGCGCTGCTCGCGGCGCAGAGCAGTGCTCACGCGGCGGTGCGGTGCTCTCGGGCCGGTCGCGGTGCTCGCGGCCCCGTGCGCCCGCGTCCGCCGTTCGTCAGCCCCGGTAGTCCTCCACCTCGCCCGCGGGGCGCAGCGTCGCCTTCGCGGGGTCGTCGCCGAACTCGCTGAGGGCCCGGCGCTGCCGTAGCAGGTCCCAGCACTGGTCGAGCCGGATCTCCACCTCGCGCAGCCGGGAGCGATCCTCGTCGGAGAGGCCGTCCAGCGTGGAGCGGGCCCGTAGGTCGCGCTCCTCGGCGACCAGCCCGTCGATGTGCTCGATGATGTCGTGTTCGCCCATGGCGGCGGCGCTCCTTACACAGTCAGATGACGAAGACGGTCTTGCCGCGTGCCCCGCCCGCCCGGTTCTGGGCGAGTGCCTGCGGGGCCTTCTCCAGGGGGAGTTCCACGTCGATCGGCACGCGCAGCTCGCCTCGTGCGGCCCCCTCGGCCAGGGCGCCGAGCAGTTCTCCCGTGGGGTCCGCCGGGTCCAGCCGGAAGTCCACCCGGGCGACGCCGGGCGGCCCCGGAACGCCTCGGGTGGTGACGGCGACACCGCCGTCCCGTACCAGCGCGGTGTGCGTGGCGAAGGCGGCCGGGTCGGTGGAGACCAGGTCGACGAGCGCGTCGACCCCCTCCGGGTACAGGTCCGCCACCGCGGACGCCAGCTCGTCGGGGCCCGCCGTCGTGTCCACGGTGGCGGCGGCGCCCAGCGCGGCCATCCGCCGCTTCTCGTCACCCCGTACGGCGGCGACGACCCCGATGGAGCGGGCCGCGGCGAGCTGGGTCAGGAAGCTGCCCACCCCGCCCGCCGCGCCGATGACCAGCAGGCTCCGCCCGTCGCGTACGGCCGTGCCCCCGAGGATCTGCGCGGCGGCCGTCCCGGCGGACGGGAGCGCCGCGGCGTGCTGGAGCGGGAGCCCGTCCGGGACCAGGGCGATCGGCGCGTCCTGCGCCACGCACAGGTACTCGCCGTACGCGCCGCAGCGTCCCACCGGGAGTGCCGTCAGCCGGCCGAACACCGGGTCGCCGACGCGGAAGAGGTTGTCACCGCCGCCGATCATGTCCACCCGCCCCGCGAAGTCCGTCCCGACGAGGAGCGGAAAGCTGTGGGGAGCCGTCCCGTCCAGGGCGCCGTCTGCGGTCTGCCAGTCCAGGGGGTTGAGGGAGGCGTATTCGACCTTCACCCGCACCTCGCCGGGCGAGGGGTCCGGTTTGGGGACCACCACGAGCGAGGGCTCCGTACGGAACGCGCTGACGGCGACGGCTCGCATACGGCCAACCTCTCACTCGGTCCCTGCCCCGCCTCCCACTCTCGCCCGGCCCCCGCGCCCGCGCATGTCGGAACCCGGCGCCGTACCGCGCCTCCGGGCCCCCGCGCCCCCGCCCGCCGGGCCCCACCCGCGCCCCGCCGGGCCCGCCGGCCCCCGCCCCGTACCCCTACCGGTCCTCCGCCCGTCCCGCCCTCCGCGCCGCCAGGATCCGTCCGGCCCCTCCGCCCACCGCCAGCAGCAGGCCCGCCGCCAGGACCGCCCACACGGTCGTCCGCAGCGACGCGGTGAGCGCGTCGTACACCGCCGAGGCCCCGTCCCGGTCGTCGGACGGCACCTGGCCCAGCACCCTGCTCCGGCCGGCCGCGACCGCGAGGCGCAGCAGTACGGCGCCGAGCGCGAGGCCCGCGCCCGCGACGGCGGTGGCGCCCAGGCCGCCCCGGAGCCCGCGCCGTACGGACGCGAGGCCCACGACGAGGACGAGCAGGACCGCCGTGCCGACGGCCGGCCACACACCGGCGTCCCGCAGGAACCGGAAGGTGCTCCGCAGCTCGTCCGCGCGGTCGGCGGGGAGCAGGGTGATGGTGGTGTGCCGTACGGGGATCAGGTCGGCGAAGGGCACCTCGTCGTCGATCAGCGCCTGCCGGACGCGTTCGACCACGGGCGCCAGGTCGATGGTCACCGCCCGTCCGTTGTCGCCGTGCAGGTCGGCCTTCACGGCCTGGTGCGCGGTCCGGTTGGCGCCGTCCCAGGCCCGTTGGAACGCCTCGGTCGTGGTGAAGGACCGCGCCGTGTCGTACAGGAAGTCCCCGAGGGTGTCCTGGAGCGGGCCCACGTCGATGTTCTTCATCGCCGCGTCGGTGACGAGGGTGGCGACGGTGTCCTGTACGCCGGGGTCGGCGGCCAGCGGGGAGACGGCGGCGAGGTAGCGGTCGGTGTCGTCGAGTTCCAGGTCGACCCAGGCGGCGAGTGCGCCGAACGGGACCAGCAGGGCGAGCAGGACGACCAGGACCGCCGACAGGGCCGCTGAGAGGTAGGTCCGCACAGCCCCCAGCCAATCCCGTGCGGCGGCCGCGCGCTCCGGGCCGTACGCCGTTCGAGTTGCCGGGGCGTGCGGCCGGGTGTGCCCTGGAGAGACGGAGAGGACCAAGGGCGAGAGAGGGAGCTGCCGCCATGGCCACACACGGAACGCTGACCCGGCGCGGAGGGACCCGCGCCCGGACGCCGGCCCGGCATCCGCACCACGCGATCGGCTGGGCGCTGCCGGCGGTGCTGGGGGTGATCGTCGGTTTCTGGGCGTTCTACATCCACCGGGACGGCGGCGCGACCACCGGGGGGCTGATCTGGCTCGGCGTCGCCTCCGGTGTGGCCTTCGCCGTGCTGTGCTTCGCCCTGGGACGGGTGCAGGGGAGGCTGCCGGCCGAACTACGGGCCGCGGCCTACGGGGCGGTCACCGCGATCGTGATCGGCTATCTCTTCAGCCTGCACCACCACAGCGTGCTGTCCTCGGCCGTCCTCGGACTGGGGGTCGGCGCGGGGGTGACCGTCTACGCGTTCTACCTCTTCCACACGCGGTCGCCGTGAGGGCCGCGCGCCCGGCCAAGGTGGCCGAGGGACCGGGCTCGTGACGCACCGTCCGGTACGACGGCGGACCCCCGCGCACGATCGCGTACGACGAGCGGACCCCCACGCACGATCGCGTGGGGGTCCGCTCGTCGTTCGGGGACGGGTCGTCACTCGTGGACGACGGTGACCGGGCAGCGGGCGTGCTGGGTGACGTGCAGGCTGACCGAGCCCAGGAGGGTGGCCTTGAAGCCGCTGTAGCCGCGCGCGCCGACGACCAGCAGATTGGCGCCCTTGGCCCGCTCCAGCAGGGACTGGGCGGCGTTGCCGATCACGACGACCTTCTCCACCTCCGCCGCGCCCTCGGCGCCGAGGGCCTCCTCCAGCGCCTCGTTGAGCGCCACGGTCGCCACCGCCTGCGGGTCGAAGTCCTCCGGCAGACCCGGCATCATGGACGCCCAACTGGTGGCGGGGTACTCCCAGCTGTTGACCGCCTCGACCGAGTCCCCGGTCAGCTCCGCCTGGCGCACCGCCCAGCGCAGCGCCTTGATCGACTGCTCCGAGCCGTCCACACCGACGACGATCCTGCCCATGTCCGCCTCCAGCTCCTCGGGACCCGTACGGCACGTGCCCCATGTTGCGTGTATCCGTAATAACACGAGCCAAACCGGGCACAAAGGGCCCGTAGGCCCCTTGCGTTGCTCTGTGCCCGTGTGTCTCGGAGGCACCGGCCGGGGCCGGACGGGTCAGTTCACCCGCAGGTCGGCGAGCTGCTGGGCGAACGGCACGACCGCGTCCTCGCCGTCGTCGAGCGTGGCCGCCCGGGTCGCCCCGGAGACGGTGCGTCCGGTGACGGCCGAGGCCAGCTCGCCGCCCGCGCGGCGGATCCGTGACGGCAGCCCCTCGGCGTACTCGTCGCCCGGCGCCCCCCAGTCCTCGGACGCCGCGTACACCGAGGTCGGCAGGGTGACGGCTCGCAGGTAGGCGAAGAGCGGACGCATCGCGTGGTCCAGGACCAGCGAGTGCCGGGGCGTGCCGCCGGTCGCCGCGATCAGGACGGGCTTGCCGGTGAGCGCGGTGTTCTCGATCAGGTCGAAGAAGGACTTGAACAGGCCGCTGTACGAGGCGGTGAAGACGGGCGACACGGCGATCAGGCCGTCCGCGCCGGTCACCGCGTCGATCGCGTCCCGCAGGTCGGCCGGCGGGAAGCCGGTGACCAGGTGGTTGGCGATGGAGACGGCCAGGTCGCGCAGCTCGACGACCTGGACCTCGACCGCGCGGTCCTGGTCGGCGGCCAGTCGTTCACGGGTGGCCTCGGCGAGCCGGTCGGCCAGCAGCCGGGTGGACGAGGGGCTGCTCAGACCGGCCGAGACGGCCACGACGCGCAGCGGGGCGGTGGCGAACACGGTGTTCAGACCTCCTTCGGGGCGGTCGCGGCACGGGCCGCGGTGACCGCGGGGTGGACGGGGGCGTCCGGCACTCCGGCCGGGCGCAGGGCGGCGAATTCCTTGCGCAGCACCGGGACGACCTCCTCGCCGAGCAGGTCGAGCTGTTCCAGGACGGTCTTGAGCGGCAGCCCGGCGTGGTCCATCAGGAACAGCTGGCGCTGGTAGTCGCCGACGGCGTCGCGGAAGGTCAGGGTGCGCTCGACGACCTCCTGCGGGGAACCGACGGTCAGCGGGGTCTCCCGGGTGAAGTCCTCCAGGGAGGGTCCGTGTCCGTAGACCGGCGCGTTGTCGAAGTACGGGCGGAACTCCCTGACCGCGTCCTGCGAGTTCTTCCGCATGAACACCTGTCCGCCGAGGCCCACGATGGCCTGCTCGGCGGTGCCGTGGCCGTAGTGGGCGTAGCGGCGCCGGTAGAGGTCCACCATCTTCTTGGTGTGCTCCATGGGCCAGAAGATGTTGTTGTGGAAGAAGCCGTCGCCGTAGTAGGCGGCCTGTTCCGCGATCTCGGGGGAGCGGATGGAGCCGTGCCAGACGAACGGCGGGACGCCGTCCAGCGGGCGCGGGGTCGACGTGAAGGACTGGAGCGGCGTACGGAACTTGCCCTCCCAGTCCACGACGTCCTCGCGCCACAGCTTGTGCAGCAGCGCGTAGTTCTCGATCGCGAGCGGGATGCCCTGACGGATGTCCTTGCCGAACCACGGGTAGACCGGCCCGGTGTTGCCGCGGCCCATCATCAGGTCGACGCGGCCGTCGGCGAGGTGCTGGAGCGTGGCGTAGTCCTCCGCGATCTTCACCGGGTCGTTGGTGGTGATCAGCGTGGTGGAGGTCGAGAGGATGAGGTTCTCGGTGCGGGCCGCGATGTAGCCGAGCGTCGTCGTCGGTGAGGACGGGACGAACGGCGGGTTGTGGTGCTCCCCGGTCGCGAAGACGTCCAGGCCCACCTCCTCCGCCTTCCGCGCGATCGCGAGGGTCGCCTTGATCCGCTCGTGCTCGCTCGGCGTCCTGCCGGTCGTGGGGTCCGGGGTGACGTCCCCGACGGTGAAGATCCCGAACTGCATGGCGCCCGCCTCCATCTGTGCCGAACGTGTGACATCTGTCCGTGTGGCATTCGTACGTGTGGCGTCCGTACGAATAAGTGGTTGAACGTTGAACTATGCGACACACCCTACAACGGGGCGCCCCCGTCCCCTATTCCCGGCCGCGCGGGCCACCGCCCGGGGGTCGCGCGGCCGGGCTGCGTACGCTGGACAGGCCGCCCGGCCGGGGCGTGTGGGCCGGGTCGAAGAAGGAGCGCCGATGAGCGAGAGCGAACGCTGGAAGGAGCGCGGTGTCATGCTGCGCGTCTTCGTCTACGTCTTCGCGACGCACCTCTTCGCCGGTTTCGTCATGCTGCTGTTCTACGTCGGCGGTGGCGCCGACAAGTAGCCCCGCCCACGGCGGCGGGCGGCCGGTCGTCGTGCCCGGCCGGTCACGCCGTGGGCCGTCGCCCGTGTCCGCTCGTGGCGCGGGGCGGCCTTCCCCGGCCGCCCTTCCAGGATCGCCCCGGCGGGGCCACCTCCGCGACGCGAGCGGGATCACGTGCGCCGTTCCTCCCGCCCACCGACCCGTGGCCGGTACACTCACCCCATGACCTCCGTCCCGTGCCGCACCTGGTGGCGCTCCTCCTAGGAGCGGCCACCTCATCTGCACGCACGGAACCAGGGCCGTTCGACATGGACGGCCCTTCTTCGTCGCCCGGGGTCCCGGGCGGGCCGTCCTCCACGCATCCACCCCGCGAGGAGAGACCTGTGACCGCCGTCACCGACCAGCCCATGACCCCCGCCGCGATCCGCAGCGCCGAGCTGGAGCGGCAGATCGCCGTGGACCCCGGACGCTTCCGGGTCCTCACCGGCGACCGGCCGACCGGCGCCCTGCACCTCGGCCACTACTTCGGCACCCTGCACAACCGGGTGCGGCTCCAGGACCTCGGCGCGGAGGTGTTCGTCCTCATCGCCGACTACCAGGTCCTCACCGACCGGGACGTCGCCGAGCGGCTCGGCGCGTACGTGGAGGGCCTGCTGCTGGACTACCTGGCGATCGGTGTGGACCCCGCCCGGACGACGGTCTTCAACCACAGCGCGGTACCGGCCCTCAACCAGCTGCTCCTGCCGTTCCTGTCGCTCGTCTCCGTCGCCGAGCTGGGCCGCAACCCCACGGTGAAGGACGAGATCGCCCACTCCCGGCAGGCGGCCGTCAGCGGGCTCATGTACACCTACCCGGTCCACCAGGCCGCCGACATCCTGTTCTGCAAGGGCAACCTCGTGCCCGTGGGGCAGGACCAGCTGCCGCACCTGGAGGTCACCCGTACCGTCGCCCGGCGCTTCAACGAGCGGTACGGTCCCGTCTTCCCGGAACCGGACGCCCTGCTCTCCGCCGCGCCCCTGCTGCTGGGCACCGACGGCACCAAGATGAGCAAGAGCCGCGGCAACTCCGTCGCCCTGGGCGCGAGCGAGGACGAGACCGCCCGGCTGATCAAGGGCGCCACCACCGACGCCGACCGGCACATCACCTACGAGCCCGCGACGCGGCCCGGGGTGGCCGGCCTGGTGCTGCTGGCCGCGCTCTGCCTGGACCGTGACCCGCACACCGTCGCCGAGGAGATCGGCGACGGCGGGGCCGCCGCGCTGAAGCGGACCGTGACGGACGCGGTCAACGCGAAGATGGCCCCCATCCGTGCCCGGCGGGCGGAGTACGCCCAGGACATGGGCCAGGTACGGGACATCCTGCGCGCCGGGAACGAGCGCGCGAACGCCGTGGCCGAGGCGACCCTGACGGAGGTACGGGAGGCCATGGGCATGTTCCGCTGACGCCCCCGAACCCGGCCGGGCCCCGGGCCCGCCACACCGTCCACCGCCCCGCCGCCGCCCGCCCCGGGTTCCGCCTACCGCCCCGCCGTCGCCGTCCGCTGCCCGCGCAGCAGCTCCGCCAGGCCGCGCCGGGTCGCGGCGATGACCACCCGGTCCTCCGGGCGCAGCACATAGCCCGGGTGGAGGTTCCAGACCAGGCCGGAGGGCCGGGCCGCCGCTTCCGGTTCCGAGGGGTCGTACGGCGGTACCGCGGCCAGATCGGGCCGGCGGTCGCGCGGCGGGGTGGCGTCCAGCGCCAGGACCCGCCAGGCGCCGGCCCGGAACGCCTGCTCGACGGTGCGGCCCGCCAACTGCGGGTGGACGCCCACCTCCAGGGCGGCGAACAGCATCACCTTGCGTTCGACCGGGACCGCCCCGAGGATCTGCCGGCCCATCATGGCGACCGCGAACGACGGCGCGGCCAGATGGGACACCGAGCGGGAGCGGGTGAGCGCCTGCGGGTGGGCGGTGCGCAGGGTGCGGTAGACGGCGGTGGCGAACTCGTCGTCGTACAGGCGCAGGGCCACCCGCAGGTCGGGCTTGACGTGGCGGGCGTACAGCGCGGCTTCGAGGTTGGTCGTGTCCACGCTGGTCAGGGCGAGGAGGGCACGGGCCCGGCGGATCTTGGCCGCCTCCAGGACCCCTTCCTGGGTGACGTCGCCGATGACCGTCGGCACGTGCATGCCGCGGGCCAGCGGGATGCCCCGCGCCTCCGGGTCCTCCTCGACGACCACCACCGGGATGTCCAGTTCCCGCAGGCGTACCAGCACCCGGGTGCCGATCTTGCCGAGGCCGAGCAGCACCACGTGCCCGGACAGGCCACGCGGGGGCCGGCGCAGCGAGGAGGCGTTGCGCAGGGACCCGAAGGCCTCCAGGACGGCGGCGACCAGCAGCGGCAGGAGCAGCAGCCCGGCCATCCCGGACAGCAGCTGGATGATCTGGCGGGCATCCGGCCCGTCCTCGGCCGGATCGCCCATCGCGAGCAGGTCGAGCAGGGTGAGGTAGGTGGCGTGCAGCGGGCTGTCGCCGGTGGTGATGACGGAGGCGATGGCCAGGGCCACGGCGGCGACCATCACGCCCAGCGCCGACCAGCGCAGCCGGCGCGAGAAGATGTGGCTCAGCGGCGCGCCACGGCCGCCCATGCGCACCGCGACCCGGTCGGGCCCCGCGTGGCTGATGGCCTCCAGGACCACCGTGCCCCGCCCGGTGGCGGCGGCCACCGTCGCCTGGTCGGGCAGGAGCTGGGGTCCCTCGTCGCCGCTGCTGTCGGATCCCTCGGCGCCCGCCGGGTCGTGGGTGGTGGACGACAGGAGCGCCAGGGTGCACAGTCCGGGGTCGGCCAGCTCGCCCTGCCGGGGCGGGGTGCGTTCGGCGGCGCGCAGGAGCAGGCCCTCGGCCTGGATGACCTTGCTGCTGCCGGTGACCGCCGTGGCGGCCAGCGCCGGGGCCGCGGTGTCGGCGTCGGACAGCACCGTCGTGGAGGCGTCCAGCAGCTCCGGGTCCAGGCCGGGCACGGCGAGGGCCGCGGCCTGGTCGAGCAGGGTCTCCAGGTGCTGGCCCAGTTTGCGGTTGTAGAGCCGGATGACCAGACGCAGACGCGGGTTGAGCCGACGGGCCGTCAGGGCGGCCCGTATGTTCAGCTCGTCGTCGTCGTAGACCAGGGCGAGCGCGGCGGCCCGGTCGACCCCCGCCTCCTCCAGCACCTCGTCGGAGGGCTCGTGCGCCTCCATGATGCGGACGGCCTCGACCCCGGCGTTGGTGTCGCTGTCACCGGCCCCGCCCGCCGCGCCCGCGCGGTTCATCGCCGCGGACATCCGCCCGAACAGGGCGGCGGCTCGGGCCCGTTGGGTGAGGGGTAAGTCGGGCCGGGAGGAGGTGTCGCGGTCCGGTGGGAGGAGCAGGGTGACCCGTTCGCCGTACACGTAGCGCAGCTCCACGGCGAGCCGCCGGGCGAGCGCGTCGTCGCCGCAGACCACCATGTGGCCGCCGCCCGCGGGGGATTGGGACTGGTGTGGTAGTGGGGACACGAAACCCAGCATGCCTGGTGACCCTCCGCCTGTCAGTCGTGCCCCGGTCCCGGACCCGCCAGGAGACGGCGGGGGTCGGCCGCCCGGTCGATGGCCGTCTCCACCGCCGCGACCCGGTCCGCGAGCAGCCCCAGGGCCGCGACCGCGCGGGTCACCGGGTCCTCCTCCGGTCCGCCGAGCGCCTGCGTGCGCACGTACGAGGCGGTGACCGCCGCCCAGCGCTCGGCCTGCCTGCCGGTGAGCCGGCCCCGCAGGGCGGCCAGCTTCAGCAGGTTCGCCTCGGCGCCGGTGGTGAGGGTCTGGGCCTCGCCCGCGTAGTGGTCCTCGACGACGGCGTCCAGCTCCTCCTCGTTCATCACGGGCACGATCCGTTCGGCGATCTTGTTCATGTTGCGGTAGGAACCCTGCAACCGGAACGGCGGTTCGGTGCGCGTCGCGTCCGTCCGCGCCGCCGAGGCGATGTAGGCCGCGTTCACCGCGAGGACGGTCTCCCGGGCGGTGAGCAGATGGCGCAGGACCGCCACGATCCGCTCCAGCTCCGCCGGGGCGTAGGCGTGCTCCAGCTGGTCGGCGCGGGCCGCGAGGTCCGACCCGGACGCCATGCGCACGAGCACCGCGAGGTCCTCGCGGGAACGGCCCGCGAGCGGGGCGAGGACCGGGTTGGCGGTGAGGGCGTTCTCGACGAAGCTCAGCGCGAAGACGTCCTCCCGGCCGCTCAGCACCTCGCCGAGGTTCCACACGTCGGCCCGGTTGGCGAGCATGTCCGGGATCCGGAACCGCTCCCCGGACTCGGTGTACGGGTTGCCCGCCATGACCACGGCGAACCGCTTCCCCCGCAGGTCGTAGCTGCGCGGCTCGCCGTCCCGCACCCCCTCCACGCGGCGGGTGGCGTCGCAGAGCGGGATGAACTTCTGGAGCAGTTCGGGCGAGGTGTGCTGGATGTCGTCCAGGTAGAGCAGGGTGTTGTTGCCCGACTCCAGCGCGAAGTTGATCTTCTCGACCTCCCGGCGGGCCGTCGCCCCGGGCGCCTGCGCCGGGTCCAGGGACGTCACCTCGTGGCCGAGGTTCGGCCCGCCGACCTTCACCAGGACCATGCCGAGCCGGTCGGCGACGTACTCCATGAGCGTCGTCTTGCCGTAACCCGGCGGGGAGACGAGCAGCAGGAGGCCCTGCGAGTCGGTGCGCCGGTCCGCGTCGGCGGTGCCCAGCTGCTTGGCGAGGCTGTCCCCGATCAGCGGCAGGTAGACCTCGTCCAGGAGCCGGTTGCGGACGAACGCCGACATCACGCGCGGCCGGTGGTCGTCCAGCCGCAGCCGGGTGCGCTCGCTCTCCACGAGGGTGGTGCGCAGCCGCTGGTACGCCCGGAACCCGGGTACCGCCTCGGCCCGGAACTCCGCGGTGCGGGCGAGGAGTTCGTCGAGCCGTACGGAGAGGGTGCCCCGGTCGGTCCGGGGGTGGTCGCCGAGCAGCCCGTCCACGGTCGCGGTGAGCGGGGCGTCCACGTCGTACCGTTCCAGCTCCGGGCACAGCTCCACCGCGGCGGCCTCCGCGAGGTCACCGGCGTCCGCGTCGGCGCCGCTCGCGGCGGCGTACGAGGTGAGCCAGCCCTCGACCAGCTGGCGCCGGGCCGGCAGGTCGTCGTGGAGCGCGGCCAGGTCGTCGTCGTACGCCGACGTCCCCGTCGCCCGGCGGAACTTCTCCAGGAAGGTGCGGGTCGCGGCGCTGGTGGCGAATCCGGCGGGACCGCTCGTCAGCTCCTCGAAGAGGTACACGGCGGCCGCCCGCCCCGCCCCCATCGCCGCCGCCCACTCCTCCTGGAGGACCGTGATCGCCGGGGCGAGCCCGAAGGTGTCGCGGGCCCGCGCCAGCGACCCCGCCCGCCGCGCCCAGGACGTCCGCAGCGCCTCGTCCGCGTCGTGCGCCCAGAAGAGCTGCGCGGCGGCGCGGACGGCGGGCGTGAACCGCAGCAGCCCCGCGCCGGTGTGCAGCCGCAGCAGCACGGTCAGGATCGCGGTGGCGTCCTCGTCGTGCACACCCCGCTGGTGGCCCTCGTCGTACGCGGCGGCGGCCGCCTCCCGGACGAACGCGGCCAGGTCCTCCGTAGCCGCGAGGGCGGCGGCGCCGTGCTCGTCCAGCAGCCGGGCGGCCAGGTGCTCGGCGCGGTAGACCTCCCGCGACTCGGAGGGCAGCAGCCGGTCCCAGTACGGGCGGGTCGCGGCGAACTCAGGGTCGGTGACCGGGGCCCGGTAGTCGGTGCCGGTCAGCGCGAAGGCGAGCCGGTCCCCGTGCGGGACCAGGGTCAGGTCGAAGGGCTGGGTGTTCACCGCGAACCGGTGGCGGCCCAGCTTGAGCACCGTGCCGCCGTCCGCGTACAGCTCACCGCGGTCCCGCAGCGCCCGCCCGGCCTCCTGGCGGGCCGCCTTCAGCCGCCCGTCCAGCTCCTCGGCGCGCACCGGGTCGCCCAGCTCGCGCAGCTCGTCGGCGGTACGCCGGACCTTGGCGACCATCGGGTCGGACGCGAAGTACGTGTGGACCGCGTCCAGGTCCTCCAGGGCCGCGAGGCGCCGGGTGACCGTCTCCAGCACCCGGGCGGCCGAGTCCGCGAGCCGTTCGGCCCGCTGGGCGCGGGCGTCCTGGAGGGTCTGGCGGCGGGCCGAGAACGCCTCGTACACCTCGGTCCGGCGCTCGGCCAGCCGGCCCAGGAAGTCGTCGGACTCCGCGAACCGGGACTCCAGGTTCTCCAGCTGGAGCAGCAGCCGCGCCAGCTGCTCGTCGCAGGACTCGGGGGAGTCGGCGGCGGCCAGCGCCCCCGTGACCGCCTGCCCGAGCAGGGCGAACTCGGCGGCGAACTCGGCCCGGCCCTCCCGCGACAGCAGCTCCCGGCGGCGGGCGTCGAGGGTGGCGCGGGCCCGGTTGGCGTCCCCCAGGACCCCGGCGATCCGCTCCAGGATCGACGTACGGACGGTGGCGTCCCCGATGTCGAGCCCGGCCACCACGTCCGTGACGGTCCCCAGCCCCTCGGTGATCTCCGTCAGCCGGCCGGCCACCTCCGAGGCGTCCGCGACCGCGGCCAGCTCCTCGGCGGTGGCGGTGAGCGCGGTCAGCTCCTCGTGGTACCCGGCGAAGGCGTCCTCCCGGGAGAGGAAGGCGACGGCCCGCCGGGCGGCCGACTCCAGGTCGTCCTCGGCCTCGGCGGACAGCTCGGCGATCCGCTCGGTGTCCGCGTACCGCATCTCCGCGAGCGTGGCCAAGTGGCCGTGTGTACGCCGTAGTTCGGTGAGCTGTTCGACCCAGGCGGCGGCCGAGCGCGGGGCCTCGCCCCGGATGCGGCGGACCAGGGCGGTGAGCCGGGCCGCCGTCTCGGCGAGGGCGTCGGCGGCCTGCCGGGTGAGCTCCTGCACCGTCTCGAACTCGGCGAGGACCTGGCCCGCGGTGGCCCCGATCTCCGCGAGGGGCTCCGCGAGCCCGCCCAGTTCGGGGTCGGTGAGCCAGTGGTAGCGGTCGCCCGCGCGGGCGCAGTCGGAGACGAGCCGGGCGTACACGGCGGCGGTCGGCGTCATGTCGCGTACGCCGTGCGCGAGGGCGAGGCAGTCGGAGATCCCGCGCACCAGGTCGGCGTTGCCGGTCCGGGCGAGCGGGCCGGTCCCGGCGGGGTGCGCGGCGGCGTAGGTGTCGGAGACGAACGGGGTCTGCCAGCGCTGCGTCGGGTGGACGCGGGCGGGACCGTCCTCGCCGCCCTTCAGCAGGACGAGGGTGCCGTCGTCGAGGAGGGCGTGGCCCCGGCCGAGCAGCGGGGTGGCGACCTCCTGGCGGATCAGGTTGTACGGCAGGAGAAGGGTGCGGCTCTCGTCGCGGGACCGGAAGACGTACAGCACGTCCTCGCCGTTGGGCGAGCGGACGGCGCCCTCGAAGACGGGGTCGGTCAGCTCCTCGGCGGTGTCGAACGTCTTGGCGGCACCGGTGGTGAGGTAGGTGCCACCGGGGAAGATGATCCCCTGGTCCTCGGGGAGCCGGTGGCACGACGGCCCGATCGCGTCGAGCCGCTGGACCCGGCCGAGCAGGGTGTTGAAGACCAGGTACCGCCAGGCCTCCTCCTTGTACGGGCGCACCCGCAGCAGGACCAGGGGCCCGGCACGCGCGTAGTCCACGTCGGCGTCCGCGAGGGACTGGAGGGGCTCGTCGACGGGCTCCTCGTAGATCCCGTCAGGGGTCTCGGTGTCGTCCTCGGTCTTGACGGTGAGCGTGCCGCCGAGGGTGTCGACGAAGAGCGCCCCCTCGGCCACCGCGATGTGCGGGTGCCGGCCGGTCCGGTGGGCCTCCCGCCCGGCCGGGGTCCAGTCGAAGTCGTGCGAGGGCGGGAAGACGTGGTCCTTCTCGCCGCGCGCGTCCAGGAACTCCCCGGGCGTCCCGTCCGGGCCCAGGGCCCACCGCAGGACGCGGACGTCCTCGGCGTTCTCCCCGGTACGGAAGACGGCGATCAGCCGCCCGTTGACCCGCCGCAGCCGCAGCAGCCGGGCGTCGCGGAAGTAGCGGTGCAGGCCGGCGAACTCCCGGACGAACGCCTCGTCGGCCAGCGGTCCTTCGCCCACCACCTCCTCCAGGCCGGCCTCGCGGAGCACGAGTACGTCACCGACCTGGGCCTCCCCGCCGACCCCGGGCCCGCGCTCGAAGCCGAACAGCAGCCGTCCGCCGACCGCCACCAGGTCGCGGGCCAGCGAGGCCCGCTCGGTGTGCACCTGCTCGGTGGCCAGCAGCCGCAGCCCGGTGGACCCGAACTCCTCGGTCCGCCGCGCGTTGAGCGCCTCGGCCCGCCGGACGAGCTCGTCGGCCCGCGCCGCCAGCCGCCGCCGGAGCACGTCGTAGGCACCGCCATCGGTGAGTGTGGTGTCACGTTCCATGCGTACGGCTCCCTACGAAATATCCACTCACACTGACAACACCCCACGCACACCCAGGCCACCCGGGCCGCCCCCGTGGCGCCTCGGGCTACCACCCTCGGCGGTCCGGGCCGCCACGCAGCCCGTCCGGCGTTTGAGGACGGAACCCTCGCGGTGGCGGGGGGCGTCCCCTTGGTCGAGGGCCCCCACCCAGCCCGCCCGGCGCTTGAGGACGGAACCCTCGCGGTGGCGGGGGCGCCTCTTGGTCGAGGGCCCCCACCCAGCCCGTCCGGCGCTTGAGGACGGAACCCTCGCGCCGGTGAGGGCGCACCCCCCGGTCCGGGCCAGGCCCGAACGCCCACCCGGCGACCCGGGCGACCCCGGCGCCCCCGGCGACCCCGGACCCGGCCGGAGGCCTACACCCCCGCCCCGTTCACCGAAGGCTCGGCGGCGACAGCCGCCCCCGTACCGCCGGCCAGCGACGACACCGTCATCCCCGCCAGCCCCAGCTCCTCCGCCGCGGCCAGCAACTGCCGTACCTGACCCGTGGCCGCCCCCGACGTCCCCCGCATCAGCCGCATCAGCAGCGCCGACACCGTCAGGTTCTGCACGTCCCCCGAGGAGACGGACCCCAGCACCCGGGTCAGGTCGTCCGTGAAGGACGCGCTGCCGTCCAGCCACGGCCCGGCGAGCGCCTGGGCCGTCTTGGAGTTGTCGACGAAGCCGTCCACGCTCCGCCCCAGCGAGATCGACGAGACGAGCCGGTCGAAGAAGACCGAGTCCCCGCCGACGATGTCGATGTCCGCGTTCTCCAGCCCCGTCGCCAGGATCGTCGCCTGCGCCTCGGCCACCTGCCGCTGGACGTCGAACTCCGCCAGCCGGATCTCCTTCTCCGCGGCCAGCCGCAGCCGGTACTCCTCGTGTCCGCGCGAGGCCTCGTCCAGCGCGGCCATCGCCGCCGCCTTCTTCGTGAGGCCCTCCGCCTCGGCCTTCAGCTTCTCGCCGATGACCGCCGCGTCCGCCGACGCCTGGGCCTGCGTACCCTCCGCTGCCGCCAGCGCCTTGAGCCGCGCGCCCTCCGCCTCGGCCTTGAGCCGTGCCTCGGTCGCCTGGGCCTCCGCGAGGCCGGCCTTCTCGGTGACGTCGGCCTGCGCGTCCTGGACCTGGACCTCCGCCAGCCCCGCCGCGGCGGACTCCGCCTGGATGCCCTCCGCCAGCCGCAGCTTCGCCTGCGCGTCGAGTTCGGCGGTCTTCAGCCGGGCCTCGGCGAGCGTCAGCTGCTCGGCCGCCAGGTGCGTCGCGGCCGCCTCCGCGGCCTCCGCCGCCTTGATGTCCTTGACCAGCTTCTCCTGGGCCTCCGCCTCCGCCGCGATGATCACGGACTTGCGGGTGCGCTCCGACTCCTCGACGGCCCGCAGGGTGCGGATCGACTCCTCCTGCTCGGCGACCGTACGGTCCACCGCGATGCGCTCCCGGATCACGTCCGCGACCTCACGGCGCTCGGCCTCGACCTCCTTCGTCGCGGCGATCCGGTTCAGCTCGGTCTCGCGCTCGCGCCCGATGACCTCCAGCATCCGGTCCTTCTCGATGCGCTCGTTCTCCACGGCGATGACCCGCTCGCGGTTCTTCTGCGCGACCGCGACCTCCCGGGCCTGGTTCTCCCGCTGGATGCCGAGCTGCTCCTCGGTACGAATGAACGCGCTCTGCGAACCGAGCCGCTCCTCCTCCTGCACCCGCGCCGTGACGGCCTCCTCGCGGGCCCGCAGGGTCTCGACCTCGCGCCGCTGCTTGATCTCCGCCTCGGCCTGCCGGCGCTCCAGCTCCAGGATGGTCTCGCGGGCGTCGACGTCCTGCCGGGTGATCTCCTTCTGCTCGGTGCGCTGGAACTCGTTGGTCCGCACGTGCTCGATCGCCGTCAGCTCGGTGATCTTCCGGATGCCCTGCGCGTCCAGGATGTTGGCCCCGTCGAGCTGGACCATCGGCGTCTGCTCAAGGAAGTCGATCGCGGCGTCGTCGAGGTGGTAGCCGTTCAGGTCGGTCCCGATGACCCGGATGATCCGGTCCCGGAACTCCTCGCGCTTGGTGTAGAGGTCGACGAAGTCGAGCTGCTTGCCGACGGTCTTGACCGCCTCCGAGAACTTCGCGACGAAGAACTCCTGGATGGAGATCTTGTCGCTGGCCCGCTCGGTACCGATGGACTGGGCGACCTTGATGACGTCCTCGACGGTCTTGTTGACCCGGACGAAGAACGTGATGTGGATGTCGGCGCGGATGTTGTCCTGGCAGATCAGCCCCTCACGTCCGGTGCGGCGGATCTCGATCGTCTTGACCGAGATGTCCATCGTCTCGGCCTTGTGGAGGACCGGCAGGACGACCGCGCCGGTGAAGGTGACGTCCACCTTCTTGGTCTTGGAGATGATCAGCGCCTTGCCCTGTTCGACCTTGCGGAAGAGCCGGGTGACGACGAAGACCAGAGTGATGACGATGAGCAGGACAACGGCGATCAGCACGCCGACGCCCAAGGAGATGGCATCCATGTCAGTCCTTGACGGCTGGTGGGACGGGGAGGAAGGGGGCGGCACGCCGCTTCAGGGCATGCCGGGCCGGGGAGCCGGCACGGAGGCCGGCCCGGACGGCGGGCGGGACGTCAGCCCGCGTCGCGTGGCACGGGGCGTGGGGCGAGCGCGGCGTCGTACGGCGAGACCCAGAAGAACTCGCCCTCGGCGTCGTACGCGTAGAGGAGTCCCGTGCTGCCGTAGGTGAGCGGCTCGCCCGGCGTACTCGGCTGCTCGGGCTGCCGGACCTGGACGATCGCGGTCGAGCCGTCGGCCGCGGCGACCTCCGCCTGCCCGAAGTCGGCACCGACCGTACCCGTGCGGACCGTGCAGATCTGCCCCACGAAGTCCCGCCGGGACGGTGGAGGCTCCGCGGGGAAGTACCTGCGGAACCGGCGCAGGACCATACGGACCACCCCCCAGGCGATGAACAGTGCCCCTACGAGCACGGAGACGTGGAGCAGCGCCCGTGTGGTTCCCGTGGCGTCGCTGCGGAGCACCAGGACGGACCCCGTCAGGCTGACGAACCAGGAGACGAGGACCAGCAGCGAGAGCGAGACGGAGACCGGCACGCCACCGAGACCGACCGTGTCGGCGTCGAGGTCGGTGTCGAACGAGTCGTGCTCGGCGGCCCCTGCCAGTACCAGGAGCCAGAAACAGATGACGACGACGAGGGCGGCGCCGAAGAGGACGGCGGGAAAGGCGAGTGCCGCGGAAAGGAATTCGTTCATCCGGTCCACCCCCTGCGCCGTGGCGCACCCTTGTACGATTCGGGGGCCGTCCGGTGGCGGGCGAGAGGGCCCCGGCGCTGCGGCATCGCGTCAACGACCCCGCAACGACCGGGATTTTCCCCCGTGTCCCCCGATATTCCCCCGTGGTTCCCCCGTTGTGTTGCTGAGCTGATCGTGCCATCGGGCCGCGTTCCGGCGCATTGCCGGGTTCCGGCAAACTTGCTAGAACCGGGTTGCCGGGCATCGGCACGCCTTCCCGGGCGTTGCCGCAATGACATAGCTGTTACATACAAGGAGGAGCGGGACGTGGCGGAACCGGAGATCCCGGACAGGTTTCTGGGGGGCTACGCCGAGATCCTGGGCGAGGTCGCCGACACCGGCCGCCGGCTCACCCGGGACGAGGTGGAGTCCCGGCGGACACTGGGCCGCGAATCCGCGGAGGCCGGCCATCAACTGCGGGCCCTGGTACGGCTCCATCTGGCGGAGACCCGGGCGTCCTGGCCCGCGGCGAGGGCGACGGACGCGGCGGCCACGGACGCCGTGCTGGCGGCCGTGGAGCAGGCGGTCGACGCCTTCGCGGAAGGCTTCGAGCGGGCCCAGCGGCTGACGGTCCGCCGCGAGGAGGCCGCGCGCCGCGAGTTCATCGACGACCTGCTGTACGGGCGCAGCGACCTGGGGCGGCTGGCGGAGCGCGCCACCCGGTTCGGGCTGCGGCTGTCGCGGGCGCACGCCGTCGCGGTGGCGGCGGGCCCGGAGGCGTACACCGAGAGCGACGCGGCGCCGCGCAGTGTGGAGGCCGCCCTGCTCACCCGGTTCAGCGGCCGGAAGATCCTGCTGACCACGAAGGACGGGCGTCTCGTCTGCATCGCGCCCGGCAGTCAGCCCGACGTCCTGCGGTACTTCGCCAAGCAGGCGCACGCGGCGACGGACGGCGGCCAGGTCGCGGTCGGGCGCCCGCACCGGGGTCCGGGCGGCGTCGTCCACTCGTACGACGAGGCGCTCGAAGCGCTGGACATGGCGGAGCGGATGGGGCTCGACGACCCGGTGCTGTACTCCGCGGATCTGCTGGTCTACCCGGTGCTGACCCGGGACCGGCAGGCGATGGCCGATCTGGTGCGCAGCGAACTCGGCCCGCTCCAACAGGCGAGGGGCGGCGCGGAACCCCTGCTGGAGACGCTGTCGGTGTACTTCGACGCGGGCTGTGTGGCCGCCGAGACGGCCCGCCGGCTGGCGCTCAGCGTGCGGGCGCTGACGTACCGGCTGGAACGCATCCACCAGCTGACCGGGTCCGACCCGTCCGACCCGATCCACCGCTACTCGCTCCAGACGGCGGTGATCGGCGCCCGGCTGCTGGACTGGCCGGCGAAGGAACTCTGAGCGCGGGGTGCGCGGCGGGGAGTCGGCCCGGGGTGCGCGGCGGGGAGTCGGCCGGGGGTGCGCAAGGGGGTGGCGCCCCCGGCCTGCCGGGCGCGGGCGGTGGGGTGGACCGCCGTGGGGCGCCCGGTGCACGGACGCGGGCGCGGGACGTGCCGCGTACCGCGCCCGGTGCGGTGCCTGCCGGCGGTGCCTACAGGTCGAACTCGTGCGGCGGCAGGTCGAGCGCGAAGCACGCCTCCCGCACGACGGCCCGCTCGGACGCGTCGAAGTCGCCGTCGGCGCCCCCGATGACGATGCCGATCTGGATGACGGCACGCGCCTCGGCGGGCTTCTTCTTCGCCTTGGCGATCTCCTGGAGCACACTGACCTTGCCGAAGGCGAAGTCGGCGGTGAGCTGGTCCACGTACCCGTTGAAACGGCGCTGGAGGTCCTCCGCCGGGAAGTTGCGCAGGACGTCGTTGGCGGAGATCAGGTCGGCGACCCGCTGCCGCTCGGACGGGTCGATGGAACCGTCGGCGGCGGCGACCAGGGCGCAGATGGCCATGCTCGCGTCCCGGAACGCCCCGCTCTTCAGGTCGTTCTTCTTCGCCTCCAACTGCTGCTGCATCGACGACGCGGATTCCTTGATCCGATCCCAAAGGGCCATGACGTCTCCATACGTTGCGGTATGTGTGGTGCGGAACCAGGGAAACTCTACAACGGTGTAGAAGTTGCCGGACGCGCTCCCCCGCGCCCGCGGAAAGGGCTGTGGCCGAAAGCCGTCGGGGACGGCCACCTTCCGGCCCGGCTTTCAGGGATGGTCCTCGACCAGGACGACGAACGGGAGGACCTCGCCCGCCCGCCGGTAGTCCTCGGCGCCACCGTCCACGGGGCGCCCGAGATACGCGCAGAGCCGGCGTGCGGTACGGGGATGCCGCTCCGCGTACCGGGTCATCGACTCCCCGCCCTCCTCGGGCGTGAGGAAGCGGGCCGACACCGCGTGGTAGGCGCGCCCGACCTGGGCCACGGCCTGCGGGGCCGCCCGGAGGTTGCGGTACCAGTGCGCCCGCGCGCCGAATCCGGACGCCACGGTCCACGCCCTGCGCCCGTCCACCCGCTCCGCCGCCACGACTTCGAGCACCGTCCGCCGCTGCTCGCCGGTGACGCGTCCGGTGTGCACCAGCAGCAGCAGACGGCTCCGGAACAGCGGCCCGAGGCCCATGCGGAAGAGGTGGACGGGCAGCCGGGCCGCCGTTCGCTTCCAGCCGGCCGGCGGCGCGGGCTGGCGGGGACCGGGGGCGGCGGGCGGGGGCGTCACAAGGGGTACCTCGATCCGGTGGAAGGGCGGTCAAAAGACACTTGGACCGTGCAAACGTTGCATAGTCCAAGCGTGCCTGCCACGGATCGGCGGTCCCGAAACGACATCACCTCGGCGTCAGTTCGAACGCGGTGGCCGGGCGAGGGTAGAAAGAGGCATGCCCGAACACCCAGCAGCCTCAGGTGCCGCCGACTCCGACGCCGCCCCTGCCGTACCGGAGACGGGGGCCGACCGCGCCGACGTGGACGCCGTGACGCACGCGGGGGCCGACCGCGCCGACGTGGACGCCGTGACGCACGCGGTCCTGACCGCGTCGCGGCTGCTCGTCGCCGTCGCCGCCCGCTCGCTCGCCGCGGTGGAGGACCGGGTGACCCTGCCCCAGTTCCGGCTGCTGGTGGTGCTGTCCACGTTCGGTGACGCCAAGCTGGTGGAGCTGGCCGACCGGCTCGGCGTCAACCCGTCCACCGCGATGCGCATGGTGGACCGGCTGATCGCGGCCGGTCTCGCGGAGCGCCGGGTGAACCCCGGCAACCGCCGCGAGACCGTCCTGACGGTGACGCCGGACGGCAGCCGGCTCGTCGCCGACGTCACCGCCGGACGCCGCCGGGAGATCGCCGCGATCGTGGAACGCCTCGTCCCGGAGCAGCGCACGGCGCTGGTGGAGGCGCTGACGGCGTTCACCGAGGCGGGCGGCGAGGAGCCGGCTCCGTCCGTCCACCCGCTCGGCTGGACGTAGAGCCGCGGGGCCGTACGCCGAGCCGCCGGGCCGAGACCAGTCGGCCGTACGCCGAGCCGCCGGGCCGAGCCAGCCGTCCGTACGCCGAGCCGCCGGGCTGAGCCAACCGTCCGTACGCCGAGCCGCCCTGTGCGGTCGTTCAGTCGGCGTCGCGCCCGGCGTGCTCGGGCGTCAGGTCGTCGTGCGAGGGCATCGGCTTGTCGCGCGCGGAGACGGGCGCGTCGTGCGAGGGCGCCGGTTCGTCGTGCGACGGAGCCGGTTTGTCGTGCGAGGGGTTCGGCTCGTCACCCACCGGAGCGGGTACGGCCTTCACCTCGGCCGCCGTGGCCTTCTCGGCGCCCTTCCCCCGACCGGCGAGCACCGCCTGGAGCTTGGAGGCGACGGGCTCGGTCCAACGGGCCGTGAGCGGACCGACGATCACCAGGATCAGCACGTACGCGGTCGCGATGGGCCCGATCCTCGGTTCCGTCGCCACGGCCAGACCGGCGATGACGATCGAGAACTCGCCACGGGCGACCAGCGTGCCGCCCGCGCGCCAACGGCCCCGGGGGCCGATCCCGGCGCGCCGCGAGGCGTACCAGCCGGTGCCGATCTTGGTGAAGACGGTGACGACCGCGAGCAGGGCGGCCGGGAGCAGGACCGGCGGGATCTCGGCCGGGTTGGTGGACAGCCCGAAGAAGACGAAGAAGACGGCGGCGAACAGGTCGCGCAGCGGCGTCAGCAGTTTGCGGGCGCCCTCGGCGACCTCACCGGACAGGGCGATACCCACGAGGAAGGCGCCCACGGCGGCGGAGACCTGGAGCTGCTGTGCCACACCGGCGACCAGGACGGTCAGCCCGAGCACGACGAGGAGCAGCATCTCGGGGTTGTCCGAGGAGACGGCACGGCTGATGAGCCGCCCGTGGCGCAGCGCCAGGTAGAGCACGAACCCGACGGTGCCGAGCGCGATCAGCAGGGCGATGCTGCCACCGGCCAGACCGACACCGGCCAGCATCGCGGTGAGCAGCGGGAGGTAGACGGCCATGGCCAGGTCCTCGATGACGAGGACACCGAGGATGACGGGGGTCTCGCGGTTACCGAGACGGCCCATGTCCGTCATCACCTTGGCGATCACACCGGACGACGAGATCCAGGTGACACCGGCGAGCGCGACGGCGCCCACGGGGCCCCATCCGAGCATCAGACCGGCGATCGCGCCGGGCGTCGCGTTCAGCACGAAGTCGACGGCTCCGGACGGGTACTGCGTCTTGAGACTGGTGACGAGCTCGGAGGCGCTGTACTCCAGTCCGAGCAGGAGAAGCAGAAGAATGACGCCGATCTCGGCGCCGATGGCGGTGAACTCCTCACTTGCGCCGAGCGGTAGCAGCCCGCCTTCCCCGAAGGCCAGTCCGGCCAGAAGGTACAGGGGAATGGGCGAAAGCCCTATCCGCCCGGCAAAGCGTCCGATGATGCCGAGCCCCAGAATGACGGAGCCCAGCTCCACCAGCAGTGCGGTCGTGTCGTGCACGGTCAGCCCTCCGCGATGATCTCGGAGAGCGTGTCCACGCCCTCACGCGTTCCTACAACGACAAGCGTGTCCCCGATGGCGAGCCGGAAGTCCGGCCCCGGAGACGGATGCGCACTGTGCGTGCGCAGAACAGCCACGATGGACGCCCCGGTACGGGTACGGGCCTTCGTGTCCCCGAGCAGCCGCCCGCCGTACGGCGAACGGGTGCCGAGCGGAATGTGCTCGGTGACGAGGTCGATCCCCTCGGTGCGCACGGCGTCGATCGGCGCGGCGTCGATGAGGTGCGCGAGCCCGGTGGCCTCGGCCGTCGTCAGGGGTACCGACAGCCGGCACGAATCAGGGTCGTCCTTCTCGTAGAACCCGAGGAACCGCCGTCCGTCGTGATGGACGACCACGGAGATGTGCTGTCCCGACTCGGTGGTGTAGTCGTACTGCACGCCGACGCCGGGCAGAGATGTGCGGTGGGTTCCCATGGCTTCCTCCTGAGGAGCGCGCGGTAAGGTGGTGCATTTGATCATTTCTTTAGTCGGCCATTACCTTATCGGGCCACGTCAATGCCCCCAGGGGCGCGGGCCCGAGCCCCGGGGACACCCCGCCGGGACCGCCACCCGGCGCCGGCCGGCACGGCCTGGCCCCGACCGGCCCCCGCACCACACCAACCGCGAGCAGCGAAGCGCTGTTCCTTCGCCGTAGACCGGCGAGGAAGGCGCGGGAACGCACGGGGTGGCGTCCAGACCACGCAGTCCGCTCCCCGCGCACGCGGGGATGGTCCCTGCATGGGTTCCCCCTGGAGTTGCTGTCTGTGCCGCTTCCCGCGCGTGCGGGGACGACCCCGTGACTGGCCCGCTCCGTCCCCCATGCGAGCTACGCCCAGGTGTCCACCGTGAGGTGACGATCCGTGGGCGTCCGATCCGTAGCGTTCACGTCGGTCGCGGCGCTTGGGCCGTGGGTCTGACGAGGGGGTTCTCATGAGGGTGGTCTGGCAGGTCCTGGCCGTCGTGGCGGTCTCGATGATCGGTGGCAACGCGGTCAACGCGTTGGACGGCAGTCCGTGGCTCACCCTCGGGCTCGGCCTCCTGGTGGCCGTGGTCTCCGTGCTCGTCTACGGCTGGGTGGTCCGCAGGACCGAGCACCGGCCGTCCACCGAGGTGGCGCGGAAGGGCGCCGGGTCCGCGATCGGGCGGGGGACGCTGATCGGTGTCGCGCTGTTCGGGGTCGTCATCGCCAACATCGCCTTCCTCGGGCACTACGAGATCCACGGACTCGGCTCGGTGACCGGCGCGCTGGGGCTGGTCGGCTTCATGGCCGCCGCCGCGGCGACCGAGGAGGTGATGTTCCGCGGTGTCCTGTTCCGGCTCGTCGAGGAGCGCACCGGTACCTGGATCGCGTTGTCGCTGTCCGGCCTGGTCTTCGGCCTGGTGCACCTGCTGAACCCGCACGCCGATCTGTGGGGCGCCGTCGCCATCGCGATCGAGGCCGGCGGCATGCTCGGTGCCGCGTACATCGCCACCCGTAGCCTGTGGCTGCCGATCGGCCTGCACTTCGGCTGGAACTTCGCGGCGGCCGGCATCTTCAGCACCGAGGTCTCCGGCAACGACACCCCGCAAGGACTGCTGGACACCACGACGTCCGGGCCGAAGCTGATCAGCGGTGGCGCGTTCGGTCCGGAGGGCAGCCTGTACTCGGTGCTGTTCGGTGTCCTGATGACGATCGGGTTCATGTGGCTGGCCCACCGGCGCGGCAACCTGGTGCCCCGTCGCCGTGCCGACCGCGCCGCCGCCCCTACACTCGTCCGATGACCGCGCTACGCCATATCCCGCAGTTCGGGCGCCAGTTGGGCGTCAGGGTCTGGTACGTCCCGCTCGCGGTCCTGCTCTTCGCCGCCTCGTTCCTGCCGGCCTTCCGCAGCAACGGTACGGAGATCGGCGCCCTGCCGACCCGCCCCTTCGACGCGCTGGCCGTCGTGGCGATCGCCCTCCAGTGCTTCCCGCTCGCCGCACGGCGCCGGTGGCCGGTCAGCTGTCTCGCCCTGGTGGCGGCCGGCTTCTCCCTCGACCAACTGCGCGGCTACCACACGCTCGCGGGCACCGCGCTTCCCATCGCCCTGGTGACCGTGGGGTCCTACCTGGAGCGGAACCGGCGCACCACGGTGCTGCTCTTCTCGGCGGCGTACGTCCCGCTGGCGGTGGCGCTCCACCGGGTCGGTCCGGGCGAGCCGGTGGAAGAGTTCGTGACGTTCTATCTGGCGCTGGCGCTGGCCTGGGGGCTCGGGGCGTGGCTCCGGTTCGCGCGGGCCGCGGAGGCGGAGCGCCGGGTGCGGGTCGCCGAGGACAGCCGCACCGCCGAGCGCACCCGTATCGCCCGCGAACTGCACGACGTCGTGACCCACCACGTGACGGCGATGGTGGTGCAGGCCGAGGCGGCACGCTATCTGACCGCGGCCCCCGAGCGTCTCGACGAGAGCCTGGCCGCCGTGTCCGACACCGGCCGGCGGGCCATCACCGACCTGCGCCACCTCCTCGACCTGCTCAACCCCGACCACGGCTCCGAGGCCCGGACGCCCGCCGTCGGCAGGGTCCTCACCCTCGTGGAGCAGACGCGGCGGGCCGGGCAGCCGGTGGAGTTCACCGAGGAGGGGACCCCGGCGGTCTCCACCGGCAGCGCCGACCTCGTGGCCTACCGGGTCGTGCAGGAAGCCCTGACCAACGCACTCAAGTACGCCCGCGGCAGCCGCACATCGGTCCAGGTCCGCCACGGCGAGAAGGAGATCACCGTGGAGGTCGGCACCGACGGGTCCGGCGGCAGGACCGAGGGCCCCGGCGGCAGTGGCAAGGGCCTCGCCGGGCTCCGGGAACGCGTCGACGTCCTGGGCGGCGAGTTCAGCGCCGGCCGGCGGGCGGAGGACGGCGGCTTCGTCGTCCGGGCGCGCATACCGGTAGGAGGCTCGGCGTGACCGACCCGATCCGGGTCCTGGTCTGCGACGACCAGGCGCTCATCCGCACCGGCCTCGTGACGATCATCGACGCGCAGCCCGACCTGGAGGTGGCGGGGGAGTGCGGGGACGGGCGGAGTGCCGTCGACCTCGCCGGTCGACTGCGCCCGGACGTCGTCGTGATGGACATCCGTATGCCGGTGCTCGACGGCATCGAGGCCACCCGCCTGCTGGCCGGTGCGGGGGTGTCGCACCCCGTCAAGGTGCTGGTGGTGACGACGTTCAACCTGGACGAGTACGTGTACGAGGCGCTGCGCGCCGGAGCCAGCGGGTTCCTGCTCAAGGACGCGCCGCCGGTGCAGCTGCTCCAGGGCATCCGGACCGTGGCGATGGGCGCGGCCCTGCTGGACCCGGAGGTCACCCGCCAGCTCGTGGGCAGGTACGCGGCCCGCATCCGGCCCACCGAGGACACCCCGCAGGACCTCCCGCTGACCCCCCGTGAGCTGGAGGTGCTCCGCCTCATCGCGAACGGGCTCTCCAACAACGAGATCGCCGCGACCCTCGTGATCAGCCGGGAGACCGTCAAGACCTTCGTCTCGCGCATCCTCACCAAGCTCGGGCTCCGCGACCGGGTCCAGGCGGTCGTCTACGCCTACCGCCAAGGACTGGTGACCTGAGGGGCCGAAGACAGGCCCGGCCGACGGACCGAAGACAGGCCCGGCCGCGACACCGTCACGGTGTCGCGGCCGGGCCCTGGGTGGGGACGGGGCTTGGCTTGTCAGTCCTTGATCTCGATCGGCTCGCCGTCGGAGGCGGACGAGGACGACGAGGAGCCCGTCGCGGGCGCCGGCACGGCCGCCGGGGCGGCCTTGCCCTTGAGGCCCTGGAGCAGCGCGCCCAGGTCGACGCCCGTGGTCGAGCTGAGCAGCTCCATGCCCTGGGCGACGTTGTCCGTGACCGTACGGGACAGCTGGCTGGCGCCGTCCGTGGAGATGACCGTCATCTTGTCGATGGCGCTCAGCGGCTCGGAGGCCTTGGCGACGACGGTGGGCAGCACCTCGACGAGCATCTGGAGCACCGCCGCGTCGCCGTACTGCGCGAACGCGTCGGCCTTCTTCTGCATGGCCTCGGCCTCGGCGGAGCCCTTCGCGGCGATGGCCGCGGCCTCCGCCTCACCCTCGATGCGTACGGCGTCGGCGAGCGCGGAGCGGTGGAGCTTCTCACCCTGACCGGTCAGGCGGGCGCGCTCGGCCTCGGCCTCGGCCTCCTTGACCTGGGCGATACGCCGGGCCTCGGCCTCCTGCTCCGCCTGGTAGCGGGCGGCGTCGGCGGGCTTGCGGACCTTGGTGTCCAGCTCGCGGTCGGTCAGCGCGGCCTGGCGCTCGGCGACCTTCTCCTGCTCGCTGAGGACCTCCTGCTGGCGGGCGGCCTCGGCGAGCGGCCCGGCGGCGTTGGCCTTGGCGGCGGCGGCTTCCGTCTCCGCCTTGATCTCGGCCTGCTTGAGGTAGAACGTCCGCTCGGCGATGGCGATCTCCTCGGCCGCCTTCAGCCGGGCCTGCTCCGAGGCGCGGCGGGCGATGGCCTCCGCGATGTCGGCCTCCTGCTTGGCGCGGGCGGCCTCCGGGCGGCCGAGGTCCTCCAGGTAGGAGCCCTCGGTGGTGATGTCCTGGATCTGGAAGGCGTCCAGGATGAGGCCCTGGCCGGAGAGGCTGGCCTCGGCCTCCTCGGCGACCTGGCCGGCGAACGCGGCACGGTCGCGGATGATGTCCTCGACGGACATCCGGCCGACGATCGCGCGCAGCGCGCCGGAGAGCACTTCCTGGGTGAAGCCGACGATGCCGTCCTGCTGCTGGAGGAAGCGCTGGGCGGCGGCCCGGATCGCGTCCTCGCTGCCGCCGACCTTGACGATCGCGACGCCTTCGAGGTTGGACTTCACGCCGCGCAGGGTGACGGCGCCGCGTACGGCGACGGGGATGTGCCGGCTGGAGAGGTCGAGGGTGAACTTCTGCTGGACGAACGGCACGACGAAGACGCCGCCGCCGACGACGACCTTCTGCCCGCTGTTGTCGATGCTGGTGCGGCCGGTCACCGGGTCGGTCGACTTCTTGCCGCGGCGGCCGGTGATGATGAAGGCCTGGCTGGGCCCCGCGACCTTGTACCGGGTGATCACGGCCAGGGCCAGGAGCACGACGAGCACGACGACGCCGACGATGGCGATCACTACTGGACTCATGAGAGATGTCCCCCCTGCCTCCCTACGGGGGGCAGTTTGTTCGGACTGTGTGCGGAATGCGGACGGGCGTAGGGGTGGGTGGCGTCCCGCGCTCGGTGCGCGGGTGGTGGTTCCGCGCCGGGCGGCGCTCGGCGCGCGACGGTAATCGGCGCCGGGCGACGGTCATCGCTCTACCGGGCGGACCGTGACCGAGGTGGACGAGAGGATGGCCTCGACCCAGATCTCCGCGCCCCGCGCGATGGGCAGCGGGCTCTTCGCGGAGTACTTCACCGTCTGGCCCGCGAGACGCAGCAGGACTTCCCCGTAGCCGTCGGCCGGGATGGGAGTGACGACCGACCCGGAGGTGCCGACGAGGTCCTCACCGCGGGGTGTGGCCGCCGTCTGGTCGCGCATCAACGCCTTGCTGAGCTTCCAGGTCAGCCAGCCGGCCACGAGGCCCGCGACCGCGCCGACCGCGACGGCGCCGGCCGTGCCCACCCCGGTGGTGCCGAGCACGATCGCGCCGCCGAAGCCGAGCATGGACAGGAAACCGGCTATGACGGGGAGGGAGAGCAGACCGTCGAAGAAGCCGTTCAGCAGGCCGCCGAAAGCGTCGCCCACGAGCCCTTCGAGAACTCCGTCGAAGATCAACGACAGGACGAGGAGAACGATTCCCGCGATGCCGAGACCGAGAAAGACGGTCATGTGATCACTCCCCCGACTTCTGACTTCCCCCGAAGTATTTACGTCGAACTGGTTGAATGATCCCATACACCCTGGTGAAGAGATACTGCCGGAGCCCGGCAGTCTTTATCCGTTCTTGATGCCGGAGAGGTGCGCCGCGAGCGTGCTGACCGACCGGAACGTGGCTCCGAGCAGCGCGACGTGCTTCCAGCGCAGCACCCCGTCCGGCCCGATCAGGAACACCGAGCGCCGCACACCGATACCGGGCGCGGCCACCTTGTACGCGCGGGCGACGTCCCGGCCGGTGTCGGCCAGGAGCGGCATGCGGAGCCCATGGGCGCGGGCGAACGCCTCATGGCTGTCCACACCCTGCGGGCTGATCGCCCAGACCTCCGCGTCGAGCCCCTCGAAGGTCTCGAACCCGGAGGAATAGGCGCAGAGCTGTTTGGTGCAGACGGCCGTGTCGTCACCGGGATAGAAGGCGAGGACGACGGACCGGCCGCGCGCGTCGGAGAGCGTGCGCTCGCCCCGCTCGAAGGCGTCCCCGGTCCATGTGCCGCCCGGCAGCGTGAAGTCCGGTGCCGGAAGGCCGATCTCGGGTCCTGATGCCATGGGTGCTCCTCTTGTTTCCGTACGGACTCGCCGTACGGGACTCGCTGTACGGACTCGCTGTACGGGATTCTTGTGCGGGACTTTTCGTGCGGGACCCGCCGTACGGGACTTTCCGTACGGGATTTTCCGTACGGGGGCGGGGACGGGACT
Organism: Streptomyces halstedii; assembly: GCA_000720535.1. Taxonomy (GTDB): domain Bacteria; phylum Actinomycetota; class Actinomycetes; order Streptomycetales; family Streptomycetaceae; genus Streptomyces; species Streptomyces halstedii. The sequence goes on from JOAZ01000012.1 coordinate 111,100, forward strand.
CGTACAGTGAACGCCACTTCCGGCACGTGGACACGTTCCACCCATCCGCGGGTTCTCCGGGGCCGAATATGGGACAGGAGAGGGCGGGGCAGGGGTCCCCGCGCCCCGAACGGGAGGTCTGTGTGATCCAGCGTCCGCCGTCGGCAGCGGTGCTCATCCTCCACGGCGGCTACGAGACGGGTCTGGCACCGCCCCCGCCCGGCCCCATGAACCTGCCCGGCCTGCGGATGCTGCCGTTCGTCCACGGGGTGACCCGCGCGGTGCGGGGCGGCCCCGAGGTCCGGGTACGCCGCGTCCACTACGCCCACCGGGGCTGGAACGGCACCCGGCAGGACCCGGTGGACGACGCGGTACGGGCGCTGGACCGGCTGCGGCGCGAGGCCGGCGACATCCCGGTGGTCCTGCTCGGCCACTCGATGGGGGCACGCGCCGCGCTCCACGCCGCCGGCCACCCCCTGGTCCGCGCGGTGGTGGGCCTCGCCTCCTGGTGTCCGCCCGGCGACCCGGTGACGCAGCTCGCGGGACGTGACGTCGTCCTGGTGCACAGCACCCGGGACCGGGTGACCAGCCCGCTCGCCTCCCAGTCGCTCACGGCGCGCGCACGCCGGGCCGGCGCCCGTACCTGCCTGGTGACCGTCCCCGGGAGCGACCACGCGATGCTCCGGCGCGCGCCGGCCTGGCACCACCTGACGCACACGCTCGTGGCGGGACTGCTGGGCCTGGCCCCGGTACCGGCGCCGGTCGAGGCCGCGTTCGGCCTGCCGCCCGGCGCCTCGGCGTCCGACGGCACGCTGTGCCTGGCCGACGTGGACACCCGGGGGCAGAAGAAGGAGCGGGGCACGGAGGACCGGACCGGGACGGCCGGCCAGGGCCTGCGGGGATGCGAGGTGGAACAGGGCGGCGGACGATGAAAGGCGGAGAGGGCGGCACGGCGGGCGGTCCGGATCCGTCCGGCGCGATACCCGCCGTACCGGGACGGACCTGCCCGGTATCCCGCCGCACCCGCACACCCTGGAGGCTCCGTTGCCGGCCGAACAGCCCGCCGCCGACCCGCCCCCGCCTTTTGACGTGGCGAAGGCGGCCGCCGTGATGCACGGCAGTCCGGCGGGCATGGCCGTGTTCGACACGAAGCTGCGCTACCTGTACGTGAACCCGGCACTCGAACGGCTCAACGGGCTCCCCGCCGCCGCACACCTGGGCCGGACCATCGAGGACGTGCTGCCCGAGCTCGATGTGGACGAGGACGTGCTGAAGGCGGTCCTGGCCGACGGCAAGTCCCGTGAGGCGATGTCCAGCGGCCGCACCTGGGCGACCGTCCCCGAGGGCGAGCGCTTCTGGCAGGGGGCGTACCACCGCCTGGAGGAGGAGGGGGAGGTACGCGGACTGGTCGGGGTCGTGCTGGAGGTCAGCGTCGCGCGCCACCAGCAGAAGGAGCTGGAGCGGGCCAGGCGCTACCTGACGCTCCTGGACACGGCGTCGGTCTCCATCGGCACGACGCTGGACATGGACACCACCTGCCAGGAGCTCGCGGACTTCGTGGTGCCCGCGCTCGCCGACGCCGCCGTGGTCGAGGTCTTCCCGCCGGAGGTGGGCCACGTGGTCCGCAGACCGCCGGAGGGGGTGCTGAGGCTGCGCCGGGCGGCGATGGCCACGGGCCCGGGGATCCCGGACGTCACCGGCCAGTTCGGGGACCCGGGCGAGTACATCGACTACCAGGCGGACGCCGCCGTGCCGCGCTGCCTGGAGGCGAACCGGCCGGTGATCGAGAACCTCTTCAGCGACGAGCAGCTCGGCCGCTCCGCACCGACCCCGCACCGGGTGGCCGCCTACCGGGCCATCGGGCTGCACTCGGCCGTGGTCGTGCCGCTCACCACCCGGGGGCGGCCGCTGGGCGTCCTCGCCCTGGCACGGACCGGGGACTCACCCGTCTTCACCGAAAGCGGGGACGTGGTCATCGCCAGGGAACTGGCCTCCAGGGCCGCCGTCGACCTGGACCAGGCCCGCCGCTACGCGCACGAGCACACCATCGCCAAGGAGCTCCAGCGCTCGCTGCTCTCCGAACCGCAGGGGCTCCACCCCCATGTGCAGGTCGCGAGCCGCTACCGGTCCGCCGAGGAGGGGGCGGTGGTGGGCGGCGACTGGTTCGACGTCATCTCCCTGCGCGACGGCCGGCACCTCAAGGCGATGGGCGACGTGATGGGACACGGCGTCGAGGCGGCGGTCGCGATGAGCCACTACCGGTCGATCCTGCGTGCCGTGGCCGAGGACGACATGGAGCCGCACCGCATCCTGACGCGCCTCGACGAGGCGGTGGGACGCTCCGGCGTGGACCGGGCGGCCACCTGCCTGCTCGCGGTGGTCGACCGGCTCGGCGGCACGTGCCGGATGGCGAGCGCCGGACATCTGCCGCCGGTCTTCATCGAGCCGGGCGCCGCGCACGCCCGTGTGATCAGCATGCCCGTCGGGCCGCCGCTGGGCACCGGCTTCGGCGAGTACGTCACGACGGCCGTCCCGTGCGGGCCGGGCACCGTGCTCTTCATGTACACCGACGGCCTGGTGGAGCGGCGCGGCGAGGACATCGACGTGTCGGTGGGGCGGCTGGCGGGTCTCACGATGCCCACGAGCGGGCTGCTGGAAGACCTCCTGGACGAGGCCCTGGACCGGTTCGGGGAGGACGCTGAGGACGACATCGCGATGCTCGCGTCGCGGATCCACGAAGGAGTGCCGCCCCTCGGCGGCGACGACTGACCGCGGCCCGGCCTTGCGCCGGGGCCCGTTGTCAGTGGCGGCTGAGAGCATCGGCGGCATGGAACCTCTTCTCCTCACCGACATCGAAGCGGCCGTCCGCAGCGGTTGGGACGCCGACACCACCACCCCCGCGCACCGGCCGCACTGGGACCCCGCCAACCCTGCCCGGGACCAGTGCGGGGTCACCGCCATGGTGCTCAACGACCTGCTGGGCGGCCAGTTGATCCGGGGTGAGGTGCTGGTCGACGGCGAGCAGGTGGACTATCACTGGTGGAACCGCCTGGGCATGGGCGTGGACATCGACCTGACGCGCGAGCAGTTCGCGGCGCACGAACACGTGGTGGGCGGGACGGTGATCGAGCGTCCGGCGGAGTTCACGCGCCTGCGCGAGGAGTACGAGCTGCTGCGCGACCGGGTGCTGGAGCGGTTGCGGGGGCGCATACCGGAGGCGGGCGCGGACACGGGCGAGGGCAAGGGCACGGGCATGGGACGTACGGCCTGAGCGCGGCACGGTCCCGCGCGCTCAGCCCAGTTCGAGGCTGGTGATGCCGAAGACGCCCGCCCGGTCGAACTCCGGGACCGGCCCCGTGTACATCCGCGCGGTGTCGAACGACGGGGTGAGGCCGAGCTGTTCCGCGAGGCGGACGGCCGCCGGATTGACGTCCGGCACGTCGATCGCCACGGGCACGTCCGGCGTTTTGGACGCCAGCGCGCTCACCAGCGTGGCGGCCACCTCCGGGGAGTCCGCGTGCACGGGCCCGATCCGGGAGGCCTCGCGGCAGGCGCGCAGCACGGCGAACCCGGCGACTTCACCGTCCTGGAGTGCGGCCAGCGCGGTGCGCCGGGGCGCGGTGATCCAGGGGGCCAGGAAGCTGTCGCGCGGCTCGGGGAAGAACCGGCGGTCGTAGGCGGCCAGCCGTACGAAGGGCAGGGCGCGGGCGTCGGTGAGGGTCACCCCGGCGGGCGGGGTGATCCCGGCGGGCACCACGCCCTCGTACCGCGCGTTGCCCCAGGCCCTGCGGAAGCCGGAGCGGCGGTAGTTGTCCTGCTGCGCGGGCACGCCGTCGAGACCGACGACGCGCCCCGCCAGCCGGGCGGTGCCGGCCTGCCAGGTGCGCAGCCCGTACCCCCTGCCCCGCAGCGACGGGCGGGTCAGATAGAAGCCGAGAAAACCGAAGGAGCCGCCGTAGCGCACCACGGAGACGGAGGTGACGGGCTCGCCGTCGAGGCGGCCGATCAGGAAGCCGTGCGGGTCGGCGCCGAAGAAGGCGTGCCCGTCGTCGAGCCCGGGGTTCCAGCCCTCGTCATGGGCCCAGTCGCCCAGCATCGTGATGTCGTCGGCGCTCGCGGTGGTGATCTCGAAGTTCGGCACGGCTCAGCACTACCCCGCGCCCGGCCCATTCATGGGGTCACCGCGCGGGCTCCTGGGAGCGCCCGCGCAGCCGGCGCAGCACGAGCAGGGCCGAGGTGATCAGGGGCAGCAGTCCGGCCACGGTGTTGAGGACGGTGAGGGCGTCCTGCGTGCCCCTGGCCCGCCGCACCTGCTTGACCGTGCGGACGATGGCGAGTGCGCTGCCGCCCAGGTTCAGGGCCAGTCCGACCTTGGAGTTCTTCGGTGACGTGGGCATCTGTCGTACCTCCTGGTACGTGCATGTGCCTGCGGGACCCCTCGCTCCACGTAACCGGCTCCCGGACGGGTCCGCAATCGGGGGCTCGCGGAAGCGCGTGGGGGCGCGTGACGGACGCTCTCACGCCCAGTGCCCCGTCTCTCACCGTCTCTCGTCTCTCACCGTCCCCCGTCTCTCACCGTCCCTCGCTTCTTGTTGCTTTCGTCCACCACCGCTCACCACCCGGTCCACAGCAGATGGTTGATCAGCAGGGCCACGGCCGCCTGCCCGGCCAGCCAGCCGCGCGTCCCGCGCCCCGGAAGGAGCGCGGCGGCGGGCAGCAGCCACAGCACGAAGGGCTGCCAGATGCGTTCGGTCTCCGCCTTGCTCATCCCGGAGAGGTCCGCGAGGGCGAGCGCCAGCAGCGCCGCCAGGACCAGCAGGGCCGCGCACTGCTCGGCGGTGGCCGTGGCGGTGCCCCGGCCGGGGCCGAGGGCGCGCGCGGCTCCCGGAGCCCGGGTGGCGGCCCGGCGCAGCCCGGCGACGGTGGCGAGACCGGCGGCGAGGGTGGCGCAGGCCAGGTTGCCCCAGACCCAGTAGGCGTACGGGCGGACGCCGCCCGCGCCCTGGTAGTAGCGCTCGACCAGCAGGTGGTACCCCTCCCACCAGTTGAAACCCGCCACGGTGAAGGCGACGGGCACCACCAGCGCGCCGAGGAGGAACGGCGGCACCGGGCGCGCGGACCGGGCGAGGACGAGCACGGCGAGCAGGATGACCGCGACGAGCGTCAGACCGTAACTGAGGTAGCACGTCACCCCGAACAGCAGCCCGGAGCCCAGCGCGGCGGCCGCCGGGCGCCGGGCCGTCCCGGTCGCGGCCAGGGCGAGCAGGGCGACGGACCAGGCGGCCACCCCCGCGAAGTAGCCGTCGGCCGAGGTGCCCGTCCACACGGCGAACGGGGCGAGCACGAGGAACGGGGCGGCGCGGCGGGCGAGGCGCTCGTCGGCCAGGGCGCGCAGGGCGACCAGGACGGCCACCACGCCGGAGCCGCCGAGGACGACGCACCAGACCCCGGCCCACGCCCCGCCCCCGAGCCCGATCCGGTCCAGGCCGACGAAGGTGAGCGTGGCCCCCGGCGGATGGCCCGCGACATGGGCGGGCCAGTTGCCCGGGGGGCCGATCACGATGTGGTCGGTGAAGCCGCGCAGGGCGGCGGGGACGTCGTCGAAGCGGTCGATGACCCGGAGGTACTCGTGCTTGGTGGTGAGCCTGCGGGCCACACCCCGGTCCCAGCCATCGATCAGGGCCAGCGAGAAGATCCAGGCCAGGGCGGCCGCCCACGCGCTGAGCAGCAACCGCCGCCAGGGCGTACGGGCCGCGAGCCCCGGCCCGTACGCGAGGACGGCGACGGCCACGGCCACGGCGGCCGGGGTGCCGGGTCCCACGTGCGGGTCCCAGGAGGCCAGCAGCGGCGGCCAGTGGACCTGGAGGCTGCCGTTCGCGTCCTGGACCGCCCGGCCGACGACCACCGCCACGACCACCAGCAGGATCCCCGCGGCGGCCGCCGCCAGATCCCGGCGCCGCCCGCCGGGTTCGTCGGGGCCGGCGGGTTCCTCGGGGGTACGGACGGGGTCACCGCGCTCCTCGGTCTTCACGCCGGCAGGCTATGCACCCGGCGGGCGCCGAGACCGGTACGACGCCGGGGTGTCACACGGCCGCCGGATGGCCTGGGGCGCCGGATGCCCCGGGCCCGCCGGGCTTCGCCACACCCCGGGCCGCCGGATGCCCCCGCCCGCCGGGCTTCGCCGGGCCCCCAGGCCGCCGGATCCCGCCCGCCCGCCGCCCCGCGATACGGCCTGCGGAGGGACGTCGGCTCCCGTCCCGGAGTCGTACACCCTCCGCGACCGCGTCCCCGCATAACGTCGGCCCATGGGCGATCCACCACGTCGGACGGCCCGTGCGCGGCTCCGCGCACGGGCCGTTCCCCCGAATCCCGCTTTCTGGCGCAGCCCGGTGCGCGGGGTCAGGTTCACCGCGGTGCTCGGGCTCGTGCTCCTCGCCGGGATCACGGTGGTGTTCGTGACCGGCCTGCTGTCCTACGCGGCGTACAACCCCGACCTCGCGGCGGTCAACGACAAGACCCCGGAGAAGGGCTGGCTGGGCTTCTACCTCTTCGCCTGGCCCACCGGGCCCCACTGGCTGTACCGGCTGACCCAGGGGCTGCACGTCACCGTGGGCGTCGTCCTCGTCCCCGTGGTGCTGGCCAAGCTCTGGTCGGTGATCCCGAAGCTCTTCGCGCTGCCCCCGGCCGCGTCCCCGGCGCGCGCCCTGGAGCGGATCTCGCTGCTCCTGCTGGTGGGCGGGGTGCTGTTCGAACTCGTGACGGGCGTACTGAACATCCAGCTGGAGTACCTGTTCCCCGGGTCGTTCTATCCGCTGCACTTCTACGGGGCGTGGGTCTTCATGGCCGCGTTCCTCGCGCACGTCGGGCTGAAGCTGCCCCGGGCCCTGCGCATCCTGCGCCACGGCGTCATCCGCCCGGACACCGACGAACTCGCCTCTCCCGCCCCGGCGGAACCGACCGTCTCCCGGCGCGGGGCGCTCGCCGTGGTCGGTGCCGGATCGCTGCTCCTGCTGATCACCACGGGGGGCCGCAGCTTCGACGGAGCGCCGAGGCGCCTCGCGCTGCTCACCCCGCGCGGCGGCGCCGAGCCGGGCAGCGGCCCCGACGGCTTCCAGATCAACAAGACGGCCGCGTCGGTGGGCGTCACCGCGGCGGACACCGGTGACCGGTGGCGGCTCGTCCTCGTCGGACCGGCCGGGGAGTTCCGCCTCACCCGGGCGCACCTGCTCGCCATGGACCAGTACGAAGCCGCGCTGCCCATCGCCTGTGTGGAGGGCTGGTCGACCTCCGACCAGCGGTGGCGCGGAGTGCGGCTGCGCGACCTGGCCGTACGCGCGGGATACCCGGACGGGGCGGCCGACGTGCTGGTGGAGTCCGTGCAGCGCGCCGGGCCCTTCCGTACCGTCGCGCTCCGGGACAACCAGGTGCGCGACCCGCGCTCGCTGCTGGCCCTCCGCGTCAACGGTGCGGACCTCTCCCTGGACCACGGATATCCGGCGCGGGTGATCGTGCCCGCCGCGCCCGGGGTGATGAACACGAAATGGGTGACCCGCATGACCTTCGGAGGGCTGTGATGCGCCTGCCGCGCCGCTGGTACGGGGCGGGGCCGCCGCACCTGGTCCTGATGGCCGCGTCGTTCGCGCTCGCGGGCTACGCCGGGGTGCGGCTGCTGGACGCCGGCGGCGACACCACCCTCGTGGTGCTCTGGTTCGTGGGCGCCGCGCTCGTCCACGACCTGGTGCTGCTGCCGCTGTACACGCTGGTGGACCGGGCCCTGTGCGGGCCGCCGGGACGCCGGAACGAGCTGGTGAACTTCGTCCGGGTGCCGGCCCTCCTGTCGGGACTGCTCCTGCTGCTCTGGTGGCCCCTGATCACCCGGCGGGCCACCCGCTACGAACCCGCGAGCGGCATGTCCCCCGACAGGTTCCTGGGCAACTGGCTGCTGATCACCGCGGTGCTGTTCGTCCTGTCGGCGCTCTGGCTCGCCGCGCGCACCGCCCGGTCCAGGCGCAGGGCGACGAAGGCACGGCCGCCGGACTCCCACTGATCGGCGGGCCGCCAGCCCTGCCGCCGCGCGCGCCGGAGCAGGGCCGGCGTGCCCAGGCGCGCCCACGGGAAGGGGGCGGCGGCCGGTGCGCGGCCGTCGTCCAGCCGGACCCGTACGTGTTCGTCGACGTCCTGCGACGCGGTCTCGGCGATGAGGAGGCCGCCCGGGGCGAGCAGGACGGCGGTCCGGCGCAGCAGGGCGCCGGGATCCCCGCCGATGCCGATGTTGCCGTCGAGGAGCAGGGCGGTGCCCCAACGGCCCTCGCCGGGCAGCGGATCGAAGACACTGCGGTGCAGCGCCGAGCCGCCGAGCCGCTGCGTGTGGTCGACGGCCGCCTCGCTGACGTCGATGCCCAGCGCGCGGTGCCCCCGGGCCGCGAGCGCGGAGACCAGCCGCCCGGGGCCGCAGCCGATGTCGATGACGGGGCCCTCGCAGCGGCGGAGCGCCGCGAGGTCCGTGGCGTCGGCGTCGCCGCACCAGCGCTCGACGTCCAGCGGCAGCAGCCAGCCGTCCGTACGGCGCAGGAAGAGCGGGCCGCGGCCGGTGCGCAGGGCGTTCGCGTACGGGTCGGTGGCCCAGGCGGTGGGGCGTCCGGGGCCGGGGGGCGGCAGGGTGGTGCTCATCCGGCCACCGCCCCGGCCGACCGGGCGAGGACCGCGGCGAACTCGCCGTGCGGGGCCGCCGCGGCGACGTGTGCCGCGTCCTTGGCGTCGTCCACGTCACGCAGGAGCGGCAGATCGCGCACGGTGAGCCCGGCACCGGTCAGCCGGGCGCGCTGGAGCGCCCCGGTGCGGGGGAGCGACATCGGTACCCCGAGGACCAGCTCCGGGCGGGGCACGGCCAGCCCGAGCGCCCAGAAGCCGCCGTCCTCGGCCGGTCCGAACCAGGCGTCGCAGCCGTCCCAGCCGTCGTCGGACAGGGCGGGGGCCAGGTCGGCGGCGGTCAGCTGCGGCGTGTCCATGCCGATGAGGAGGGTGGGGCCGGCGCACTGGGCGAAGGCGGCCGCGATGCGTGCGTCCAGGCCGCCCGGCCCCTGCGGGCGTACCTCGATGCCCTCCGGCAGCCAGGGACCCGGCCGTCCCTCCAGGACGAGGACGCGGCGGCGGGCGGGCAGCGCGGACACGGTCCGCAGGGTGTCCGCGAGCGAGGCGGCGGCGATCCGCGCCGCCTCCTCGGGGCTGTACGGCGGGGTCAGCCGGGTCTTGACACGGCCGGGCACCGGTTCCTTGGCGATGACGAGCACCGTCGTCGGCCCCGGGCTCACCGGGCGGCACCCGTCCGTACGGCGAGCGCCGGCGCCGCGGGGGGACGGCGCAGCACCTCCCGCATGTCGCGTACCGCGTGCCAGGTGCCCCGCCAGGTGCCGGTGACCTTGGACCTGCCGGTACGGGGGAGGTAGGGGACGTCGGTCTCGGTGACGCGCAGCCCCGCGTCCGCCGCGAGGACCACCATCTGGAGCGGGTAGCCGCTGCGGCGGTCGGTCAGGTCCAGCTCCAGCAGTGTGTCGCGGCGGGCGGCCCGCATCGGCCCGAGGTCGCGCAGCCGCAGCCCGGTGCGGTCGTGGAGCATCCGGGCGAGGGCGATGTTGCCCAGGCGGGCGTGCGCGGGCCAGGCGCCACGGCCTCGGGGGCGGCGTCTGCCGAGGACCAGATCGCTCTCGCCCGCGGCGATCCGGGCGACGAAGCCGGGCAGCAGCGCCGGGTCGAGGGAGCCGTCGCAGTCGCAGAAGCAGACGTACGGGGCGGTGGCGGCGAGCAGGCCCGCGTGGCAGGCGGCCCCGAAGCCCCGGCGCGGCTCGTGCACGACGGTCGCGCCGAGCGCACGCGCGAGGTCGGCGGAGCCGTCGGTGGATCCGTTGTCGACCACGACGGCCCGCCAGCCGTCCGGAACGCGGCCGAGCACCCAGGGCAGGGCGTCCGCCTCGTCCAGACAGGGGAGGACGATGTCTGCGCCGGCGGGAGCGGGCGCACCGGTGAGGGAGGAATCGGTCACGCGCTCACCCTACGGAGACGAAAGCGGCATTTCGGGCTTCGGGTTCCCGCGAAACGGGGACGTCGACCGGGTGGGCGTCACTCCCCGGCCGCCCCCGCCCGCAGCCGGGCCGTGGCGAACTCCGCCATGCCCTCCGCGAACCCGACCTCCGGCTTCCAGCCCAGCTCGTCCCGCAGCCGCCGTGAGTCCGCCGTCACATGCCGTACGTCCCCCAGCCGGTACTCGCCCGTGACGACCGGCGCGGGGCCCTGGTGGGCCGAGGCCAGCGCGGACGCCATCTCGCCGATGGTGTGCGGTTCACCGCTGCCGGTGTTGTACGCGGCGAAGGCGCCCGGCTCACGTTCCGCGAGGGCCGTCAGGGCCACGGTGTTGGCCGCCGCCACGTCCCGCACGTGCACGAAGTCGCGCCGCTGCGCCCCGTCCTCGAAGACCCGCGGGGACTGCCCGCGGGCCAGCGCCGAGCGGAAGAAGGAGGCGACACCGGCGTACGGGGTGTCGCGCGGCATCCCGGGCCCGTACACGTTGTGGTACCGCAGCGAGATCGCGCGCCCGCCCGTCGCCCGCGCCCAGGCGGACGCCAGGTGTTCCTGCGCGAGCTTGGTGGCCGCGTAGACGCTGCGCGGATCGGCGGGCGCGTCCTCCGTGACGAGGCCGGGGCTCAACTCCGCCCCGCAGGACGGGCAGCGGGGCTCGAACCGGCCCGCCCGCAGATCGTCCGCAGCCCTCGGCCCCGGCCGTACGGTGCCGTGCCGGGCGCAGTCGTAACGGCCCTCGCCGTAGACCACCATCGAGCCGGCCAGCACCAGGTCGCGCACCCCCGCCGAGGCCATCTCGGCGAGGAGCACCGCGGTACCGAGGTCGTTGCGGCCGACGTACTCCGGCGCGTCGGCGAAGTCCTTGCCCAGCCCGACCATGGCCGCCTGGTGGCAGACGGCGTCGATCCCGGCCAGCGCCCCGGCCACCGCCTCCCGGTCGCGCACGTCCCCGACCGTCAGCCCCCGAGCGGGGGGCCGGTGCGCACCCGCCGGATGGGCCGAGGGCAGCAGCGCGTCGAACACCACCGCCTCGTGCCCCGCCGAACCGAGGGCCTGGACGATCTGTGACCCGATGAACCCGGCTCCGCCGGTGACCAGTACACGCATGATCGCCACGCTAAGGGCTGTCCCGTAATCCCTGGTGGATCAGTGCGCGGCGTCAGATGCGGTGCGTCGCAAGGCGGAGGGACGTCCGCATACTGGTTGTATTCGGACGTCCCGACAACGCGGCGAGGTGCCGTAGCTGTCGTCGTGCGCCCGCCAGGGATTACGGGACAGCACTTAAGGGCTGCGCGGCCGCGCCTGGTGGATCAGCGCGCGGCGTCGGACGCGGTGCGCCGCACGGCCGAGGGCGCTTGCGCACCGGACGGGTCCGGGCGTGAATGTAGCCCTTCACGACGGGGGATGCGCGAAGGGCTACGCGTGCAGTATGGCCCTTCGGCGGGTCACGCGACAACTGACCGGTCGGTCAGCTGAACGGGGTCCCCGCCCTGGTCGGGGATGGTCCGGGGGAGGCGCGGGGGAAGTGCGGGGGAAGTACGGAGAAGCGCGGCCACGCGTACCGGCGGGGGCAGTTCTCGAAGGTACCGGAATAGGCGTGTGCGGCGGCTCCGCATTTCCGCGGGGTGGCGTGCGCGGATGCGAGGGGGAGTGATATAGTTTTCGGCTCGGATCCGACGGAATCGTGCTACTCTGGACCGGAGTTGCAGTTGTGGTTCCCAAGACTTCAGGTGCACCGCCCCTTTTTCACTCGGGTGGGTGCGCTTTTGTATTTCCGGTCCCTGCCGGTCGGGGTAATCATGTGCGGCGACGTAGGGAACGCACAGTGCGGACCCACGGGCAACGCCCCGAAGGAGAAAAATATGGCAACCGGAACCGTGAAGTGGTTCAACTCGGAAAAGGGTTTCGGCTTCATCGAGCAGGAGGGTGGAGGCGCCGACGTCTTCGCCCACTACTCGAACATCCTCGCCCAGGGCTTCCGTGAGCTCCAGGAAGGCCAGAAGGTCAGCTTCGACGTCACGCAGGGTCAGAAGGGCCCGCAGGCGGAGAACATCACCCTCGTCTGATCGCTCAGGCGTATGACACGGCTGGGACCCGCACCTCCGGGTGACGGGTCCCAGCCCGTTTATCCGCCCACCCGGTCCCGGACGCCGCACATTCGAGTCACAGGCGCCGGGCGGGCGGGCCCGCAGTACGTATTCGTCTCTGTCACCGGCTCGTTTCCGGCGATTCCCGGGGCCGCGCACCGAAAAGCGCGCGGCCGGCCGGAAGGAATCCCTCGGCACGCGCCATTCGAGGGAAGGTTCTCTGTGAACCGGGATCGCATAACCCGCACGCATGACCGATCCAACCGGACGGGTTCCGGTGGATCATCCGCCGACGGGTCCGGCGGGAGCCGCCGCACCCCCACCGGAACGGGTGAATTCACCACACCGGAACCGGTCGTCCCGGCGCTGCCCCCCGTGGAGGCGTTCGGCGACCTGGACATGCCCGCGCCGCTGCTGGCGGCCCTCGTGGCCGAGGGGGTGACGGAGCCGTTCCCGATCCAGGCGGCCACCCTGCCGAACGCGCTCGCCGGGCGCGACGTGCTGGGCCGCGGACGCACCGGATCGGGCAAGACGCTCGCCTTCGGGCTCGCCCTGCTGGCCCGGACCGTGGGCCGCCGCGCCGACGCCCGCCGCCCGCTGGCCCTGGTCCTGGTGCCCACCCGGGAGCTGGCGCAGCAGGTCACCGACGCCCTCGCCCCGTACGCGCGCTCCCTCAAGCTGCGGACGGCCTCGGTCGTCGGCGGTGTGTCCCTCAGCCGGCAGGCGGCCGCCCTGCGCGACGGCGCCGAAGTGGTCGTCGCCACCCCGGGCCGGCTGTCCGACCTGGTCGGCCGAGGCGACTGCCGGCTCGACCGGGTCACCGTGACCGTCCTCGACGAGGCCGACCAGATGGCCGACATGGGCTTCCTGCCCCAGGTCACCGAACTGCTCGACCTGGTACGGCCCGACGGCCAGCGGATGCTGTTCTCGGCCACCCTGGACCGCGAGGTCGACCAGCTGGTCCAGCGGTACCTGCACGACCCGGTGGTCCACTCCGTCGACCCGGCCGCCGGTGCGGTGACGACGATGGAGCATCACGTGCTCTACGTCGAGGGCGCCGACAAGTACGCCACGACGACCGAGATCGCGGCGCGCGAGGGCCGGGTGATCATGTTCCTGCACACCAGGCACTCCGTGGACCGGCTCACCGCCCATCTGCTCGGCAGCGGGATACGGGCCGCCGCCCTGCACAGCGGGAAGTCGCAGCCGCAGCGCACCCGCACCCTGGAGCGGTTCCGGAGCGGTGACATCACCGTGCTGGTCGCGACGAACGTCGCCGCACGCGGCATCCACGTCGACCACCTCGACCTGGTCGTCAACGTCGACCCGCCCGCCGACCACAAGGACTACCTGCACCGGGGCGGCCGTACCGCCCGCGCCGGGGAGTCCGGGCAGGTCGTCACCCTGGTGCTGCCCGACCAGCGCCGCGAGGTGGCCCGTCTGATGGCCGACGCCGGGATCACCCCGCACACCGCGCGGGTCCGCTCCGGTGAGGCCGAGCTGAGCCGCATCACGGGGGCGCGGGCGCCCTCGGGCGTCCCCGTGGCGGGCGCGGCCCCGTCGACCGAGCGGTCAGCCAAGAGCGCTCCCGGTCCGCACCGCCGACGCGGCAGCAAGCCCCCGCAGGGCCGCCGCTCCCACGCGGGCACGGCGACCGCCGAGGCCCGGGCCGCCGCCGCCCAGCGCCGCGCGAACCGGGCCGGGTAGACGCCGGGCCGCGTAAAGACCGGGCCGCAGCAGCGGGCGGCCCGCCCGCGCACGGCACCTTCCGCGCGGAGCGACGGGCCCGGCCGCCTCAGGGCCGCAGCACCACCTTGCCGACCGTCCGGCGCGCCAGCAGGTCCTCATGGGCGCGCCGGGCCTCGGCCAGCGGATAGCCGGGCCCCGTCACCGGCTTCAGGCGCCCCGCGCCGACCAGCTCGAAGAGCTCGCCGAGCGGCTCACTGACGCCTCCCGGAGCGGCCAGCGCGGGCCGCAGCCAGAAACCCACCACCGACGCGGGCAGCCGCCCCAGCCGGGCCGGATCGACCGGGGTGAAGCCGGCGCGTGCGGCGTTGCCGTAGGTCACGAGCCGTCCGAAGGGCGCCATCGACTCCAGCGCCCGGTCGAAGAGCTCGCCGCCCACCGCGTCGAGGACGACGTCCGCCTTCCCGGCCAGGGGATAGGCGGCCACCGCGTCCGCGCCGAGCTCCAGGGCGAGCCGCTCCTTGGCCGGGGTGGACGCCTGGGCGAGCACCCGGCCCGCACCGAACTCCCGCGCCAGCTGGACGGCGAGACTGCCCACCCCGCCCGCCGCGGAGTGCACGACGACGGTCTCCCCCTCGCGGAGCCGGGCGGCGGTCCGCAGCAGGTGCCAGGCCGTCAGCCCCTGCATGAGCAGGGCGAGGGCCTCGGCGGCGCCGAGCTCCTCGGGGACCTCCACGAGCGCGGACTCCTTGGCGGCCACCTGCTCCGCGTAACCCCCCGAGACCCGGGCCAGCACGCGCCTGCCGTCCGGCGTACGCCCCACGACCTCACTGCCCGGGACGTACGGCAGCGCGGAGGCGTCCAGGTAGGAACCGTCCACCTGATGGGTGTCCGCGAAATTCACCCCGGCGGCCTCCACGGTGAGCAGCACCTCACCGTCCCGCACGGCGGGGGAGGGGAGTTCGACGGGCCGGAGCACTTCGGGACCGCCGAAGCGGTCGAACTGGATGGCGAGCATGGCCGCACGGTATCGCGGACCGCTCCGGGACGGCCGGGGGAGCCCGGGGCCTGCGGACAACGGGGACAACGGATTTCCGGAAGTCGTCCGAAACAATCCGTCCGGTTTGTTAGGCTGGTCACTCTGAGTGTCCGCGCGCCGGGAAGAGCCGGGCGGACACCCCTGTAGTCCTCGGATTCCCGTACTCACCGGAGCGGCAGGATGGCCAAGCAGGACCGTGCGGTACGTACCCGGCAGGAGCTCATCCGGTCGGCCGCCGTCGCCTTCGACCGGAGCGGATACGCCCTGTCGTCCCTCACCGAGATCAGCCGCGGGGCGGGGGTCAGCAGCGGGGCGCTGCACTTCCACTTCAGCAGCAAGCGGGCGCTCGGCAGGGCGGTCGAGGACTCGGCGGCCCAGACACTCGGGGACATCGTCGCCTCACCCTGCCGTCAACAGCCCCCGCCGCTCGGGCACTTGGTGTCCACCTCGCACGTCCTGGCCTGCCGGCTCGCCGAGGACGTCGTGCTGCGGGCCGGGTTCGGTCTCGCGGCCGACGCCACCTGGATGGAGGACGTCACGCTGTGGCGGACATGGCGCAGTTGGGTCCGCTCGACGCTGACCCGGGCCCGCCGCGAGGGCACACTGTCGCCCGACGTCCCGCTGGAGGACGCCGTTTCGGCGGTGACGGCAGCGGTGGTGGGCGCCCAGGCGCTCGGCCGCTTCGACGTGGAGTGGTCACCGGACTACGCCCTCACCCAGTTCTGGAATCTCATGCTTCCACGGATATCCGCCATGGTCCCGGCCGAGTAACGCTGCGAGACTGCGCCCATGAGTGATCTTCTGAACGGCAAATCCGTCCTCATCACCGGGGCGAGCAGTGGTATCGGCGCGGCGGCGGCACGCGTGTTCGCCCAGGAGGGCGCGCGCGTGGTCCTGGCCGCGCGAAGAGAGGACAGACTGGCGGCGCTGGCCGAGGAGTTGACGGGCCAGGGCGCGGAGGCGGCGTACGTGGTCTGCGACGTCACCGTGGCCGAGGACGCGGTCCGCGCGGTGGACTTCGCGGTCGACACCTTCGGGCGCCTGGACGGCGCGTTCAACAACGCGGGGCTCGGGGGCGACCGGACACCCCTGCACCTCATGGGCGACGACGTCTACGACGCGGTCATGGACACCAACGTACGCGGCGTCTGGAACTGCCTGCGCCCGGAGATAGCGGCCATGCTGGAGGGCGGCGGCGGCTCCATCGTGAACAACAGCAGTGTGGGCGGGCTGGTGGCGATACCGGCCGCCGCGGCCTACATAGCGGCCAAGCACGCGGTCGTCGGTCTGACCCGGGCCGCCGCGGACGAGTACGCGAAGCAGGGCGTCCGGGTCAACGCCGTCGCCCCCGGAACCACCCGCAGCGAGATCACGGCGGACTGGTTCGGGCGCAACCCCGGTCTGGAGGAGATGGTCAACGGCATGACGCCGCAAGGCCGTACGGCCGATCCCGCGGAGATCGGCGCCGCCGCCGCGTGGATGCTGAGCGACCGCTGCCCGTTCCTCACGGGCACGGTCATGCCGGTGGACGGCGGGTTCGTCAATCAGTGAGAGGGAGCCGGGGCCGTGTGCCCGTCGTCGCGGTGTCCGGTGACTGATCCGGTCAACCGGCCCCGGAACACCGGATCTCCGTCCTGCGTCCCTGTGACCAGTACGGTGGTCCGGCCGGGGCCGGAGACCGCCTCCGCCGTGATCCAGCAGGGCCGGTCGAACTCGACGTAGCGCTCGAAACTGCTGGAGAAGGCGGTCATGTCGAAGGGGGAAGGGTGCAGGAACGCGTTGGCCGCCTGGTGCGCGGCCTCCATCAGGACCAGCCCGGGGACGTGGTCGACCGGGTGGTCGTAGAGCAGGACGTTGTCCACGTCGTTGCGCAACTGCCAGTGGTGCGGGCCGTCTCCGGGTGCCAGGACCACGTCGTGCGCGGTGACACGGCCGACCGCGCGGGGGTCGATCGGATCGGGAAGCTCCCAGGTGTTCCAGCCGGCCGTCGGGTGCTCACCGCGGAGGCGGCGGAAGACGGCCGGGGATATCCAGCCGAAGTCGCAGTCGGCTCTCGCCACCATGACGGTGTCGTGGAACAGGCGGATGTCCATCCCGAGCGAACCGACCGCGCGTCCCCGCTTCTTGGGCTCGGCGAGGGCGATCTCCACGGTCAGCGCCGCCGGTTCGTCCGAGGGCACGCGGAATCCGGGCACGACGGTGAAGTCGAAGGAGTGCAGCAGGGTTTGGTGCGAGAGCGGCACTCCGTACTCGGCGTGCGCGATGACCAGGCCGGTCTGGCGGACGGTCTGGGTCAGCACACGGGGGTCGTACGGCATCTCCCCCTCGGGGGCCGGCCAGCGCACGGTGAGCGAGAACACGCCATCTTCCCGGCGGCGCCAGCCGGTGACGAGAAGCGCCGAATCGCGGCTGAGGTGGGCGTATTCCTTGGGTACCGCGTCCTGGCCCCTCGCGTCGGGGTGCGGAGCGGGGCGGAAAACAGGAACCTCGGACACAGTCCCCCCGGACGTGGCGCAAAACGATTGAAAGGGCGCTGGTAGGATACCGGCTCACCGGTTTTTTTTGAAGCGCACATCCACGATCAAGGGGAGCGCAGGTTGGCAAGGCAGCAACGGGCGATCCGGACGCGCAGAATCTTCCTGGAAGCCGCCGCCGAGGTCTTCGACGAGCACGGGTACGACGCCGCCACCATCGCCGCGATCCTTGAGCGGGCGGGTCTGACCAGGGGCGCGCTGTACTTCCACTTCACCTCCAAGGAAGAGCTGGCGCGCGGGGTGCTCCAGGAGGCGGTGACCTCCGACGGAGTCTCCCCGCAGACCTTCAAGCTGCAGGAATGGGTGGACATAGCGCTTCTGCTCGCCTACCGCCTGCCCCGCGAACCGATGCTCAGCGCCTCGATACGCCTCTCCATCGACCCACGTGCGCGCTCCCTGTTCGGCACCCGCTGGCCCGACTGGATCAGCCTCGGCGCCGGTCTCCTGGTCGAGGCCAAGGAGCGGGGCGAGCTCCTCCCGCACGTGGACCCGGAGGCGACCTCCAGGCTCCTCGTCGGGGCCTGGACGGGGGTCCAGCTGGTCACGGAGTCGATGAGCGAGCCGCCGGACCTGGTCTCCGAGATCTCGGCCCTGTTCGAACTGATCCTTCCCAACGCGGTGGTGCCCGGGGTGCTGGCACGGCTGGACACCTCCCCGCACCGCGCGGAGCGCATCATGGAGGAGAACAGGGTGGCCGCCGCCTCCTGACCGCGAGGCCGCCACGGGCGACACCCGCCGGGCCCCTCCCCGCGTCACCCGTCCGGGTGGCCCACACCTGCGAAACGGCTGGTCAACGGTCAGTGTGAGCCTATGTGGCTTCGCCGAACAGCCCTGGCCGCCGCGGTCGTGCCGCTGGCCCTCCTGGTGTTCCGGGACGCGCCGGTACGGTTCCTCGCGCCCGAGCGGGCCTCCGCGAAGCCGGCCGTACCGGCGGCGCCGCGCCCCGCGATCGTCGGCCGGGCCCAGTGGCACGCGGACGAGAGCCTGGTCAAGGAGCACGCCAGCTACACGGGCGAGGTCAACGCGGTCTTCGTCCACCACACCGGACACCCCAACGACTACGACTGCGCCGACGTCCCGAGGATGCTCAGGGCCATGGAGGAGGACCACGTCCGGGGCGAGGGCTGGGACGACATCGGCTACAACTTCGTCGTCGACCGCTGCGGGACCATTTACGAGGGACGGGGCGGCGGCATCGGGCGTTCCGTGCGGGGCGCCCACACCACCGGGTTCAACGCCCACAGCGTGGGGATCGCGGCCATCGGCGACTTCGCTCCCGGGGTGCCGGTGCCCAAGGCGCTCATCGAGGGGATCGCGAAGGTGGGCGCGTGGAAGCTGCGTCCGGGCATCGACCCGCGCGGCACCGTCCGCATGGTGTCGTCGAACGACGACAGCCTGTTCCACCGGGGCCAGGTGGTCCATCTCCATGTCGTCTCCGGCCACCGCGACACCTTCGAGACCAACTGCCCGGGTGACGCCCTCTACGCCCAACTCCCGGCGATCCGCGAGGAGATGGCGAGGCTGCGGACCCCTCGTCGATGACGCGCGGCCGTCCGCCGGCCCGTTCCACGGCCGCCCCGGGCAAGGCGCCGGACGGTCCCGGGACGGGTCCTGGCCGGGCCACCACCTGGGTGAAATGACGGTCCGTGGACGCGTCGCAGCCACATGAAAACCATACTGGCGGCTTATCTGTTCGTGCCCGAGCACACCATCTGGAGCACAGCGGAGGAATACCGTCATGCCGGCATCACCCCTCGCCAAGCGGCCCGTCGAAGCCGCGCTCGCTCTTCTGCTCATCCTCCTGAGCGTGCTGGGCCTCTCCGGCCGCAGCGCCGCCGCCGTCCCGGCCCAGGCCGCGCCCTCGCAGGCCGCGCAGGCGGCCCCCGCCCGCGCCGTCCTCTTCCCCACCGTCACGGCGGGCACCGACTGGGACCGCATCGCCCAGTGCGAGAGCGGCGGCCGCTGGAACATCAACACCGGCAACGGCTACCACGGCGGGCTCCAGTTCTCGCCCTCCACCTGGCGGGCCTACGGCGGCGGGCAGTACGCACCCCGCGCCGACCTCGCGACCCGCTCGGAACAGATCGCCGTCGGTGAACGCGTCGCCCGCTCGCAGGGCATGGGAGCCTGGCCGACCTGCGGCCGGCTCGGGGCGAACGGCGGCGGCTCCTCGTCGGGCGGCACCGTCCAGGCCACTCCGGAGAAGCAGTCCTCCGGCAGCACGAGCGGTTCGCACGGTTCGACCGGTGCGGCCGGCGGTTCCGAGAACGCCACCACGAGCCACGCCGACGACTCCGGCAGCACCGCGGTCACCTACCCCCACGACCTCGTCGGTGACGAGACCTATGTCGTCGAACCGGGCGACTGCCTCTCCGTGATCGCCGAGCGCGCCCAGGTCCACGGTGGCACCGACGCCCTGTACGAGCTGAACCGCTCGCTGCTGGACGAGGGACCGGACCTCATCTACCCCGGCCAGATCCTCCAGCTCACCCCCTGACGCCCGTACGCCTGACGCGGCTCACCTGACGCCCGTACGCCTGACGCCCGTACGACGAAGCCCGTACGCCTGACGCCCGTACGACCGAAGCCCGTACGACGAAGCCTGTACGACGAAGCCCGTACGCCTGACGCCCGTACGACCGAAGCCCGTACCGCTGACACCCGGTACCGGCCCCGCACCCGGAAGCTCCGTGGCGGGGTGGACGGCACCGCGGCACAGCGTCCCTCTCCGACTTCTCACCCGGGGGTCCGGTTCATGGCAGCCTCATCGTCCCCGGTCGGGGCCCCGCGAACCGTTCGCGCCGTCGTCCTCGACACCGACGGAGTGACCACTGATTTCGCCCCCACACACGCGGCGGCCTGGAAGAAGGCGTTCGATGCCTGTCCGGAGACCTACCCGGGGCCACGCCCCCTCGACGAGAGAGGCGACCACCGGCGCCCTGTGGACGGCCGCTCACGCCAGGAGGTGGGAGTGGACCGCACGGAGACGGACGGCGGCGCCGACGACCTGCGGCGGCACGGAGCGGACGCCGTCGTGGCCGGCCCCGGGGACCTGCTGCCCGGCGGGGAGACCGGCTGATGGCACGACCGGACTGGACCTGGGCGTACGAGGGGTACGAACCGGCGAAGGAACGCCTGCGCGAGGCGTTGTGCACCCTGGGCAACGGCTACTTCGCGACCCGGGGCGCCGCCCCCGAGACGCACGCGGGCGAGTCGCACTACCCGGGCACCTATGTGGCCGGCTGCTACAACCGGCTGGTCTCCGACGTCCAGGGCCGGGACGTGGAGAACGAGGACCTGGTCAACCTGCCCAACTGGCTGCCGCTGCGCTACCGCCTGCGGCCCGCCGGCACCTCGCCCGGCCCCTGGCTGCACCCCGACCACCCGTCCCTCGTCGACCACCGGCAGTGGCTCGACCTGCGGGGCGGCACCCTGAGCCGCCGGTCCGTCTACGAGGACGCGTTCGGCCGCCGGCTCACCGTGGAACAGGACCGCCTGGTGCACATGGGCGACCCCCATCTCGCCGCGCTGCACACGGTGTTCACCGCCGAGGGATGGTCGGGTGAGCTGGAGGTGGTGGCCGCCCTCGACGGCGACGTACGCAACCGGGGGGTCCCCCGCTACCGGGACCTGGCCGACCGTCACCTGACCGGCTGGGAGACCGGTACGGAGCACGGCGACACCGTGTGGCTGCGGTGCCGCACCGTGGAGTCGGACATCGGCATCGCGCTGGCCGCCCGGACCGTGGCCGCCCGCGGGCCGGGGCTGAACGGCGGTGAGCACCGGGCCGCCCCCGAACTGCTGGCCCGGGGCATCCGGCAGAACCTCCTGCTGCCGATCGCCCCCGGCTCCCCGGTCGTCGTGGACAAGACCGTCGCGCTGTACACCTCCCGCGACCCGGCCATCGGCAGCCCGCTGCGGGCCGCCGTCTCCGCGGTGGGCCGCGCCCCCGCGTACCCGCCGCTGCTGGCCTCGCACCACACGGCCTGGTCCGACCTGTGGCAGCAGGCCCGTCTTGAGGTGCCGGGCGAACCGGGGCGCATCCTGCGGCTGCACCTGTTCCACGTGCTCCAGACGCTCTCCCCGCACACCGCCGAACTCGACGTCGGGGTACCGGCGCGGGGGCTGCACGGGGAGGCGTACCGGGGCCATGTGTTCTGGGACGAGCTGTTCGTCCTGCCCTTCCTGAACCTCCATCTCCCCGAGGTGTCACGGGCGTTGCTCGACTACCGGCACCGGCGGCTGCCCGCCGCCTGCCGGGCGGCGCGTGGAGCGGGGCGGGTCGGCGCCATGTTCCCGTGGCAGAGCGCCGACGAGGGACGCGAGGAGACCCAGCAGCTTCACCTCAACCCGAACTCGGGACGCTGGCTGCCGGACCACTCGCACCTCCAGCACCACGTGGGCTCGGCCGTCGCCTACAACGTGTGGCAGTACTGCCAGGCCACCGGCGACACCGACTACCTGTACGGCAACGGGGCGGAGACCCTGCTCCAGGTCGCCCGCTTCTGGGCCGACAGCGCCGAGTGGGACGAGTCCCTGGAGCGGTACCGGATCCGGGGCGTGATGGGACCCGACGAATACCACGACGCCTATCCGGACGCCGAGCGGCCGGGCCTCGACGACAACGCGTACACCAACGTGATGGCGGCCTGGGTGCTGGCACGGGCGGGCGACCTCTGCCGCGACCTGCCCGAGAACAGATGCCGCCAGCTGTTCGAGCAGGTCGGGGCGGACCCCGGCGAGCGGGAGCGCTGGGAGGACATCTCCCGCCGGCTGCACGTGCCCTGGCACCGCGGCGTCATCAGCCAGTTCGCCGGGTACGGAGAGCTGGCCGAGCTCGACTGGGACGGCTACCGGGCCCGGTACGGGGACATCCGGCGGCTGGACCGGATCCTGGAGGCCGAGGGCGACACCGTCAACCGCTACCAGGCGTCCAAACAGGCCGACGTGCTGATGCTCGGCTACGTCTTCTCGCCCCGCGAACTCGCCTCCCTGTTCCGGGGCCTGGGGTACGAACTCGACGACGCGACCTGGCGGGACACCGTCGACTACTACGAGGCCCGCACCAGCCACGGATCCACGCTCAGCTCCCTCGTCCACGCCCTGGTACTGGCCCGGGTCAACCGCGACGACGCCTGGCGCCACTGCGAGGAGGCGCTGACCGGGGACGTGGCGGACCTCCAGGGCGGTACGACGGAGGAGGGCATCCACCTCGGTGCGATGGCCGGCACCCTCGACCTCGTCCAGCGCGGGCTGACGGGCCTGGAGGTCCGCGACGACGCCCTCTGGCTCAGCCCGGCCCTGGTGCCCCAGTTGTCGAAGTTCCGGGTGCGCCTGCGCTTCCGGCGGCACTGGGACGTGGACCTGCGGCTGCGGACCGAGCGGCTCAGGATCGCCGTGCCGGACTCGGGCCGTCCCGCGGTCCGCGTCCGGCTGGACGGGCAGACGCACGTCGTCGAACCGGGCACGGCCCGCTGGCTGGAGCTGCCCGACGAGGTCTGACAGGCCAGGGGGGGAGACGTGGTCAGGAAGGCTTCGAGGCGACCAGGACGCCGATCTTGTCGATGCGGTGCTCCGGGTTGTCGTTGCCGTCGCGCCAGTGGTTTCCGGCCGCGTCGTCCTCCGGGGTCGCGCAGGTCGACACGGTGATCATCGCCTGTGTGGGCTTCTCGCCCGGAGCACCCGGCACCTCGGCCCGCTGGGCGGCCAGGGAGTGTGCGGAGCGGAAGGACGTCGTACGGGTCCCGGTGATCCGGTACTCGTAGACCGTGCCGCCCTCCGTGACGAAGACGGAGTCGCCCTTGTCCAGCGAGGGCAGCTCGCGCAGCGGGCCGCCGGCGACGATCCGGTGGGCGGTCACCAGGTAGTTGCCCTTCTCACCCGGACCGACCCCGCCCCGCTCGCCGTACGGGCTCGCGGCTTCACCACGGTCCTGGACGCGGGTGCCCGCCCGGTCGTCCGTGGTGCCCTTGTACGGGACGATCCGCAGACCGCCGACGCCGATGGCCGGGATGTCCAGGGTCGCGGTCGCGGTGCGCGGATCGGTGCGGTCCGCGGGGACCGGTGTCGGCGACGGGGCCGGGGCGGCGGCCACCGGGGCGGGCGGCTGCGGGGCGCTGGCGGCGGCCGGACCGGCCGCCGCCAGCACGAGGACGGCGGCGCCCGCGAAGGCCCGGGGGAGATTCTTCGGTCCGTGACGTGGATACATGGGGAAGATCCGCATCCGTTGCCGGTGGGAGGACGGCCGTGGTGCGCGCCTCCGCCTCCCAGTACATCACCGGCCCGCCCTCAGTCGCGCGCGCTGGGGGATTCCAGCAGTTCGCGCACCTCCTCCGCCGTGGTCTCCGTCAGCTCCTCGCCGACGAGCAGCCACCGGGTGATGCCGACCGACGCGAGGAAGCCGAGGTCGTGCCCGGCGATCACGAGCGCGCCCTCGTACGCCTCCAGCGCGCTCGTCAGCTGCCGGACACTGGCCAGATCCAGGTTGTTGGTCGGCTCGTCCAGCATCAGCAGCTGCGGTGCCGGTTCGGCGAGCAGCACCGAGGCGAGGGCCGCGCGGAAGCGCTCGCCGCCGGAGAGGGTCCCCGCCGGCTGCTCGGCGCGCGCCCCCTTGAACAGGAAGCGGGCGAGCTGGGCGCGGATCTGGTTGTCGGGGACCCCGGGTGCCGCCCGCGAGACGTTCGCCGCGACGCCGAGAGCGTCGTCCAGCACGTCCAGACGCTGCGGCAGGAACCTCAGCGGTACGAACGTCCTCGCCTCGCCCTCCAGCGGAGCCAGCTCCCCGGTGAGCGTGCGCAGCAGTGTCGTCTTGCCGGCGCCGTTGCGGCCGATCAGCGCGACGCGCTCGGGGCCCCGTACCTGGAGAGAGCCCTCGCGCAGCGCGCCGAAGCGGGGCCGCAGCCCCTCCACGGTGAGGACCGTGCGGCCCGCCGGGACGGACGTGCGCGGGAGCCGCACCCGGATCTCGGCGTCGTCGCGGATCGCGTCGGAGGCCTCGTCGAGCCGTTCCCGTGCTTCCTGGAGGCGGTCCTCGTGCAGGCCCTTGAGCTTGCCCGCCGCCTCCTGCGACGACCGCTTGTGCGCGCCCGCGACGATCTTCGGGGCGCGGTTCTGGGCGTCCATCTTCTTGTTGTGCCGCTGCCGCCGGGCGATCTTGGTCCGGGCCTCCTCCAGCTCGCGTTTCTGCCGGCGCACGTCGGACTCGGCGGCCCGCAGCATCCGTCCGGCGGCCTCCTGCTGGGTGGCCAGCGCCTCCTCGTACGCCAAATAGCCGCCGCCGTACCAGCTCACCGAGCCGGCGCGCAGGTCGGCGATGCGGTCGACGCGTTCCAGCAGGTCACGGTCGTGACTGACCACGAGGAGGATGCCGGAGCGCCAGGAGTCGACGGCCTCGTACAGCCTGCGGCGCGCGAACACGTCGAGGTTGTTGGTCGGCTCGTCGAGCAGCAGGACGTCGGGGCGCTCCAGCAGCAGGGCGGCCAGGCGCAGCAGCACGCTCTCGCCGCCGGACAGCTGACCCACGGTGCGGTCCAGGCCGATGCCGTCGAGGCCGAGCGTGCCGAGCGTCGCCAGGGCGCGCTCCTCGACGTCCCAGTCGTCGGCGAGCGTCTCGAAGTGCTCCACGGCGACGTCCCCGGACTCGATGGCGCGCAGCGCGGCCCGCCGCTCGGCGATGCCGAGGGCCGCGTCGACCCGGAGCGAGGTGTCCAGGGTGAGGTTCTGCGGCAGGTAGGCGAGGCGGCCACCGACGGTGACCGACCCCGCCGAGGGCCGCAGCCGGCCGGCCAGCAGCCGCAGCAGGGTGGACTTCCCGGAGCCGTTGGTGCCGACGAGGCCGGTGCGGCCGGGGCCCACCGTGAGGGACAGGCCGTCGAAGACCTCGGTGCCGTCCGGCCACCGGAAGGACAGCGCGGAGCAGGTGAGGGAGGTGGCGGGGGCGAGTGGCTGGGACATGGTGATCCTCGCAGGCGTCAGCGTGTGAACAGGGGCTACGTATGCGAGCACCACGCGGCGACCGGGCCAGGTGAGGAAAGGGGGTGCGGTCCGGTCTCCGGAGACCGGGGACGGCAGGGGCACCGAGGTCGCATCCACGCGGGGGTCACGGGGCGGCCGGAAAGCCGGCGGCGGCGTGACGGGTCACGGCAGGAGCCGTACCGCGCGATGATCGCGGACCTCAGATGCGCAACGTCCACCTCTATCGGAGACGACAGGACCCTACGACTGTAGCGCAGCGGTCCCGGCCCGGGCGGGGGTTTTCCGGGCGGGGGCGGACCCTCGCCGGTCCGGGGCGGCGGGACGGCGAGGGTGGCGAGGTCCGCCGGGGAGGGGGTACGGGGCCGTGCTCAGCCGGTGTTCTCGGTGCCGGTGCTCGTGCCCATGCCCGTCTCCGTGCCGGTGTTCGTGCCGGTTCCCGCGCCCGCTCCGCCCGCCGCCGCCCGGTACTCGGCATTGATGCGCTGGGCCTCTTCGAGCTGGTCCTCAAGGATGATGATGCGGCAGGCGGCCTCGATCGGGGTGCCCTGGTCGACGAGCTCCCGGGCGCGGGCCGCGATCCGCAGCTGATACCGGGAGTAACGCCGGTGGCCGCCCTCGGAGCGGAGCGGGGTGATGAGCCTGGCCTCCCCGAGGGCGCGGAGGAAACCGGCGGTGGTGCCGAGCATCTCGACCGCCCTGCCCATCGTGTAGGCGGGGTAGTCGTCGTCGTCGAGCCTGCCGCCGAGCGGACTTTCCGCTGTCATCTGCACCTCTTCGTGGGGGACGCGTGTCGGGGCCTCGACGCCGTACGGCACCGGAGCCCCGAAAGGAATACAACACCATCCCCCGGTACCGGTGACGGGCCGACGTCCGGTTTCGCGCGCTGGAGGGGAGGGAGGGGCGGCCGGTGCGTCGCGGCGGCGGTGGTGTCCGGTGCGCCGGAGGGCGAGCGGCGTGGGGGTGAGGCCGACGCCCCCCGGACGCCCGTGGACCCGCCGGATAGAATCCGCTCTCATGTCACAGCCTGACGAACTGCTCGTCGACGTCGCCGCCATGGTGGAGTCCGGGCAAAGCAATCAGATGTCCCTGACCGTCGTCACCGGTGGCGCGGTCATCACCGGCCGGCTGGCCCCCGAAGCGGTCTGGCGGCAGCGGGTCTCGGAGGTGCTGACGGACTCGGCCCAGCTGGGCGAGTTCGCGAAGGCCTTCACCGCCCGCGGCCCGGCGGAAGGGCCGCCCACACATCTGCACTTCCACGTCGCACGCATCCTCCAGGGCACGGTGGGCATCCCCGAGACGGGCGGGATGTACCGGGTCTCGATCGAGGACGTGAGCGCCTGGACCATGGGGGACTTCAGCTACCACTGACCTGTCGGACGTGAGCGCCGGAGCGCTGCCCGCCGGGCGGTGCTCCGGCACACCGAAGAGGGCCCGACCACCAGGTGGTCGGGCCCTCTTCGGTGTGCCGGGCACCCGGGCGGGCGGGGTTCTCAGCCGGTGGGCGTGCCGAGGTCCGCGGAGGCCCGCTCCAGCGGGCTGAGGGCGCGCGCCGGCACGGCCGCAGGAAGCGTGTGGCAGGTGAACCCGAGCATGGTCATGGCCCGGATGACCTCACCGGCGCTGAAATCCCGGCGGTCCTGGCGGGTGACGACCTCGCCCACCTGCTTGGCGGGGTACTGACGGCGGCCGATGGTCACGGACTCACCGGTGATCGGCTCGGGCTTGACCGACCGCATCGACTCCAGCACGCCGCTCTTGGTCAGATCGAACGGGAAACGGGCGATGACACAGCGCATGATGCCTCACAGCGGGTAGAGGGGGTACGGAGCCGGGAGCGCGGTTCAGACGGTGACGGCGCGAGGGCCACCTCGACGGTCATGCCGTCCCGGACCTCCGGGACGGCACGCTCCGGTGCGTCGGGGAAACGGGGCCCCCGCCGGCCGCGGTCGCGCCTGAAGCGGCGTCACAAGGTGCCTCCTACGGGGACGGACATCAGGGACACGGTCTCAGGCCGCCGGGTCGAAGGCGGGACGTCGCGGGGTCGCGGCGCGGCGCGCGGACTGCGCGGGGCGCCCGCGCCGGGGGCGCGAGGCGCCGGCGCGCTTGGGCCGCTCGGTGACCGGGGCGGCGATCACGACCGGTACACCGGAGGGGGCCTGGGCGCCGGTGATACGGCTCAACTCGGCCTCGCCGGACCGGACCTGGGTGACCAGCGGCCGGATACCGGCGTCCGACATGAGCCGGGTCACCGCCCGCCGCTGGCCGGGGGTGACCAGGGTGACGACGCTGCCGGACTCGCCCGCGCGGGCGGTACGGCCGCCCCGGTGCAGGTAGTCCTTGTGGTCGGTCGGCGGATCGACGTTGACGACCAGGTCGAGGTGGTCGACGTGGATGCCGCGTGCGGCGACGTTCGTGGCGACGAGCACCGTGACGTGCCCGGACTTGAACTGCGTCAGGGTGCGGGTGCGCTGCGGCTGCGACTTCCCGCCGTGCAGCGCGGCGGCCCGCACCCCGCTGTTCAGCAGGTCACGGGTCAGCCGGTCGACGGCGTGCTTGGTGTCCAGGAACATGATCACCCGGCCCTCGCGCGCCGCGATCTCGGTCGTCGTGGCGTGCTTGTCGGAGCCGTGCACATGCAGGACGTGGTGCTCCATCGTCGTGACCGTGGCGGCCGAGGGGTCGACGGAGTGCACGACCGGATCGGTCAGGTAGCGGCGGACCAGCAGATCGACGTTGCGGTCCAGGGTCGCGGAGAACAGCATGCGCTGGCCTCCCGGGCGGACCTGGTCGAGCAGTGCCGTGACCTGCGGCATGAAGCCCATGTCGGCCATCTGGTCGGCCTCGTCCAGGACGGTGATGTCCACCTGGTCCAGCCGGCAGTCGCCACGGTCGATGAGGTCCTTGAGCCGGCCGGGCGTCGCGATGACGATCTCCGTACCGGTGCGCAGCGCACCGGCCTGCCTGCCGATCGACATCCCGCCGACGACGGTGGCCAGCCGCAGCCGGACGGAACGGGCGTACGGCGTGAGAGCGTCGGTCACCTGCTGGGCCAGCTCACGGGTGGGGACGAGGACCAGGGCGAGCGGCTGCCGGGGTTCGGCACGCCGCCCGGCGGTACGGGCGAGCAGCGCCAGCCCGAAGGCCAGCGTCTTGCCGGAGCCGGTCCGGCCACGGCCGAGGACGTCACGGCCCGCGAGCGTGTTGGGCAGGGTCGCACCCTGGATCGGGAACGGTACGGTCACGCCCTCGGCCCCGAGCGCGGCGAGAAGCTGTTCCGGCATGCCGAGATCGGCGAAGGCCTCGACGGCGGGCAGCGCGGGGGTGACGGTCTTCGGGAGCGCGAACTCGCCCCGCACCGGGGCGGATCGGTGACCGTTGCCGCCCGGCCTGGAAGCGCCGGAACGGCCGCCGCCCCCACGGGTCCGGGAGGAGCGGTCATCCGTGCGATTACTGTTCGTGCGGGTGCTGTGGTTCGTACGTGTGCGGTTCATGCGGAACCTTCCTCGACGAGGCACGTATCAAGGTATTCCCGCAGCGAATGAGCAGCACGGCGAATCGCGAGAACGAGCCGGAACGAAAGTGAAAACAGAAGCCGGACAGGCCGGGGAAAAAGCGAAACCGAAAGCCTGGGCGGAAAAGGAGGCGGATCCTGCCGGTGGAGGAATCGGCGTCCCGGTCCGGATGCGTGAGCCCCTGGGCGGGACCTGGTTCCGGAGCGGGATCTCGTACGGAACACAGGGTGCCGGGGCCGGGCGGGGTCTGCCGTGGGCCGGGCGGGGGTCCGCCGCGGGGCGGGGCGTAAGGGCGGAGGCGGTCGGAACACGCCCTCGAACGAAACGAGCCGGGGCCCGCACCCAAGGTGCGGGCCCCAGCTCGTGCTGCGCTTCTGATCAGGCGGGAACGATGTTCTCCGCCGTCGGGCCCTTCTGGCCCTGCGCGATGTCGAAGTTCACCTTCTGGCCTTCCTGGAGCTCACGGAAGCCCTGGGCGGCGATGTTCGAGTAGTGGGCGAACACGTCAGCGCCGCCACCGTCCTGCTCGATGAAACCGAAACCCTTTTCGGCGTTGAACCACTTCACGGTGCCAGATGCCATGTCAAATCTCCTTCGGGGCTGTGCCCGGAATCCACACTGTGCGGAATCCGTGTCGCGTGATGATCGCCCCGACCGGTTGATGACCGGACATACAAAAGCGCTCCTCGGCGGTGGGGACCGCCGTGGAAGCACTTGGAGTTTTTGGGAACCACAACTGCAACTGACTTCGACAGTACCACGGTGAGATCGGCTCCGCGTGGTACTGAATTATGCCCGGTCCGTCGTTTCGAATATCTTCATCGCGCGTCATTCCTCTTTCTCATCCGGCGGGCACAGATATGTATCCACCCTGGGTGGAGTGTCTCTCGCCCTCGCCCTCGCCCTCGCCCCCCGCTCCCCGCCCGCGTCCCCGCCCCCCGCTCGGGTCCCTGTTCGCTCTTGACCGCCATGTAGTTTGTGACGCAAAGTTGGTCCGGTCGCCGCCGGTCCGGCGGCCCGCTTCCACGTACCGGCCACGTACCGGCCGCGTGTCCACACACGAGAGCGACCACCGGGGGACATCCATGGAGACATCCACAACAAGCGGCCCGGACGCGTCCGCGGCCAGGGAGCGCGCGGCCGGTCTGCTGGCGGCGACGGAAGGCCTGCGGGCCAGGACCCGTACGCAGGTGAACGGCTCGTGGGTTCCCCTGCTCGGGTTCGGCCTCCTGGCGCTGGCGGCCGCGCCGATCGCCGAGTACGCGTACAACTTCGGCGCGCACGGCCGCTCCGTCGCCTCCTACCCGGCCTTCGCCTACGCGGAGTTGACGGGGCTGTGTGTGGTCCACGAGCCGGGAACCCCGTGCCTCCAGGGCGAGTTCGACGGGGCGGTCCTGCGCTTCGCGGGCTGGGGAGTCTGGTTCGCGCTGCTTCCCCTCGCGTGGATCGCCTGTGCCCGCTGGTACCGGGTGCGCGGGGAGAAGCGGGGCGTCGTCCCCCGGCTGTGGGGATGGGCCGGTGTCGTCGCGGTCGCCGCCGTGGCGGTCGCGGCGGCCCTGGGAGCGCTCCTGTTCGGCCGGAACCAGCCGTGGGAGGTGGAGATGCTGGAGAACACGTACGCCACTCCGTGGTACGTGGTCGGCATCGGCCTGCTCGCTCTCGGTCTGACCGAACGCAGCTGGGCCACGGCGGCGGCCGGGGCGGCGCACGCCCTGCTCCTCACCGGGTACCTGAGTGCCTCCTGGGGCACGGGGTGGCTCCCCTGGGTCCATCCCGCGCGGCAGGGCGCGCTCGACGGACCGGGTGCCAAGGCGCTCCTGCTGGCAGCGGTCCTGCTGGTCCCCGGCCTGGTCCTGCGGGCGGCGGCCCGGCGGCGGACCGGACCGGTCGCCGACGTCCCGCGTACGGTCGTTCCATGAGCGTCGAGGACCCGCCGGCAGCGCGGGACGATCACGAGAGCCCGCATCCGACCCGGGCGCTGGACGACACCGTCCACCAGCGCGTACGGCTCGGCGTCCTCGCCGTCGCCCGTGAGGTGGAGCGCGTCGACTTCGGCTTCCTGAAGAAGCAGTTGGCCGTCACCGACGGCAACCTCTCCCGGCATCTGAAGGTGCTGGAGGACTCGGGACTGATCACCCTGGAGAAGGGGTACGCGGGCCGCCGCCCCCGTACGTGGATCACCCTCACCCGGGACGGCGCGCAGGCGCTCGACACCGAACTCCGGGCCCTGCGCGCACTCGTCGACCGCCTGGACGTGCCCCGCCCGTAAGCCGCCCGGGCCGGCTCCGCCCCGTGCGGCCCGGGTGACGGGCGGAGGCGGAAGCGGAAGCGCGTGAGGGGGCCGAGGGGCGGGCCGGGGCCGGGGTTCACGTGAGGGTCCCGGAATTCCTTCGAGGGTCCGCCGCGCACAGTCTTGTCAGGTACACGATTCGCTTCTACAGTCCGTCCCAAGCCGAATGATGGGAGCGCTCCCATTCCGAAGGGTGCGGACGACACCTCGCCCGCCCCCGGGAACGGACCGGGCTCCCGGCTTTCGGGCACACCGCTACGCAATGCCTCCGACGACTCGTCGCACATCCTCGGAAAAGGAGACTTCCCTCCATGGCTGGACGCAGCAGACTCATCTCCCTGGCAGCGGTGCTGGCCACCCTGCTCGGCGCCTTAGGCCTCACCGCCCTCTGGCAGGGCAAGGCGGAGGCCCACGGTGTCGCGATGATGCCGGGCTCGCGCACCTATCTGTGTCAGGTGGACGCCCTCAGCGGCACCGGCGCCCTGAACCCGACGAACCCGGCCTGCCGGGACGCACTGAGCAAGAGCGGCGCGAACGCGCTGTACAACTGGTTCGCCGTGCTCGACTCCAACGCGGGCGGGCGGGGAGCCGGTTACGTGCCGGACGGCACACTGTGCAGCGCCGGTGACCGCTCCCCGTACGACTTCTCCGCCTACAACGCCGCACGCGCCGACTGGCCCAAGACGCACCTGACCTCCGGCGCCGGAATCCAGCTCCAGTACAGCAACTGGGCCGCCCACCCGGGTGACTTCCGGGTGTATGTCACCAAGCCGTCGTGGTCGCCCACGTCCGCGCTGGGCTGGAACGACCTCCAGTTGGTGCAGACCGTCTCCAACCCGCCCCAGCAGGGCTCGCCGGGCGCCAACGGCGGTCACTACTACTGGGACCTGACGCTCCCCTCGGGCCGTTCCGGTGACGCGCTGATGTTCATCCAGTGGGTGCGCTCGGACAGCCAGGAGAACTTTTTCTCCTGCTCGGACATCGTCTTCGACGGTGGCAAGGGCGAGGTGACCGGGATCGGCGGCTCCGGCAACGGCACGCCGACCCCCACCCCGACTCCCACCCCGACTCCCACCCCGACGGACCCTGAGCACTCCGGCTCGTGCATGGCCGTGTACAACGTCGAGAGCTCCTGGAACGGTGGCTTCCAGGCGTCCGTCGAGGTCATGAACCACGGTACGGAGCCTCGCAACGGCTGGGCCGTCCAGTGGAAGCCCGGTACGGGCACACAGATCAACTCCGTCTGGAACGGCACGCTGTCGACCGGCTCGGACGGCACCGTGACCGTGCGCAACGTGGACCACAACCGGGTCATCGCCCCGGACGGCAGTGTCACCTTCGGATTCACCGCCAACTCGACGGGCAACGACTTCCCGGCGGGGACGATCGGCTGCGTGACGTCGTGACGTCGTGACGCGGTGATGGCGTGACGCATTGACGCATTGACGTCGGGACATCGGGACGTCGGGACGTCGTGTTCGGTGCCGTGGCGCCGTTGTGCCGTGGTGCTTCCGCGCGGGCCGTGGCCGTGCCGCGTGCCGACCGGAGCGCGGTCGGCACGCGGCAGGCGACCACCGCCGGTCACGCACGGACCGATGACCGACGGTGGATGGCCCGGCCCACGGGCGGGGGAGACGTGAGCCCTCGCCCGTGGGCCGGCGCGCCCGCCCCGGACGGTGCTCGCGGGCGGCACGCCTCACGGCTCGGCCCGCGGTCGCGGGCCCGCGCAGTTCTCGCGCGGTACCTGGCTCTGAGCGGACGGGGCCATGTACGCGCGCGCCACATCACACGCCGTTCCTTCCGCCCGGTCAGGCCGTCGCCCCGCTGTCCACGACGAGCTACGACGGGGGTGCGACACCCCCAGCCCGACACCCCCAGCCCGACACCCCCAGCCCGACACCCCCGGCCGGCACCGGCTCGCAGTGACCAACGACCGCCGAATATTCATGAGTTGACGCACGGTCACCGCCGCTAGAATCGTCAGGTCCGATCAGGCCACTGACCCCGGAGGTTGCACGGTGTCCGAACCCGGCGGCGCTGGCCCCTCACCCGGCGCACCTTCCCCGCCTCCGCCCCCGGCGCACCCGCCGCTCCCTTCGGTGCCGCCTCCGCCGGCCAACGCACCCCTCGTCCCGCACGGCGGGGCGAACAGAGGCGCGGTGACGGCGGCACTGGTCACCGCCGCGGCCACTGTCGTGGCCGCGGTCATCACGGCCGTGGCGGTGGGTGGTGACGGCAAGCCCGCCGCGCAACCCGGCCCGGCCGCGGTCACCTCCACCCAGGAGTCGATCAGCTCGGCCTCCCCGTCCACGTCCGCCTCGGAGCCCGCGTCCGAGGAGGCGTCCGACGAGCCGTCCGAGGCGCAGCCGGTCCAGACCCTGCCTGTCGAGAGTCCGGCCCCGGAGGCGTCGGCGAACGCCCGGATCGAGGCGACCCCGGACAGCGGCCCGGCGGGTTCGAAGATCACCCTCACCGGCTCGGGCTTCGCGGCGGACGAGCGCGTACGGATCACGTTCAACGGCGCCTACGCCGCGAGCTGGGACCTCCGGGACGTCACGGCCTCCGACGAAGGTGGCTTCGTCGCGGAGATCAAGGTCCCCCCGACCTACGCCGACCGCTCGCAGAAGTCGATCGAGGTCAAGGGGCTGGACAGCGACAAGCGGGCGGACACACCCTTCACCGTCACCAAGTGACCCGTTCGCCCGGCCGGGTGGGGGCCGGGCGAGGCGGGGCGTCGGCCCGGACGGGGCGGGGCGGCGGCGGGGGAAGCCCGGCGGGCTACTTCGGCGGATGGAGCTTGCGGAAGTATGTCCAGCTGGTCTCGTTCGGCTCGCTCCACTTCTCCGGGGCGTGGGCGAACTCCGGGTGACGGTCGGCGATGTAGGCACGGGTGCGCTCGGGGACCTCGGCGTACGAGCCCAGCTTGCGGCCCCGGCAGTGGAAGGTGAGGCCGCCGGGCGCCTGGCCACGGGCCATCCACGGGAGCCACGGGGACATCCGGGTCCACGACATGGTGGCCGGGACACCGGGAGCCGAGCCCGCCAGATCGGCACGGTCGGCGAAGAACTGGAAGAGCTCCAGGGCCTTGTACGTGTCACCGGACGAGTGGACGGGGTACTGGGCGACCGGCAGCGGCGAGGGATAGGCGAGCGGGATCTCCAGGCTGAAGCAGACCTGCCCGCCGAGCTCGGTCGTCGGAACGGGGAAAGGGCGCCACTTCTGGTTCGCCGGGTCGTTCCAGACGTGGACCACCGGCACGTCCTGCCAGGTCTCCAGGATCTCGCGGGTGACGGGGTCCAGGTAGAAGGCGGCCTCGCGGGTGAGGAGTTGGTAGGCGTCGGGACCGGCCTCGGAGTCCCGTGCCAGACGGGCGACGTTGAGTCCTTCGAACCCGAAGACCCGCTGGTAGGGCTGGTCGGGGGCCCAGGAGTACACGTCTCCGGACCACCAGTACGTGACCTCCTCGCCGTCGAGCGAGGCGCGGGTACGGGCGAGGGAGCGGAGCAGCTCTACGGGTGTCGTCATACGGACCACTCTGCGCGGTCACGGCCTCCGCCGGGACCCGAAACACCCCGGCCGGGCCGGAAGCGTCAGGAAGAGGCCGCTACCGTCGCGCCACCGGGCCTGGCGAGAGCCGACCGTTTCTACAGGCAAATTCCACAGCAAATTCTACAGGCAAACGATGTCTGCAAGGAGAGGCGGAGGAGGTGTGTACTCCGAGTCGACGCGGGACCCGAACCGGAGAGGTGGTGAAATGCGCCTTCGGAGCCGAGGGTGGCCTTCCATTTCTCCGCGATGGCCTTCGCAAGGCGCATAGGGCGCGTGTTCCTCCCCGTCGTGTGACGATTCACGCCTTTCTGGGGCTGAGGGATTCCAGCTCGGGGATATGAGGCCTCGGGCGGCGATTTCTTCACTGCCGGTCGGAGTGTCAGCGATTTTGACCCAGGGGCGTTCGAGTGGATCGCGCTCGTCATGGATCGCATCGGACTCGTATGTGTGCGCATTGTGTGTGACGGTGTTCATCCGTCAGACCACCTCCGCACGTGGAGTCGGAATGCTCCCGCGCGGTGACGTTGTGAAGGAAAGCCGTTCCGGCCTTCCGGTGTTCTGCGGTCGTATCCTTTCCCCATGCCGGGTGAGGGGTGTGCCCGCCCCCCCCACCTCTGTCTTCCAGAGAGTGCCACCGCTGTCCGCCATGTGAATTCGCTGTTCGCGCATACGGGTCCGCAGATGTGCCGGGCCGGTGGAAGGGCCGGTTCCACCTTCGCTCCGAAGGCGGCCTTCACCGGCTGCCGGAGGGCGCCCGTGCCCAACCCCACCTGGCTCGCAGTCGGCGGCACGGTCCTCGCGCCGGCACTCCGAGTGGCTGCTCGTTGGCGGCCGGCTTCGTTACCGAAAGCAGTGCCGAAGCGAGAGGGCCGCCTCCTGAATGTGACTGTCGCATTGCTCTATGTGTGCCGCGTTGCCCAGGTGGTGCGGGAGGAGTCGTCCGCTGGTTCTCCCGGAAGGGATTACTCGGCTGATTGGTCCGTACTGTCGTGATCGTGAAGGCATGCGCAACAGCAAGTCGTTGATCGTTTTCGTGGTAGAGTGTTAATGAATTCACCGGACGCCACGATTAAAAGGGGAATGGCGTGCACACTGAGAAGGTTACGGCCCGACGTCTTACGGCCGAAGAAATTTCGGAGTTGGGCCTTCAGGACGGCATCTTCGTCTCGGCAGGGATGGAAGACCTTCCTCTCGACTGCTACGCCCCGGCCTTCCTTACGGAGCCGGGTAAGAACTTTGAGGGAGGGTCCTTCGCGGCGAGGACGGTCTTCGGCGAGGAAGTCCATGTCCTCCCGGACAATGCCGAAGAAGGCGGGATCTGGATCGCCGACAAGGAGGGGGAGGAAATCGAGGTTCTCCAGAGTGCCGGTGTCCTCCTGAACCTCGCTCTCTTCGTGCCCAACGGGAACACGGAGGCCCTCGGCGCCCTCTACTCCGCCGCTCGGGACGCGTTCGGCGCGGGGGTCGTCCAGCGCTGGAGCGAGGAAGTCGTCGCCGTTCCGGACATCAAGATCGACCTGTACGAGGAGCCCGTCCGGGGCCGGAAGAACAACAGCCAGAACCGCGACCGCCGCGCCCTGGACATCTACCCGACCCGGGTGCGGTTCCTGGAACCCAGTGAGGGCTGGAAGTTCATCGTCGAACCGCACAAGGAGATCGTCGACGACACACCGACGATCTGAGCGGGTGGCAGCCTAAGGGCTGTCCCGATCATCCCTGGCGGGCGCACGACGACAGCTACGGCACTTCGCCGCGTTGTCGGAACGCCCGAATACATCCAGTACGCGGACGTCCCCCCGCCTTGCGACGCTCGCCCACAGCCTGAACGGCGTGGGAGGTGCCCCCACCATCTGACGTCGTGCGCTGATCCACCAGGGATCACGGGACAGCCCTTGAAAACCACCCCGGCGGCATGAGCCCCCTTTCCGGTAGCGAATTCAAGAGGGCATAGCAACCTGCTGGTCGAGCGGCTGTTGTCAGCGGCTGAGCCGGAACGGCCCGGCTGGGTCCTCCCAGCCGGGCCGTTACGCGTTCCGCGTGGGCGGGGGTCTCGGGTTCGTAGCGGCAGTGCCCGGACGGGGCGTTGCGGCGGAGGGGGCCCTCCTCTGTCGCGGAACTCCTGTGTTTGTCGCCGGCCCCCTCCAGGTTCGTCCGCGATCGGTAACCGAGGGATCTTGCCGGGGTGTCTGTGTGTCTTCATGGGTGCACGGCATCGGCGAAGGCAGCAAAGGGGCGGGCGGACATGGCGAAGCACAAGGGAAGGGCATGGCACAGCCGGCTCCTCGCGGCGGCGCTCGGAGTGACGGCGGTGGCCGCTGCCACCTCGGTGTGGACCGCCCAGGCCGACCCCGCCGGAGGAAGGCCTCAAGCGAGCGCCTCGGCGCCGGAGGCCCAGCCGCAGGACCAGGTGGCCAAGGTGGCGGAGGACATCGCGCACGCCTCGGACCGCGGTGCCAAGGGCGTCAACATCACCATCGACGACGGACCGGACCCGGTCTGGACGCCGCAGGTGCTGGAGCTGCTGAAGGACAGCGGTGTGAAGGCCACGTTCTGCATGGTGGGCACGCAGGCCGAGGCGTACCCGGACCTGGTCAAGGCGGTTGTGGCAGACGGGCACCGGCTGTGCAACCACACCGTCTCGCACGACACCGCGATGGACACCAAGTCCGAGGCCTACCAGCGCCAGCAGATCCTCGATGCCGAGCGCATGATCACCAAGGCCTCCGGAGGCGTCCGGCCGCAGTACTACCGGGCCCCGGGCGGTGCCTTCACCCCGTACAGCCGGCATCTCGCCGCGTCCCGGGGTATGCGGCCGCTGGGCTGGAACGTCGACACCAAGGACTTCGAGCACCCCGGTGTGGAGACCATGGTCGCCACCGTCAAGAGCGAGATCTCCAACGGGCCCACCATCCTCTTCCACGACGCGGGAGGGGAACGCTCCCAGACCTTGGCCGCCCTGCGCCAGGTGCTGCCCTGGCTGAAGGAGGAGGGCTACTCCTTCGGCTTCCCCGTACGGTGAACGAGGCTCGCCCGCACGGGAGTCCGGGCCCGCCCGCCCGGTACGGGCGGACGGGCGTGAGCAGCGGAACCCACCCCTGACGAGTGGCCGCCGGAAAGCCCGGCCCTCCTCCCGGACGCCGACCCGCCATCGAGCCGGTCGCCGAAGACTCGGTCATCCGCGGACTCGTCTGCCCGCCGATCCGGTCACCCGCCGAGCCGTACGCCCGCTGATCCGGGCGCCCGGGTGCCCCGCCAATCAGCAGGCACGCCGAACGGAACAGAGGACTCATTCGGGCCTCCGGGAACTCAGGGAAAGGCGCCCTCCTCGGACTGCCTCATCGGCCGCCTCCTCTCACCTGCACCCTTCAGATGCCGTGAGCGCCGGGAGATGTTTCACCCCTGATCCCTGGAGCGGTCCCGATCTGCCGGATGCCCGAACCGCCTTGACGTCAACTTTGGTTGAGGTCTTAGCGTCAGGCCGGCGCCGACCACCGCCGGTGCCTGATGACGGGAGAAGACCTCATGATGCTTGTGACCGGGGCCATCGGAAATATTGGACGAGCCCTCGTGGAGGAGCTGCACGCGCTCGGCGCCGGACCGTTGAGGGGGCTCACCCGTGACACCGCGAAGGCCGTGTTTCCGAAGGGGGTCGAAGCGGTCGAGGGCGACCTCGCGCGGGCAGCGTCGCTGAAGTCGGCGCTGGAGGGCGTGCGTTCACTGTTCCTCGTGTCACGGGTGGGGGCGGACGCCGACATCCTCGACGCGGCGGGGCGGGCGGGCGTGGACCATGTGGTGCTGGTGTCGTCCATCACCGTCCAGACCCATCCGCATCTCGGTCCCGCCGGTGAGAACGTGGCCGTCGAGCGCCTGCTCAAGGACAGCGGCATGGCGTGGACGATCTTGCGGCCGACCCAGTTCGCCTCGAACGTCATGTGGTGGGCGGACGCGATCCGCGGGCACGAAACGGTCCGTGTGCCGTATGCGGACGTCGGCCTCCCCACGATCCACCCCGCGGACATCGCGTCGGTGGCCCGGGTCGCGCTGACCGAACCCGGCCACCGAGAGCGGACGTACGCCCTGACCGGCCCGGAGAGGATCACCCCTCGTCAGCAGGTCGAGGCGATCGCGGCGGTACTGGGACGGGACGTGCCGTTCGCCGAGATCAGCCGGGAGGAGGCCCATCGCGAGATGGCCACCTTCCTCGGCGACGAAGCCGCTGACGCGGTGCTCGACCTGACCGGCGGCGACCTCAACGATGAACTGCTCACCGTGCGTGACACCGTCTCCCGGATCACCGGCGCCCCGGCTAAGAGCTTTCCGCAATGGGTCTCGGAAAATGCTGCCGCCTTCGCCTGAGAGGTCATCTCGCTTGGGTGGGTGGGCTGTTGGACGGGGCGGAACGGGTGAGCGGTTGGTGCCGGACGGGCTGTGGGGGCCGTGGGGGCCTGCGGGGTGGTGCCCGGAGGGGCCGTCCGCGCAGGACCTTCCTGGTGCCGGTCCAGGCAGGGCATACTCGCGGGATGGGGTCGATCTACCGTGACGAGAGGGGCCGTCGGTCCGTCCAGAGCTGGTGCGCCGATCAGCTCGAACGGTGGACGGTTCCGCACGAGCGCGTGGAGGTGACCGCCCAGGGGGCGCACACGCACATCGTGGCGGCGGGCTCCGGCGCGACGACGGTGGTCTTCCTCCCCGGAACCAATTTCAACGCCGCTTCCTCCTTGCCGTTGGCGACCGCTCTGGTCACCGCCGGACACCGGGTCCTCCTCGTGGACGTACCGGGGCAGCCCGGTCTCAGTTCCGCCGGACGTGGGCCCTCCGACGGCAGACTCTCCTGGTACGGCGCCTGGTTGGCCGAGACGTTGAAGGAGTTGTCGGTCGGGCCCGTGACGGTCCTGGGGCATTCCTTCGGCGCGGCCGTCGCCGTCTCGTGCGCCTCGCCGGGCGTCGAACGACAGGTACTCGTGTGTCCAGGCGGGCTGACCAGGCTCCGCGTCAGCGCCGGCGTGATGGCCGTATCAGCCGCCTGGTACCTGCGTCCGACGCCGCAACGCAGTGCCCGGCTCCTGCGAGCCATGCACGCGCCCGGCCACCAGCCACGCGCTGAGCTGGTGGAATGGATGACACTGGTCGGGCGACACGTCCGCTCCAGCGGATCCCCAGGGGTCGCGGATGTGCCCCCGACGCCGCTTCGCCGCTGTGTCGTCGCGGGCGAGCATGACACCTTCCTGCCCCCTCGACGCCTCGGCCCGGCCGTGCGTGCGGCGTTCGGCATCGACCTTGACGTGGTTCCCCGCGGTGGTCATCTCCTGGTTGACGAAGCCCCCGCATACGTGGCTGCTCTCATCGACCACGCGGGCGGGACCCGGGCCTCCCCCGAGGCGACCTGAGAAGGCGGCCTGAGGAGGGGTCCTGAGGCGGTCCCGAGGAGGGGCCCCGGGGAAAGGGCCCCCCGGCCGGCCGGACGGATCAGCGCAGTCCGGCGAAGAGGTCGTTCTCGGGTACGGCCGCGCCGGTGGCGTCCTTGACACGTACGAAGGTCTCCGTGCCCATCCACTCGCGGAACCTCTCCTTGCCCATCTTGAGGAAGAAGATGTTCTCGCCCTGACTGGAGTGCGCGGCCAGCGAGTCGAACTTCTGATCACTGAACGCGGTGGTGTCCACCCACGTGGTGATCTCGTCGTCGGGGAGGCCCATCTCGGCCAGCGCGGCGGCCTCGGCGGGATCCGGCTCCGGCATGTCCTCCTGGAACTCACGCATGGTCTCCCCGAACCGCTGCATCATCGAGCGGGGCATCGTCGTCCAGTACACCTTCGGTGTCAGCGAGGTCATCTCCAGCGCCGCCATGGTGATGCGGTGGGCCTGGATGTGGTCGGGGTGGCCGTAGAAGCCGTTCTCGTCGTAGGTGACGACGACATCGGGCCGGTAGTGCCGCATGAGTTCCGCGAGGCGGGCGGCGCCCTCCTCCACGGGGGTCTGCCAGAAGGCCCCGGGGGCCTCGTTGCTCGGCCAGCCGGTCATCCCGGAGTCGGCGTAGTCCAGCATCTCCAGATCGCTGATCTTCAGGACGTCACAGCTCGCCTGGAGTTCCTGGCGCCGCATCGAGGCGACGGCCGCCGCATCGTGTCCCGGATCGCCTGGTTTGACACCCCCCGGTCCGTCACCGCAACCGCCGTCGGTACACGTCACGAGGACCGTGCGGATGCCTTCCGCCGCGTACCGCGCGAGGACCCCACCGGTGCTGGTGGCCTCGTCGTCGGGGTGGGCGTGTACTGCCATGAGGGTCAGGGGCCGGTCAGTCATGGAAAACAGTCCTCCTGCGGAACTACGTCTCGGTCCGAGTGCGCGGCGGGCGTACCGCGATCGCGGGCCCGGGGCCTGGTGGGGCGGACGGCCTCGTGGACTCCGTGTCCCCGCGTGGTCTCCATGTTCCCCGCCCGTGCGGCGCCGGTCCCTCGGTTGCAACCGTGCCGACCGGACGGGTTGTTCCCGGCGCGGCCGCTCGCCTTCGAGGCGTCGGCGTCGCGAGGAGGCCAGGGCCGCGCCGGTGCCTCGTACCGGGCTCCCGGGCAACGGCGACCGCGTCGCCGCCCGGGATCTTCGGGCGGCGACGCGGAGGGTGGCAGGTGGGTGGTGGCCGGGGGCGGCTACTGACAGATGGCCGTATCCACCAGGTCCTGTACGTGCTGGTGCGCCTCCAGAATCCCGTCGAGGTCGGCGGCCACCGCGCTCGACAGTGCCGTGACGGCCACCGTGGCCGCGCGGCCGTCGTCCGTGACGCCGCCGAAGGTCTCGTAACCGTGGATCGAACCGCCGTGGCCCCACAGGTCGCCACCGCAGGACAGGGGCGTACGGAAGAGGCCCAGGCCGTACTCGGTGCCGGGCGTCGGAGATCCCTCGGCGGCCGGGACCGTGGTCGTCATCTCCTTCAGCTCGGCGGCGTCCAGCACCTCGCCGCCGAGCAGGGCGGAGAAGAAGTGGTTGAGGTCGCGCGGCGTGGTGACGAGCTGCCCGGCGGCCCAGGCCTGGGACGGGTCGAGGCGGGTGATGTCCTCCAGCGGGCTGCCGGGCGTCGAGGCGCCGTAGCCCTTGGGGTGGGTGCCCCGGATGTCGCGCTCGCCCGCGTTCGGCCAGTAGGTGTCCTTCAGGCCGAGGGGGCGGATGATCCGGTTCGTGATCTCCTCACCGAAGGGCCGGCCGGTGACCTTTTCGACGAGGAGCCCCGCCAGGACGTAATTGGTATTGCTGTACTGCCACTTCGCGCCGGGCTCGAACACCGCCTTCTCAGCCAGGGCGAGGTCGAGCATCTCGCGCGGGTTGTAGTACGTGTCGCGGATCTCGAACGGGTTCGGGGGCAGCGACTGGGTGTAGTCGGGCAGACCGCTGGTGTGCTGGAGCAGGTTCCGTACGGTGATCCGCGACCCGTCGATGCCGTCGCCTCGCACCAGACCCGGCAGGTAGGTCTCGATCGGTTCGTCCAGGTCCACCGTGCCCTCACCGACCAACTGGAGCACGACCGCCGAAGTGAACGCCTTGGTGTTGCTGCCGGCCCGCACCCGGCCGTTCACCGGCACGGCGGCGCCGGTCTCCAGGTCACCGGTGCCGACGGTGTAGTCACGGACCCGTCCGTCCCGGCCCCCGACGGCGGCCAGCACGGCGGGGAAACCGTCCTCGCGCACCAGGTCCTTCGCGCCCTCGCTCACGGCGTCACGGTGACCGGCGCGGCCCTGGGCGCCATAGGCCAGGGAGCCGCCCACAGCGAGACCGCCGCCCAGGACCGCCAGCGCGGCGACCACCGACAACACGCGGCGGGCGCGCTGCTTCCTCGGCTTGTTCGGGGCGGAGGTGTGAAGACGAACGGACACGGGGCTTCCTTCCAACAGGGCTTGCTCGGCGACCCGTTGAGCATGTCGCGGACCGTCCACCCGCTCGATGGCCCCAGCCTGCGGAAACGGGGTGTATCCAGCACCACCCCCGGCCGTGAGGACTTCCACAGCGTCCGGGCCCCAGGCGGGTCATCGGTGGAACCCGCGGGGATGCTGAGACGCGGGTGGTGGGCCGAGCTGAAGGGGGCCGGCCGCGCCCGGTAGGGCAGCGGGGCCCGGACCGTTGTGTTGCGGTCCGCCGTGCCCCATGCGGTACCGCCCTGGGCAGTAGTCCCATGCGGCGCCACCCTGCGGCAGTAGTGGTGTGTCAGCCCTGCGCGGTGTCGTTGTCCGTCTGCCCTGAGCCCTCGTCTGTGGCTGCCTTCTCGCGCATCTTGCGTACGAGTTCCGCTTTCTGGTCGGCGGCGCTCTTGCGGTCGAGGTTGCGGTGCGGGCCGTTGTTCTGCCGTTCAGTGCGGGACAGCCTCTTGCGCTGGCCGCCGCCCATGCCCACGGGGTTGTTGATGTTCTTGCTCACGGTCATGGGTTCTCCTGGGAGGGTGCGAAGTGGTCTGGCCTGCGGATTCATCGTTGGGGGCGGGCGCCGCGGCCTCGGGGGACGTTAGCAGGGGCCCACCCGTCGAACTCGCGCTCCGAGCTTGGATGACAGGCGCCACCTATCCCCGTGTATCGCGCCTGACCTGCGGGAACGTACACCCGGTGACATCGTCCTGACTGCTCCGTCAGCACTCTTGGTGACCGCTGTTCACCGCCCCTTCTGGCACGTTGTGGCATGGGCTTCCACGCGGGCAACCGCTCGGAGGGGCTGCCCGGCCGGAGCTACATGGCTGTGGCCGACGGT
The DNA here is from genome assembly GCA_000720535.1 of Streptomyces halstedii. GTDB lineage: Bacteria > Actinomycetota > Actinomycetes > Streptomycetales > Streptomycetaceae > Streptomyces > Streptomyces halstedii. The sequence goes on from JOAZ01000012.1 coordinate 154,548, forward strand.
GATCGCCGGGTGGTGTGCGGCCGGGCCTGGGTCAGGCCGGCGGGGTGTCGGGGCGGGCGTCGTACGCGGCGCGGGCGGCGTCGATGTGGGTCAGGTGGGTGATGCTCCACTCCAGCAGGGGCGCGGTGGCTTCGCGGAGGGTCCTGCCCATCGGAGTGAGTTCGTAACTGACGTGCGGTGGCATGACATTGCGGACGGTCCGTGTGAGGATCCCATCGCGTTCCAGGCCGCGCAGGGTGACGGTGAGCATGCGCTGGCTGATCCCGTCGACGGCCCGCTTGAGTTCGGTGAAGCGGCGTGGCCCCTGGCTGAGATTGCGCACGATCAGCAGCGACCACTTGTCCCCGACGATGCCGAGCACTTCACGGGCCTGGCACGGGTCGTCCTCCGGCTGTGCCGCCCGCGACTCGCCGCCCGCTGTGCCGTTCACGGTTACCTCCAGAGAACCAGGGCACGTAAATGTGCCTTATTGATCGGGGTGCGGCAGGTGCAGCACGATGATGACGGTTCCCAAAGAGTACCGAGGCACAAACAGGAACCGCGATGTTCCCGTGCCGTCACGCCCCGAAGAGGAAGAGAAATCCCCTCATGGCAACTTTTCTGCTCGTGCACGGTGCCTGGCACAGCGGCCGCTGCTGGGAGCGGGTGGTTCCACTGCTGGAGTCGGCCGGACACCGCGTGTTCGCACCCTCGCTGACCGGCTACGGCGACAAGGCGCACCTGCTCGGCCCCGAGGTGGGGCTCGACACGCACGTCGAGGACGTCGTGAAGCTGATCCACGAGGAGGACCTGAGCGAGGTGGTGCTCGTGGGGCACAGCTACGCGGGGCTGGTCGTCTCCTCCGTGGCCAACGAGGTGCCGGAACGGATCGCGCATCTGGTGTACCTGGACGCGATGGTCCCGGAGCACGGCGAGACCGCCGTCGACGTGCAGCCCATGACTCAGAACCTGATCGACCTGGCCGCCAAGTCCGACAACGGCTGGCGCATTCCGCCACTGCCCGAGATGCCTCCGCCCCTAGGGCTGTTCGGGGTCACCGACCCGGTGGACATCGCATGGCTGCGTGCGATGCTCTCCGACCAACCGGTGCGCTGCCTGCGGCAACCGGTCCGGCTGGACAACCCCGCCTTGGACTCGGTCCCGCGTACGCATATCCACTGTGTCAGTGCGGAGGTGGAAGGCATCGTGCGGCGGCCTGTCCCCGCGACACAGCCCAACGGCTCCCCGGCACGGATACGGGAACTGCCGACCGGACACGACTGCATGATCACCATGCCGTCGGACCTGAGCGAGCTGCTGCTTGAATCCACACTCCGTCAGCGTCCGGACGGTGACTGCGGTAGCGAGCCGCACACGGCCCGCCGCTGACGGACGGTGAACCTGGGCCACGATTCCGCCCGCTCCCAACGAGCTGGGGCGTAGGAGGGCCTCGGCGCCCGCATCGTTGTACGCGTGGTCGCGGCTGATCGACCTTGTGCGAACCGCCCGGGAGAAGACGGAGGGAGAAGCCTTCTGGTGCCGATCCGGTGCGGGCCCCTGAACGGTGCCGGACAACAAAGAAGCCCCCGGCCGCTGGCCTAGGGCTTTCTCATGGAGCGGGTGACGAGAATCGAACTCGCGCTCTGAGCTTGGGAATCAGCGGTGCTTGAACGACAGCATTGGCTCTGACCTGCATGTTTGGTTGAGACGTGCGAGGCCGGAGTGGTCTCCGGGCACCGCACATGACCGCTGTTGTCCGTCCCGCTGGGTACGGATGGGGCACGAGCGGCGGCAGCCGCAACAGAACCCGCCGAGGTACACGCTCCGGGTGGGCTGGCGGGTCAGAGAGGGACGATGCGGACCTGTTTACCGCAGAGCTTGGCCATGTCGTCGCTGTCGGAGGTCAGCAGGGCGACCGGTTTCGGCTGGCGGAGCGCGACCTCGGCGACCGTGGCGTCGATGGCGTACTCGTGTCCGTGCAGCCGGCGCCGTTGAGGAGCTCCGCTGCCGCTTTGGCCGCTTGCTCGGTGACCGTTCTACCTTGATGCGGGACAGGGCCCAGTTCAGACGGGGGATGTCGGTACGGGAGTGACTGGCTTCCACGATGGTGTTCGCCCCGATCACGAGGTCAGCTCCCATGCCGTGGAAGACCTGCAACATCGCGAGAAGCCTGCGGTCCTGCGCGATCCAGGCGGAGAGCTCTTCCGAGTCCAGGACGACGGTCTCGATGCGCTCGCTCACGCGGCGTCCGCGTCTTCGGTGGAACCGGCGGTGCCAAAGATCTTCGAGTGGGCCTCGGCGAGCTCCTCGTCTCTGAAGCCTCCGTGCTCTTCCTCGTACCGGCGAAGGGCGTTGCCCAGAAGCTGGTGCCGGATCTGGCGGGCGACGGCTTCCGCTACATAGCCGGAGACGTTGTCCGTGAGCTTGCGAAGCTCCGCCACCTGATCGCTGGGGAGTGTGAGGGTAATGCGAGTCGTTGAGGACATACGTCAAGCATGCTGGAGTATGCGCGAGAGGGCTTGGGTTTGCGGCACCGACCGTTCCGGTCAAGGCTTCGCGACTGGAGGGTGCGGCTTCCGGCGTGGGAGTATTCCGCCCGCAGGCCATGCGCGTATCGGTCAGAAGGGCGGTTCGAGATCGCCGCGGCCATCGCGATATGACCGCCAGTCCCAGTGCTCCTCCAAGAAAGGCTCAGGGGCGGGGACGTCGTGGCCCCATGCTTCGAGTGCTTTCCAGACAACACGCCGGTTGGGGTCGTCGCTGCTGGTGTCCAGGATGGCGCGCGCGTGCACGGCAAGGAGATCGCGGTGCTCGGCGAGCGCGGGGTGCTCGGCGAGGATGAGCGCGGCGACAACGGCGGCTTCCCTCACGTCCGCGTGGCTGTCCTGCAGGAAGGGCGAGACGGCCCGATAAAGCATCGGGCGCAGGTCCCGGAAGGACGCCATGGTGGTGCCGGGGGTGAGGTAGCCAGGGAAGTACTGTTCCGTGCGGCTAACAATCTCATCGGAGGCGTCGTAGGCCGTGGAAGCCAACCAGTTCAACAGGGCTGCGCGGATGGGAACGTTGCGATAGGGCCGGGGGGTCGTAGCCGCCGGGTGGGTGAGGATGCCGGCGACATACATGGCGACGGGGGCAGTGGCTTCGTAGATGGTGTTCTGATGGCCGACCATCTCACCCAGCTCTGACAAAGCGGTGACCTGGGTCTTGGGATCGGGCGTCAACAGCCGTGCAAGGACCTTGGGAAGGTCGCTACCGCTCCCGAAAGCCGTCTGGAGCGAACCCCAATCAGTCTCTGCCAGGACTACCTGATACGGCGGCACGTCAGACTCGCGGGGCGCGTCGGCGTTGGAACGGCTGTGGTTCACAGGCAAAACCTAGACCAGACTTCGGACGCAACCCCCGCCGTATCCGGGGCGCGAGACAAGAAACCGCGACCGAACGATCCGTTGCCACCGGCGCCCAGGTCGACGCGGTCGCCGACGCCCAACGTCCCTGTTGGCGGCTGATGGTCGACCGCGGTGCGGACGGACCTCGTCGCCCCCAGGGGACAGGCCGAACTCCGCTGAAAGGACTTAGCACAGAGACTCGCGGCGCATAGGATGAGGACCCATCAGGCGTCCGGGGGACACGGTCGGTGCGCTGAGTCGCATGTCAGGTCATGGACGCGGTGAAGAGGGGGACCAATGAGCAAAACGGCGTTTCTTCCCGTCAACCGCATGCTCGAGCGAGCAAACCTAGCGCGGCAAGAGTCGGACACCGCATACTTCTTCGATCTCCTCTACCTCGGCGAAATGCTCGTCAAGGTGCTCGCTGTGGAGCTGCTTGCCGCGCTTCAGTCGGACCGTGAACGTCACCGCTACGCAGCCGTCTCAGAGCTAGTCAGGGCGGAGAGTATAGGGAGATGGGCTGAGCTACTAGACCAACTGGCCTCCGGCCCGGCCAGCCAGCACTTGGTGCCTGCCGGCCGAGATTCGCAGCGCGCGATCACTATCGCCTTCGGTCCGGACAGCGAGAGTTGGCAGCGTAGAGCAGTCGACGCCCTTAACGCTGTCTGTGTCTGCTTGGACGCAAGCTACGAGGACATGTCTGGGAAGAAGGTGAGCTTCCGCAGATGGGCCCACGACTTCAGCTGGCTGCGTAACCGAACTCGTGGTCATGGAGCGCCCCGCGGGGCGGCGCTTTCTACCATCTGTCCTCAACTGGCGGAATCGCTTAATGCGGTCATTGAAAATGCGCCAGCTTTTAGTCGCTCGTGGGTCCACCTCCGGCGCAATCTGTCTGGCAGGTATCGAATAAGCCCATTCGGCAACGGTCAGGATAGCTTCGCTTATCTGGCGCGTGAAAGCGAGCACAGTCTTCCCGACGGCGCGTACGTTGACCTTGATGGCCCACGAGCCAGTGAGCTGCTTTTCACAGACCCTGATCTTACAGATTTTTTCTTGCCTAACGGGAACTTCCGGAATGGCAAGTATGAAACTCTCTCCTACATCAGTGACGAGAGGCGTCCCGGAGATGGGGTCCCGTACCTCCTACCCGTTGAAGCTCAGCCGCGTAGTGAGACTGCAGCGCAGCCAGACATGGCATATGTGGGAAACCTGTTTAGCAATATGCCGCCTCTTCCCGAGTACTATGTACAACGCGCTGAACTTGAGCAGCAACTCACTGAACGGCTTTGCGACGACCGCTATCCAGTAATCACCCTGCAAGGTCGGGGAGGCGTGGGGAAGACATCGCTCGCCCTGGAAGTACTGCACAAAATATCTCGAATGAACGAATTCTTCGGAATTGTTTGGTTCAGTGCGAGGGACATTGACCTGCTACCTGAGGGTCCCAAAATAGTGCGCCCGGATGTCCTTTCCACGGAAGACATTGCCATGGACTTCTCGCAACTGATGGCTAACCCATCGGCGCGCAAGTCGAAGGAGGCGCGAATTTATTTCGCTGATTGTCTTTCTGGGAGTGCTGGCGAGGGGCCATTTATATTCGTCTTCGATAACTTCGAGACCGTACGAGAGCAAGCCGAGCTATACCAGTTCGTTAGTAATTCAGTAAGGCTCCCAAATAAAGTACTCATCACCACTCGTACGCGCGAGTTCAAGGCTGATTACCCCATCGAGGTCGGCGGCATGCGCCGCCGAGAATACTCCGAACTGGTCGCAGCTATCGCGGGCAGGCTGGGCATCTCTCATCTCATCGATGCAAATTACGAGGAGGCGCTTTTTCTGGAGTCGGACGGGCATCCCTACATCACGAAGGTGCTGCTGGGCGAGGTAGCCGAAGAAGGGCACAGGGTTGCCGTCAAGAGGGTTGTAGCAGCCAAGGACGCTATGCTCGATGCACTCTTCGAGCGCTCCTTTGCCTCACTCTCTTCCGCAGCCCAGCGGGTCTTTCTCACACTCTGTGGTTGGCGCTCACTGGTTCCCCGCCTGGGACTTGAGGCTGTGTTGCTGCGGCCGGAAAATGACCGCTTTGATGTGGAAGGTGCCATAAGTGATCTGGAAAAACGATCGCTAGTTGAAGTGGTGTCATCGCAGGGAACGGGAGGTGAGGAGTTTCTCTCTGTGCCGCTCGCAGCTTCGATTTTCGGAAAAAAGAAGCTTGTGACGAGTCCAGCCAGAATTGCTGTCAACTCCGATCTCAAGCTGATCCAAGGTTTTGGCCCGACGACTGACGCCGCTCATGGACTAGCCTCACGCATCGAGCGACTAGCTAGGTCGGCAGCGAAGCAGATGGAACTTGGTAAGGATATCAGTCAGGAGCTATCAGTAATCGAGTACATGGCGACGGGCTACCCCAAAGCATGGCTGACCCTGGCTGAATTTCAACGCAATCAGATGTCTGATAATTCTAAGGCAATTCGATCGGTTAACCGTTTTCTGGAGAATTGTCCAGATGATCAATACGGTTGGGGTCTGCTTGTCACGCTTTGTCGCGCCACGGATGACCCGCTGGCCGAGATGAATGCCCGGCTGCGGCTTGCAGAACTTGCCGAACCGCCATTCCATGACCTTAGTTCCGCTGCTTCCCGACTCAACGGACTGCTGAGTCGAAGAGAGCTCGTACTAGAGGCCGACGAGCGACGGCACATAGTGCGGAGATTGCGCGAGCTTCTCGAAGATAGGCACACTGAAGGCGACGCCACCGACCTATCCCGCCTTGCTTGGCTATGCATGCACGATGAGCAGGACACCGATGCTGCTGACCGGTGGGTGACTGAAGGGCTAAGGCGAGAGCCCGCTAACGAGCACTGCTTGCGTTTGAAACGCCGCCTCGCGAGTAACGGTTCCGAGATGGCATAAACAGGCGGCTCGGGACTAGTCTCGTCTTCCCATGCAGACCTGAGACGGTCTTTCCGCTGTTAAATTCCACTTAACTGCGGCAAGCCGGGTCCACACTTCTGATTCTGGTGCGGATATCTTGCCTAGCGTTTCGGTGCGAGAGACCCGAATCAGCCGGAGACGCCATCTCTACCAGCCCGATCACTCGTCCCCGGGGCTGTGGTGGCACGTGATCGCATGGTCCTTCAGCCGCACGCACAAGGTGCGGCTGAAGGACCATGGGCGGAAGTTGTCAGGCGGATGCAGGTGTGGCTGCCTCCCGGGCCCTTCGCGTCCACCGGTGGAGGATCTCGTCGAAGGTGGCGCGGGCGCCCGTGGGATCGATGTAGTGCTTCGCTAGGAGGGCGGCGATGACGGCGCCGACGAGGTCGTTCTGGACCTCGGACCAGGCGTGGTCGTCGCCGCAGGTGGTGAGGCCCTTCAGGCCGTGGAGGGCGTGCATGGCCTCGCCTGCTTCCTCGGCGACCTTGCCGACCTGGAGGGCTTTGAGCTCCTCGTCGGGGAGGTGGGCGCCGGCCGCTCGGCAGACGGCGGAGAGCTTCTCGATGTTGTCCCACAGGGTGTCCACGTCGGACCTCCGGTCGATGGGTTCGGCTATTCCTGTGCGGGGCGTCCGAGCTGGCGTACGGTCCATCCGGCCATGCGCCAGGCGTCGGCGTCGATGAGGTTGCGGAGGTCGACGAGGACCTGGTCCGCGACCAGTGGGGCGAGGGCCTTGGGGTCGGCCTCGCGGAAGTGGGGCCATTCGGTGGCCAGGACGATCAACTCGGCTGCAGCGAGTGAGCCTTCGAGGGTCTCGCAGTAGTCGAGTTCGGGGTGACGGCGCACTGCCGTGGGCACCGCGTGCGGGTCGTGGACGGTGACGGCCGCGCCGCGCTGGTGCATGAGCGCGGCGATCGCCAGGGCCGGGGATTCCCGGACGTCGTCGGTTCCGGCCTTGAAGGAAGCGCCCCAGACGGTGATGCGTACGCCGTCGACGGGTCGGCCGAGCGTCTGCTCGATGAGCCTCAGCGCGGCGGCGGGTCGGGACTCGTTGACCTCCTCCGCCGCCCGCAGCATGGTCGCTGCCTCGGCGGCACCCAAGGTTCGGGCGGAGGCGGTGAAGGCGCGGACGTCCTTCGGGAGGCAGCCGCCGCCGTAGCCGGGGCCGGCGTTGAGGCCACCGCGGCCGATGCGGGGGTCCAGGCCGATGGCCTCGGTGAGCTGCTGGACGTCGGCTCCGGCGGCGGTGCACATGTCGGCGACGCCGTTGATGAAGGAGATCTTCATGCCGAGGTAGGCGTTGGCGGCACCCTTGATGAGTTCGGCGGTGGCGGGGTCGGTCACGAACAGCGGGATGCCGTTCGCCAGGAGGGGTGCGTAGACCTCACGTACCGCGTCCTCGGCGCGGGCCGAGGGGACGCCCACGACGATGCGGTCTGGGCGCAGGGTGTCGTCGATGGCGTGGCCCTCGCGCAGGAACTCGGGGTTCCAAACGACCTCCACGTCCTCACCTGCCGGGGAGAGACGGGCGAGCAGAGCACCGAGGTCGCGGGAGGTGCCGACGGTAACCGTGGACTTGCCGACGATGATGGTCGGGCGGGTCAGGTGCGGGGCGAGGGCGCGGGCTGCGCCGAAGACCTGTCCGGTGTCGTAGCTCCGCCCGTCCGCGTCGATCGGCGTGCCCACGGCCAGGAAGTGGATGTCGGCGAACTCGGCCGCCTCCGCGAGGCTGTTGGTGAACCGCAGCCGTCCAGTGGCGGTGTGGGTGCTGAGGAGTTCGGGCAGGCCGTCCTCGTAGATGGGGCACTCGCCGGCGTTGAGGCGGTCGATCTTCGCCTGGTCCAGGTCCACGCCGATGACCTCGTGGCCGATCTCGGCCATGGCAGCGGCGTGGGGGATGCCCAGGTGACCACAGCCGATGACGGATACGCGCATGGGTCGACGCTCCTTTCCTTGTCCCTCGCCCGCCCAGGGGAGTCCGGGCCGGCCGGGTGCGTCACGCTAGCGCCAACACCCGGCAGAGACCTCTTCGTGCAGGTGGATCAACCAGCCTGCTGCTTCAGCAGGTTGACGAGTGCAGGCAGTGCCTCGACGGCGGTTGCCCGGCACAACAGGTCGCCGTCCTGGGGCCCTTCCAGCGGGTACGGCATGAACTGGCCGTCGTGCCAGAAGCCCTCCGGATCCAGGTAGACGACCTGCATGCCGCGAGCGCGGGCTCGGGCCTGGACCTTGCGGCGGTCGGCGTGCAGGCCGACGACGAGAAGGGCCTTGGCACCGTCGACCCACTCGACATCGGGTACGGCCTGGTCGTAGCGGCGCATGAAGCACTCGTCGAGCCCGGCGCGCGCCGCGAGCACGTCGAAGTTGTTGGTGATGACCGGGCCGACGAGGTGCCCGGCGTCCATCAGTTCCTTCAGCGCCCACATGGCCGGAGTCGGTTCGGCCAGGAAGCAGGCACGGAACATCTCCACGAACTCCGCCGTCTTCTCCTCCGGCTCCGTCAGCACCTCGTGGAGGAGCGTGTCTGCGGTCGGGGAGAGAGTGAAGCGGTGTTCCCGAGGCTCGTGGCCGTGGCGGTCGGTGACCCGGTAGATCTCGTGAAGCCGGTGCAGGGGCGGAATACCCGCCTCCACCGACGTACCGCAGCCGATCTCCACCTGGAACGGTCGCAGGTCCGCGAGGACTGACAGGTCCGGGACGCGGGTCGGCGTACCGGGGCGGTCCTTGCCCCTGATCCCAGTGGAGAGGACGTTCCATGGCAGCTGCCGGACGGCGGGCGGCGGTGCGTAGGACACCGAGGCGATCTGCACGTCCAGGCTCCGGTAGCCGGCGGGCAGGGTACGGCCCGCAGACGCGTCCTGGGGGTGGACGTCGTGCTCGGTGATCCGGCACTTCAGATCCCGACGTGTCCATAAGAATCCACCGGGAGCCTCCTTCCAGCCGCCGGTGGCGAGCGAGTCCCACAGGGCGTCGTGGTGCGCGTCGATCTCGTCCGCGGGAGCGGTAGCGGAGTGGTAGAGGTACAGGTCGGTCAGGCCGATGGCCGGCGCGGCGGTGGTGGGGACCAGGCCGTACCGGTAGCGGTAGTGGATGATCCGCCGCCGGGCGTCGTCGGCGGCCGTCCAGCCGCTCTGTTCGGCCGTGGCCTTCTCCTGCGTACGGCGCCAGATGCCTTCCTCGATGTAGCGGGGTCGGTCGGCGTCGCCGAAGTAGGTCTTCCAGACCTGCTGCTGTTCGGGGGTGAGCTGGTCGATGACGATGTATGGGATGTCCATGATCCCTCCCTGGGGAATCACGCGTGGATGTTCCAGGTAGCTGACGAGGCGCAGGCCGTCGAGCTCCGGGCAGCCGAAGCGGGCAGGCAGCGTCGGTGTCGGGCGCGGCTTCAGCGGTCGGAGTGCAGGCTCGCGTCCGGTGCGACTGCGGAGGACCGGTGGTCGGCGCCTTCGAGGAGCGGGCCGGCGTGCTCACGTAGTGCCCAGGCCGGGCCAACCAGGCCGGCGACACCCAGGAACGTGAGCGCGATTCGACCTCCGTGGTCGGCCCGTGCGGTCTTGGACGCCGCGATTCGGGCATGGCGGCGCCGCGCCCCGGTCACGAGGTGCCGCCGAGGGCGCGTTCGTGTGCATCCAAGAGGCGGCTGGTTTGCGCGTACAACCGCTCCAGCTCCGCCGTGGTGAGGATGAGGGCGCCATCAAGGGTTGAGCCGTCATCGAAGTGGAACTCGACGGGAACGGACCCTTGCCGGGCCCTCCGGTCGTAGACCGCGTCCCGACCGGCCAGCAGCGTGGCGTGTGTGGCCGTCACCGGCACGGGCCTGAGCGTCGTCCCGTCGGCGGGCGCGGACCACTGGGTCCCGCCCCCGGGCGGGCGCAGGTGGTAGGTCGTGGCAGAGCCCTCACCAGGGAGAGCGACCACGACCCCCACACGGTCCTCGCGGGCGCTGTCGGTGGCGAGGTCGCCAAGCCGGGGAACGAAGGGAGCTGCGGTACCTAACCCGGATCCCTGCGAGGGAAGGTGAGGAGAACGTCGTCGCGTCATGCCCTGAAGTTAGGGACAGGGCAACCCTCGAATATGAGCCGGAGGAATACGACCCCTATCCGTCCAGGTGAAAGCGGTCGGACATGCGCCGCAGCTTCTCCCGCGTGGCTGCTCGTTCCGCGTAGACGATGCTGCGAAGCGTCGAGCGGGCGATGGGGTGGTTCCGTACGAGCTGGGGCGCGATCCGCTCAGCCGTCTCCAACTCGGCCAGGGCCTTTCCTCGGTTCCCGTCCCACAGCCAGGCACGCGCGACGTCCATGTGGTGGTGCCCTTGGCGGGAGTTGGGCAGCGATCCCACCAGCTCCGGGCTGGTACGGCGGTGCATCTCCAGTGCCTTGCCCTGCTCGCCCGTTTCCAGAGCCACGCTGATCGCGTGGATCTGCACGTTCCCGGCGGAGAACGTCAGCGAATGCCGGTCGTACACCGGTGCCCCGACGTACGCGTCCATGCGTTCGGCAGCGTCCTTCGCGTGCTCGATCCGGTCCTCGGCCTCCGAGGTACGGCCGCCTCGGGCGGCGGAGACCGCGGCCCGTAGCTGCAGCGTGCCCCAGGCCCGAACGGCCAGCGGCTCGCCACGGTCGTACTCCTGTTCCACCGAGGTGATCGCCTTGTCCGAAAGCGTCAGAGCGTCGGCCCAGTCAGCCGTTGCCCACATGTCCCAGACCCTCATCCAGTCAGCGACGGCAGGCAGCACCGGATCTCCCGACAACCTGGCTGACCATGCGGCCCGCTCGCACGCCATGGCGACCAGTTCGGGGTGCCCGAGGGCGTGGGCAGCGGTGTGTGCGAACTTGCAGCACACGGCGTAGATGGAATAAGCCTCCTCCCTCTCGTGTCCCTCCGAATCCTCCGCCAAGGCGCGCGCCTCGCGAAACAGGTCCGGGAGAACCCGGAGGATTGCCACGTTGGAGGCGGTGTCCCGCAGGCGGTGCAGCCGGGTCACCTCACGCCACAGCTGTGATGCGGGCCGCGGTGCCCCGTCGAAGACGGGGACGAGGTCGTAGCGGCGCAGCTCGCGCAGGATCGACGAGGCGGCAACCTGCCACTGGTTGTCGTCGGGGGAGCTGCTGTACGGGCGCCCGATCAGGTCGTTCGGATGGACGTGCAGCTCTGCGGCCACCTGATTGAGCAGCCCGACCCTGTCCAGCTCGATCAGGCCACGTTCCATCTTCGACACCCAGCCCTGCGACTTTCCCAGGGCCGTCGCCAGGTCGGCCTGCGGCATACCCAACCGCAACCTCGCCCTGCGGACGCGCTTGCCGATCTCCTCGGCTTCCTCCAGCATCAGGACACCTCCCGGCCGCCGGACGATCCGGCGCTATCGCCGGTCTGTCCGTACAGAGTTCGTCCCCAGCACGGTACCCATGACGCGGCTTCCGCGTGAGACGAGCTGCCGGGACAGGGGTGCCACAGCCGTGTTCCCCGTCTCGCCGAGAAGGGCCAACACAAGGCAGGGCGACTTTTGCCTTACGGCAACGGATCATGTTGATGAGCAACACACTTCGCACTTTGCCGGAGGTAGCCCAGTGACCGTCGTGACCGTCTTGCACCCTGGAACCATGGGCGCGGCCGTCTCCGCCGAGATTGTCGCCGGCGGCCACGAGGTGCTGTGGGTGCCCAAGGAACGCAGTGAGAACACGTGGCGCCGCGCGAGGGAGGTCCGCGCCACAGCTTGCGACTCGCTCGCGGAAGCGCTGTCCCATAGCGCGGTCGTTCTCTCGGTCTGCCCACCGCAGGCGGCGGAGGATGTGGCGGCGGCCGTGGCTGCGCACGCCTTCGCTGGGGTGTACGTCGATGTCAATGCCATCAGTCCCCAGCGCGTGCGGCGCATCGCGGAGGTGACCCGCCCCGGCTCCGAGGCCGTCGACGGCGCCGTCTTCGGTCAGCCGCCAGGTGAAGGGCGTACGGCACGGCTTTATCTCGCAGGGGCCGACTCCGCCGTCCACCTGGTAGAGCCACTGTTCGCGAACTCTTCGCTGGATGTACGCCGGGCAGGCGAGGCCATCGGTTCCGCTTCCGCCCTGAAGATGGCCTTCGCCAGTTACCAGAAGGCCGCGCGTACTCTCGCAGCGGTCTCCCACGCGCTCGCACACGCCCATGGAGTCGGCGACCAGCTCACGGCTGAAGCCGAGATCATGGTCTCCGCGATCCTCTCCGATCCGGAGTATGTGCCGAGCGTGGCGGCCCGAGCCTGGCGCTGGGCGCCCGAGATGGAAGAGGTCGCCGATACTCTCCGCGCGGCCGGCCTGCCCACGGACATGGCTGAGGCCACGGCTCGGGTGCTCGCTTACTGGGAGCAGGACAAGGAGCAGTACGACTTGCCGGTCGTGCATGCCCTTTCTCAGCTCCGGTCAGAAAGGAGCAGTTGATTCGTTGATGCTGAGGGAACGCGACGCCTGGACAGGCCCGGACAACGAAGAAGCCCCCGACCGCAGGCCTGGGGCTTTCTCATGGAGCGGGTGACGAGAATCGAACTCGCGCTCTGAGCTTGGGAATCACCGCTGCTTACGCTGCCATGGTGGCTCTGACCTGCATTTTAGGGTGGATTGGGCAAGGTCGGCGAGATCTCTGGATGCTGTACCTGACCGCTGCCGTCCGCTCAGAAGGGCACGGATCGGGCACGTCGACGGATGGTCATCAACCTGAGGTTGTGTGCTGGAGAGGGTGACAGGAAATGGAAGCCACCCGTGGTGCAGACGCCGCGGGCGGCCCACCTGTCAGGCCCAGAAGGCTTCGGTGACGACGATCTGCCACCGGGGCTCGTGGAGGCCAGCGGTCGGACGGTCATCCAGTGCGGGAGCGAGGCATCGGCGTCGATTCCCCGAAAGTAGGGGTCTTCGGCCCTGATCAGTTCCGCACGGGCACTCATGACCAGGTCACTGGCTTCGGCGGGCATGTTCTGGAAGTCGTGCTGCGCTTGCTTCGTCCAGTCCATTTGCCAAGGCGGCCGGGGTGGTTCGTCGGTCACTCTCCGGGCTTCCTCTCGGCGGCTTCGTGCCGGAGGCGGCTGTACTCCTCCAGAAGCTGGATGGACTCCTCGGGATCCTTGGACTTGGCGGCGCGGGCTTCGAGGTCGCGAAGGTGCGAGTCGAGGACGGGGTTCCGTGCGATGGCGTACTGCGTCCACCACAGGCGCATGAAGGCGGGCACTGGGGTGATGTTGAAGGCGTCGCCGATGACGCGCTTCCAGTGAGCCTCAAAGTCCGGGAGGAGGTGCGGAGTGTGTTCCTGAATCGCCAACCGAAGTGCTTGGGGTGTGTGTTCGGGCATGGGTGGCAACCGCAGGGGCTCCCCGTCGTACCCATCGAAGTGGAGTGCGTGGGCGGGCATGGTCTTCAGGCTCCTTGGTATGGAGGGTGGGTCAGGCAGCCTCGTGCCGGTCCTCGTGCGACTGGTGCGGACGGGCCATCTGCTCGAACCACTCGGCCGGCACCAGGTAGGCGACCGTCTTCCCCTTGCGGGTGATGGCGGCGGCCTCACCGGCGATCCGGGTCCGGTCCAGGATCTCGCCCATCCCCTTGCGCAGGTCGATGGTTGTGTACGTCTTCGTCTCCATATGCTGAAGCATATAGCAACTATCATAGTTGACATACGTGCCCGTGGGGTGCGACGGCTGGAGGAAGCCGACGGGCACGTCGGGTGGAGAGCGGGTGCGGGGTGCCTGATCGTGCTTGCGGCAACAAAGAAGCCCCCGGCCGCTGGCCTGGGGCTTTTCGTGGAGCGGGTGACGAGAATCGAACTCGCGCTCTGAGCTTGGGAAGCTCATGTTCTACCATTAAACTACACCCGCGAAGCGTTCCGTATGAGCGGCACCGCATCGCCGCACACTCTACCCCATCGCAGGCCCCCGGCGTGTCCGCCAGTGGGCCTGTGTGGCGTTCGCGGGGTGGACGCGGTTGTCGGGGGCGGGAGTTGGGGGCGTAGCGTGGGTGGGCGGAGTGCCGCGTGGAGTGGCGTCCCGTTCATCCCCTAATGTGGCGGTCTCGTCCATGGCTGGTTGGGGAAGGGACTTGATGGAGTCGATGGAGCGCACCGTCGTCCGCTGTGCCGAAGGGCACGTTTTCGCTACCTCGTCGTTCCCGATGCAGCAGCTCGGGTCCGGCCGGATCGGGCCCGGACGGCTGTTGCGGTGTCCGCGGTGTGCCCGGTTGAGGCAGGCCGTGCCCGTGGGGGCCGAGCAGCGATGACGGTCCGGTAGCGGGTCGGTAGCAGGTGAAGGGAGCAGACGCGCGGGTGGTCCGGTTGGGGTCGGCTCGCGCGTTCTGCGTATCCTCGGTGCGTGCTTCTCTCAGATAAGGACCTCCGGGCCGAGATCGACGCCGGGCGGGTCCGCATTGACCCGTTCGACGCTTCGATGGTGCAGCCTTCGAGCATCGACGTGCGGCTCGACCGCTACTTCCGGGTGTTCGAGAACCACCGCTATCCGCACATCGATCCCGCGGTCGAGCAGGTCGATCTGACCCGCATGGTCGAGCCGGACGGCGACGAGGCGTTCATCCTGCACCCCGGGGAGTTCGTCCTGGCGTCCACGTACGAGGTCGTCTCGCTTCCCGACGATCTCGCCTCGCGGCTGGAGGGGAAGAGTTCGCTGGGGCGGCTCGGGCTGGTGACGCATTCCACGGCCGGGTTCATCGACCCCGGGTTCTCGGGGCACGTGACGCTGGAGCTGTCGAATCTGGCGACCCTTCCGATCAAGCTCTGGCCCGGTATGAAGATCGGGCAGCTGTGTATGTTCCGGCTGAGCACGCCCTCGGAGTTCCCGTAC
This sequence comes from Streptomyces halstedii, assembly GCA_000720535.1. GTDB lineage: Bacteria > Actinomycetota > Actinomycetes > Streptomycetales > Streptomycetaceae > Streptomyces > Streptomyces halstedii. The sequence goes on from JOAZ01000012.1 coordinate 169,653, forward strand.
GGCTCCGAGCGGTACGGGTCGCGGTACCAGGGGCAGCGGGGGCCGACCGCCTCGCGTTCGTACATGAACTTCCATCGGACCCAGGTGTGATGCGGTATGGCTGCTGAGGAGCGGGAGAACCTGACGTACGAGGCCTTCGGGCACGCCGTACGCGAGCTGGCGCAGACGGTCGCCGACGACGGGTACGTGCCCGACGTCGTGCTGAGCATCGCGCGGGGCGGGGTGTTCGTCGCCGGTGGCCTGGCGTACGCGCTGGACTGCAAGAACATCCACCTGGTGAACGTGGAGTTCTACACCGGCGTGGGAACCACCCTGGACATGCCCGTGATGCTGGCGCCGGTGCCGAACGCCATCGACTTCACCCGCAAGAAGGTCCTCATCGCCGACGACGTCGCCGACACCGGGAAGACGCTGAAGCTGGTCCGCGACTTCTGTATCGATCACGTGGCCGAGGTGCGCAGCGCGGTTATCTACGAGAAGCCGCAGTCGCTCGTGAAGTGCGAGTACGTGTGGAAGAAGACCGACCGGTGGATCAACTTCCCGTGGAGTGTGGAGAAGCCCGTCGTGCGCCGTCGGGGGCAGGTCCTCGACGCCTAGGCGGACGCCGGGGGAGCGGACGCCAGGGGGCGGACGCCTGGGGAGCGGACGCCGGGGGAGTGCGGGACCTCACGACTTCGTGACCTCATGACTTCGTGACCTCATGACTTCGTGACGAAGGGCCCGGTCACCATGTGTGGTGAACGGGCCCTTCGTCACGTCGTCACGCGCGCGCGGAAGCGTCAGATCGTGCCGAGCTTGATGATCGACAGCAGCGCGATCAGCTGGATCGCGGAGGCGCCCAGGGCCTTCGGCCACGGCAGGTCGTGCGACTTGCTCACCATCGACGTGAACAGCGCGCCGGCCGCGAGCCAGGTGATCCAGCCGAGGATCTGGACCAGGGAGTTCTCGCCGCCCAGGAACAGGGCGAAGACGAGCCGGGGCGCGTCCGTGATCGACATGATCAGCATGGACAGGCCCACGGTCGGCTGCCAGGAACCGGTGCCGCCGAGCTGGCGGGCCAGGGTGTGCGTGACGGCGCCGAGCACCAGGCCGCCGATGACGAAGCCGACGCCCGTGAAGATCACGTACGGGGCCGCGGTGGAGACCTCCGCGTGGATCGCCTCGTCGCGGGCCTGGTCGAAGCCGAACAGCGCGAGCAGCCCGTAGACGAACGTCACGATCAGCGCGGGGCCCCACACCGGGTAGTCGCGCATCTGCCAGAACGTCGGTCCCGGGCGCAGCACGATGCCGCTGAGCAGCTGCTTCCAGCCGAGCCGGGGGCCCGAGGGCGGGGCGGGAGCGTTGCCTGCCTGGTACGTGCTGCCGTCGCCGTACGGGTCCTCGTCGAGGCGGAACGCCTGGGTGTGCCCGGGGGCGTTGGCGTACGGGTCGTGCGCCGGGGGCTGGTGGTACGGGTCGCCGAAGTACTCGGGCTCCCCCTGCCCGCCGTTGCCCTGCGCGCCGCCCCCGTGTCCCCCGGCGTACGGGGCCGGGCCGCCCCCCTGCGCGCCGCCGTACGGGGCGCCCTGGGGGCCGCCGTACGGCGCCCCGCCGCCCGCCGGGGGCCACGACTGACCGCCGTACGGCGGCGACGGCGCCTGCCCGTACGGCTGTTGCTGCCGTGGGTGTTGTTGCGGTGTGCGGTTGTCCCGGCCGCGTCCGATCCTGAATCCAGCCACCCGTCGAACGTACCTGGTCCGGGCGTGTGGGGTACGGGGGGCCGGGGAACCGGCGGCCTTTGCGTCCTAGCTGTGACATCCCCTAGGGGACCGGGGGCGGGCTCCCCGACGGGCCTCAGGCATCCCCCAGGATGTCTCAGGGCATACGGAAGCGGCCGGTCCTGCCCCCGAGGCAGGTCCGGCCGCTTCCGGTCGGGGCGGTGCCGCGCCCTACTTCACGGGCTCGGGCTCCGGCCGGCCGGCCGGGTCCTCCTCGCCCGCCGGGTCGGCGGGTGCCTTCACCGATTCCAGGAGCAGCTGCGAGACGTCGACCACCTGGATCGATTCCTTCGCCTGGCCGTCGTTCTTCTTGCCGTTGACCGAGTCGGTCAGCATGACGAGGCAGAACGGGCAGGCCGTGGAGACGATGTCGGGGTTGAGGGAGAGGGCTTCGTCGACGCGCTCGTTGTTGACGCGCTTGCCGATCCGCTCCTCCATCCACATCCGCGCGCCGCCGGCGCCGCAGCAGAAGCCGCGCTCCTTGTGGCGGTGCATCTCCTCGTTCCGCAGGCCCGGGACCTTCGCGATGATCTCGCGCGGGGGCGTGTAGATCTTGTTGTGCCGGCCCAGGTAGCACGGGTCGTGGTACGTGATCAGACCCTCGACCGGGGTCACCGGGATCAGCTTGCCCTCGTCCACCAGGTGCTGGAGCAGCTGCGTGTGGTGGATGACCTCGTACTCGCCGCCGAGCTGCGGGTACTCGTTCGCGATCGTGTTGAAGCAGTGCGGGCAGGTCGCGACGATCTTCTTCGAAGCCTTCGGCTTCTTCGTCTCCGGGTCGTCGTCGTCCTCGCCGAACGCCATGTTCAGCATCGCGACGTTCTCCTGGCCGAGCTGCTGGAACAGCGGCTCGTTGCCGAGGCGGCGGGCCGAGTCACCGGTGCACTTCTCGTCGCCGCCCATGATCGCGAACTTGACGCCCGCGATGTGCAGGAGCTCCGCGAAGGCCTTGGTGGTCTTCTTGGCGCGGTCCTCCAGGGCGCCGGCGCAGCCGACCCAGTACAGGTAGTCGATCTCGCTGAGGTCCTCGACGTCCTTGCCGACGACCGGGACCTCGAAGTCGACCTCCTTGGTCCACGCGACGCGCTGCTTCTTGGCCAGCCCCCAGGGGTTGCCCTTCTTCTCCAGGTTCTTGAGCATCGTGCCCGCCTCGGACGGGAACGAGGACTCGATCATCACCTGGTAGCGGCGCATGTCCACGATGTGGTCGATGTGCTCGATGTCCACCGGGCACTGCTCGACGCACGCGCCGCAGGTGGTGCAGGACCACAGCACGTCCGGGTCGATGACGCCGTTCTCCTCGGCGGTGCCGATCAGCGGGCGCTCGGCCTCCGCGAGGGCGGTGGCGGGAACGTCCTTGAGCTGCTCCGCGGTGGCCTTCTCGGTGCCCTCCATGTCCTTGCCGCCGCCGGCCAGCAGATACGGCGCCTTGGCGTGCGCGTGGTCGCGCAGGGACATGATCAGGAGCTTGGGGGAGAGCGGCTTGCCGGTGTTCCAGGCGGGGCACTGCGACTGGCAGCGGCCGCACTCGGTGCACGTGGAGAAGTCGAGGATGCCCTTCCAGGAGAACTGCTCGACCTGGGAGACACCGAAGACGGCGTCCTCGGCCGGGTCCTCCCAGTCGATCTCCTGGCCGCCCGAGGTCATGGGCTGGAGCGCGCCGAGCGCGGCCTCGCCGTCGGCGTTCCGCTTGAACCAGATGTTCGGGAAGCCGAGGAAGCGGTGCCAGGCGACACCCATGTTGGTGTTGAGCGAGACGGTGATCATCCAGATCAGCGAGGTGCCGATCTTGATCATCGCGACGAAGTAGATGAGGTTCTGGAGGGTGCCGAGGCCCAGGCCCTTGAAGGCCAGCACCAGGGGGTACGACACGAAGTACGAGGCCCCGTAGCCGTCGACGTGGTGGATCGCGCCTTCCAGGCCCCGCAGGGTGAGGATCGCCAGGCCGATGACGAGGATGACGTACTCGACGAAGTACGCCTGCCAGGCCTTGGAACCGGCGAAGCGGGACTTGCGGCCGGCCCGGGACGGCAGGTTGAGCAGCCGGATGGCCATCAGCGTGACGATGCCGAGCACGGTCATGAGGCCGATGAACTCGATGTACATCTCGAACGGCAGCCAGTCGCCGATGACCGGCAGCACCCAGTCGGCCCGGAAGAGCTGCCCGTAGGCCTGGAGCAGGGTCGGCGGCAGGGTCAGGAAGCCGATGGCGACGAACCAGTGCGCGAAGCCGACGATGCCCCACCGGTTCATCCGGGTGTGGCCGAGGAACTCCTTGGCCAGGGTGATCGTGCGCTGCTTCGGGTCGTCGGTGCGGCTGCCTGCCGGTACCGGCTGTCCGATCCGGACGAATCGGTAGATCTGCGCGACGGCTCGGGCGATGAGCGCAACGCCGACGACCGTCAGCACCAGCGACACGATGATCGCGGCGAGTTGCATGGGTGGCTCCTCGGGCCTGCGAGGTGGGATCCAGCACGTACAAGTGATTACTAAGCAGTAACTTAATCAGTCTGTGCTGACACTATCCATTTAGTCCACCCCGCTGTAGCCGGGCGGGCGGTGATCTGTGTCGCTCAGGCGTGCCTTGCCCCGGCGGGCTTCACGCAGTTCGGTGCGCAGGTGGATGCGCGCGCTCCGCACGAGGATCGCCAGGTCGAGACCTGTCCCATGATGCTCCGCGTAGTGCGCGTCCAGGAGCGCGGGTTCGTCCCAGGGCATTCCGGAGCGGGCGCGGACCTGGGCCAGGCCGGTCAGTCCGGGGCGCAGTTCCCGCCGCCAGGGGTCGGTCCGCGGGGCGCTCAGCGCCGGGTCGTCGGGGCGCAGGGGCGGCGGGCCGACCAGGGAGAGGTCGCCGCGTACGACGTGCGGCAGCCGGGACAGCAGGTCGAGGCGGAACCGCCGGGTGCGCAGCGAGCGCAGCTCGAACGGGCGGCCGCCCATGCCGACGCGGGCCTCGCGGAGGAGCACCGACCCCCGGCCGTGGGGCGCGCGTACGGCCAGGACCAGGGTGGCGAGCGCGAGGGCGGGCGCGGTCAGGAGCAGCAGGGCCGAGCCGAGCGCCAGGTCCAGGGCCCGCTTCCTGGTCAACGCCGCCACCCGGTCGGCCAGGGAGCCGACCGCGCGCCCCAGGGCCTCCCGTACTGCCCTCAGGGCTCCCCGTACCGCCGTGGCGCGCCCCAGGGCTTCGCGTACCGCCGTGGCGCGCCCCAGGGCGCCCCTTGGCGCCGCCTCGCGCCCGAGGTCCTCCCGTACGGCCGTGGCGCGCCCCCCGCCGCCCCTCGTCGCCGTCGCGTATGCGGTGGTGCTCTTCGTGCTCCGTACCGCGGTCCGCCTCGCGCTTCGCATCCGCACCTGCCCGGTGGTCCATGGGCGTGCCGTATTTGACCGGCTCGCCGCAATTTGTGACAGAACAATCCCACGGTGCGATGGTGGGTGGGGAGTGTGTGACGCGCGACGCCCTCCGGTGTCGCGGGAAGCGGGCCCCGGGAGCGGGCCGCGCGCGCCGTTCTCCACGAAAACGCCTGGTGGATGCGGTTGTCTGCATTTAAGTTGAGCCCAACCCGCTCAAGTCCTTTGACTCTGCCGCCGGTGTGATGCATCCTTGAGTCAGATCCACTCAAGTAGTCAGTTGGAGGAATCGAAATGGCACGTGCGGTCGGCATCGACCTGGGCACGACTAACTCCGTCGTCAGCGTTCTCGAAGGCGGCGAGCCCACCGTCATCACCAACGCCGAGGGCGCCAGGACCACGCCGTCCGTCGTCGCCTTCGCGAAGAACGGCGAGGTGCTCGTCGGCGAGGTGGCCAAGCGTCAGGCGGTCACCAACGTCGACAGGACGATCCGTTCGGTCAAGCGCCACATGGGCACGGACTGGAAGATCGAGCTCGACGGCAAGAACTTCAACCCGCAGCAGATGAGCGCCTTCATCCTGCAGAAGCTGAAGCGGGACGCGGAGGCGTACCTGGGCGAGAAGGTCACCGACGCGGTGATCACCGTCCCGGCGTACTTCAACGACTCCGAGCGCCAGGCCACGAAAGAGGCCGGTGAGATCGCGGGTCTGAACGTCCTGCGCATCGTCAACGAGCCGACCGCCGCCGCGCTGGCGTACGGCCTCGACAAGGACGACCAGACGATCCTCGTCTTCGACCTCGGTGGCGGCACCTTCGACGTCTCCCTCCTGGAGATCGGTGACGGCGTCGTCGAGGTGAAGGCCACCAACGGTGACAACCACCTCGGTGGTGACGACTGGGACCAGCGGGTCGTCGACTACCTGGTGAAGCAGTTCGCCAACGGGCACGGCGTGGACCTGTCCAAGGACAAGATGGCTCTCCAGCGTCTCCGCGAGGCCGCGGAGAAGGCGAAGATCGAGCTGTCGTCCTCGACCGAGACCACGATCAACCTGCCGTACATCACGGCGTCCGCCGAGGGCCCGCTGCACCTGGACGAGAAGCTCACGCGCTCGCAGTTCCAGCAGCTGACCGCGGACCTGCTGGAGCGGTGCAAGACCCCGTTCAACAACGTCGTCAAGGACGCGGGCATCCAGCTCTCCGAGATCGACCACGTCGTCCTCGTCGGTGGCTCGACCCGTATGCCCGCCGTCGCGGAGCTCGTCAAGGAGCTGACCGCCGGCCGCGAGGCGAACAAGGGCGTCAACCCGGACGAGGTCGTCGCCATCGGCGCCTCGCTCCAGGCCGGTGTCCTCAAGGGCGAGGTCAAGGACGTCCTGCTCCTCGACGTCACCCCGCTGTCCCTCGGTATCGAGACCAAGGGCGGCATCATGACGAAGCTCATCGAGCGCAACACCACGATCCCGACCAAGCGCTCCGAGATCTTCACGACGGCCGAGGACAACCAGCCGTCCGTGCAGATCCAGGTCTACCAGGGCGAGCGCGAGATCGCGGCGTACAACAAGAAGCTCGGGATGTTCGAGCTGACCGGTCTGCCGCCGGCCCCGCGCGGTGTGCCGCAGATCGAGGTCGCCTTCGACATCGACGCCAACGGCATCATGCACGTCGCCGCGAAGGACCTCGGCACCGGCAAGGAGCAGAAGATGACCGTCACCGGCGGCTCCTCGCTGCCGAAGGACGAGGTCAACCGGATGCGTGAGGAGGCCGAGCAGTACGCGGAGGAGGACCACCGCCGCCGCGAGGCCGCCGAGTCGCGCAACCAGGGCGAGCAGCTCGTCTACCAGACGGAGAAGTTCCTCAAGGACAACGAGGACAAGGTCCCCGGTGACGTGAAGACGGAGGTGGAGGCCGCGCTCACCGAGCTGAAGGAGAAGCTCAAGGGCGAGGACACCGCCGAGATCCGCACGGCCACCGAGAAGGTCGCGGCCGTCTCCCAGAAGCTGGGCCAGGCGATGTACGCCGGTGCCCAGGGCGAGGGTGCCACGCCCGGCGCGGACGCCGCGGGTGACGCCCAGGGCAAGGCCGACGACGATGTCGTCGACGCGGAGATCGTGGACGACGAGAAGGACCAGAAGGGCGGTGCGGCGTGACCGAGGAGACTCCGGGCTTCGAAGAGGAGCCCGACGTCCCCTCCGGCACCGGCTCCGACGAAGCCGAGCCGAAGGCCGCCACCCCCTCCGGCAAGGAGGAGGCGGCCCCGGCCGGGGACGTGCAGCAGACAGCGGCACTGACGGCTCAGCTGGACCAGGTCCGTACGGCGCTCGGTGAGCGCACGTCCGACCTCCAGCGCTTGCAGGCCGAGTACCAGAACTACCGGCGACGCGTGGAGCGTGACCGGGTGGCGGTCAAGGAGGTCGCGGTCGCGGGCCTCCTGAGCGAACTGCTTCCGGTGCTCGACGACATCGGCCGGGCACGGGAACACGGCGAGCTCGTCGGCGGCTTCAAGTCGGTGGCCGAGTCCGTGGAGACGGTGGTCGCGAAGCTGGGCCTCCAGCAGTTCGGCAAGGAGGGCGAGCCCTTCGACCCGACGATCCACGAGGCCCTGATGCACAGCTACGCGCCGGACGTCACCGAGACGACCTGCGTGGCGATCCTGCAGCCTGGGTACCGCATCGGGGAACGGACCATCCGCCCCGCGCGGGTGGCCGTGGCCGAGCCGCAGCCGGGCGCCGCGCCCGCGGCGGCCAAGGAAGAGAAAGCGGACGACGAGGAGAGCGGTGGCACCGAGGAGGTCTGACATCAGGTCCGACCACCGCGGTGTACACCGACAGGGCGTGCGGCCGGCCACAGGGCCGGCCGCACGGCCGATCGTCCGGAAGGAGGGACGTCGATGAGCACGAAGGACTTCGTCGAGAAGGACTACTACAAGGTCCTCGGCGTCCCCAAGGACGCCACCGACGCCGAGGTCAAGAAGGCCTACCGGAAGCTCGCCCGCGAGTACCACCCGGACGCCAACAAGGGCGACGCGAAGGCGGAGGAGCGCTTCAAGGAGATCTCCGAGGCCAACGACATCCTCGGCGACCCCAAGAAGCGCAAGGAGTACGACGAGGCGCGCGCCCTCTTCGGCAACGGAGGCTTCCGGGCGGGTCCCGGCGGCGGGGGCGGCGCGGGCGGCAACTTCAACTTCGACCTGGGTGACCTCTTCGGAGGCGGCGGGCCCCCGCCCGGCGGTGGCCCGGGCGGTGCCGGCGGCTTCGGCGGCGGTGGACTGGGCGACGTCTTCGGCGGCCTGTTCAACCGCGGCGGCGCGGGCACCCGTGTCCAGCCGCGCCGCGGCCAGGACGTCGAGTCCGAGGTGACGCTCAGCTTCACCGAGGCCGTCGACGGGGCCACGGTCCCGCTCCGGATGTCCAGCCAGGCGCCCTGCAAGGCCTGTTCGGGCACCGGCGACAAGAACGGCACCCCCAGGGTCTGCCCGACCTGTGTCGGTACGGGGCAGGTCTCCCGCGGCACCGGCGGCGGGTTCTCGCTCACCGATCCCTGTGTGGACTGCAAGGGCCGCGGGCTCATCGCCCAGGACCCCTGTGAGGTCTGCAAGGGCAGCGGCCGGGCCAAGTCGGCCCGCACGATGCAGGTGAGGATCCCGGCCGGGGTCACCGACGGGCAGCGGATCCGGCTGCGCGGCAAGGGCGGTCCGGGCGAGCGCGGCGGCCCGGCCGGCGACCTCTACGTCGTCGTCCACGTCGACGCCCACCCGGTCTTCGGCCGCAAGGGCGACAACCTCACGGTCACCGTGCCCGTCACCTTCGTGGAGGCGGCGCTCGGCGGCGAGGTGCGGGTGCCCACCCTGGGCGGCCCGCCGGTCACCCTGAAACTGCCCGCCGGCACACCGAACGGGCGTACGATGCGGGCCCGCGGCAAGGGCGCCGTGCGCAAGGACGGCACCCGGGGCGACCTGCTGGTCACGGTCGAGGTGTCCGTACCCACGGACCTCGGCGCGGACGCACAGGACGCCCTGGAGGCCTACCGCAAGGCGACCGCGGGGGAGGACCCGCGGGCGGAGCTGTTCCAGGCGGCGAAGGGAGCTTGAGATGGACGGCCGTCGACGTAATCCGTACCAGCTGACCGACGAATCACCGGTGTACGTGATCTCGATCGCGGCCCAGCTCTCGGGCCTGCACCCGCAGACCTTGCGTCAGTACGACCGCTTGGGCCTGGTCTCGCCGGACCGCACGGCCGGGCGTGGCCGGCGCTACTCGGCCCGCGACATCGAACTGCTGCGCACCGTCCAGCAGTTGTCGCAGGACGAGGGCATCAACCTCGCGGGCATCAAGCGCATCATCGAGCTGGAGAACCAGGTCGCCGCGCTCCAGCAGCGCGTCGCCGAGCTCTCGGCGGCGGTGGACGGCGCGGCCGTGGCCATGCAGCAGCGCGAGGCCCAGGTGCACGCCTCCTACCGCCGGGACCTGGTGCCCTACCAGGACGTGCAGCAGACGAGCGCCCTGGTGGTCTGGCGGCCCAAGCGGCAGTCGGACTGACCGCGTTCGGCGCCTCGGGCCCGCCCCGGAGTTCAGGCTCCGGCGGCGGGCCTTCGCGTCGTCTCCCCGGCTTCGGTGCCCGCGACGCCGGACCGGACGAGCAGCGCGCCCAGATGGGTGCGGCTGCGGGCGTCGAGGGTCTGCATGAGCTTGGAGATGTGCGCGCGGCAGGTGCGGACGCTGATGCCCAGCTTGCGGGCCACCACGTCGTCGACGTCGCCCTCGGCCAGGAGCCGGGCGACGCTCTGCTGGACGGCGGTGACCGGAAGGCCGGGGACCGCCGCGGGCAACTGCCGGGTGAGCGGGGTGGCCTGCGCCCAGAGGACCTCGTAGACCTGGGTCAGATAGGCGACGAGCGCCGGGTGCCGGATCTCCAGGGCGGCGTCCCGTGAGGGGGTCGCCGGGACGTAGGCGACGGTGCGGTCGAAGATGATGAGCCGGTCGACGGTCTGCTCGACGGTCCGCACCTGGAGGCGGTCGGCGGGTATCTGGGCCAGGTAGTCCTTCAGGCCGGGGCTGTAGCGCGCCGGGTGCTGGTAGAGGTGGCGCAGCCGGGCGCCCGAGGCGATCGCGGTGCGGGCGTTCTCCAGGCCCTGACGCATGTTGTGGGTGAGCCGGTTGCCTCCCGGCTGCGCGGTCAGGACCTCCTCCTTGGCGTGGGTGGAGGCCTCCCGGAGCACGGAGATGATCAGCGAGCGTCCTTCGAGCACGGTGATCGCGAGGTTGGGGTCCTCGTCGGCGACCCCCGCCAGCGGAGCCAGCGCCCCGGCCAGGGCTGCCGTCAGCCGTATCCGCTCGTCTATCTCCCGGGTGATGGGTTGCAGCAGGTGGGCCAGCGCGGAGGACGGCGGGACCGGGCGCAGCCACGCGTCGTCGCCCGGGTCGGGCTGGACGAGGGCCATGTCCAGCAGACACGGGGCCGAGGCCAGGGCGGCGCGGGGCAGGCGGCCCGCGCGCAGCGCCTCCTCGTACAGGCGTATCGCCGGGTCGCACAGCTCGCGGTTGCTGTGCGTGTGCGCCGGTTTTGCCCTGTCCGCGTGAATTTGGGACCCCCCACTTTTTGCAGTGCAACAAGATGACGGTGGTGGAAGCCTAGCCGCGGGAGGATCGTGGGTCCTGCCGTGGGAGCGGGGAACTCCTTCGGCGCTTCCACGGCGAGGCCGTGTCTCTCCCCGGCGCGGCGGCGTCCGGTGGCGGGACCCCGGTCACTCCTGGTTCAGGATTCCCGACTGCGCGATCAGATAGCCGAGTTGGGCCCGGCTGTTGCTGCCGAGCGCCGCGTTCAGTTTGGCCACGTGCGCGCGGCAGGTGCGGACGTTCATTCCGAGGCGGCGTGCGATCGAGTCGTCCACGTGCCCTTCGACGAGGAGTTGGGCAATCGACCGCTGAACTCCGCTGATGCCGAGGGGAGTCGGTTGGTACTTCACTTCCTCCAGCAGCGGTGCGGCGCGCGCCCACAGCTGCTCGAATACCTTGACGAGATATTCGACCAGGCCCGAATGGCGGAGTTCCAGAGCGATTTGGCGGTCGTCCGTGGCGGGAATGAAAGCGACGGTACGGTCGAAGATGATGAGGCGCTCGATGAGTTCTTCGAGTGTGCGGATTTCCACGTTCTCGTCGGCGATGCGTTCCGCGTACGCGAGCGTGCCGGGGCTGTGCCGCACGGTGTGCTGATAGAGCGTACGGAGGCGTACTCCGCGGTGCACGACGGACAGTCCGCGCTCCAGGGCCTCGCTGAGGCGGTCCTCGCTGCGGCCGCCGCCGGGCTGGACGGTGAGGACTTCGGTCCGGCACTCTGCCGTGGCGAGGTCCAGGGCGGCGTTGATCCGGTTGGCGCCTTCCAGGACGGTGATGGCGTGGGTGGTCGGCGGGTCCTGGGCGCTGATGTCCATGAACGGCTCGAAGGACTCCGTGAGCAGCACGGATCGCCGCCGGCGGTCCTGGATCTCCCGTTCGAGCGGGTGCAGGTGTTTGGCCAGCGCCGCGGACGGCGGGACCGGACGGAGCCATTCCGCGTCGTCCGGATCGGGGTGCAGCAGGGCGAAGTCGATGAGGCACGGGGCCGCCGCCGCCTCGGAGCGGGCGATGCGGCCGGAGCGAAGCGCGCTGGCGTACAGACGGCCCCCTTCGTCACACAGTTCGGTGATCCCGTGAGGATGTGTCGGCTTTATGTAGCTTGTGGTCATATCTCCACCCCCCAGGTTCCTGAACATTCAGGAACATGATGCATCGACTCGGTGGTGTTCGAGTGCCTGGGTGAGACATCGTCTTTGGTGCGGGGGACGAAGAATCCACAAGTGAGGACGAAGCCGACTATGTATAAGCGAATGCTTCGCTCGGCGCTTGCCGCCTCGTTCGTTGCAGCCCTGGGCATTGGACTGGCGGGCGGGGGCGACATCGCCTGGGGCGGGGAGGCCGCAGCGGTACCGGGTGACATCGCCTGGAGTGTCGAGGCCGCACGTGCGCCGGGTGACATCGCCTGGAACGTCCGGGCCGTGTCCGCGCCGGACGACATCGCTTGGAGCGCCAAGCCCGGTGACATCGCCTGGAGTGCCAAGCCCGGTGACATCGCCTGGGGCGCTCAGTCCGGTGACATCGCTTGGGGCGCTCAGTCCGGTGACATCGCTTGGGGCGCTCAGTCCGGTGACATCGCTTGGGGCGCTCAGTCCGGCGACATCGCCTGGGGTACCCAGTCCGGTGACATCGCCTGGTCCACTCCGGCCGGCTCGGTCGCATGACCACCCCGCCGGACGACCGTACCTTCCGCCGTGAGATGGCGACGGCGTACCGGTCAGGGTGGCACTTCATCGATCTGCTCACGGCGCTGACGCGCCAGGGCGATTCGTTGATGGTCACCCTGTTCGGGGAGCCGATCGTCGTCGTGATGGAGGCCGAGGACGACATCCGCGCCTACCGGTGCCTCCGTCGCCCCCGAGGCGCCCCGCAACCGGTCCGCTGTGCCGTGAGGTACGGCATGATCTTCGTCAATCTCGATCAGCGCGACCACGAGCTGTTCGAACAAGAAGCCATTTCCGCCACCCCCCGCAGCGCCTGAACGATTCCCCCGTCGTTCCATGTCGTTCAGGCGCTTCCCCCACACAACGGCGCCATCGTGACCTGAACACGATGGCGCCGTTGTGCTGCCCCGGGGCGGTTCAGCCCCTGCCGAGCGCCCGGTCCACGGCGATCTCGATGACCACCCGGTGCGGGTTGTGCGCCGGAGTGCGTTCGTACCGCACCGCGTAGCGCCGTACCGCGTCCTCGACCTGCTCGGGCTCCGTACGGATCACCGCGCGCCCCTCCAGGGTCGCCCAGCGACGGCCCTGCGTCTGGCAGACCGCGACCCGTGCCCCTTCCGGGCCGGCCGCCAGGACATGGGCCACCTTCCTGCTCTTCCCGCTCGTGATGACCCGCGCCGTCCTGGTGTCCGGGTCGTACGTCACGCCGACCGGCACCACGTGCGGGGTCCCGTCCGGGCGGAGCGTGGTCAGGGTGCACACATGGCGCTCCCGCCAGAAGGCGAGGTAGTCGGTTCCGGGGTTGCGTACGTCAGGCATGGGGTCAGCCTAGAGAGAGGGCCTCCGACGGACGCGGGGTGGCGGCGTTTCAAGCTTGAGTGGACTAGACTCAACTTTGTACCCGTTGACCGAGTCACAGTTCTCCGGAGCACCCGTTCCCGTACAAGGAGGAGACAGCGCCCGTGGACGCCGAGCTGACCAACAAGAGCAGGGACGCCCTCAACGCGGCCACCAGCAGGGCCGTCAAGGACGGACACCCCGACCTGACCTCCGGCCACCTGCTGCTGGCGCTGCTCGCGGGCGAGGACAACGCGAACGTCACCGACCTGCTGGCCGCCGTCGAGGCCGACCAGGTGGCCGTACGCGAGGAGACGGAGCGTTTCCTCGGCTCGCTGCCCAGCGTCACCGGGTCGACCGTCGGCCCGCCGCAGCCCAGCCGCGACCTGCTCGCCGTCCTCGCCGACGCGGACCAGCGGGCGAAGGAGCTGGGTGACGACTACCTCTCCACCGAGCACCTGCTGATCGCCGTCGCGGCGCGGGGCGGCCGCGCCGGTGAGATCCTCCAGGCACAGGGAGCCAGTGCCGAGAAGCTGCTGGACGCGTTCGAGAAGAGCAGGGGAGGGCGCCGGGTGACCACTCCCGACCCCGAGGGGCAGTACAAGGCCCTGGAGAAGTTCGGCACCGACTTCACCGCCGCCGCCCGCGAGGGCAAGCTCGACCCGGTCATCGGCCGGGACCAGGAGATCCGCCGCGTGGTGCAGGTGCTCTCCCGCCGTACGAAGAACAACCCCGTGCTCATCGGTGAGCCCGGCGTCGGCAAGACCGCCGTGGTGGAAGGGCTCGCCCAGCGCATCGTCAAGGGCGACGTGCCGGAGTCCCTGCGCAACAAGCGGCTCGTCTCGCTGGACCTCGGCGCGATGGTCGCGGGCGCCAAGTACCGCGGCGAGTTCGAGGAGCGGCTCAAGACCGTCCTCTCCGAGATCAAGGAGAGCGACGGCCAGATCATCACCTTCATCGACGAGCTGCACACCGTGGTCGGCGCGGGCGCCGGCGGCGACTCCGCGATGGACGCGGGCAACATGCTCAAGCCGATGCTCGCCCGCGGTGAGCTGCGCATGGTCGGCGCCACCACGCTGGACGAGTACCGCGAGCGCATCGAGAAGGACCCGGCCCTGGAACGCCGCTTCCAGCAGGTCCTGGTCGCCGAGCCGTCCGTCGAGGACACCATCGCGATCCTGCGCGGACTCAAGGGCCGCTACGAGGCCCACCACAAGGTCCAGATCGCGGACTCCGCGCTGGTGGCCGCGGCGACGCTCTCCGACCGCTACATCACCTCGCGCTTCCTCCCCGACAAGGCCATCGACCTGGTCGACGAGGCGGCGTCCCGGCTCCGCATGGAGATCGACTCCTCCCCGCTGGAGATCGACGAGCTCCAGCGTGCCGTGGACCGGCTGCACATGGAGGAGCTGGCCCTCAAGAACGAGACCGACGAAGGGTCCAAGCAGCGCCTGGAGAAGATCCGCCGCGACCTCGCCGACAAGGAGGAGGAGCTGCGCGGCCTCACCGCCCGCTGGGAGAAGGAGAAGCAGGGCCTCAACCGGGTCGGGGAGCTGAAGGAGCGCCTCGACGACCTGCGCGGCCAGGCCGAACGCGCCCAGCGCGACGGGGACTTCGACACCGCCTCCAAGCTGCTGTACGGGGAGATCCCCGGGCTGGAACGGGAGCTGGCCGAGGCCGACGAGGCCGAGCAGGAGGCGGCCAGGGACACCATGGTCAAGGACGAGGTCGGTCCGGACGACATCGCGGACGTCGTGGGCGCGTGGACCGGGATCCCCGCTGGGCGGCTCCTGGAGGGCGAGACGCAGAAGCTGCTGCGGATGGAGGCGGAGCTGGGCCGGCGTCTGATCGGCCAGACCGAGGCCGTGCGGGCCGTGTCCGACGCCGTGCGGCGCACCCGGGCCGGGATCGCCGACCCGGACCGGCCGACCGGTTCGTTCCTCTTCCTCGGCCCCACCGGGGTCGGCAAGACCGAGCTGGCCAAGGCGCTGGCGGACTTCCTGTTCGACGACGAGCGGGCCATGATCCGCATCGACATGAGCGAATACGGCGAGAAGCACAGCGTCGCCCGCCTCGTCGGCGCCCCGCCCGGATACGTCGGCTACGAGGAGGGCGGCCAGCTCACGGAGGCGGTCCGCCGCCGCCCGTACAGCGTCGTCCTGCTGGACGAGGTGGAGAAGGCCCACCCCGAGGTCTTCGACATCCTGCTCCAGGTGCTCGACGACGGGCGGCTCACCGACGGGCAGGGGCGGACGGTGGACTTCCGCAACACCATCCTGGTGCTCACGTCGAACCTCGGCAGCCAGTTCCTGGTGGACCCGCTGACGGAGCCCGAAGTGAAGAAGGAGCGGGTGCTGGAGGTCGTCCGGGCCTCGTTCAAGCCGGAGTTCCTCAACCGGCTCGACGACCTGGTCGTCTTCTCGGCCCTGTCCGGTGACGAGCTGGCCCACATCGCGGGCCTCCAGGTGGACCGCCTCGCCGACCGCCTGGCCGACCGGCGGATCAGCCTCGACGTCACACCGGAGGCGCTGGCCTGGCTGGCGGAGGAGGGCAACGACCCGGCGTACGGCGCCCGGCCGCTGCGCCGTCTCATCCAGACCGCGATCGGGGACCGGCTCGCCAGGGAGATCCTCGCGGGCGAGATCAAGGACGGCGACACGGTGCGGGTGGACCGCGCCGGGGACGGCCTGATCGTGGGGTCGGCGTCGGCGTCGGCGTCGGCAGCGTCAGAGTCGGCGGCCTCGTCCGGCTCCGGGGCGAAGACGCTGTAGCCCGTCGGCGGACCGTGCGTCCGCCGTGCTGTCCCCGGCCCGGACGTCGGACGTCCCGGCCGGGGACAGCTGTGTGTACGGCGGGGGAGGGCGTCCTGGGGCGGGGGCGGACGGCGGGAAGTGCGGCGCGGTGGCCGGACCCGCCCGCCGGGGCGCCGGGGGCGCGCGGCCGGGGCGCGTGAAGCGTGCATCTGACACCGATGTCCGGCGGTCCGGCCGGGGGAGCGCCCGCGAAATCGCGCCGAAAATCTCCATTGTGTGGCTGAATGCCTGGTGCTCCGGCGGCGATTTGTATCGCAGCCATACATACCCGTGCCCACGCATTCAAGGGTGCCGACTCTCCTCGGACCGGCCGAATTCCGTTCAATACCGGGACACTCCGGGCCCCCTTTCCGGAGATGTCCCGAGGGTTTAGGGCTAATTAGCCAGCCGGTAGGCTGCGCGCATGACGGAACGGAAACCTGATGAGATAAGTCCCGACTCGGAAGATTGCAAAAGAGACAATCTCATTCGCCTCGGTGAATTCCGTACCTTGTGGACGGCATATGCCCAGTCGGTCCTCGGTGACCAGCTGGCCCGCGTGGCACTGTCGCTGCTGGTCTTCGAACGCACCGAGTCGGCGGGCTGGACCGCGGCGACCTATGCCCTGACGACCCTGCCCGCCCTCCTGTCCGGGGTCCTGCTGTCCGGACTCGCGGACCGGTTCCCCCGGCGCACGGTCATGGTCGGATGCGATCTGGTGCGTGCCGTCATCGTCGGCCTGATGGCCCTGCCCGGGACGCCCCTTCCGCTGCTCGCCGGTCTCCTGGTGCTCGCGCAGCTCGCCGAGGCGCCCTTCGGCGCCGCCCAGGGCGCCCTGCTGCCCAGTGTGCTCGGCGCGCACCGCTACGAGCGGGGCCAGCGGGTCATGCTGATCACCCATCAGGCCGGGCAGCTGGTCGGCTTCGCCGGTGGCGGTGTGCTGGTCGTGTGGCTGGGCAGCCATGTCTCCCTGGGACTGAACGCGGTGACGTTCCTGCTCTCCGCGACGCTCATCCGGTTCGGTGTGAAGGCGCGGCCCGTCGAGGGCACGGCCACCGGACAGAAGCGGGTGCACCTCCAGGTCCGCAGCGCGGTCGCGCTGATCTGGTCGGACCCGAGACTGCGGTCGCTGGTCGCCCTGGGCTGGCTGGCCGGCTTCATCGTGCTGCCGGAGGGCTTGGCGGCCCCCTTCGCCGAGGAGGCCGGCGGCGGCGGGGCCTCCGTCGGACTGCTGCTGGCCGCGCACCCGGCGGGCATGGTGGTGGGCGCCGCCCTGCTGGGCAGGGTGGGCGTCGGGGACGACCGGCGGCGCAGGCTGCTGGGGCCGCTGGCGATCGGCGCGAACCTGCCGCTGGTTTTCTACTGGGCGGGCCCCGGCGTCGGGGCGGCGGTGCTGCTGCTGATGCTGTCGGGCGTGTGCTCGGCGTACCAGATCACCGCCGGAGCCACGTTCGTCCTCCTCACGCCCGTGGACCAGCGCGGACAGGCGCTGGGGCTGGCGAGATCGGGGCTGATCGCCATGCAGGGCATCGGGGTCGCCTCGGGCGGCGTGATCACGGAGCTCTCCGGGTCGTCGGCGGCCACCATCGCCGGGGCCGGCCTGCTGGGTACGCTCTGCGCGGTCCTGGTCGCGGTCGGCTGGGCGCGGGCCCGCGACACCGGCACGGGGACGATTCCCCTGAGGGCGTAGGACTGCCGACCGCCGATCGCGGCTAGGGTCGGGAGCAGGAAACCACGAGCGATTTACAGGAGTACCCAGCGATGTCTATCGACCCGTCCTCGATCCCCAGCTTCGGGGGCCAGCCCGAGCCGCAGCCGACGGCACCCGAGGGCCCCGTCGTCCCGGACCAGGACCTCGTCAAGCAGCTTCTTGAGCAGATGGAGCTGAAGTACGTCGTCGATGACGAGGGCGACCTCGCCGCGCCGTGGGAGGAGTTCCGCACGTACTTCATGTTCCGCGGCGAGGCGGAGCAGCAGGTCTTTTCGGTCCGTACGTTCTACGACCGCCCGCACGCCGCGGACCAGCGCGCCGTCCTGCTGGACGCGATCGACGACTGGAACCGCCGCACCCTGTGGCCCAAGGTCTACACGCACTCCCACGAGGGCGAGGAGGGCGCTGCCGCCTCCGTCCGCCTGATCGGTGAGGCGCAGATGCTCATCGGCACCGGCGTCAGCCTGGAGCACTTCGTCTCCTCGACGGTCAGCTGGGTCCGCGCCTCGATCGAGTTCGACAAGTGGCTCGTGGAGCGCCTGGGCCTGGAGCCCGCGGAGAAGAAGGCCGAGACCGGCGACGCGGGCACGGAGCAGACCCCGGAGGGCTGATCCGGCACCGCGGCGCGAGCCCGGCCGGGGCGGCGGTGGTCCTCGTGGACCACGGCCCCCGACCGGGCTCGCCGCCGTTCCGGGGCCCTGACGCGCGCGGGGCCGGCCTTACCGGCGCGCGCGTACGTGCACGGCGCGGCGGGCAGGTCCACCGGCCCGCGCGCGGTTCACCGGGGGCCCCGCCCACCGACTCGCGGGTTCACCGCCCGGTGGCCGCCAGGGCCTTCAGGCGGGCGACCGCCTCCTCCAGGACGTCCACGCGCTTGCAGAACGCGAAGCGCACGAAGGGCGCGCCCTGTTCGTGGTGGTCGTAGAAGACCGCGTTCGGGACGGCGACCACGCCGCACCGCTCCGGCAGCGCACGGCAGAACGCGACCCCGTCCCGCTCGCCCCCCAGCGGACGGATGTCGGTGGTGACGAAGTACGTCCCGGCGGGCCGGTGCACCCCGAACCCGGCGTCCGCGAGCCCGTCGCTCAGCAGGTCCCGCTTGGTGCGCAGGCCGTCGCGCAACTCGTCGTAGAAGGAGTCCGGCAGCCGCAGCGCCTCGGCGACCGCGTACTGGAGCGGGCCGCCGGAGACGTACGTCAGGAACTGCTTGGCGGACTTCACCGCGTTCACCAGGTCCGGGCTCGCGGTGATCCAGCCGATCTTCCAGCCGGTGAACGAGAACGTCTTGCCGGCGCTGCTGATGGTGACCGTGCGTTCGCGCATGCCGGGGAAGGAGGCGAGCGGGATGTGCTCTCCTTCGAACACCAGGTGCTCGTAGACCTCGTCGGTGACCACCAGCAGATCGCGTTCGCGGGCGAGCGTGGCGATCTCGGTCAGCTCCTCGCGGGTGAGGACGGTGCCGGTGGGGTTGTGCGGGGTGTTCAGGAGGATCAGGCGGGTGCGGGGGGTCACGGCGGCGCGGAGCTCGTCCAGGTCGAGGCGGAAGGCGCCGCCGTCGGGCCGGAGCGTGACGGGCACCCGGGTGCCGCCCGCCATGGCGACGCAGGCGGCGTAGGAGTCGTAGTAGGGCTCCAGGGCGATGACCTCGTCCCCGGGTTCCACGAGGGCCAGCAGGGTGGCGGCGATGGCCTCGGTCGCACCCGCGGTGACCAGGACCTCACTGTCCGGGTCGTACGTCAGCGCGTAGTGGCGCCGCTGGTGTTCGGCGATCGCGGTGCGCAGTTCCGGGACCCCCGGCCCGGGCGGGTACTGGTTGCCGTGGCCGGCCCGCAGGGCCCGTACGGCGGCCTCGCGGATCTCCTCGGGGCCGTCGGTGTCGGGGAAGCCCTGGCCGAGGTTGATGGATCCGGTCCGCACGGCCAGCGCCGACATCTCGGCGAAGATCGTCGTGCCGAACGCGGCGAGGCGGCGGTTGAGCAGCGGTCGTCCCTGTGTCATGGGCGCCATCCTGGGCCGAAGCTCTGGAGTTGCTCAAGTGGGCTTTGGCCCGGACGGGCCGCGGGAATGTGCCGGGCACACAGGAGCGGGGACCTCGCTTCGGGGGAGAAGAAGGATGGGGGCCCGATGGAGTCCATCGTCATCATCGTGTGCGTCGCGCTCGTGGTCCTGGGGACCACGGCGTTCGCTTCACGGGCGGCACGCCGCCCGGCGAAGTACCCGGCCGGACGTGGCGGCCGCCGGAAGGGCGGCGGCGGGGCGGGTGGTTCCGACGGCGGGTCCGGTGGTTCCGACGGCGGCAGTTGGTGGGCCGGGGACAGCGGATCGCACGGCGGCTCGCATCACGGGGGCCACTCGTGCGGAGGCGGCGGTCACTCCTGCGGTGGCGGGGGATGCGGCGGCGGAGGCGGTGACTGACCTCGCGCGGACGGCCGCGAGCACGACGGCCGGGGACGGGGAGACTGCGGCCCGGGACGGCGCTGGGGGTGTGTCCGTACGTCCGTGAAGGGGCCGTGCGTCCGGCAGGCGCGTTCGTACGTACCTGAGGTGTCCGGTGGGCTCAACTGCCGCCGGGCACCTTTTCGTTGGGTGGGCCGACCCCGCACGTCCTGTCGGTGCTCTTCGGGAACAGATGAACCGGTCTGCCCCCGAGGGGATGGAAACCGCGGTGAGTTGGGCAAAAAAGCTGCGAGTGTCGCTTACTTCATGATTTCCTCATTGTAAAGAACATTCAGCCCCCGGAGCCCAGTTGGGCCGGTTCGGGCGTCTCCCATTCCCCCACGTGCGCGGCGCCGGGGGCACCCCCTGTCCATGTTCCACAGTGTGTGCGGAGCCGATCCAATGCTCACGACCCTCCAGACCGCCTATTCCGACACCCGTGCCGCCGACCTCGCCTGGGCGCTGGGCCGTGAGCCACTGCCCGCTCTCGCCGTACTCGACCTCGAACTGGCGGGCGCGACGCTCCAGATGAGGCTGCTGGGCGCCTCCCACCAAGTGCTGCTGGAGGAGGAGCGGGGCTCCTGTTCCGAGACGGTCGCCTGTATGCCGGGCAGCAGCACGCCCCTGCCCCTCGGTGTCGCCAAGCGGCTCGGTGACTGGGAGTACGAGTTCGCGGCGCGCGTCGAGACGCTCTCCGAGGGCTCGTTCGCCGGGCGCGCCCAGGAGTTGCTCGCCCTGGTCGCCGACCATCCGCACGGCCTCGCCGGGACGTTTCCCGGCAGCCCGCACGCGTTCACCGCGATGCTGGCCCAGCGGACGGAGGGGCAGGTGCGGTGGCGGACCTGGCACGCCTACCCGCAGGAGGGGCAGTTGGTCGTGACCCGGACCCGGGTCGGTGTCCGGACGGCGGTGCCGGTGTCGTGACCGCGCGAGCGCCGGTGCGTCACTTGCACCCGTGTGGGTGACAAGCCGCGACGGCGTCGTGACGTAGCGTTTCTTTCATGATCGACCAGCAGATGTCGCTGCGAGGGGACGCGGCGGGGCTGCCCGTACGGCCGCGGACCGGCCGGTTCCTGGTGTTGGCCGTGGTGTTCGTCTGTGCCGCCTGCGGTCTGGTGTACGAGCTGGAACTGGTGGCGCTCGCCTCCTACTTGATCGGGGACTCGGTCACCCAGGCCTCCGTGGTGCTCTCCGTGATGGTGTTCGCGATGGGCATCGGCTCCCTTCTCGCGAAACGTTTACGCGGCCGGGCGGCGGTCGGATTCGGCCTGCTCGAAGCCGCCCTCGCCCTGATCGGCGGGACCTCGGCGCTGGTGCTGTACGCCTCGTTCGCCTGGCTCGGGGAGTCGCGGTTCGCGCTGGTCGGGTTCTCGCTCGCCATCGGTGTCCTCATCGGTGCGGAGATCCCGCTGCTGATGACGCTGATCCAGCGCGTCGACCGGCAGGACGCGGGGGGTGCGGTCGCCGATCTCTTCGCCGCCGACTACGTGGGCGCGCTGGTGGGCGGGCTCGCCTTCCCGTTCCTGCTGCTGCCGGTGATGGGCCAGCTCACCGGCGCGCTGGTCACCGGCGCCGTCAACGCGGCGGCGGGCGGGGCGCTGGTGCTGTGGGTGTTCCGGCGCGACCTGGACCGCCGCTCCCGCTGGGTGCTGATCACGGTCAACGTGACGGTGATCGCCCTGCTGGCCACGGCGACGGTCCTGGTCGACGACTTCGAGCGGGCGGCGCGGCGCGCGGTCTACGGCGAGGGCGTACGGGTCGCCGTGCAGACCGGGGTGCAGGAGGTCGTCCTCACCGGGGCGGGCCGGGACTCCCTCGACCTCTATCTGGACGGCCGGCTGCGGGTCAGCTCGCGGGACGAGCACCGCTACCACGAGGCGCTGGTGCATCCGGCCATGGCGGGGCGGCACGCGCGGGTGCTGATCCTGGGCGGCGGCGACGGGCTGGCCGCGCGCGAGGTGCTGCGCTATCCGGACGTCGAGGCGGTCGTGGTCGTGGAGCTCGATCCCGCCGTCACCCGGTTGGCCCGTACGGACCCGGCGCTGTCCGGGCTCAACGCGCACGTCTACGACGATCCGCGGCTCACGGCCGTCACCGGGGACGCGTTCACCTGGCTGCGCGCCCCGCACGGACGCTACGACGTGGTGGTCTCTGACCTGCCGGACCCCGGGATCACGGCCAGCACCAAGCTGTACTCGGCGGAGTTCTACGGCCTGGTCGTGGGCGCCCTGGAGCCGGGCGGGCGGCTGGTGGTGCACGCGGGGCCGCTCGGCAGCAGGCCCGCGACCTTCTGGACGGTGGAGGCGTCGATGCGGGCGGGCGGCCTCTCCACCCGCCCGTACAGCGTCGAGGGGCGGCTCGACGGCTTCGCCGCGGGCCCGGACCGGTCCAGGGACGCCACCACGTCTCCGCGGGACTGGGGGTTCGTGCTGGCCGGCCGTGATCCGGTGGGGCGGTTGCGGCTGGACCCGGGCTCCCCGGGACTGCGGTCGCTGGGGGACCGGGAGCTGCTGGCGGCCGGGCGCTCGGCGGAGCGCGTCCGGCAGCGGGAGCCGCTGCCCTCGACGCTGGTGCATCCGCGGTACTGGGAGGAGCCGTGAGCGGGGACGCGTGTACCCGGTGCCCGCACGGGGCGGGGCGTCGCGGGGGTGGGGAAGCGGGGTGGGATGCGGGGTGGGGAAGCGCTGACGGGACGGCTGCGGCTGAGTAGGCTCGGTGGGTATGGAGCATGAGGTGTTCGTTCCGGTTCCGGTCGCGTCCCTTCGGCGGACGCTGAGTGATCCCGCCCGCGTCGCCCGGTGCGTCCCGGGGTTCCAGCAGGATGCGGACGTCGCGTCGAGCCCCTTGGCGGGCCGGCTGAAGGTGCGGATCGGCAGTCACACGATCACCTACCGGGGTGCGCTGACCCTGCGGGCCACCGACGGCGGCGAGACGTTCTCGGTGGCGGGCGACGGTGTGGAGGCCCGGGGCACCGGCTCGGCGAAGCTGGCCCTGATCATGAGCCTCGTGCCGACGGACGGTGGTACGACCATCGGGTTCGCCGGGACGGCGAGCGGTGACGGCCGCATCGTGGACCTGGAGCAGACGGTGGCCCTCGCCGCGTCCCACCGGCTGCTGGACCGTTTTACGCGGCAACTGGTGACGGAGTCCCTGGCGTCGGGTGAGGCGGCGGCGCCGTCTTCGGGCGACCAGGCGTCTTCCTCGGCCGGGCAGCCCGAGTCCGGGCAGTCTGGTGCGGTACCCGACGACGCGGCGTCCTCGGCCGAGGACGAGTCTTCCGCCGCTGGTGCGCCGTCGCCCGAGGACGAGTCTTCCGACGGCGGTGAGGCGTCCTTCGAGCCTGCCTCGCCCGCCGATCCGGATCAGTCCGGTGACCCGGGGACCACGGGCGAGAAGTCCGGCGCGGAATCCGTGTTCGACGCACCTGTGCCGCCGTCGTCGCTCGATCCTTCCGAGGAGCTGGACTTCACTGTGCCGGACGAGCCGCCGGCCGAGGCCGCGCACGCCCGCCGCACGATGATCGGCCGCAGTACGGAGGAGGTGGACCACGCACCGCCGCGCGGCCGGTACGCCCCCGTACCGTCGCCCGAGTCGGGCGTCGCGGGCATCACCCTGCGCTGGATCGCTCCGGCGGCCGCCCTGGCGATCGCCTCGGCCGTGGTCGTCGGCCGGGCCCTGCGGCGACGGCGTTGACGGCGTTGACGGCGCGGACAGGGGCGCGGGGGCCGGCGAGGGCCGGTGGCGGCGAGAAGGGCGTTCTCCGCGCCAGTAGTGTCATAGCGTGAGCAGAGCTACGAAGAGCGTCCGGCTGATCGCCGGTGACGCCGAGTTGACCGTTGACCCCGTCCACGGCTGCCGGATCAGCAGCTTCCGGATCGGCGGCACCGAACTGCTGCGCCAGGGCGAGCGGTACGGCTGCTTCCCGATGGTGCCGTGGTGCGGCCGCACCGGGAACGGCCGGTTCCGCAACGGTGGCGAGCTCCACCAGATGCCGCTGAACTCCCCGCCCCACGCCATCCACGGCACCGGCCGCGACACCGCCTGGCAGCCCGCCCGGCAGGACGAGGCGGAAGCGGCCTTCTTCTACGACCTGGCCGACCCGTGGCCGTACGAGGGCCGGGTGACCCAGACGTTCGAGCTGACCGAGGACGCGTTGACGCTCCGCCTCGGTGTCGAGACGTACGGGGACTCCTTCCCGGCCCAGGCCGGGTGGCACCCCTGGTTCCTCCGCAACACCGGTGGGCAGGACGTGCGCGTCGACTTCGAGGCCGCCTGGCAGGAGGAGCGCGGCGAGGACCACCTGCCGACCGGACGCCGGATCGAACCCCGGCCGGGCCCCTGGGACGACTGCTTCGGGATGCCGGACGGCGTCGCGGTGACGCTCACCTGGCCCGAGCAGGTGGAGCTCACGGTGAAGAGCCGGGACGAGTGGGTCGTGATCTACGACGAGCAGGACGAGGCCGTCTGTGTGGAACCCCAGTCGGGGCCACCGAACGGGCTGAACACCGCCCCCCGGCTGGTCACCCCGATCGAACCGCTGGAGATCGCGACCACCTGGAGCTGGACCCGGCTCTGAGACGCTCGCGCCGCGTCCTGCTCGTGCACCCCGCTCACACCCGCATTCCGCTCGCGCCCCCGCTCTTAAAACCCCGCGTCCCGCTCGTGCCCCGCACCAGGATCCGTGCGCCTGCGTCCCGCATCGTGGAGGCCGGCGGGACTGCCGGGGGAGGGGCGGTGCCGCCAGCGCTTACCCTCGTGAGCATGACTGACGTACGTACTGAGCTGCTCCAGCAGATCAAGGACAAGGCCGTGGTGCACGGCAAGGTGACCCTCTCCTCGGGGCTGGAAGCCGATTGGTACATCGACCTGCGCCGGATCACGCTGGACGGCCAGGCCGCGCCGATGGTCGGACAGGTGATGCTCGACGCCACCGCCGAGCTGGACTACGACTGCGTCGGCGGTCTCACCCTGGGCGCCGACCCGGTCGCCACGTCGATGCTGCACGCCTCCGCGGCGCGCGGGACGAGCCTGGACGCGTTCGTCGTCCGCAAGGCGCAGAAGGCCCACGGGATGCAGCGCCGCATCGAGGGCACCGACGTCAAGGGGCGCCGCTGCCTCGTCGTCGAGGACACCTCGACGACCGGTGGATCGCCGCTGACCGCGGTCGAGGCGGTGCGCGAGGCCGGCGGTGAGGTCGTCGCGGTCGCCGTGATCGTGGAGCGGGGAGCCGCACCGGCCGTCGCCGAGGCCGGTCTGCCCTATGTGCAGGTGTACTCGGTGGCCGACCTCGGCCTGGCCTGACCTGCGCGTTTCCCGAGGGGCGGAGGGTTTCACGTGAAACCCTCCGCCCCTCGGGCGCGCCCGCCCCGCACCCAGGGGGCCCGGCAGGGTGGAGCCTGAGCGGGAGTCTGGAAAGATGGGGGGTGACGATGACGTCGCCCCCCAGGTCAGGGACCAGCACGCACACCCGCACATCCCAAGGAGCGGACAGATGCCCATCGCAACCCCCGAGGTCTACGCCGAGATGCTCGACCGGGCGAAGGCAGGCAAGTTCGCCTACCCGGCCATCAATGTGACGTCGACCCAGACCCTGCACGCTGCGCTGCGCGGTTTCGCGGAGGCGGAGAGCGACGGCATCGTCCAGATCTCCACCGGTGGGGCCGAGTTCCTGGGCGGCCAGTACAACAAGGACATGGTCACGGGCGCGGTCGCCCTGGCCGAGTTCGCGCACGTCGTCGCCGCCAAGTACGACGTCACGGTCGCCCTGCACACCGACCACTGCCCCAAGGACAAGCTGGACGGCTACGTCCGTCCGCTGCTCGACGTCTCCGCCGAGCGCGTCGCCAAGGGGCAGAACCCGCTGTTCCAGTCCCACATGTGGGACGGTTCGGCCGAGACCCTCGCCGACAACCTGGCCATCGGCCAGGAGCTGCTCGCGAAGGCCGCCGCCGCCAAGATCATCCTTGAGGTCGAGATCACCCCGACCGGCGGCGAGGAGGACGGCGTCACCCACGAGATCAACGACGAGCTGTACACGACCGTCGACGACGCGCTGCGCACCGCCGAGGCGCTCGGCCTGGGCGAGAAGGGCCGCTACCTGCTGGCAGCCTCCTTCGGCAACGTCCACGGCGTCTACAAGCCGGGCAACGTCGTCCTGCGTCCGGAGCTCCTCAAGGACCTCCAGGAGGGCGTCGGCGCGAAGTACGGCAAGACGTCGCCGTTCGACTTTGTCTTCCACGGTGGCTCCGGCTCCACGGCCGAGGAGATCGCCACCGCGCTGGAGAACGGCGTCGTGAAGATGAACCTCGACACCGACACCCAGTACGCCTTCACCCGCCCGATCGTGGACCACATGTTCCGCAACTACGACGGCGTCCTGAAGGTCGACGGCGAGGTCGGCAACAAGAAGGTCTACGACCCGCGTAGCTGGGGCAAGTCCGCCGAGGCGGGCATGGCCGCGCGTGTCACCGAGGCGTGCGCGAACCTGCGCTCCACGGGCACCAAGCTGAAGTAAGCACCCACGCAGGACGTCACGGGCCCGGTGTCCCCCCTCGCGGGGAAGCCGGGCCCGTGGTGCGTCCGGACGACCTGAGGGAACCGCTGTGAGCACGTCTGCGCGCTACGACTTCGACACCGTCATCGACCGCCGGGGCACCTGGTGCGTCCAGTGGGACGGGGTCGCCGACCGGTTCGGGGTGGACGGGCTGCTGCCGTTCACCATCTCCGACATGGACTTCGCGACCGCGCCCGAGGTGCTGACCGCGCTCCGCGCCCGGCTCGACCACGGGGTTCTCGGCTACACCACCTGGCAGCAGGACGACTTCCGGTCGGCCGTCGCGCACTGGTACGCGACCCGGTACGGCACCGAGGTGGACACCGGCCGGCTGGTCTACGGGCCGTCCGTGCTCAGCCAGCTCTCGCAACTGCTCCAGATGTGGACGGCCGAGGGGGACGGTGTTGTCGTCCACACCCCCACGTACGACGGGTTCCGCAAGGCGGTCACCGGGCTCGGGCGGGAGCTGCGTGGCGTACCGCTGGGGGACACCGAGGCTCTGGAACGGGAGCTGGCGCGGGCGGACGCCAAGGTGTTCGTGCTGTGCTCGCCGCACAATCCGACGGGGCGGGTGTGGACGGAGGACGAGCTGCGGGAGATGGGCGCGCTGGCCCGGCGCCACGGGGTCGCGGTGATCAGCGACGAGATCCACGCGGACTTCGT
This sequence comes from Streptomyces halstedii, assembly GCA_000720535.1. Lineage (GTDB taxonomy): Bacteria > Actinomycetota > Actinomycetes > Streptomycetales > Streptomycetaceae > Streptomyces > Streptomyces halstedii. The sequence continues at coordinate 197,024 of JOAZ01000012.1, forward strand.
GCACGACGGGTACCGGCACGTGCCGTGGACGCGGATCGGGGACGACGGGCGCTGGGCGGTGATCACGTCCGGGTCGAAGGCGTTCAACTTCCCGGCGCTGACGGGGTCGTACGGGTTCATCGGGGACGCGGCGGACCGGGCGGAGTTCCTGCGCCGGATGGAGACGGCCGAGGGGCTCGCCTCGCCGGCGGTGCTGTCGCTGACCGCGCACATCGCGGCGTACCGGGACGGCGCGGCGTGGCTGGACGCGGCCCGGTCGTACGTCGCGGGGAACCTGGCGCTGATCGCGGAGCGGCTGAACGGGGCGTTCCCGGAGCTGGCGTGGCAGCCGCCGCAGGCGGGCTATCTGGCGTGGATCGATCTGCGGCCGCTGGGTGTGGGGGCGGGGGCCGGTGCGGATGGTGTGGCCGGTGGGGGCGGTGGGGACGGTGTGGACGACGAGGCGTTGCAGCGGGTGCTGATCGAGCGGGAGAAGGTCGCGATCATGCCGGGGGCGGTGTACGGGGCGCCGGGGTTTCTGCGGCTGAACGCGGGGTGTCCTCGGAGCAAGGTGGTGGCGGGGGTGGAGGCGTTGGTGCGGGGGGTGGGGGGCATCCCCGGGAAGGGGTACGCGAGCCACGGCGAGTCCTGGTCGTACGCGCTGGCGCTGCGGCTGGCCTCGTA